>NZ_KB907272.1 GCF_000381905.1 Paenibacillus fonticola DSM 21315 | reverse complement strand
CGCTGCGCACCAGTTTCCATATGCAGGATGGAGAACCCGTCCAGAAGATCGCACAAGAAGTTCAACTCGAATTGGAGTATGAAGAACGGATTGCAGGTGCAGAACAAGAAGAAAACCTGCTGCATGATTTTGTACATCCATTTGACCTTGGAAAGGCGCCTTTGATACGGATAAAAGCCGTAAAAATAGGGGAGGACAAAACGGTCCTGCTGCTAGATATGCACCATATCATTTCCGATGGTATGTCAGTGGATATTCTAACAAACGAATTGTCCAGGCTGTACAATGGCGAGCAGTTGCAGCCACTGAGTGTCCAATACAAGGATTACAGTGAATGGATGCGAGCAAGAGACCTGTCGGAACAGAAAAAATATTGGCTGGATGTATTTAAAGAACCGGCGCCAGTACTGGACCTTCAGCTGGATTTCGTAAGGCCGCAGACGCAAAGTTTTAAAGGCCACAGCATCAACGGGGTATTGACGGCCAAACAGAAGAAAGCGGTGGACGAGCTGTGCCGAAAGACGGGGGCAACTGCTTATATGGTATTGCTTTCCACAATGATGGTGCTGCTTGGCAAATACAGCCGACAGGAAGATATAGTCATTGGCAGTCCTATCTCGGGAAGAACGCATAAAGATACGGAGCAGATGGTGGGCATGTTTGTCAATACACTGGCTATGCGAGCATGCCCGAAAGGGGACAAAAAGGCTCTGGATTTCTTGAAGGAAATCAAGGAAAGTGCCTTGAAAGCCTACGAGAACCAGGAATATCCGTTTGAGGAACTGGTGGAATCTGTAGAAGTGCGACGGGATTTATCCAGAAACCCGCTTTTTGATGTGATGTTTGTCCTGCAAAACAACGAACAGGCGAACCTCGAAATGAACGGCTTACAAATGACAAGCATAGGCAGCGAACATACCGTCGCAAAGTTCGACCTCACTTTAAGCATAGGTGAAATGGAAGACGGCTATGCCATGACCTGGGAATACTGTACTGATCTGTTCGAGCTGGAAAGTGTAAAACGGATGATGAAACACTTCAGCCACCTGGTGGACGAACTGACGGAAAATCCTGAGCGGAAGATCAGCGAACTGAGTGTGATAGACGAAGAAGAACAGAGGCTGATCATTGAGACCTTCAATGACACGGCTGCGGAATACCCAAGGGAAAAAACAGTCGTAGAGCTGTTTGAAGAACAGGTTCAGAAGACGCCGGATCATATCGCGGTCGTATTTGCAGACGAAACAATGAGTTATGCGATGCTGAATGAAAAAGCAAATCAGTTGGCATACAAACTGCGTGAGCTTGGTGTCAGAGCAGATGACAGGGTTGCGATCCTGGCCCAAAGAAGCATGGAGATGATTATCGGCATTTATGGGATTATAAAGGCAGGCGGCGCCTACATGCCGGTAGATCCTAGCTATCCAGAGAATCGTATCCAGTATATGCTGGAAGATTGCCGGCCGAAAGCAATCTTGCTGGGAAGGGCGGAACTGCCGTTCAAAGGGGATATTCCGGTCATAGACCTGTATGATAAGGAGGTCTATTCAGGCGAGGCTGCAAACCCAGTGCATGTCAATACGCCACAGGATTTGATATATGTCATCTATACATCAGGAACAACCGGAAAGCCCAAAGGAGTCATGATCGAACATCGCAACGTGGTTAATTTTATAGAAGGCATGCCAGAACGCATCTCTTTCGAGCCGGGTCGGTCGGTGTTATCTATGACGACTATATCTTTCGATATTTTTGTGTTGGAGACGCTATTGCCGCTTGCAAAGGGCTTGGAAGTAATTCTCACGACTGAGGATCAAAATTCAAACCCGGACAAATTAGCGGCGCTGCTAGATGACACGTCCATCGATGTGATTCAGTTGACCCCTTCTAGGTTGCAAATGCTGCTAAGCTCGCCTAGTGTGAACAAACATCTGGCAAAGGTAAAAGATATTCTAATAGGTGGAGAAGCGATGCCTCAACCTTTGCTTGACCGGCTTAAAGCGGTCACACCAGCCCGGATATATAACATGTACGGGCCGACCGAAGCAACAGTATGGGCGTTAGTTGACCGTCTGGATAACTGCGATTCGCTCACGATCGGGAAACCAATTGCGAATACGAGAGTTTACGTGACCGATGCGGATAATCGGATGCTTGGTATCGGGATGCCTGGCGAATTATGGATAGCAGGTGCAGGCTTGGCCAGAGGATACCTGAACCGGCCGGAACTGACTGCAGAAAAGTTTGTCGAGAATCACTTCGGAGAGGGCAGGATGTACCGTTCGGGCGACCTGGCAAGATGGCTTCCCGATGGAAATATCGAGTACATGGGAAGAATTGATGAACAGGTAAAAATCCGCGGCTTCCGAGTTGAATTGGGTGAAATCGAAAGTGTCCTGCGCAAACAACCTGCGGTTAAAGATGTAGCCGTGGCGGTCAAGGAGAAAAACGGAGACAAAAGTATTTGTGCCTATGTCGTATCGGATCAGCAAATACGAACAGGCGACATCAAAGACCGCCTTAGAAAAGAACTGCCGGAATATATGGTGCCTGCATATATTGTGCAAATCGAAAGCATCCCGCTTAATCGAAACGGGAAGCTTGATAAACATGCCCTGCCGGAACCGGAAGCAGCAAGCGGGCAGCAATATATTGCACCACGGAATGAAATCGAAGAAATTGTTGCATGTACCTTTGCAGAAGTCTTAAGTGTTAGCCTGGTCGGGATTGAAGACAACTTTTTCGAGCTGGGTGGGCATTCGCTGCGCGCAACCCGGGTTGTCAACCAAATTGAAGTAAAGACCGGAGTACGTTTGCCGCTGAAGGCCATTTTTGCCGCTCCTACTGCCCGGCTTCTCGCCATAGAAGTAGAACAAGCAAAAGAGGAAGCATACATCCCGATTCCGAAGGCGGAAGAAAAAGAAGTGTATCCGATGTCGTCGGCACAAAAGAGGTTATATCTGATTCACCAGATGGACGATGTAGGCACAGCATACAATATGCCGGCTGAGTTAGAGTTTTATGGGACTTTAAATATGGGCCGCATGAAATGCGCACTGGAGCAATTGACCATACGCCATGAAGCTCTGCGCACCAGTTACCATATGCAGGGTGGAGAAACCGTACAGAAGATCGCACAAGAAGTTCAACTCGAATTGGAGTATGAAGAACGGATTACAGTTGCAGAACAAGAAGCCCTGCTGCATGATTTTGTGCATCCATTTGACCTTGGCAAGGCGCCGCTGATGCGGATGAAAGCCGTAAAACTAGGGGAGGACAAAACGGTCCTGCTGCTAGATATGCACCATATCATTTCCGATGGTATGTCAGTGGATATTCTAACAAACGAATTGTCCAAGCTATACAATGATGAGCAGTTACAACCGCTGAGTGTCCAATACAAGGATTACAGCGAATGGATGCGAACAAGAGACCTGTCGGAACAGAAAAAGTACTGGCAGGGTGTATTTAAAGAACCAGCGCCGGTGCTGGATCTGCAGCTGGATTTCGTAAGGCCGCAGACGCAGAGCTTTAAAGGCCACAGCATCAACGGGATGTTGACGGCGAAACAGAAGACAGCGGTGGACGAGCTTTGCCGGAAGACGGGGGCAACCGCTTATATGGTGTTGCTTTCCGCGCTGATGGTGTTGCTTGGCAAATACAGCCGACAGGAAGATATAGTCATCGGCAGTCCCATTTCAGGAAGAACGCATAAAGATACAGAGCAGATGGTGGGCATGTTTGTCAATACACTGGCTATGCGAGGATACCCAAAAGGGGACAAAAAGGTTCTGGATTTCCTGAAGGAAATCAAGGAAAGTGCCCTGAAAGCCTACGAGAACCAGGAATATCCGTTTGAGGAACTGGTGGAATCCGTAGAGGTGCGACGGGATTTATCCAGAAACCCGCTTTTTGATGTGATGTTTGTTCTGCATAACAACGAACAGGCGAATCTGGAAATGAACGGCTTACAAATGACGAGCATAGATAGCGAACATACCGTCGCAAAATTCGATCTCACCTTAAGCATAGGTGAAACGGAAGACGGCTATGCCATGAATTGGGAATACTGTACCGATCTGTTCGAGCTGGAAAGTGTAAAACGGATGATGAAACACTTTAGCCATCTGGTGGATGAACTAACGGCAAATCCTGAGCAGAAGATCAGTGAACTGAGTGTGGTAGACGAAGAAGAACAGAGATTGATCATTGAGGCCTTCAATGACACGGCTGCGGAATACCCAAGGGAAAAAACAGTCGTAGAGCTGTTTGAAGAACAGGTTCAGAAGACGCCGTACCATATCGCGGTCGTATTTGAAGACGAAACAATGAGTTATGCGATGCTGAATGAAAAAGCAAATCAGTTGGCATACAAACTGCGGGAGCTTGGGGTCAGAGCAGATGACAGGGTTGCGATCCTGTCCCAAAGAAGCATGGAGATGATTATCGGCATTTTTGGAATTCTCAAGGCAGGCGGTGCCTACGTGCCGGTAGACCCTAGCTATCCGGAGAAGCGTATCCAGTATATGCTGGAAGACTGCGGGCCGAAAGCAGTCCTGCTGGGAAGGGCGGAACTGCCGATCAAAGGGGATATTCCGGTTATAGACCTAATGGATAAGGAGGTCTATTCAGGAGAGGCTACAAACCCGGAGCATGTCAATACCCCACAGGATTTGATGTATATCATCTATACATCAGGGACAACCGGACAGCCTAAAGGGGTCATGATCGAGCAGCGTAATGTAGTACGGCTGTTATTCAACGACCGTTCATTGTTCGATTTCGGGCAAGAGGATGTATGGACCCTTTTCCATTCGTTTTGTTTCGACTTTTCAGTATGGGAAATGTACGGTGCGCTATTATTCGGTGGCAAGCTGGTGATCGTTCCGAGCTGGACAGCGAGGAATCCTGTTGAATTTTTGCAGCTGATCGAGCGAGAACGAGTTACGATTTTGAACCAAACGCCGACGGCATTTTACCATCTGGTGAAGGAAGCCCTGCGGCAAGAAAAGCGCAACCTGCGAGTACGGAAGGTAATATTCGGGGGAGAAGCGCTTGTACCAGTGAAACTGCAAGCATTTCGTGCATTGCATCCGGAAGTGCAATTGATCAACATGTACGGGATTACAGAAACGACTGTGCATGTAACGTATAAAGAATTGACAGCGATGGATTTGGAAGGTAGTCGGAGTAACATCGGAAAACCGATACCGACTTTGCAGGCCTATGTGCTGAATGCCCAAGGCAAGATTGCCCCGGTTGGCGTCCCGGGTGAACTGTATGTAGGAGGGGCAGGCGTAGCGCGAGGCTATCTGAACCGCCCTGAGCTGACGGCGGAGAAATTTATTTCTAATCCGTATGAGCCCGGTGAGCGTATGTACCGTACGGGAGATTTTGCGAGATGGCTGCCGGACGGCAACATCGAATACTTGGGCCGGATCGACCAGCAGGTGAAAATCCGGGGCTTCCGAGTTGAACTTGGTGAGATTGAAAACGTATTACAGGAGATAGATTGCATAAGGGATGCAGCAGTCATTGCAAGGACAGATGCAAGCGGTGACAAAGTAATATACGCTTATCTTACATCCGATGAAACACTTGATATAAGGGATATAAGAAGCAAATTAATGAACCAGCTTCCACAGTATATGGTTCCAGCATATATGGGACAAGTTGATGCAATACCGGTTACTACAAATGGGAAGGTAGATAAACGTAGGCTAAGCATGGTTGAGATCGTTAAGAACCCAGGAACTAAAGAGTATATGGAACCTAAAAATGATAAAGAAGCTGTAATTTGTAAAGTATATAGAGACATACTTAATCATGATAAAGTCAGTACAAACGATACTTTCTTTGAACTGGGTGGAGATTCAATTAAAGCAATAAGGATTGTCTCAAAACTTAAGGAATACGGATATAACGCAAGGGTAAGAGAGATATTGAATAATACCAGTATTTCCGAACTGGCAGAATTTATTGAGGAGATTGACGGGTCCGTTCGCGAACAAAATGTATTAAATGGAGGAGTAGAAAATAAGCAGACATTTGAAGAAATAGTCAACATGGATATAGCTTCTGTTCGGTATGAAGACCAATTAGATCTTCCGGTCGTGCTGCAGGAGGAAGTAAAGGTTTATCTGCACAGAAGCCTGCCGTTATGCATTATTCTTGCGTATGACAATTATAAGGGATGGTATTATTCCAATTATATTCAGATTTTTTCCCAAGATGATGAACATGGCCACACCGAATTAAACTATATAGAGCCAAGAGACTCATACATGGATGTATCTGAGGTTATTTGCCTTGGATACCACATGTTTAGGGAGAATGAGGATTTTGTAGATTTTATAAAGAATAAACTACGTCTTGGATATTATCTAATTGCAAACGTTGATGAGATGGAATTGAAAAACAAAAATGCATATCAGCGGGATCATTTTATTCATGCGTCATTAATCTATGGATATGATGATAATAAGAGGACTCTTCAGGGAATCGGTTTTGATGATTCAGGAATATTCTCGTATCTGGAATTTGATTATGATGAAATGCAGCGTGCATTTACTAGTGGGAAGAAATACTATAAGACGAGTGCCCCGTGGTGCGAATGGTCGGCTGTGCAGTTGGTAAGACCCAAAACACCAGATAAAAAGTTTGTATTTAATAACAGGAAATTCCTCACGGACTTACATGATTATGTACATTCGGTTGAAGACTCGTACAGGCTTTATACATTTGGCTACAGTGAGGATAAAACTGAATTAGGAATTAGCACTTACGATGTAGTAATCGAAAGGTTAAAAGAGAAAGAAAAAACAGGACGATCCACAATTGATTACCGTGCAATTCACTTAATCCATGAGCACAAACAAGGATTATATAATCGAATTCGTTATCTGGATGATATTTATGGATTAAGTGAGGAGGTTAAAAATGAAAATCAGAAATTACATGAGCTAGTTGAGGACATCAATAAAGTACGAATCAAATGGTTATCTATTGAGTATAATGCGGGATCCGACATTGCTAAAGTTAATGCAGTAACAAGAGAGCTTATAAGTGATATAACAAACCTAAAAATCAAAGAGATTCCGATAATAACGAAGCTTTATGAATTACTTGAAAAGCAGCTTGGCAATAAAAAGGTAAAGGTAAATCCGGATCATTTTATAAAAATGGGGTGAACGAGTTGAATAAATATAGCTTTGTGATTCCGTCATATAATAGCAAAAAATTATTGAGAAATACGCTGAAGTCATTAGACTATCTTATTACCAATAAAAATATAGGATATGAAGTAATAGTAGTGGATGATGGTTCAAACGATGGTACAGATAGATATATTCAGAAGATAAATGTTAAATATGAGATAAAGTATATCTATTTACAAAGAGAACATGACTCCTCAAGATCGAAGGCCAGAAATGAAGGCATGAAAGCGGCAAAAGGAAATATCATTGTATTTATCGATGCGGATATCATTGTAAGACCTGAGTATCTATTGAATTTGGACAAATTCTATCAGTTCAGTGATGAAATAGCTGTAGCAGGTATAAGATTACTTATTAACGAGAATATAGACGACTCTATGGTCGATGACAAGTCTATTTATGATGAAAGTTGTTTAAAGAATTTAAGAATAGGAATGGATTTCAGATATGATATATTTGAAGAGTTATCATACAATGCCGGAGGAATGACTGCGCCATTTTTGTATGCTCTAACCTGCAATCTGGCAGTTCCGAAAAAATGGATTGATAAAACAACAGGATTCGATGAAGAGCTTATTAAATGGGGCATTGAAGATATTGAGTTTGTATACCGTATGTATTGTCAGGGGATGAGGATTGCCATTAATCCCAAAGATTATGTTATTCATCAATTTCATGGAGTAGAGCAGACGGATGTGATAAATGCTAAATATGAGGAGGATATCAAGTATAATACGAACATTTTTATCAAAAAGCATCCTTCTTTTTTGAGACTTTCCAATGAAAAAGTATACGAATTATTTAGAAGTATTGGCACCCGCTATAAGGACATTGAGAGGAATGATTTAAAGGAAAGCGTTATTATTAATATAACTCAGGAAGATAGGATTGGGGAGATTAAAAAGAAAGTAACAACACTTTGCAAAGAGAAAAAGATAAATATAATAATAAATGATTATGTTAAAGATAATGATTTATATATATGGATTCAACTCTTGAAAAATGTAAATGCTAAAATTAAATATTATCCTTTTCCGAGAGTCTGTCCAGAGTTTTGTGTAAATTCTCGTGAAGTATTAGCTTAGCGAAGGTAACGTTCTGGACGCCGCGATTTTTCAGCTCGTTTAGGACTGAGCCAGAACTTGGCCAACTCGTTCTCGCCGCTCCCCTGGGTAGGGGGCGGCCTTATCTTTACCATTGTGAAATGTTAATAGTAACAGAAAAAAAGTAACATTCTCAGCAGGGGGAATCAAATGAGGAAGAAGAGTTTATTTATAGCGGTAATTTTGTCACTTGCTTGCATCTTGCTTTTATCTTGCTCTAATCATCCGCAAAATGCTTCTGTGAGTTTAAAGATAATGTATGATAATTCAGATGAGTTTTTTAGAAAATACGGAAACGTATTTCTAACAAAATTTCCGGAGTATCAAATCGATGTCATTCCACTTGATCAATATTACAAAGATGGCTTAACAAATGAAGAGTTTAATAATCTAGTTGAGTCTGAAATGCCTGATATTATATTGGTGAACAATATTCAAAATTCCATAAATGAAGGGTTGTTGCTTGACTTGGATCCGTTTATTGATAAGGACAGCAGCCTAAATGAAATAAGTGAGAACATAATGAGTTATTTACGGAAACAAGGCGAGGGGAGTTTATATGTGATTTCCCCAACATTTACTGGACAAGCGTTGTATTATAACAAAGATATGTTTGATCATTTCAATATTGAATATCCAACTGATCAGATGACATGGGATGACGTTTTCTTACTTGCATCTAAATTTTCAAATGTGACTTATAATAATACAACTAGCTATGGATTTTATTACAATGGCACTAATTTGTTTAGTTTAGCAACTGATATTGCCTTAAGTAGTCAAATGACTTTTACAGATCGTACCGGAAACATAACTCTATATTCTGATAGATGGAAGAGGATTATAGAGATAATTTCATCTTCCGTACAACAAGGCTCTCTTGCAATAGGTGAAAAATCACAAGGGGAGCCATACGCGGATAATTTATTTTTTCTCGGCAATGCTGCTATGACCACCGATTATTCCAATGCTATGACTTTTTTTTCAAAGGCAAGCTTCGATTGGGATTTGGTGACGATCCCAGTTGACCCGTCAACACCTGATCAAAGTGCATCCATTCATGTAAATAATATGTTTGGAATTTATTCAAAATCAAACCATTCCGAAGCGGCATTTAAATTTCTTGAGTTTATTTGCAGTAAAGACTTTGCACATACGATGCTAAGATCCGGAATAAATGATCAATTAATAGCCAATGAAGATGTAGTTAAAGAAATGGACAAATTACATAATTTAGAAGCATTCTATAAATTAAGACCTATTGATATGGTTTATCCGTTTATCCCATTACACTTTGGTACAAAAATGTATGAACTGGGTGACGAGGCTATTCGTTCGATCATTGAAGGGGAGAAGGATCTTGATACTGCAATGAAGCAGCTGCAAGAAGAGAGCCAATACCTTTTAGAATATGAAAAAAAGAATGAAACAGAGTAAACTATCTGGTATTGTCTAATGACACAAAAGTGGATACATTTAATAAAGCTAAAAAGCCTGATTTATCGGGCTTTTTTTATTTTATGTTGCTAAAATTGTGTCATTAAAAATGCAGAAAAGTGACTGCATCGAATCCTTTTTTTTTCGCATCTCAAGACAGAGAAGTTAAACCTTCACCAGTGTAAGTCAGAAAGAGAGATTCATCAAGCCGTCGAGGATTATATTTATTTCTATAACTACCAACGTTTTCAGGCAAGACTCAAACAGCGCGCGCCGATAGAGTATCGGCACGCGCTGGCTGCTTAGCTTTTTTCATCTGTCTACTTGACAGGGGTATTACCATCTATCCTTTGTCCGGTCAGGTTTATTGTTTCCTTCAAAATGATTGAACACTTCCTTCAGAACTTCTCACTATACTTTTCAAGCTTGTGTTCAATCATAGATAAATATGCAATTAATTGATTAACTTGGTTCAAAATCCGCTCCTGTTGCCGACTCAGGAGGTCGACACGTTTTGGGATAGTTTCATCACCTTGGAGGGTTAATTGTGCAAAAGTCTTCATTTCTTCAATGTTCATGCCAGTGTCTCGGAGACAGCAGGTGAACTCAATCCACTGCATGTCATCCTCGTCAAAGACTCTTGTGCCGAATTCGTCTCGTTTAATAGGGGGGAGAATCCCCTCCTTTTCATAATAGCGTAAGGTATGAATAGATAGACCGGTTAGCTCTGCAACCTTGCCAATCGAGTATTTAATAAAAGCCTCCCCCTTAATCAAGAACTTGGCTGTGCACGTACGCTTTAAACTCTTCGTCGTTTAATTGTTCGCGAAGATTCAATGTTTCCTCAGCATCTTGGCCAGCGGGATACCTTAATTGATTACTTTCGTCTGTTACTGCCCTAAAAATGGTTTGAGCGACCATTTCTGCTGTGGCCTGTAGATGAGCATTCTTCTGGATGAATTTCTCAAACACCTTATTGAAAGATTCGGAGAAATCATTATAGTCTGACAGCAATTCATCGTGCAATCTTTCGGCTGAGCTGTACCACGGAGTTCTTACAATGCCCGGCTCGATTAATTTAACTCGAATATTCTGGGAAGCCAGTTCGTAAGATAGCGATTCGGAGAAGCCCTCTACGGCAAACTTAGTTGCATGGTATAAAGAGGTTAGAGGAAACGTGATTCTTCCTCCTTGAGAAGAAATATTTACAATCATGCCTTTCTGATTTGCTCTAAAATGCGGTAATAGGGCTTGCGTCACTCGCATTAACCCGAAAACATTTACGTCAAACTGGTGTCCGTAAGACTGCGGAAACAGCATTTTTCTGATCAGCAGTATGTGGGCGGGCGAAATGTGGGATTAAGCGAATGTTTTTTGTGATTTATTCCCAATCACTCACAACAAAACCGGTACAAGCGTCGTCTATACTAAAGAATGGAAAATAGTCTCTGAGGAGCGTGGACAACTGTTGCTTAAAAAGATGGTTCTTACTCTTATATTTACGACGATGGTATTCAGTACAAACGTGGCGGAGCAATCGCAGGCTGCCAGTGCGACCGCTATACAGGCGCAGACAGGCGATCAACTGTATCCGATTGAAGTTAACGGAAAATACGGTTTCATAAACGGCAAAGGAAAGGAGATCATCGAGGCGGTGTATGACGGATACGGGTATTCAGGAGTAGCCGGAGGGACGGTGTATGTCGAGGACCATGCGGCTAAAAAGCAATATTATTTCAGTTCGGCGGGCAGCAAGCTGTTCGAATACAAGCTGAGAGATGCCGGCATTCTTTATAATGACCGTGCGCTGTATACGACGCAGGTTCAGAACGCTGACGGAGCTACGGCGACACGATACGGATATATAGACAGCCATGGCAAGGTGAGCATACAGCCCATCTACGCCCAGGCGTTTAATTTCTCCGAAGGTCTGGCTCGGGTCAATGTGGGCAAAGCATCGGGGTACATCAACACGAAGGGCGAACTGGTCATTCCGTACCGGTATAGCTCGACGTCCGATTTCTCCGAAGGTATGGCGGCCGTAGTGCTTGCGTTCGGCGGCAAATACGGCTATATCGACACCACCGGCAAGCTCCGCATTACGCCCCGGTATGATTACGCCACACCGTTTTCAAACGGGGCGGCAGTAGTTTACGTGAACGGAAAATACGGATACATCGACAAAAACGGCAATTACCTGCTAAAACCGCAGTTCAGCATGGCGCAGCCGTTCTCGGAAGGACTCGCTTTTGTCGAGCGTAATGGAGTCACCTTCTATATCAACAAGAAGGGCGCCAAAGTCATCCAGGGCTTTACAGCCGGAGGTTTGTTCAAGGGCGGCCTGGCTCCGGCCAGCCAGGGGCAGAGGTACGGCTATATCAATACATCCGGCCGTTTTGTGATCAAGTCGCAATTCTATTGGGCTGACGCTTTTAACGGCGAATTGGCGGTGATAAGCTTGCTCGTTCCGAATTCGCGCGAGGAAATCAGAGGGTACATGAACCGCAGCGGAGCGATCGTCTGGCCACCGGCTTCCGAACTTCCGAACGGAGTGACAAAACTACAGTAAGGCAGAACAACTGAGCTTCAGATTGTATCGGAAAAAGAGCGCATTATAACAATTAAATTCTAATGGCAAATAATGGAAAATCAAATCCGTTGCAGATTCAAATCCAACGGGTTTTTATTGTCGAGGGACAAGAGCATGGTCCCATTGAAAGTCGCTATTATAGCGGCTTTTTTATTTCAGGCTTTTAGCCAGTTGAGTGCGTGAAACGCGCGAAACAAAAAACCACCCGCTATGCGGGTGGAGGGATCGAGGGTTTGACCACCAAGACCATTCCGATAAAATTGAGATGTTCAGGCTCAATGAAAGGAATGGTCTTAGATGGCAAACAAGAACTATAGTCTAGCTCACACGAAGTGGATGTGCAAATACCACATTGTCTTCACCCCGAAGTATAGACGGAAAGAGATCTATAATCAAGTGAGGAAAGACTTGATTGAAATTTTCAAACGTCTATGTAAGTACAAGGGAGTGGAGATTTTAGAAGGTCATATGATGCCAGATCATGTGCACATGCTGGTAGCCATTCCGCCAAAGATATCGGTATCATCGTTCATGGGATATCTGAAGGGGAAAAGTTCGCTAATGATCTTTGAAAAGCATGCACAACTAAAGTATAAATATGGGAATCGAAAATTTTGGGCAGAAGGATATACCTCGGCCAGATCTTTCGGATATTTAGCTGCCGGAGTCTTCGTTTTTTTAAGAAATCCTGGGTCCAAGATCTTCCATCCCAATAATCGATCCAACGCGTTATTTTTCCTTTATCATTAATGGTAGAATCGACAGACTTATACCTTATAAAAAATAGTGAAATTAAATTGACGGAGCAAGTTGAGTATGATAGCATTGGTTTAATTTAATACGAAAAGGCTATGATGAGAAATAGTAGCTATTAGGGATCTCACAGAGAGAAGATGGTTGGTGCGAATCTTCATTGATCTAATAGTGAAGCAGTCTCGGAGCTGTGAACCGAACAGAGGGATCTTAGTAGGCTTCAACGGAGTTCCACCGTTATTCAGGAAACAATATCGGAGATATCCCGTATTGATAGAGTGCAGAGAAATCTGAAATTAGGTGGTAACACGGACATAATAGTTCGCCCTAAGTTGACAAGAAATATGTCAGCTCAGGGCTTTTTTGTTTTATTTCTTCTCGTTTGAATATTTACAAAATAATTTTCCGAAAATATATAATAATTGAAATGGAGGTACTGAGCATGGTGAAAATGACACCAGATGAGTTAAGAAAATCATATATTGATTTTATGAAAGGAATAGGGGCTAGCCAAGTGCCCTCTTCTAGCTTGTTACCAGAAAATGATCCCTCAACGTTGTTTACAGGAAGTGGAATGCAACCTATGGTTCCATATTTATTGGGGGAAAAGCATCCGATAGGTAATGAGATTGCTAATATTCAGAAGTGTTTAAGGACAGTGGATATTGATGAAGTAGGAGATACGTCGCATCTGACATTTTTTGAAATGATAGGTCGATGGGAGTTTAAAGCAAATGAAAATAACTATAAGAAAAAGCAAATCGATGCCATTTGGAATTGGCATATTATCGAATTAGGAATTGATCCTGGCAGGCTGTATATCAGTGCTTTTATAGGAAGTGATGATTTGAATATACAGAAAGATACGGAAGCCATTCAAATCTGGTCAGAAAAATTCAAATCAGTTGGTATAGAACCTATTATTGAGGATGATCCATATAAATATGGGACATCTAGAGGTGGGAAAATATTCTTATACGATGAAAAAGAAAATTGGTGGTGTAGAGCCGGAAGTCCATTAGATATGCCTGTTGGTGAACCAGGTGGGCCTGATAGTGAAATGTTCTATGATCTTGAACCAGGCGGTGATTCACTGGATCATCCTGCTTCTGTAAGCGAAAGATTTTTAGAAATTGGGAACAACGTATTTATGTGTTACAAAAAAGAAGACACAAGATTTGTAAAAATGCAAAATCCCAATATTGATTATGGAGGCGGATTAGAAAGGATTGCAACAGCCCTTAATGGTGAAAAGGACATTTATAATACGGCTTTCTTCCTGAATCCCAAGAAAAAATTGATGGAGTTAAGTGGTAAACAATATACTGACGATTTAAAGTCGTTTAGAATCATACTTGATCATGTGAGAGCCGCTACTTTTCTAATTAATGATGGTGCGGAGCCAGCTAATAGTGATGCAGGGTATAAACAAGAAGGTTATTAAGAAGGGCGATTCGTGCAGGTAAAAAAATAGGTATACAAGGAAGTTTTGTGGGTGAGTTGTCTGAAGTTTATATAGATGAAGCAACAGCTTATGAAGATTTGATCAGTAATAAAAAGAAAGTTATCGAAATAGTAAATAAGGAAGAAAATCTTTTCTATAGAACTTTACAGCAAGGAGAAATTGAAATACAAAAACATCTTAAGAATAAAGGTAAAGTTACAGGTGCAGACGCCTTTTATTTTTACGAAACATATGGGTTTCCCTTGGAATTAACGGAAGAGTTCCTAACTGAAAGTGGATATAGCATGGAGGACAAGGCGTCTTATGTAGAGGCGGCAAAGAAACATGCTGAAAAGAGCAGAACTGCTTCTGCGGGTAAATTTAAAGGTGGATTAGCTGAACATTCAACGGAAACAACAGCGCTACACACTGTATCTCATTTATTACTTGCTGGTTTAAGGGAAGTTTTAGGTGATCATGTTCATCAACAAGGAAGTAATATTACTTCAGAACGATTAAGGTTTGACTTCAACCATGATGAAAAACTTACGCCAGAGCAAATAGCTGAGGTGGAGAAGTATGTTAATGATGCGATTTCGTCAAAAGCAATTACATATATTTCAGAAATGCCTAAAACTGAAGCGAAAGCAAGTAATGTTGTAGGGAATTTTTGGGATAAATATCCGGATATCGTTAAGGTGTATACAATCAAAGATAACGAAGGGAAAGTTTGGAGTAGAGAAGTATGTGGAGGTCCTCATGTAAAAGATACAACAAACTTAGGAAAGTTCAGTATTAAAAAAGAACAATCTTCTTCTGCTGGAGTTAGAAGGATTAAAGGAGTGATTGATAAATATTTCCAGAACGCGGAACAATAGCTGATGTTTTAGGATTGCCATTTGTAACAACGTTATGAGTTGCCGGGAATCCAGGATGAATGATAAATCCGGCAATCGAAAAGGGTTTGACATCGCTTGGCCTTTCCGTTGGCGGTACCGGAGCACAGTATTCAAAGAAAAAGCAATTCGGATTTAATCCGAATTGCTTTTTTACTGCAAGGAAGGGGATCTTATAAAAAAACAGACGAAAATCGAGCTATATGGTGTATGACACTACTAAATGAAGTAGTTACTAGGCATTAAATCGATTTATAGACATATGTACAAAATACGGGTTTTGTGAACATGTATAGAGCCCATGTGTGGATTTATGTGTCCTCATACTTGTCAAAAATAATTTGGCCGCTAAATGAGGAGTTTCGAAATATTAAGAAAGTTCCTGTTGCTAATAAAACAAGTAGTAATACAAGTAGTAATATATATACAATGTAAGCTAATATTTTTATTGTTAATTAGAACCCACCCCTATTATCCATGTTGTAGATTTTAGTAACCTTTTGGCTTTATTCATAAACCTTTAAATGTTCCTACAAAGGCGCAGAATAAAAAAACATATGATTTTCTTTTTCATTCAGCAATTCCCTCCCCTCGTTTGAGCTGCTCATAACGTACAGGGCCTGACCGGAGCATTCCGCGCGATCTCCAATACAGATGAGAGATCGTTGATGTCGCCTGTATCTGGCTGTTCTCTCCCCTACTATACTTTGAGGCAAGAAGTGCAACCTCTACTATCCCGAATGACTGGTGACACTTTTTTTCGTTTTTAAGACGCGTTCTGACTTAGCTTTTTTTCTACGAGCTTTTTTTAATAACTTCTGAGGATTAAAAGGACCGTGTGCTTTCTGATAAGGCCTAAATAATATGATGTTTATTATGGTGGTAATGGCTAGTAAAATCGTTATGACTCTCAATGGGACTATAAGAGATGGAAGCAGATATTTTATAGAACTATACATAGTAATCAAGTCGACAAGAATAAGACCAAGGTATTTCAGATGAACTTTATTACTTAGTAAATCGTAATGTTTTCGATAGGTATGGATAGCTGAAGGGACAGATAGTGGTAAAACAATAGACATAAGAATGAAAGTTAAACCATGTGAAAACAACCATATGTAGATTTTTGAATAAATGGATAGTACGTTATATAGTCCAGGAAAGGAATTCAGCAGAGGGTCAGATACTCCGAATAACCCCAATACTTTATCTAATACATAATTTAAAAGAATAATCATAGCTGGGATAGTTACCAGTAATATTCTAATTACTTTGAAACCCAATAATCTATCCCACTTTCCGACAAAATCTATTACTTTGTTAGTAAATAGAAATATAGGCGATTCATGATACTCTAGCAATGTTCTTGCTACTTTCGAATTAATTCGTGGATCAGAGGTATCAATTGATTTAACATGTTTACGATTCAGTTTCTTATTAGTTCGTCGTTTCTTTTTCATAAGACAGTTCCCCCTAACAAAATGTTCTATACAATCAATTACGATTTAAATATAAGGCAGTTCCATTAATTATACTTACCTACTCTTCTAACCCCTAAACTAATTGTTCCCTCCAAAAAAGCTTCAATTCACCGATTTGATTCCAAGTTTTTAAATAAGTGATTCTCCCTAATCCCTCGGTCCACTTTTTTATAGAAAACTCCTTAGTGTTTCTCCATATTTCTTGAAAAACTTCACCTGTTTTTAAAATTTCTGTTCTTACATAAATTCCAAACTTTTCGAACTCTTCTTTTATTTTTGCAATGAAGTGATTTAGCCCCTCTATGGACGCATCAAAAAAAATTTGAACCCAATCGTTTGTAGATGCTCCTAATCCCCTTGGAGTCCCTTTTTCTGCCAAACCATCGAGAGCGATATAATCCAAGCGAGGTGATTCTTTTCCATTTGCGGTTGTATGATTCGGCTCATCCAACCAGTCGTTATATTTTTTCGATCCGTAAGCAAATTTCCACCAGTAATCAGGCGGCTTGGATTCAAAGGTAGTAAGTTGTTCTTGTACAGTTACCAAATCCTCAGATAACCAAGCCCATAGCCCGTTAGGATTTTCGTCATTCCTTATGAAACTAAAGAAATCTCTGGTAATCGGGGCTAATAACGCTTTAAACTCTGGTCTGGTCTCATGTATGATGGCAAATGGCCAAATCGAATAACTAACAACATCAGGTCCCATAACCTTAAGTAACTGTTGGGTTCCTAACAATGTCAGTAGTTCGATCCAAATAGAGCCGTCCATCCAAGGAACTACACGTTGAAACGCAAGAGTTAAGATGGATTGCCATTTACTTTTTGGCAAAACATCATAGGAGAAAGCAGTATTGGTAATAAGATTTCTAAGAAACTCTATTGCTTTCGGTCCATTATACTGATCAAGTTGAATGGTCTTACGCATCAAATTTATTACTTCTCCTCTAAACAATTGCAAAACTAAATCCCGCTCTTCGGGTAGTACTCCTACACGGAAAACCCCTTCCACTTTCCCTAGTTTCCAAATCTGCTGGTCCTAGTTGTACACTGTAGGGCATCTCGTAAACCAGTGTGTTCAACATCTGATCAAAAGATCTGGAAGCGATATCAGCAACATAGGGTATATTATCAATGACAGCCTGTTTGAGTTCCTCACTCATACTGATCGACCAAAGATCCCAATGAATAGTTGGAATCCCCATTAATGATGCAACATTACGCAAAGCATAACGTTCATGTGGAAGCAATATAAAAGCTTCTGGGCCTTTAAACATGACCCGGCCACCAGTCTCACTGAAAATATTTTTATAATACTGTTTACCATCTATCTCCTCACTTACAAATTCACCGGATATATAATTGGAATGGGTTTTCCATTGATGTTTTAATAAATAATCCGCCCATTTACTTATTAAACGCTGCGCTAGTGAGCAAACATTCACGTCACTGTTTGGACATGTGTACGAGTAATAGGCAGCGGCTACAATAGCCCCGAAGCTATCTTTACTTAAGGGACTGTTACGGATTCGGCTGTTATGTGCATCATATTCATTGTAACTCGGGTGGCGAATGGGATGGACTTGACCCTCCATATCTTTATTTCCCCAACTAAGGATTAGCAAAGTATTTAACAGTTCTTTAAGTTTTTCGTTTGCAAAGGTTTTTTCCCAGTCGTCTTCGCTATAGTTACCTGTTGCAATACCAACTACAGCAATCGCCGTATGTAATGTAGCTTCTCCAAGTGTTGTCGGTAAACTATTATCATAATCAATGATGTAACCATAGTTATCTCGAAAGCCTCTCATACCAATACTTCTATGATTTAACAACTCCTCACGAGCTTGTTGACGGTAATCAATTATAAAAGGGACAAACCACTCTGTTAAAGGTAACCATGGATCTGGAATAAAACCTGTATCACTGGCAATGTGATTCATATTCAATTTAGATACTCCTTTCACCTGATGGAATTAGGTCAACAATCTTAGGTTTTCCATTGGAGCATTAATAATACAAATACCCTTTTGGGGGAATATTCCAGAACCCATGTACAAGGACTCCTGCAACTTCATACGTTCTTGTCTTCTATCATCTTTAACAAGACACAAGCTTGACCTTTTCCAGGAGTTGATGAGCTCCAAAAAAATAAAAAGCAAAACCATACCCTAAAAATAGGATGCCCGGTTTTGCCTCATTTAACTGTAACAACCCGCTACGAATACGCTTACCAGTTAAGAATATATCTCCACCATCTTAATTAAATAATTACGAAATTCTTCAACGTATGTTTTGGGTTCTATGATTTTTAGATTTGTACCGTAGCTTGCTAAAAATTGAAATCCAACATTGTTTTGAGGAACATGGATGGTGGCTAAGAAATAGTCAGAACTATAGTTTTCAATACTCTTTCGGCCATACCTTTCAATGAATTGATCTTTTATGCTGGGCAAAATCAACGCCTTAATAGCAACTAATTGCGGTTGATAATTTGCTTCATCTTTTTGTTCCAATGCATAGTCTCTAGGGTTAAATGTGTTTTCTTCCATACGAAGATGATCGATCCTGGATAATTTAAATGTTCTATATCTCTGACGATGTAAACAGAATCCCTGCAAATACCAACTCGTTTCGCTAAAATGAAGCTGATATGGCTCGACAATTCGATTCGTCGTGATGCCATTTTTATCAATATAATCAAATGAAACTAACCTTCTCTTTAATATCGATTCTTGGCATATCTTCAAGGTTTGAATAATCTCAGACCTACCCTCCCAATCATAAAACGACAGTTGGATTGGACCTCTCGGAGACATTGGGCTAACCATGGCTTCTATTTTTTTAATAGTCACTTCAACTTCTTCACTAATTAGAATTTGTTCCAATCCGCCGAGCGCAGTCAATATATTCTCCAAGTCGGAGCTGCTTAAAAGCCGCTTATCAACCTTGTATTCATCCATAATGCCATAGCCACCATTAATTCCATGGATAGAATAGATCGGGATGTTTGATAAACTCAATGTTTCCATATCACGAAGAATCGTTCTTTTGGAAACGTTAAATAATTGTGCGAATTCTTTTGCTGTAACGACATCTTTTTTCAGCAATATCATGATGATAGATATTAACCTCTCGGCCTTCTCCATGTTTTCCCCTCCTTTTTTTTGCACTTTATTAATAAAAAGTGACATACATATGTCACCACTAATAAATTATACTTCATTTATCATAAGAAGGAGGTATGACTTTATGTCAGCTATTGCATATTTAAATTTTGATGGAATCGCAGAACAAGCGATAGAATTTTATTCAGAGGCTTTAAATGCATACGAGGTAAAAAAGGTAAAATTCAGCGATTTTCCGCAAGATCCAAACTATCCATTGCCAGAAAATGAATTAAATATGATCATGGAGTCTTCAATAGAATTCGCAGGCGGGAAAATCATGATGTCGGATATTCTACCTTCGATGAAGAGTGTAACGGGGGAGTTGGTAAAAGGGAACAATATACTGATTAGTATCGTTATTGATGATAAACAGACACTGGAAAATTACTTTTCCAATTTGTCTGTAGGTGGTTATGTTGTCATGCCGTTATCAGAAATGCCTTGGTCTTCCTGCTTCGGAATGTTGGCCGATAAGTTTGGTGTAGTTTGGAAATTTAATAGTGACGCAGATAAGTTCCTTGATAAAGTGATTTCTAACAAACAGTAACTCATTACAAAAATGGTCTTGCATTGGACAGGATTGGCACTCCCTTCATCTATCGGTTATGAATATAGGTTCATTTCGGCTAACGTTGCAAGTTCTTGTCCTCAGCTCTGGACAAGAACTTGCATACTTCAAAATTTCAAAGTATTGGCAGTTTGGCAGCTTCTTATTTTATCTCCTGCCAGCCTTTGAAATCGTGAATAGCAAAACCGGCATAGCTTGCGTAGCGCGCTAATTGATTATGGGCGGATTGAAGCTCCTTTTCCATCACTTCATTGCTCATGGAATAAAATGAGACCCGCGGACCCTCTTTGCTTTTAACCGTTTCAACTGCAACAACAATTTTCTTATTGAGCGTGGACGCTTCTCTCAGCAAGGTCTGTGCATTTTCCACAATTCCATTATCGCCTAACGCATGATTCCGATAATTCATGATGACCAGGCAATCAAACTTCTCCAGCATCCATGCGCTCATACTGTAATCCTTCCCGGGTACATGAACCGTATTTAGCCAATACGGAACATCCATCGCAATTTTCAAGCCGCTGTCTTTGGTTTCTTTTTCGATCAGTCTTAAATTGTCCATCCAGCTCTCAAGAATCGTTTTATTCCCCTTTGACCATTCGCTAAGCGTATAAGGTTCAATATCGAGATGCAGACCCGTAAAGCTTGCCTCCGGGCCAACAGAGGAATTATAGGCTTTAACCCAGTCGATGAATTTTAGAATCTCCTCCTGTTTAGACTTATAGACCCATTCGGGACGCCCTTCAAGTGCTTCCACTAGAATTCCTTCGCTTTTGGCTTTTGTAATAAAGTCCTCATATATTGTTGGATCGATATCTCTATTCACCTGAAGGTAAATGGATGTCACACCCTTCATTTTCACGAAGCTTATAATTTTCTCTTGGTCCTGTTTGATGATGTGAGTGTCCCATATCCATGTTCCTTTTGGAACATTGCCTACGGAGCTCATAATGCTCACCCGCTTGTGCGTGGGCTGCCACTCCACATTTGCATGCAGGGCTTCACTTATAAAACGCAGCGGAACCATTGTACGGCCGTTTTTGAGCACTGCCGCCCCTTTAAAGTCTACTCTTTTTCCGTTCACCAGTGCATGATGATCGCCAACCACCAAAATAACAGTGTCACGGTTAAGCGAAATTGTGATTTGTTTTAGTTTTTCGTCCCATTTCGTAGCAGCTCCGAGCTTGTCGGATACAAAAGCAAGCGGAACCATCGTAAGGTTGGATTTCTGATCGACATATGGGTTCTCATCCGGGAACAGTACGTCACGCCCATCCACGGATACTCGAACTTCAGAAGCGCAGATTGCGGGGGGAAACGCAGCTAAACTTAGCATGATAGCTAACGTGCATACAAGCAATTTTCTCATTGGTGATTTCCTCATCTTTTTGAATTTGTTCTTTTTCTTACTGTGCACGCATTGTCACATAATGAGATTATACGGTATGTAATTATTGGCAACAAGGTCAATAGGTTAATCGATGTACTGAATTTGAAATAAAGGATGGTTTTAACATAAAAGTTACAGGAAAAAGAGATGTGAATCTGACTCAACGTTTGGTTACAGCCGGCAGTGTTTTGGCCATTATAAAGTCTGTTTGTTTTTCATCACCCATATAAAAAGAATGCAATCCCGTTTTAACAAAACCCATTTTCTCATAAAAGGCAATAGCATTTTCATTTTTTTCCCATACGCCTAACCAGATTTTCTTTTTGCTATGTTCTATGGCAATTTCCATAGCTTTGTTGAGCAGGTATTTACCGAGCCCGCTTTTTTGAAAATTGTTTTTTATATAAATTCTTTCGATTTCAAGAGAATCATTGCCCATCATTTCGGATTGAGCATTATTCGTATTTACCTTTAAATAGCCGGCAATTTCTTCGTTTGAATAAATGAAATAGAATTCCGAAGAGATGTTGGAAAGTTCGGTCTGCAATTGTTGTAAGTTAAATGCTTTTTTCAAGTAGGCTTTCATATTTTCAGGAGAATTTTGATTATTAAATGTCGAATT
Organism: Paenibacillus fonticola DSM 21315; assembly: GCF_000381905.1. Classification (GTDB taxonomy): domain Bacteria; phylum Bacillota; class Bacilli; order Paenibacillales; family Paenibacillaceae; genus Fontibacillus; species Fontibacillus fonticola. The sequence continues at coordinate 71,073 of NZ_KB907272.1, read as the reverse complement.
AAAGGTTTCAATACTAATTTCTTGAAGCAAGCCTAGATCTTCAACCGTGCATCTTTTTGTTGTTATAGTCAATGTATTGGTCCTCCAAATCATACATTAGTAAATTCGTTTGTTACCCTTTTTTACATATTCCCAGTCTTGCTCTACATTTTTTCTGACTCTTTCCAGCAGGTTGAACATGGTTTCCACTTCACTTTGGGAGAATCCCTTTAATGCAACGGTGTTGGAGTAATCATTTTCCCGCTTTATAAAAGGATAAACCTGTTTCCCTTTCTCTGTTGGAAAGAGTTTTTTAATTTTTTTATTTTGTTCATCATTTTTCTTTTCAATAAAGCCATTCTTTTCAAGCTTTTTTATGGCGCGTGATGCGGTTGTTCGATCTACTTTTATTAACTCGGCCACCTTTTCTTGAAAGATACCCGGGTTCTCACATATTCGCACAAGGTACAAATACTGCCCTCTTGTAAGGTCATATTCTATAAATTCAATATTGCTTATCGAATCCAATGCCCTCGCGATCATTCCAATTTCACGGAGAATTCCTTTCATATCTACTCCTTAGCACGTTTTATTTGTTGCAAATGCAACAATATTTTAATGAATTTTAACCCAATTTTATTGCATTTGCAACAAAAAAATGGCCTTTGCAACTTTTATAAAAATGAAGAATCCAAAAAATTGCCGCTTCTACATTTTCCTATTAGCTCACTAGCTTCAAACCAACAGCAGATCCAAGCACCATGGCTATAAATAAAATACGCAGGAAATTCCTTGGTTCACCATAAAAAATCATTCCGAGAATCGCTCCTCCAGATGCCCCGATTCCTGTCCAGACAGCATATGCCGTTCCCATCGGCAAGGTTCTCATTGCCAGAGACAAGAACAAAAAGCTTAATCCAAAGCCTGCTATCAATAAGAGCAATGATATCGCATTTCGATCTTTGTTCAACTTATTAATCATCAGGACGCCAAACATTTCAAATATCCCTGCTAAAACAAGAAAAAACCAATCCATCTGTTAAGCTACCTCCTTTTTCTTTTCTTTGCTTAACATTTTTAGCCCAATAACACCTAATAGCAGCACTGCAATGAGCACCACCTTTTCCATTTGAACAGGAGCACTAAATAAAATTATTTCCGCAAAAACAGTACCTGCTGTACCTAAACCAACGAAAACAGCATAAACGGTGCCAACAGGCAGGAATCGAGAAGCCCTGATCATCAAGGTGAAGCTTACGATAATGGCAATGACTGTTGCCCCCCATTCTAAAATTCCGCTGGCATGTTTCAATCCAATGACCCATCCCACCTCAAATACCGCAGCGATAATGACAGACAACCATGTTTTGTTCATGCTATACCCCTCCTCCTTAAAATTACGCTACAATAGCATTTATCAAATGCAGCAAAAATATAAAAAAGCCTGGGAGAACAAACTGTTTTACAACAGTTTATCTCCCAGGCTTTTATCCCTCCGTGGCACAACGAATAAGTTGTGAGTTATCTCTCGGACCAGCCGACACAAAATCGCGGAACCCTAGATAACTTTTGATTTATTTAATTTCTCTCAAATTATACACAGTTTCTTGTTTTTTTCAACCCCTATGAGTTTGATTGTGATTTGAATGGACAAGATTGGGTCTCTTCTCAAAATTTTAAACGATCCCGTCAAAAAATTTCCATGAAGGCCTTTTACCTGGATAATGTTGATCATGCTGTTAAGTAACTTCATTTACGCTCAAGGACGATTTTGCGGTACATTTCCCCGAACATGGCAGAGCTGTCCTCACGAATAATCAGGCGTTCAAGATGTGGTTTTAGGATCGCCCGGTAATCCCGGCCGATATCGGTGCCCATAACGGCTATGAGCGGCCTCAGTATTCGCATCATCAGGGGCATTTTCCTCTCCCCGCCTTTGAACTTATCGAAAATGACGATTCTGCCTCGCTCCTTCGTCACGCGAACTAGCTCCGACATACATTTGTGTTCATCGGGAACGACGGACAAAATCAAGCTCGCAATCACCAGGTCGAAGGATTTGTCAGCGAATCGCAGATCCTGCGCATCCATCTCCAGAAAACGGATTTGCTCGTCTTCGCCTGATTTTGATTTCGCCTGGGCCAGCATAGCCGGCGAGAGGTCGACAGCCGTGATTTCAAGTTTTTTTCCGCAGAAAAAGCGTAAATCGGCCCCCGTCCCTACTCCGACCATCAGCACGCGCTGCCCCGGTTTAAGCTCCAAATCGGCAAAAACCTTTTTTCTGGCCCGGGCGAATGGCCCCGCATTAAATAAAACATCGTAAAACGGCGCCCCTGCCCAGTAGATCAACTTATTCCAGCGATTGTTCATACCTCAAATCAATCCCTTAGACCAAATTAGTTTTTATCTTCAATACGCGCATGGCGTTCAATACAGCGAGCAGAGTGACGCCCACATCCGAGAACACCGCCTCCCACATCGTCGCGATTCCGAACGCGCCCAGAAGCAGGAAGACCGCTTTGACGAGCAGCGCGAAAAGGATGTTCTGCCATACGATGCGCCGGGTTCTCTTCGCAATATGAATCGCGGAAGCCAGCTTGGAAGGCTCGTCAGTCATGATGACGATATCAGCGGCTTCTATGGCTGCGTCGGACCCGAGACCGCCCATGGCCACGCCGACGTCGGCTCGGGCCAAAACCGGCGTATCGTTAATGCCGTCGCCAACAAACACGATCTTTTCTTTGCTCGATTTTTGACGATCGATCTTCTCTAGCTCCTCAACCTTATGCTGCGGCAGCAGTTCGGATCGAACCTCGTCCACACCCAGCTTTTTGCCGACTTCATCCCCCACTGCCTTGATGTCGCCCGTCAGCATGACAATCTTCTTCACGCCGAGATTTTTCAGCGAGCGGATTGCCTGTGCCGAGTCCTCTTTGACCTCATCGGCAATAACCAAATAACCGGCATATTGTTTGTTTATCGCAACATGCACAATAGTGCCCAGCTCGGATGGCGCGGCGAAATCGACATTTTCCCGCTTCATAAGCTTCGCGTTACCGGCAAGCACCTCCTTGCCCTCGAACACAACCTGAATGCCATGTCCCGATATTTCGTTATATCCCGAAAGCAGGTCTTCATTCAATTTCTGTCCGTAAGCTTCCCTGATGGACTCTGCAATTGGATGAGTTGAGTGCATTTCGGCAAAAGCGGCCTGGCGCAACAGCTCTTGTTCGGTCCATCCATTTTGCGGATAAATGCCGTTTACTTTAAATGCACCTTTGGTCAGCGTTCCCGTTTTATCAAATACGACGTACTTGACATCATTCAGTGCTTCAAGGTAGTTGCTGCCCTTAACTAGGACGCCATTTCGGGAGGAAGCTCCAATGCCGCCAAAGAAGCCAAGCGGGATCGAAACCACTAGAGCGCAAGGGCAGGAAATGACCAGGAACACCAAAGCCCGGTACACCCAATCCGAGAAGGTTGCGCCGCTGAAGAGCAGCGGAGGCACAACGGCCAGCAATACAGCGACAATGACGACAAACGGCGTATAGTAACGTGCAAACTTCGTAATAAAGTTTTCCGTCGGTGCTTTTTTACTGCTTGCGTTCTCCACCAGGTCCAAAATTTTAGCAACGGTTGACTCTCCAAATACCTTCGAGACTTCGATCGTCAGAACCCCGTTTTTGTTGATGAATCCGCTCAGCACATCATCGCCTGCAGACACTTCACGGGGCACGGACTCCCCGGTCAACGCCGAGGTATCCATTGCTGAATTCCCTTCGATGACTTTACCGTCAAGAGGTATCTTTTCACCGGGCCGCACAATAATCAAATCGCCGATCCGCACCTCCTCCGGACTCACGCGTTTGATCTCGTCGCCCGTTTTCAAATTGGCAAAGTCCGGTCTGATATCCATCAGTGCGCCGATCGATTTCCGCGACCGGTTGACGGCAATGCTTTGGAACAGTTCGCCAACTTGGTAAAAAAGCATAACCGCTACGCCTTCGGGATACTCCCCGATCACAAAAGCGCCGACAGTCGCGATCGACATAAGGAAGTATTCGTCGAACACCTGACCTCTTACGATGTTCTTCAGCGCCTTGAAAACAATATCTCCGCCAACGATAAGGTAGGACACAATAAACAGGATTAGTTCAAGTTCCCGGCTCAGGGAAAACGCGAACACGGCTGCGCCGATGGCAAGCCCTGCGATCAGCCGGGCAACCATAATTTTGACACTTTGTGCCCCATGGTCATGAGAATGACCGTGATCATCGTCCACTGTTTCGGCACCGTGATCATGGCTATGGTTGTGATCTTGGTTATGGGCGTGATGATGTTTGGAGGATCCCCCCTTGTGGCTTCTCGCCTGCAATCCCGCCGCTCCGTATTCCAATACTTTTATACCTGGCTCAAGTATACGAATTTTTTTCTTCGTCTTTTCGAGAATGTCGTCCGAACGCTCTGGCGCCATCTCCATGGTCAACGTTTTATTTGCAAAATTCACCGAACAAGCCGTAACCCCGTCAATCTTTTGGACACCGTTCTCGATTTTCATAGCACAGTTTGCGCAATCCAAACCTTCCAGCACTAATTTTCGCTTAACCGCAGAAATACCAGTTTCCATATTATCTCACCTCATCATTGAAAGCTACATATGAGCATCTGTTCATATGTAGTATATTCCTCTTAACTTACTGATGTCAACCAAAGTTTGAGAAGTTACAGGTAAATTCATTTACCTGATCCCGGGTCCCTTTTCGCTGGGCTGTTACTCATGCCCCCCTCTTTAGTGCGGCTTGAATTTTTGGCAATTGTTGACGACGGTTGCATACCTGTTCTTGTCCTTAATTTTGGACAAGTTCATATATCGTTTAAACAAAAAGAGTCGCAGCTATGCGACTTTTAAGTAAATATGTTTTTGGTGACCACTGTTTTATTAATCTATCCGTAAGTCTTTTAATTGTAATCATTTCGTTTAAGCCATTCTTTTTGTTATAATAATTGAAAAGATTCTAACAGAAAGGTGATTTTAATGACACAGTCTCTAAATTCGGCTGAAGAATGTGACACAACTTGCCTTGGATCGGACACAAATTTAAATACAATTAAGGCGGAGATGATTGACGATCAGGCAGCTGTTCAATTCGCCGACTGGTTTAAAGCTTTTAGTGATCCAACACGAGTTAAATTAATTAGTGCATTATTAAAAAGAGAGCTGTGCGTTCATGATTTGACGGTACTCTTAGGGATGGGGCAATCTGCTGTTTCTCATCAGTTAAGGTATTTACGAAATATGAGGATTGTAAAACGCCGTAAGGTCGGTAAAACCGTATATTATTCCTTAGACGATAATCATATTGAGCAAATCTTTATACAAACTCTGCAACACACAAACCATAGTTGAGTTTAGTTCGCAGTAGTCAATATTGCAATTTCCATTTGGGCCGCTCTAACCATTAGAGCGGCCCAATATCATTAAGAAGACTATTTCATTTTTTATGAATTTACTTAAGTTCGTTAATTAACTGAAACTTGATATAATTTATTAATACTCACATTTCAGGCATAGGAGAAGTGAACAATGTTTAAAAGATATTTTGTTTTAATAGCTTTCATTACGACAACTCTATTTTTTACATCTAATAATGCAAGCGCTAGTGATACTACTAAAGTATTTGTAAACACTAAAGAAGTAGTATTGGATCAGAAGCCTATCATAAAAAACGGCCGCACTCTTGTGCCCCTTCGCTTTATATCTGAATATTTAGGTAATGAAGTAAAATGGGATCCGCAAAAGAAAGTAGTTACTATTGCTTACTCTATCGAAAACATGAACTACACTGTTACCTTGCCAATTGGACAAAAAACGGCTGCTAAAACTTCCAGCTCTTATTTATATGAATATAGTAAAGAAGATGTACTGCGTGTTCAATCAGATGTACCTAGTCAGATTATTAATGGAAGAACGGTTGTCCCCTTAAGATTTGCAGGTGAATTGCTTGGTATCGATGTCCGCTATGATTACCAAAACAAAGATATTTATGTTTCTAGCCTAGGCGTGAACTTAATCCCATCTGATTTTGAAAAGGATGTTTATGATCAACAATTGCGTAAGGTGAAGGATTTTGGTAAGCCTACAGTCAATTACGAAAAATTCCTAGCTCTCGATGCTGATCATTTCAACGCCATCGATCTTGATTATCTTTTTGCTAAAAAGCCTAGTGTTGACCTATTTGGAGCCCCAGAAGCTTTCCGTGATGGCTTCAATGAAATTATAATATCCGGGCCCATTAAAACAAATAATTTAAATATGATGATATATAAGGGAAAAGATCTCCCCATTTTAAGCTACCCAGATGTTACAGCCGAAAGTACTGCTGCTATTAAAGAAGGCATGACCTATGATGAAGTCGTCAAAATATTTGGTGGTCCTGGGTATTATCAGGTAAAGGTACTCTTCACGAGGAATACAAATGGGTATCGTCCACAGAGAAAGGTGAAGCATATATAACATTTGTGAAAAAGGACACTTCTCTAAATGTTACACCATCTCCATACAGATCGTATTCTTGGGAAAATATTTATTGAGTAAATAATGAACAGGTTACCGGGTATATAAGCAGGTCAGCTTGTGTAGGGGGTGAGCCGTAAGGATATAAGAAGAAAAGGGTTGGATCGGGGCTATCCCCTGCTTCTACCCTTGTTTCTCATCGTCCTTATCAATGATCATCTTATCGTTATTTCGAATTCTGTATCTTTCTGTACATCTGCTTTCTGAATATTTTCAAGATCACCATCATCCACACGTAGGCTTGATATCAATGTATGTCCTAGAATAACACTAGAAAGAACAAGTATAAAATCATTACTCAATATGTACATATACACATACGCATAACCTTCAAACAGTCCCAGTTGTGCCCATATATGAGTCATTGCTATGATGAAAGATGGCAATCCAATTACTAATAATCTTGATTTATCTATTCTCAATGTTCTATTCCTACTATCCGAAACTTTTACATTGCTTAATCCTAGTATTGCTCCTATACCGCCAAAAAATACGATGGTTATAAAGGTAATGTATACATAATTATAATTATAGGTTTTTAACGCTTGCCTGCTATGTTCTTCCAACAACGCAGTTCCACAATAATAAAAAATTGCAATAAATAGAAGATAGCTAAAATATTTCATAAGATGATTTACTTTCAACATTATCCCCTCCTCTTATATCTCTGATATATTATATAAAGTACCAGATGTTGCTAAATAAAAACACACTTAATCACAAAAATGATTAAGTGTGTCTTTATTTTAATATTTATACTCCCTGATTCTCGCCTAGTAGTTTTGCAATAAACCAAGGTTTGATCAGAGGCAAAACTGCGGCTGGCTGCATCGCTTTTGTATGGTCCATGTCTCTCCCCTTCAGGACTTCAATATCCCATCCCATATTGATTAACTGCTGCTTGTTTTTTTCCAGCAAACCAATAATATCTACCTTGACGCTCCCAAATTTTTCACCATACACGATCGTATCTTGTTCCCCGGCAAAAACGAGTTTCGGAATCGGCAGCCGATCCTGAATGCTTCTGTCGTCAAATCCGATTAAACTTTGATACAAGGTCATAAATTGCTTTGTAACCAAAGGATCAATGGTCACGGGGACGTTATCCCAATCCACTTCATCTGGATTCCAAGATTCACTAGATGGATAGACGGGTTCCTGGTGATCAAGCAGCGTTAGCTCATAGGTTTTTTGGGTTACAATCCGCATTTCTTTATACGGGCCCTCGTATGGTGGAAATCCGCCCATCACCAAGCTATCCAGTCGATCGGTCAGCAAAGCCAGCTGCAACCCTGCAAGCGCTAACCAGGAATAACCATAATAGCTAAAGCGTTGAACCTTCATTTCATCAGCGATATACAGTAAATCTTTAACGATTTGTTCTGCCGTCAACCCTTCAGCGTTTGGATTCGCGAACAAATGACCTTCATAATCGAAATATAGAACCTGAAACCGATCTGCAAGTCCATGAACCAAACGCTGTCCCAGTTCCGGGTCTACACCCCACAATTTCAAATTTTCCGCCGCTTCGCCGGTAACCGTCTTCTTGGCTACAGGCAGCATGATCGTTTTGCCCTGTGGATCTCCAACTAGCCCTGCTTCAATTTCCGAGCCATTGTCCAGTCTGACTATTTTTATCAAACCAATCACTCCCAATTTGCTTTATAAGGCCATCATATAACAATGAAGCAATCTTTCGGTTTATCTCACCTAAAGGCTTGATTTACGAGCATTTTTTCTATTTAATATTGTTGCAGCACTTTAAGGTTCAACTTCAAGGATTGGAGAAATTCAATATGTATAACGCTTATACGCCAAAACAAATAGCCAAGCAGTTGAGTGTTAGTACGACCACTTTGCGAAGGTATGAAGAACAAGGTTTGATTCCTGAAGTCCCGAGAACAGCCAGCAACCGGAGATGTTATGCGCCTATTCATCGGCAAGCCTTCATCACCATTCGTACCCTGCTAAAAGGATATGAGATTCCCGTTGTTTACAATTCAATGAGAAAAATGCAGCAAGGCCATGCAGAAGAAGCGCTCTGGTCTATCAATCAGCAGTTGCATGACATACAAGTGGAAAAGCAGAGAGTGGAATCGGTCCTCACCATGATCAAACATGCCGATTTTTCGAAATACCGAAAGTATAAAATAACAGATGCCATGACGATCGGAGAAGTCGCGGAAATTGCTGGAGTCAATCCTTCGGCTATCCGTCATTGGGAAAAGGAAGGATTAATTCGATCTATAAGAAACCTTCATAATGGATACCGGGTGTTTACCTCTCGTGAATTAAGAAAAATTATCGTCATCAGCAGCTTGAGAAAAACCGTATATTTCATAGAAAACATAAAGCAATTGCTGGATGACCTGGACACGAAAAATTTAGCGAGCGTAGAAAAATCCTTCGAGCTCGCCATGAGAAAACTGAATCAACAGCTGATATTTCAGTATCAAGGCATAGCTGAGATGATGACCTATTCGCAGATGATGAACCATTGTTAGGATACAAAGATGGATAGGTAGTTACATAATAATAGTTATGTAAACATAACTAAAAGGCTCCGAATTTTCATTGGGGCCTTTTAATGTTGCCATATTCAATTGCATTGCATTTACCGTCTTAATGAGTTCGTGCTGACCACCCCGTACCGGGACAATAGCTTCCGCCCTAGCAATGCAACTGCACGATCCGTCAGAAAGCCCATGAATCCCAAGCATATGAGCCCGACAAAAATCCAATCGGTGCGGAAGAACAGCCGCGAATTCCAAATTAAATACCCTACTCCCTCATTGGAAGCGATCATTTCGGCGCCGATAATCGCCATAAACGACGTACCCATTGCCAGGCGAATGCCCGTAAAGATGTAGGGAACTGTAGCCGGGATGATGACATGTAGGACGATCTGCCACTCCGAAGCACCCATGCTGCGAGCGGAGCGGATTTTATCCTCCTCAACGGATAAGACGCCGGTCAGTGTGTTGAGAATGACGATAAAAAACGTGGCGTACATGATCAGCATGACCTTCGACGTTTCCCCAATGCCGAACCAGACCAGAAATAAGGTGATAAAGGCAATGGGCGGAATGAATCGAATAAAATTGAGGAATGGCTCTGCAAATACCCGGATCGGATTCACTTTGCCAATGATGATGCCCACAGGCACGGCGATCAGGCTGCCCAGCGTCCAGCCCAGCAGAACGCGGTATGTGCTAATTCCGATATACTGCAGCAGCGTCCCGTCCATGAGCAGCTCGTAGCCGCCCTTCGCTGTGTATAAAGGCCCCGGAACAATTTCCGGGCCGTACACTAAAGATAGCAACTGCCACAGGCCGAGTATCACGATCCAAAACGAAAGCTGCAGCCAAGCTTTCTTTAACTTTTCGTTCATATTGCTTTCCCTCCGCTTCCTGTTCATGTTGCTTCCCCCGGTTCCTGCATTTATTCGTCAAAATGCGATTGAATTTGATTATAAAGATGGTGAAATTCCGCTGCGGTCACATCCCGGGGATAGCCGAGCGGCACATCATAAATATGCGTAATTTGGGAGGCGGGCCCGGCTGACATAATGCCGATGCGCCCGCCGAGCAATAACGCCTCCTGAATATCATGCGTTACGAAAATCACGGTTTTGTCGGTATTCCGCCAAATGTTCACTAGCTCCCTCTGCATCGTGCGGCGGGTCATTGCATCCAGCGCTCCGAACGGTTCATCCATCAACAGAATAGACGGATCGTTCGACAGTACTCTCGCCAGCTGAACCCGCTGCTTCATGCCGCCGGACAGCTCCCGCGGGAACTTGTTCTCATGCCCCTCGAGCCCAACGAGCGAAATGAAGCGGTCCGATACTTCCTTGCGGCGGGCAGCGGGAATCCGTTTCATCCGCAGGCCGAACTCCACATTCTCCCTGACCGTCAGCCAAGGGAACAAAGAGGAATCCGCCTGCTGGAAGACGACCGCCCGATCCTGTCCGGGCCGTTCCACTTCCTTCTCCCCCACCTTGACCTGGCCGGAGGTTTTTGACACAAAGCCCGCGATCAAGCTAAGGAGGGTCGATTTTCCACAGCCGCTTGGCCCCAGCAGGACAAAGAACTCGCCTCCTTTGACCACCAGATTCACGTCCTGAATGATGTAATGAATTTCCCCGGCAGCCTGAGGCGCATAGCTCTTGTTCAGCCGCTCGATATGAATTTCGTTCTGTTTCGGCAATGAACTCATTGAACTCATTGAACTCATAAATTCTCCCCCTCTCTTATTCCAATGCAATGACGCGATCCGGGAATGCTTTGCGCACCAGTTCCAGATTCAATTTATCGTTCAAATCAAAATCCAGCTCGATGATGCCGTTCTCCACCATGTATTTCTTTTGGCCAGCCAACCCTTCGTACGCTTGCAGGGTGAATCCGATTTGCCAGGGGTTCTTCGGAAGATCCTTCAAGGTGGCCTCCTTAGGCTGCTTCACTTCGGCATACATAATGTCTGCCGCCTCGTCCGGATGAGCCTGGGCGTAGGCTGAAGCATCATTCAGTGCTTCCAGAAACCCTATAAGTCTGTCCCCGTGCTCCTGGATCAGCTCATTGGAAGCGATAAGCCCTGTGCCAAGCCGTACTGGGGTTTGCGACATGTCCGCCAGCTCATGCGCCTCTTCGAGCGCCGCAAATTTCTCGTTGAGTACGGCTCCGTAAACCCAAGCTGCGTCGATCTCTCCTTTTTTTAGGGCAACATACGTTTCATCAAAACCCCCTTGACCTACAAGCGTCACATCGGTTAACTGAACGCTGTGTTGCTGCAAATACACATCCCACAAATAAGGGATGAATGTGCCACGCGAGAAGCTCACCTTCTTGCCTTTCAAATCCGCCGCGCTGGCAATCTCTTTGCGGGCATACATTTTCCACTCGCTGGCGCTCAGATCGGTCGCCGTTCCGGACGAGGCGAAGATCGAATAATCTCCTTTGCTGACCGCGTTCAATAGCGGAAAATCCGCGCCAAAGGCGATGTCAACCTGTTTGATGAACAGGGAGTTGACCCCTTCGGCCGGTGTGGCGAAGTTCACCAGCTCGGCGTCTATCCCGTGTTTCTCAAAAAATCCTTTATTTTTCGCGACACGAAACACGGTATTCGTGGAGATGTCAGCTATTTTGAGCTTAAGTTTGCTGCTTTTATCCGAGCCTGAAGCCGTTTGGCAGGCACTGAGCAGCGTGCCCGCAAGCAGGATAGTTATGAGGATTAGGCTTAAATGCCGAATGCTGCGTTTATTCATCGCGGATCCCTTCCTTCCTGTCCGCCTCGTCCGGCGTAGCCACGCAGAAAGCACCCTCGCCATAAGAAGCGGTGCCTTCGACTTCAACCGTGGTTACGGCACCTCTCGGTGCAGCCTCGGGCAAACGAAAGTCAGCTACGTCAATCGGTGCAATCTCGGTTTGGGCTGGCTTCTCTAGCTGGGGTACCCAATCATAAGGCACCCGGTATGCCCGGTAAACCATGTTGGAATTGCGTGTATTTTTATATGGAGAAATGTATTCCCATACCAGTTCATGCTCCCGTGTCACTTCGAAAATCCGGCCATTCGCCCCTTCGGTAATTAGCGTATTTCCGTTCGGCAGCCGCTGCGCGGAGCTGATATACGGGCTGTAGAACCGATACGAATCAAGCGGCGCCTGGAACCCTGCTTCAGTCGGTGTATACTGCCATACGATCTCCAGCGTGACCGGATTAATCTCCAAAATACGAGAATGGTCGCGGCGCGCTACCTTCAGCCCGTCTGGAGCTTCGGGATTCGGCTTGCCATAGCCGCCCCAGCCGCCGTTGTCGAACACGAGGAGATTGCCTTCTCCCGGCAGCCCTTTAGGGATGAGGTGGGCATGATGCTGACCGATGATCCAGCCGAGATGCTCCGTTTCTTGTGCAGCGTAATCTGGGCCGAGCTTCCAGACAATGTGGCTTGATCGCTTGTCGATGATCGCGATAATGTTCGTTTCACGGGCATCCCAGATCAGATTATCCGGGTGGAAGCGCTCATCGCCGGCATCGTAGTGCTTGTTGGGTCCCAGCACCGATACAGAGTTGATATGCATCCAATCCCCGGCATGCGTGCCAAATGCCCGGGTGTTCGGATCGCGGAACAGAGCCGCCTTGGCATCGTCATCGAAGCCCAGCTCATGGAAGTGGTCGCTGACTGCCCATTCCCAAATGACGTTCCCCTCCCAGTCCACCTCGATAATCGTATCGTCGAGCAACTCGGTATCGGAGATTTCGGGGCGGTGCACGTTTTTGTGCGCCAGGATGATCGTGCTGCCGGAGTCGATTTTCGGTTCCAGCCCCGGCGCATAATAGCCGACCGGATTGCCTTCCCGCTGATAATCGTGATGCTGGCGCGCCATCCATTGCGCCGGGTGCCCTGGGTCCTCGATCCAGGCGTAGCGGTCGAATTTCCAGACGATCTTGCCGTCCCAATCCACCTGGACCAGGTTCTTCTCATCCTGGAAGCCGTATCTCGGATCGCGCTCCGACGTGCTGCCTAGGACGTAACCGCCCGGAAACACTTTATTCGGAAAGCCCCGCAGCCCTTTCCATAAATGAACCTCTCTTCCGTTCATATCAATGAGCAGCGCTCCTTTGTTGGCAGCCTGATAAATCGTATAGCCGCTCCAGGCTTTTTCCGGCAAATATACCGTCGTTCCCGTCGGATAAATCGTTGGATGTCCCATATTGCTGTCTCCTTTCATACACACCATATAAATTTTAGTAGGAAATAAACCGGTTCGTTCGCTGCAGGCCGGTCTTCGCCGGGGTGACTGCCGCCGTGGCGCTATCGTCCAAGGACTTCGTCTGGCTCAAAACTCCTTCGGCGAATCCTTCCAGCCGATCATGCAGGCGCCGGAATAATGAAATTTGAATTTCAAGCTCATCCGTCGTAAATTCGCCGAAGATGGCACCGATCATATATGTACCTGCTGCCCAGTTGCTTTCGACCATCCTCCTTCCCTCCTCGGTAATATGCAGAGACACGGATCTACGATCCGCCTCGCTGCGTCGGCGAATGGCGTAGCCCAGCTTTTCCAGCTTGTCGCAGATCGCTGTGACGGCGCCGGACGTAAAATCCAGCTGTTCCGCCAAATCTCCAAGCCGTTGTTCCCCATCCCGCAAAATGGCGTTCAGGATAAGCATGCCGGGAAGCGATACGCCTTCGATCGCTATTTTGTCTCGCTCCTTCACAAATCGCCTAACAACCCGGCGGAAATGCCAATCCGCTTCCTCCATTCGTGCCCAATCTTTATGATCCATAACGCTCCTTCCCGTTCCAATCCACCATGCCGCTAGAGATATACCGGACGCCCTTTCGAGTCGCCAAATACAGAAAAGGCTCCCGGTTCTTTACCGAAAATTACTCGGTATTGAACACAGGAGCCTTTGGTGGACCAATCGGCTAGTAATTTAATTTAGTTTAAACCTGAACTAATGAATGATTAGATAATGAATAACGATCTATCTGGCATGCAATAAGATTAAACCAATTATTCCTACCTGTCAAGTTAGATATTTAGTTTTTTAGCAATGCATGATGCTTCCCTTCTTTCGTCAGCTTAAGTACAGCTTCGGCCATGAATTCCGGCGAATACGGTAAATCATTCTGCAGCCACCAGCTTGCAACTGAGAAATGAGCCGCAATGCTGTAGCGCCAGTGGATTTCCGCAGGAACTCCGTCAATGGCTTGCTGCACATCCACGACTTGCCCCATCGCCTCTTGGACAATATCGGAGAACAGTTCCATAATATCCAGCTCGTATCCCCTATTCAGAATCACCTTGAAGTAATAGCTCTGTTCTTTCAGATGCCGATAGAAAGCCAGCAGGTAGGCGTAGCTGATCGTATCCGCGCTGCTGTTATCGATGCTGGTAGACAGCACAGATTCTTTCAAGGATTGGAATAAATCATCGATATTTTGTACGAGCAAATCGTATTTATTCTCATAATGCTGATAAAAGGTGGAACGGTTCAGCTTCGCTTTTTTCGTCAAGTGCTGTATCGTAATCTGTCTCCACTCTTTCTCATAAAGAAGCTCAAACAAGGCTTCCTTCAGTTGCTCCTTCGATCGGATGCTTCTCTTGTCGTCCCGATAATCAAACGCCATGGTTTAGCACTCCTTGTTCCTTTGCGTAATGCATCGATCAAGATGCTGCGAACTCTGAATATACTTTTTATATCATTATGTTTGGATTTCTCTTTCATCCTACCGGAATTTACATTAAGAGGTTATTAATGTCAACCTACAGAATGATGGATTCTGTTGGGATATTCTATCACTACCTTAGCTTCTAACAGGCGAGAACGGGATATAATGAATAATAAATTGGAAAATTGTACCTCAGCGTGGCTTAAAAAATAGTTCAAGGAGTGTTGGCCTATGAATTTGAATCTTACAGAAAAAAAAGTACTCGTAGCTGCCTCTAGTAAAGGGATCGGGAAGGCGATCGCAGCATGCTTCGCTAGTGAAGGAGCTCATATTATGCTTTGCTCACGTCGGGAGGATGATTTGAAGGCAACCGCGGAAGAGCTTAGGGGACATTATGATGCGCAAGTTCACTATAAGGTAACAGATCTTTCCGTGAAGCAGGATATTGAGGATTTAGTACTAGCCACTTTCGAGGCTTTCGGAGGCTTGGATATTCTAGTTACAAATTCTGGCGGCCCGCCAAGCGGAAGGTTCGAGGAAATGGGGGACGATGCATGGGAGCAGGCCTTTCATCAAAATTTGATGAGCGTCATCCGGCTTATTCGCTGCTCTCTTCCCTATTTAAAACGCTCGAAGAACGGCCGCATCTTGAATATCACATCAACTTCCGTGAAGCAGCCTATTGAGGGTCTTATCCTGTCCAACACCTACCGTGCAGGTATCGCCGGTTTGGCCAAGACGCTGGCTCATGAACTGGCTCCTCACGGCATTCTAATTAACACGGTAGCGCCTGGAAGAATTGCGACGGATCGCATCTATCAATTGGATAAACATAAAGCAGAATCAATGAATACCCCTATGGAGGAAATTCGTGCCCAGGCAGAGCAAAATATTCCTCTTGGCCGTTATGGCCAGCCGGATGAGCTTGCCAAAATGGTAGTGTTTCTGGCCTCGACGGCTAATTCCTACACGACAGGACAGACAGTGCTTGTTGACGGGGGGATGGTCAAGTCGCTATAGCAGTAATATGAAATAATGATGGCAAAAAGGCTAATCCCTCCAAAGGGTTAGCCTTTTTAAGATTGCATGAATACCTGCTAGTCAAGCATAGTAAGCGACGAGCGGCAGTGACAGCAGGGATTGACCAGCCGCCGAAGGCTGCAGGTGATCCTCTAACTGAAAGCCTGCGACAGGCTCGATTTTGCTAAACCGGTGAACGAATTGCTCGAGCATGATCGCAGCCTCCAATCTGGCCAGCGGAGCGCCCAGACAGAAATGCGGACCATTTCCGAACGTCAAATGCTTCTTGCTATTATGCCGGCGAATATCCAGTTTAAACGGATCATCGAACATCGCTTCATCGTGGTTGGCTGCGCTCATCCAAGTGATGACGACATCTCCCTTCTTCAGCTCGACTCCCAGAAGGTTGTTATCCTGCTTGACCGTCCGGTCCATCTTGCTGATGTGGAAACGGTAACGCAGCATCTCTTCTACCGTATTCGGAATCAGTCCGGCATCCTGCCGCAGTTCGCTATATATCGTATCATCATCATATAAAAAAGAGTAAAATGTATTGGCCATCAAATGGCTTGTCGTCTCGATGCCCGCTGCTAAAATGAACATCGTTGTCCGCACGATTTCATCGTCGGAGAACCGTTCCCCGTCGACCTCCGCCCGGATCAAATCGGAAATGATGTCCCCCTGCAGATGGCCGCGTTTATCCAAAACTAAGGGATATAAGAATGAATAATATTCCTGAGCGGCCTTGCCCTTTAATTCATTCACCCGGTCCACATTCTGCTTGTTGGTCGGCATAAAGAGAATGTCCACCCATTCCTTGAACAGGTTCCGGTGTTCCCACGGCACGCCGAGCAGCTCCGACATGACGATTGTCGGAAGCGGGGATGTCAGACTGTTTACAATATCGACAGACATGTTATCCGGTATCTCGTCAATCAGTTCATCGACGATGCCGCGAATGCGCGGCTCCCATAATTTCAGGCTGCGGGGAGTAAATGCGCTCGCCAGCAGGGCCCGCCGTTTGCGATGCTCAGGGGGATCCACGCCAAGATTGAGCTTCTCAGCGATATGGCCTTCTTTCGTATTCGTTCCCACATCAATGATCGTCCTTGTACGCACGCTGGAGAAGTATTCATGATCGCTGAGCACCCGTTTGACGTCGTCATACCTGAATACATTCCAAGTATTTGTCTCCGGATGATAGCTGACCGGCTCATGCAGCAGCTTCTCTTTATACCATGGATAAGGATTGAATTCATCGGCTTTGCTGCTGAACCTTGTTATCTCTGAGACCGGAATAATTTCTCGCATATCATTTCCTCCTTTTCATATCAACATCATTTTCTAGCTTTACATGAATCAGACAACCCGGCATTTAGTAAAAATTTACATCAAATCCACTCTATGATCAACCGACACATTGTCTCAATCTGTTGAAGAACCTAATACCTTCTACAGAAAACTAGCGGAAGAAGCATGTACTCTTTCCTAGCAATATAAGCACTTTGAAGGATATTCACCTTGACCCAACACCCCTGATAATGGATATGTAAATATATTTTTCCAAATATTCATTGTGAAAGGAGTTTTGCTCGTGGCCAAGGAACTGAATCTGAACAAACTCATGCTGGTTACCCTCGCTATCTTGATGCTTTCGATGGGTTTACCAAATCAAGGGTACACTGCTGCTTTGGAGGAAGAAGCCCACATTGAATGGTCCCACATCTTAGAAGGCAATCACCCGCTTTATAAGA
Source organism: Paenibacillus fonticola DSM 21315 (assembly GCF_000381905.1). Lineage (GTDB taxonomy): Bacteria > Bacillota > Bacilli > Paenibacillales > Paenibacillaceae > Fontibacillus > Fontibacillus fonticola. The sequence continues at coordinate 53,570 of NZ_KB907272.1, read as the reverse complement.
GCGTATCCGGTTATGCTGCAACCGCTACATCGGATGGAGGCTATGTAGCCGTAGGTGACAAGTATTGCGAAACTCCGGAAGAGAACTGCTCTTACGTCGTAAAGCTGAACAGCAGCGGCGAGATCTTATGGGAAAGAGAAATGGTATATTACGACTATGATTATGAGGAGAATACAGCATTCACGGTCATCGAGACTTCCGATGGCAGCATCCTGGTTGGCGGAGAAATTAGAGATGGATCCTATGGCCGACCGCGTTTTGTTCCTTATGTTTTTAGGTTGAGTGCGGATGGAGAGCTATTGTGGCAGAAATATTATTTTCGCATGCCCTACTATCAGCAATCCGCAAGCAGTATTCAAGAAACTTCTGATGGCGATTTTGTAATTACCGGTGGCGGGTGGAATGAATACAGCCCTTCGCCTGCTTATCTCCTTAAAATTGATGCAAATGGGGACGAGCTTTGGTCTAAAACTTATCCCATCGGTTACAGTGGTATGTTCTCCAATATCATATTAACTTCTGATGACGGTGTCATCGTAGCCGGGAGTCGGACACTCGAGGAAAATGATCAAGTAGCACTGCCTTATCTGCTAAAAATAGACCGTAACGGCGAAGTCGTCTGGATGAAAACCTCTGAGACCGATTATGTTACATCCACCATCATTGCTTCTGAAGATGGGAATTATATTCTGACGAGAGCTAACCCGGGCACTCAGTCCTATTACCTACAAATGATTAACGAAGCCGGGGATATACTCTGGAATAAACCGCTGGATTCACCATCCATGGATGAGATAGAGAGGATTATTCGAACCCAACCGGTAGATGATGGCTATGTTCTGTTTGTGCAAAATAAACCATCAAGTATCGAAAACGGAAAATCCAGATACCAAATTATTCTGCTCGACGAGAATGCTGTGCCCACAAAAAAATATCAGTTTGGCGATTTGGATTTGGGCCTTAGTAAAAATAGCATTACTGCTATTAATCAAGAGCTCCTTTTAACGGGAACCGTTAGAATAAACACCGGGCAAGGCTCTAGAAACGAAATGCACTTGCTGAAAATATCTATACCGAACGAAGGCCCATCGGATCCAGAATTGGCCAGACTGGAATTTCAGCAATCAGAGCTTGAGCTATCCGTGGGTCAATCCGCCGCCACTTTCGTTAACGCCGTCTATTCCGACGCTTCCGTAACAGACGTGACGTATTCCTCCATGTACGAATCTTATGACCCGAGCATCGCCAGTGTAGATTCATATGGCAATATTACTGGAAACAGTCTGGGCACAACGTGGATTAAAGCAGCCTACAAAGGATTAGAAACAAGAATTGCTGTCAAAGTCTCAAATGCAAAAGAACCTGGCCGGTTCTACCTGGATTCGGAGGAATACTCCCTTTCGATTGGAACGGAGCTCGATGTGGCGGCCTACTACGTGAATGAATCCGGTCTCCCCTCCAGGGTCACGCAGGATACCGTGTTTAGTATTGATGACCCCTCTATTGCTACGATTGACGAGTACGGAAATATTCGAGGAATCAGTCCGGGAATAACTTATATTACCGCCACCTATAACGGTACAACTTATAGAGCAAGCGTCGGGGTTGTCCGTCCTTATGTACATCATAAATAATACAAAAAAAGACCAACGCATCACAGCGTTGGTCTTTGCCAATTACTTCGTTGTGAACTGAACGTCCATCACGACCTCTTTATTGGCCGTTACTGGGCCTTGGCTTGCCTTAACAGTCAGTCCAGCGACCTGCTCCGTTCCCGAAGGAACAATTACGGGAGTAACCGTGGAAAGTCCGGCCTGTTGAATGGCACCGACATCGAACTCAATGAGCAGTTGGCCTGCTTTTACGGTGTCGCCGGTCTGGACATGAGTCGTAAATCCCTCTCCTTTTAAGGAGACGGTGTTGATTCCGATATGAATCAAGAGCTGCATGCCGCTTTCGCGGGCCAGGATGATTGCATGCTTGCTCTTATTCATAATGTGAGCGACTTCGCCGTCAAACGGGGCGAATAGTTTGCCTTCGGACGGTTCAACCGCAAACCCATCCCCCATATGCTTCTGGGCAAAAGCCGGATCGGGAACGTCTTCCAGCGCCAGCAGTTTTCCTGAAATGGGAGATGGAATATTCAGCACATCTATTGAAGAAGGCGCTGTGATTAGGCTAGGTTCCACAGTCACTTGGCTAGATTCCGCAGTAACCACCTCGGCTAAGCTTGATTCAACCTGTGCACCAGCCTGTTCCGGGGAATTCGCCGCTGCAGAAACTGCTGTCAACTCCGCCGCTGCTTCATCCTTATAACCAAATAGCCACGTCAATATAAATGCGATTGCCATGGCAATCAGGTTGCATAGGATGTACATCGGAAGCTGATCGTTCAGATAAAGAAGCGTTCCCGGTATAACTGTAATCGCCATTCCTGTCGCGGCCAGACCGGACAACGATGCCAGGAAGCCGCCGACGGCCCCGCCGATCAATCCCATGACAAACGGCTTCATGTACCGCAAATTGACGCCGAAGATCGCCGGCTCCGTAATTCCTAAGAAAGCGGATAGCGAGGATGGCAAAGCGAGAGATTTCAGCTTGACGTTTTTGGTTTTCAAGCCTACCGCCAGGCACGCTGCACCCTGGGCAGCCATGGCGCTCGTGACCAATGCGTTAAACGGATTGGAGCCGAACTGCTCCAGCAGCTGTATTTCCAGAAAATTAAAAATATGATGAACACCCGTCACGACAATGATTTGATTGAAGAAACCGATAACTAATCCCGCAATGCCGAAAGGAAGACCCAAAATAAATGTGGTTCCATGCAGCACCCATTCCTCCAAGGAATGGAAAATAGGGCCGACGACGAAAAGTCCCAGAGTTATCATGACGAGCAGTGTGATAAACGGCGTCAAAATCAGATCCAACGCTTCAGGTACGCGTTTTCTCAGCATTTTTTCAAACTTTGCGCCCAGCAGACCCATGAAAAAGGCAGGAAGCACAGAGCCCTGATACCCGACCACCGGTATAAAGCCGAGCATGACTAAGGCTTCAGCTGAACCATTGGCCACGCTGTAAGCATTTGGAAGCGCTGGATTGACCAGCATTAATCCCAGGACAATACCCAGAATCGGGCTGCCTCCGAATACCCGGAATGCAGACCATGCTACAAGCGCGGGCAGGAAGGCAAAGGCAGTATCGGTTAATACTTGGGTAAAGAGCAGGAAGTTTGCTGGAATATCCGCAGCAGTCATCCCAAAGACAGACAGAATCTGCTCTTGCGTAAGCAAACCGCGTAATCCCATGAACAATCCCGTAGCCACGAGCACCGGAATGATCGGCACGAATACGTCGCCGAACGTGCGGATCGATCTTTGAAAGACGTTTCCTTGCTTCTTGCTTTGGCTTTTAATATCTTCTTTTGTTGTGCCTGTAATTCCGAGATTCTCCACCTCTTCAAAGATCCGGTTCACTGTGCCGGTCCCAAAAATAACTTGGAACTGCCCGGAGTTGAAGAAGGCTCCTTTTACCTTATCAATATTCTCTACTCTAGTCTGATCGATCAAATCTTTGTCATGTACCATAATCCGCAGTCTCGTAGCGCAATGCGCAAAGGATGCAATATTATCCTTGCCGCCGACCGCCTCTACGACCTGTTTGGCAATATCCCGATTTTCAGACATTCGTCATCATCCCCTTGTTCGATTGCATTTCAATTAATTTATGCACGTCCGCCTGGCTAGGAAGAGCAGGAATTGCGCCTTTACCCGCAGTTGTCCATGCTCCGCTGGCATTGGCAAACTCCAGTATTTCATCATGATGCACGCGAAGCACCTCTGTGATGTTGTCCTGCGCAGTCCCATTTTCCAGCAGCTTATACAGAAAACCTCCGACAAACGCATCGCCGGCCCCCGTCGTGTCCTGAACTTTGACGTTAAATCCTCGCCCCTTATACTTCTCATCCGCAGAAAGATAAAGCTCCGCTCCCTCTTTCCCTCTGGTATACACAACGGCTTGGACATCTCCTTGAAACAAGGAAGCAATCGCCTCCTTCTTTGACGTTATACCCGTAATGAACTCCAATTCATCTTCAGAAATCTTTATAAGATGGGCGGCGGGAATAAAGTCTTGAATCGTTCTTCGGCACTCCTCCGGACTATGCCACAAAGGAAGCCGGACGTTCGGGTCGAAGCTGATGAGCCCTCCCTGACTTTTTACTGCATGAATCGCTTTCAAATGCGCCTGCTTCATTGGACTTTCCACAAGATCGACCGAGCCGAAATGCAAAATATCATTCGTACCGAAAATACCCGGATCAATTTCGTCTTCGGACAATAGCAAATCAGCCGAGGGGCTGCGATAAAAGGAAAAATCCCTCTCTCCGTCCTCCCGCAGCGATACGAACGCCAAACCCGTGTTGGCCTCGTCTGTTCGTCGAATAAAATCTGTCCTTACTCCCGCATGAGCCAGCTGCTCGATTAAGTAATCCCCAAAAGCGTCCTTTCCCAGCTTGGTCAGCATGGAGGCGTGCCCGCCAAGCTTGGCGACAGAAGCCGCTACGTTGGCTGGCGCGCCTCCTGCCGCTCGTTCAAAGGCCTGTACGTCCTTCAGCGCGCTCCCTTTTTGTAAGGGGATAAAATCAATTAACACTTCTCCGATTGCAAATAACTGTCCCACGTTGTCACCGCCCCCCGTGTTATATTCAAATCCGTTTTGTTTGAGAGCTATATTTTCCATAGCGATGCTCGGCAAGCAGCCGTTCCTCCTTGTGCAAAAAAGCGGATTTGCGTACTTTCCCGACTAGGGAAAATACGGCTCGTAAACACCTCTTCCCCATCGTTGACGAAGATCTCTACGGACGAGGTGTCTACATAAAGCTGGAACTTAATGTTCTCCGCATCCAGATGGCAGCGCCGTACGCTTCCGTATTCCACGGCAACAGGGTAACCGGATAATGATCTGTCCAAAATGACCTTCTTCGAATTCCGATCATACGCCAGCACCGTTTTCTCGTTCTCTCCTGCCCGAAACTCAATGCCGAATCGCGCAGCATCCGTATTGGTAAATTCACAAACCAGTTCATAAGTGGTTCCCTCGAATCCGGTAAAACTCTTTGTCTCATCCTGCAAAACGGCTTCACTCTTGACCCCTTGCTTTCGCAGCTTCTCCAGCTCCCTAACCGGACGCTGAAGGATTTTGCCACCACGGAGCGTCAATTCTCTCGGCAGAGTCAGGCAATTGGCCCACCCGTGATTGTCCGTCGGATAATTGGCATCGGGAAGCCCCATCCAGCCTACAAGGATCCTCCGCCCGTCTGCTGCTGCCGTCGTTTGCTGCGCGTAGAAGTCAAAGCCCCTGTCCAGCTCTTGGAATTCCCCATGCTCAAGCTTGCTTATTGTCAGATCAAGCGGCTGACCGACAATATAACCCGATTGGAATATGTTCTGATAATAATCTCCGTGCGGTTCGATGCCTTGCGGTGAAAACAACAATACACCCTGTCCATCCAGTTCGAAATAATCCGGGCACTCCCACATATATCCAAAATCAGTCAGCTTTGTAGAGATTTCGCCTTCAAAGCTCCATGCTTTCAGATCCTGAGATTTGTACAGCACGGCGCAACCGGTGCCATTGGTTCGCTGCGCTCCCAGAACGCAATAATATTCACCGTTACTGCTCCACACCTTCGGATCCCTGAAGTGATCCGTGTAGCCAGGGGGCACTGAGTCGATCACAGGATGGTCTATTTTCGTAATCATGCCGCTGCTGTCCATGATCGCCAGGTTCTGATAAGGATGCCTGTTCCATTGTTCGTCTCGCGTATTGCCTGTATACATTAAATACAGCTTGCCGTCCTTAACGATCCCGCTTCCGGAATATGCCCCGTGAGAATCATGTGGATAACCAGGCTCAATCCCAATGCCGACATTGTCCCAGTGGGCCAAATCCTTCGATTTCGTATGATACCAATATTTCATGCCATGAAATGTTCCCAAAGGAAACCATTGATAAAATAAATGATACTCGCCTTGATAGAATGTAAAACCGTTAGGATCGTTCAACAGGCCATACGGGGGCTGAATATGATAGGTTTGCCTCCATGGGCAATTGTTAACCAGCTCCTGAAGCTTTTCCAGCTCCCCAGGCACCGCCTGCTCCATTTTTCTGTATTTTTCTTCCCTTGATGCTGTCATCGAATGCCTCCATCTCCCCTCTATTTCCGAGAGTCTGTAGAACCGGTTCCATTTTCGTGTGAAAAAGAGGAACCGGTTCCAAATATGCTATAAAAGATGTCCCATAACTCTAAAGCAAATTGCAGTGAATTATGGAACCGGTTCTGTCTCGAATTATAAACACCGTTTTACCGTTTGTCAACGCTTTCTCGCTCAAGGAGCTCGGTATCCAGCATGGTAACTTGATCCATTTCCTCATCCCTCACGAGCTTGATAATATTGCGCGCTGCAGCTTGTCCTGCTTCTTTGTAAAAATATCGTACCGTAGTCAGCGTAGGATGGATAATTTCCGTTATGTCATAGCCTCCAAAGCCTGTCACCGACAAGTCCGAAGGGATGATGATTTGCCGGAGGTATGCGGCTTTCATGACCCCGAGCGCAATGTTATCCGTGGCGCATACGATGATGGAAGGCGTGCTTTCATCCAGAATCTGCGATGCCGCTGCCATCGCATCCGTCATTCTAAAGCCTGTTTCATAATAGGAGACCGAGCACTCCGTACCTTCCAGGCTCTTTTTAAAGCCCTCTTTTCTCCGGATGCCCACGGAAATATCCTTCTCCGTTACTCCAAGATAGGCCATTTGCCGATGACCCATTTCCAGTACATGCCGTCCTATTTTGTAGCCCGCATGAAAGTCATCATGGATCAGGCTATACAGCTGAGAATGCTCCTGTCCGACCAATAATATCGGAATGTTGATCTCGCCTGCCGCTTTAAGATGCTCCTCATTCACTTGGGCGGCCAGTAAAATGATCCCCGAAACCTTCTGCCGGGCAAAATCATAGATCGCTTCGATTTCCCGTTCCATATCCTGACTCGTATTTGAGATCAGCATTTGAAAATTGGCGCTGCGCAGCTCTTCGTCAATGCCCATCAGCGTTTGGGAAGTAGCAAAAGAATCGAGACGCGGCACTACGGTGCCAATGATATTCGTTCTTCTCGCTTTCAAGCTTTGAGCAAAAGTATTCGGAACATAATGATGCTCCCTAATCACTTTTTCGATGCGCTGCCGCGTAGCTTGACTGACTGAACCGCCGTTTAAATAACGGGATACCGTGCTTTTGGCCACGCCTGCAATTGCTGCAATATCTGAAATTGTTTTAATCATCTAATCATCGTTACTCCCTTTTTCCATTCCCGGTTTATTCTTCATACTTAGTATACTGTCTTTTTCACGCGCCGGGTAGTTATCGGGAGCTGCGCTGATTTGCTGCCTATTGTTTCGTCACAAGCTTCTGCAGGAAAGCCTTTAAATCAACGATCCGCAAATTTTCGGGCCGTTCTTCCGTGCCGCTGATAATCAACGGCACAAGCGACTCTGCATGTCCAAGAGAGCCGTGGCTGCCTCCGCCCTTGTGGGTTGGCGAATGTTGATCAGCCAGCTCATATCCTGGTTTGGCGGCCACGACCAGGAAATCGCCGTCGTGCGAATGCAAAGCTCCGTATAATCTTTGCAGCACATCGGGGTACCGCTCGTAATCCAAGGTTTGCCGCTCGTGATTGATTTTTAGATCCAATGCTTGCGGCTCCCCTTCAATCGTCCATGATTGCTTATAAGTGTCCGTCAGCTCCCCGCCCGTTTTGAACCGGAGCTCTTTGGAGGCGCCGTCACTGACGCATATCCAATCTCCATCTCTCCAGGCAATGATATCGATGCGCGAATCGGCCCTGATAGCCTCGGCAATATCTCTGGCATCCCGAGCCTTCAGGTTGTAGACATATGCCATCGTCTCATTCACGGCCAGAACGATTTCCGTCTCGTCCGTCATGGCCTCCCCCTGGGAGAAGACGTTAAAAGCTTGCAGCAAAGGGAATAATTCGACCACTGGATTTTCATTCGCAGGCAAGATTTCAGTCATGCCGCTATCACCGATAATGACGATGATCGCCTTTTCCAGCGCATTTTCCAATGATCCGAAATTTTGCAATAAGGTCTGGAGCTGATGGTCGGTATCCTTCAGACTCTTTAGATCGGACGGCCCTTTCTTATGAATCTGCTGATCCATATCGGGCAGGTATATATACAAAAAGTCGGGAAGCTTATCTTCCTTGATTAAATAGCTCGCAGTGGAGATCGAAAATTCACTGTTAATGCCCAGACGGTGGATGATGCTGCCGGGAAGATCTTCGATCCCTTCCAGCGGGTTGGTTAGCGAGCCTAATGCCAGGAAGTCCGGACCCTTGACCGAAATCGATTCAGGCATGGACGTTGGTCCATGCATCCAGGCCGGGAGTGATAACGTATGAGAAGCAGGACCGCGATAGATCAGACCGTTGATGCTGCCTGTTTTTTTTCCCGCTCGTGACAAATCTTCATAAATGGTTGGCAGCTCGGGGTTCAGGTGACTGCCGTTCAAATGCATCAAGGCATCCGCCATCACCTGGTTTACACCAATCTTTATGACTTCCGCCGGGCCGGTTCCGTAATTGATAAGCTTATGTTCTCGAACGGAGTACCAGTTCAGCCCAGGCACATGATGACGATCCGGATAAGCCCCCGTGAGGAGGGAACTGTCAATCGTCACGGACATCGTGGGGAAAGAACTGACCATATCCTTGTAATATTGACCTCGCTCGATCAAGAACTGAAATGTGGGAAGCTCCTCTTGCTTCAAACCTCTATCTACCGCTTCGGCCATCAGGGAGTCGACCACGATAACAATTACTTTTTTGGCGCTGGCCCCGGCGTTGGATTTTACTTGGCGCAAGTCCTTCTCTTTCGGAAAAGGCTTCTGTTTCCTGCGGGACGACCAAACCGCCATCACCAGGAAAAGAATGAACAGCACAATAACCGCTATTAACATGGACGGACACCAGCCTTTCGACCTTATAAGGAATCATTTAGCATGTTTTTTCATCACCTGCACGACCGCATTATCGCTGATGGTTGCCAGCAATACATCGGGAATATCCGCACTTGCCCTGGCGATCTGCTCCTCAAGCCAATCGAGGTCTTTACCCATTTCCTGCAGCAGCGTCATTTCGATTTGGCCGTCTACAATAATCGGTCTTGTAATGACGAACGGCTGCGTCTTCAAGTTTAGGTCTGCTGGAGTAGCCGGCTGGAAAGGGGTATCCATAAACACGGAAACAATTCCCCCAGGCTCCCATAACGCAAGGGCTACCTTTTGAATATCCTCAACTTTTTCTTTGCGCAGCTCCGAAAATAAGAAATCCGTAGAAATTCTGGCTTTCGCTAATTGATGGAATTGAATTTGACCGTTTTGAATAAGCGTGATCGGCTCTGGATGCAGAAACCGATTGAACCGAGGCCATTTCAAACTTAGCCAGGTTCCTATGACATATAGCACGGTAAGGATAGCCGTAGTAATGAATGATCCCTTCAATCCGATTTTCTGGTCGGACAGCGGGTGAGCGATAATATTTCCAAGCGTTAAAGCGATAATGAAATCGAGAAGTCTCAATTGAGATATCGAGCGCTGGCCCATAAACTTAGCGATAATGAGCAGGAAGACAAAGCTGACAATACCTCTTAGAATCCATTCTATCGCTGTCATCGATTCCTTACCTTGAAAAAAATCCAACCCCTTCAATCCTTCCCACTATCCAAGTTGTAAAATGCCCTGTGACAAATTACTGAATTATAAATGTAGGGTGTCCCACTCTTCTGAAATAATGCATATTTATCCCAGCTACTATGCGCGGTTAAATTCCGATTTCTTCAATCAATTGACTCCAGGGTACGCTGTGCACCCATTTCAACGCTTGTTGTTTATTTTTGCTTGCCCAATTAAATACGAAGGCTTGCTCCTCTCCTTCGTCTCCTTTATAAACATGATCCCTGCCGCCGTAAATTTGGAGATAGTACGTTTCATCCTTTACAGTAGCTTCAGTCATCAGCACAATAAACTTGCCGGTGTCCACAACATCGTATTCGTGACCTTCGTACTTCTCGGTAGTAATAACCATGTTTGGATCTTCAAATTCAATCGGAGCTTTACTAATTTGAACGGAAACCCCTTCTCCATTTTGTTCTTTGTAGGTTAAGGCAACGCTATTTACTTCATTTATGGTGATATCCGCTTGATAAACAGTATTGATTTGCATATCGGAATTTTCCGTCAACTCGTTCTCAGGCAGATCAGCATTTATAGTTACGGAACTAAATTGATAATTGAGAATCGATTGGGGCAGCTTTAATCCTTTTACGGCTTGCTCCGCCTCTCGGGCTTTTACAAAGCTTTCAAATAGACCAGTAACGACAATATGCTTTTCCTCCGAACCGATAAGCTTGTATTCCCCTAAATGCAGCTGCTGCTGTTCCTCTTGGGCCTCTTCAATCAGCTTGCTCATGACCGCCTGCTCCTGAGGAGTCATTTGTGCAACTTGGCTGGAAGGTGCACCATGCACCAATTCCGGAGAGTCCCCTACTTCTTGGATAAATGCCGACAGCGCTCCAACGTACTGATCGAGCAGGTCATAATCCAATACATCTGGCACATCATGAACGGTATGAATGACCGAGATATTTTCCTGGGATAGTGTAACCGCCGGAAAACCTGCGGCTGCAAACGACAAGTGATCGCTATCTCCATAGGATCCGTCTGTAGTAGAGTCAATACCAAGCTTCATAAAATAATCTTGCAGGCCAGTTACGAGAGAATTGGCTTCATTGCTTACGAGCAGAAGCCTGCCGCCATCAGCAATGCCTAAGCAGTCCAGATTAATGTTGTATACATGATCGTAATCGTCCTCAAGCTGCTTGACAAAGGCTTTACTGCCCAGCATGCCGGATTCTTCCCCGTTAAAAGCAGCGAAAATGACATCACTTTGCATTGCCTTTGCCTCACTTAACATGGACGCAAGCTGCAACAGCGCGCTGACTCCCGAAGCGTTATCTACACTTCATCTATAAATCGTCTTTTCATTCGCTTTCCCACTCCACCCTACATGATCGAAATGCGCTGATAGAACAATCGCATGCCGATGATCTGGAGCCTGGCTGCCCGGAATGAACCCCGCCACATTTGAAACCACAATTTCCCTCTCTTGAATATGCATGCCTATCTCCACGCTCTGAATAGTATCCTGGTGATCCCTTAGCCATTGGCCCGTCTCCAAGCTGATCTGCTTCAGCACTATAGTCACTGCCGCAATAATAATGATTAGTTTATTATAATAACGCTGCAAAAAACTAACCTCCAATTTTTAGAAGTTTAATATATCCATATTATAACAAATATAAGTCTATTCTATATCCATCCGCATGGTCTTGAATTAGCAAACTAGTAATTTGGCCGAAATATCGGTATGATAAGACAAGATTTATTAAAAGGAGTGGATCATGGATCTATGAAAAAGAAGCATCTGGTGTTGACTTTCATTCTGCTTATTTCGGCAACTCTACTTATTAGCGGCTGCGGGGAGAAAAACAAGACAGCAGAACAAGCAGCTGCGGCAAACAACCCACCGGCGGAAAATGCGGCAGAGCAGGCCACCCCGCCAACAGAACAAGAACAGGGACAACAGCAAACTCAAGAGCCCGAAACAAAAAATACGATGAGCTGGGACAACCCTCCAGCGATGCAAATCGACACAAACAAATCCTATGAAGCCGAAATTACGACGACCAAAGGCACGATTACGCTTGAGCTGTTTGCGAAAGACGCTCCCATCACCGTCAACAACTTCGTGTTTTTAGCGGAGCAAGGCTTTTATGATAATGTTATTTTCCATCGCGTGTTGGAAACCTTTGTAATCCAGACTGGGGATCCCGAGGGCACTGGCCAAGGCGGACCAGGATATCGCTTCGAAGATGAGAGCACGGATTATGAATATGAACCGGGCATCGTCGCTATGGCAAATGCAGGCCCTGATACGAATGGAAGCCAATTTTTTATTTGCACAGGCGAAGATAGCAAATCTTTGAACATGCAGCCGTATTACACCATTTTTGGTAAAGTGATAGACGGAATGGATGTCGTTCAGGAAATTGCGGCCACCCCTGTTCAAGCTGGCTCAGACGGTGCAATGAGTTCCCCAATAGAAACGATTCAAATGAAGGAAATAAAGATTACAGTAAAATAACGCCTGCATAAACAATAGACCTCGTTATTATCCGTTTAAGGAGAACGAGGTCTTGCCATATCAGAACATCATAATAATTTATCCAGCAGCTTCGCAAATTTATTCGGACTCATAATTTCGTGAGTAAGGAATTTATCGTTATAGTACATACTAAAGGTCGTCCAGACTGCAGCTGCTTGCTGGGCTTCTTCTCTTGTTTTTAAACGATGAGCGTGAAACGCCACGCTTCTCTCCTCTGCAATTGCTCTAAGTTGTTCCACAATACCAACAGCGTAAGGGCATTGTGCAGTATAAAAAATACTTATTCCCTCTTTAAAATCAATCGTTGTTTCCACAGAGCTTTTAAAAGCAGGCGTAACCGCTTGATCATTCCACTTTAATACAGCCAGCTCGAAATAGGGATCTGCCTCATCTACTATATGAAAACCCATATGCTCAAAATACCGCTTATCACTTAGGTATGGGAGCTTTTTTTGGCCAACAATATGTACGATTCCATCCATGCCGAGAGTCTTGGCATCTTCGATACATTTGGCTAAAAGCTGCTTGCCATGACCACACTCCTTATACCTGCCCGATATCCATAAACAATTAATGTACATATAATTGGGGGCCTTGATAGGTACCCACGCTTTCTCCGCTGGCATATACTCAATAAATACCTTTGCACGCTCATCCAAACGTAAAAATACTAAGCCATCCTCCATCCGCTCGCTTAACCAATTCTTTTTTTCTAACACGGCATGTTCGTATTGTTTTGCGCCAAGTGCGCAGCATATATGCTCATTCGCGATATTGTTTTTCGTGATTTGTATGTACTGCATGGAATGAAGAACCCCCATCATATATTAGTTACACTATTATTTCGGCAACTAAATTTAAAAACCTTTCTCCATAAAAAAGCCTCCATTTCTGAATTTTGAGCGGGAGGTGGACCACTTGATTTACGCCGGCAGATGCTTATCCCATTTTCGGCACCTCGATAGTCGTCATCGCACTGCGCTTTTGCTCGTCGTTGATATGTGTATAAATCATCGTTGTTTCAATCGAGGCGTGGCCCAGCAGCTCCTTGACAACGCGGATATCGACATTGTTATTCAACAGCATCGTGGCGAATGAATGCCTCAGCTTATGACAGGACAATTGAAGATCGCTCAAATGCGGGTGGTCCTGTTTGAACGCATCAAAGACCTGTCTGGCTATTTTCTGAATTTGGCGAATCGACAGCCTGCGGCCCTTCTGGGATACGAAAAATGCCTCCTCCTTCGAGCTGTACGGCTGAATGCGTTCCTCTTCCACTTTGGCGAGGTATTCCACCACGAGCTCAGGCAGTGGGATTTCATTCCATTTTCGCCCTTTCCCCAATATTTCGAGCGTTCCTTTTGTTTTTTTAAAATGAGACAAATTCATCCGGTGTACTTCACCCACCCGCAGCCCGCAATATCCCATCAATAAAAAAATAGCGAGATTTCTATCGCGATATCGGCCCGATACATAACCGAGTACCTTCTCTAGCTCTTTTTCTTCCAAATAGACAGGAATTTTATTTTTCTCCGTTTTTGATTTTTTGACTTCCAAGGCAGGGTTCCGGGCTGCCAGCTCTAAATCGATCAGCGCCGCATAAAACGAACGGATCGCCGATAGCGTGCGATTCCTTGTCTTATCACCAGCGGTTTCCTGCTTAGCTACCAAAAAGCTGACGATATGTAATTTTCCCGCCTGCTGCACGGGCAGCTCATCGAGAGAAAATAAATAATCATATACTTCCCTCATGTATTCTTTCCTCGTAGTTTCGGTATAGCCTGACTGCTTCATCCAAATCGTAAATGCTTGAAGCGGCTCCGTGTACAATTCTTCTAAATCATATTTTGTAGTCAATGCCATCCCTCTTATAATATGTTTATTTTTACCTTTTATAGTCCTTTTGTATGAATGTTTAAACAGACAACTAACAAGCTGCAAGAAAAAGAATCGCTTAAAAATAAAAGTGCGCAAAATACGTGTTTGGCGTACTTATTATAGCACGTACGTTCTCTAATGGGAATGCAGGATTAAATGTTTCATTTGAGGTGACTTTGGTGACAAAATAGAAAAAAAGCCCGCTACAACGGGCTTTTTTTCTATTTGTACCAAATCGAGCTCACTATTTCAGTTATGGAGTGCTGCGCATCAACAATATAGTCGGGCCTGATCTCTGTAGAAAGAGGGGCTAATCCCCGGCGGTTGACCCAAATCGCCTTCCACCCTGCCTGCTTCGCACCGATAACATCGTTGGCATATGAATCGCCTATATAGAATGTCGACTCTGGATGCAGGTTCATTGTAGTTTGAGCGTATTCAAATATCCGCTTATCGGGCTTAGCTATTCCAATTTCACTTGAAATAAACAGGTGCTCAGACAAAATCCACCGTTCTAATCCAAGCTGCTTCACTTTGCTGCGTTGATGTTCCCGCGGGCCGTTCGTAATTACTCCCAAAGGAAGCCCTTTTGCCTTACAGAAGTCCAAAGCTTGAACAACGTCAGGCAGCAGCTGAATTTTGCTTTGAAAAGTTTCGTAATCGTATTGAAAGCTTAGTGCTTCCTCCGTGGTAATCTGAACGTCAAACATTTGAAAAGCCTTGCTTATTCGGTAAACATGCATTTCCCGCTTGCCCATCTTCCCGCTTTCTGTCCGCTCAAATACCTCATCACTGAATTTCCTGCTGTAGAGGTATAAATCTTGCAAAGGAATACTGGCGTAACTGCTAAAATGCTTTTCAAAAGCCTGGGCAAATGGAGACAACTGATCATAAACGGTATCATCTACGTCGAAAATAAAACTGTACATATGCGATTAGGACAGACTATTATACAGCTTTACGATATTTTCAACGGTAAAGCCGTATTCCTGAATAACTCTGTCTGCCGGACCGCTGGCTCCAAAGCGGTTGATGCCCAACGCCTTCCCTTCCCTGCCGATGTATCTTTCCCAGCCGAAGGTAGAAGCCATTTCAATGGAAAGCCGTTTCGTGACCGCAGAGGGTAAAACCGTTTCTTTATATTCCCCGGACTGCTGCTCAAACAATTCAAAGCTCGGCATAGATACGACGGACACATCGGTCCCCGCTTTCCACAGCGATTGCTGTGCGAGCACGGCCAGGTTCACCTCAGAACCAGTAGCGATCAATATTCCATCCGGTACAGCGCTCTTCGCTTTAGAAATGACATAAGCGCCTTTCTTGACATGTTCCCGAGCCAGTTCTTTCGTACCGGGAAGAACTGGCAGACTTTGTCGGCTTAGGACAAGAATAGTTGGCGTATGCCGGCTTGTCATCGCCACTTCCCAGGCCGCAACCGTTTCATTTCCGTCGGCGGGACGAATAATTTGTACATTCGGCATACAGCGCAGGCTGGCTAGCTGTTCGATCGGCTCATGTGTAGGCCCGTCTTCCCCTACCGCCACCGAGTCATGTGTAAGGACATACGTCACAGGGGCTTGCTGAATCGCGGATAGCCGGATCGCAGCCCGCAAGTAGTCGGCGAATACAAAGAAGGTGCCCCCGTACACTTTTGTCCCGCCATGAAGCTGAATACCGTTCATAGCTGCCGCCATCGCAAATTCCCGCACGCCAAACCAAATGTTGCGCCCCTCATAATTTCCCGCCTCAAAGTCGGTTGTGTTCTGAGCTACCGTATAATTGGAAGCAGACAGATCCGCCGAACCGCCCCACAAATAAGGAACCGCCTCGGACAGCGCTTGAATCGTATCGCGGCTAGTCACCCGGCTTGCGGCACCTGTGCCTTCCTCGTATACCGGCAGCCCCGCTGCCCAGTCTTGCGGCAAATTTCCCGAGAACGCCAATTCATACTGCGCGGCAAGCTCAGGATACTTCGCACGATACGCCTCAAAGCGTTCATTCCATTCCTGCTCCGCTTTTTCGCCGGACATAACCATCCTTTCAGCAAAACGATCCCGTACTTCCTTGCTTACGGCAAAGGTGCTGTTCTGATCCATGCCGTAGAAAGACTTCACTTGCCGGACATCAGCTTCGCCAAGCGGTGCGCCATGCACTTTGGAAGTGCCCTGATTTTGAGAGCCGTAGCCGATAACCGTCTTCACCTCGATCAAGGTCGGTTTTTCAGTCTCCTTGCGGGCAGCTTCGATGGCCCGGTCGATGGCTTCCAGATCATTGCCGTCCTCTACTAAAATATACTGCCAGCCGTAGGCTTCATAGCGCTGTCCTACCTGCTCGGTGAACGCTTTTGAAGTAGGGCCATCCAATGAAATGTCATTGGAATCGTACAGAACGATCAGCTTGCCTAGCTTCATATGCCCGGCCATGGAACTGGCTTCCTGAGAAACCCCTTCCATCAGATCCCCATCCCCGCACAGTACATAAGTATAATGATTCACCACATCAAAACGATCTCTGTTGTAGGTAGCTGCCAAATGGGCTTCAGCCATCGCCATCCCTACTCCCATTGCAAGTCCCTGGCCCAGCGGTCCCGTTGTAACTTCCACGCCATCCGTATGTCCCACCTCCGGGTGTCCAGGGGTATTCGAGCCCCACTGCCGGAAATTTTTTAAATCGTCAAGCGAAACGTTATAGCCCGCAAGATGCAATAAACTATATAACATAGCCGATCCGTGGCCAGCTGAAAGAATGAAGCGGTCGCGGTTCGTCCAGCGGGTTGAGGTGGATGGATTCACCTGTAAATGGCGGGTCCACAACACGTAAGCCATAGGGGCCGCCCCCATCGGCAGCCCCGGGTGACCGGAGTTCGCTTGTTCAATCGCGTCAATGCTCAACGTACGAATAGTATGAATAGCTTGCAGATCCGTTTGATCAAACATTCAAATCCTCCTATCGCTCAACCTTAGTAAGAATGCGGCTAGTTACACCTTTAAGGTTATAGCATTCCACATAATCGCGTATCGGGCGTTTAATATGATCGATGACATAACGCTGTCCATGAATATGATGTTTTTCAAGATTTTTGTACAATTTTTCGATTTCAGCTTTCACTTCGTCATCGTTAAACGTATAGTGGCCCGCAATGTCCAAAATTTCCTCAGAAAGCTGCTCATCCTGCATAATTTCCTCTACCGTCAGCTCCGTTTGCTCTCCGACCATCCACTTCCGCCAACGCTCGCTTTTAATCGCATGCAATAGCAGCACTTCACGAGTACGTGATGGATCGTCAATCAGACCGTTATTAGCGAGCTTTGCTTCGACCGTCGACAGATTCAAATAGGCGCGTGTCTCCTCCGTACCGTATTGTGGCGCAACATTGGTCGCTGTAATTTCTGAAGGAATGTGCTCCAGCAGCGTAGCGTCGTCCAAATAGTCTCCGTTATGCTCCTTCAGGCCAACGCCGTACTTTTTCGCCATTTGCGCCAAATCATAAGCATTTCTGAAGTTGAACGTGCCCACCTGTTCCGTCTTGCGCGTCAGCGTGCCTGTTTGTCCGACGATAAACGTCGGCATCGGCAAGCCGCGTTTCTCCAATTCTTCTTTCAGGCGAACAATGAAGGTTTCGTACGTTTCGGTCGAAGTTAATCCGCCGTTTGTTTCTTCAGTTCCGACTTCATAACCGATTTCAGGCAAATTCCGCGCTTTACGCTCGTTCTCGCAAAATTCGATCAATTCCACCGTGCGTTCCAGCACCGTTTCCAGAGGAATCACCTTGCCGACTTCAAACGGATCTTTGGTCGGATCGATCATCAGTAAATCGAAGCCTGCTTCAATATCGGCAACATATGATTTCTTGCCTAATGCCATCGCTTCTTCCAGCGGCAGGTGATCGCTTCGCTCCTTGTCGCGCTGCCAAGGGCCGCCGTGATCACGGCACATATAATAAAAGTTGTCGTAATTGATTTCTTTGGCCACGTCTTGTACCGCTTTAGCAAAAGTAAACTGGTTCCAGCCATTGACATATCCCCCGCCTAGTTCATCCGCATCGACCTGGTTGCGGCTCGCAATGAACATTACCGGGAAGTCGTATTCCTTGGACAGCTCCAGGCTGGCCTGCACACAATTTTTCGACATTGGTCCGATCCCAAGTATAGTCGCGCTTTCGCCAGTGACCTGTAATTCCAGTAATCGCTGAACAACCTTCTTTATTGGCAGTTTCTCCACTCTAACCCACTCCATTTCTTTATTTAGTCACTTCAATAGATGGTTCCGCATTCTTTTTCTGTTGTTTTCCTTTGCCCGTTTCTGCCAGATTCGGCTTCGTAAAGTGCAGGATCAGCACGGAGACAAGCACGCCTACAAACATGGAGATGACATACCAAAGTTTGTTGTTAACTACAGGCAGTATAATCAGTCCACCATGCGGCACCAGCGCCTCAACCGCAGTGAGCATACCCAGTCCGCCGCCGACAGCGCTGCCGATAATTATAGCCGGAAGAACACGTTTAATATCTTTTACAGCAAAAGGTATCGCCCCTTCGGTAATCCCGATCAGCCCCATGAAAAAGGCGGAAATTCCCAAATCCCGATCATCAGCAGCATATTTTTTACGGTCGATGAACGTAGACACCGCCATAGCCAGCGGAGGAATCGCGACGGCAATACGATGCGCGCCGTTCGGTCCATATATTCCCTCTGCCATCAAAGCAAGCGTAAACGCCGTAGCTGTCTTGTTGATGGGCCCGCCCATATCGACGGCCGTCATTGCACCGATAATCAATCCCAGCAAAACAGCGTTTCCACCTTGCAAATCGCCAAGCACGCTGACCAGCCATTGCATTGCCGCACCAATCGGACCGGCAATGACGTAAATATAAAGCAGCCCGATCGTAAGCACCGAAAAGATCGGAACAATCAAAATGGGCATGATTGTCTTAATCGTATTCGGAACTTTCCAGGTCTTGCACCACTTAACGATTAATCCGACCGCCACACCGAGAATCATGGCTCCAAGGAAACCAGTCTTTACGCCGTCTGCTCCAATTGGATTGTTTGCGACGTAACCCAATATCATCGCTGGGGCGATCCCCGGCTTACCAGCTATTGAATACGCGATATAACCAGCCAGAATCGGGATCATCATGGCAAAACCAGCCGACCCCAGATCGAGCAGATTTTGCATAAACGGACTTGTGACTTGCATTCCTTCATCCGTTGCTGTACCGGTGGCCAGTGAGATGGCTAGGAAAACCCCTCCGACTACGACCGCCGGCAGCATGTAAGAGACACCTGTGCTGAATGCCTTCTGAATTTCCTTGAGTACATCTCTCATCTTATTCGCCATTTTCATTGTCCCTCTCTACAGTTTCTCAGCTTTATCCAACACTTCGGAAGGATGCTTTATGGCATCCGCTGGTTCAATTTGCAGCACTTTTCCCATGTCCATTTTTTCTTCAAACCGTTCCTCGCCTTCAATTCTGATCGCCACAGCCAAAATAACTACATCTGCCTCGTCAATAACGTCCTGCTCCAATTCATTTTCGATACCCATACTGCCCTGCGTTTCTACTTGAATATCGTATCCGCGCTTTTGGCATTCCTTCTCCAATGCCTCCTGTGCCATGTAAGTATGTGCTACTCCTGTGGGACAAGCTGTTACAGCTACTACTTTCATTGCTGTTCCTCCTCGATATTTTTTTATTTGAACCATTAATAAATGGAATTCAACAACTGATAGGTTTGCTCAACATCTGTACTTTCCAGCAGTTTTGTTCTAAATTCGTCATCAAGCAGCTTTTTACTCAAGCGTGAAATGAATTTCAAGTGAATATTTTGCTCATTTTCCTTTGGCACGCCAATTAGAAAGACAAGCTTAACTTCCTCCTCATACCCTTCGGTCCATACAAAATCATGTTTTGCCTGCAAAAAACCGATAAAAGGCTGCTTCACTGCATCGCTTTTCCCATGCGGTATAGCGATTTGATAGCCTATCGCTGTCGGGACGTTCGATTCCCGATCAAGCACGGCCTGTAAAAAGGGCTGCTGTTCAGAAATCAAGCCGTTTTGCAGTGCACTCTCAACCAGAACTTGAAGTACAGCATCACGCGTTTCGAGATTTTGCTGCAGAAAGATCATCCTTCTATTAATTACGTCTTTCAATATGATCCACTTCCAATCCACTTTTTGAACTCTTCCTTATCGGACATCATATAAATCTGGTTCAGCATTTCTTTGTTTTCTACGATCCAGTAAATGTCCGAAAGTACATGTTTTATTTTTCTTGTATCTTTTTCAGCAAAACAGATAAAGATGACGGTTCTGACGGAATGCTTGTGCCAAATGATATTTCTTTTATTCCTTACAAAAACGATCATTGTTTCGTTTACATATTTCGGGTTGCCGTGAGGGATGGCTGCACCTGTCGGCAGGTCTGTTCCCCCCATAAGCTCACGGTTTTTCAAACTTTCCATAAAGCTTTCGGTAACGAAATTGCCTGCAACGAGCTTGCTTCCAATGTCATCGATCAATTCGTCTTTCGATTGAAAATTGCCGTCAAAAATTATGAATTCGTCCTTGAGATACCTTCCTAGATCAGGTAAAGGCTTCATTTCATTTTTGCCTTCTTTGGCAAGAACAAATTTGTCGTAGTAGAGGTCGGATATATTTTTCATATCCTGCTCGCTAAGCAGCGGAGACACGACGATCACTTTGCTCTCGGGCAGATCCGTCTCGACGGTAGAAATGATCAGATCAATGTCCTTGAGATCCAGCTTCGCAGCTTCCTTCACCGAAGCGACTTCTATCATGTCAAAGGCGGGCAGCACGTTTTTGATCCGGTTTCCCAATAGCTCAGAGGTTGCAATTCCTCTAGGACAAATCACTAAGATTTTTTTGCCTATTTTCGCTCTCTCGATGGCGGATTGAAAATAAATCGTCAGAAATCCGACTTCCTCTTCATTGAAAATCACACCAAGCTCGTCCTCATATTCGCTCAACACGACCCAAATGACATTGAATATAAGCGGGAACTCGTTTTTGATTTGCCCAATCAGCGGATTGCTCGTATGAATTCTCGCCCGCAAGCGGTAAATCATCGGTGGAAAATGATGAAGAAGCTGTTCCTTCAATTTTTGATCCTTCGTAAAATCGAGATGCAGAGAATCTCCAGCTTTCTTCATAATCCTGTCTACATAAAGGGCGTATTTGCTTTCCGATGGCAAAGGGGCGAATTTATTGGAAATCAGATAGGACGCAAGATATTCCACATCCGTTGCCTTGTATTCGACATTCAATCTCAACGAGATTTTATCCAACATGCCTTCTGCACTTTGTTTAAAGTACGCGCTTTCAAACTGGTCTCCGGACACGGGCCTCTGTTCTCCCAAATGATGTCCTCTCATAAGCCGGTATACTAAAATAATCATCATGCTTAACACATTAAAAACGTAATATTCGGCAATCGCCGTCACATCGTTTTTGACATAACCGTACAGCACTCTCGAACAGACGCTGACGACATCCTTCCCGTAATAAGCTTCCAGAATCATCAACTTCTGCTTGTCATCGCTTTCAAATATCATGTTGCTGTCTTCCAGAACATAGCGGTTAAATTCCATATAGGCTTTTTGCAGATCCTTCTCTTTACCGGCAAGACGCGTGCCTTGAGAATCGCTTAACAGCTGCAAATTGTTGCGGCCAGTTAGCTTTTTTTCTACAAAATCCAAATCATTTTTTATCGAAGTCCGACTGACTAAGAACAACTCCGACAGCCCGTCATACGTAACCGTTTTATGTTCGAACAGCAGCAGTTCCATTATTCTTCTGCGTCTACCCGAAGTTGAATAATCGTTTAATTGCTGCTTCACCTCTACAATAGGGGGAGTCCGCTCGACTTTATTCGCCCGTATGCCAACGCCGGATTTCTTTTCTAGTTCATAGCCTTTACTTGAAAGAAATTGTTCGATCAACTTCAAATCCGAATGGATCGTACGTTCGGAACATTTCAATTCATCGGCATAAAATTTAATTGTTGTATATCCCTTTTGCTTTAAAAGGATGGAGACCAGGCGGAATTGCCTTTGATTAAGTTTCATGAAGACACTTCACCTCCTTTCGTCATTCATCTTTCATCTCGCATCTCTTTTGTCGAATTATGCTGAATTTTGTAATCCTTATCTCTGTCTTTAATTATAGTGATCCCCCTCCCGTTTTAACATCTCAAATCATTTCATGAAGTTGTTGCAGCCTTTTGTTCCGGTGGAGTAGAAGGACTAACAGGCGCTTCCTATGACCGTCCCTGAAATATAAAAACCGCGCAGGACGCGGTTTCCAATCGAATCTAACTTCCAAACTGCTCTATCCACCCAGCCTCTGCTGGAGGATGTTCGCGAGTTCTTCGGCGGTATTCCAAACAATAGGACGAATCTCTTTTATTTTTACAGGATGCATTTCGGCATCGCTGCTTTTCATAGTCCAAATGACCGGGATGTTCAAACCGAGCGCATATCCCGCTGCAAAATACACTTCTAGCGATTGACCGCTTAAATCCGCGACAACCAGCTTACTATCCGCTATTTCTTCTAAAGAATATTTATCGGGGCTTTGCGCTTTCATAGGTGTAAGCAAGCGCGGCAGATAGCCGTATTGTTCGATTTTAGAGAGCAGCATGTGCAGCAGCTCCGTACCGAAAATCTCCTCTGCGGAGATCAGGACGGTGCATGGCTTTAATTTCTTTCCGCCCGTGCTGACGGCTGCTTCACTCCATCCTTTTTCCGTAAGCTGAAAGGCCGTCCCCTCTCGGATCAGCAGCTGCTCGTTTTGAAGCTTGTCGATAATATATACGAGCTCTTGCAAATTTGGCGAATACGTCAGGTTATAACAGCTGGCGAGCGGCTGAATGACAACCGGCTCCCCTGGGCCCATGGAATGTCTATACAAATATTGCAGCAAACGGATTCCTTTATCTTCTATCGTCACAGGAATATTGGGAGAATGGACGATAGCTTCTAAATCGCTGGCGGATAGGGCAACCTTCTCACCGCAATCCGTTTGCTCCCGGATATAAGCCGATACTAAATGGAGCATATCGCGTTTCTTTTGGTGCGGGAACGCACGAATCGTTTGATAACTGTCTGTCAGCAGGCTATAGAACCCGTCAGGCGAACAGGAGCAGCCTATGTAAATATCGTAGTCGCCTTCTGACTTAGTGGGGACCATCTCTTCACAGAACAAACAGTGTTTCTTCATCACAACTTATCACCTCTTATTCATTGCTATCCTTTACCTTACCAAGATTTTTTGGAAAAATAGACAAGTAGATTTTTCCTGTTTTTCTGCAGCGCTAATATGAAGCATCTCGTTATATGACTTGCCGACCCGTATATAGTCACGGGCGGTGATTTAGTGACGGCAATTTAGCGACGATGGCGTAATTAAGGTGATGTCACGATGGTGTGTAGCAAAGGCGATATAAAAAAGAGCCTCCACCAGGTTCCATACCTTTAGGAGACTCCCTCTCTTGCATTAAAATCTATATATTTTCCTGTTTCAGCGCATCAATAATGTTTTCTCTTTTCACTTTGGAGCTGGAATACAGCATAGCTGCGCTTATCATCACAAATACTGATACAATTACATACACGATGCTTGACCACGGTAGCGTGAAGCCATAGTTAAAGCTGTTCATTAATGATTTGTGAATCAGGTACATCACGACGACGCTGAGGGGCAGTCCATACAGCAGCGCCTTGATGCCGTAAAAGATACTCTCGTAGTTGATC
Organism: Paenibacillus fonticola DSM 21315; assembly: GCF_000381905.1. Lineage (GTDB taxonomy): Bacteria > Bacillota > Bacilli > Paenibacillales > Paenibacillaceae > Fontibacillus > Fontibacillus fonticola. The sequence goes on along the minus strand of NZ_KB907272.1, from coordinate 29,613 downwards.
ATTTTATTGAAGCCTTTAGGCGTCATGCCTACAGATTTTAACATCGCAAATTCCCGTTTGCGCAGCGATATGCTCGTAGAAATCGTATTAAAAATATTCGCAATCGAAATTGCGGTAATTAATATGATGAAGCCATAAATGAAAACAGACATCAACATTAGCATCTGTTGATCCTGCTGCCTGCTTTTATAAACATTAAACACATATATACCGCTCTGTTTCATTTCCTCGATCTGCTGCTGCGTGGCCATCGGATCCGAGCTTTTCAAGAAAAGATACATTCCAAGATCAGCCCTAATCCTCTCTCTATCAGCCAGACGATCCAAAACCGATTCGGAGACGATCAAGATCAACTCACCTACTCCCGGAGGATGCACTCCGGTAGGCAGTATTTTGGTTAAAGCTGCAACTTCGACCTGCTGAGCCCCCATCTTTTCCCCAGTATCTCCGTTCGCCTCTCCCTCCGTATCATATACATCTAAACGGTGACCTACCCTTGTATGGATCGTCTTCGTTTCTACATATTTTCCTGCCGTCATATCCTCGTACTTGGTTGTGTCAATGACAATGGCCTTTAATTGTTTCGTATCTTTGAGCTCCGTGACGTTGGCGCCAATGGCATCGGCATAAGTGGTCAGGCTTTCCCTGTCGAGGGCAATAATTTGCACATAGTAAGGATATTTTCCATTTTGCAGTACGCTTGGATCACGCTTTACCAGCTCCTGTAATTCTTTTCCGAGCATTGACTCCTCAATCCAGGTGTTTGCCCCAATACGCTTATTGACGCTGTACTCCGTCACATCCTGCAAGCTTCCGATCGAGCGGACGAACTGCTCATTCTCCTCTGGCTTCTCTGAACTGAGTGCTACCTCAATATCGTAGTTCAAGCCTTCCTGGGACAGCTCAAGTGATTTTTTTAAATTGGTAGTAAAGAAGGATACAGTTAAAAATAATACGATGCTGATCACTAGTGAAAATATCGTAGCTTGGTAACGGCGCTTATTTCGCTTCAGATTTTTTAAACCGATTTCGGCCTCAATTCCGAAAATCTTCCGAACGAGCTTGGATGTTTTAACGGTTTTACCGGTAAGCTTCACATCGCTCGTCTGCCGAATGGCATCGATCGCCGAAATTTTCGAGGCCTTCCTCGCCGGGAGATACGTCGAAATAAATATCGTCAGCATGGATACGCTGCAGGCTAAGATGATAGAAAACGGAGTTACGATAACCGTTAACTCTTCCGAAATGCCTAGCGCGCCCTGGATCATGGAATTGATGAACCGAAAGGTAATCGCTATTCCCACAAGTCCCGCAACAAAACCTGCGGGGATGCTGATCAGCCCGATCACGGCTCCTTCAAAGAACACAGAGTTCCTCTTCTGTTTTTTCGTTGCGCCTACGCTGGAGAGCATACCTAGATGACGGGCCCGCTCCGAGACGGAAATGGCAAACGCATTGTAGATTAACGAAACCGAACCAATCATAATAATGACCATTATAATCGCGGACAGTGAATAAAGCGTACTGCGCAGTCCATCGTTGTTTGTGATCCCATCATACCGAAGAAGACCATGGTTATATTCGATAAAATCCTTGCTTAGCCCGATTTCTCCTGCCAGCTCTTCGGCATGAGCATATAATTGGTTCGTTACCTTCGTTAAAATGACAGAAGCATTAACCGTATTTGATCCGTTTTTACCGATGATGCTCTCATCTACATAACCTAGGGCCGTATAGCCTGGCGCCCAGGTGGGCTCCCATGAAGGCCGGTCAATAATGCCAACGATGGTGTAGTTCATCGTCGTATGGGGCTGCAAGGTTTCTTCACCGTACTCCTCTGTACGTAAACGGTCGAATTGGGATAAAACCTGGCGGTCTCCCTCCTCATTTTTGCCAACCCGTTCCCCGATCTCCAGCGTGAGCGTGTCTCCAATTTTGTAATCGACCTTTGCATTCGTCAAAATAGCTTCAGATATGACGATTTCATCACTGGCATTTGGAAGCCGCCCTTTGTTCAGCTTAACCGGAAAATGCATAAACCCTTCCATGTTATAATCCCGGATGAACAAATAGGGTTTATTTTCATTTTGACTCTCTTTAAGAGCGGCATAACCGCGGTCCCTCGAAATAATTACCGTCTTGGCTGATTCGTCGGCTTCCACAGCTTCGAGCTGAGCTTTGTTCACACTTTTATAGGCGACATGCCATTCTCCGTCGTTTGCGATCGTATGTCTTTTCATCAAATCCATAAAGGAAACGCCAAGCGTAGCAACGGAGGTGACCATAGCTACGGAAATAATGACCCCGATGATGGTCACAAGCGTCCGCCGTTTGTTTTCCTTCAAATGCCGGAGCGTCAGCTTATTTACGATATTCAAATTCATGGACGAACCACCTCATCGCTGGCGATTCTTCCGTCCTCTATGGCGATAATCCGGTCTGCCTGCAGCGCGATCCGCTCATCATGCGTAATGACGATGAGGGTCTGATTAAACGTTTTATTGAACATTTTTAATAAATCGATAATTTCGCGGCTGTTTATACTGTCCAGGTTCCCGGTCGGCTCATCCGCCAGCATAATAGCGGGATTGCTGATCAGCGCCCTTCCAATCGAGACGCGCTGTTGCTGCCCGCCGGACAGTTGGTTCGGCAAATGATTCAGGCGATCCTGCAAATTTAAAGTTTTCACGAGATCAGAGAACTGCTTCTTATCTACCTGGTGTTCATCCAGCAGCAGCGGCAGCTTCATATTTTCTTCCACCGTCAGCACCGGGATCAGATTGTAGAACTGATAAATCAATCCGATTTGCCGCCGTCTAAAAATAGCCAGCTGCGTCTCGTTCAGACTGTGAATATCCGTATGATCTACGAACACCTTACCGCTTGTCGGACGGTCTACGCCCCCGAGCATGTGCAGAATCGTCGATTTTCCCGAACCCGAAGGTCCGATGATGGCAACGAATTGTCCTTTTTGCACCGAGAAAGAAACGTCATCCAGCGCCTTCACCGCAGTTTCGCCTTTTCCGTACGTTTTAGACAGATGTTCTATTTTTAAAATATCCATAATAAGACCTCCATGTCATGTTGAGATCAGTATATCTGTCCATAATGACTCTCAAGTGACTGTAAAAGTGACGATCTAGTCACTTAAAGGAATAGGCTGCTTCTGCTGTTATACCACTTGCTTGTACAATTTAATGCGGAACTGCGTGCCCTTTTCTGCCACGCTCCTTGCCTCAATATCGCCATTCTGGCTGGTGACGATGCTTTGCGCAAGGGCAAGTCCGATGCCGATGCTGTCTTCGCTTGCATTTTTTCCTTTATAGAAGCGTTTAAAAATATGGGGCAAATCCTCTCTCGGAATTCCATTCCCGTTATCCGCAATGATTATTTCTGTAAACAGCGCGTTCTCTGTAAAAGAAATGGTTATCCTACCTCCTGGCGGCGTATGCTCAACACAGTTTTTTAGTATATTGAGCACAGCCTCGGCCGTCCAATTAAGATCTCCTCTAATATGGACGTTATCGTCACCTTCGATGATGACCGTCTGCTCCTTAATATCTATCGGAATGAGCACGGACTCCAGCGCTTTTTGCACCAATTGCTTCACGGCGACTGGCTCCCGTTTAAATTGAACCGTTCCGGCATCGAGTCTCGAAAACTTCAGCAAGGAGGTAACGAGCCAGCCGATCCGCTCCAGCTGAATACGGATATTGTTTGTGAATTCTTTTCTTTTTTCCATGGGAAGTTCGGGTTCACTCAATAAATCAGCCATAACAGTCATGGAGGTCAATGGGGTTCGGAGCTGATGAGATATGTCGGAGATCGCATTAGTCAGCTTGACTTTGTCCTGCTGCAGAAGAGCGCTTTGTTCGGAAAGCCGGAGCGTCACTTTATAAATCTCGTTCTTCAAAATGCTCAGCTCTCCCTCCTTGTTATCCCGGACATCAAGTGAATAATCGCCGCTGCTGATTTGGCGCAGATACCCGGACAGCTTCTCTATTTCGCGATATCTCCAATTCGTAAACAGGAAGCCGCAACCTGCAAGAAGAGCAGCTGTTATGAAAGTAATTCCGGCCGCTATGAGCGAAATACGCGCAGCTATAACGATACCAGCTATACTGATCGAGGACATAAGGAGCAATACAACCTGGATTTCCCGATTGCGCAGCATACTAATCACCTGCCTTATAGCCCAGCCCGCGTACGGTTTTGATAATTACCGGTTCTTGAGGATTGTCTTCTAATTTTTCACGCAGCCTTTTAATGTACACTGTTAACGTATTATCATTCACGAAGTCACCGGCTACATCCCAAATCCGCTCGAGGAGCTGGTTTCTGGATAGAACCTGTCCGATATGGTTGGCAAAAATAAGGAGCAGACGGTATTCTAAGGCGGTCAATTGAACCTCCGCGCCATTTTTATACACCTTTCCTTCCAAAGTATTCACTAAAATGTCAGCGATTTGTATCGTTTGCCTAGCCTGGCCTTGCACCGGGTATCTTCGCAATACCGATTTAATCCGCGAAAGGAGCTCCCGGATGCGAAAGGGCTTCGTAATGTAGTCGTCAGCTCCCATATCCAGCCCCATCACCACATTCCCTTCATCATCGATTGCCGTCAGGAAAATAACGGGAACATCTCTGCGTGCCTTCGCCATTTTGCACAAATCATACCCGCTCCCATCCGGCAAGGATAAATCGAATAAACAGAGCGATATATCATCGAAATGTTCGGTAATAATCTTGGTTGCGCTCGCTGCATCATAGCAGAGCACCGTTTCAAAATGATCCTGCTGCAGCGAATATTCAATTCCTGAGGCGATCGTTCTATCGTCTTCCACAAGCAATATTTTCATGGGGTGATCATCCTAACTTTATTTTTATCCATAAAACAGACTTAAACCCATCATACATGACAAAGCATTTGAAATGCATCCTTATAAGAAAAAACACCGCCTGACGGCGGTGTTAACTAGGTTAAATTGTATTTGCTCTTCATTAATTCACACTATTAAATATATAGATTCCGCCCTACTCGATCGCAGCCGGTTCCATATATAAAACTTCCCATAAATGGCCATTCGGATCCTCGAAGCTCCAAGTGTACATAAATCCATGATCCACCGGATCATTAAACGGCTTGCCTCCCGCGTCAAGCGCCCGCTGAACGATCTCATCCACCTGCTTCCGGCTGTTCGCGGAAAAAGCGATGATAACTTCTGCATTATCCGTCGTATCCGGTATTTCCTTATTGGTGAATGACTTGAAGTAGTCCTCAGTAAGCAGCATCACAAAATTATGTTCGCTAATGACCATACAGGCTGCATTCTCGTCCGTAAACTGGGCATTAAATTCAAACCCGATCTGTGCAAAAAATTCCTTTGTCTTTGGTAAATCTTTTACCGGCAAATTCACAAAAATATGATTACTTTGTAGAGCCATTTGGATACCACCTTTTCTTGAATTGGTAATAAAGATAGTATGGCCTGACCAAGGTGCTGAAACAAAGACTGGAACACAGAACCTTTGTTCGCATCCATGATATCACATTCAGCAAAAAATGGGAATCCTAAATGATAAAATTTTAAGTTTTTTGCTCTTAAGCCGAGCTTAGTTTACATAACAATTATTACGTTAACTTAACTCTTGAGCCCGGTAATTTCGGCAACGAGCTCATAAGAACGAACGCGTGCTTTATGATCAAACATTGTCGTATTGATAATGAGCTCATCCGCTCCGGTATCATTTACAAACATCTGCAGCTGCTCTCTTACCTCATCCGGGTTGCCGATAATCGACGCCTTAAGCTGCTTCATAACTAATGCCTTCTCATATTCCGTCCAAATGTTCTCCATACTTGCGACAGGCGGCGGAATTTGGCCTGGATGATTGCGGATCAGGCTTAGAAACTGCTGCTGGAATGAGGTAGCGAGATACTGGGCCTCTTCCGTCGTGTCCGCTGCGAACACATTGATCCCTGCCATTGCATACGGCTTATCCAGTACAGCGGAAGGCTGGAATTGCGATTGATACTGCGTTAGTGCTGGAATCGTGTTCTCAGGGGAGAAATGACTCGCAAAGCCAAACGGCAGTCCCAGCTTCGCTGCTAATGCAGAACTGAAGCCGCTGGAGCCAAGCAGCCAGATGGGAATGTCCTGGCCTTCTCCTGGGATGGCCCTTACGCGGTTATGCCGTGAATTCTCATCCAAATAGCTTCGCAGCTGCTCCAGTTGATCCGGAAAATCATGCCCGTTCGCACGCGGATCGCGCCGCAGCGCCAGCATTGTGCTCTGGTCGCTTCCCGGAGCGCGGCCTAAGCCCAAATCAATCCGCCCGGGATACATCGCTTCAAGCGTGCCGAATTGCTCGGCGATGACCAGCGGTGAATGGTTTGGCAGCATGATGCCGCCAGAACCGACCCGGATCGTGCTTGTTCCCCCGGCGATATAGCCGATGACGACCGAGGTGGCCGAGCTGCCGATTCCCGGCATATTGTGATGCTCCGCTAGCCAATATCTCCGGTATCCCCATTTCTCAGCATGCTGGGCCAAATCAAGGCTGTTCTTAAAAGACTGGGCGGGCGAGCCCCCTTTTGTTATCGGGACAAGATCCAATACGGAATATGAAATTTCGTTTAGCTTTTTATGTTGTGCGCTCATATGATTCCCTTCTTTCACATGTAATGAAGCTTTAAGTAGCTTTAAGTGTTTTAAGTGTTTTAAGTGTTTTAAGTGTTTTAAGTATACCCAGAGCTTCGAGTGCTTGCTCCAAGTGGTTCAAATGCCTCAAGTGTGGCAAGAGTGTCAAGTGCTTGCCTCAAGTGCTTCAAACACATCAAATGTTGCAAGAGTGTCTAGTACTTCTATTACTTCTAGTACTTCGAGTGCTTTAAGTGCTTTAAGTGCTTTAAGTGCTTTAAGTGCTTTAAGCGCCTCCAGCGCTTTCCGTAATTCCCTTAGTTTTCGGAGTTTGCGCGTTATACAACCATTTTTTCCTTGACCCAAGATTGTAAACATTCCAGCCTGCTTTTGAAGCGCTCCTCCTGCATCTCCGCGGCCAGGTCGGCGACGGTCTCCCGTTTCAGTACCGATTTCCAGGCCGTCTCCGCTTCCTCCATCAAATCGGTTAACAAGCAGCACTGATCCTCCGCATGTAATTCAAGCATATCATTCAGAGTCCCGCACGAGGAGTACAGCGTCTGCTGCCCTTCTATAGCGAGGTACACGTCATAAATCCGGATATCCTCCAGCTTCTTCTTCAGCCTGAAGCCGCCTTTCACGCCGGAAACGGATGTGATCAGATCTGCGCTGACCAATTTCCTCAACAATTTCTGAAAATAGGTGGCTGAAGCTCCAAGCTGCAGGCTAATCGCTTCCCCCGGCAGCACCGCTTTGTCGGGCAGCAGGCTTAGCAGAAAAATGGCATACACCGATTGTTCAACACCTGTTTTCATATGCATTTATACTTCACACGCCTTTAAGTTATTTCTTCATCAACAAACGCGGACAATCATTGTCGACGTTAGTCGCACTTTTAATAATATACTTTATTTTTTATAGCAAGTAAACCTCTAATCACGGTAAGAAGTACACCCAAGTACGCAATTCGCAGCCAATCCCCCTCCACTTCCACTCCTGCCAATCCAGCCAATTCTTGCTGCCATAACAAGCTTCCTCAACCAGATGTTTGTATTGTTTATGCTTATTCACGTTAAAAAACAAATAACCCCGCCGCTTGGCGAGGTTCATTTAGATGCTATTTAAAAATCATAAAATACTCCGGCATTAAATTTCATCTTAGAATAAGCGTTATACTTCAGCTTATAACTTCAGCTAAAAACAAGCGTTACACTTCAGCTTCAGCTTGAATTTACAGGGTCAAACTTCAACATTATACTGCTAGATTACACCCTAACGCATTGTACTGCTACAGCTTACACTCTAACCGGCGATGCGGCAACCAGCTCCTTGACCGGCTCAACCGTTTCTTCCGTTTTATTGTGTTCTCCAACGGGTTGGCCGTGCAGCGAATTGTTTTGCCGCTTTTGCTGTTGTGCCAGTGCGCGTGAAGCACGCAGTCGGCAGTTATCATGCGGAATGCAGAGCGGCGTGCCATACAGCGGATCGGGAATGATCTCGCATTTGAGCCGGAAGACGTTCTCGATCAGCTGCTCGTCTACGACTTCGTTAGGTGCTCCTTGCGCTTCGATTCGTCCATCGCGAATCGCCACGATATGGTCCGCATACCTGCAGGCAAGATTAATGTCATGAAGTACCATGACAATCGTCCGCTTGTCGCGATCATTCATTTCATAAAGTAAATCAAGCACCTCGATCTGATGCGTCAAATCGAGGTATGTCGTCGGCTCATCAAGCAGAATGATCGGTGTCTCCTGAGCCAGCGTCATCGCAATCCAAGCCCGCTGCCGCTGGCCGCCTGACAAGGAGTCCACCGGCCGCTCGGCCAACTCGCTCATCCCAGTCGCTTCAAGCGCCTGTTGAACGACTTCCTCATCCTCCCGCGACCATTGCTTCAGCCAGCTTTGGTAAGGATATCTTCCCTGCTTGACGAGCTGCAGCACAGTTAACCCCTCCGGAGCTGTCGGACCCTGCGGAAGGATCGCCAGTTTCTTCGCCACCTCTTTTGTCGACATACTGGAAATGTCGCTCCCCGCTAGAATGACTGAGCCCTGCTGCGGCTTCAGGAGCCTTGCCATGGAACGCAGCAGCGTTGATTTGCCGCATCCGTTGCTGCCTATAAACACCGTAATCTTACCCTCTGGTATAGAGAGATCCAAATTTTCGAATATATAGGCGCTTCCATAGGACAATCCAAGATTTTTCACTTCCAGCGTACCCATAATCGCATTCCTCCTGAATTAATAACGGTTTCGGTTGCGGTATAGCAAATACATAAAAAACGGAGCTCCGATGGCAGCGGTCAGCACACCAGCAGGTACGTCATTCGGCAAAAATGCCGTCCGCGCCGCCAGATCGGCTAGCAACAGAATGATCGCCCCAAGCAGAGCACTGACGGGCAGCACGCTGCCAAAAGAAGAACCCACGAGCTTGCGCGCCATATGGGGCGCCATCAAGCCGATGAAACCGATGGCTCCGCCTATCGCGACCGCCGCCCCGGCGAGCGCTACGCTCAATGCAAGAAGGAGTAGACGGTGCTTCTGCACATGCGCCCCGGCACTGCTCGCCACCTCGTCTCCAAGCGCTTGTATGTTGACGTTTCTGGTCTGAAGCCAGGTGAGCGGCAACAGCACCGCTACCCATGGCAGCAGCGTCAGCACATCTTTATCCCAAGACGTCCCGTAAATGCTGCCGGTCATAAAAGTTAACGAACGCTGAGCCAGTTGCAATGGACCGGAAATGACCAACATATAGGAGATCGATTTGATCGCTGCAGAAATCCCGATTCCGATCAGTACAAGCCGCAGCGGGTCAACCCCTTTTTTCCATGCGAGAATGTACAAAAGCCCCGTTATTAGAAATGCTCCTGTAATCGAAGTGAGCGGCATCCAATGAATCGGCACTGTGCCCCCGAACAGAAAAATAAACAACACTGCGCCAAGCGACGCCCCTTCCGTTATCCCTGCGACATCAGGGGAAGCGAGCGGATTGCGGATGATGCTCTGGAGAACCGCCCCGGCGACGGCCAGCGAAGAGCCTACAAGCACGGCAATGATAATCCGCGGCAAACGGAGCTTCATAATGATCACTTCATAGGTGGGCTCGCCTTTGCCCAGCAGCGTTTTGATCACGTTAAGCGGAGTAATGAACTGGCTTCCCGCTCCGGTGCTCACGATCATAGCGGCGAGACAAACAATAAATAGAATAAGGGTAATCCATACAGCCCTTTTCTCGATCAGTACGGAAAATTGGGCGCCCCGAGAACGTAGCGGCTTATATTTACTCATGACGTGCGTCTGCCTTTCCTAGCAATGTAGACAAAGAACGGTACGCCGATCACCGCGGTCATGACCCCGACGGGCACTTCCTTCGGCATAGCGATATAGCGCGATCCCAAATCGGCGGCAACCAGTAAAATAGCGCCAAGCACCGCACAGTACGGCAATATCCAGCGGAAATCCGTACCGATAAAGTAACGGACGATATGCGGAATGATGATCCCTACGAACGCAATCGGTCCGGCTACAGCGACTGAAGCGCCTGCTAACAGAATGACTGCGAGCGCACCGAACAGCTTGATATAGGCTGTGCTCTGACCGAGCCCCTGTGCGACATCATCCCCCATGGCCAGCACGTTCAAATGCCGGGACAGCAAGAGCGAAATGATCATGCCTGCCAGCATATAAGGCCAGACGGCCTGGAGCTGGGCCATTTCGCGACCGGCAACCGAGCCGACGAGCCATACGAGGATCTGATCGAACATCTTGCCGTCCGTCAGCATCAAGCCTTGGGTCAATGAAGCAAAGAACGCCGACATCGATGCACCAGCCAGCGTAATCTTAACTGGCGACATGCCGTCCCTGCCGACACTCCCCAACAGAAAGACGATTCCTCCGCTAATGGCTGCTCCGATCAGCGCTACCCACGTAAAAGCATTCATCCCGGATACCCCTAGCCAGACCGAGGCCAGCATAATAAAAAAAGCAGCTCCCGAGTTTACGCCAAGCGTACTTGGCGATGCGATCGGGTTGCGTGTCATCACCTGCATGACCGCCCCGGCCACTGCCAAGCAGGCGCCAACAGAAGCGGCAATCAGCGCTCTCGGTATCCTCGTTGTACGAATGACCAAATGTTCATTGCTTCCATTAAATTGTGTGAGCGACTCCCATACTGTGCCTAATGGAATATCAGTAACCCCGAATGCGATGCTAGCGATCATTATCGCTCCAAGCGCACCGAGTAATGTGAACAAATATACGACTCTCATAATTTTCCACGCTTCCAACATAATCTGAACGTAAATTTCATATGAACTCTTTATGAATTTTAGATGAAGGAGCTTCCATTGTCAATGAATATGAGAATCATTCTCAAATTTTTATTGACAGCGATTCTGCTCTCGATTATGATTTGATAGTGCCAGTGAATGATAATGATTCTCAGGCTGATCCATTACATATTATAATAGGGGGAAACAAAATTCATGTTCGCACACAAAATAAGTCATAAACTGAGTCATACCTTCAAAATTGCAGCGCTATTTATGGCGCTTTTCCTGGTACTTACCGCTTGTGGAAGCAAAGATTCTGCAGGCGGCGGGAATTCGTCCGCACCAGCGAATAATGCTTCAGCCGACAATGCATCTGCCGGGAATGCTTCTGATGGCAACGATGATCAAGTTCGCATAGTGAAGCATGCCATGGGAGAAACCGAGATCAAAGGCACACCGCAAAAGGTCGTCATCCTGACCAACGAAGGAACTGAAGCCCTTCTCGCTCTTGGTGTTAAGCCTGTAGGTGCCGTAAGATCTTGGACGGGAGATCCGTGGTACGATCATATTAAAGACGAGATGGAAGGCGTAACTGTAGTCGGTGAGGAAAGCCAGCCAAACCTAGAGCTCATTGCCGGGCTGCAGCCAGATTTGATCATTGGTAACAAAATGCGCCAGGAAAAAGTGTATGAGCAGCTCAATGGTATCGCACCGACCGTAATGGCCGAAGATTTGCGCGGCGAATGGAAAATCAATTTCAAGCTGTATGCTGAAGCTCTCGGCAAGTCAGCGGAAGGCGATGAACTAATGGCGGCGTTCGACGCACGCGTCGAAGATTTCAAAACCAAAGCTGGCGGCAAATTGGATGAGACCGTATCCGTAGTTCGTTTCATGGCTGGTAAAACCCGCGTCTATCATACCAACTCGTTCTCCGGCATTATCTTTGATCAGCTTGGCCTGGCCCGGAACGATATGACGAAAAATGCCAAAGATAATTTCGTCGATGAAATTACGAAAGAACGTTTGCCGGAAGCCGATGCGGATCGTCTCTTCTACTTTACGTATGAAACTGGAGACGACAAAGCTAGTGAAACGGAAAAGGAATGGACGAATGATCCACTATGGCAAAACCTCAGTGCCGTCAAAAACGGCCATGCTTATAAAGTAAGCGATGCGATCTGGAACACCGCCGGCGGCATTAAAGCAGCCAACTTGATGCTCGATGAGCTCTATGAAATCTATGAGGTTCAGCAGTAAGCAATAGTAGGTAATACTGTGATAAAACATAATAAATGAGCCTGGGTCGTCTCCCAGGCTTCAAATAAAAGCTGTCGTGTCTCTTCGACGGCTTTTATTTATAGGCTTTAGCCAGTTGAGTGCGTGAAACGCGTAAACAAAAAACGACCCGCTAATGCGGGTGGAGGTGCGTTAATGATCTTTGAGAAGCATGCGCAGTTAAAGTATAAATATGGGAATCGGAAATTCTGGTCAGAAGGATATTTGGACAGTGAGCCTAAATGAAGCAACTGTAGCGAAATACATTCGTGAACAAGAAGCACATGATCAAGCCATAGATAAGCTGAGCGTAAAAGAGTATGTAGATCCGTTCAGCGGCAACAAGAGCAAAAAGAAATAAACCAGTATAACTGGTAAGTGAAAGTGACAAATAACACTGAGCCTGAACAGATTTGTGGTCAGGCTAGCGTCTTTAGGCGCAGTTTGGCAACAGGGGGTTACAGCCCAAGAGCAAACCACCCGTTGGACGGGTGGTCATGATTAATCTCATTTAATGTTAATGTCATAAATTAATTTGACTTCACTTTTAATTCATTTCAAATTCACTTCTAGTTCGCTTCTAATTCTTTATTAATTCGCTTGTAAATCGCTTCTACATCGTGGCCTCACTCTGCAAACGACACCTGTATTTGTACAATTTCTGAGCGGCTGCCAATGCGAATCGGCGGGCCCCAGAAGCCAAAGCCAGAAGTGACGACCGAATGCATGTCCCCCTTCCGCAAATACCCCCAATCGTTCTCGAACAACATCCTGGTAATAAGATGAGCTGGCGCAATCTGACCACGGTGCGTATGGCCCGACAGCACCAGGTCGACCCCTTCCTGCTCGGCGATATCGAGATCATATGGCTGGTGATCAAGCAGAATGAGCGGCTTGGAGGAATCGAGACCTGTGATGAGTTCGTGTAAAGAGTCTCGCTCCCGATCGATCCGGTCTTTGCGTCCGATCAGGGTAAAACTGTCGTCAATCGTAACCGCCTCATCGTACAAAATAGTCATTTTGCTCTTCTCAAGCACCTCAATGAAATGCTCCATCTCCCCGGTATATGTGTCATGATTGCCGAGTGTCGCGTACACACCATAAGGCGCTGAAATCCCCTTTAAAATATCACCTATTCCCTTTTGCTCAAAAGGCCGGAGATCATCGTCGACAATGTCTCCCGGAAACAGCACGATGTCCGGCTTCAAAGCATTAATGCGCTCGACCAGACGTTTGGCGTGCTGCTTGCCCGACAGCTGTCCGAAGTGCATATCGGCCGCCATGACGATATTCATCTGCGGCGCGGACGAGTTCGGCTTGTTGATTTGGATCGAATACTGTCGTACAACGGGACTGTAAGCGTTAAACGTACCGTAAGCTACAGATACGATAAGCGTTACAAGGATAACGACTCCGGCAGCTTTCTGGGCACGTGGCCGAGACAGCTTGGTGAGCCGCAGCAGCCATAAGCTGACATGCACCACTGGCAGGACGATCAACAGCAGGCAAAATACCGCCATCCAGTAAGCGCCCATAATTTGAAATGCGACAAACCCCTCTCCGATTCGGCCTAACAGAAAAGAACTAGACAGAACCAAAGCGATAACCACATAGACGTATTTAAACCAAGCAGGCACGCTATCTTTCATCCAGCTCCAGCAGCTGCGGCAAACATAATAGACAAGTAATCCATACAGAACGACAATAACTGCTGCGATTAAAATAAACATCGTACTCTCCCTTCACTCCTATCGCTATTATAGCGCATAAGCTGGGAGTTGAATAATAGATGAAATTTGTTCAAAAGAGTACGAAGCCCATAGGAGATGCGGATGAAATCGTTTATAATGGGGCCAGATTGCAGCATCGCTGGATACATTTAATCGGGGCTGCCAAAAGGGGGAGTATTAATGATTATAAGGAATTATCTGGAGGCAGAGTCTAAGTCAGGGCGCAGCCATAGCGGTCAAGGTGAAGTACAAAGCGTGAAGCTGTTTCATGAAAGCGATTTCGAATCATCGTTGAAATTTCTTTATTATATGGTCATGCCGCCTGGTACCTCCATAGGCTATCATCAGCATGGGGAAAATGAGGAACTCTACATCATCCTTGAAGGCAGCGGACAAATGACCGTTAACGGGGAGATTCGGGACGTAAAGGCGGGTGACGTGATCCTCAATAAGCGGAATTGGAGCCATGGCCTGGAGAATACAGCAGCAGAACCGCTGCGGCTCCTCGTCTATGAGGCGGACTTATAGCGGCATATATGGCTGAATCGGGATATGAAGTGAAGATAAAGGCTGTAGCTTTACGGACACAGGGGAGCGCTATTTGTAAAATAATGAAGGATCTTGAAAACCAACGGACCTACGTTCCGCTATTGCTCCTAAAAGCTAGTTTATTGCAGTCCATTCGGTCGAATAACGGAACCAGGGTCCGTAAGCATAGCGAAAGAGGGCCTATTTCAACAAATAGCGGATCTCCTGTCCATTAGCGGTGACCAGTCCACGAATTCTACCAATTCCAACAATCTCATCATTCTCATCATTCTCATTCTCATCAATTCCAACAATCTCATCATCATCATTCTCATCAATTCCAACAATCTCATCATCATCATTCTCATCATTCCCATCAATTCACTCTCACTCTCAGCAATTCCACTTCCCCCTCTGAAAATCAAGAGGCTGCCAGAAAGCCAGTAAAAACTGACTTTCTGGCAGCCCCATATACAGCGGCAATATAGTTGGAATATAGCGAGTCTATTTTCATCAAACAGCCGGTTATGCCTCTCGCTTAGCTGGCAAGTCGGCCGGCTGGTTCAGCCGACAATAATGGCATAGACTATACCTGGTCCATGGACGCCAATCGTCAGATCATTCTCAATATCTGATGAGCGGCTCGGACCGGATATGAAATGAATGCCTGCTGGCAGTTGACCTGCGCCGAGTTCATCGAACTGCAGCAAAACCTCTCCAAGCCGCGTCTTTAGCCGGGAAACCGGGATAACGATAATAAGGACGGTAGGGAGCAGACTGACCGAGCGGCCCTTGTGCGGGGAAGACATCACCGCAACCGATCCGGTATAAGCTACAGCGTGATCCGCCATAACAATCCCGATATCCGCCTCAGCTGACCGGGCCTTCCAATATTGGGGCTGCGAGTATGGAGTCTCTGGGTGAGGATCCAAATGAGCCCCCGCATGCTGTGACTCATTACCCTGAACCTTCTCGTGTGGAGACTCCGCAATATCCAGCTCCGTAGTATCCAAAGCGTCAACTGGTGCCCCGGTGCTTGTTGATTGATCAGTTGTATTCCAAACGGATATATTCGCGTCCGGAAGCCGGGATTCCAGGTCGAATGCGGTCAGCTCCTCCTCGTCCTGCCTAACGATGTATTTGGCTTCAAGCTCCTGGGCTTTAGCCGTGATGAAAGCCGCTGCCTCCTCCATCGTTGCGCTGTGCGTAACATGGCCGCCAACTTGGATGAAGTTTTGCGTAAATTGCTTAATGCGCTCCTCCTCGTCCCATTCGAAGGAATTCCAAAATTCCGGCGCGCCCCGGAACGGCTGTGCTGGCGGCTCTGTAAGCCGCGAACGGTTCAGTCTGGCGGCGATTCGATTCATGAACTGCTCCTGCCTGGCACGTGATTGTGCTTCCATCGTACTGAGCCACTCGTCCTGCCGATGGGAATCGTTCAACTTGAATCTCCTCCCCTCTTCTTCCTTTGTTGCATGATGCCTTCCATACGCTCGCGGATACCTGGATCCATTTCCTTCACTGCGCTTTGAGCGGCAATTTCGCCAGCCTCCCAGCGTTGGCGGAACGTTCGCTTGGCAATCGCTGGCAGCGTGCGGTAGCTGTTCCAGCCCTTCAGCGGGCCGAGCTTTGTCGTAATTTCCCCGTTGCGGACGACGACCTTTTGCCCAACCTGTGCAGCCCGGATCGCCGCGGAAAATCGTTTGGAATTGGCCATAATCGCGGCAAATCCTTTCATCCCTGCCGCTTCCAGCTTATCCCCACGGCCTTGCTCCACCTTGCGCCTGCGCAGGAAAACGAGCATATCATGCAGCGGAATTTTCACGGGACAGGCTTCATAGCAGGCCCCGCACAGGCTGGATGCGCTGGCTATATCATTCCATTCCTCCACATTGCCATTGAGCGCGGGGGTGAGCACGGCGCCGATCGGGCCGCTATACGTTCCGCCATAGGCATGGCCGCCAATGTGACGGTAAACGGGACAGGCGTTCAAGCAAGCGCCGCAGCGAATGCAGTTGAGCAGCTCCTGGAACTCGGGGTCTCCAAGCTGCAGGGAGCGCCCGTTGTCGACGATAATAATATGCATTTCATCCGGCCCATCCATATCCTGCTCCCGGCGCGGTCCCGTAATGCCTGACATATACATCGTCAGCTTCTGTCCAGTCGCCGATCTCGGAAGCAATGTGGCCATAACCTCCAGGTCCTCCCAGGAAGGAATGATCCGCTCCATGCCCATGAAGGTAATTTGCGTTTTCGGCACTGTCGAGACCATCCGCGCATTCCCTTCATTTTCGAACAGCACCATCGAACCTGTTTCGGCGATCGCAAAATTGCACCCGGTAATGCCGATGTCTGCTTCGAGGAACTTTTCGCGCAGTTTTTTTCGTACAAATCCGGCAAGCACAGTAGTATCGGGAGCGAGCGGCTCGCCCGCTTCTTTGGATAACAGCTCGGCGATCTGGTAACGATTTTTATGAATCGCCGGAATGACGATATGGGATGGGCCTTCCCCCGCCAGTTGAATAATGTATTCTCCCAGATCCGTCTCAACCGCTTCAATGCCGGCCTGGGCGAATGCCTCATTTAGATGCAGCTCTTCAGTCACCATCGATTTGGATTTTACAGCCGACTTCGCTTGCTTGCGCGCGGCAATTTTCAGTGAAATATCGACAGCCTCGGCGCTATTGTCGGCAAAATGAATATGCACTCCGTTTGCCCGGGCATTCTCAACAAACAAATTCAAGTAATAATCGAGGTGAGCAATCGTATGCAATCTGATTTCGCGGGCGCGATCCCGCCAGGCTTCCCAATGAGGCAGCTCCTCGGAAGCGCTGCGTTTCCCGTTACGGAGCCGTTCGGTCGTAAAACGGACCGCTTTGCGCAGAAACTCATCATTCAAAGCCAGTTCAGCTCTGGTCTTCACATCGGTCGCCATCGGACTAGTCATACTCATCTCAAATTCATCCCTTCATAGAGCAGCTCTGCTAAATGCATCACCTTGACAGGTTCATTGCGATACCGCAAATGACCGGCTATATTCATGAGACACGCCAAATCCAGGCCTACGAGCACCTCGGCTTCACTTTCTATAACATGGTCCGCTTTCTCGGCCACCATCGCACCGGATATATCTGACATCTTAATGGCAAAAGTACCGCCAAACCCGCAGCAGTCCTCGGCAAAAGGCAGCGGAACAAACTGTAACCCCTTTACGTTGCGAAGCAGCTCCAACGGTTCATCCTTTATGCCGAGCAGCCTGCTGCCATGACAGGAAGGATGGTAGGTCACCTTACAGGGAAAATTGGCCCCAACGTCGGTAACCCCTAGTACCTGAACGAGAAATTGCGTAAATTCATACGTTTTCTGTTCCAACCGCTGCGCCTTCTCCAGCCACTCCGGCTCCTCCTTAAACAACTCGCTATAATGATGAATCATATAAGTACAAGACCCGGACGGAGATACTACAAAATCACTGTCGTCAAATGAGCGGAGCAATGTCCGGGCAGCAGTCCGTGTCTCCTCCCAATAACCGCTGTTATAGGAAGGCTGCCCGCAGCAGGTTTGCGTTTTAGGAAAATCGACCTCAACCCCATATTGGTTCAGGATGCGGACAATCGCCTCTCCAACCTGCGGGTACATTACATCGCTTACGCAAGTAATAAATATGGATACTTTCATGGCAAACCTCTCTTCCTGGAGCCATCTGAATATCGAGCGGGCCTATACTACGGCTTAAACTACTACAGCTTAAACAACCGTTACGGAAATCGATTTATCCGCTAAGGCCACCCTTGTCTCTTCTGTAATTCTCTGATCGGTAATGATCGTATCGACCTGTTCCAGACTCATCACATGGGTAAAGCCCTGCTGCCCAAATTTGCTGGCATCTGCCAGCAGGATGACCTGATCGGCAATCGTGACCATCTTCTGCTTGACGCGGGCCTGCAGCTCATTGGATTCGCTAACTCCCCGATCGAGATGAACGCCTTTGCAGGACAGGAACATTTTATCGACATAGTATGCTTCGAGCGACCGTTCAGCGAGCGGGCCGACAAAAGACAAAGAGCGATTTGCCAGCAGTCCGCCCGTTGAGATCACTTCAATTTTCTTTTTATTGCAAAGCTCGGTAGCAACACGGATTGAGTTCGTGAGCACGGTAAGCGGGATATCAGGCAGCTTGGACGCCATGTACCATGCCGTGGTGCTGGCATCGAGCAGAATGCGTTCTTTCGGCTGGATAAGCCTTACGGCTTCTTCCGCGATGCGCTGTTTCTCTTCGGCATGCATAACCTCGCGCTCCGCATAAGGAATTTCCGGCACATCTCCCTTTTGCTTCACGCTGACCGCACCGCCGTGCGAGCGGCGCAAACGGCCTGCCTCCTCCAGGCGATCCAGATCCCGGCGGATCGTCTCCTCGGTTACACGGCACAATTCACTCAGCTCGGATACACGCATACTGCCTTTTTCATCGATCATTTGCACTATTTTTTCATAACGTTCAGCTACCAGCATCTCACACTTCACTCCATCTTCTCATTGTGCTACTTATTCCCTATCCTGCACTAGACCTGCCAGTTACCAGCTGGCACCGCCTTTACCCCGGGACAAAATCTCGGTTCCATATCCGGAGGCGAGATATGCCTTCATTGGATCCTGCGGCAGCCCCTGCTCTTCGCGGACCGCATGCAGCAACGGCGCAACATCGAATTCAAAAGCGCGGCGAACCGCATCCTCCGCCCCCAGCACATCGCCGCGATCAGCCGCTTCCGCCACTTCTGCGTGATTGATCAACAGCGCTTTGGCGTATTGGGTCTGCACATTTAACACAGAACGGATCATCGCCGGAATTTTCTGTTCAATGTTGTGCGACTGGTCAATCATAAAGGCGATCTTATCCACGCTGCCGCGAATTTCTTCGTCTGCATCATCAGCTGCCAGAACAATTTGATAGAAAATAAGAAATAATTCATAAGGATTCATTGAACCGACGATCAAATCATCGTCCGCATATTTATAACTGTTAAAATGGAAGCCGCCAAGCCGCCCTTCATCTATCAAATAAGCGACGATATGCTCGATGTTAGCGCCTGGCAAATGATGTCCTGTATCGACCAGCACGTCGGCCTGAGGGCCCAGCTTTTGCGCGTAGTTGTAGGCCATGCCCCAATCGGCAATATCTGTATGATAAAAAGCGGGCTCAAACGCTTTGTATTCAATCAGCATGCGCATATCCGGCGTCAGCGCCCGGTACATTTCGGACAACGCTTCAAGCATCCACCGCTTGCGCTTGCGGAGATCTCCCTGCCCGGGGTAGTTTGTGCCGTCCGCAAACCAGAGGCTCAAATCGCGGGAGCCTGTTTCCTTGGCGATATCGACACATTCCAGCAAATGGCTGATCGCTTTCCGGCGTATGGCCGGATCGCTGTTCGTCACGCTGCCCAGCATGTAATCCTCATCCTGGAACAGATTCGGGTTGACCGCGCCAATGGTCAGCCCCAGGCTCTCTGCGTGGCTTCTCAGCTTTCCGTAATCATCGACGTGATCCCATGGGATGTGAATCGCTACCGAAGGACACAGTCCGGTCAAACGGTTGACGACGGCGGCATCCTCTAATTTCTCGAACGGGTTGCGCGGGACGCCCGTCTTCTGGAACACTTTGAATCGTGTCCCAGAATCACCGTAGCCCCATGAAGGCGTTTCGATTTTTAGCTGCTTCAGCTTCTGCTTCACGTTCTCCAAATCGATGCCTCTCGACTTTTGCTGCTCTTCAAACAACATATACGCTTTATCCGTCATAGACAAGCCCTCCCTTATAGTTGAATAGGTTATTCCCTGCTATATAAATTCAATTACCATAAATTCAATTACCATAAGTTCAATTATCATAAGTTCAATTCGCGTGTTAGCGTGTAAAAGCAGCTGGAACACCGCCGTCAATAGTTAGCATGCAGCCGGTCGTTTTCTCTGCTTTGGAGGAAGCGAAGAAAGCGATGCCTTCGGCCACGTCATGCGGATAAATGTTGACGAGCAACGTCGTGCGCTTCCGGTAATGCTCCTCAAGCTGATCCGGCTCGATGCCGTAAGCTGCAGCGCGTTCATTACGCCAGTTCGAGTTCCAAATCGCCGAGCCCTGCAAAATCGCATCTGGCAAAATCGTGTTCACGCGAATGCCGAATTCCCCGCCTTCCGCGGCAATGCAGCGGGCCAAATGCGCTTCCAGCGCTTTTACCGAGCTGTAGGCGGCCGCATTTTTACCTGCGTAAATGGAGTTCTTCGAGCCGACAAACACCATGCTGCCGCCGAACGCCTGCTCCTTCATCAGCTTGAACGCTTCCCTCGCCACGAGGAAATAACCGGTGCCCAGCACATTGATGTTCAAATTCCATTCCTGGAGCGAGGTTTCGTCAAAAGGGCTTGAAGTAGCCAGACCCGCATTGTTAACGATAATGTCGACACCGCCATAATGCAGGGCCGCCTGTTCATAAGCCTCGCGCACCATTTCCTCGTTGGTCACGTCCATTTTCACGGCTAAAGCGATCCCCTCACCGTATTTGGCGTTCAATTCATCGGCAACCTGCTGTGCGCCTTCCACATTCAAATCCGCCAGCACCACATGCGCTCCTTCAGTTACGAGCCGGCGTGCTGTTGCGCTGCCGATGCCGCCTGCACCGCCCGTAATGAAAGCGACCTTGCGGGAAAACTCTGCTTCAGCAGGAGCCAAAGACAGCTTATACAGCTCCAGCGGCCAGTATTCGACGTTATACGATTCGTTCTCGCTAAGGGAGACGAATTGACCGAGCGCCGTAGCCCCGCGCATAACCGCAATCGCCCGGTGATACAAGGCTGCGCTTACTTTGGAGTTGCTCCAGCTCTTACCGGTATTGATCATGCCGATGCCCGGAATCAAAATGACGCGCGGAGCCGCTTCAAACATAACGTCGCCTTCGTTTTTATTCCGCTCGAAGTAAGCCTTGTACTGCTCTTTGTAATTGGCAATGCCATCGATCAGTTTTTCCCGCAGCCCCTCAATGTCGTTTACATCCGGCGTCCAATCGATGAAGAGCGGAACGACCTTCGTATGTACGAGGTGATCCGGGCAGGCCGCGCCGATTTGCGACAGTTCTGCGGAATCCTTGCCGCCGGCAAAGGCCAGCACATCGTCTCCATCGTCATAGGTAAGAATCATTTTCTTTCCATCACTTACCGCGCCGCGAATCGAAGGCATTAATTTACCGACGATGCTTTCCCGTTCTTTGCTTGGGAGCGGCTGATGGATCATGCCGCCGAACAAGGCTGCCTCATTAACTCGAGCCTCGATATAGCGTTCGGCTTCGTTGATGATTTCGATCGTCTTGGCGTAGCACGCATCGGACGTATCTCCCCAGGTGACCAGCCCGTGCTTCTCCATAAGCACCAGCTCTGCTTTTGGATTATTCAGTACGCCCTCGGCAATCATTTTGGATAATGTAAATCCAGGCCGGATATACGGTACCCAGACGAAGCGGTCCCCGAATATTTCCTTTGCAATTTCCTGGCCGTTATCAGCACAGCACAGACTGATGATCGCGTCGGGATGCGTGTGATCCACATGATTGAATGGCAGGAAAGCATGCAGCAGCGTCTCGATGGATGCGCGCGGATGCTTCGCATCGATCATGCAATTCGCTAAATAAGCGACCATATCCTCGTCAGACATTTCATCGCGCTCAAACAACGGCTGAATATCTTCCATCCGCAGCCCGGTGAAATTGCCCTGCTTCATCGTCGCGAGATCAGATCCGCTTCCTTTTACATACATGACTTCAACATCGCGGCCTCTAAAATCTTGAATGACTGTTTTACTAGAGGTGTTGCCCCCGCCCCAGTTGCACACGCGGCGATCCGAGCCGATCAGGTTAGAGCGGTAGACCAGTTGATCAAGACCTCCTTGAAATTTGGATGCTTTAGATGAGTCCCATAAATTTTGTACCATGTCGCAAACCTCCGAATGATTTTTTGAATTTTTGAAAAGATTACCTTGACTAATTACTTTAATATTAAAAACTTAATGTTTTTAGCATTTATATCATTAATAAAATGGCCTGTTGTTAACTTGTCCTGTCCTCGCCCGTTGTCTGGTTTAGTTCTTCAATTGTTTAAATCTTCAATTCTTCAATTTTATTTTAATGGTTTATTTTCAAATGTTTGTTCATTTGTTTGTTTTGTGTGGTTATTTATTTGTTTTCATCTCTTTGATTTTATTTGTTTTGTTTTGATTTGCTCCCAGCGTGCGAAGATTTCGTGCTGCTCTTGTATTGGATCAGGCGAGAATTTCTTAACTTTAAAGGAACTGGCGACCAAACGGCGAGCGTCATGCAACTGTGGAACCTCACCCATGCTGATCATTTGCACGATGATGTTGCCCAAGGCAGTTGCCTCTGCAGGCCCGGCCATCACTTCAACCCCGGCGATATCGGCGGTCAGTTTACAGAGCAGTTCATTGTTCGCTCCGCCGCCTACAATGTAAATCGCCTCCAGCGTCTCGTTTGTCAGCTCCTGTAATTCATGAATGCTGTCTCTATAAGTTAGTGCCAGACTGTCAAATATACAGCGCGCCAATTGCCCAATCGTTTGCGGAGCCTCCCCTGTTGTTTCAAAGCAGCTATTTTGAATTTCCCGGATCATGCTGTCCGGGTTCAGGAATCGGTTGTCATTGCAAGGAACCAGGTGGCGAAAAGGCTCCTCCTCTAAGGCCAGGGCAGCCAATTCAGCGTAATTGTGGCTATTTTGCGCCTCCCTCCTTACCTCCTGAATCATCCAGAGTCCCATAATATTTTTGAGAAAGCGGAAGGTTCCGTAGGCGCCCCATTCATTCGTGTAATTGGCCTCCATCGCAGCCGGCGTATTTAGCGGGGAAGACCGTTCTACGCCCAGCAACGACCAAGTTCCGCTGCTAATGTATGCCCACGGTTTGTCCTGTGCGGCAGGTACGCCTACGACTGCCGATGCTGTGTCGTGTGTCGGTACAACGATCAGCTCGCAGGCCGGCAGGTCATATCGCTTCTGCAGTTCAGGTGAAATCATTCCCAGCCTTTCTCCCGGTGCAGCAAGCCTGGCGAACTGATCGCGCCTCAGCTTAAGCAGCGCAAGCAAATCGGCGTCAAACTCTTTTGTGTCCAGGTTTAAGAGCTGCATAGTCGAAGCGTTTGTCATCTCATTCATGATTTTGCCGGTCAAGCGGTAATAAAGATAATCCGGCACGAGAACGATCTGTCCTGCCCTAGACAGCTGATCGCTGTCATGCACGTATAGCTGGTACAGCGTGTTGAAAGGCTGCTCTTGAATCCCTGTTTTACTGTAAACAGCGGATCTGCTTATCGCTTGGTGCAGCTGGTCAGCCGCTTGCGCTGTCCTCCCATCCCGGTAAGCATACACATCATGAATGCGCTTTCCATCATCGTCAAGAAGGACGTAATCAACTCCCCAAGTATCAATCCCTAATGTGCAGCTATCCACCCCCTCTTGCTTGGCTTGTTGTAATCCCTTGATAATTTCAGCGAATAAATAATCTACGTCCCAGTAATGGTGCCCGCCCTTCTCGGCAAACGAATTGTCAAAACGATGAATTTCTTGCAGCTCAATTTGTTCATTGTGCAGCGTCCCTTTTACAAGCCGCCCGCTAGAAGCGCCGATATCAACGGCAATGTAGTTATTCATCCTAACCAATCTCCTTAAAAAGTGAGGTATAACATTATCCTATTTCCAAAATACCATAAAAGTCAACAAAAAGACATATATATTTCTTGTTTTATCTCCGTTTGTGTTTATTTTATCATTGTTTTTTTTGCTTTTATGTTTGTTAGCCCTTATTCCAGCAGCCATAGAAGTAACTTACGCAGACTGTTTTTCAGCAAAAGACGAATAGGCTGTCCAGAAACTCAGTAAAAACTGACTTTTTAAACAGCCCTTCGAGCTTAGGAGGATAGTTGGGGTTAGCGGATTGGTGGGAGGGGTAGGAGTGAGTTGATGAGGGTGGTGAAAGTGACTAGAGTGATGGCTGGCTGTTGAGAGCAGTGAGAGTGACTAGAGTAATGAGTGGCTGTTGAGAGCAGTGAGGTCACTAGAGTAATGAGTGGCTGTTGAGAGCAGTGAGAGTGGCTAGAGTAATGAGTGGCTGTTGAGAGCAGTGAGGTGACTAGAGTAATGAGTGGCTGTTGAGAGCAGTGAGAGTGACCAGAGTAATGAGTGGCTGTTGAGAGCAGTGAGAGTGACTAGAGTGATGGCTGGCTGTTGAGAGCAGTGAGAGTGACTAGAGTAATGAGTGGCTGTTGAGAGCAGTGAGGTGACTAGAGTAATGAGTGGCTATTGAGAGCAGTGAGAGTGACTAGAGTGATGGCTGGCTGTTGAGAGCAGTGAGAGTGACTAGAGTAATGAGTGGCTGTTGAGAGCAGTGAGGTGACTAGAGTAATGAGTGGCTATTGAGAGCAGTGAGAGTGACTAGAGTGATGGCTGGCTGTTGAGAGCAGTGAGAGTGGCGTGAGACTGATAAGACTGCCGATACTGGTGACATTAGCTGAACTCGTGGAACTGGTCAACCGCTAACGGACAGCAGATCCGCTATTTGTTGAAATAAGCCTGTTTCGCTATGCGTACGGACCCTGGTTCCGTTATTCGAGCAAACGGACTGCAAAAAACAGGTTTTTGGGATCAATAGCGGAACAGAGGTCCGTTAGTCTCCAAATTCCTCGTTATTTCACAAATAGCGTCGCCTGTGTCCGTAAAGGTCAGGACAGCATATATCCCCAGTCTCTATCCAGTCGCCCTCTTAGCTATCCAAGCCAATCAGCCAGCCATCCAAGCCAACCAGCTTGCCAGTCAGCCTTCCAAGCCTTCCAAGCCATCCAAGTCATCCAAGCCACCCAGGCCATCTAAGCAACACAGCCGGCAAGCAACTGCTTCACACTAACTCCTCATACCAGCAAAAGAACCCCTCATGCCAACAAAAACAGAAGTGTAAAAAAAGTCAGGCGGAAAAACGGCAGCGCCCCAAAAGTCAGAGTACAAAATCTAACTTTAAGGGGCACTGCTAATGCGGTGTTTTCCGTCTAACTTTAATCTTAGGGCTTATTGGACAGCCCCTCGTTTGTCATATAATTAAAATAAATGAATCAGGAATGAAAGTTTTGACCGTCCGTCACTTCTGCCACATAGCCGGCGCGGATGACGTAGTCGCCAAAATGCTCGCCTTCTTGCCGATCCTTGGCATACTGCTTAATAATCGGCTGCAGGGAATCCAAAATTTCATCTTCCCCGATGTTTTCTTTGTACAGCTTATTCAGCCGGTTTCCAGAAAAGCCGCCGCCAAGATACAAGTTGTACTTCCCGGGCGCCTTGCCGATGAAAGCAATTTCTGCCAGCATCGGTCTGGCGCAGCCGTTCGGGCAGCCGGTCATTCGGATGACAATATCGTCATCCTGCAAGCCTGACTCCTCCAGCATAGGCTCAATCTTACTGAGCAAAGATGGCAGGTAGCGCTCCGACTCCGCCATAGCGAGACCGCAGGTCGGGAAAGCAACGCAAGCCATGGAGTTTCTGCGCAGCGCAGAATAGTGCAGGCCGTCCGTCAGGCCGTATTCTTGAATAAGGCCTTCGATTTTCTTTTTCTTTTGACTGCTCACATTGGCAATGATCAGGTTCTGATTCGGGGTCAGACGGAAATCTCCAGTATGCACTTGGGCAATTTCCCGCAATCCTGTCATCAGCTTATAGTCTTCCTCGTCCTTGATGCGGCCATTCTGGATAAAGAGCGTAAAATGCCATTTGTTGTTGCTTCCCTTTACCCAGCCGTAACGGTCGCCGTTATGCTCGAAATGGTATGGTCTTGCTTCCTGCAAACTCCAGCCAAGACGATCCGTCAGCTCTTGAACGAACCAATCGAGTCCGCGGTCATCGATCGTATATTTGAAGCGGGCATGTTTCCGGACGGAACGATCCCCGTAATCCCGCTGGATCATCACTGTTTTCTCCGCGACATCGATCATCTGCTCCGGTAAGCAGAAGCCGATCACTTTAGAGATTTGCGGATATGTTTTCACATCTCCGTGCGTCATCCCCATACCGCCGCCTACCGTAACGTTAAAGCCTTTCAGCTCTCCGTTTTCTACAATCGCAATGAACCCTAAATCCTGCGAAAAAACATCCACATCGTTCGATGGCGGAACAGCCAACCCGATTTTAAATTTACGCGGTAAATAAACGCGCCCATAAATCGGCTCTTGCTCGGCCTGGCTGTCCTTGCTGTCGATTACCTTTTCCCCGTCTAGCCATATTTCATGATACGCATTGGTTTGCGGATCGAGATGACTGCTTATTTTGCTCGCCCAGTTGTAGACCTCGGAATGAATTTCCGATTGGTATGGATTCGGGTTGCACATGACGTTGCGGTTTACGTCGCCGCAAGCGGCCAGCGTGCTTAACAGCGCCTCATTGACTTCCTTAATCGTATTTTTCAGGTTCCATTTAATAACCCCATGCAGTTGGAATGATTGTCGTGTCGTCAGCCGAATTGTTCCGTTCGCATACTTCTGGGACACACTGTCCATCATCAGCCATTGCTTCGGAGTGACGACGCCGCCTGCGGCTCGGACCCGCAGCATAAACTGATAAGCTGGCTCCAGCTTCTGTTTATTCCGCTCGTTCCGCAAATCCCGGTCATCCTGCATATAGCTGCCATGGAATTTCATCAGCCGGTTATCATCCTCGGGAATGGAGGCTGTGATTGGATCTTCCAGCGTCTCCACAAGGCTTCCGCGCAAATAATTACTTCTTATTTTGATATCTTCAACATCGCTGTGCGGCGCACTGTTCGGCGAAATCAAATTGTTATCTGACATTTTCGCAATTCTCCTCTCGTAATCTTTGGGATCATCCGCTCTTAATACACATCCCGCTGATAACGTTTCTCCTGTTGCATCTGGGTTAAGTACTCTGCAGCCTGCTCGGGGCTAAGACCGCCCTCTTGTTCAAGAATCGTGGCCAAAGCCGCATGAACGTCATGCGCCATTTTCTTCTCGTCGCCGCATACGTACACTACAGCTCCCTGCTGCAGCCACTCGTACACCTCCCGGCTCTTCTCCAGCATCCGGTGCTGAACGTACACTTTCTTGTCGGTGTCGCGCGAGAACGCCACATCCATTCGTGTCAGGACGCCCTCCTTAAGCCAGCGCTGCCATTCCACTTGATACAGGAAATCCGTCAAGAAATGCTGATCTCCATAGAACAGCCACGATTTCCCCTCTGCTTCCGTCTCTTCCCGCTCACTCAGGAAAGCTCTGAATGGAGCTACCCCCGTACCTGGACCAATCATAATAATTGGCGTATCGGGATTATCCGGAAGCTTGAAGCTAGGGTTATGCTGAATATATACCGGCAGCGTAGCGCCTGACTCCACCCGCTCTGCAAGCTGGACGGAGCATACGCCATAACGATTCCGTCCATGAGCTTCATAGCGTACGGAACGGACGGTAATATGCACCTCATCCGGGGACGCTTTGGAACTGCTGGCGATCGAATACAGCCGGGAAGGAATTTTACGCAATATGGACACGAACTGGCTTGCCGGTACCCCTGTAAATGGATAATCCGTCACCAGGTCCAATAAATCACGTTCCGCTAAATACGAGCGCAGTTCCTGCTCACGTCCGGCTTCAAGCAGCCCTTTAAGCTCATCGCTAGAGCTTAGCTTTGCTGCCTGTTCCAGCAGCGGCTTAGTCAGGACGGTAATTTCATAATAACGAAGCAGTGCGTCTCTCAATGAGCGCTGCTCACCGTTCTTGTTCACGACAACGTTCTCTTCTCCGTTCCAGCCCATCGCTGCAATCAGTTCATCGACCAGAAGCGGATGATTCTCCGGATAGATCCCAATACTGTCTCCCGGTTCATACTGCAAATTCGAGCCTTCCAATGACAGCTCGATATGACGGGTTTCCCGATCCGAACCGCGACCGTTCAAATTCAAGTTCTCCAGCACCTCGGCTTGAAACGGATTTGTACGGGAGTACTCCGACTCCGCTCCGCTCACCGTTGGCACACTGGCTCCGCCCGCTGGGGCGCTAACTGAAGACAATTTCCCCAGCGACTCGATAACATTTCCGAACCATTCCGCAGCCGGTTCGTCAAAATCAACGTCACAGTCCACTCTAGCGGTTAAGCGTTCCCCGCCGAGCTCCTCCAGGCGCTTGTCGAAATCTTTGCCTGTCTGGCAGAAAAATTCATAGGATGTGTCGCCCAGTGCAAGTACAGAGAAACGCAATCCCTCCAGTTTAGGTGCTCTCTTGCTATGAAGGAATTCATAGAACGAAATCGCGCTATCCGGCGGATCTCCTTCTCCATGCGTGCTTACGACAATAAGCAGATTTTCAATTTTCTTCAAATTGTTCGGCTTGAAATCGCCCATCGAGACGACAGTGGCTTGAAAACTTTGATCTTCGAGCCTCTTAGCTAGCTTCGTGGCCAGCCCGTGGCTGTTCCCGGTCTGCGATCCATAAAGAACAGTTACTTCCTTGGAAATAACCGGCTCAGCCGCGGCGACCGCATTCAACAGCGCATTTCCGGCCGTCGCTGCACCTGCACCTTGCAGAGCCGTCAAATAGCCGCTAAGCCAAATCCGTTGCGTTTCTGATAACGTAGGAAGAAGACGATTGAGCAGTTCAGCCTGCTCCTGATTAAAAGGACTGTTACTTACTTGAAGTTCCAACTCATACCCACCTCACGCAGCATACATAGAATTCAAATCAATTCCTAGTAATACTATCTAATTTATCATTTAATAAAATTTATCATAGCGTGAGCAGACGGTCAATTAGATTGATCTTATATCGTCGATTAGTAATACTGATAAAGCGGGTTTTGATCGAGTAGGAGGGGGCGACTAACCCCCGTCCTCTCACACCACCGTACATGCGGGTCCGCATACGGCGGTTCCAAAAGGTTAACAAAGTTCCAGATAACGAGAAAGTAAACTTTTCAGCCCTTTCGTTTCCCAGTAGGAAGTCGGGAGGGCGTTATTTGTGTTTCTGGACATTTCCCAAGCACCGCGGCGGGAGTTTCCCATGACATAGCAGGCCCACTCCGGGACTCCAAGGGCCCTCAGTTCACGGATTCGGGTACGTACCCGTTTCCACTGTTTCCA
>NZ_KB907271.1 GCF_000381905.1 Paenibacillus fonticola DSM 21315 | reverse complement strand
ATGGTTTGGGTTACACTATCCATTTTAACCTACGAGATGTAGCAATATGGAGGGCTGTCTTTTGTTTACGTTCATCATAGCTAGAATCAAACAACAGTCGGTGATAGCTAAATCCAATCTTTGTAAGAATAACATTCTCCTCGTTCCCTCCACCCGCATAGCGGCTAGTTCTTTATTTCGCGCGTTTCACGCACCAAACGGGCTAAAGCCCAAAACAAAAACCCAGCCCGCTTGCTGGACTGGGTTTAGTAAATTTAACCTAAAAGAAAATAAGCAGCAAAGTGGCGACTATAAAGCAATAATACGTGAAATAAATGAGCTTGCCTCTTTTCATAATTCCCATAAACCATTTCATGGCGAAATAGGTCATGAACAGTGTCGCAATAAAGGCTGCAATATATGGAATCGCAAGCTCAGCCTTATTAGGTTCATTCATAAAATCAGAAAACCCGAGTACAACACCGCCAAGGCTAACAGGAATATAGAGCATAAAGGCAAAGCGCAGCGCTGTATCCTGTTTGATGCCGCAAGCTATGGCGGAAATAATGGTAGCACCTGAGCGGCTAATGCCAGGTGTTAGTGCAACGGCCTGTCCCAAACCAACTAAAATGGCATCCTTTAGCGTCATATCTGCCTCGCCTTTTCTGCCTTTCATATTACGGATTAAAAATAAGGCGATACCTGTCACAAACAACATGAGGGCAATGGTCGTCATACTGACACTGTCTGCAATGAAATCCTTTAGAAGCACTCCAAGGATAGCTGCTGGAATCGTACCGATGATGATATATAGCACAAACCGGAAATCACTTTTGTAGCGCGCATCCTTCGTCTGCAGATAGCGGAATGAATTTTGGATTAAGCGAATAATATCGTCGCGATAGATCCATAGTACGGCGAGTAATGAAGCGGTGTTCGTTAAAATCGCAAACGTGAACCCTTGTTCACCTAGCCCTAAAATCTCACTCGCAATCATCACATGTCCGCTAGAAGATACAGGAATTGGTTCCGTAAAACCTTGAACAAGCCCAATAACGATCATTTTTAAAATAAATACAATGTCGATCTCTCCCATAACTCCTCCTTGTTTATTACTTACTGTATGCTATGTATCTTGCTATTAGCACCCACTCTTCCTATGTTACAACAATAGGATAGAAAATCGTTCGATTAATATAACATAATCGCATAGCAAATGACAATTTCGTCACCTAGGAACATATCGATTGGCTATTAAAGTTAGTATGGTGCTACGAGATAGATTGTTGCACCTTATCCAATACGGCTATGATCAGACCAATTTCGCGTTTGATGTGAACAAGAGTAAAAAGGATCCCTATCGATGAGATAAGGATCCTCATTTTTTACAAGATTATTTGATGATGGCGACTTCAGGTTCTGGAATGAACCCATATTCCTTGTATATCGCTTCAGAAACGATCGTTTGCAATTGAAGAATATGTTCCGCCGTGGCATCTTTTACATTGATCAGCATATTGCCATGGTGTGATGAGATCATTGCTCCCCCATACGTTGTTCCTTTCAATTGCAGATGATCGACTAGCGCGCCAATGGACTGCCCGATGTCATAATTATTTTTAAAATAGGATCCGCAGGAATGATGAACAAAATGCTTGTTTTTAGTCCGGTATTGTTCGATTTCCTGAATGAAAGCCGGCGTATCCGGCTGCGTAAGTCTTTTCATTTCACCCGAAAAAAACGCATAAAATTGCATTAAATTCGATTTGTTGTCTTTCATGAGCATATATTTTTCCAGAATAGATTCTATCTCGGTTTCACTCAACAATCGATGGCCTTCCACGGGGATATCCGCCCCAAGTATAATCCAAGGTTTCTCTTGGAAAACCGATTGTTTATAGCCATACTTGCATTCTTCGACGGGGATGCATTTGATCTCTAAGTCCGGTTCAGCCGCATCCAAATAATATACCCTGGAAATGACATCTCCTATTTGCCCATGGTAGTACTTAGCATTCATATAAATGCCAGCACCAAAACTCCCCGGCAGCAAGTGCGTGAATTGAAAACTTTGGCTTTGAATCAACTCTCCCGCAAGAGCCAGCATCGACATTGGCATTCCAGCTGACACAAACCACTCCCCGTCCTTAACATCGAATTGCAATAGCTCTTTTAATGAAATATACATCATGTTTGTGCTTGGTCGATCGGAGAATAAAACATTACTTCCAATTCCAAAAAGCGTGTACTCTAACCGCTGTTGCTTACAATATCGCAGAAGTTCAACTAATTCGGTTACACAATGTGGGCTTGCAAAATACTCGGCAGTTCCACCTATGGCATATGAGCAGTGATTAGCGAGTTTTTCTTGCTTTTTAATCAATTGTTCGATTTGACGCGGCTCTTTATGTGAAATCAATCGTAGTCACCTTTCCATTCTTACGGTCATTTATGATGTTACCTGCATATTTATTTTATCATATGAAGCTGATGCCTAAAAAATCAAGCAACACCCTCCGTAAAAAAACAAAAAAAGCCGGCTAATTGACGGCTTCTTATGCGAATGTGAACGGATATAAACGGAACAGTATCAACTTTCGACCTGTTCAGCCAGCTTATGACTGTCAATTACCCGACCTGCATGGATTCCGCAATCATCCGGACGATCCAGACATTGGAGAAAATCGTCGACTGCACCAGTAAATCCGCGCCGATACAAAATATTATCCCAGCTGCCAAACGTTTCCTTTTGCGAATGTACACCTCGCGCCACATATGTCGCTTCATCCAGATTGACGACGGTTGCCGACCTTCCGCCCCCGTGCAGCTCGACTTTCTCCAGGTCGCATCCTGCTTGCCGCACCATATCGAACGTACTGTACACAGAATCGCTGAGCCGGACTGCCCCGGCCCCATGCAGCAGCCTGCCTGCCTCGTCCTTACGGATGTAATGATGAAGTAATTCATAGTCATGATCTGTCATCCATAATAAGAGGTCGAGCATATGGATCAAATCATCGTAGACGGTCTCCTTTGCAGGGCGCTGGTGAAGCCCTGTCCGATGCTTGAGCACGGCCACTGATTCCAAGCCTTGACCGCCCTCCACCCACTCCCGGGCTTTCCGGTACAAGGGAGCGTACCTGCGGTTAAATCCAACGGCCAACAACAGCCCCTGTGCTTCAGCAAAGGCAGTCATCTCATCGGATTCCCGCAAACTATAGGACAAAGGCTTGTCTACATAGACAGCCAATCCCCGTTCGAGGCACTGCATAACTATATCGAAATGAGACTCCGTTGCCGTATGTACAAAAACCGCATCAAGATCCCAGGATAGCAACTCTTTCATTTCCGTTGTCCCTTGCTCTATCCGGTACAAGCTTTGCAATTCCTCAACCGGCCCTGCGGACCGATTCATTAGCCCAACAATCTCTACACCGGAATGGGATGACAGCAAAGGCATATATACTTTTCGCGCGATACCGCCAAGCCCGATAATTGCAGCACGGGTTCGATTGCTCACATTGTCCATCGATGAATTCCACCTCTCACACAGCCCTATGTCTTATTTATGGATAACCAGATCAATCTCCTGAAAACGGCTTACTTTAGTATTCCAACGCTCCTCAACATACTTCATATGTACCGGATGGTTATTGTACGCATCGTAAGCGTTCTGATCAGCAAACACCATAGAGAATCCGTAATCAAATTCGTTCTTGCTGCTCACCTGATCAAACACCTCAAATTGTTCAACGCCAGGGATCGCTGCTAGTTCTTCTCTGCTTACCTGCAAAAAAGCCTCTGCCTCTGCATTATCCTTACCAGCATGCAATGAGAATGTGACCATGTGTTTAATCGAGCTCATCCAATTTCCTCCTTCATATTCCGTTCAATGCGTTGCGCTTGATTTCTACCTGATTTCTACCATGGTATCAAATATTTTCTCATTGATAAATAAGCAGTACTGGAAACGATTAAAATCCTGTAGTGTATTGTTTAGGAACAGTAATTTCTTGCTTTAGAGCCGCTGCTGCTTCAAGCGTCCAATAAGGGTTCCTTAACATTCCTCTTCCGATCGCAACAAGATCCGCATCCTCATTGCCTATAACGGCATTAGCCAGAATGGGGTCTTCCAATCTACCAACAGCGATTACCGGGATATCCAAAGAAGCCTTAATTTCTCTAGCCAAGGGGACCTGGTAAGCCGCATGTGTGCCTGGTTTATCGGAATCGCCAAACGGGCCTTCTCCGCCAGAGGAAATATGAAACATATCTACTCCAGCATCTTGAAAATGCTTAGCAAATTGAATGCTTTCGTTGATTCCATAGCCGCCATCAACATACTCTTTAGCTGAAATACGCATAATTAAAGGCATGTCATCGGGCATCTCAGCTTTTGCTGCTTCTATAATCTCCCGGCCAAACTTCGTAAGATCCTTTCCATACTCATCATCCCGCTGATTGGTTAACGGGGAATGGAATTGATGAATTAAGTACCCATGAGCACCATGGATCTCAATCGCATCAAATCCAGCTTTAACTGCACGTTGTACAGCTTGACGGAATTTCTCTACCATACCTTTAACTTCTGATGTAGTCAAAGCTCGCGGAGTCTTCCAATCCTTGTCAAACGGAATCGCTGAAGGTGCTACCGGCTCTGCCGTATCCTCCGCTTTTCTCCCGGCATGAGCAATTTGGATGCCGACTTTGGCGCCGTATTTATGGCATGCTTCTACGATTCTCGCCAGCGCTGGAATTTGCTCATCAGACCATAGTCCTAAATCATAATCGCTAATGCGGCCATCGGGTTCCACATCGGTCATTTCTATGATAATAAACCCGGCTCCCCCAACGGCCCGGCTAACATAATGCAGATAGTGCCAGTCGGTAGCGATGCCATCTTTATTCTCGACGGAATATTGACACATCGGCGGCATGACGACACGATTTTTTAATTCCAAACCTTTAAATTGATATGGGCTAAACAAATGGTTCACGAAAACCACTCCTTTATCATCACAGTTGAATGCATGCGCACGCATATAAAATTAGCACGGATAAATTTCTTTGTCAACTTCATCAAATACGTTTCGCATAAAGAAAAAACCTTCAGAACGTGTCTGAGGTTTTCAAGAATCATAACGATGTTTTACGGTCGTAGCGATTGAACTCAATTCCTGTAATAACTGTTCCTTGGAGAGATTATCTCGTAATAAATTCTCAACCGTAGCTAGCGATTCCTGAAACTTCACTTCTCCGGACGGAGTGAGACAAGTATATATTCCCCTGCGGTCATTTTCACAAACATCTCTTTGCAGTGTACGGCAATTTTTGGCCTCTAATCTTCCAACTAGCCGTGATATGGCGCTTTGACTAAGGCCAACCCACTCCTGAAGCTCCTGCAAACGCAGCTTTTTATCCTCTGTTTGCGCTAGGAGATATAGAACAAAGAACTCTTTTAGTGAAAGGTCATGCTTAGCTTGCAGTTCTGCTTCAATGCTGTTATTGATCTGTGTCTGGAGATTTGTTATGGACATCCAGCTGTCTATGAGATCGCTTTTACTGCGGCTGCTCATGCGTACTCCATTCACCTCATCTTTCCCGTCTTTAGGCGTCGCACCCTCATTTAAACATGTTAATTCATTATTCTATCTATCTTATTTTGAATAGTCAAACAGGTTCACGTTTTATGAATGGGGAAAGCTTCGTCTTTGGAAATGCGAATCATTTCTCCAGGAAAAAACTGCTTAAAGTACTTTTCAACCCTTAGATGAATGTCCTTCTGATACCACTTCGATAAATCATGCGTCTCAAATAAATGAGGCATGCCCAATCTTTCTGAGCGTCTACCCATCAGACCGTCTCCGATCAGGAGTGTATCGATCCAAATTCGGTCCACAATCCCTTCCAGCACGTTAGGGAAATCAGGGGTAAAAGGCAGGATCGGAGATAGCGCAGCCTGGGTAAAGACTCCCGCATCATGCAATTCTCTTAACGCCTTGAGCCGCAACCTGATTCCGGGAGCATACGGGGCAAAAATTCGCTTCACATCTTCACGGTCTGTTTCCACCGTCATCGATACGAGAACTTCACATCGTTCCTTTAATACGATCAGCAAATCCATATCCCTTGTAATCAAAGGGCTGCGCGTTTGAATTTGGAGCAAATGCGGCGGGTTTTCAATCATTTCCTCCAAGATTCGCCGAGTCACGGCTGCCTTGGCTTCAATCGGCTGGTATGGGTCAGTTGCCGAGGACATAAAAATATGAACCGGTCTGTTATTTCGGCGAAGTTTGATGACTTCATTCCGGTAATTTTCAGCTGCATTTGCTTTGACGTCTACCCATCCTCCCCACGGAATCTCTTTGAACTTTTGAATCGGCATTTCTCTGACATAGCAATACTTGCACGCAAATGCACAGCCGCTATACGGGTTTAGGGAATGAGTGAATCCGATATCCAAATAACCCTTCGCTTCACTAAGGATTTTTTTCGACATAATTTCTTTGATTTCAATTGGCATCTGATTCTTCTCCCCCTATTCAACTACCCATTGACGGAATGAACTGAAATCTTGGCCGCTCTACTTTTCATTCCCACGCTCAGCCAAGCTCTGTAACGAACAGCTAATCCTGTTTGGCAAAATAATGATCCACACCATATTTAAATGAATCAAGAAAAAACGAAATGGCCCTTCTACTTACTTCCGCATGGGGATTAATAATATCAAACCCATGATAACAGCCTCTGTAGAGCTCGAAATGGACCGGAACTCCAGCTTTTTTTAAATTCTCTGCATACTGTATCGTCTCATCCCGGAATGGCTCGATATCACCCACAAAAGTAATCGTTGGGGGAAGATTGCTGTAGTGGTCCGCTCTGGCAGCGGCGGCGTATATAGGTACCTCTTCATCATAAAGCTCGCCAAGATACAATTTCCAGGCCCATTTGTTGTAATCAGAGTTCCAAATCGGAGCATTGTTTTCTTTGGCCGATTCCGTAATCATGCGGTCGTCCATCATCGGATACAGCGGCATTTGAAACGCAATATTCACTTCTCCCTGATCTCTCGCGTAAAGCGAAAGTGCCGCGGTTAACCCAACGCCAGCGCTTTCGCCTCCTACTATGAGCTGGTCTTCTCGTATGCCTAGCTCTTTTGCATGGCTTTTCATCCATAAAAGAGCGTCATAGCCATCTTCTAATGCAGCCGGATATGGCGCTTTGACCGATAATCGGTAATCGGGGGCGATGACAACGCAATTTTTTGCCTGAATTAGCCTTTCATAGGTGTTCACAAATACTTCAGGGTTGCCCATGGCATAACCTCCCCCATGTATCCAAAGAACTCCGGGGACATTTTCTGTGTGATGAAGCGGTTTATATATACGAGTACGTATCGCTTTGAACCATCGGCCCGCGGGATCCACTATTCGCTGCACTGCAAGCCATCCATGTTTTTACCCGCTGATTTATCCGTCCTTTGCCTCGCCTTATGCACCGATTGAAGCCATTTTTCCTCACTGGAAGATTTCGTTAATAGATTTATGAGTGAACCTCTTATTCTTAATTGTTTATCAATCATTCGATTTGTAATTTTTATGTTTATTTCCTTCTTCCTTCACTTCGCCTCAGGGGAGCAACGAGCCATCGAAAGTGATTGTATTTAGTATGGTACTAGTTTGTTTAATTGGCAAGTTCCGTCGCTGTGGCGGGATTTCGCGCAACAGCCCCAGGTAATCCCGTTCCTGTTAATCAGCGCCTTCCGGCAATTTGATCTTGATGTATATTTCCTCCTTTGACATAATTTAGGTAACTGAAATCAAAATAAAATAATGGGAGAGTCGCAATGCATCGATCAAAAAAAATTCTCATCATCGAGGACGAGAAGGATATTTCACGCATCTTAAAAGACTATTTAACTAAAAATAATTATCAAGCCGCTATTGCCGGAACGGGTCAGGACGGACTCAAAATGATAGACATGCTGGAACCGGACTATATCATTCTGGATATCATGCTACCTGATATGGAAGGTATCGATCTGTGTCGAAAAATCCGCGAACGGAATAATGTACCGATTATGATCCTCAGCGCCAGGGGAAGTGATACCGACAAGTTGCTTGGTTTTGGCTTTGGAGCCGATGATTATATGACGAAGCCGTTCTCAATCACTGAGCTGCTGGCACGCATTAATGCCCATTTCCGTAGATATGAAAGTATGGGCACGGTGTACCATGATCCCGATTCCCTGCGTTTTGGAAGTCTGGAAATCAATAAAAAAGCTTATCAAGTCACCGTAAACGGTAATGAAGTTTCTTTGTCCGCCAAAGAGTTCGAACTGCTCTATCATTTAGCCATCCACAAAAACCAGGTGTTCTCGAAACCCCAATTACTGGACGCGATCTGGGGATATGCCAACTATGGGGATGAAAATACGGTTACCGTGTATATCCGGCGGCTGAGAGAAAAACTTGAAGCGGACCCGTCAAATCCTGTTTATCTCAAAACGATATGGGGCGTTGGTTATAAATTCAGCGCAGACTAACAGACGGGAGGCCGAGATGATATGACTTTAAACTACTGGGCAAAAAAATGGCTGGCCATCGCGCTGCTTCTTCTTGCCGTTTTTATAGGCAGCAGCTTTTATTTACTTTCGTACAGCCTTTCTAGCGCCAAAGAGTCTCTTCCCAATGACGTGATCCAGCAACTGCGGCTGGCCATTAATCCGCTTATGCTCTATTTGGAACAGCATCATGACCAAATCGGGACCAACGAAGTGCAAGCCGAGTTACAGCAATTGTCGGTCAATAGCGGTATAGACCTCGTATATGTGCAATTGGACGGGACAGTTTCCTTCAGTTTGCCAACTTTTTCGTCCATACGACAAGAAAACGTCAACCGCTTGCTGCGTTACGATATTTATTCAGGCCAACGCGACGACGGAATGTTCCAAATCGCCTTTCCTGTCATCGACGGAGAATCTCAAAGACAGGTGGGCAACGTCATATACTTCCTTCCAGACTCCAAAGTCCTTTCCACTAAATCTGATAACCGTCCTATTTTCGTATTCATCGTGATTGTTCTTGCTATCCTCTCCTTCGTCATACTGCTTATGTCCATGAATCGTAAAATTAAAAACCATTTTATTTCGCCCGTTGTTCAGTTGAAGCATCACGCCGAAGCTATATTAAAGGGCAATTACGAGCAAAAAACTACCTATGCCAGCTTAAATGAAATGGGAGAATTATATGCCATGTTTGATCAAATGCGGATGGAGATCATGTATTTAAGCATGCAAAGAATTAAACAGGAAAGGGACCAAAAAGAGCTGATCACTAGCATCTCTCATGAAATCAAAACGCCGATCACTACCGTCAAAGCCTACATCGACTCCATACTTGAAGGCGTCTGTTCAGAACCCGATACAATGTTGGAATATGTCGGAATCATGCGAACACATACCGATAAAATGGCCCGGCTGGTCGAGGATCTTCTCCTCCATGCCCTGCAGGATTTAGGTCAAATTACCGTGGAGCCCTGCGAACAATACAGTCGTGAAATTCTTCAGAGGATTTTAACCCCCATCGGCCATTATGTGCGTACAAACGAACTGACCTACATAGAACCCCAAGAAATTCCCAATGTATTGATTTCGATCGATGCCGTCCGAATTGAACAAGTTATTTCCAACCTGGTGTCTAACGCGTTAAAGCACTCCTCCCCGGGCGACTCCGTCCGAATTGACGTCAAACTTGAGGCTGAAATGCTAAAAATAATCATAGCCGACACAGGCAGCGGTATCCGGCCGCAGGATATGCCCTTTATATTTGAACGTTATTTCAGAGGGCATCCAGTCGACGCTGCGCAGACAGGCACCGGTCTGGGTCTTTCCATCTGCAAAACGATCATCGAAGCGCACGGCGGCACGATTTTCTTCACCAGCAAACATCGACAGGGAACCACCTTTTATTTCACTTTGCCTTTATGCTAATTCTATTTTCCAGATGTAATACTTTATTAATAACTTGATAATTGTTTTGAAAGATCAGAGAGATAGACTGTTAGTAATTGATTTCAGGAGTGATGGTATGGCAAAGAAACCGATCGTAAGCGCGAAAAATCTTAGCAAAACCTACGACACCGGAAACGAGCAATTTCATGCAATCCGTAATCTGGATCTGGACATATACGAAGGTGATTTCACCGTCATTATGGGGAATTCTGGTTCGGGAAAATCCACCCTGCTTTACCTTCTCAGCGGACTAGATAACGTAACCGCCGGTGAGGTTTATTTTCGGAATCAACGTATCGACAATTATAACGAGAAAGAACTTTCCGACTTTCGCTCGAAAAAGATAGGTTACATTTATCAGAGCATCAACCTGGTCCCCGATCTCTCCATTTTGGATAATATTACTTTGCCTGGTTATATTGCAGGGCAGAAAAAATCCAACGTAAAAAACAAAGCGACCGACCTGATGAAGGCTATGGGAATCAACGGGCAAGGCAACCGCCTTCCCGCGCAGACATCCGGAGGTCAGCAGCAGCGCGCCGCGATGGCCAGAGCTTTGATTAACTCGCCGGATATCGTTTTTGCAGATGAACCGACAGGGAGCCTCAATTTTGAACATGGCAATGCCGTTCTGGACATCCTTACCGAAATAAATCGCGATGGCCAATCGGTCGTCATGGTTACTCACGACATGAAAGCAGCTTGCAGAGCTGATCGTTTGATTTATATCCGCGATGGCAAAATTGGCGGGATCCTTGAGTTTGATAAATACGATGCCCACCATACGCAGGATCGGGAATCTATGATTTTTGCGTTTGTTTCCGGGAAGGAGTGATCCGCATGGGTGCGATTTGGACGCTTTGCTGGTCGCATATTCGAAAAAGCAAAATCCAAAATCTATTTATTACCTTGCTTATTTTGCTGTCTACTTTGCTGGTCGCAACGGCCACCATTATCATTAGCAATTCAGGTAATATGTTTTTTGATATGCACAAAAAAACGAATGGTTCGCACCAAATCCTGATGTTGGAGAAGGGGCTCCATGACCCGCAGTCTGTCTATCAATGGTGGGAATCCCAGGATGGAGTCGCCGTATCCAAACCGCTGCCTTACCGGACATTATCGGGAATAACCTACAAAGACGAAGAGATTCCGAATGCATATCTCCATATGATCAATACGCCCGAAAGTCCATTTGTGGTAGATGAGCTTATTTTTACACAAGGAGAAAAAAGCACTTTGCCAAAGAATGGATCGGCATGGATTCCGACTTCTCTGGCGAATTCCTACGGGATGTCGGTTGGGGATACCCTCGGCTTTCATATCGGTTCCGAGCTGCTGCAACTCAAAGTATCGGCCATCGTTGTCGACGTTCCATTCGGCGCACCCTTCACCAATACATCCCGCATCTGGATGAACACGGAAGATTACCAGGAGAAAATAACGCCGCTGCCAGGCAATGATGCTTATATGATGGGGCTGCGGTTCACTGACTATGACAGCAACGCCCAATATTGGTACCGTTTTGAAACTGCGCTCGGCAGCCCGTTTCTTGAAACCAAGATGGAGTTTGAGTCTATTTCTTCCTTCTATTTGATCATCAACCAAATTGTTGGCTTTATTATGGTGTTCCTTGGACTGGTCATGATGCTGATTGCCCTGATCACGATTGGATTTACCATCTCCTACGCCATTCTTGCCAATTACAAAACGATCGGGATACTCAAGTCACTGGGGCTGACCTCAGACAGGACCATCGGCACCTATGTTATGCAATATAGTTTGTTGTCTTTTATTGCAATCCTTCCCGGACTTGCGCTTAGCAATATGCTTTCCAAGATCATTATCAACTTATCTGTTTCCTCGCTGAAGACAAATGAGACGGATATTGCCATTCGGGGATTCGATGCAGCGCTGTTCGTCGGGCTGTTTTTATTCGCCGTGGTAATTCTCTTTGTCGTTTTATATGCAAATAGAGCCCGCTCCGTACAGCCTGTGCAGGCTATTCGCTACGGTATGTCCGAGACGGAGAGCAGTAAAATCGCCAAAAGAATGAATTCATCCGGCACAAGCAAAATCGGTTTTGGCAGCCTGCCCGTGATGGCCGTCATCGGCGTTAGAAATTTGATCAAAAACAGAAAGGGTTCCGTTCTGATGCTGATTCTGACTATGCTGGCTTCTTCCGTCCTTGTGCTTGGATTTATCGTCCTGAACAGCATTTTCGGCATTCAGCAAACCGCTGCAAAGTGGGGTTATGATTCGGCCAACATCGCGGCTATGGTCATTAATAAAACCACTTTCCCCCGTGCCGATTTTGAACGCGCCTTGGCTGAGGATTTAAGAATAAAAAATACGGCGTGGCAAGGCAATACAACTGCAATTGTAAGTAATGAACCGTCACACGGGTCACCCGGTAATCAATCCGACGGCAGCAAGCCGTTGAGCATATATTTAGGCGTGTTAGACGGAAACTACGAGCAGATGGGCTTTGATACCGTAACCGGTTATAATCCGCGTTACAAAAATGAAATAGCCTTGGGTGTAAATGTGGCGAAAGCATTAAATAAGGAACTAGGCGATACCATTGACGTCTATATCGAGGGAAAAAGGCAGCCTCTAATCATCACGGGCATTTACCAGGCTATTTCCAATTCTTCTTATTCTGCGCGCGTCACCATTGATGCCGTAAGAAGTATCAATCCTTCCTTCAATGTTATGGACGTCGCATTTATTAACGTAAAAAATATGTCAGAGGCAGATGCCGTCGTCAGCGATCTAAATGCGGAGTTCAAAGACTCGGTTTCTGTCGTGACCCAAAAAACACTGTTAGATTCCCTGTTTAAAGAAGCGGCCAACATTATGATTTACCCTATGAGCTTCATCGGGCTGTTGTTTAACATCGTGACCTTCATTATTATTTACAGCACGTGCCGCATCAACATTCGCAAGGAAAGCAGAAACTACGGCATATACAAGTCGATTGGGATGACCTCCTATCAAATTCGAACGTCCATAACGCTTGGTATTACCGTTCTTTCAGTTTTAGGGGCGCTGCTCGGGATCGTTATCGGCGTATATTTGCTGCCTGCTCTGCTTGAAAGCATTCTGAGCAGCTATGGAATTGTAAAATTACCTGTTATTGTTCAATGGGGAGGAGCTTTTGCCATATCAACGGTCAGCGTCATCGCTGCTGCACTTGGATCCTGGTCATCTTCCAAAGTAATTATGAAAGCTTCACCACGCATTCTTGTTGTAGAATGACGAACGGCTGCCCGGCCGGATAGCAACAAACCGATGTTGGTACTATCTAGTATTCATTCAGTTAGTACTCTACTATTCACATTGGTACTGATTCGTTAAATTAGCAACAGCGCTCTCGGCCGCTCAAAAAAATAACCCTCGAGATATCTCCAAATTCAAATTTGGATAAATACTAGAGGGCGTTATTCTCCTAGAGCATATTCTCTATAAGCATATTCTCTATACACCCGTCCAAACGTCCTTGGCGTATTGTCCTTTAAGAAGAAGATCGTCGAGCCAAGCAGCAGCTTCTTCTTCGGTCTTGCCGCGAATCTCCCGATACGCTCCACGGATTGTGGCCTCTACATCTGGAGCCATGCGTGTGCCGTCTCCGCATAAATACAACCGTCCTCCCTGTTCCAGCAGTGAAATAATGTTCTCCCGATCCTCGTTCAGCTTATGCTGAACATATTGCTTGGCTAAAGGATCCTGCCGGGAAAAAGCGGTGTGCAGCTTCACGATACCGGAACGGTCATAGCCTTCAAGCTCCTGCTTGTAAATAAAATCTTCATCCGATTTTCTGCAGCCGAAATACAGATGAGCCTCGCCAAGCTTGGCTCCTTCCGCCCGCAAAGCCTCGCGGCCCTGAAGGAAACCGATAAACGGCGCCACGCCTGTACCGGGACCGACCATGATGATCGGCGTTTGCGGGTCAGCCGGAAGCTCGAATCCTGCCCCGGGTCTGCGCAGAAATACGACGACCGATTCGCCGGGCTGACGGTCTCGTAAATAATTCGAAGCGATTCCCCGGTATTGGCCATTCCCGCTGCGTGCGGGCCCTTCGACTACACCGACCGTAATGCTGAGCCTGGTCCCGAGAGCCTTAGGCGAACTTGAAATCGAGTAGTACCTCGGCTTCAAAGGCGGAAGCAGCTCCAGGAACCGGTCAAACCGCATCTCGCAGGCTGGATACTTCTCAATCAGCTCCAGCATGCTGACTCTTTTGTGGAGCACCTCACTCTTATAGGTTTCCTCCTCCAGCAGTGCTTCAAGCTCCTTCTTATGCGGCGGGCATGTCGTGTAGGCGATAATTTCGCGCAATTGCGAACGGCTGGCCGCCTCCTGCAGCTCGACGCTATATCCAAGCAGATCCAGCAAGCTGATCGGTCTTCCCAGGGGCAAGTGAGCGATGCTGCGCCCGCCGCCCTCCAGCAGCAAATGGTCATCCGTATTCAGATGAAAGCGATCAACAACCCGCTGAATTAAAGCAGCGGGATTGCGCGGCAGCACACCCAAGTGATCCCCTTCCTGATAATCAGCGCCTTCCGGCAACTCAATCTCGATGTACCGCGTGCTTCTAGGGCTATCAGGGCTCTGC
Source organism: Paenibacillus fonticola DSM 21315 (assembly GCF_000381905.1). GTDB lineage: Bacteria > Bacillota > Bacilli > Paenibacillales > Paenibacillaceae > Fontibacillus > Fontibacillus fonticola. The sequence goes on along the minus strand of NZ_KB907271.1, from coordinate 79,668 downwards.
AGCTCCTTGTTCTGCACGACCTCTGCATGAAAGGCATCGTAGCTTTCCGCTAAAGGCATGCCCGTCATTCCGCTGACATAGCTAATCGAAAGGGAGCTTTCTTTTTTATCCACTTTCTTATAGGTGAGCCCAAAAGCGTCCATGATGCCAGCCCACAGCCTCTCTCTCCACTCTTCATACTCTTTCTCGAAGTCGCCGCTGGCATCGCCTCCCCCGCGTTCAACTAAACGTGCAGCGCCGAGCACTTCAAGACGCTCATCGATATAGACCGGAATCCGTTGATACGTGCTAGCCCAGTTATGGTCTCCACAGCCGAAGACGGTATAACGCACCCCTCGCAGTTTTCCTTCTTCCTCCCCGCTCAGCCATTCCACAAACTGTCTGCCGTTATCCGGGGGGTTGCCATTATACGAAGCGGAGACGATTATCACCGCTCCCTCTGTGGGCAGTTTGCCGATTCGCGAGTCCAGGCTCGCCGATTCGCTCTTGAAGCCGAGCATCTTTCCATGCTCCGCCAGCTCGCGCGCTATGCCTTCCGCCGTCCCGAGGTTGGAGCCGTATAGTACCAGTAAGGGCGTATTATGACCTTTCAGATCCGGATTGGCTGCGATATTCAGTGGGCTGTCCTGCGGTTTGGGCGCCTCTTCTCTAATCGCTGCAGCAGCCATCGGCTGCTGTCTGACTTTCACCTGGATCGTAAATTGATCCGGCTTCAGCGTCAGCGTCTCTTTGACTTTTAGCTCGTAATTGGTATGGTCGATCAGATCAAAGTGCTTGAGCACCATCCCCAGGGTCAGCGTGGCCTCATGCATGGCAAACTGCTGCCCAATGCACGCCCTTTGACCATTGCCGAAGGGCTTGAAGGCATGATGCGGAATCTTCCCCTCATCCTCGAACCGTTCGGGACGGAACGCTTCGACGTCTTCTCCCCATGCCTCCTTGTCGCGATGCAGCTGGGGGATTAGCACAGTGACCGTATCATCTTTGGGAATCGCATACTTCCCGCCGATGACGGTATCTTCTTTGGCATATAAAGAAAACGCCGGTGCCGTCGGCCATAGCCTTAAACTTTCATTTAAAATCATGCGAATGTACTTCAATTCCCTGACCTTCTTGTAGGTCGGAACGGAGCCGGTGAGAATCCGGTCGACTTCTTCCTGAGCTTTCCGGAGCTTATCCGGGTTTTTCAGGAGAAAATAGATGGCGAAGGACAGCAGGCCGCTAGTCGTTTCGTGCCCGGCGATCAGGAACGTAATAATCTGGTAACGGATATTCTCGTCATCCAGCATCTCCCCGGTTTCCGGGTCTTTGCTGGTGAGCATATGGGCCAGTAAATCATCCTTGCTGTCCGTTTTGCTGGCGCGCCGTTCCGAAATGATTTTGTCCACGGTTGAGAACATCGCTTGAATATCGTGCTGGAACTGACGCTTCGTAATGAGCATCAATTTATTTTGAATGCCGAGCCGCTGTCCCTGATTCATCGCTTCGTCCAAAGCACGGGACATGCTGACGACGAACGGATGGGGCTGATCCCGGTAAAAACTGTTAAACCGGAAATTAAAACCGCAGAGCCCGATCGTATCCAGGGTTAGCCGTGTCATATCATCCGGGACATGAACCGCATCGTCCGGATTGAGCCGTGCCCATTTCTGAACGAGCTGCAAGGCGATATCCACCATCGCGTTATGGTAACCTTGCATCGCCCTTTGACTGAAGCTCGGGAGCAGAATGCGATGAGCTTTCTGCCAATTCGGTTCGTAAGTCCAGCTGGTGAACAAGCCGTCGCCCGTAAAAGCTCGCACTCTTTGCAGCGGGCTCCAGACGTTCTTGTCAAACCTGGACTGATCGCACGCCTCCTCAACGAGCCGATGCCCGGATATGAGCGTCAAGTGTCCACCCGGCAGTTCCACTCTAAAAATAGGCCCGTACTCCTTAGCCAGCTTCACTAAAGACTGGACGGGCTGATCCGTATCAATGTCAGGAAGATTTCCGAGAATGCCTTTAGTTTTGGGTTGGGGAATGATATGATTCGTTTGCTTATCCATCCGTGGGTCTCCTTCTTGTCTGATATATGCAACGTCAAAAATTCCACAAAGATAGGGCCTCGTTCAGATCTCTTATTGCCATACAAGTATACACATTTTTGCATTAAATGCAAAAATATGGGTTGAATGACCAATACAATAAAAGCGTCCGAATGGCGAACACTTTGCGCCGAAGCTCATAAGTTCCTAATTTATGCAAAAACAAACTAAAATAGCCCCCGAGATTCATACGAAACTTAGGGGGCATGTCCTTCCTAGATTTTCTGTTAAAGAACTATTGCATTTCATTCCCTGCAAAATCGTTCCCTGTGGAATTTGCGGGCACGTTCTTTACAGTAACTGTATGATCGGCATCCTGTGAATCAGGGTTACCATATATCAATCAGGAACCGAACCGGCTGCCAAGTCTTCAAAATTATCGTTAACCTAATAAACGGTTTACGGATTGAAATCGGCTCTATTTGTAATTTGCACATTAGAAAACCTGGAAGTATTATATTTCTCTACTTCGTTGTTCACTTTGGCCGCATCAGCCACTAAACCAACATACACTTTTTCAGATAAGTCTACGTCCACTGTCCCTACGGGAATCCAGTCGATTCCATCTGGAGAAATAAAAGATGTGAATTGGTTGTCCCGCCGGACAAGCTTGATCCAATAAGGCAGTTGAAATTCCTGATCCGGCTGAATTCTTGACACCTCTCCCCCCTCCTCCGCCCGACTCAGGGTAACGCCTCTTTTGCCCGTTCTAATATATGGAACGAGAAGGGAAACAAACGGGGAATCCTCCTTCAGGCTATTACGAAACATCAGGCCTGCTTCCGCTTCCTCATTGGTCGCGGTAACGCTTTCAACTTTAGCGACAATGGCTGCGTCCCCCGTGATTTCCTGGTATGCAAAATGAAAAGCATCCTTCGTGCCGCCGATATCTCCAGCCGACTTGATGATTAGTTCATCGGGAGATTCGCCAAGCTCTGTATGTCCCGGAATCCCCGGGTTACCGACATCTGCAGCTTTCCATGGCGTGATGCTCCCTCTCGTATTTACATGAATGACCACATTTGTCGAGAAGGCCGATGTGCCTGAATCATCGATAGCTTTTGCGACCCAATAATGAGTTCCATTTGCAGCATCTTTCCATTTGAAGTGAAAAGGCTTGCTTTTGTCTTCTCCTACTTTTTCTCCATTACGATAAAACTCCACCTTCGTGACAGTACCATCCTTATCGGAAACGTCCGTATGGAACATTACCGTGGAACCGCTCTCGATAACCGCGTTGTTAGCCGGTAATGTAATGGTTACAGAGGGATTAACTGAACCGTTTCCTTGGATGGAGTTCAAATACAACTCCAAGTTCGTATACCCCTCCGCATTGATCACATTACGGTCGCTTGGATCGTTAGGGTCTAACCCCTGAGCGAGTTCCCACGAATTAGGCATTCCATCATGATCATCATCTTCGAATAGAGAATTCACTTGTTCAATAAGCGGATATCCGCCTACCTCGGTTTGGGAATTGATATGGGTTCCTGTTCGATGAATCACGTTATTGATGATTCTGGCATCGATGGCATCCCGCTTCGGTAGTGTGGCTCCTGCATTTTGCATGACTGCTTCATAAGCCTGTTCAGCGGATTCCGTCGGCAGCGGGTTGGCAAATGAAATCGGGGAATCCAACTTCACATAATCGGGATATTTATGAACACCAGACCAATTATCCTCCGTAAAATCCGGGTATCCGTCCATTACGTTCCCGGCGATATAATAGCTTCCGGTAGTCTCCGCATTCATAAAGCGAATAACTTCCGTTTCCGGGCCAGGCTTATAGTAATTGTTGATCATATTGGTCACCGCGCCCTTGCCTCCGTATGAGGCAAAAAAGCCCCAGTTGTAGATGACATTGTTGCGGAAATCATGAGAATTGCCGGCCGTGCTATCAAAAGCAGGGTTGCGGCTTGAATTGTTGGCAATTAAGTTATGATGAAAGCTGGTATTTTTCCCGCCCCATATTCCGCCGTAGCCATGCCTGCCTTTAGCGTGCTTGCTAATATGCATCGCGTCCGCAATGATGGACCATTGCACGGTAACATTCTCGTTTCCGTATGGGCTCAACACTTCGTCAACAGACCAACTGAACGAACAATGATCAATGATGATGTCTTTCTTATAACGTCCGCCAAATGAATCTGCTTCGGTTACATTCGCATCGCCTAGCCGAAAACGCATGTACCTGACGATCAGGTTGTTGCCCTCGAAGGTCGTCGGATACCCGATGACGGTTATGCCATCTCCCGGTGCCGTTTGACCGGCGATCGTCAGGTTATCTCCGATAATTTTTAATGGAGATTCCAGTTGAATGATTCCGCCAACCCGAAAAACAACGGTTCGATTTCCGGCGCTTACAGCCTCCCGAAGCGAACCGGGACCAGAGTCGGCAAGTGTCGTTACTTCGTATATTTCCCCGCCCCGTCCGCCGGTAGTGTACTTGCCTCCCCCTTCAGCCCCCGGAAAAGCAGAGGGTTGCAGAGAATTCGGCGGTTTCGCTGACTCCTGGCTCTCTTCTGCATAAACTGCCACACCAGGAAAGCTCGTGAACAGCAGTACGCCGACAAGCATCTGCTTCAACCATTTAGTTGCTTTCATATGCATACCTCCTGATCATTTTGTAATCAGAACCTGGTTTATTAACAATCACCCCCTTTCATAGACAGATGCTATTTAATTGCTCTCTCCCCCCAGTTCCTTTTCGTTGACATTCTCAACCTGGAGATTCTGGCATCGGTACTGGGAAAGCAGCGGCTTCTCTTGTATGTAGAGATCCACATCTTGAATACTCAAGTTCTTAGTATTCCGGCATACAATACCTTTCTTACTCGTGATCGTGGCCCGCTGTACGAACAAATCTGTTACCGGCATTTCCGGCAAGCCGCGAACAAAGAGACCGGTCTGCGCGCCGATGCACGCGATATCCTGAATCCATACATTCCGGAATACCGGCGTTTCCGAACTAACCGGCAGCGTCACTTCCTCTGGATGTACCCCTAGGCCAGCTTTCATTTCGTAAAATAAATCAAATGAGATCGCGTCTCCGGCGATATCCCGCATCCGGATCCGTTCAATGAAAATATTGTCGACTACGCCGCCGCGGCCACGGCAGCTTTTGAAGCGAATGCCGACATCGGTGCCGATAAACGTACAGTCCGAAACATAAATGTCCTTAATTCCGCCCGACATTTCGCTTCCGACGACAATTCCGCCGTGACCATGGTATACCGTACAGTTCCGAATGCTGATCTTCTCGCTGGGCAGCCCGAGCAGACGCCCGGCTTCATTTTTCCCGGACTTCAAGCAGATGGCATCATCTCCCACGTCGAAGGAGCATCCTTCCACCTTCACATATTTACAGGATTCAATGTCAAGTCCGTCCCCGTTTTGCGCATACCATGGATTACGAACAGTAATGCTCTGAATCGTAATCTGTTCCGATGCCCATGGATGCAAGCACCAGGCAGCAGAGTTCTGAAAAGTGGGGCCGCTCAGCAGAATGCGTCTGCATTTCCTCAAACTGAGCAGATTAGGCCTCAAATAGGCCCTGAAAGGCTCATAATCTTTAGGATTGCTGCTTCCTGTCTGTTCTAGCTGTGCCACCGCTGCCTGTCCATCCCTTGCCGCCGGTGTCGGCCACCAAATCTCCTCATCGTCGACGACACCGCCCGATTGAATCAATTGCTTCCATTGGTTGTTCGTCATTTTAAATTTCTTGACAGGTCTCCAGGCTTCTCCGCCCCCATCGAATATGCCGCTGCCGGTGATCGCAACATCCTCCAGACCTTCACCGTCTAAAGGAGATTGGCAGCGGAATACTTGCTTGCCCTCAAAAGTTGACATGTGGATCGGGTAGTCTTCAAAGTTCTTGCTGAATACGATCAGCGCCCCGGCGGAGGCGTACAATTCGATGCGGCTCTGCAGCGTTAACGGGCCAGTTAGCCAAATTCCGGGAGGAATGACCACCTTGCCCCCTCCCTTCCTCGAGCAGGCATCAATCGCTTCATGAAACGCGTCTGTATTGTCATATACTCCGTCGCCGATAGCGCCAAAGTCGGTAATCGTTACCGAATGTTCGGGAATTACGGGTAAATCGACGTTTATATCTTTTATTTCTTTGTTCAATTGGTGTACCTCCGTTTAATTTTATCGTTCGATTGGTCTGGTTGTGATGTGGTTGACCACCGTCATGTAACGCCGGCCACCGCGCGCTGGGAGCTCGCGCGGTGCGAAATATTCCAACACGTCTATACAGGAACAACTGTGTATACATCGCCCTTTTGAGTTGGAATTTCCAAAATATGTTCTTTCCGCTTGACCGTTACATCCCTGCCATCCGATGCAATGATCCGTACCGGATGCTCCACATAAAGCCGGAGCTGCTTCCCGCTCTCCGAAATGATGACGCTTTTCGCAAGTTGACGACTGGTCCACTCAATGTCCACCGTGAATCCTCCCCTTGCACGAAGGCCTTGAACCCGTCCTTGCGGCCACGCTTCTGGCAAAGCCGGCAGAAGACGAATATGCTCGAGGTGGCTTTGGAGCAGCATTTCGGCGATCCCTGCTGCAGCCCCGAAATTGCCATCAATTTGAAACGGCGGGTGATTGTCGAGCAGATTTGGAAGTGTCGAATTCCTCAGCAGTTCCCTCGTATGGTAATAGGCCTGCTCGCCGTCCAATAAACGAGCCCAAAAATTAATGATCCACGCCCGGCTCCAGCCTGTATGGCCTCCGCCGTGATCGAGCCGGCGCTGCAGTGTAATTTTGGCGGCCTCCGCCAAAGCCGGGGTGTCGTCAGGACTAATCGTAGTTCCGGGATGCAGAGCAAAGAGATGAGAAATGTGCCGATGCCCGGGATCTTCCTCTTCGTAATCCTCAAGCCATTCCTGCAGCTGCCCGTGCCTTCCCACTTTCATCACAGGCAAACGTGCCTTGATGACAGCCCATTCCTTGCGGGTGCTCTCATCCGTATCCAGCACCAGACTCGCTTGGATGCAGGCATCGAACAGCTCCGTCAAAATTTGGGTGTCCATGGAAGGGCCGTAGCAAAGCGTTCCGGATTCGCCATTTGGCAGCTTGTAACGATTTTCCGGCGAAACGGAAGGATTTGTCACCAAATAACCCTCCGGGCTTTCAACAAGAAAATCCATAAAGAACAGGGCGGATTCCTTCATTATTTCATAGGCCTTTTCCAGAAAAATCCGATTCGGATAAAATTTGTAATGCTCCCAGAGATGGAGCGTCAACCAGGCCGCCCCCATCACCCACTGGGTAGCCGGAGGATAAATGTCCTGAGGCGCCGTATCCGCCCAAATATCGGTATTATGGTGAGCGACAAATCCGCGGCAGCCATACATTTTCTGGGCCGTAATCCGGCCGTTTTCCCGCATACGCTCAATTAGCTCGAACATTGGCTCGTGGCACTCTGGCAGATTGCAGCTTTCCGCAGGCCAGTAATTCATTTGGGTGTTGATGTTGATCGTAAACTTGCTGTCCCAAGGGGGCGACATCGAATCATTCCATATCCCCTGCAGATTAGCCGGGAGCGATCCGGGGCGGCTGCAGGAAATAAGCAAATATCTTGCGTAATGAAAATACAGCGTATACAGCCCGTTATCATCGCCACCCGCCTGTACTTGTTCGAGCCGCTTTTCTACAGGAAGCAATGGGTGCTTGGGATGGAAGGTCCCTCCGAGTTCAAGCTTTACCCGTTGGAACAGCTGCTGGTAATCCTGAATATGGCTATTTTTCAGAAGGCTATAATTTTGGGCCGCTGCGTTGCCCAGCAATTCGCAACAGCCCTGCTCCGGGTCGTCAACACGAAATGTACTGGCCGCGGCAAGGATTAGAATGACTTCGTCCGCTTGATCCACCAGCAAATGCTCACCGACAACCCGTACCGTACCGCCGACAGCGACCGCTTTGACAGCCGCGCTATAGGAAAGCCCCTCCTTCCCCCCGCAATCATTCGTCATCACAATCGTATCTGTCCCGTACCGGTACGATGCATCCATGTACTTGCCTTTGTTTCGTGTAAATTGGGAAGTGAACGTCAAAGCACCGGGGTGATTCGCCTCCAGCCGAATGATCATCACCTGATCCGGGTAACTGCAAAATATTTCCCGGCGATAGGCAACGCCTCCGTATTGATACGTCGTTGCCGCAACAGCTCTTTCCAGATCGAGCTCCCTGCGGTAGCTGGACAGCTCTCCTGCGGGATGATTGAAATGAATATGCAAATCCCCAGCCGTTAAATAATGCCTCTGGCTGCACGGCGTTCCAGATAAAGCCGCTGCCGACAGCCGATGGGCTTCTTTCAGCTTTCCGTCAAAGAGCAGCTTGCGAATGCGTGGCAGATGCTCCAGAGCATCCGGATTGTTCCGGTCCCTTGGCCCTCCATACCACACCGAATCTTCGTTGAATTGAATCCGTTCCTGCTCGACCGAACCAAACACCATGCCGCCCAGTCTTCCATTCCCTATCGGTAAAGCCTCATTCCATTTTTGGGCGGGCTTGTCGTACCATATTAAGGTTTCTGAACTTATTGACATGTTGTCCTCCTGCCTAATTTAAGGTTTGTAATGACCTCGTTTTCAGTATATGGTAATGAGAGTACTCATTTCTTCAGTTAACGATGCTAGTTTCAGTGCTAATTTTGCTTTGTATGCTAGTTTTACGAGCAGCTTAATGCTTTGTGCACTGCTGCCGTGTGGAAAGGAGTTCCCAGTGGAAATGAATGACCGCTTCAAGCCAAAGTACTATATCGGGGATGATGAATTCTCCATCCAATACATGTCGCGGAAAGGTTCCAGCAGCATGCGGCGCCCGCATGAGCATCCCTTCTTTGAGCTGTATTATTTGCTTAACGGCGAGCGGGTGTATTTCATGAACGATAACGTCTTCACCGTCAAAAAAGGAGACCTGATGATCATCAAACCGCACGACCTCCATTCGACGGCAAGCTCGGATAAACTGACATTCGAACGGATCTTGATCAGCTTTTCCAAAAGCTTCATTGAACAAGGAGATGCCAGTGTCGCTAAAATTTTGGATCATGGAGCATCTCGTCTGATGCGAATTCCGCTCAAGTACCAGCCTGAAATTGAACGGCTGCTGCACGCTATGCTCGAAGAATGCAAAGCGGAGCAGCCGCACTATACGTCATTGGTGCGTTCTTATATGAACGAGCTGCTCATACTCCTTTACCGGATTCAAACAACGCTTCAATCCCTGGCGTCCCATGAATACGAGCATCCGATGCATCAGAAAATCTCCGAAATTGCTCAGCATATCAAATCCAACTATCAGGAGAAGCTGACGCTGGAGCAGGTCGCCAAACAGTTTTATATTAGTCCCTCCTACCTTAGCCGAATCTTCACTAAACTGACCGGTTTTCATTTCCGCGAGTATATCCAGGTCGTAAGAATACGGGAGGCCCAAAAAATGCTGCTGAACAGCCGGGAATCAGTACAAATGATTTCAGAACGAGCCGGATTCGAGCATATTGCCCACTTCAATAAAACATTCAAGAAAGTCTCTGGTACAACTCCGCTACAGTACCGCAAGCGTCACGGATAGAACCGCAGCTGCTCCAAATTGGAAAATCAACCTAGGAGCAGCTCCGAAAACTTTTCATATCATCCTCTTGATCTAAAACCAATCTGCATCACATATCGCATGTCACATACCGCATATCCACTTTTCGGGAGATTCGAACCCGAACTGGCAGCAGGGAAAACTATTTTAGCTTCTCATAGGATTGTTTATACTCTGCTGCTATTTGCTCCCCGCCGCTTTTTCTCCATTTTTCCACCTCAGCATGCCAGCCGGCCTCGTCAATATGCCCCATAATAAACTTGGTTTGTGCATCGGTAATGATTTGCTCCAATTCTCCGCCGCGTTCATTATACGTCTCTGATTTCAAGGTCAGCGCCGGATTGGGAATAATATAGTTTTCATTTTCCTGAACAATTTTTTTATTTAAGGCAAAAAGTTCCGTACCTTTGGCTTTCTTCTCCATATTGTACAACTCGCCCCGCTGCGGTAATGAATCGCGGTAAGGCTTCACTTCCTGAGCATCCTTATCGGCATCAAGGGTTACGGTGAAGTCTCCTTCGACGGAGTAATGAACTCCTTCAATCCCTTTGTTAATCAAATTAACCATCTCTGGATCGAACAGCTTATCCACGAAAGTCAGCACTTTATCCAATTCTTCTTCGGAAATGACCGTCGATTTCGGGATGGCCAGGAAGCCGGTATTGCCGCTTTCCCCCGGTACCCGGATCCCGTCCGGACCTTGCAATGGCGAGACGTTTACGACCGCATCCGGAACGACCTTCTCCAGCTTCGTTTGCAGCGATTGCCCATTGCCGCCGGAAATTCGGATATTTGCGCGTCCCGATTCGTAAACTTTATTGAGCTCGGAAGAGTCAACGACGGCGAAATCCTGATTGATCAATTTCTCCGCATACAATTTCCTGAACATCTTCATCACATCAAAGAATATCTCGGATTCAAATTCTGGATAAAAATTTCCTTCCTCATCGATCCCCCATTTGTTGGGCGCTCCCTGGGATACGGCAAGCCGGGTCAGCGTGGAGGCCGTTCCCTGATTGTAGCCTTTGTCCAGCATCATCCCGTACGTATCCCTTTTCCCGTTCTTATCTGGATCTTCTTCCGTGCTATAGCGGATTATTTCATACCAGTCGTCAAGGGTTACGGGCGCCTTCAGGCCGGCGGCATCCAGCCAGTCCTGGCGATAGCTGACGATCGCCCGGCCCATATCCCGGAAAAGCGGAATACCGTACACTTTGCCGTTTACACTGATGTTGTCATAATACTGCTGAGGCTGTGCGGCTAAATTCGGATAATTTTTCAAATGCGACGTAATATCCCAGAACAAATCGGCTTCAAGCGAGCTGATCGTCGTGGGCGAGTAATTCAGCTTCATCAGCTTAGGAAGCTCGTTGGAAGCGATCATGACGTTAATCTTCTCATCATAGGCGGAATAGGGAATCCATTGAATCCGCAGATCTGTATTAGTGTACTCGCGCAGCTTTTCCTCGATCGGATTTTTCGGGTCCGGTATTTCCCCTACCTGATTGACAACAAGCGTGAGCGGATAGGGGGCATCCCCTTCCACTGGACTCCCTCCGCTTTTCCCGCCGCAGGCCGTCAGGATCATCATGCCCGCAAGCATCGTCACAACTGTATTCATCCATTTTTTCTTCATGCTTTACCCCTCCATAAGTTTTTTATTTCTATTTGGCATCCCTTCTTCGCTTAGAAGGAAGGAATGAATAGATGATCAGCCTTTTACGGAACCGAGCATGACGCCTTTCGCGAAATGCTTTTGCAGAAAAGGATAGACGAGCAGGATAGGAACGGTGGCGAAAACGATGACCGCCATGCGGATGGTAAGAGGCTGTACGTCCATCTCGTCGAAGCTCGAATCCCCTACTCTGCTCTGGGCCAAAATTACGATCTCTCGAAGCATGACCTGAATCGGCCATTTGTGATTATCATTGATGTACAAAATGGCGTTAAAAAACGTATTCCAGTGAGCGACCGCATAAAACAAACCGAAGGTCGCCATCGCCGGGAGCGACAATGGAAGGACGATTCGAATCAAAACCCCTAAATCGTGGCAGCCGTCAATTTTGGCCGAGTCCTCCAGTCCGTCGGGAATTTGTTGAAAAAAGTTTTTAAGAACAATCAAGTTAAACGCACTGATCGCATTCGGGATCATCAAGGCCCATAACGTATTCGTCAAATTCAGCCCGTTTACGACAAAATAAGTGGGAATCATTCCCCCGCTGAACAGCATCGTTATCAAAACGCCCAGCAGGATTGGATTCCTCCCCCGAAGATGGGGTTTGGACAGAGGATATGCCATAAGCGATGTAAATGCCAGGTTAATGAGCGTTCCCACTACCGTAATGTACACCGAAACGAGCAAGCTGCGGGGCAACGTATCAGATGAGAATATATACTGATAAGATACCAAGGACCATTCTCTAGGCAGCAATATCAGTCCGCCCCTGGCGGCTTCAGCCGGGCTGGCGAAGGAAACCGCCAGCACATATACGAATGGGAGAACACATACAATCGCAACTAGAAATAAAATCGAATGGTTGATCAGGTCAAACAGGCGATTCCCCCGGGTTTTATCTTGACGCACAATTCTTTCCCTCCTGTCATCTTCCGAAACTGCATCCACTGCACCATTCTAGTAGACGCCTTCTTCCCCGAATTTCTTGGCCAGCCAGTTTGAACCGAGCACCAGCAGCAATCCGACAAACGATTTGAACAATCCGACGGCGGCGCTGTAGCTGTACTGTGCCTGTGTCATCCCCTTGGTGTACACGTAGGTATCGAACACTTCGCTTACTTCCCGGTTCGTCGGTGTGATCATCAGGAAGATTTGTTCGAACCCCGAGTCCAAGAAATTCCCCAACCGGAGGATCAGCAGGATAACAATTGTGCTGCGGATAGCCGGCAGAGTAATGTGCCATAGCTGGCGCCAGCGGCCCGCTCCATCGATCCGGGCGGCTTCATATTGCTGCAAATCCACACCTGCCAGTGCCGCAAGGAAGATTACAGTGCCCCAACCGACTTCTTTCCAGATTGCCTGAGAAACAATCATCGTTCTGAACCAATCGGCCTCAAGCAAGAAGGCAATTTTTTCACCCGTAATTCGATAAATCAATTCATTCAATATGCCGTTTTCGGTAGTAAATAAAATATAGAAAATACCTACGACGACGACCCAGGACACAAAATGCGGAATGTAAATCAGCGTTTGTACAAATCTCTTGAAACGTTCTCTCCGCAGCTCATTCAACATGAGCGATAATATAATCGGCAGCGGAAAGAAGAAGATCAGATTATATAAGGCTAAAATAATTGTGTTGCGGAATAGCATCCAAAACTGGGGTTCACTGAAAAAGCGAATAAAATGCTTCATACCTGTCCATGGGCTTCCGAAAAAACCCAGGTGCGGCTTGTAGTCCTGAAAAGCCATGGTCACCCCGTACATCGGCACATATTTAAAAATGATAAAATACAGCACCCCTGGCAGCAGCATCAAATACATCCACCTGTCCCTGACCAAATCCCGCAATAAATGCTTACTCCTCTGCTGACGCAGCGGGCGCTTGACTTGCAGTGCGCCCTCCGCCAGAGTTTGATTTGATTTCATAGCACCTCTCCCCTGTCTCGTGGACAATATCTGATTGTCCCGCGAACATCATCTGTTTTGTGTATGCGCTTACTTGGATTCATTATTTAACGTTTGAGCCATGTAAGGCTATACTCCGTTTATGACTTCATCAGCCAACTGCGGGAGATGCCTTGTCCGGAACGGCCCGTTGAGGCTGAACTGTTCCCCCGCATATGCCGTCTTCCACTTTCGGTATGCCATTTATGACATCGCATGCTGCTGTATTATCACTGTTGGACAGAAGCTGCATAACAGAAACTACATAACAGAAACTACATAACAAAAGCCGAACGATATCGTTCGGCTGTGGGAGGGGTATATATGGTGATTATCCTTCATGGTGGTGCAATTGATCACGATATTGGCCAGGCGTCAAACCAAAAGTCCGGCGGAACGTTCGAATGAAGGCGCTGATATTCGTGTAGCTGACGCTTTGCCCGATTTCGGAAACCTTCATATCCGTCGCAGCCAAAAGATTTCTAGCATAGTTCATCCGGTATTCACACAAGTATTCACTGAAGGAGACGCCCATTTCTTTTTTAAATACTCTGCTCATATATGCCGCGTTAAAGCTCATGACAGCCGCGCAATATTCAAGCGAAATGTCTTTATCGAATTGCTCGTGTACGATCTTGATAAGGCGGCTGGTAATGTTTACAAATTGTTTGCCGGCCATTTCCGCCAACAGCCCAGCAACAGGTTTAAACAATTTGGAGTGGAACCAGTTCACAATTTCACTTCGTGTTTGCAGCCGGAACAGATGCTTCAGCTCATCCTCGCCATTCCACAATTGCTGCATGGACTGTCCCTGCTCTTGTACAATGCTAACGATTCTGGACGCCAGCTGCAAAAGCAACAAGTGATGCTCTCGATGAAAACCTTCCCTGCATAGCAATTCATCCAGGTAACGCTGAAACAGCTGCTCTACCTTGTCCAGTTGCCGTTCTTCCATAGCAAGCACGATCGGATCTTCGATCAGTCTTAATTTCGTGTATACCGCCTTCTCTACATTTCCTTGATCCTCAATGTCAGCATATCGTACGATGATGTTCGGACCGAGAACAAAACGCAACTTTAGCGCAGCGGTACTTTCATTAAAAGCCCTTTTCGCATCGGATACCCGCTTAAATGAATGACTGATGCCAATGCTGCATTCGAGTTCCAGGTATTCATGCACCTTTGCTTTAATATCCCGGGCTGTCTGATAAAATAAAGCTTGCCCCGCTGCAGCATCCTCCTCTTTACAGGTCAGCAGCGTAACTTGGGCATGATTCAACACAATCGGACTGAAGCGAGCCTCTTCCGGCAATGTTTCCGAAACGATATTGCTTACCGCAAACAGCAGCAGCTCCCGGTCCTGCTCCTGAAACCGGGATTGCTGAAGGTTGTCCAGTTCCAGCGTCAATACGCCAAGGCTACCCCACCCCGATGGAAACCCGTATCTTTCGGTAGCATATTTGTCCTGATCTCCAGACATCTGCTCCGTAAACAGTTTCAGCACATAAAACTCGCGCAAGTGTACCGTCTGTGATTTCATCTGTTTATCCAGTTCGTTTCTCGACACGGCCAGGGAAAAAAGGCTGTCGCGGATATACTCGAACTCATCTTTGCGGTCTGAATTCACTTGCTGCGGCTGGACGTTAGCGGCAAATTCGTGAAGCCTGCGAATCGGTGAATACATTTTCCGGCTGCCAAGCAGGGAAGCAATCAGTACAGTAACGATGATCCCGAAACAAACGCCAGCTGTTATCAGCGCGATTTTCCCTGTCTGGTCCGTGACTTTATCCAGCGGTACGACCGAAACGTATGTCCATCCATTATAATGAGATCTGGAATACAGCACGCTTACCTTCTTGCCTGCACTCTCTGCATGAAATGCGCCTTGTGGAATACCGGCATGCCGAATCTTGTCCAAAACCTGTCCGTTGATGGAGCGGTAAGCTGCTTTATCCTCCGCCGACGACAGGATAGCTTCCCCCTGCTCATTAAGAATATATTGTGTCGCCCGCAGATTGCCGGGCTCCAGCATGTTGCGAATATCTTTCGCAGTGATTTGGAGAATCAAAATTCCGGACGGAGAGGAGTTTTTCGAAAGCAATGGCATTTTATGCACCAGTCTTAGCGTAGTCGCGGTATCTTTGGGACTATCCCAAAGGTCGATCTCCATCGGATTTGCGTTCTTTGAAATTTCCTCTGATCCGGTAACCCAAAATATGCTGTCCTGTTGACTCAAGTATCGGTCTAATTCTGCACTGCCCATGCCTTCAAGCGGCTTTAACGAGTTAAGATTTACGACCCACCCATGCTTTAGATTGACCACATACACTTGGTTTAAAATAGTCTGGGTTTGCAGGTTAAACATTTCTTTCATGAGTTCCCGGACCTTCGTAAAATCATCAGCGCTTAATTTGCTGCCCATCGCCGATTTCAGCAAAGAGGAGTTCTCAAACTGCAGAGCGGTTCTTTGCATGGAGTCCAATACCTGCTCCACCCTCATCCGAGTTTGATTCAACAGATGCATATTCCCTTCGTTCACCTTTTGCTCCACATCTTTCGCGGCTATAAAATAAGAAAACAATCCGATGAGAATCGTAGGAACGGAACCAAGCAACAAACTGTACAGGAGTATTTTCGATTTAAATTTTCCCAATATCGTTTGCCCCTTTTTTGATAGCGCTTACAATTTCTTATCTAAAGAGCATAGCACAAAAGTTCATTATTTTTAGCATATCTATGCTCTTTTTTCAGCATTCTTATATTTTTATGTCAATTTAATCTTGCTGTTAAGCAGCTTTCCGGCTGCTTTCTATATCCAAATAATGAAAGAAAACAGCCGGTTGGCTTCATTGTCTCGACTCTAACTCTCTCAATGAGAATATAACGCTGATAGCCTGTCGGCTGTTTGCCGCCATGTAAAATTCTGAGTTACGCTGCTTCTTGCTTTGGTGCCAATTACGCGCCCCAACTCTTTATTTTTTCCAAGTCTGATCAAATATTGTGCAAACCGTTCAGCACGCCAGTAATCGTCGACTAAAAAACCATTGCTCTCATGCTTCACAATTTCCGGTATCCCGCCAACCTTTGAAGCAATTACGGGCAATCCCGACGCCATGGCTTCAACATTCACCAGGCCAAAGGCTTCGTGCTTTTGGGAGGGGCAAACGAAACAGTCCGCAATCTGATATACCTTATGAATATCGGAATGCTTCTGCTTCCCGATCCACTTTACAGATACGTTCAACTTAGAGGCCGTCGCTCGCAACTGCTTCATGTACGATGCTCTGCCCCGTCCCGCAACAACCACTTGAAGAGGAACTTCCTTCCCGGCAATGCTGGCCGCTTTGAGCAATATAGGAACACCCTTGCGTGGAATAACGCGCCCTACAAATAGAGCCGTATATTTATCGTCTATGCCGTACTTTTTCCTGTACGTGGTTCGATCAGCGGTGGTTGCCGGGCGAAACCTGCTCGTATCCACCCCAAGTTCAACGGTTCGAATTTTCGATGCCACATCGGGAAAACGATGGGTTAATTTTTGTTTTAGTGAACTGCTGTTTGCAATAATTAATTTGGCATGCCTCAAACTTTTTGCAACGCTGCTGTTAGGCGGTACAAATGTTAGTGAATGCAGGAATAAGGTTACCTTCATTTTCGGATAAGCTTGTTGGATGGATGCCATGTAATGAGGACGATTGTCAACTTGAATAACGTCAAAAAACTTTCCCTGAATATAACGAAGAACAGAGGCAATATAAACCTTGGAGCTGCCCGATGGAACTCTGACGATGTTTACGCCGCTTTCGCTGCTTTGAGCTGGCAGTCCCTTTGAAGCTCTGCTTACGACCGTTACTTTATGTTTACTTGCAAGCTGTTTGGCAATAGCGAGGATACAAATTTCTACCGATCCGCTTCCAGGAACAGGGATCTGCTCCGGAGCAACGATCAAGATCTTCACACTTTTCTCACCCTCTCAGAGCACGAATTCTGCTTGAACACTATTATACGTATTCAAACTTAAAGAATGGGTATAGTCTGATCACCTTGTTGCCTGCCCTTTTTTAAATAAGAAAGTGTATGTTTCGGAGCACCCGGTTTCTTATATTACCGAAATAAGATTTGTTTTGTTTAGTAAATCAATCGCCTACTCGCTCAAGGGGGAGTACACATAGAATATGAGAGGATAAAGGTCATGGTGAAACAACTATATCAGGAGGGATCCAGAGGATGAGCCCAAAGAAACCTAATAGGGTAGTGATGAATAAATGGACCAAAACAAAAGTGCTTCTAAAGAGTAAAAAGGTTCTCCCTTTTATTCCAGATACCCGGAAATTCAGTGACTCCACCTTGAAGAAAATGCTGGAGCTTTATAGCATGGTATATGTTAAACCTGAGATCGGGAGTTATGGGAATGGAGTTATACGTGCAAGGCTGCTGAAAACCGGGGAATATGCGTACCAAATTGAAACAACGGAAAAAACCTTTAAGGATTACAAATCATTTTACAAATCCTTACAAAATTATACGAACAAGAAAAGCTACATTATTCAGAAGGGCATTCATCTATTGAAGTATAACAAACGCCATTTCGATACGAGGGTCATGGTACAGCTGAATCCAAAAGGAATATGGGAAACGACGGGGATCATCGGAAGAGTGGCCCATCCTAAAAAAATAGTGACCAATTATCATAGTGGCGGCACACTGATGGATATCAAACGTCTCCTCGCTGCCCACAGCACAAATAACGAAATTCAAAAGAAGATTCATACGCTTAACGAACTGGGTGTAACTACGGCAAAATCTCTTCATAAGAAATATCCCGGATTACAGCAAATTGGTTTGGATATTGGTTTCGATCATACCTGGACACCGTGGATTATTGAAGTGAACACCAATCCGGATCCTTATATATTCAACAAATTGAAGGATAAATCGATGTACAGAAAAGTGATTCGTTACAAAAGAGCTGCTGCTGCGAATTAATGACTAGTAACGATCTGGCCAAGCGATAACAAGATGAAGCGGCGACCTCGTAAGGTTCCCGCTTCAGATAGAATTACCTTGAATAATAAAATAAGGTTTATATATTTAACACGGCTCCTGGCTGCAAGGAATAGATCCCTCTAGCCCCCTCTTCTGCCAGCCGGTCGGCCACCTGGTCGGTTACCGGCTTGGGAGCATGAACCAGAACCGTATGCCGGCTAGGGACTTCATGAAGCATGAGCCGGACATCATCTAACCCCTGATGGATTTTGTATCCCATCTGGATTACTTCGCAGGATGTCCCCTCGATTTCTCCTTTCAGCAGCTGGCGAGCGAAGGTTTCTTCACTGGCATGGCCAGTAATAACAATCGCATGGTCTGCTGAAGATGAGAGGTGCTCCGCATACCAGCGTGCGCGGGCCGATTCCATCATACCGTCCGTTGTAAAAATGATGAACGAATTCTCCCCCTGCAGTAAACGAACTCGATCATCCCAGCTGACGGGAATATGGATATTCGGAGAAATCATCGCTTTATTAATGGCATGAACAATACCTGGCCTAAGCCAGTCTTTCCATTCGGCCAGCTGCTGCAAACCCTCGCGGATTTCCTGTTCAATCAGAAGATGCTGCCCCGGAAACGTACTTAATGCCCACAGCAATAAATCCTGTCCCCGGCCAAAAGCAGGAACCGGCAGCAGTACATGCCCTCCTCGCTCCAGTACTTCGAGAATAAGCTGCCGGAGTGCGTTCAGCTTCTGACTTTGCGACTGTTCATCTGCGCCATATGCATTATCGATGATCGATAGGGTCATTTCTGGCGGGAACAGGTTTGGCTCATCAGATGATTCGTAGAGAGTATGCACACTAGGTGAATCATTAGCCAGTAGAGCGGATTCCCGGCTGAAATCTCCGGAGAAAAATATACGGTGTCCTTCTAGCTGCAACCGTAGCCATACCGAGCCGAGCATATGGCCGCTCCGCCCCCACTGCACACTAAATCCATCCGAGAGAAGGAGCCAATCGCCCGCTTCTGCTTCTTCCTCCAGAATGCGAAAGCGCATGGCGGAAATATGCGTATGATCGTAAGGCAGCTCCCCGCCACGTCTCTCTACATATTTGCGCCAATTGGCAAAATACAGCTCCAGTTGCAATACGGTCGGCTTGGTCGTCCAGATTTCCCCTTGATAACCATGCTTGTATAATAACGGCAAAGCCATAGAATGATCCTCATGCGCATGCGTTAGAAATACAGCCGTCAACTGAGGAATCAGATCAGCATCAAGCAAAGGATATTGTCCGGTACCCTCCTTCTTTACGCCGCAATCGAGCATGATCCGATGCTGTTCTCCTGTTAGTACATAACAAGAACGGCCATGCTCGCCGGCACCGCCCCATACTCTTAATTCCATCAGGATGCGGTCCGCCTTCTTTTGGAGCCCATAACTTCCAGCAGGATGAGCAGCACCGTCGTCAGCCCCACTGAGATGACGGCCATCGCCATGCCAAGCGATACTTGCCCCTGCTCGAACTGCGCATAGATATACGTTGCCGAGGTCTTTACAGACGGAGGCAATATAAGCAGAGAGCCAACTAGTTCGCGCGATGCGATCGTAAAAGTCATCATCCATCCGGCCAGCATTCCCGGAATAATGAGCGGCAGCAGCACTCTGCGGAAAATGTATCCCGGTGTTCCGCCAAACACCTGACCAGCGTGAAATAGTGAAGGATCAATTTGGGTAAAGGCGCTTTTGACGTACTGTACCGTATAAGGAACAAATAATACAACATAGGTGAGAATGACCATGCCATAAGTGTTATAGAGCGGAATCGGCATCCAGGGTGAATTCCATAACAGGATCAGACCTACAACGAGCACAATTCCCGGCACCGTATTCGGCAGCAGACTGAATAGATCAATCGTGCGCTGCACCCGGCTTCTGGATCGTTCGATCACCACGGCAAACCAGGTGCCGAGAAATACGGCAATGGTGGAAGCGGCCAGGGACAGCCAGAGACTGGTCTGCAGTGCTTTCATGCTGGGGGAATTCCAGCTCAGCAGCTCTTTATAGGAATCTAGCGTAAAGTTGTTCCAGGCTAAGCCGACTCCCCGCAGCTTCATTGTGGAAGCCGCCACAATGGAGAAATACGGGATGCCAACCGACGCGAGCAGGAGCAAAAACACGTAGATCCCTCCTGCCCAATGCAGCCAGCTGCCACTGCTCATGGAGGATCGGCGTATGCCTTTTCCTCCGACCAGCCCATAGGTGTGTTTGCGGTTCACCAGGGACTGCACGTACCAGACCAGCAGGCAGGTGGTGAGCAGCACGGATGACAGTGAAGTTGCTTTGCCGAAATCGATCGGCCAGCTGGATATATATTTATGAATTTCAGAGGTCATCACCTCGTAACCAATGCGTTTTCCAAACGTAACCGGTGTTCCGAATTCAGCAATCGTCTTGACGAAAACAAGCATCGCTCCCATGCCAAAAGCCGACAACAGCAGCGGTGCGACAACGCGGCGAAAACGGTACATGAATGGTGCTCCCATAATAGCGGCCGCTTCTTCCATATTTCCGCCGATCCTTTCCAGCGCTCCGCGCAGCAGCAAATACAGGAACGGATAAAGATGCAGGCTCATGATCACGACCATTCCACCAAAGGAGAAGAATGCTCCCCCAAGCCCGGCGAGACCCGGAGCAAGCTGCTCCAGGTAGCCGCTCTTTTGCATGAACAGAATCCAGCCCATCGAACCGATATAAGGCGGTGTCATAAAGGGGATCAGGAATACGATTTCCAGCCAGCGCCACCGGCTGAGTCTGGTATTTACCATCACCCAGGCCAGCGGCAGCGCAAGCACTGTCGTTCCCAGAATGACACATACACCTAGCCAGATTGAAGCCAGCAGTACGCCCATCATTTCTGAATTTGCCAGGGTGCGCAGCGGGGCTGACCACTGCAGCTGTCCATCCCGATACACGCTTTGGATGAAGATTTCGGCCAAAGGCACGACGATAAGCAGACCTAGAACTAGCAGTGCAAGCACCATCGACCAAATTTTGAGTTGACGTTGTTGTAAGGAATTATTCATGTTATTTAAATAACTTCGTGAATTTATCCGTTACATCCGATCCTTGCTCGCCCATCCAATCCCAGTCCGTCTTCAGCAATGGGATTTCATCCAGGTTGGCGCGGTTCTCCGCTTTGATATCTGTGCGGCCCGGCAGCAATGCCGCATCGGAGACCAGCTTCTGTGCCTCATCGGAGAGCAAATAATCGATAAATGCTTTTGCATTCTCTTCATGCTTGGTGGACTTCAAAATAGCGGCAGGACGCGGGCTGATCACGGTACCTTCCTGTGGATAAACAATATCGATCGGCTCGCCTTTGGCTTTGGCCTTGTAGGTCATATAATCGACCGCACTGGCAACGATACTCTTGGCGCCAGTAATGACAGGATCAAGAGCTTCCTGGTTGGCTCCGGCCATGGCTGCGCCGTTCGCCTTATACTGCTCGAACAAGGACCAGCCGCTCTCGCCTTTGTCGCTGAGGTAGCCTGTAATGAAATCAAGTGCTGAGCCGGACAGCGACGGATCGGGAATATTGACCTGGTCCTTGTATTCCGGTTTAGCGAGATCACTCCAGGATGTCGGCGGTGTCGTGACCAGTTTCGTATTATAGGCAATGCCAAGCGCCGATGCACTGGTGCTAAAGTAGTTGCCTTCCGGGTCAGACCAATCTTTGTTCAGCTTGTCCGCATTTTTAGCTTCTGGGTATGGCAGCGTCAAGCCTTCATTCTTAAGGCCTTGAGCAGATGGCAGCGAGGCCAGAATAACGACATCGGCTACCGGATTGGACTTCTCTGCTTCAAGACGGGCCAGAATTTTGCCGGTTGTGCCTTGAAACATTTCTACTTTGATGCCGGTTTGGGTTTGAAACTCCTCGATCAGCTTGTTCGCCAAGCCTTCCGGGCCTGCTGTATATACGGTAAGTGTCTTGTCTGCCGCTTGCGCAGGCTTGTTCTCCGCACTTGCTGGAGATGCTGTATCTTGAGCGGTGCTGCTGCTTCCGCAGCCGGCCAATGCGGTTCCTAACGCTAGAGTCAGCACAAGTGCGCTCCCTTTTTTCCATGCATTGCGTGTCAAGTTTAACATCATCATTTCCCCTTTGGTTCGTTTTCTTGAATCGAATGATAGCTCCCGTTCAATCGGTGAATGCAGTGCTGCGCCAGATAGATGGTTACCTCTGTTCCTTCTTTCAACCGCTCCGGACAATAAACCAGCCATGGCTCGGCAGCCTCGTCCGCCTTCAATCTCACCTCATACCTGTCGCCAACATAGCTGACCTGCGTAACCGCGGCAGCATAGGATTGAACCTCTTCGCCTGGTTGGGGCTGGAACCGGATATGCTCCGGTCTGAACATCGACTGTCCGCCCTTTAGCCAATTGGATTTCCCGATAAAACGGGCGACGAACGGATGCTTCGGCTGATTGTAGATTTCTTCCGGCGCCCCTTGCTGCAGCACTTGTCCGCTATGCATGACAATCACCTCATCCGACATGGACATCGCTTCGATCTGATCATGCGTAACATACAGAGCGGTTAACCCCATTTCCCGCACCAGGTACGTCATTTCCAGACGCATTTCATCCCGCAGCACCGCATCGAGCGCACTGAGCGGCTCATCGAAGAGAACCAGCTTCGGCTGCGTGGCGACCGCTCTCGCGAAGGCCACCCGCTGCTGCTGCCCGCCCGACAGCTGGTGCGGATACCGCTGCTCCATGCCGCTCAGTTTGACCTTGCCCAGTGCTTCCATCACCCTGTCGCGAATCCCGTTCTTGCGACCGGTTGCCCTTAATCCAAAGGCCACATTTTCAAAGACGGTCATATGCGGCCAGAGCGCAAAGTCCTGAAATACCATCCCGAAGCCGCGCCGATGAGGCGGTACTTCTCTCGCCTCGCTGTACAGCATCTCCTCGCCGAAGCTGATGCTCCCCGTATCCGGCCGCTCCAGACCGGCGATGAGCCTCAGCAGTGTCGTTTTACCGCAGCCCGAAGGTCCGAGCAGCGTCGTGAACTTTCCCTGGCGGATGATTAAGTCCGTTGGATGCAGCGCCATATTTCCGCCAAAGCTTTTGCTCACGCCGCGTATGTTCAAATCCATTCTGATGATTCCCTTCCTTGTTCAGCTTTTGGCACGTCTCATTGCTCTGACGTTCCTACATTAACCAGTCTACCCGGGGGAGTGCAGGACAGTATTACCGTTATGTAAAACGAAAATTAATTATTTCAATGAACAGCTTTTACATTCATAGATTAAATCTATATAGAGAACAGGCTCATCGAGAACCAAGGAGGGATCTTCCAGTGAGGAATCTTAATTTATTGAAGCTGCAAATTGTCGAGCTGCTGGAGAAGCACCATAAAATTACCACGGTAGCCGAACTGCTCGGACTCAAGCAGCCCACAGTTACCTTTCATATGAAAAATCTGGAACGCGACTTTGGCGTCAAATTGTTTGATGCCCGCATGGGACGTATTATTCTGACGGATGCCGGCTATGCCCTGCTTCATTACGCGGCTAAAATCAATGCCCTTGCGGCGGAAGCGCAAAGGGTCGTTAACGATTTTGGCACACTGCGGCAGGGAACGCTGTCCATCGGAGCCAGCTATGTGCCTGCGACCTACATCCTGCCGGTCATACTCGATTCTTTTACCAAATCTTATCCAGGCATAAACATCTCGCTAACCGTCAAAACAGCGCCAGCTGTCACACAAATGCTGCATTCCCATCAGATCGATGCCGGCCTTATTTCAACCGGTCCCTTTCGCCATGCCTCGCTGAAAGCTCAAGCGCTCTGCAAGGACGAGCTTGTTCTGGTCTGCTCCCCTGCGCATCCGTTTGCGGAAGCCGCCGAATGGACGCCGGAACTGATTGCCGCTTCATCCTTCGTGCTGCACGGCAACGAGTCCAGTACGCGGCGCATTACGGATCAGTGGCTGGAACAGCGGGGCATCAGCCCCTTCTCCAGGCTGGAGCTCGATTCACTGGAGGCCATCAAGCAGGCGGTTATGCTCGGCGAGCATATCTCCTTCATCTCGCGGATGGCAGTTCAATCCGAAGCGAATCGGGGGCTGCTGCGGATATGGCCGGTTCCCGGCCTACCGGCCGAACGCCAGGTATATGCGATAACGAATCAAGACCGCTATATGCCGGCAACCAGCAGCGCATTCATTCAGCTTCTCGATCAGTGGCGGCAAGCCATCCAATAATCTCTCTTGGCCTGCCAAGATTTAATTGTGCTTTTTTTAACTTGAGCGCTCCATTCTGTTGATTTGGGTTTGACAATACACCCTTACAGTAGATAACGAACCACATATTTCCATATTAAAGGAGCTGAAATGATGAAGTTAAAAGTGAAAACGGTCAAAACATTCATAACTGCCGCATTAAGTGCGGTTATGCTGTCTGCAAGCTGGCAGGCCCCTGCCACGGTAGAAGCCGCAGCCAATGCCGTTCCAACGTACGAAGTTAAATTTCTGCTGAACTCCGATCTTGTATTGAATGATGATCTTACGCTGCGGGATCAAGTGAAGGATATTTTTCATATGGAGGAGCCGGCTGCACGAATGCTAGTGGAATACTTCGATACAGCATCCCTATCGTTGAACGATTCGGGCTGGAATGTGCGCTTCCGCAAAAAAGAGGATAAAAAGAAGTACGAAATGACCTACAAAAAACGGTACGCCGTGACGAACGGAAATATCACCGCCGCTTTGGACCAAGCCAACCGTGAAGGGTTCAGCGCGGCAGATACGAATTATGAGGCGGAAATCGACTGGGGATACAGCAAGCAAACGCTCAGTTTCTCGAATAATAAGGATGAATCGGCATCTACAGGGCTGACTTTGCCCAGCAGCAAGGATGCGCTGGAAATGCTGGTAAGCAGCATTCCTGGCAAGCTGGATAAAACCAATGCTCCCGGCTGGGGAACAGCCGCATTGAAGCAGGCCTATGCGCATGGCCCTGTTCTGGTAAGCAAATACAGCGGGACCTTCGAAGGCCTAGAGACGGCGATTGAATTGTGGCCCATTGTCAGCGCGGATGGAAATGGAACAGAGAATATTGTGGAGATTTCATTCAAAACCGATCAGTATCAGACGGCAGCATCGGGACGCGAGCAACTTTTGCAGCTGCTGGAAAGCAAGGGGTGGCTCGTGCCAGCCGACTCACTCAAGACAAATTTGGTGCTGGAACGGTATTAAGTAGAGGCTGCTGTTCATAAATCCCTAAAATCAAAATTGGACGGAAAACGGTGCTGCAACAATACCTCATTTTTCCGTCCAACTTCTTTACACATTTGCATTACTGGTGCGAGGTAGCTGATTGCCGACTGTATGGCTTGGGAGGCTGGCGGCTTGGGTTGCTGTGTGGCTTGGGTTGATGTGTGGCTTGGGGTGCTGTGTGGCTGTGCAGCTGGCTTGGATAGCTGAGTGGGCAACGGGATATTTGCTATCCTAACGGACACAGGCGACGCTATTTGTGAAATAACGAGGAATCTTGAGAGCTAACGGACCTACGTTCCGCTATTGATCCCGAAAACCTGATTACTGCCGTAAATTTGGTCGAATAACGGAACCAGGGTCCGTAAGCATAGCGAAAGAGGGCCTATTTCAACAAATAGCGGATCTCCTGTCCGTTAGTGGGTGAACAGTCCTACGAGTTCAACCAATATCATCAGTTTCATCAATTCATCAATTCATCAGTTTCATCAATTCATCCGTTTCACCAATTCACAAATTCCATCCCCCCAAACCTCGCTATGAAGATCAAGGGACTCATTGAACATCTTTTCCCGTGAAGAGCGAGACCCTCGCTTTTACAAGCTCTGTGTATTCTTGCTCCATCTTCTCGGCGCCGACCTGGTTCAATTCAGCGATGAATGCATCATAGATTTTGTCGAAATCGCCGGATTTAGCTAATACGGCTTCGGGAATCCGTTTGCGCACGATATCCTGCGTTTTTTTATAAATGATTTGGTAATCCCCGTCTGTCGGTACCTGCATATTGTACAAGGCCCCCCACTCTTTAACGGGAAACTCATCTTTGCTAGGAAAAAGATCCTTCCAGGTAGTGGCGTTATACGCGGCCAAAGTTTCCTTCTCGGCATCCGAGTAGCCGGCAATGATCTGTTCCGGGAAGTTGGTCGTGTAGTAATTGCCCGTGGAATCTTTTACGCCGTCACCATAGCGAACCCCGAAGATGGGATACAGATTAATGCCGCTTTGCTTGGTGAAATTGGTGGCATCATTTACTTTTTGGTTAAGAACATCCGTGGGAATAACGCGTTTGCCATCCTCTATGTTGTAATGCTTGCCTTCAATCCCCCAGTTTCTCAGAACTTGGCCCTCGTCCGAAGAGAGCCAGTCGATGAACTTGATCGCGCGTACCGGATCTTTACATGCCGTAGTGATGCTAATGCCATAGCCGTCGACACCGATCGACTGCATAGTGTGATCCTTGTACTGCTCACCCATCGTCACGGGAAAATGTCCGTAAGTATACTCCTCTTTGCCCGCCGTTTTCAAGGCATTCTCGGCGTCCTGGTATTCCCATTTCACAGAGGTAAGGCCGAGCACGCGTCCGCTGGCGATTTTCGCTTTATATTGGTCTTCTTTCTGTACAAAGGAATCTTTATCTAGCAAGCCTTCATTATACATGTGGTTCAGCCAGCGGAAATATTCCTTCTCTTCCGGCCGTTTGTAGTGAAGCATAGCTTCATAGGTATCCGGATTTACGTAATATTCACCGTCGCCAGGGATGCCCGTTGTGAAAGCCGCTTGATTCGTTACCGTAATCATGATCTTCCAATCGTCGGCATTCAGTGTGAGCGGAATAGTAGGTTGTCCATCGGTCGTCGGATGCTTCGCTGCGTATTCCTTGAGTACGTTTTCAAAATCCTGAACCGTTTTGATTTCCGGATAGCCAAGCTCCTTCAACACACGCAGTTGAACTTGAAAACCGCTGGTGGCGTCAAAAATTTGCTCACCGACTCCGACATTGGTGGGAATGGCGTAGATCGCCGGGTCGTCATTGCTGTATTTCATCCGGTTCATGTTTTCGCTCATGACCTTCTTTATATTAGGAGCATGTTTGTCGATGAGATCGGTTAAATCGAGAATAGCGCCGGCGTCTATGAGAGCTCCGAGCTCCCCTTTTGCGTAAATCAGATCCGGATATTGTCCGCTGGCTGCCATTAAAGCGATTTTGTTTTGTCCGCCGCCGCTGCCGACATCGTATTCCGCCTCAAGCGTAACGCCAGTTTTGGCCGTGATTGCTTTCCCTACATCATCCTGCATGTTATTCCAGTTGGGGCTTGCGTCAGCGCCGAAAAAGGTAAACGTAATCGGACTCGTCTCATCCTTGCCGGTCTCATAATTGACGGCACTGTCTCCTGAACTGCTGCAGCCAGCAGATATGAGGAGCATAGCGCTAACAATCAGAGCTGCAAGTTTATTTGTTCTTTTCCCTTTCATGTCCATGATTTCCCCCTTCATGTTATAAGGAATTTACTTGCTCATTCATTATTTTAGTTTCAGATTTAGGCCAAAACCTTGATTTTCAAGTCATGCAATAGCATGATATAGACATTAAGGAATCTTGGTCAGGTGGGGTATTTCTTGAGCAATGTATATTTAAACTGGTTTACGACAGACGCGCAGTTCCCCTTTTTTATTCAATACGGCGGACATGAAGCGGATACGTCTCTTCATCAGCATATGGACTTCTCCGAGCTTGTTATCGTGTTAAACGGGAACTCGACCCATATTGTCAATGACGAGGCGTCATTTATCAAGAAAGGCAATGTTTTTGTCATAAACGGCGGAACTACGCATGGCTTTAAAGACCCCGTCGATTTTAAAATTTGCAACATTATGTTTAAACCGGAGATGCTGCGAACTGCCGGTCCAGATCTAAAGACTTCTAACGGCTTTCAGGCGCTGTTCATTTTAGAACCGTTCTATCGCCATATCCATGCCTACAAAAGCAAGCTGAACATGTCCATATCCAGTCTTGAGTATGTCTCATCACTCATCTCTGTTATGGTCGAAGAATACCGCATGAAACTCCAAGGCTATCAGACGATGCTGGCTTCCCGGTTTATGGAACTCGTCGTCTACTTGTCCAGGCAGTATGACAATCAGGAGACAGTCTTGGACAGCAGCCTGATGCATTTAGCGAATGCGATCTCCTATATTGAAGATCACTATCTCGAGACGATTACCCTGGAGGAAATTGCAGCGAGATCGAATATTTCTGTGAGGCACCTGAACCGCATATTTAGGGACTATTACCAAACGACGCCGATGGCTTATCTGCAGCGGCTCCGTTTAGAACGGGCATGCTCCCTATTAAAACAGACATCTCTGCCGATTACGGAAATATCGTATGAATGCGGGTTTAATGATAGCAATTATCTCGCGCGGTTATTCAAGAAAACATATGGCGTCTCGCCAAAATCCTACCGGATAAATCGTTAATCGAGCGGTTTATAATCAAACCAATCGAAAAGCGCAGGCGTAGCTTGTTTCGTTTCACTAACGGCATACATCGCGATAAATACGCCCGTAAAGCCGCCTGCCACTTCGGTAGACAGCAGATGAGTCTCCCCCCATCCCATTTCAATAGTGCCGGACTGATAGGTGCGAAGCGAAAACTCAAATTTATCGGGCTGAGCTTCTATGTTAAGCACCACCGGCCCTAACGGACAATCGCGAATCTCCTCTACCCTTAGCGAACCAACAGTCCGGCGGAAAACAACCATTTTCCGTCCTTCAATGGATCTTACAGCAAGATCATAATGATGCTTTTCATTCATATAAACAGTTAAGCCCGCTTCTACCCCCTCGTTCATCGGTTCAAATTCCATCGCGGCAGCAACATGACAGGAGAAGTGGCACAGCCTGCGGCCGACAAAGGCTGGAGAACCGGCATCATCCAAAGACGCCTGATTTCCACGCAGCGTCAAATACCCTGGGCGTTCCTCCAATGACCAGCTTTCCGGCTCCGGATTTCGAAGGAACGTCCAGTCCAACCCCAACTGTGTATGGTTGAAGTCATCTCGGACAGGCCAATCCGGCCACCGGACTTCAGGCAGCAGCGGCGCGTCCATGACGGGCTCGATCCGGCCTCCATTGCCAATGACCGGCCAGCCGTCATCCGTCCAGCCCACTGGGGCGAGGAGAACTTCTCTTCCAAGATGATGTCTCATCGGGTAAGAAACAGGTCTAATGCCTAAGCAAACACTCCACCAGCTGCCGTCCTGAATCTGGACCAGATCCGCATGACCCGTCGCGTGTATGCTGCTCTTCATGCTCCTGTTCGAAAGAATAGGATTATTCGGACAGGCCTCATAAGGACCGTACGGATCGGTGCTTCTGGCGATCGTCACCATATGGCCGTATTCGGTTCCGCCTTCGGCGATCATTAAATAATAATAGCCTTTCATTTTGTACACATGCGGCGCCTCCGGGTGCGCTCCCCCTGTCCCTTCCCAGATCAGGCGGCTCTCTGACATCATGCTCCCTGTTTCGATATCAATTTCACATTGGTAAATACCGTCCCCCTGATCGCCTGTACGGGTCGATTGAAAGAATACACGGCCGTCATCATCAAATAGCAGCGACGGGTCTATGCCGTTCTGCGCCACCGGTATTGGGTCAGACCACGGCCCGGAGGGCTGTGTAGTTTTTACATAGAAATTTCCGATACTGCTGACGTTTGTCGTCGTCATATAGAACCAACCGTCATGATAGCGGATTGTCGGTGCGAAGATTCCGCCCGAGCTCCATGCATTTGCAAGGGGCAGCTGGCGCTTTGACGTAAGGCAATGTCCGATTTGCTGCCAATTTACAAGATCTCTGCTGTGAAAAATAGGGACTCCGGGAAAATATTCAAACGAGCTTGTCACCAAATAGTAGTCGTCGCCCACCCGGCAAATGCTGGGGTCGGGATAAAATCCGGGGATTACGGGATTGGCATACTGCATCAATGCTGCACTCCTATTCATACCGAAATTTTTAAATGCTCGATGTTCATTGTAGTTCACGAATAGGAGATTAACCTTGATTTTCAAGTCACGCGCATAGCATGATATAGACTTTAACTTTCTGTTTTCAGCGTTTTGACTAGTAAAACATCAACAGGTTGTCGGTCATTTTTAGCAAATCTGACTCTTGAACTATGAAACTATGATTGTATTTAGCATTAAAAGCGGAAATAATCCCTGGACGGCGCGAACCCGGGGTCGATGAACATATGCGGGCTTTCGTCGAATACACCGCACGGCTTGTCGGCAAGAAACGCGAGCAGCCTGGCGATGACCTGATCAGCCAGTTGAGCGCAATCGAAGAAGAGGAAGATCAGCTTGACGAAGCAGTGCTTGTCTCCATGAAAACGCTGACTACGTTTCCTGTTGCTTTTAAAAATGGACTAGGCTGGAGTAAATCCGCTTCAGTCTACGATACAATCGTCCACTCCGCATCTCCATGTTTGCCATACGATATAGCAAAACAGGAGGTGTAAACCCATTGAATATCAGCCACAGTAGAATGAGAAAACCGATATGCCGGATTAGAAGAGGGAAAAAGCGATTTGTGGTGAAGAAAAAATTTGTTTGTCCGCCGCCAAAAATTGTCGTCAAAGCCCCGGCAGGACCCGTTGGGCCTACGGGGGCTACGGGGGCTACAGGGCCTGCAGGACCTGCCGGAGCCCAGGGTATCCCTGGAGCTATGGGGGTAACAGGACCTCCAGGATTGAATGGAGCTCCGGGAATACCTGGTGCAACAGGTGCCACTGGGGCTGCAGGCGCTACGGGGGCTACAGGTTCAGCAGGAGCTACAGGTGCACCCGGGGCTGCAGGTGCCACTGGGGCTACAGGAGCCACAGGCGCTACTGGCGCTACGGGACCAGCTGGAATTTTCGCATCATTTGACTGTACGCGATTTAGCGGTATTACCCTAACCGCAGAGGCGCCGACAGCAACGTTGGGAACCGTCACAGTCAATGTAGCTGCACCAACTAACACAGTTTGGCTAGTGGCTTCCGCGACCTGGACGCCAAGCTCGGCCAACCCGACGATTACTTTTACGATTCTTCGCGATGGCACTACAGTTATTGATACGGCAAGCGATACGCCTGTGTCCGCCAACAGCCCGATTACCACCGCTTTTACCACTTGCGATGAAGCTCCGCCTACAGGTACGCATACGTACACTTTACAGGCGACAGGCAACGCCTTGTCAGGCGGCCAAACGATTACCATTAATCATGGAGCAATTACTGCTGCGGATATTAATATTTAACCACTCATCCAGATCAAGGCGTTACTTCAGAAGTTGTAACGCCTTGCTTCAAAGAAGGCTGGACCGTCTCCAAATATTCCTTGTTATGCATAATCTGCGGATCAGTGGGACGATATTTTCTCGCTAATTCGTTATGCTCGTACGCTAATTCATACTCTCCGATATTGGAGTAACATACACAAAGCTGCAGATGCGGCAGCCATGTCCAGCATGCGTAATTAATGAATCCTTGCATCTCTTTGGGCAGATCTAGGCTAGTAGCCGTTTTGTACCAGTAGATTGACCGATCCCATTGTTTCTTTTGCATGAAATAATATCCGATTCGGCAACAATGATCTGCCCTGGGAGCATCATAGTGGAATGACCTAAATGCCCAATCCAAAGACTTGACATGCTCCCCCAAGAAATGACAGCAATCGGACACCTTTCCGCAGGCATTAATATTGTCCTCAACCCACCCTTGGCCAGTTCTTAAAAAACGGAGATAAAATCTTCGCGCCCTTTTATAGAAGCCATGATCATACAGCTCATTTGCAAAATAATACAAGTCCCGTGGCGAGAAATGTTCTCCTTCTGCATAGTGTTTCTCGTATATTTTAAGATTACGGTCGGTAGTGGTTTCCGTTATGCTATGATGCTCTATCTCAATATCGGAATCAATAATATTGCCGCCGACCTCCAGATATTCATGAACAAATCCTTTCCATTTGAAGTCTCTTTCTCTGCGGACAAGCCTATTCCTTTTGACGCTAAAATTCGGTTTGCCGTACTCATCCCGAGCGAGAATATACTTCATCATGACCGAATCAATCGATGCGCCAAGTGAATTCTTTAGAAGAAGAAGCTTTAGGCCATTTTCCTCGGACAGAACGTCGTCGGCATCCATCCATAAAATGTAATCCATGGCCGCTTTACTAAAGGAAAAATTCCTTGCTGCTGCAAAGTCATCAATCCACTGGAAATGATATACATTGGGCGTGAATTCGCTGACAATTTCGATGGTATTGTCGGAAGAACCCGTATCTACAATAATTATTTCATCTACGATATTTTGAACAGATGCGAGGCATCTCGCTATGGTATCTTCCTCATTCTTTACAATCATGCAAAGGCTTATCGTGGCCAAGCCTATCCACCTCCGCTTCATTTATTTCTAATTAGTTTATGACTTGCTTATCAAATTGTTCAGCACAAACAGCAAAAAGCACCCTCGATTACTTGGTAACATTCAAGGTAATCGAGAGTGCATTACAATTTTACTTATGACCTACGATAGGATGAGGTATATACGGTTCTTCAAGTGAGGCTATTTCCTCAGGTGTCAGCTTTACTGCAAGTGCAGCTGCCGCATTTTCGAGATGCGATACTTTCGTTGCACCGATAATTGGTGCTGTAACCGGCTCTTTCTGTAGAAGCCAGGCAAGCGCGATTTGAACACGGGGAACACCCCGCTCCTCCGCAATGGCAGCAAGACGTTCTACGATCATTTTATCGGCATCTGCCGTCGCGTCGTACTTGGATTTCTGAATCTGATCGGTTTCAGAACGGTGCGTCGTTTCCGACCAATCTCGTGTTAATCTGCCTGAGGCGAGCGGACTATAAGGAATCACACCGATTTTTTCTTCCTGGCAAAGCGGCATCATTTCCCTTTCCTCTTCACGGTACAACAGGTTGTAATGATTCTGCATGGAAACAAACCGGGTCCAGCCATTTCGTTCTGCGATATAGTTCGCCTTCAGGAACTGCCAAGCGTGCATAGCTGAAGCGCCGATGTATCTCGCTTTTCCGGCCTTAACAACGTCATTCAACGCTTCCATCGTTTCTTCAATCGGCGTAGTGTAATCCCAGCGGTGAATTTGATAGAGGTCTACATAATCTGTCCCGAGCCGCTTCAAGCTTTTGTCAATTTCACTCATGATGGCTTTGCGGGAGAGCCCTGAGCCATTCGGGCCTTCGTGCATTTGGAAATATACTTTCGTGGCAAGGACGATTTCATCCCGGTTAGCGTAATCCTTTATGGCTCGTCCCACGATTTCCTCGCTTGTTCCATCGGAATACACATTCGCCGTATCAAAAAAGTTAATGCCCAGCTCCAATGCTTTTTTAATCACCGGACGGCTGCGCTCTTCATCAAGCACCCATGGGTGAATCCATCGCCCCGCCACGCCAAAGCCCATGCAGCCGAGACAAAGCCTGGATACGTCTAACCCGGTATTCCCTAACTTCACATAATCCATCTCGTTCTTCCTCGCTTTCAGGTGAATTTACTTATGATTGATTTTACCTATTGAATTCACTTTCCAACATTATTACACTTGGAGTTCGCTCCAAGTCAAGCGAAGAAGCATGTTCTTTGATGAATGTCTTTGACCAATGTGTATTCATATCTCCCATATCCAATTATGCTAATATGAAGAGAAAGTTTGCATTATGGGAGATAGGGAGATTTCATGATATCGAGAGAACAAATGGATAAGAATCAAGTATGGATTTATGTAGCAACGCTGATTATTGCCGCTGGAGTTGGCGTTTGGCTGCCGGAATTTAGCTCGAACCTGGATGGCTTTATCTCGTTCGTGCTTGCGGTTCTAATGTATGGGATGTTTACGCAGATCCCCTTTTTCCGGCTCAAGGACGCTTTTAGAAATCGAAAATTTATCTACGCCTTACTGCTTACGAACTACCTAGCTGTCCCTCTGATTGTGTGGGGGCTTGTCCGTTTTCTGCCCGGTGATCCAGCTTTATTGTTAGGCGTGCTGCTCGTTCTATTAACGCCTTGCATAGATTATGTCATCGTGTTTACACATCTTGGCCTGGGAGATGAAAAGCTTATTTTAACCTCGACCCCCTTGCTCTTCGTAAGCCAAATGCTGCTGCTGCCGCTTTATTTATGGCTTTTCATGGGGGATCAGGCGTCTGGCATAGTGAGCGCAGGACCGTTCGCTGAAGCTTTCATAAGCTTAATTATCATTCCATTGATGTTTGCCCTGCTTACCCAGTGGTGGTCAAAGCATAAGCCTCAAGGGGAACGTGCCCTCCATGCTGCGGCTTGGCTTCCTGTTCCGTTTATGGCTCTGACCTTATTCCTTATTGTGGCATCACAAATCGCTAAGCTGTACGGCTCATTGGAATATGTAGGCCAGGTCATTCCTTTATATGCAGCCTATATGATCATCACGCCAGTGGCTGCACGTCTTGTTTCGGCCCTATTCCGGCTGGATGCCAGAGCTGGCCGGGCGCTGATATTCAGTGCGGGGACACGCAACTCGCTTGTCGTTCTGCCATCTGCTCTTGCTCTTCCTGAAACGCTAAGAGGTGTCGTATCAGCAGTTATCGTAACTCAAACGATGATAGAGCTAATCGGTGAACTCTTCTATATCCGTTTCGTCCCTCATGTGCTCATGCGCGAACGTTAGATTGGAACATTGCATGCAATGTGCTGAGTGACTAAACTGAATGGCAAGAGCAAATCGTGTGTGAATATATAAAAATACATCTGTAAAGCATGGAGCGTATCCTCTCCTTCATAAGCTGTAATAGAGTGAATCGTTGTGAGGGGGTATGGAGTGTGCAGATCCGAGTGCGGTCAGGGGATACGTTGTGGTATTATAGCCAGCTTTTTAATATGCCTTTACGTCTGATCATTGATTCAAATCCTGGATTGGACGTCGCAAATATAAATGTGGGACAGGAAGTGAACATCCCTGGTTTTTTGCTTAGCAATTATCAAGTGAAGCCTGGAGATTCCATTTGGAAGCTGTCCAGAGAGCGGGGATTTTCTCTCGATGCGCTTCTTTTGCTGAATCAATCGGTAAATCCCAACAATTTAACCGTCGGGCAGCAGCTTCGGCTTCCGCTCAGAGTTACCTGGTTCGTCGTTGATGTGAAGAAGCCTTACGATTCGCAGGCGCTTCGCTTCGACCTCAATCGCCTAATCGAGGTTTATCCCTTTATTAGACAACGCAGCATCGGGGCATCTGCCATGAGTAAAGCTATCCCGGAAATCAGAATCGGACAAGGAAACAAATATGTTCATGTCAACGGCTCATTTCATGCCAATGAATGGATTACAACGCCGGTGCTGATCCGATTTTTGAATGAATATTTGCTTGCATTGACGAACGGAACAGACATTCGGGGTCTCTATATGTTTCCTTATTATGAGGCAGTTACTTTATCCATCGTTCCGATGGTCAATCCTGACGGCGTAGACCTTGTTATTAACGGTCTGCCGGTGGAAGAGCCTTTCCGCAGCAATGTATTGGCATACAACGGCGGCAGCACTAATTTTCAAGGATGGAAGGCAAACATTCGCGGTGTCGATCTAAATGACCAATTCCCGGCCCTTTGGGAACGTGAAGCCGCCAGAAATCCTAAACAACCTGGACCGCGGGATTACTCCGGTACGGCACCGTTAACCGAACCGGAAGCGATAGCTATGGCTGAATTGACGCGGCAAAGCAACTTTGCCTATGTGCTGGCTTTTCATACCCAAGGCAAAGTCATATACTGGGGCTTTCAAGGCTTGGAGCCGCCTTATGCAGAGACGATGGTCAATGAATTCGCCAGAGTAAGCGGCTACGAACCTATACGAAATATAGAAAGCTATGCAGGATATAAAGATTGGTTCATTCAAGACTGGCGGCGCCCTGGATTTACGGTTGAACTCGGGAGAGGCGTCAATCCTTTGCCGCTGGGGCAATTCGACGAAATCTATGAAGAAAGCCTTGGCATCCTTCTCGCCAGCTTGTATTTAGAATAGCGCAGCAACTAACAACGCTTTGGACCTAAAAAGACGGCCTGGCCGCCAATTTCCACATATTGCGGTTTAATTTCAATTCTTATTTCGCTTGCGGCATTAACATGCTTGCCTTGATGAAAGATGAATGAGGCTGCGCTTCCAGTCCGTGCGAGAATGTCGCCTAACGCACCTGCGGCCACTCCGGTAGCTGCATCTTCAGCGATGCCGAATAAGGGATTAAAACCACGGGCATATATTTGGACTGGTGTGCTGCTTTCGCTCTCTCCTCCCATAAAGGAATAGGCATATACGCCGTTCACTTTGTGGTCCTCACTCCACTTTTTTATTTTTTCATCATCGCGGATAATTTGATCAACCTCTTTAGGTGTACGAAAAGGCACCATCAGTTTCGGAGATCCTATCGTGCCTACGCAAAACGGCGCCTCCATACTTATATAATCTGGCTGCACCCCTAACATGGAGGCTACTTCGTTCTTATCCGGGATCAGCTCTAAAGTTTCCCCTCTTTGCGTTCGGAAATAAATGCTGCCGTCTGAAGACTTACTAATCTCGAGGCGGGATGCTGATCCATATGTAACTTGAAGTGCGTTCTTCTGAAGCTTGTTCATTAAAAAAGCGCCCGCTGCAAGCGTACCGTGGCCGCAAAATGCCAGCTCCTTTTCATGTGAGAAATAACGCAATGACGCAGCCTCTGCCTGGTCCTTGCTGATATGTACAAATACTGTAATCGACGTACCAGAGCACTTCGCCAGGTCCAGCATCTCTTCCGTTGTTTCGCCATTATACGCTATTACGCCTGCTGAATTCCCCTCATCCGGCGAGCTCGTAAAAACCTTGAAAACATCTACATTTACTGTCATATTTATTTACTCCTAAAATTGTTTATAGTCCTTCCTAAATTCAACATATTAACCACACTTTAGATGATTGTAACTGAAGAGGGTTAGCGATGACCAGCATAAAATTATACAGAAACAGGAAATGAGACTTTCATTTCCCCAATTCTTCTTGGCCAGACAACGGCAAAACAGCCGTTTTTCAAGGAAAACGGCCGTTCTGTCTCTTAGTAATGCTACATTATACGATACCTTTATGCCAATTAAATCAATAAATATATCGTTTGAGCCTTAAACTTGGCTCTAGCTTCCGCTGCCCATGACATGCAGCAGTTCATCCTGCTCGCGGATTTGTCCCTGCTTGAGCGACAGCACATCCTTATAATCCGGCGTATTTGTGACGATGATCGGAGTTACCGTATGATACCCCGCCTGACGGATCTGTTCCAGATCAAATTCGAGCAGCACTTGACCCGCTTTAACGCGGTCCCCTTCCTGAATGTAGGAGGTGAAAAACTGGCCATCCAGCTTTACTGTGTCAATCCCTACATGAACGAGAATTTCTGCGCCTTCATCCGATACGACAGCCAGAGCGTGCTTCTTCTTAAAAGCTACAGTGACCGTTCCATCAAAAGGAGCGACTACTCTGCCCGAGTCAGGCTCTATCGCAATCCCCTTGCCCATTGCTTCTGAAGAGAAGGCCGGGTCAGGTACCTCTGTCAGCGGGACTACCGTTCCGCTCATTGGACTTAAAGCGACCGCGTCAGGTTTGTTCGCGGACTTTTCTTGCTCGGCTCCCGCCTTTACCTCTTCTTTCGGCTTGTCGTCTTCTTCTACGGGATCTTCAAAACCTAAAATGTAAGTCAGTATTGCCGAAAGGAGAAACGCCACCGTGATTCCTAGTATAAGGCCTGGAAACCCCTGTCCGCCGGGACCATAAAAAATGGGCAAAGTCAGTAGTCCTGGAGCGCCAGAGGCAAATGCCTGCGTACCTGCCTGGCCGATAATTGCCCCGCCGACACCTCCGCCGATAACCCCCGCGATGAACGGTCGTTTCAACGGGAGCGTTACCCCGTAGACCGCTGGTTCCGTAATTCCGAACAGAGCGGAAAGCGTTGTGGAGCCTGCCAGTGTTTTCAGCTTTTTATTTTTCGTTTTTAACATGACACCAAAGGCCGCACCCGTTTGTGCAAAGACCGAAGCGGTCGCTGGAGGCTTAATGCTGTCTTTTCCGTAAACCGCCACGTTATTAATGAAGACAGGTACCAATCCCCAGTGTACTCCGAATATGACAAGCAACTGCCAGCCTGCGCCGAGAATCGCCCCTGCAAGCAATGGACTGAAAGAAAATACAGCGAGCAATCCGTCTGCAATGCCGTTACCGACATAAACGCCGAACGGACCGAACACAATCAGAGTAAGCGGTAATATAACGACTAAAGAAATGAGCGGTGTAACAAAGTTTTTAACGCTCTCATGAATATAGCGATTGCATAGTTTCTCCAAATAGCTCATCGCGATCACCGCCAAAATAATCGGAATGACCGTGGAGGAATAACTCATCATAACGACGGGAATGCCAAAAAAGTTCGTTTCAGACCCCGCATCTTTCAGCCCGATGATCGAAGGATACAGCAATGCACCAGCAATGGTCGCCGCTGTAAACATATTCGCCCCGAACTTTCTTGCTGTTGTAATCGCCAGCAGCACCGGCAGGAAGTAGAACAGACTGTCCGCTGCCGCAAACAAAATCGTATAAGTGGTACCGTCTTTGTCCAGCCAGTTGAAGTTGCTGGCAATGAGCAGCAATCCTTTCAGAATACCGGCTCCTGCCATCACGCCAAGCAGGGGGGCAAAAATGCTGGAAACTACATCAACCACGCTTCCCAGTCCAAATTTCCCGCCTTTTTTCTGTCCGGCTGATTCAGATTTGGAATCATTCAAGAGGTTGGATATTTTTCCGATCGCATTGTAAACCTCAGGAACAGTATTGCCAATTACGACCTGAAACTGCCCTCCGCTTTCCTTGACCGTAATAATTCCGTCCGTCTTCTCTAGCTTCGCTTTATCTGCTTTGGCATTGTCCTTCAGCGTAAAACGAAGGCGCGTTGCGCAGTGGACGAGGCTGGCGACATTTTTCTCACCGCCAACGCCCTGGATAATTTCTTTTGCCA
This sequence comes from Paenibacillus fonticola DSM 21315, assembly GCF_000381905.1. Taxonomy (GTDB): domain Bacteria; phylum Bacillota; class Bacilli; order Paenibacillales; family Paenibacillaceae; genus Fontibacillus; species Fontibacillus fonticola. Next base: position 40,238 of record NZ_KB907271.1, on the reverse strand, counting down.
ACTTCTCATAACTCATCTACAGCACCTCCACATTTTAGTTTTTTATGCATTTTTTGCATTCTTCAGGCAAACAAAAAACCTAAGCAGATGATAAATAGTAGACAGTGAAGTCCTATTTATCACTACTTAGGTTTTGCCTGCATAACCAGTAACAATCCTAGTTGTGTTGTTATGATATTTTGGTGACTATAGAATATAACGCTTTAAATCATTTGTCAACACATATCTGATTTTGTCGAAAATTCTGCTTGTTAACGGCTTACGATCCGTTCGATATGTACGGTTAAATACAGCATTTCCTCGCTGGTAAGCTGATGATCATACTCCTTTTCCACAAACAATTTAATTTTTTCGGTGCAGGCCGCTGCTTCCTGGTGCTTCTCCTTAATCATCTTATACAGAGCTTCATAGTTGTTGTCGTAATGCTTGCCGTTAAATACCCTTTGCGCAAAAAACTTCAAATGCGTTATAAACCGGAAATAACTCAGGGAATCCTCGTCAAATTCCGTTTTATAATGGTATTTAACAATGTTAATAATGCTTTGCATAAATTTAGTGATATTCATCGTCGTACTAACTTCTTCATTCATTTCCGCAGTGATCAGGTGAATGGCGATAAAGGCAGCTTCGTCCTCAGGGAGCTGAATGCCCAGCTTTTGCTTAATTTGCTCCAGTGTTCTTAATCCGATCTGGAATTCCTCTTTGTACAGCTGTTTAACTTCCCACAGCAAGACATTTTTAATCTCCAATCCCTTCTGCTGCCTTTCCACCGCAAAATTTATATGGTCGGTCAGCGAGACATAGATATTCTCATTCAGTTTTTTACCCAACTGCTGTTCGGAGTATTGAATAATTTCCTCCACAATGACGACAAGCTCAATCGGAACTTCGCGAAGAAGCATTTTAAAATTGGCAGAAGTCTGCTTGTTTTTCAGCGCAAACACTTTTTCAATTTGGCTTTCGTCTACGTCGTCGCCAGGCCTTTTCTTGAATGCAAGCCCCCTGCCCATGACTACTAATTCCGTACCGTCCGCCTGAAAAACGCTGATGACATTGTTATTGATGACTTTGGCTATTTTCATATTCCCCCGTCCTTTTCACCTGTCAAAATATCAACTGCACCTTTCCTTATGATGGCACATCAAAAAAAACCTAATGCAACGACAAATTAATTAAGACCTTACGGTCCTAACTAACATTTTGCGGCATAGGTTTTGCCTGCGGCAGCAGTAACAATCCTAACAAATTCAATTACATTTAAGTTTAGCTTGCAGAGTAATTACTGTCAACGCTTTCATCATAAAAAAGAGAAAGCCCTAATGCATAGGGCCCCTCCCGTGTAAATCCGCGGTTAATTGCCTAAGTTTGCGCCGTTGGACTGAATGACGTTTTTATACCAGTCAAAGCTTTTCTTTTTAATGCGCTTTAATGTGCCTGTTCCTTCATTGTCCCGGTCCACGTAAATATAACCATAGCGCTTCTTCATCTCGCCCGAAGAGGCGCTGACGATGTCGATCGGTCCCCAGCTTGTATAGCCAATAATTTCTACACCATCCTGGATAGCCTCGTTCATTTCCGCGATGTGCTTCTTCAAATAGTCAATGCGATAGTCGTCCGCAATCTCTCCTGCGGAGGTGACTTCGTCGACAGCGCCCAAGCCGTTCTCCACAACGAACAACGGCTTCTGATAGCGATCGTACAACTGATTCGCCGTAATCCGAAAGCCTTTGGGATCGATGGTCCAGCCCCATTCGGACTTCGCCAGGTATGGGTTGGCTACAGAGCCGAATACGTTGCCGCTGGTCATATTCTTGGTTACTTCCGGATCTGTGCTGGTCGTCCGGCTGGAGTAATAGCTGAAGCCGATGTAGTCAACGGTGTTCTCCTTCAAAATTTCCGTATCGCCCGGCTTCATTACAATGTTCAGCTGGTGATCCCGGAAAAATCGCTTCGCATAGCCCGGGTACTCTCCCCGTGACTGAACATCAATGAAAAAGTAAGACTCGCGGTCCTTTTCCATGCCCTGGAACACGTCGTCGGGATTGCACGTATACGGATAGAAACTTCCCGCAGCGAGCATGCAGCCTATTTTTGCATCGGGAATGAGATCATGACACGCTTTAACGGCCAGCGCGCTGGCTACCAGCTGGTGATGGGCCGCCTGATACTTGATCTGCATCTCATTGTCGCCTTCCTTAAACACCAGGCCTGCGCCCAAAAAAGGAAGATGAAGCAGCATGTTGATTTCGTTAAAGGTTAACCAGTATTTCACTTTATCTTTATAACGATTAAAGACGGTTTTGGCGTACGTTTCAAACAAAGAAACGAGCTTCCGGCTGCGCCAGCTGCCGTATTTCTCAATCAGAGCGACCGGCACGTCGAAGTGAGCCAGCGTAACTACCGGTTCAATGTTATACTTCAGCAGTTCGTCAAACAAGTTGTCATAGAATTTTAGCCCAGCCTCATTCGGAGCAGCATCTTCACCTGTCGGAAAAATACGAGCCCAGGATAGCGAGACACGCAGCGCCTTAAAACCCATCTCAGCGAACAATGCGATATCCTCTTTGTAACGATGATAAAAATCAATCGCTTCATGTGAAGGATAAAATTCCCCTTCCAGAGGAGCTAACGATGGAACATTTCCTTTCATGATGTCTCTTCTCTTACTGCCCGACGGAAGCAAGTCGACCAAGGTCAGTCCTTTGCCCCCCTCCAGATAACCGCCTTCTGCTTGGTTGGCCGCTATCGCTCCACCCCACAAGAAGTTTTCCGGAAAAGCAGATTTGTACATGTTCATTCTCCTTCCAATATGGTCATTAATTGATGAGACAGCTACCGCCTATATATAAAATACCGCCATATATATAAAAAAACCCGAATCCCCCCTACATGCACATAAAGTGCAAGCAGGAGAGTTCAGGTTATGCCCGGCTGGTAACATCCCTTAAAAGATTGAATTGTTTAAAAAATATAGTTTAAGACTATCAATAATTCAGAGAGCTGTCAACAGTAGTCATCGTGATCTTTTAACAACATCACAATCAGTAACTCTTCAATTTGCATGCGGGAAACAATATCTTTTAAAAAAAAGGTTCATCCCAAATATGAAAATGAACTTGTTGCAAAGACATTTTGCAATTGCTATATGAAAACAAACCATTGTCTTGTTTCATTTGCCTCTTACACACTATTAATTATTGCATAAAATGTATCAACCTAAAAAAAAGGAGTGATATTATTGGCAAACAGAGATATCCGTCTTACTCTATGGTCTGGCAACAATTTTACAGGTCGTCGAATTGTATTCAGACGTGGTGGTGTTGCAGTTCGGGATCTTGGGGCATTCCGGTTCAACAATGTTCTTTCCAGCTTCAGACTAAGAAATATTGTTCAGAGCTCTCAAGTAACGCTTGTATTGTTCTCGCGAATTAACTTTCAGGGATCCTTCCGTGTGTTCCGTGGCAGCCAAAATGTAGCAAACTTAAGCAATTTTAATTTTAACAATGTCACATCTTCGTTCATTTTGGTAGGCCGCGACCTTACAAATGCTCAAATCGCTCAAATCCAGAGCTCGGGCAGACCGCCTCAAGACGTACTCGTAATCAGACAATGACACATTACAAGGGTGCCGTAAGGCACCCTTCCTTTATTATATGTCTGGGTCTCTGTAATCATAGTTGCTGAGAAAAAAGATAAATTAGCGATAAATCGTTTAATATACATAGATTAGCCGCCAAGGATAGAAATAATGACACTGTATTAAAACAGTACAGTAAACCGCAACTTTACACCTGTGTAGTTAGCCTCAAAATTCTACATAATTATACAAATTGTGATTCGTTGTGAAAATACCCCAAACATGAAGTAGTCCTTTTTATACATATGCTCAGTTTGGTCATTAGATTTGGTGCGTCCCCTAAGAACATGGGCTCATCTATTTTTCTGATATCAATGCTATAATAACCCCGTCACCCTAGAGAGATTGATTTTCTTACAGAGGAACGGAGGGAAAAGATGAAAGCGAAAGGTTACCAAAAGCTTGTCGCCCTAATGGTTACCTTGTTGCTATTTGGATTTCAATCCCCGGTTTACGGAGAAAGATCATTGGTAAAAGCAACTTGGGCTTGGCAAACGGAAATGATTGAGGATGGAGGAGAACAACTTCTTGATTTCTCCCGCAATGAAGGCATAAACCTGATTTACCTGCAAATCAATCGTCACATTCCCAAAGAGACATACGAAATGTTTGTAAATCGCGCTCATGAGGAACAAATTGCGGTTCATGCCTTGGGAGGTGACCCTGGGTGGGCACTGTTGGAGCATCGCGAAGATATGCTTGGTCTTGTTGATTGGGTTATTAACTATAATGATAGCGTATCATCGGGGGGCCGATTCGATGGTGTCCATCTTGATATTGAGCCATATGTGCTCGCACAGTGGGAAACCGAACAGGAGGAGATCATATCATCCTGGGAAAGCAATTTAAAGGCATTCCTGAGCAGAGTGTCCGGATCAGGGTTAGAGCTCGGAATAGATATTCCCTTTTGGTTTGATCACCTCAACCTGGTGGATGGAACCAGTTTAAATGAATGGCTGATAAGCGTATTTGACCATGTGACAGTGATGGCTTACCGGAATCAAATCGAGTCTGAGAACGGCATCATCAAACTGACCCAAGACGAGCTTGAACTCGCCGATAAGCTTGGAAAAAAAGTTCTCGTTGCGGTCAATACCAAGGAGATGCCGCAGGAAGCCTACACCACCTTTCATGGACATAGTAAAAAGCAAATGGATCAAACGCTGGAGCGGTTGTCCAGTACGCTGAGTTCCCAAACATCCTTTGCAGGAATTGGAATCCACGATATTCGCTACTGGCAGAACATGCCTGACAAAAGTGAAGAAGAGGCTACGCTGCCTGATGGACAAGACCCACCGGACCCAGCGCCAGTTCCCGTACCTGAACCTGAACCAATCGACCGTGTGCCTGATGCCGATCCTGTTCTGCGGGAAGAAATCGTAAGAGGCACATATATATGGGAAGCTAATGAAGTAATCCAGAACAGTCGAGACATTCTTGATTTTGCTGCCGAGAAACAACTGAACTGGCTATATGTCCGACTAGATCTGCAGCAGCCGTACAGCTCGTATTCTTCATTTGTCAAACAAGCAGCTGCAGCTGGAATAGAGGTGCATGCCCTCGGTGGCACACCAACTTGGGCGTTAGAAGAAGAATTGCCAAGAATCATGAAGCTAGTCAATTATGTTAAAAACTATAACCGCACCGTAGAAGGTGATGAGCGTTTTCACGGTATCCACTTGGACATCGAGCCCTACGTGCTGCCTAAGTGGTGGGCGGATCCGCAGCAGGTTATTTCCGAATGGACCTCTAATCTGGATACGTTTGTCCGTGAACTGAAAAAAGACTCCAACCTTGAGGCAAGCGTGGATTTGGCTGTATGGCTAGATAAGTACATGGTTACTGGCGATGACATCTCCCTAAGCAAATGGATGATTGATCGTATGGATCATGTCTCTCTCATGGCCTTCCGCGATACAGCCACGGGTCCCAATAGTATTGAGGCCGTCACCAAGGAAGAGATCGCCTTTGCGGATGAGCTAGTCAAGCCGATTTTCATTTCGGTAGAGATTAAAGCGAGTCATGAAGGCAATCATATTACCTTCTATGAGGAAGGTGCGGCATACATGGAGCAAGAGCTAGTGAAGCTGCAGGAGTTATTAAAATATTCTTCGTTTAAAGGTACCCATGTACATGCCTATACTTATTGGAAGAACGCTAAGCCTTAATTTGGTGTGAGTTTGACAGCCCCATTGCTCTTAAAGAGCGATGGGGTTTCTTATTCGAGATTGTTTACACATAGCTGTATGTCAAAAAGACCGTTTCCCCCAGAAAACGGTCTTCAAGTGCAGTTTTACTAAGTCTCTGCCACATTTATTCTTCTTGCAAAATCAACAAATTGGAACTTGTCTAAACGATGCCTTGATTCCGTATATTGAAAGAGCGTCGTATCCTCAAGATGGACATACCCCCGGACAACAACGACATGCGTATCATCTCTTAAATCCATGCAACGATGGTCCATTTCTGTTGCGCGTTCCACGCTAATCACTTTCTCAGCGTAGCTGATCTTCAGCTGCAGTTCCTGCTCCAAATAGTGATAAATCGAATCTGCGGCAATATCCTTTGTCAACTCCAGGACGACATCGGCCAGTAAATAATCGATATCCAGAATAATGCGCTCCCCATCGATTTCCCGGGCACGTATGACCTTCCAGACGGGATGCTCCGGCCCGATTCGCAGTTCCTTTGCGATGCGCTCCCCCGCGGGAACCCGTTCGGCAGCATATACAATAGTGCGGCTTTGTTTGCCCAAGCGCTCGGAAAGCTCTTTGTAGCTGACCAGGCCGGATATCGGAAACTTCAGCCTGCCGGTATCCAACACAAAGGAGCCCTTCCCTTTCACCTTGTTGATATAGCCGTTCTGAGCGAGCAGATTCAATCCCTTGCGCACGGTCTCTCTCGAAATTTGATACTCCGCGGCCAGCTCATTCTCCGAAGGAAGCTTGCTGCCGGCCGCGAGTATCCCCGCATCAATCTGTTCGGCGTAATCCTTATAAAGCGTCATAAATATATTGTTCTTCATCACCTGATCACCAACATTATTGTATCATGATTTATGGCAATGTCATTAGGCGCTGTCTCTAGTTTTCTGTCTCAGCTGCAAGCTTAACACGCAGCACTGGGGTACCGCTATGATTCGCTTCCCCTTCAACTTCAACTTCCATAATTTCACGAATAACGTCCTGTCCGTCCGGTACAATCACCGGAGTAATGACGGGAAAGCCAGCCTGTTCAATTCGTGCGATATCGAACTCAAGCAGCAGCTGCCCTTTAGTAATCGCAGCTCCAGTTTCCACATGGGCGGTAAATCCGTCCCCTTTCAAGGAAACCGTATTAATGCCAACATGGATCAACAGTTGAACCCCATTTGGATCGGCAACAATCAGCGCATGCTTGCTCTTGATCAAATGAGCAACGGTTCCGTCAAATGGCGCAAATACCTTGCCTTCGGATGGAATGATGGCAATGCCTTGTCCCATTTGTTGTTCCGCAAAGGCTGGGTCAGGAACTTCTGACAAAGGCACGATTTGCCCATTCAGGGGAGCCGCAATATCTACCATTAGCTTATTTGCATCAGGCTTCACATTAGCATGAGCTGCCGCCTGACTCGGGCTGCTTACGGTTTCATTTGTTTCCATTTCTTCTTTTGCTTCTGTAACTGCAGTCGCTTCAGTTGCTCCAGTTGCTAATCGCTGTGCACCCGGTACCATCGTCGTGCTTTCCGCCGCAAGCCTGCTAGTCTGTCTGGACAGCTGATATTTGCCGTACAATAGTGTCCCCGTAAAAGGTACCACGAGTACAATCGCCATTCCCAGGAAGAAGATGCCCCACTGGTTCGGGAAGATCGACAAAAATCCAGGAATGCCTCCTACCCCGATCGAAGACGCTAGCACATTATTGACGGCCAAGATTACGCCCGCAATCCCGGAACCGAGCATTCCGAAGATGAATGGATATCTGTGACGCACGTTCACGCCGAAAATAGCCGGCTCAGTAACTCCCAAGAAGGCAGAAATCGATGATGTTACGGCCAGGCCTTTCGCTTTCTGTTCTCTAGTAATGAACATCATAGCTAGCGCCGCTGCGCCCTGGGCGATATTCGCCAACGCGAGCATCGGCCACAGAAAGGTTCCACCTTGGCTGCCGATGAGCTGAATATCGACGGCCAGGAAGGTATGATGCATTCCCGTGATGACCAGCAAGGAGTACAAGCCTCCGTAGATCAAACCGCCAAGAGCGGCAAAGGAGTCAAAAATGCCAACCAGCCCCGACGTTAGAACGTTGCCGATCGCAAACGTAATTGGACCCACGACGACAAACGCAAGGAATCCGGTCACTAAAAGAGCTACGGGAGCTACAACAAGCAGCTTGATCGAATCATGCACGCGCTTGTTCAGTAAGCTCTCGATTTTTGCTAAAAGATAAGCGGACACCAGCACCGGAAGCACCTGCCCCTGGTATCCGATCTTCTCAACATCCAATCCAAAGAGATTCCAGACCGGTACCGTGCCGGCCAGTTTGGCATCGGCATATTGATAAGCGCTCATGAGATCCGGATTGACGAGGATCAGGCCAAGCACGATCCCTAGCAGTGGACTTCCGCCGAATTGCCGCACCGCGGACCAGCCGATCAGCACCGGCAGGAAAGCGAAGGCAGTACTTGCAATCAGGTTGATGATAGAAGCAACATCCGCCCACTGCGGGTGCACTTCAATAAGAGACTGGCCTGCATAGAAAATGTCCGGCCCAGTAAGAATGTTATTAATCCCGAGCAGCAAACCTGCCATAACGATCGCCGGCAATATCGGAATGAAAATATCGGCTAGTGTCTTAATCGCCCGCTGCAGCGGATTTTGCTTCTTGCTCGCGAGCGTCTTCACGTCATCCTTGCTCGCTCGCACTCCCCCGGTAATTTCAATCATTTCATTATATACCTGATCGACCAAACCCGGTCCAATTACGACCTGGAATTGGCCTTGGGTTGAGAACTGACCTTTTACGAGATCATTTTCATCTAGTGCTTTGGAGTTTACCTTGCTTTCATCCACAAGGGAAAATCTTAATCTGGTTACGCAATGCGTTGCGGCTTCGATATTGTCTTTACCGCCAACGGCTTCAATGATACGCTCTACGTTTTTGCGATCTATATTCGCCATCGTCATCTGCTCCTGACTTTTTAAGAGTGATAGTTTATGGTATTAAATAATATTAATTAATGGTGTTAATAATCCACATATATGATCCATAAGGCGGCAGCTTGACGGATTCTGTCAGCTCCGGCGCTTCCTCCGTATTGCCTAGAAGAAGCTCAGTAGAACGCGCAGCCGAGAGATTTGCGGCGAACCTCTTTGGCAGCTCAAACTGCACCTCTTCCCCGCTGAAGTTCGAAATAACAACCAGCGTCTGCTCCGTATTCCTTCTTGCATAAGCAAAAACCTGAGGATGTCCTTCATCAAGGCGGTCATACGCCCCGTCCGTTAATACCTTATGGCTCTTGCGCAGCTCGATTAACAGACGGTAGTGATGATAGATCGATTCCGGGTCCTCCACCTGTGATTTCGCATTGATAAGAGGATAACGTTCATCGATCTTGATCCACGGCGTCCCCGTCGTAAACCCAGCCTGATCGCTGTCGTCCCACAGCATAGGCAACCGCGAATTGTCTCTGGAACGCACTTTTACGATATGAGCTGCTTCTTCGGGTGTTTTTCCTTTTTGCAAAAGGATTTCATACATATTGAGTGATTCGATGTCGCGGAATTCGGAAATGTCGCCCCAATTCGGGTCAGGCATTCCGATTTCTTCGCCCTGGTAGACATAAGGCGTCCCCTGCAAGCCATGAAGCGTGGTTGCGAGAAGCTTGGCACTTTCATTCCGGTATTCGCCGTCATTCGTAAATCGGGTAAGCGCGCGCGGTTGATCATGATTATTCCAGAACAGCGCGTTCCAGCCGCCGCCCTGCTGCATGCCGATTTGCCAATCGGACAGCAGTTTTTTAAGCTCCTCAAAATCATACGGCTTGAGCTCCCACTTTTGACCATTAGGGTAGTCCACCTTCAAATGATGGAAGTTAAAGGTCATTGAAAACTCATTTTCCTCTGGATTAGAGTAACGGATGCAATTCTCCAGCGTAGTAGATGACATCTCTCCCACCGTAACCAGGTTATAGGGCGCAAATACTTTGGCGTTTAACTCCTTAACGTATTCATGCACACGGGGACCATCGGTGTAAAATTTACGTCCATCCCCCGGCGGAATCGAGCCGTCATCCATCGGGAAGGTCTGTTCCTTGGAAATCAGGTTGATGACATCCATTCGGAACCCGCTTACCCCCTTCTTAGCCCAAAAAATAAGCAAATCGACGACCTCTTGTCTGACCTTCTCATTTTCCCAATTCAGATCCGCTTGTGTCTTGTCGAAAAGGGTCAGAAAATACTGGCCTGTCCCCTCATCATACTGCCATGCTGAGCCGCCGAATTTAGATTGCCAATTGTTCGGCGGGCCTCCGTCCGCAGCCGGATCTCTCCAAATATAATAGTCGCGGTAAGCATTGTCCCTAGAAGACTTCGCCTCTTTGAACCAGCGATGCTCCGTGGATGAATGATTCACCACGATATCGATCATCAGATGCATGTCTCTTCGCTTCAGCTCCCTAACGAGCTCATCAAAATCCTCCATCGTTCCAAATGCCGGATCGATGTTGTAATAATCCGCCACGTCGTAACCGTTATCATTTTGCGGAGATACATACACCGGCTGCAGCCATAAGATGTCGATCCCCAATCCTTTTATATAATCCAATTTCTCCGTAACCCCGCGGATATCGCCTGTGCCGCTGCCGGTCGTATCCTTAAAGCTCTTAGGGTATACCTGATAAACTGTAGACGTTCTCCACCAATCCCGAGGCAGGTTTCCTATGATTTCCATGAAACTTCCCCTCCTTCATATCTTGTATATACAGGTTGCACGTTATCATATTATACTTGTATATACAGGCTGTCAACCTTCTAATTATAAATACCCTTTTCTTGCTTGCTGGACTAATATTTTTGGAAAAAATCTAAATAAATAAACATCTTTTTTAACAGATAAACAAGACACGATAAAGGACTCATTTATTTTATTTGATGGCAATGTGAAATAATAAAATTGGCGCTTGATAATTACGAACATTTGTTCTATTATGGTAGATGGTGTTAATTATATCCAATTCATTCAGGGAGATGAAATGCCAATGAGTGAAATAATTAGGTATGAAGTAAACGAAGAAAATGCTTTTTCTGGTTTTGTTGAAGCAGGAGATTTTATCTTTTTAAGTTTCTGCGTTGGAAATGTTGGAGGTTCAACTGAAGAACAAGTAGAAGGCGCTCTTAATAACATGAGCGAGAGGTTGGAAAAGGTAAACCTAACTCTGAATTCAGTAGTTAAGGTAGATGTAATGCTCAGAGATGTTTGGGATATCCCTGTAATGGAGAACGTTTTCAAGCAACGATTTAAAGGGAATTATCCTGCAAGAAAGACTATTTCCACTGAATTTGCCCACAAAGGCGGTCCAAATGGGCTTAAAGTTCAAATTGATGCAGTAGCATATAAGGGTAAGTAAAATAATACAGCAATTAGCCAAAAAAATACTGCAAACAGCCACTCCAAGTACACCATTTCGTACTTGTGCTGTTTGCAGTATCGATGCTGTTAACAGTATTTAGCTTACTTTCAATTTTTGAACTCTGCCTGCTGCTGCTCATAGATTTCATAGAAATCATCCCACACGAGCAAGTTGTCCTTCTCTGTGCTCCACCACTCTTTGTACCAGGCCTCGATCTCTTTGCCGCCTCCGCTGTCCCACTGCTTGCGGGCATCCTCATCGGCCTGCTCCACTGTATATTTGCTGCCGCTAATAATCGAGCGGGTATAAATATCGTTAATGGCAGCAGTTACATTGCTGAACTTCACCTGCAGTTCCTTGGGCAGCTGGGGCATATGCTCGGAATGAGTCACGCCTTCGCCGACGAGAAGCTCAGGGTTCATATATACATCCCGTGCTTCCCGGAACATCCGCAGCCCCTCCTTCTGAGAAGGGACGTCCTCATTAAAGAGCGTTTCCGTATAACCGCATTTTCCTTCTTCAAGGCGGCTGTACAGCATTCCATAATCCCCCGCCCAGCTTACCTCATTTTTGTATTTTTCCTGGTCGCTGATTACCGGGCATCCGGTTTCGTTTTTCTTATAATGCGTCCCTTCAAAACCGTTTTTGAACACATGCCCGACTTCTGTCCGGCTCATAAAATCTATAAATTTCATCACCGACTCCGGGTCCTTCGCCCTGGAATTAATCACGGCGGTCATCTGGACCGGATTGTTCCAAACCATAGTATGCTGCCCAACGGAAGTGGATGGAAGAGCAATGACCTTCAGCTTGGCGCCGGGATCATTTTGCAGCAGGGTGTCCAGCTCCTTGCTGGCAAAGCTGGTATAATCCGCCGTCATCGCTGCATACATGCCGATTTTTCCGTTGAGGAAATCCTGCTTTGACTTGGCCCCATCTTTGTCCGCCAGGAAGTCTTTGTCGACGACACCCGCTTCATACAGCTTTCGTTTGAATTCAGTCGCTTCTTTCATATGATTCGGGCCAATGTAGATTTCGCCATTCTTATCTGTAATGACCCAGTTGGCGTTATACATATACCTGAACAAGCCGGCGGTGTCACCAAACTGAAGTCCGCCGATCCCATATGTATCCTTGATTCCATTGCCATCGGGATCCATTTCAGTGAAGGCTTTGGCGACTGCTATCATTTCCTCCTCCGTTGCCGGGACCTCCATATTTAACTTCTCCAGCCAATCCTCGCGGATAAAGAAGCTCGTGAGCGGAAACACTTCATTGATTCTCCCTACCTCGTACAGTTTGCCGTCGGTCTTCGTACCAGCTTTTCTAAGCTGCGGATATTTTTCTAAAAGCGCTTTGTATTCCACACTTGTGTTTTCAATTAAATCATCGATTGGCATAATCTGCTTCTGGTCAAACAGCGCGTTGCGGTTGCTGGTGCCGAATTCAAAAATCAGATCCGGCGCACTGCCTGAAGCAAACAGAACGTTAAGCTTAGCCTGGGATTCCCAACGGGGAACAGCGGTCCACTTGACGTCCACCGGACCATGCTCGTTAATCCATTTGGACCACATATTGTCTTCGATCGTGCCCATCCCGTTAGGGACCGAACCCCGGTCATAAATTGTGGAGGTAATGCTGCCGCGTGGCTCCGCGCCCTCCTTGTTTCCTTCTGCCGCCTTGCCTTCTTTACTTCCTGTACAGCCGGACAGAACGCTCGTCAGCAGCAGTAAAGCGGCGGCCAAGCCGAGCCATTTTTTCATCAACAATATAACCCCTCTTTTCATTGGAAATGTGTACTGCGGTTCACGCTTAAAACCAGCCATCTTCTTGCCTTTCCCTTGAATTAAATGGAGTTAGCACTTAATAAAGTCAGCCCTTAATGGAGCCAAGCATCACACCTTTCACGAAATATTTTTGCAGAAAAGGATAGACGGCGAGAATCGGAGCAATCATGACGAGTACAGCAGCGGAACGCACTCCTTCAGGAGTCAAATTCGCCACCATCGTCGGATCGGCAAAATCCTGAACGACCGAGCTGGACATAATCATATTTTGCACGAGCACCGTCATGTTGAATTTAGCGGTATCATTGATATAAATCATGACGCTCATGAAGGAATTCCAATAGCCTACGCCATAAAACAAAGCGATCGTGGCCAACATCGGCTTCGACAGCGGAAGGGCTATTCTGACCAGCAGGCCGAGCTCGCCGCAGCCGTCTATGCGCGCTGCCTCATCCACTTCTGCCGGCAGGTTCTCAAAATAAGAACGCATAATCAACATGTTATACGTACTGACCAGGCCGGGCAGCCATAGTGCACCGTAGCTGTTCACAAGGCCGAGATTTTGCACGACGAGATACGTAGGGATCAGACCGCCGTTGAAAATCATCGTAAACACCATGGCCAGCGTAAAAAAGCGGCGGCAGTAAAACTGCTTGCGGGACAGCGGGTAAGCCGCCATAATCGTCGTTGCCATACTTAACAGCGTCCCGATTAGCGTAATTTCAACACTGTTCCAGAACGCGTTCAGAATCGGTGTCCCGGTGAACAGATTTTTAAAGGAAAACAGTGTCATCCTTACCGGCCAAAGCCCCACCTGGCCGGACATGACCGCTTTTGCGTCACTAAGAGACAAGGCGACGACATTGAGGAACGGAAGAATACAGCTTAAAGCGGCCAGCGTCAACAGCACATAGTTAATAGCATAAAATACCTTTTCCCCTTTGGATGCTCGCATTCCAGTACCTCCTACCACAAGCCTTCATTGTATTTGCGGGCAATCGCGTTAGCGCTGAAAATAAGGATGAAAGCCACCACAGATTCGAACAGCCCCATGGCAGTCGTCAGGCTGAACTGGGCCCCTTGCAAACCGGTCCGGTAAATATAGGTGCTGATCACATCCGCAATCTCATTCACGTTTGAATTTTGCAGCATATACACCTGATCAAAGCCAACCTCCATCACGCGTCCCATAGACAGGATGAGCAGTAAAATGATGGTGGAGCGGATTCCCGGGATCGTAATATGCCAGATCTGGCGCAGCTTGCTGGCCCCATCCATACCAGCTGCTTCATACAGGCTCGGATCGATAGTAGTCAGCGCAGCAAGAAAAATAATCGCATTAAAGCCCATATCCTTCCATATGCCGGAACCGATGAAAATGGCGATCCACGATCCCTTATTGTACATAAAGGCGTAAGGCTCACCGAAAATATTTTCCACAAGCCGGTTCACGATGCCGTGCTCCAAAGAAAATATCGTCATGACCATCATGGCAATAATGACCCAGGAGAAGAAATGCGGCATATAGAGCACGGTTTGAACCGTCCGCTTGAACGCTATGTTCTTCATCTCATTCATCATGATGGCAAGGATAATGGGCACCGGGAACCCGAATACAATGCTGAGTACACTCAGTACGAGAGTGTTGCGGATAATCTCCAGCGTCCGTGCGTCGTGAAACAGCGTTTCAAAATGCTGGAGTCCGACCCACGGACTGCGCAGCAGACCGTCGTAGAAATTGTAGTCCTTAAAAGCGATGATCAGGCCGCCTATCGGTGCGTAACGAAAAGTGATATAAAAGACAATGACAGGCACAAACATGATCAATAGAGGCAGGTTCACCTTAAAGCGCCGCACCCGCTGCATTTTAATCCGCTGTTTCGCTTCAGGGTGATAATCTTTGTTCATTGAGGCTTTCCCTGCAGCTTCGAGGGCTTTCATACCCTACTCCTCCCTTCCGTGATTGTTTAACACGTAATTGTATTGTAATCAGGAATGAAAGCGTTATCTTTAAGAAATCACAGATGATGTATAAAATTTCTACACAAAAAAACAGGCCAACCTAAAGGATCTAATTGACCTGTTAAACGAAACTATAGGCAATACCGGAATCCCGTCATTTCTCTCCTTATGCCTGTTCTTCAAGCCTTCTACGGTATTCCGTAGGCGACATGCCCGTCCACTGCTTGAAAACGGTAGTAAAATAGCTGGAATTGTCAAAGCCCGTATGTTCAGCAATGTCGACCATCCGGAGGCGGGTGCCCGCGAGAAGCAGCTGAGCCTTCTCGATGCGCAAACGGCTGACGTAATTCGTAAACCCGACCCCCGTTTCTTTCTTGAATAAATTACTAAGATAATTTGGCGTCACGTGCACATGTGCGGCTGCGGCATGCAGCGTACATTCCCCGCAGTAGTTTTCATCGATATAACGAATAGCCTTCAGCACCACATTATCCTGCTTCTCCTGCATCCAGCGTTCAAACAGCTCGATAAAATCGCTGCTCTTTCTCCTCGCCCAGGACAGTAAATCCGGCACCGTATGGGCGAGCAGGATCGGGCCGGGGTCCAGGTTTTCGAGCGATCCTGCGTTTAAATGTTTGAAATCATTCAGTAAAATCTCCGAGAACACTACCATCAGCGTATAGATCTCCGTCCGGCACTCCTGCAGCCCGAGATGAGCAGAGCGGGCCAAATACTCCTGTATTTTTCCTTCCATCCCCGCCATATCACCGATAACGAGCCATGACATGAGCTCTTCCTTCAGGCTTCCGGCACGTTCGTGATTCAAGCTGTTCAAATGGGCATTTTCCCCGCCGGCCGTTTGTATGCGGCTGTACTGACTGGCTAATCGGTCAAGACTCTGCATGACTCCGCCAGCCCTCCAACTCACCTCAAGGCCAAGAAGCTCATAGATCGTTTCCTTGACGATATGGCCAAAATGGAGGTTATCCAGGTTAGGCATGAGCAAAAAGATGAATTGATCCGTTCTTAAGGAGGTAAAGATACCGCCGCGCTGTTCTTTTATTAGCAGCTCTGACATAATGTTGTCTGCCGCGTAATGAAGCAGCATGGTGTCATTTTCGGAATAGGCTCTCCCTGCCGGGGTATAGCCATGGATCTGCAGCAGGAATAATTCGCAGCCGCCCCACTCCCGCCCGTAAGCTTCTGCTGTCCGGACGTCATAAGGCAGACCGAGCAGAGCGGCACGAAGCAGATCGACCTGACGTTCCAATTCATAACGCCTATGCTCCAGCCTGTCTAATCGCAGCCGCTCATACGCCTGACGAAGCACGCGGCGGGTTTCCTCCAGCGAACAAGGCTTGAGCAGAAACTCTACCGCTCCGTAGCGGACCGCTTTTTGAGCGTACTCGAAATCCCGGTAGCCGGTTAAAATAATGACCATCACGCGCCGTCCATGAACAGACAGCCGTTCGGTTAAGGCCAGGCCGTCCATGACCGGCATATGAATGTCCGTAATGACCAGATCGGGCTGGTGAGCCGCAATAGCCTCAAGCGCTTCTTCCCCGTCAGCTGCTTCCGCTACTACTTCCCATCCCAACTGATCGCTGCTGATCATTTTTATGAGTCCCTCTCTAAACCACGCTTCATCGTCAACGACCAACAGCTTCCCAATCATCCGCCTTCTCCTCTCTTCTTTTGAGATCATAAGGAAGGTACAAAGACACGGTTGTTCCTTCCCCTACTTTGGACTTCACATCTACGCCATAGGGCTCCCCGTGAACGAGGGCAATGCGCCGGATGACGCTGCTCGTGCCAATGCTTTGCCGCTCGGCATCCCTATGCCGGGACAGGGTCAGTATTTGCCTTACTGCTGCTGCGTCCATCCCGCAACCGTTGTCCGTAATTTCCAGAACGAGAAGATCCGTTTCATTCGAGCCGGGCGTCTCGGGGGGCCGCTTCCGCTTGTACCCTCGAATGGACAGCCGGCGGTCGCTCCTCATATCGCGGAACGCATGGACAAAAGCATTCTCCACAATAGGCTGAAGCAGCAGGCGGATCATCCGGCAATCCAGCAGGTCCCCGGGTATATCGATGTATGTAAACAACGCTTCCTGATAGCGCGCTTTTTGAATTTGGAAATAATGCTCTATCTGATTAATTTCATCCCGCAGCGTCGTCCTGTCCTCCACTGGTTCCAAAGTATAACGCAGCATTTCTGACAATGAATTGACGAGTTGGGCCGATCTCTCATCTTCCAGCATATAAAATTTCCAAAAAAACATGCCCAGCGTATTGTACAGAAAGTGAGGATTAAGCTGTGCCTGAATCGCCTTCAGTTCCGCTTCCTTCTCGCTTAGCTCCCGTTCATACACTTCTCGGATCAACGTCTCGATCCGCGAAGTCATCCGATTAAAGCTGTCTCCGAGAAAATCCAGTTCATCCCGGTTCTGAACTAGGACGCGGGTATCAAACTTCCCCTCTCTCACCCGTTTCATCGCCTGCACGAGCTTGGTAAGCGGCCGAAGCAGCCTCCGGCTGATCAGTGCAGTAATAAGGGATGAGAATAGTATCGTCGCCAGCGCCGAGATGACAGCCACCTTCCAAATGATCTGCCCCCTGCTCTGAATCTGTTTCAAAGAAACCTTGGTGATCAGCGTAAAGCCCACTTTGTCAGACACCTGCTTCGTATACAAATAAGAGGTCCCTTCCTCCTTCACGATCCGGTTGTCTCCTGTCCGAAGATCTGCGGGAAGAACCGCTTCCTGCTCCAGGCCGGAATTCATAATGTACAGCAATTGACCGTTCTGATCGTATAAATATGCAGCTGCATCCTGGTGCTGGCGCAAATCCTTCAAGTAAGACTCGAACAGAGAGGTATGAAACAGGATCAGCATTTCACCGAAGGTTTCCATATCCAGCGCACGCATTAACCTTCCTGCCATTACCCAGTTTGCACTTTCCTGCTGCCCTGACGCTTCCGAATCCAGGCGATTCCACACATATTCCCCGCCCGTTCCCTCCAGTTTATGAGCCATACTATGCAGATACGTCTGACTTAACCGCTGAAAAGAGCTTGCATAGGTGCCCAGATGAATCACATTTCCTTTTAGATCATAGATGCGGATCCCCATAATCTCCGGCGCATCCAGCCGGACCTGAAACAGCTGCTCATCCAGTTCATCCTCAATTTTCATCCGTTCGAAGGAGTCGATGCCAGCTTTTTGCTCGCTAATCGCCTTTTTGATCGCCGGGTTCAGCGTAATATAGTCCGTCACTCGGTACATATCATTCACGCGCGAATCGAGCCGGGCGAGAACCTGATCCGTCGTCAGGCTGTACTGCCGACTAACCTCCTCATTAAACATGTTCAAATGGATGTTATAAGTGATAAACCCCGTTGTCCCCGATACGATTAGCGTAACGACCGACAGCAGTACAATCAGCTTCGTACGGAAGTTAAATCCTCTCGGATATGTCGTAAAATAACGAAAGATGATGCCCACATCCTCTGCCCAATGTAATCGCTTTCGATTTTATATAATCCTCCTTCTTTCTGTCAATGTCGTTCCGGCTTTTGCAGCAGAGGCAAAAAAAGAGAAGCACAGCTGCAAAAAGTCCCTATTGCTCATCATAGAGCAGGTAACGTTCTTTTAAAGCGCAAGCTGTCTTCTCTTCAATTTGGTAAACATATTTCCTATTTCCTTGCCTGTCCCTAATCTAAGGGCGGGATGATACTGCCTTTTGTGAGGTGTAACGGTTCTCCGGTACGGACAGTCCCAGATTGCCCCGAAGCGTATCACTCTCGTACTCGGTTCTATACAAACCTCGATCCTGCAGGATCGGGACGACATGGTCGACAAAATCCTCCAGTCCGTTAGGCACAGCGGCCGATATCATGAAACCGTCGGCGGCTTCCGATTCAAACCACGTCTGAATTCGGTCGGCGATCTGTTCGGGTATTCCGATGAACCCCCCGCGCGGCGTGGCCAACTGAAGCGCCACCTGTCGGAGCGTCAGCCCTTTCTCCCTGGCGTCCTGCTTAATTTTGTCGGTTCCGCTTTGGAAGCTGTTCTTCCCCAAATCCCCCAGCTCAGGAAAAGGCTCATCCAGCGGGTATTGGGAAAAGTCATGGTGTTCAAAAAAACGGCCCAAATAATTCAGCGCATTTTCGATAGTTACCAGGCTGGCGACCTCCTGATATTTGCGCTCTGCCTCCTCCGGAGTGCTGCCGATAATCGGCCCGATTCCCGGGAAGATCAGCACCTCCTCCGGACTGCGCCCGAACGAAACGGCACGGGACTTCACATCCCGATAGAAGGCCGCAGCTTCCTCCAAGGTTTCATGGCCGGTAAATACGGCGTCCGCTTGCTTTGCCGCAAAATTTCTGCCGACCTCGGATGAACCCGCCTGAAAAATGACCGGCTGCCCCTGCTTGGAACGGGCGATGTTCAGCGGACCTTTCACCGAGAAAAACTCGCCTTCGTGATTCAGTGTATGCATTTTCCCGGAATCGAAAAATACCCCGCTTTCCTTGTTCCGTACAAAGGCGTCATCCTCCCATGAATCCCAAAGACCACGGGTAACTTCGAGATATTCGGCCGCGATCCGGTAGCGTTTATCATGTTCCGGGTGCTCCTTCCTGCTATAATTCAGCGCAGAACCTTCCAGCGGGGAGGTTACGACGTTCCATCCTGCCCGTCCCCCGCTGATCATGTCCAATGAGGCAAACTGGCGGGCGACGGTGAAGGGCTCGCTGTAAGAAGTAGACAATGTGCCCACAAGGCCGATATTTTTACTGACCCCAGCCAGAGCGCTCAAAATCGTGATCGGTTCAAAACGGTTTAAAAAGTGAGGAATCGATTTTTCATTAATGTACAAGCCGTCCGCGATAAAAATCAAATCCAGCTTGCCCTCTTCCGCTTTCCGAACCCAATGCTTATACACTTCAATATTTACGCTGGCATCCGGCAGGACGTCAGGATGCCGCCACATCGATGTTCCTCCTCCGACGCCATGCAGAAGCGCACCCAGCTTCAACTGTCTTTGCTTTGCCATATTCCATCCTCCTTTGGACTAATTTATTGATCAATTTAATTAGACATAGCGATGATTGTGCTTCCCTCTAAACTAGAGCGGCAGCTTGTTTAATGCGTTCAATTTGCCGTAAATGCCGCTGAACGTGACGGGTAAAACCAGCGACGATTTCGGCGATGCTGACGGCCTCTCCTCTAAAGTTAATGCCGGTCTTGGCCAGGTCCCCACTGTTTAACCGGCGAAGCAGCAAGCTGTTATATTGAAGCAGCGCGTGGAAAATGTCCAGAACATCCGACGTATTTCCCGCATTGGCATATTGACCGCTAACCCAGGCATCCTAATCGAACGCCGGGAGCCGGGCTGACGTCCCTGCAACAATATCGCGGATTCGGAACGAAATGACGATGCTGTGATCGACCAGATGCGACACCACCTCCTGCACGCTCCAAATCTCAGGTGCCTGCTTCCATTTCACCTGCTCCTCGCTTAGGCCATCTACTGCTGCCAGCAGCTGGCCATGCGTATTCAAGAAGGCTTCAATATTGACCTCGCTCATTCGTTATCCTCCAATTCCAAACTAGGTTATGTCAGATTGATCGTTAAAGCGGGCCAGGGAAAAAGGCTGGATCGAATAAGAGGTTTGCCCGTCAGCGATCAGATCCGCCAGCAGCTTCCCGACCACACTGGAAAACTTAAAGCCATGACCGGAAAAGCCCCCTGCAACCCAAACATGCGGGTGCACTGGGTGCCGGTCGATAATAAAGTTCTCATCCGGTGAAATTTCGTATTTACAGACAGCTCCCCGCTTCAGCCTTCCTGCTGCTTCCGGCATGTATTTTTCAAGCACATGGCGTAAATCCGCCTCATCTTCAGCATAACTGCCAAACGAAGCCAGCGGCTCGCCGGGAAGCCAGCTCGTACCCGTGTCGTGACGGCCGATTTTGAGACCATTGTCGCCTATGCTTGGAAATCCATAGTAGCTGCCTTCCCGGGCGTTTAGCGTAAAACCCGGAAATTGCCCGGAATCGAAGGCCGGAGAACTCGTTTCAAACCAGCCCACCGTTTTGCGAACCGCGCGGATGGGCAGTTGGACAAACGGGGACAATGTGCTGAACCAGGCCCCTGCAGTCAGGATGGCGGCCCCGGCGTGATATTCTTCATTGTGCGTATAGACCGTTACGCTGTCTTTTCGCGCCTTTACTTTTTGCACCGCAGTATTCGTTAACAGTTCCGCCCCTTTATCCAGAGCCAGCTTGCGATACGCTTTAACACACTGTTCGCTGTGCAGATAACCAGCGGCAGGCTCATACATCGCTGCAAACCAGTCCGGTATGTGCAGGCCTGGCCACCGATAGCGAATTTCAGCAGCATCCAGCCATTCCGTATGAACAGCTAGCTCCTCTACCTGCGCTATTCGTTCCCTGTAGGAGAACAGATTGCTGTCTGCAAGATTGAGCACACCGGACTGAACGAGCAGACTCTCCCCGGTCAATTGCTCTACTTCGTTCCACAGCTCATGTGCGCCTATAGCCAGCTTCGTATATACAGGATCACCACTATAAGCATGGCGGATAAGCCGGGGCTCTCCATGATGACTGCCCTCGCTGTGCGGGGGATCAAAGGCATCAATCAGCAAGGTGTGCAATCCCTTGCTGGCTAAATAATAGCCGGCGCTCATGCCCATCGAACCGGCGCCGACCACGACAACATCATAGCTTTTAATAGCAGCTATAGGGATGCACCTCCGCCTGTGCTGTAATAATCCAGCGCGAGTTCAGCCAGTCTCGTGAAGTAGCTGATGCTGACCGGGAGCGCCCGCTCATCCAAGTCGAAAGCCGGATGGTGCCACTCCTGCGTCCCCGCAGTCCCGATGAATAGGAACAACCCGGGAATTTCACGCTGATATACAGCAAAATCCTCTCCAGCCGGCGAAGGATTCGGCGTGATAGCCTGATAGCCCGTGTCAGCTGCCGCAGCCAGCCCCAGCTTCGCCAGTGCAGCATCATTATTGACCGGCGGCGGACCCTCAATCCAGCGTATGGAAGCCGTTGTGCCGAATGCGGCCGCCACGCCATCCACTACCTGGCCAAATCGTTTAAGCACCTGCAATCGTACGCCATCATCAAACGTACGAATCGTTCCTTCCAGCAGAGCTTGATCAGGAATGACGTTCCAAGACTCCCCGCTATGCAGCTTCGTTACACTGATTACAGCGCTGCTTAGTGAACTGACGTTTCGGCTGACCACCGATTGTAGCGCGGTAACGAGATGGGCAGCCGTTACAATCGGGTCATTTCCAGCCTCCGGGACCGCTGCGTGCGATCCCTTTCCCTCCACCTTAACGAGGAAGCCGTCGGCAGCGGCCATCAGTGGACCTTCCTTAATACCGATCGTCCCTACGGGCAGATCGGGCTTGTTGTGCATGCCGAAGATGGCTTGGACGCCTTCAAGCGCCCCGCTGTCTATAACCAGCTTCGCGCCTTTGGCTTTTTCCTCTGCTGGCTGAAAGATCAGTCTGACTGTTCCTTTTAACCGGCTCTCCTGCTTTTTCAAAGCAAAGGCTACGCCAATCAATGCAGCGGTATGAAAGTCATGTCCGCATGCATGCATTTTTCCGGGATTCAAAGACGCAAACGGCAGGCCGCTCTTCTCTTGAATCGGCAAGGCGTCAATATCGGCGCGCAGTGCAATCACAGGGCCTTCCTGAATTCCTCCGACTTCAGCGATCAGCCCGGTGGCGAGCGGATAATCCTTTACTCGCACCCTAGCTTCTTCCAGCCAGCCGCGAATTCGGCGCGTCGTTTCATATTCCTCATTGGATAGCTCCGGATACCGATGCAGTTGACGCCGGATGTCAATCATTCGTTCAATCGCTATTCCTGTTAATAAAGCCTCGCTTGGCATTTCGTTGTCCTCCCGTAATTCGTTATCCGGTTAATAGACAGCTACTTTCTGCGTTCTTCTCCGTTGTTTAAACCTCCGCTGCAGCTTCAGCCCATGCTTCACTTAGCAGCTCGAAGGAGCGAATCCGCTTATCAAAGGGCTGAATATTGCTAGTCACGATATACTCCTCCACACCGGTTGCCTGATAAAGCTCCAGCAGCTTCCTGCGTACAGATTCCCTGGTTCCCTTGACAATTAAAGGCTCCTGCTCCTGAATCGCATAGTGCCCGCCCGACTGGCGTCCGAATTCCTCCGCTTGGGCCAGCGTACTTACGGTCAGCGTTTTGCCGTTGTCCAGATGGATTTTAAACAGCTTATGCTCTCCTGCGAGCTCCTCTGCCTCTTGCACAGTATCGGCTGCGACTACCGACAGCGCTAAAATAACTTGCGGCTTAGCAGCATATGATGCCGGTTCGAAACGGCTACGATAGATGCGAATTGCCTCCAGCGCCGCTTGTTCATCGCCGTTAATAAACAGGGAGAACACATATGGCAGGCCGAATCCGGCTGCCAGCTCTGCACTGGCCGTGCTAGCTCCGAGCACATACAGCTCTGGAGCGATTTCCGGAAGCGGGGTGGCACGCAAGCCTGCGAGCGGATGGTCGTTGTCCAGAGGGCCCTGCACATATTTTCCAAGCTCGGCGATTTTATTCGTCAAAATCGCGTCCTCCAGCGCCCCCTGCCGCAGCGCCTGCGTGCTCCGCGGCAAGCCTCCGGGAGCGCGGCCGATGCCTAAATCTACTCGTCCCGGGGCAAGGGAAGCCAGAACATTGAAATTTTCCGCCACCTTATACGGGCTGTAATGCTGGAGCATAACACCTCCGGAGCCGATTCGGATCGATTTTGTTTTGGCCAGCAGATGGGAGATCAGAACTTCGGGAGAGGAGCCTGCCACATGGTCTGAATCATGGTGCTCCGATACCCAAAATCGGCGGAATCCAAGCTCCTCCGCTTTTTGAGCGAGCAGTACGGTGTGTGCCAGTGCTTCCGTGGCGGTCTCCCCTGGATAAATAGGGCTTTGATCCAAAACGCTTATCGTAATCCTCATGCATTTGCCTCCTAAATATGATAGTTAAGCTCAGGTGTAATCCGTTTCAAAAATTGTCTCGTTCGCTCCTCGCGAGGGCGATTGAACAGCTCGGCCGGAGGGCCTTCCTCCACGATAATGCCCCCGTCCATAAATACGGCATGGTTGGCTACATCGCGAGCAAAGCTCATTTCATGGGTCACCACGATCATCGTAATGCCTTCTTTAGCGATTTTGCGAATGACCGCCAGCACCTCGCCTACAAGCTCCGGGTCCAAAGCGGATGTCGGTTCATCAAACAGAATTACCTCCGGCTCCAGGGCAAGCGCCCGGGCGATGCCCACCCGCTGCTGCTGTCCGCCCGAGAGCTGGCTCGGATAGGCATCAAGCTTACCAGCTAGCCCTACCTTCTTAAGCAGGGCGACGCTTCTCGCTCTCGCCTCCTCCCGCGGCAATTTCTTCACGATGACCAGACCTTCCATCACATTTTCCAGAGCCGTCTTATGCTTGAACAAATTGTACTGCTGAAACACCATAGCGGACTTCTCGCGCAGAGCATGAATATCTTTCTTAGCCGCATGCTTGCATTTGAGACTGTAATCCCCAATCATTATTTCACCGTCGTTTGGCTTCTCCAAATAGTTCACGCAGCGCAGCAGCGTTGTTTTCCCGGAGCCGCTCGGTCCAAGGATTACGACGACCTGGCCTTTTTCCACAGTCAGATTGATCGATTTCAATACCTGATTGCGGCCGAATGATTTCGAAATATTCGTCAGCTTAATCATGCAACCCCACCCCGATTGTACAGATTGATCCGTTTCTCAAGCAGTGCCGTCAACTTTTCGATCAGGAAAGTAAGTCCCCAGAAAATAGCCGCAGCTGCCAAATAGGCTTCGAAAAACTTCCAGTTCGTCGCAGCAACGATTTGCGCTTTGGCATTAATGTCGACGACGGATACAGTAAACGCCAGCGTAGAACCATGCAGCATGCCGATGACTGAATTGGACAGATTGGGCAGGCTGGCGGCCAAGGCCTGGGGAAAGACGATCCTCCGCAGCCCCTGCGGTGTTGTCATCCCTACTGAGTAGGCGGCCTCCAACTGTCCGCGGCTGACGGCCAGCAGGCCAGAGCGGATCACTTCCGACATATAGGCTCCGGCGGTAATCGAAAATGAAATAAAGGCAAAGCCGATCATCGGAATAGAGGATGATTTAAAACCCCAGCCAAATTGGGCACATATAGCATCCACCAGCACCGGCAAGCTGAAATAGATCAACAGCAAATGCGTAAGCATTGGCGTGCCGCGGATAAAGGTTACATAGGCGGAGGCGAGCTGGCTTAGCAGCGGGATATTATATATGCGGACGATTGCCGCTGCAAGGCCGATCACAAATCCAGCCGTCACGGATACGGCGGTAATCATCAGTGTCGTAGGAATGACAGCGAGCAGTTGCACAAACGCCAACCATATAAATGAGGGATCGATTTTCACAGCTTTGCGCCTCCTTTTTCCGTTCTCATACTTCCCGCTGTCCGTGTATAGATCCGTTTTTTCTGTATCCGAAAAGTCTTTCTCGCCGTATTGTCTTCGGTGTCTCCGCTGTCTCTACTGCCTCTATCATCTCTGCTGTCCGGAAGCTCATGCTTCAACAGGCGCAGCTCCGCAAGCTGCAGCAGCTTCTGCAGAGTAATGCTGATGCAGAGATAAATGACAGCGAGGGCGATATAAGCCTCAATAAAATGCTGTGTAATCGAACCGAGCGTCTGCGCTTTACCCGTCATTTCCATCACTCCGATGGTAAATGCAAGCGAGGTATCCTTCAGCAAGGCGATGACCGTATTGGCGAATACCGGAACAGCCACACCCAAAGCCTGGGGGGCCACAATGAGGATAAAAGCTTGATGCCCCTTCATCCCTAAGGCATAGGCAGCTTCTACCTGCCCCCGGTCCACAGCGGTCACCGACGCACGGATTATCTCGGACATAAAGGCGCCGGTATGCAGCCCGTAGGTCAAAATGACGAACACCAGGACATGCGCTTTGGACAGATCAAGCTGAACCAGCTGCAAAATTTCCGGCAAACCGTAATAAAATAAAAACAGTTGAATCAAAATCGGAGTTCCTCTGAAAAACGAAACATAAACTTTTGAGCATGTGCTTAACACCGGTATCCGATATAAGCGGGGAAGGGCGATAACAATTCCGACGATCATCCCCACCAGCAGCGAGCCAGCTACGATGAACAGGGTAACGCCAAGCGTTGACGCCAGCTTTGGAAAAAAGTCAAGCACAAAAGTAAAATCAAACGGTGCCCCCATGGATTTTCATCTCCCCTCCTGATTTAATCAAGCAAAGATATATGACCTCAACGGTCCGACGTAAAATCCGAGCCAAGCCATTCCTTGCTCAGCTTACCGAGCGTACCGTCCGCTTTCAGTTCCTTAATGACGGCATCTATCGCATCGGCAAGCTTCTGCTCCTCCGGGTCGTTCTTGCGGAAGACGAACAGAATATCGGCCTCCGACAAGTCCTCGCCGGTTGTTTTCAGCTTGCCCTGCGGGTCAATGAGCGGTAAAGAAAAATCTGCGCCAAGCGTTGCGTCTACCCGGCCGGTCGTAATCTGATGTACTGTATCGTTCGCCGTACCGCTTTGATAAACAATTTCAATTGCATTGTTATTTTCCTTGTTGTAGTTTTCCAATATTTGCGCCTCCGCACTGGTTGCACCAGTCAGCACCTTTTTCCCCTTTAAGTCATCCAGGGAATGAATCTTATCGTTGTCTTTGGCAACGATGATTTTATTTCTCCAGTGAGCATATGGCTCTTTGTTAAACAGGTATTTCTCCGTTCTTTCCGGATTTTTCTCCATCTGGTGAGCGATGAAGTCGATCTTCTTCGTCTCCAGGCTAAGCAGGAGATTGGAAAACTCCTGGGTCTGGATGTCAAACTCATACTCTGGCAAACGGTTGTCAATTTCCCGAACGAGCTCGACATCAAAACCCGTCAACTTTCCGTTTTCATCTACAAAGCATACTTTCGGGAAACCCGTGCCTGTACCCACCACCACTTTGTTGATCTTTGCTTCGGCGGATCCGGCCGAATTGCCGGTTACTGCCACCTCGGACTTCGTGCCTGCTTGGCATCCGGAAATCCCCACTGCCAAAACAATTAAAATTGCCAATAGCCTTATTTTTTTCATGACCTCCACCCCTTCGCTCTCCGCTTTTTTGCCAATTGTATAATTCCCATGTGTTTAGTGAGGATTATATTGTCAATTACTTTACCGCGTTTATTCAAACGCGTCTAATAGAGTTTTTCTATACATTTATGCAATTCATCAATCGGATCATTGTCTGCCCAATTCCAGCAGAGACTGTAACAACTCATGATGTTCCCCCGCAAGGGAGATCAAATTTGTTTGCAGGGAAACGCCGGCTGTTTCGATAATATCCACTGGAATCAAACGGCCTTCTTCCGCCTCCTGCTTAGCGCATAACTCCGGAAGAAAACAAATTCCTGCCTTCCCCAGCACTAGCTTCTTGGCAATTTCGGCATTATCAACCTGGAACACAATGTTTGGCGGCTGTTCCAGACTCTCAAACACCCGGTGTATCCGCAGCCAATCCAGTGAACCGCACTCGAAAAATACAAGTCTCTCGCGCCGGATATCGCGAATCGATGCTCTGCCGGTAAGAGCCAGCGGGTGATCTTCATACACATACAGACGGATGGGGTCTTCAAAGAAAGGATAAGATTGAAAGGCAGGGTTCATCAGCTTGCGGACGAAAGCAAGATCAATCTCTTTGGCCGCCAGCATGTTGGCCAGTTCATTGGTCGGGGCTGTAACCAGCTTGAACTTGACATCCGGAAAGCGATGAGTGAGCAACATAAGAAGCCGGGGGATCAAATAATTGGATACTATGACGGTGCTGCCAATTCGCAGTTCGTGGGAAATCGCTCGTTTCGTTTGAAGCAGGTGCTTCCCTTTTTGATAGGTTTGGAGAATTTGCTGAGCATAGGGAAGAAACTGCCTGCCCTTGTCCGTCAAAACAACCTGTTTGCCCAGACGGTCAAACAACCGGCAATCGAGCTCGCGCTCAAGCGACTGGATGCGGGCTGACACAGTTGGCTGTGATAGAAAAAGAACGTCGGCTGCTTTGTTAAAGCTTCCGTAGTGGTTAATGTAGACAAAAGCCTCAATGTTATCGATGTTCAAAGTAACACCCCCACGAGCAATAAACTTACTATTCCAATAAATATAGATGGTTTTATGTCAGCAATTAGACATAAATTATTTTAATACTATGCAGCCTGAATTGTATTGTCAATCGTTATAAATTATTTTAATTTTCATATTTAAATAATTAAATTCATATATGTTTAGTTTGAATTGGCTGGTATACTGATTTCACTTTACGTTAGGCATTCATACATTCACTACGATCGAGTGTAAACCAAGGAGGGGTTGAAATGAATTCCACAGAAGAAGTGATCATACGAGATGCACAGGAATGGGAACGAGAGGAAGTTGCGAAGGTCATGCTCGAAGCATATGAGCAGTATGCCCCTGAACTGCCGCAGGCCCGGTGGGAGGAGTACCGGGATTCGATACGAAATTCGGTATACGGCAACGCTCCTTATGCCCGCATCGTGGCTGAATACAAGGGTGAAATCGTCGGCAGTGTTCAACTATTTCTTTCTTCGGCGGCAGCTTACGGCAAGCCGGAATTGGGGATCCACTCCCCGATTATGCGGCTGCTTGCCGTATCGCCATCCACCCGCGGGCGCGGGGTAGCCACGCTTCTTATTCAAGAAGCGGCCCGCAGATCGTTCCTGTTAGGAGCGGAAGCACTCCACCTTCACACCTCCGACATGATGTCCTCCGCTGTGAAGCTGTATGAAAGGCTCGGCTTTGTGCGTGCTTATGAAACAGACACGTCCAATGGAGTTACGCTTGTCAAAGGGTACCGGATTGGACTGCCTGGATCACTGCTGACGCAAAGCCCGGGATTTCCTGCGTCTGCCGACTTAGCCCAGCCGTGATCCCCCAAATTAACTGATCATCAATCTGCTCAATCTGCTCAAATCCCCTACCCTCTACTAATCGCTACTTCCCCCAGATCCATTCGCCTGTTACCGCATCGATAAAACGCAATGGCTTTTCCTCTCCCTGCTCGTCCGTAATGTGGGCCGCAGGCTCATACAACAGGCGAAATCTTGGTGCCTCTGGATCAGAATCATCCAGGTGCCATTTAAGCTTCAACTTCAACTGTTCAATATAGCGGGCTAAAGCGGCATCCGGCGAAATCAGCGGCTGAAATTGACGACTGGCTAACTGCTGAATCATTTCATAGGAAACGCCCATGTAAGAACATATTTCGCCTGACACCGTACTAACACTAATCATCGCCCGCTCATGGCTCACCGGAATTCCGGCAATATAAACAGGCAAATAGAAAAATTCACGCTCCCGCAGTTCCTTTTCTCCTTGCTTCTGGTCGACTTCGAGTTGAAAATATGCTCTATAATCCGGAAATACACGGTTTAAAAACCGCTCCGCCCGCTTCCAGCATTGCTCCCTGCTAAGAGCAGGCTGGCCTTCTTTCGTACTGTCCATCCGATGAAATCCTGCCAGACGATCCGTCGCTTTTTCTACTTGAACGATGATTGAAGATGGCTTGAAGGCTTGCAGCGAATCGCCCCATTTTCGCCTCATATAAGCATCAACGGATAACTCATCGCTTTCTAGCTGTTCTTCCTCCTGCTTTTGCAGCTGATACAAATACTTCACACGCTCGCCATCATCCGACTCCTTAACGAGCTCGTAATGCTCTAACTGTACGCCCGCCAACTGTTCCCATGATGGCTTCACGGAATTTAACGCAACGTCATCTTCAACCCCAATTTCATTAAAATCGGATTCCGAAGGAACAATAGGATGGCTTGGAGGCATAACGTAATGCTCGGGTTCATACAAATCATGGCCCGTAACCGCATCTATCCAGCGCTGACTCGTGATTGGCTCGTACACAAGTCTGTAGTCCTGTTCAACATCAGAGCTAGCAAATTCATACAGGGATGAATGTAAACAAACAATCGATAGCCTCAATTGACATTGTTCTATGATTTGCTGCCGCACAGCTTCTTTATCTTTAATCGCCGCAGGCCATTTCGGCTCGCTGACCTTACGGGAGCTGCGCTCTTTCAATCGATACCCGATAACGTTCCCCGCCCCGTCCACAATCAGCTTGCAGCCCGTACCGGGGAGCGGCAGCCCGCTTGCTTCCCTGCAGTATGTAATCTCGAACTTTCCACACTTCCCGATTACAGATTTCCACGTATATTCAGCAGGATCCGGCGCATGCTTGGCTACAAAAGCATCTGCAGCCGCTTCCGCTTCAGCGATCAAACCCCGCCTTGCCGTCTCCTCCCATTCTACCATTAAACCCGAACTTGCCGTCTCTTCCGTTTCTGCTGCTGCGTAATCGATACCAATTGCTGTAAGCTCTCCGTTACCCAGATCCAGTGAGATTTCAATTTTATCGTCACTTTGCCCGGGATCTTCCCAAATAAAACAGCGGTCCTGCTCATTCCCTTGGGGAATGCTGTCCTCCATCACAAGCCGGTAATGCTCAGGAACGGAAATTATATTGGTGGCGATTTTTCGCAGCTTATGTTTATCCATTCGCCAACGCACTCCTTTCTATTTCTATTGCATAGTTGAGAATATACTGCTTAGCCGTAACACCGAAACATATTATCATGCATGGCATATTTATCGTAATTTGGTGTTTTATAGAAATGTTACTTGCAAACTATTAAATTTGCAACTATTTAGCTTTTTATTATGCCGTGTACTTTCACATTTTTAAGCTCCCCATCATTTTTTACACCCCATTTTTCTAAAATAAGACCTAGGGGCTTGCTCTCACTCCTTTCCATGAAAAATGAACAAAATAAAAACCCCGCCACTTCAGAAAAACTAAAGCAACAGGGTTCGCTCAATTTCGTTCGGCTATTGTATCCTTCTGCTATTCTGATACCAGCTTGACGTTCGTAGAAGCAACCTCGTGTCCATTTACCAGCAGTATAATTCGATGCTCCCCAGGATAATGCCGGCGGGTCGTTAAATCCTTCCAACTATGTTTTCTAGTGCCTGTTAGATGGCTTCCCCCAGGAAAGGTTCTGTCGACCAAACGGAACAGTTTGCGTGAAGTCTGTCCCTTCGCCTTGACAAAGTCGATTCCGTATTCGACACGTGCTCGCACTGGCTCACCTTCACGAAATTGAATGTCGTAACTTAGCTCACTCCCCTCGCCGATACACAATATATTTTCGTTTATGGACAAAGCAGCAGTAGTGATTAGCTCTGCTATATCCACCGATTCCGTATAACCAAATAACTTCATCACTTCTGGATCCGCTTTACGAATCAAGGTGCGGCAAGCATGACGTACGATCCAATCGGTATCCGGATTGTCTCCCAGCCACTCCCGAGCCAGCTGGATAACGACCGAAGGATGATCCTTGGCTATATCATTCAAATTGTTGGCAACACTTTTACGCACATATAATGAAGGATCGGCCTTCAACTTCTCCAGCAAAGGAAGCATCGGGCCAGGGTCACGCTTAAACATCGGCAAGGCTTGTCCCCACGGCAAACGAGGCCGGCAGCCTTCGCTGGCAAGACGGCGTACGTGCTCGTCGGGATGTTTGGCCCACGCCATCATTTGCCGCAACATTCGTTCGGGCTCGCGCAGCAAAAATACGCGAACTGCAAATTCAGCGGACGACTTCGAAGTAAACCGTTCCAATGCTTGCATAGAGAGCTCCCAATGCTCCCCCGCCTGACCATATACCTCTATAAAGTCGGGAAAGAACAAATACGGAAACCCTACGCACTCCTCATCAATTTTATACAGTACGTTAAGCGCCTCTCCATAATTGCCAGGAAGATGCCGTCCTAGTGTAGAGCTGATTTTTCGTATTCTGGCTTTTAGTTCTAGCTCATCCCATGGCTCAGACAGTACATCCGCGATAAATGAAGATCCCTCAAACGGGCTATAGACTCGCTTCACCTTTTCGGCGAAACCGCTTAGAAACTCCTCGTTATACACTAATTTTAACGGCTCAGCCATCCTTTACTTCCCCCCTGTCTAAATGCATGTTCCTCCAACCATATTAAAGCAACAACTGTACAGATTGCTACTAAAAAGATGGCAAAAAAAAGAGACCGATATAGCATCTGCTCTCTTCCTAATAGATAGCAATATTCATGGCCTCATTCAAATCATCGAAGGTATTCACATTTACCCAGCCTATGCCATCTGTAGACCATGGACGCAGTTTGATTTGATCCAGGACGTCATTTATAGCATAAGGCCACCAGACGTTTACAATCCCTCTGTCTAAAAAGGTCGCGACCCGCTCGAAAATGAAAGCCGTATTGGAAGCCGATATTTTGGAAATACCGACGATTTCCCCCATGCTTTCTTCTACCATGAGCTTCTTGCTGATTTTAGTGATAAATCCGTTACGATCCACGCTAACCTTCATTGCTCCACTAGGAATTTCTTTCTTATCATCCACCATGAGAATATCGAACGGCGCTTGAACCGCTCTTAGCAGCAGTTTTGGCTCACAATATATATCCGAGCATATACACAACATCTCTTCATTGCCGACGTATTCCTCCGCTAATGAAAAAGAATAAATGTTGTCTTTTACTGAATACTGATCATTATATATAAACTGCAGCCGCACTTTAGGAAATCTTCGCCTCAAAAAACGCTCAAGTACTTCGTGCTGGTAACCCGTTATAATCGCCATTACCGAGAGCTGAAGGTCCACTAGCCCCTGAATGATATTTTCGATCATCGTTTGATTGCCTACCGTAATCATTGTCTTCGGCATATGATTCGTTAACGGTTTTAACCTTGAGCCCATTCCCGCAGCAAGTATGATCACCTTCATGGGTATCCTCCTCTTAATGTTTAGGACCATCCCCTACAGCATCGATTTATAGCATAGCTATTTTCTGAAGAATCTTTGCTGTGACTTCTCCGGATTTTCCTCTTAGCTGCTGAGGGAGAATCTGCCTCATGAATTGCTTGGTTCTTCCGTCTAATCCTTTTATCAAAGCAAGGTCTATCAGTTCAACCATATGATCAAAGTTATACGCATGGTAGCCGATTTTCTCGCTATAAATTTTGGCGGAAATGGAGTTTGGCCAATCCCTCATGACTTTCTCCTTGACAAGCCAATCAGGAAAGATGACGGGTTTTCCCAAGGCCCAGGCTTCATAAACAATGCTGCTGGTGTCCGAAATAACTACATCAGCTGACAGAAGCTCTTCCATGGTTGTTTTAGGATTAACCTGATCATAGGGATGCAAAGAAACACCAAAATGAATATGTGGAGGAAAGCGGTTAAGAAATTCCTTGAATGCAGGATAGGAGGAACAGGATTTAGAATGGGTTGGTGCATACAACACGGCTTTCTTGGTTGATTCGGCTGGTGGCTGGGTAGTAAACAAAATATCTAGCTTAGGATAACCTACTATAAACAATTTGCTCCTAGCCACTCCGTCACGCACCAGTTTGTTTACCCATAGCGGACCCGGAACAAACACATAATCATGAAAATCGACTTGTTCCCCTGTACGGATCTGTTTATCTGCAATCCCATGAAACATACTGACATTAATGCCAGTGTGGGCAACCTCATTCCTATATTCCTCTTCGTTAAAAAAATGAACGTTTACCGCGTCCTTCAACCCCCGGCGATCCGAAATCAAACTGTCCGGCAGGTATTTTCGAATCGGCTCTACGATACTTGTGATGATACGGGTATAGCTTTCGCTTTCAACGGTTATAAAGTTTATTGGTCTGGGCAAATTGTATCATCTCCCTGATCCTTTGCTCCACGGCAGCACATCCTTCGTGTTAATTCATCGTATTTGGCGAATATCCCTTTTGCTTGGGCAAATCCCCTATCATTTACAAATTAATGACATACCGCGAAAGGCATCATTCCAATACGAATCACGAAAAATTTCATCATCGACATCGAGATTCACATCTACGCTGCAAATGCCGTCATCTATCCAATTATGCTCAACAAGTCTTCCTTCCCTCGTATAGTTGATAATTAATAGATGTGTCTTGCCTTTGACCAAGGAAGATAGGCTGTCTCTCAAACGTACCGCATCCTCATAACTGCAGCGCTCGCGAACAAACAAAGCCGAATCTGCTTGGGCAGCTAAGCTCATAAAGCGGCTGGTGCGTCTGTCCAATTTCTCTTTAAATTCATAATAATTCGTAATCGCCGGATTATCGCCAGAGCACGGAAAATCATGAAAGGAATGCGCTTTGTATTCCGTGTCCTGAACCGAAAAAAATCCATTATGGGTGCCTAGTATCTTTAAATTCTGTTGCTCCATATATCCCTGAAAACGATGGTCCAATAAACGAATAAGATCTTTTGCTTCATGGATAATTACCCAATCGATTGGGCCCGAAAAATTTCTGAGCGATAATCTCTTCAACTGGTACGCTGTCATGCAATTATAGCCAAGGCTCATAATCATATCATATGGACGCTGTAATTCGGAAAGTCTCATTTTCTATTCCTCCCTATGAATGATGCTTACTAGTATCATATGCACGCCTCACACTATGAACTAGATATTAGTAGGGTGGCAAACAAATATTTTTGAAGAATAGATTCATGACTTTATTAGTTGAAACAATGTTGTTTCTTAGTTCATCTTATATAATCCTATCTTTCATAACAAAAAACAGCTCTCGTCTCTAAAGAGACGGGAGCTCATTAACAACCTGAAATCTATCCTATCTTTATTTCGCCAAGGCTCGCTCCTTTAACAAACAAGCGATCAATATTTTTCTCCACCGACGGGTCGGGAATAAGCGGCGGCGCTTGATGTGGCTTGCTGCGGGCATCGATAATGACGTTGTCACAAGCCCAATGCTTGTTGTCGTAGTAGCTGTTTACTCCATATATATCATGAGACGGATTGCTGCGCGTGAAGGTCACCCACATGAAATTGCTCAGGGATGCGCTCAGAAACTCGCTGTCGTCGCATAGAATAATCATTGGGCAGGAAGGGAATTCTCCTTTTGCCGCGATCGCCTTGGCAAGCTCCTTCATTTCCTGATTCACGCTGGTATAATCTCGGAATGCAGGTCCCTGCATAGCGACGATACCCGGCATGACGAAACGGACGTTTTCGTAGCCGCGAATTTCCTTCAGCCCGTCCGGCACTTCCGTGCACAGCTCCCTTTTCTTGTCTCCGTATGCTGCAAAAACAACCTTGCTCCCGGTATTCAGTCCCGTGCCAGAATAATCCAATGTATCGATCGTCGTATTCGTATGAAAATGGATATCCCGGTGAAGGTCAATGCGCTCCAGGATATAGCTCAAGAATTCGATTTCGCGATATGTGCTGAGCGGCTGCTTCTCTTCCGCGGTAATAAACAAATATTTCGCTAAGCTTAATTGGTTCGTTCCTAGAATATGATTGGCAATCGTCAACAGCTCGGCCGGCTGCTTCACTTGCTGATACGGCGTATATCGCTCGCTGCCGATCGCGAACAGGAGCGGATGCACGCCCGCTGCGTCAACTGCCTGTACCTCCTTCACGCCCGGAACCTCCAGCTTAACGGCATCGCCGGTCAGCTCATGGATCAGTTCGCCAAACGCCGTATCCTCCTGCGGAGGCCGTCCGACAACTGTAAACGGCCAGATGGCTTTTGGCTTGGCGTATACTTTGTGTACCTTCATGACGGGGAACGGGTGAATTAGGCTGTAGTAGCCCAGATGATCGCCAAAAGGTCCCTCCGGCTTCGTCTCTCCGGGATGGATTTCGCCCGTAATGACGAAATCCGCGTCATGGCTGATACAATAGCCGTCGACATAACCGTAGCGAAAACGCCGCCCGGAGAGCATTCCCGCAATCGTCAGCTCGCTCATCCCCTCCGGCAGCGGCATGACGGCGGCTAGAGAATGCGCCGGATGCCCGCCGACAAAACAGCTTACCTTCAGCGGTATCCCGTGCTTATTCGCTTTGTCTTGGTGAATGCCGATGCCGCGGTGGATTTGATAATGCATGCCGACTTCCTTGTTGATCTCATAGTCGTTGCCGCTAAGCTGCACGCGGTACATGCCCAGATTGGAATTCATGATGCCCGGCTTGTCCGGATCTTCTGTATATACCTGCGGCAGCGTAATGAACGCGCCCCCGTCCATCGGCCAGTGATGAATTTGCGGCAGATCCGAAATTTGTATCTCCTGCATGCCGGACGGCAGGCCGCCTGGCTTCTTGGACGGCAGCGCCGTAAGCGCGGCCAAGCCTGAGCTCATGCTTTGAAACGGCTTTTTCAAAGCTTTTATTGGATCATTGCGCAAAGCGATGACGTTCTCTGCGGCCTGCCACGTGTTGCGGAAAATGAATTTGCTCCGCTCGATCGTTCCGAAAAGATTAGAGACAGCCCGGTACTTCGTGCCCTTGACGTTCTCAAATAATAGTGCCGGCCCACCTGCTTCATAGACGCGCAAATGAATCGCGGCCATTTCCAAATAAGGGTCTACTTCCTCGCGAATACGGACCAAATGTCCGTGCCTTTCCAAATCAACGACGCATTCTTCCAAATTGCGATACTTCATATGTATACTCCATCCATTCTCCAGAGATATTCGTTCTTACAAGTGCTGTTTTAGCGTCAACATTCATACTTCCCTCATGATAACATATCAGAAGCGGGCTGGAGTAGTTTAATAGCCGATTCACTTGTGAACAATGTCAAAATAACACGGGCCGAAAAAAAGAAAAGCCCTCAAACCTTCTATGAGATAGAAAGTTTGAGGGCCGATAGTTCGATTATTGCCTAGTGTTGCATAGTGTTGCTTAATGTGAAATCATCGCTTTGGCATCCGGCATCGTCTCATTCTCGGTTACTGCATCTTCCGGTTTGTTCCGCGGCTTGCGCAGCAGAATGCTGAGAAGCAGCCCGGAGACCGCAATGCATGCCGTCACAAAGAAAGTATCGCCAAAGGCTAATGTCGAGCTCGCCATGACATCTCCGGCTGTATCTGGAGCAGTCATATGCGTCGTTATTTTAGATGTTAAATAGCCCGTCAAGCCGGCGATAGCAAAGGAAGTAACGACCTGCTGCGTCGCCGAGGTTAACGGTGTTACCCGATTCACGAGTCTGCGCGGCGCCGAATTAAGAATATGCGTATTCAGCGGCATCATCGTCATGCCCATGCCTGCCCCCATGAGGATAAGTGGCACTACAACCATGATCAACGAGGTATCCACCTTGATTTGCGAGAGCAGGAACAGCGCCGTGGTAATCAAAGTAAGGCCAGTCATGGCGAGCGGACGCGCACCCCATTTATCAAACAATCTTCCGCCAATCGGCATCATGATCATCGAAGCCAGCGCCTGGGCCAGCGTCGTGAACCCGCTCTGCAGCGGCGTAAATCCCCTTACGTTCTGCAAATAGAGCGGGACCATCAAAATCGCTCCGAACAGCGCGACCTGCACAATCCAGGACAAAAGCACACCCCTGGTAAAATCAGAAGACCCGAAGACACGCAGCTCGAGCAGCGGTTCCTTCTTATTCAATTCTACGATGATGAAAATAATGAGCGCAATGCCTCCGACAAGAAGTGCCGTTAACGTCACCGGGGAAGACCAGTCCGTTCCCCCTTCATTTACACCAAAAGCCAGCGTGGCAAACGCAATCGGTGCCAGGATCATTCCAAGGATGTCCAGTCCTGGAACCTTCTTGCTCTCAAACTTGGGCAGGAATTTTATGCCGACAATAATCGCGGCGATGCCAATCGGCAGGTTAATCAGGAAAATCCAATGCCAAGAAGCGATCTTTATTAACCAGCCCGATAAAATCGGTCCCGAAGCTGGCGCAAGCAGCATCGGAATACCCAGCATTCCCATAACAGCCCCTCTCTTGTCGGGTGGAGCCAGCTTGAACACCATCGCCATGCCGATCGGGGCAACCATCCCCCCGCCTAGTCCTTGAATAACCCGAAAAACGACGAGCTGCTCGGACGTCTGAGCCAAGGAGCACAGCACTGAGCCTAGCGTAAACAACGTAATCGTAATGAGGAATACCTTCTTCGCCCCAAACTTATCCGTCATCCAGCCCGCTAGCGGAATAACGGCGGACAACGCCAGAGTATACCCTGTAATCGTCCATTGGATGGCCTTTAGCGAGGTGTCGAAAAATTCCTGCAAATTCGGTATCGCTACATTTATGACTGTACTATCGAGAATAACCATGATCATTCCTAGAATAACAGCCAGCAGAGGCGCTATTAACGACTTAATTGAGAACTCTGCCGGTTCATTGACGGCGTCTTTGGACATGGGTTTGTTTTCTCTCCATTTCTCTCTGTAATGGTTTCCCTAAATATATGTTAGGATATATACGGAAAACAAAATAACTCCTCATGACTACATGGTTTTTAAAAAAACCAGCTGGTCATTGAATACAATAATTCTACTTAAATTTGAAGCAATGTCAAACATTTTTTAGAGAAAAGAGTGAGGGTTTTGAGTGTAACCAAGCAGAAAATTTTGGATTCGGCCATGCGTTTCTTTTTAGAGAAAGGCTATCTTGCTACCTCGATCCAGAACATTGCCGACGACTGCGGCGTAGCCAAAGGCTCCTTGTATAATTTTTTCAGCTCGAAGGAAGACATCCTGATTGAAATTTTAATATCGCAGCAAGAAAGCATGATTGAGCGGAAGGAGCAAATCCAAAGCGACAAATCGCTGTCCTCGAAGGAAATTTTTATCCGCGAAACGGAGTGCCAATGCGAATTTTTCTTGAATAACAATTACATGATGCAGGAAATGAAGAAATTCTCGACGCCTGATGGCAAGGTCGCTCCATTTTTATATCAAATGAGAGCGATCCTGCTCAAAAGCAACATCGAGAGCCTCATTCGGGTTTTTGGTGAAGGAGTCCGACCCAACGTCTGGGATCTTGTCTTCATTTACAACGGGATCATTCGCGAAATCATCTTCTTGATGGTATTCGAAAATAGATTGCTGCTGCTTCGCGACGTGGCAGAATTTATCGTTCATTGCATGGAAGATATGGCTACGAATACACAGGCGGCCAGCAGACCTCCGCTGCTCAAAAAAGAAGATATGGATACGTACATGCAATCAGCACTCCAGGGAGAGTCTCTCTGTACCCGCCGCAGACTGCCTGACC
This sequence comes from Paenibacillus fonticola DSM 21315, assembly GCF_000381905.1. Taxonomy (GTDB): domain Bacteria; phylum Bacillota; class Bacilli; order Paenibacillales; family Paenibacillaceae; genus Fontibacillus; species Fontibacillus fonticola. Next base: position 972 of record NZ_KB907271.1, on the reverse strand, counting down.
TTCTCAATGATCTTATGACCACCATTCCGGAGCTGCAGATTACAAATTTCAAAAAAGCCGAGCTGCAGGAAGCCGCCGAACTGCTCCAGGAAGCCCTGCAGGCGGAGCAGCACAAGCCGGTATTGATCCGCTCACTGATCGGATTCATGGAAAAGGAGCACAGTCTTCGCCAGGTGCTGAAGCAAATCGAAAAGCTCGTTTTCGGGAGCTAAATTTTCTCCCTATCTCCATTTCTCCATATCGAAATCTCCATATCCCCATATCTCTGTATCTCTATATCGAACGGAATCATGACCACCCGTTGGGCGGGTGGTTTGCTGTTGGGGTATAACCCCCTGTTGCCAAACTGCGCCTAAAAATGCTAGCCTGACCACAAATCTGATCAGGCTCAGTGTTATTTGTCGCTTTCACTTACCTGTTAAACTGGTTTATTTCTTTTTGCTCTTGTTGCTGCATAACGGATCTTCAATGTGGTATTTGCACATCCACTTTGTGTAAGCTAAGCTATAGCTCTTATCCAAGACTGTTCCTTTCCCAGGGCTTAGATCGAAAATGTGACTCAGAACGTGAACGAAATTTTATAACGAAGCTGATGATCGCTATCTGTGTAAAAATAACCCTTCTCAAAATGTAACGAAGCTGGGCAACGTTATTTCAGTCTTTACTGCTTCAAACAGAGGAAAAACCGCAAATAGAGTGTCTGAGATTCGTTGCTATGAACGTTTTTGTCAAACCCTCTATTTTTTCTGCCTGAGCACGTGGCGCGAGAGCAAAAATGCGGGCGACGGTCGGCACGCTGCTATCCGTGGGTTGGGTACCACATGTTATGCCTTCGTCAAGGAGAGCTTTTGCAAGCTAGAAACGCACGTTCAGTTCTTGGCAAACCTAGTGCAAACGAATCACGCATATTCTCTCCCGAACCTTCGTTTGCTCCCGGGCCTCGTGCTCCGGCGTGAGCTTGTCAAGTGCCTT
>NZ_KB907270.1 GCF_000381905.1 Paenibacillus fonticola DSM 21315 | reverse complement strand
GTTTGGTGGCAATGGCGGAGGGGTTCCACACGTACCCATCTCGAACACGACCGTTAAGCCCTCCAGCGCCGATGGTACTTGGACCGCAGGGTCCTGGGAGAGTAGGACGTCGCCAAGCGGATGTTCCCTGATAGCTCAGTCGGTAGAGCACTCGACTGTTAATCGAGTTGTCACAGGTTCGAGTCCTGTTCGGGGAGCCATTTTCTTAAAATAAATCCGAGCTTACAAGCTTGGATTTTTATTGGGGCCCGTTGGTCAAGGGGTTAAGACACCTCCCTTTCACGGAGGTAACAGGGGTTCGAATCCCCTACGGGTCACCACTTTCATTAATAAGCTTCAGTAGGGTGAGAAGCCCTTGGGGGTTCGTCGGAGCATAAACTTCGGTAGGAGTACATCGCAGTCTCGAACGAAGTGAGAGTATCCCCTACGGGTCACCACTTTCATTAATAAGCTTCGGTAGGGTGAGAATCCCTTGGGGGTTCGTCGGAGCTTAAGCTTCGTTAGTTTAATAAGCTTAGTGGAGTATGGGAAGCCTATTACATATGGAGGCTTAGCTCAGCTGGGAGAGCATCTGCCTTACAAGCAGAGGGTCAGCGGTTCGATCCCGTTAGCCTCCACCATATATTGTTTTTACTGACGCGGGGTGGAGCAGCTCGGTAGCTCGTCGGGCTCATAACCCGAAGGTCGCAGGTTCAAATCCTGTCCCCGCAATTAACCTCAAAAGTATAGATGACTTTGTGGCATCTGAATACTCTAAGAGGACCAAATCTTTACCTAGTGTGGAGCCGTGGTGTAGAGGCCTAACATGCCTGCCTGTCACGCAGGAGACCGCGGGTTCGAATCCCGTCGGCTCCGCCATTACATCTCTGAACAAGGGATAAGAATCCGTTAAGGGTTCGTCGGAGCATTAGCTTGTTTATTACTTTGAGCCATTAGCTCAGTTGGTAGAGCACCTGACTTTTAATCAGGGTGTCGAAGGTTCGAGTCCTTCATGGCTCACTTTTTTTAAAACGCGCGTGTGGCGGAATTGGCAGACGCACTAGACTTAGGATCTAGCGTCTTCGGATGTGGGGGTTCAAGTCCCTCCACGCGCACCACAGATATGCGGACGTGGCTCAGCGGTAGAGCATCGCCTTGCCAAGGCGAGGGTCGCGGGTTCGATTCCCGTCGTCCGCTCCATAATATGCGCCCTTAGCTCAGCTGGATAGAGCGTTTGACTACGAATCAAAAGGTCGGGAGTTCGAATCTCTCAGGGCGTGCCACTTTTTAATTAAATATTGTATGGTATGCCGGTGTGGCGGAATGGCAGACGCGTTCGACTCAAAATCGAATGGGGAGACCCGTGGAGGTTCGAGTCCTCTCACCGGTACCAACTTAAAAGCTCATGTTCATTAGAAATCATTTCTAATGATTTTTTTTGTTTAAGGAAACCCCAGTTCGACTGGAGGTTCAGAAAAGCTTATATCTATGAGTAAAAACCCTTGAACTTCATAATAAGATGAAGCCGGTCTGCCAACCGCACCATCAAATCAAGGAGGACAAGAGAATGGATAAGAGCAGTCTAGCACATACAAAATGGAACTGCAAATATCATATTGTACGCCTTTGCTCCTCATTTTAGCGAAAAGGAGTATGTACATATCATCATGGCGATTAATGTGATTAATAGCTGGAATCGACTTGCAATTTCCACAGGATTGTCACCTGGATGTTTCATATAGACTGGTAAACACGATGTAAGGAGCGGACGCATCTTACTGGAATTGTAATTCAGAATGACACGGCTCTCAAAGTTGACTGAATATAGTTTATATACTAAACTAAAGTCATGGAAAATAATAATAAATATTCACGCAAGGGTATCCAGAATCTGAGTCAGCTTATTATGCAGTTGCAGCGATTGGAAAAACATCCGAATACTTTTGGAGAAGCAGGCCCATTAACTCCGAGTGAAATTCATACGATTGACGCGATTGGTTTGGATGAAGGGGTGTTGATGAGCGAACTGGCCAATCGACTTCATATTACTAAGGGAGCAGTAACGCAAATTATTATTCGTCTAGAGAACAAAAGCCTTGTAAAACGTACGCCCAATCCGGATGATTCAAGAAGTGTGATCGTCTCATTAACCGACTTGGGAAAGGGTGCTTTTCGTGCGCATGAGGAAATGCACTTGCAATTCTATAGCGAGCTGAGCTCACAGTTAACGGATCATGAGATCGAGATCTTCGAAACTTGTATTGCAAAGCTTTGTAAATATTTAAAGTCATGACTTTCTGTAGGGTTGTTTTCAGTACTTTGTACGGCGGGGACAACATACCGAAGGGAAGGTGAATAAAAGTGGCATCCCCCGAATCCACTTTGGCTCGGGCTGGCATGGGAAGCGATCGACGGATATTTAGCAGGGCCGCCAAGGATCGTACAAGTGATTGTATTAGGGGCTTGGCACGATTGGCGAAGCTGCTGGGTTATCAATAGTGATTTTGCAAAACGACTCGATATATGTGGCATAACATGCAACTGCAGCATATCATCGTATTTCGTAAAGAATGAGGTGGAAAGTATTTTGAACGAGTTGATCAGGGATAAAATAAAGCAAAGTAAGACTCTGCGTGGCCCGTTTCCATCATTCGATATCGAGAAAACCCCTAACAACCCTCATTGTTTATTCGAGGAATGGTTTCAATTTGCCATAGATAACGATGTCTATGAGCCCCATTCTATGACGCTATCAACGGTAGATAAACAAGGCTATCCTGATTCACGTGTCCTGATATTAAAAGACATTGATGAAGAGGGTTGGTACTTTGCTACAAGTTCTCTTAGCAAAAAGGGTGAGCAGCTTCGACACAATCCGAACGTTTCATTATGTTTTTATTGGTCAATAGTGGGGCGGCAAATACGAATCCGCGGCACAGTGAAGAAGATGAGTCAAAACCTTAGTTCTTTAGATTTTATGAAAAGGGGCACGGTTGCTAAAGCAGTAGCGTTAATTGAAAAACAAAGCCAAGTGCTAGAGGATCCAGCGGAATTTGAGAATGCGTTGACAGAGAAATTAATTGGGCTGAAGGATGACCCTTCACTTGTCTCATCGAGTTGGAGCTTATATCAAGTGGATGCCAGGGAAGTTGAGTATTGGCAAGCGAATGAGGATCGAAAACATATCAGATTAGTATACCGATTAGATGGTGATCGGTGGACGAAAAACATTCTATGGCCTTAAGTCGAATGGGTAAATGAAGATCAACGTAGGATGGAATAGAAGCTTGTGCATTGCACACAACGTTGAAGAAATATGATGTATATTTTTTTGAGTATATAGTTTAGTTTGTAAACTAGTTTCAATAGCTTGATTCAATTTAAACTCACTTTTCTAAGTTGAATCCATGTATTGATGAAGCGAGGAATAGGCTGATTGAAGGATAAGATCATTGTGGTTGGCGGGTATGGACAGGTTGGCAGCGTGACTTGTCATGAATTAGGCAGAAGATACCCCGGCATGGTATACGCGGCAGGACGTCATTTTGATAAAGCGGTGCGTTTTTCAAAGCAGACAAAGGGAAGGGTGCTACCTTTACATTTTGATGTGAACGAGCCAATTATGGACGATTTTTTCATAGATGTTGCTTTGGTTATCATGTGTCTGGATTTACAAAATTTTGCTTTTGTTCAGGCGTGCATTGATCATGAAGTCAATTACTTGGATATTACCGCTGACTATTCTGTTATATCGAAAATTGAAACGATACGTCCAGAACAATCAACGGTTGTACTCGGTGTCGGTTTAGCTCCTGGGCTGACGAATTTACTCACGAAATTAGGAACAGAGCGGTTGGATCATGTTGATGAAGCAAATATTCACATCCTGTTAGGTTTAGGGGAAGCCCATGGACGAGCCGCGATTGAATGGACGATCGATCAATTGAACTCAACATACACAGTTATCGAAAGAGGGATCGAAAAGGAGGTAACTGGTTTTTCAGATGGGAAGCATGTTCTTTTCCCTGGAGGATTGGGTAGAAGAACAACATATCGGTTTAACTTTTCGGACCAACATGTGATCCCAAGAATACTCGGTATATCCTCTGTATCGACACGCCTTTGTTTCGATTCGGCTTTTATGACTCATGTTGTTGCAGGCTTAAGACGAATCGGTGTTGTACGAGGGTTGCAGCATCCGAAGATTCGTAATAAAGTCGTGGATCTCATGTACAAAATGCAGTGGGGATCAGAGGTTTATGCTGTTTCCGTAGTGGCCACCGGGGTATTGGATGGTCGTCGGGCAGGTTACCAAGGTTCGATTATGGGGACAAGGGAATTTTACGCAACAGGAAGGGTCGCTGCCTTCGCTGCGAACCAATTATATAGCAATCAACAAGCCCCGGGCGTATTTCATATGGAACAATTATTCCAGCCGATGGACGTATTAAAGACATTGGAAGATACGATGACTTTTGAAGAAAAAATAATGGATATTTATGGATAATGAGCTCGAAGAATGAATTAGAATCGAGTGATCTAAATGAGAATACCATCTAGTCTCATAAAATATAACCCTGTAGGGTTGATGACTGCAATATGTATGGGGGCGTTTACCTCACATTATACTGCAGGTGTAGTGAATATATCTCTTCCGTACCTCTCAGACGTATTCGGGGCAGACCTGGAACATATACAATGGATAACGGTTTCCTACTTATTGACGATCGCTGCTTTGTTACCGGTGATGGGAAGTGTGGGCGATCGCTTAGGTTATCGCTTTATTCATAATTTAGGCTATGTTTTGTTTACAATCAGTTCCTTGCTCGTTGCCTTCTCGAGTAATCTCTTTATGCTCTTTGCTTTCCGGGTGGTTCAGGCCATGGGCGCTGCCATGTTTCAAGCGACGAATATTGCATTAGTCTCGATTCATATCCCAAAGGATAGAAGAGGGCAAGCTCTAGGCTTAGTGAGTACTGTCGTTGCGCTCGGCACAATGGCCGGTCCCATCGCAGGCGGATGGATCACGGAATGGTTGCATTGGAAGTGGCTGTTTTTGCTGCATGTTCCGGTCATGATCGTTGCGAGTATCTTGGCCTTGCGTTATATCCCAAAACATAACAAGATCAAGGAACGCAAAGTTTTCGACATCGTAGGTATGCTTTTGTTTACTGGTGGAGTCGTATCTTTCATTTTGGGCATATCCTTTATGAATACATGGGGGATAGGGTCCGCGAAAACGATATGGATCCTGATCGCTTCTCTTTTTGCTATGTATGTATTCTGGCTCTGGGAGTCTCGTCATCCCGTGCCTTTTATATCGATCCAGCTATTTCGTTCTTCTTCTGTATTATCTGGCTTGATCATAAGCAGCAGTTCTTTTTTACTGGCCAATCTTGTATTGGTTGGGGTGCCGTTTTATTTGTCTCATATTGTGCAGCTTTCGCCTGCAGCGGCTGGATATGTTATGCTTGTTTATCCAATCTGTTTGGCTGCAGTAGGAACACTTGCCGGTCGTTTATCGGATCGTTATGGTTCAATACCGTTTGTCATGATCGGTTTAGGCTGTATGGGACTAGGATTCTTAGGTGGTCTGTTCATTCATCATTATTCAACGCTTGCTGGAATTATCGTGATTTTGGCTTCCATCGGACTCGGAATGGGGTTTGTGGCTTCCCCAAATAATAGCTTAATCATTGAGCACACTCCTAAGACATTAGTAGGGGCTGTTGGAGGAATGATTGCTTTGACACGTAATTTAGGAATGGTACTGGGCGCTTCGTTCGGATTAGGTATGCTGAATCATGCTACAGAGATCACTACAGTAAGTTTTTTGCCTATTTTCGGATTTGGTCTCGGAATAAGCGCCGCAAGTATGTTTGTATTAAGATACTGTTGGGCAAGGAGGCATGAAAACTAGGTCAACCGTGAGATGGCTTATTGATGTATTATTCGGCTGAAGCAGCCGAAGACATGCTAGGCCTATCCGTTGATCGGAGAAAGAGGCCTTTCATGTCCCAATCGAGAGACAGGAAGCCCACGGATAGATGTTCATTTTAAAGAAAGGATGATCGAAATGAGAGGACCAAATCCAAATGAAAAATATCCTATACCGGGGAATACGAATCTACAGTTCATTAAAAATACAGTTACAATACCCAATATTATCGCGGGGGATTACTCATACTATGACGCCCTAAATGGAGAAGCATTCGAGGAACAGGTTTTGTACCATTATGAAGTCCTTGGAACAAAATTAATCATCGGCAAGTTTTGTTCCATTGCTCCAGAAACCAGATTTATGATGGATGGCGGAAATCACAGGATGGACGGATCGACCTTTCCATTCAATCTTTTCGGAAACGGTTGGGAGGAATTCACACCCACTCTAGAAGAGCTGCCGATCAAAGGGGATACAATTATAGGTAATGACGTCTGGATAGGGCGGCGTGCAACGATCATGCCAGGTGTGCGCATTGGCGATGGAGCAATCGTGGGTGCTGAAGCCGTCGTCACAAAGGATGTTGAACCTTATACTATCGTAGGAGGAAATCCTGCCAAGGAAATCCGTAAACGATTTTCTCCAGAAGTCATTCAAGAGTTATTGGAAATCAAATGGTGGGATAGGGATATCGAACTCATCCAACAAAATATTGGCGCCATTGTAAGCGGAAATTTGAATATACTCAGAGAAATGAAGAGGGGGTAAGTAGGATGAGAATCACGATACATGAATACGCGCTTGCAACAGATGCGGGACCCTATGGAATAACTGTTGGGCAGGATGGAGCTCTGTGGTATACGGAACAGAAAGGAAATCGAATCGGAAGAATTACAGACAAAGGTAAAATAGACTCATTTGCCATCCCGACATTGAATGCAGGAGCGATGTCGATCGTTGCGGATCGTAATGGCGACCTGTGGTTTACACAATATCGTGCAAACAAGATCGGCAAAATGTCGATGAATGGTCTTTTTACAGAATATGAACTTCCTTCGATGAACTCCTCGCCTTTTGGCATCTCGGAAGGTCCTGATGGTGCAATATGGTTTACTGAAATGAGTAGCGGCAGGATCGGAAGGCTTAACCAATCAGGGGAAATTACGGAGTTCGACTTACCGGTTCAGAAAACATATCCCTCCTATATCACTCAGGGGACAGACGGAGCACTATGGTTTACCGAGAATCAGGGCAATAAGATCGGGCGAATAACTACGAATGGTGAAATAACACAATTTCCAATCCCAACTCCAGACTCGGGGCCTGTCGGCATTACAAGCGGACCCGATGGCGCTCTATGGTTTGTTCAAATTAACGGCAATAAAGTTGGAAGAATTACGATGTCAGGAGAGATAAACGAATTTGAAATACCGACACCTGGCGCTCGTCCTCATGCCATCGTATCCGGAAAGAAAGGTGAACTTTGGTTTACGGAATGGGGGGCCAATCAAATCGGCCGAATTACAACACAAGGAATGATTACCGAGTATGAGTTGCCAACCCAAAATGCAGAACCTCATGGCATTGCAGTTAGTCCTGAAGGTCATGTTTGGTTCGCTGAAGAGTGTGGCCAGATTGCGTGCCTGAGAATTGTTTCAGAATAGCTTGCAACTTTAAGTGGCGAACTGACTAATGTAGTAGAAAAAATGGTAGGGTACTTTTAAGTGGCTTGGCTACTTAAAAGTGCCTTTAGATATCATACAAACAAAAAAGCAAAGCCGCCCTCGTGGCGGTTTTTTGACTTTCACTACCTCATAAAAAAAATCTATTAGCTCTTATGTCAAAATTCGACAAAAATTACCTTACTTTCAGATTAGGGCTATGATAATATTGTGTTCAAACGTTTGCACTAGCAAATAGAACTCAATTAGAGAGAGGAGAGGACGGCAGTTGAAAGCTTTGGTGTGGAGTGAAAAAAATCGTCTGGAGCTATGCGAGAGAGAGGAGCCTCAATGTTCAGGGCAAGATGAAATCAAGGTGAAGATCGAGTTATCTGGTATTTGCGGTACTGATCTTGCAGTAATTACAGGTAAAGAGCCTGGAATTCCAGATGTAATTCGTGGACATGAAGCTGTTGGGACTGTAATTCAGATCGGTTCCGAGGTTACGCGGTTTAAAGTAGGCGACCGGGTCGTTATAGATCCGAACCAGAGCTGCGGACAATGTCGCTTCTGTCAAAAAGGACAGCTGCATTTGTGTATTGGATTAGATGGTCAAGGGATGAGTATAGCAGGCTTAAATACACAGGGAATGTTTGCTCCTTATTTTGTATCTAAAGAGCAGTTTGTGCACAAGCTTGCTGATTCGGTAAGCTGGGAAGCTGCTGTATTAATAGAACCGCTCGCATGTGTCCTTCATAACTTCAAAGAAGCACAGGTGACAGAGCGTGACCGGGTTCTTGTTCTCGGATCAGGTCCGATGGGGCTGTTGTGTCAGATCGTAAGCAAACATTTGGGATGTGTAACGATGGCTTCGGAGTGTAATCCATATCGATTATCCTTAGCCAGTCGATTTTCGGATGACGCCGTTCTCCCTAATGAACTGCAGCAGTCCAGAGTAAACAAGCTGCTTGGAGAAGGAAAATTTGATGTCGTCATTGATACGGTAGGCAATCAGATGGCAGCTGCAGAGCAATGGGTTGAGCGGGGCGGCAGAATTATTCCCTTCGGAATTTACGGGAAATACGAGTATACCATCCATCCAACACACTATACTCAAAATGCGGTCAAGCTGATTGGGGCTGGGGAATATCTAGGCACATTTGAAAAAGCAGTGCAGTTTGCAACCGATCATTCTGAGCTATCATCGCTTGTGACTAGTAAGCATAATTTAGAACATTATGAGACAGCCATTCATGAATTGCTGGGAGATCGCCTCGAAAACGGGGTTTCTTTGGAGTCCCAATCTATTAAAACAGTTTTTGTTTTCTGAAAAATAATGCAAATTTCTTCTTTATGCAAAAAAAGGAGATAGTTCTATGAACCAACATAAGCATTTAAAGCAAATATACCGATTTTTTATGTCGAATAGACGTAAAGAAGCTCAAGCGATATGGATTCCATCTATATGGAATGAATGCGGATATGCGAACGATCTAGATGCGCGTGATGGAGAGATTCAAGTTCATCCTTACGATTTTTTTGTTCAACATCTGCAATATTTATTTGATTCTTCTCCGGAGTATCATTTGGCTGAAACAAGAAATCTGAACGATAGCGTTATTTACTGCTCTTTGGTCAGATATACGACGGCTTGGGATTACGGTCATACAGGCGAACTGGAATCCGGAACCTTTTTACGGACGATGATTTTACTCCCTCTTCTTAAAAAAATGGGCGTTAACATCTTGTATTTGCTGCCTGTAACCCTGTACAGCAACCTGAATCTGAAAGGGGATATAGGCTCACCGTACGCGGTTCATAATTTATTCGAGTTGGATCCCCATTTACATGATTCTTTACTCGACGAGATGAAGGATTTCACATTGCATGATGAAATGGCTGCACTAGTCGAAGCCTGCCACTTGCTGGATATCAAGGTGGTTGTCGATTTTATTCCTAGAGTTACAGCTAGAAATAGCGCAGTTATTGAAGAGCATCCGGATTGGGTGTATTGGATGTACCTGGATCAATTAGAGGGATTTCGTCCGCCAAATATTCCCGAGCTGGGTTTCTTTGAGGAATGTACTCCGGACAAATTGGAGACCGTGTATCGCACTCATGAAACAGCAGATTTTTTGAGTAAGTTTTCCTTTCCTCCTAATGAATTAGATTCCGTACTATGGGAGTCGCTTAAGGCTAGAGCCAAGCAAACGGGAGAGGAATTGCTGACACTTGTAGAAGAAGAAATGGGTATTACGACATCTCCGGCGCATTCTGATTGGATTAACGATGTTCAACCGATCTGGACGGATATAACCTTTTACCGATTGTTCAAGGATATATCTCCAATGGTTAAACCGTATATATCACCTCAGCAAGCGCCTTACGTACTGTTCGATACGATCAAGTGCAACTATTATCCTGGACTTGAGCCAAACCGAGAGCTATGGGACATGCTGATCGATGCAATAACGTTTAACCTCAATACCTACGGGATAGATGGCTTCAGGATTGATATCGGACACGTGCTGCCTACAGCGCTTCTGGAGGAGATTTTTCAGAAAGTCAAAGAAATTAAGCCTCATGCTATTTTAATCAGCGAGGATTTATTTAACCGAAACCACAAAAAAGCTGCGAAAACGGGGTATAACATTATGCTTGGCAGTGGTTGGAACATTATGACGGATATCAAGGTGAACCTATTGCAAAATTATTTGCGGGAACTGCCGGAGCTGGAGATTCCTGTGTTTGCCTGCTCGGAGACAGCAGATACGCCAAGAATAACGAGTCGCGGAGGGGTTAAGCTTGCAAGGATGATGACTGTATTCAATTATTTCCTGCCAAACGCCATACCCTATTTGACCACTGGAATGGAGGTCAACGAGGAGCAGCCGCTTAATTGCGGCTTGGGGGATAATACGGACGGTGCAGAGATTCCTAGAGCATTTTTTAACAAGCTTGCGATTAACTGGACTGAGTCCAGACCTATGATTCCTTTGCTTCAGCAATTGCATCAATGCAGGAAGCAGTACAGCAGTCTGTTGCGAGCGGGTAATTTCTTGGTCCCTGATGATCAGGGTGATGTATTAATATATGCCTATTATCAGGGGGATGAGCTGTTTGTAGGCTGCTTTAATTTAAGCCCTGATACTACGCAAAGCGTTGATTTGGAAGCTATATATTCCGTTAATCATGGGTTTGTTCTCTTGATTGATAGCGATAGCGAGCCTGGATCAGATCATGTTGGACAAAGGTACAAGCAGCTTAAGATCCAACCGCATCAAGGTATGATTTTCTATAATGACAAGATTAGGGCCTGGGAGGAGTAAAAGATGATGACAACCCATAAGAAGGAATTAATCATTTGGCATGAGTTTGATGGTCCTGGGGACACCTCCATTCAAGTCCTGGAGCAGTTATGCGAGGAGTATTCCAAGGAATATGGCGTACAAGTAACTGCCGTGGTCATGAATTTGAAAGAACTGGTAGATCGATTAAATGAGATAGCGAATGGCGGGAAAACAGCTCACATGGCTTTTGTACCGGCTGATATGGCGGCTTTTTGGGAAGCAGGCTTGTATTCCGAAGTACCGGAATCCTTGTCCAGCATAGTAGAAGCTTTTGGAACAAATGAATTGTCCACCATGCAGGTTGGCGCAGTTCAGTATGGTCTGCCTGTATTAAAGGGGAATCACATGGTTCTATATTACAATAGAGAAATTTTCGACAACCCTCCTGAATCCTGGGAGGAAATAGAGAGAGCAGGCAGCGGGCTGAAGCAGCGAGGAATCGTTCCGATAGGTGCGGATCTTCAAGATCCATATTGGTTTATTCCATTCTTCACTGCCTTCGGCGGATGGCCGATCCATGAAGGAAAACCTGCTTTTCTGAATCATGAGATGCAGCAAGCCTTGCATTTTGTCAGTGATCAAATGGAGACAGGTATCCTCACTAGCCTGAATGGTTCTAATGAATTGTTGGAAGAGTTCATAAATGGAAAGGTAGGAGCAATCATCTCTGGTGAGTGGATTTACAATTATTTGGATCAGCAGATGGGAGAACGGCTTGGTATAGGCAAGCTGCCTTCTATTAATGGAGTACCCTCACGATCCATGTCATCTTCTATCGGGCTCGTTTTTCCTAACCACTCATTAGACGTAGAGTCTGAATGGAGGGAGGAGATCATCTCCTTCAGCAAATTTATGTTAAGTGAGGAGAGCCAGCGCAAGTGGGGGACAAAGGTTCAACGAATTCCTGTTCATCCTGAGGTGCAAAAACAGCTTATTTCGACGTATTCACCCAATCGTGCCCAGCTCATTGAGCTGCTAAAGAATAGCCGTCCTATGCCAATCGAAGAAATTATGAAGTCCATATGGCCTGCTATGGGGCAGGGACTTCATCAATTGCAGCATGGTGCTACCAGTGCCTTTAATACGATGGAGCAGGCTTTTCGGGACAAGAGTGCTCATATCGAAGCAAAATAAAATATGGGGAGAGGGTTGAATCATGAAAACCAGTATTTTTAGTCAAATCTCAATAGACGGTAAGTTAACTTTAGGGGCAGGTCAATCGAGCAAACCGTTATTCAGCCTTTTTGACAGCAAGGATATTGAATATATTCATAAATTTCGCGGCAATGTAGATGGAATTATGGTGGGCAAGAATACAATTACTACAGATAATCCGTATTTAACTAACCGATATGAAAATAACAAAAATCCGATTCGCATTATTCCAACAAGAGCAATGGAAATTTCACTGGATAGCCATGTGTTGACGGACGAAGGAAAAACCATCATTGTAACTACTGAAAAAGGAAAAGATGAAAAGAAGATGGAAATTCTCCGCCAGCGAAATAAGGAATGCCTCATTTGCGGTGAAGATGAAGTCGATTTTGTAGAGCTTTATCGTCAGCTAGAGGAGAAATTCGGAATTACCAGCTTAATGGTTGAAGGAGGCGGCTTCTTGAACTGGCATATCTTCAATCAAGGATTAGTGGATGAGATCATTTTGATGCAGCTGCCGATTATCATCGGAGGGTCATCGAACATTACATTGGTAGACGGTGATGGCTATACGGAAATGGATTATATCAAGAGGTTTAAGGTAGCCGAAGTTCAACAAAGAGATAACTATACACTTTTAAGATATTTGAAGGCAATGTAGTCACTAGGGGGAGTATAGGGGAATGAATGCTGAGGCAAAAAAGGATTTTTATAGGAATGTGTACAAAATTGCAATTCCAGTAACGCTGCAAAGCTTGATTATGGCGCTGCTAACCCTGACGGATCAGCTAATGGTTGGTCAACTCGGTGACGTCGCGATCGCTTCTGTTGGAATGTCCAGTAAAGTATACGGAGTCATTTCAGTAGTGTTAGCTGGCTTAGCCATGGGTGTTTCGATTTATGCTGCACAGTTTTGGGGCAAACAGGATCGGAAGAGCATTTCCGGCCTTCTGGGAATCGGATTACTGATCGGCTTCAGCTTGTCCATCCTGTTCTCCTTGTTTGTGTTTCTCAAGCCACAGCTCTGTCTTAGTCTTTTTACAACTGACACCAGAGTTATCGAAGAAGGATATATTTTTCTTGAAATTACAGCTTTAACTTACGTTCCGATGATGCTAACCATGCTGTATTCCGCTATCTTGCGAAGCACACAGCATGTGAAGCTGCCGATGTTTGTCAGTCTCTTTACCGTAGGGTTAAATATCGTTTTAAATTATTTATTGATTTTTGGTAAATTTGGCTTCTCGGAATGGGGGTTGAAGGGTGCAGCGGTTGCTACCTTTATATCCAGAATCGTCGAGTGCTTTCTCATTATTGGGGCTGTGTACAAATTTAAATTGCCAGGCGGCGCGGACTTCAAAGATTTATTCAGCACGTCCAAGCCGTTGGTTTCCAAGTTTCTTCAGACGACGTATCCGATTGTATTAACGGAGTTGATCTGGGTGCTCGGAGAGACTGTATACGCGATTATTTATAGCCGGATGGGGACCGAAGAGATGACTGCAATGACGATTACGTTCCCGCTTCAGGGTATCTGTATCGGTCTTCTTACGGGTCTCTCCAGTGCGGGTGGCGTTATGGTTGGGAACAAGCTGGGAGCTGGTGAAGAGGAGGCCGCAATGCAGTATGCCAAACGTTTTATTTTGCTGGGCATAGGTGTATCTCTAGTTATTGGAGCAATTATAACAATCATCTCTCCCTTCTATGTATCCGCATTTAATGTATCTGACGAGACACATGATTTAGGCATTTATCTGGTCTGGGTATTTGCAGCCTTCCTGTGGGTGAAAGTGAGCAACATGATTATGGCTGGAGGCATATTGAACAGCGGTGGAGACAGCAAATTTGTGTTCGCGATGGAATCTGCAGCAACCTGGCTGATCGGTGTACCGTCAGGTCTGCTAATGTCTTTCGTTTGGAAGCAGCCTATTTTTCTCGTGTACCTTATCCTCTCCATGGAAGAAGTTGTTCGTTTTGCAATCGGTATGGCTCGAATCAGATCGAAAAAGTGGATCAAGAACCTGGTTAACGACCTTGCTGCATAATCATCATTAATCAAAGGCTTATACTCTTTTCATTACTTTTCCTCCTCAATCCAAAATAAGTCATCCAAAGTTTTTTTTAATGAATAACAGATAGCTAAGCATAAATTTAACGATGGATTGTAGTTTGCTTTTTCAATTAAATTAATCGTTTGTCGAGTAACTCCTACAGCGTCAGCCAACTGTTGCTGAGTTAGGCTTTGCTCCATGCGGGCTAGTTTAACTCGATTGATCAAGCGGGTCACCTCCTCGTCTTATTGTAATATATATATTACATATGTAAAGTATATATTGCAATATGAAGGGAAGTTTGACCCGAATTCCTAATTGTGGTAATATGGCTGTAATTTAATTAAGGGGAGAATTTGATGTCCGGGGTCGTTCTTAACTAAACAATTCCATATTTGAAGTCTTGGATTGCCTTTGAAATGCCATTTGCTGAAATAGCGTGGTTAAATTTCTTATGTGCATAAATGGACTTCGGAATTAGTTAAGAACAACGGATATAATCAAAGCCCTAGAGGCTATTTGTGCAATTACCCACATCCGTGCTGTGTTCAGCGCGGATTTTTTTATGGGTAATGATGCAATAGGCTCATATTTGCGGCAGGGATGACGTATGTTCATCTCTGTCTTTTTTGTGTTTTCAGGGAGGCGACGAATGTTGAAGATGAGTGCCGTATGCGGATTGAACAAAACAGATTAAATCAGGAGGGATTAGGTGAAATCTTTTATCGAACAAGCTAAGCAGCATATTGAGTTACAAGAAGGAACACCTGTTATTGAACAATTACTGATTGAGTGCTATATGAACCCGGGAATTTCCACGAAAGAATTAGCGCGTAGAACGCTGCTGCCTACACCAGTTGCTGCCGCCATCAAGCGGGAACTTATTAAAGCAGGAGCATTGCTGCAGGATCGAGGTGTCCGTTGCACGCCTGAAGGGGTGGCAAGGATTGAACGGGAATGGGGTTATCAGGGCTTGAATCGCTCCCTATATCATAAGCTGCTTCAAGATACAGTTTGGACGGAAGGTTTGGAAGAAGTATTGGCCATATTGAAGAAAGTGTTTTCGCTTAGGCCTACAGCGAATGTACAGATTGATCAATCGAAATGTACACCCGAAACTAGTCTGCGCCGTGCTGTTTTATGTTTGAAGCAGTCCGCATTGATCGGGAAGAAAATTGTCTGCATCGGTGATGATGATCTCGTGAGCGTATCGATAGGCTTACTCTTGAATCGCATGTTCTCAGCAGGTGGTCATTCAGTCACTACGGTGGATGTACTGGATATTGACCAACGATTTTTACAATACATTGATGCGGTGGCGACAGAATATCATCTTCCGATCCGTTGTCATCAAGTGGATTTCCGGGAACCTTTGCCGGAGGAACTTCATGGAAAATACGATTGCTTTTTCACCGATCCTCCTTATACGCTCCAGGGAATGGTTCTATTTCTCTCCCGAGGTATTCAGGCATTGAAACGTGAGAGAGGATTGCCTGTGTTCCTCTCGTTTGCTCATAAATCTCCAGCATTCACTCTGGCTATGCAGCGGGAATTGGTGCGCATGGGGTTGACAGTCAGTGCAAATTTCCCACGATTCAATTCTTATGAAGCAGCAGAAATGATTGCGAATCGCAGCCAGATGTTTGTTTTACGTACAACGGATCAGTCACAGCCGGAGTATGCCGGTAAATTCATCGATGCGTTGTACACAGGAGAAGTGAAGCGAACACTTAGAACCTATTGCTGCAAACAGTGCGCAGGATTAGTGCAGGTAGGGGTAACAGAAGACTTTTCCACTATAGAACAACTTAAAAACGACAGATGCCCGCATTGCGGCCATGATACGTTTGAACTGGTAGAGAAAACGATCCTCCCTGCAAAGAAGGAGAAGCATGATGACGATACGATGGATTGAAGCGAAGGATGTTCAGGAAATAGCGGGATGGGAACGAGAGATCGCGATTCTGTCATTTGGCAATGAGGCGGTAACGGATATCGCTTTTCATGTTCGCAAGCTGGAGAAGGCGATGGTGCGTGAACGCTCGGGAATGTTTGTATGGGAGGCGGACAAATGTCTCGCAGGATGGATGTGGCTGAGTAGCAGGGAAAACTCAGTTACTCAGGAAGCATACATGCAATTCAGAAGCTTCTATGTTCATAAAGTTTATCGGGGTACGTTCGGGGTGGATGACTTGTTTAAGGCAGGAATACAATGGGCGATCAGTGAGGGCTGTCAACACATTGTAGGGCATGTACAGGTGCACAATCTGCCGATGCGTGCCTTGTATAAGAAATATGGTTTTGCCCCTACTCACCTTACGATGGAATATCGTGCAAGCACAGCAGAAGGGGAAGAGCGCCGTGATTAAATGTTTAATATGGGATCTGGATGATACGTTATGGCAAGGAACATTAACGGAGAATGGACATGTTGAACTTCGGCCTGGTATCCGAGAGACACTGCTGGAACTAGATAAAAGAGGGGTTATGCAGAGTATTTGCAGTCGCAATGAACCGGAGAGGGTGAACCAAAAGCTGATTGAACTTAGAATTGACCATTATTTTCTTTATCCGCAATTTAGTAAAGGTTCCAAGGTTTCCTGTATCCAAAAGATTGCTAAAGAACTGAATATCGGACTGGATACCGTTGGGTTTATCGACGATAATCCCTACGAGCGTTACGAAGTAAGCCTATATGTACCCGAAGTCTATGTGTATGATGCGGATGCTGCTGTGAGGCTGCCTTCTCTCCCCGAATTTCATGGCAGTGTATCGAGAACGGGAGCTGAACGCCGCCAACTTATGATGATGAGAATGGAGAGGCAGCTTGCGGAGAAGAGGTTTAGTGGTTCGAGGGAAGAGTTCTTACGATCTTGTGAGATGGAACTGAGATTACGCAGTGCTAAAGCGGAAGATGTCATCCGTTTAGTCGAACTGGCATCGCGTACGACGCAGTTTAATAACTTGGTTCAGGCTCCAAATCTTACAGAGATACAGCTCTATTTGCAAGCCGAACGAAGTCAACTTTATGTTGCTCAACTCAAGGATCGATTTGGCAATCATGGCATCGTGGCAATGGCGATGGTTTTAGTCCATGATGTGACTGCAGAAATAGAACTGTTTTGTATTTCTTGCCGGATGGAGGGCAGAGGAATCGGTACAGTTTTTATGGAAGGGATCTTGTCCCGTATGTATCAGGATTGGCCATCGCTGCAACGAGTGATGTGCCGATATCGGCCAAATAAACGGAATCGGCCGACTCTGCTCTTGCTGCAATCGCTTGGATTTAATCGCATTTTGCAAACGGAAGAGGAATGGATTTTTATGCTTCCTCTTCCCTATGAATACAAGGGTTTATCATGGATTCATCTGAAAATGGAGGGAGCGAGTATCAATTGACAGAACACACATATGCGCCTGATATACCTGATACGCCTGATTCTTTAGAGCTGGAAATACGTATTATGGAGATCGTAAGTTCCTTGTTGGGTGGGGCGGAACTATCCTCCACGACCTGTTTACTTGGGCACCAAGGAATTCTTGATTCCGTTACGACTGTAGCGCTGATTGCAGAGCTGGAGCATAAATTTGGAATCGATGTTGGCGATGAAGATTTGACACTGGACAACTTGTCCAATGTCGTACGAATCGCAATCTTATTAAGGAATAAATTAAGCGAAGGAGAAACAAAAGCATGAATGAAGTAAGTGGCAAAAAATTAGAGTACGACAAAATAAAATTACAACTGATTTCCTTCACCATGTCGCCTGGTGGAAAAACACTAGCAGAACGTCATCAGCCAAGTACAGACGGGGCTGTTGTTAAAGAGTGGCTTACGGAGACGGTGGAGGCTGCTAAGTTGCTTCAGTCCGGAAAGAGTGTTCCTTTATCTGCAATGGAAGGTATAGAGACTTTTCTAGGAAGGCTTGGCAAAGGGAATATTTGCACAGAGCGAGAACTTGAGCAGCTAGCTGCTTGGCTGAATACGATAGGACAGATGAAACGCTATATGAATGAAAAGAGACAACTGGCTCCGACCATTAGCGGGTATTCAGATTCATTGCAGGATTTTCCGGCTATACGTGAGGACTTACAGCGATGCATAAGGAACGGTGTGCTTACTGATGAGGCAAGTACAGCGCTCGCCCATGCCAGAAGACAGATTACTTTAACGGAATCTAAAATTGAGCGAAAAGTGAGCCAAACACTGACAAAATATAAAAACTCGCTGCAAGAGCATCTGGTCAGCAGGAGAAATGGTCACTACGTCCTTCCGGTAAAGCGGGAGTCTCGTAAACAAGTGCCAGGCACTGTGTGGGACGAATCAGCCAGCGGTCAAACGGTATTTATTGAGCCGGAAGACGTGGGTGAACTGCATGTGGAAATGCAGATGTGGAAAGCCGAGGAGGACCGTGAAAGAATGATCGTGTTATCCAAACTATCGGAAATGGTGGATAGCAAGGTCGAACTGTTAATAGGCAATCTCGATGTGATGGCTGCATTGGATTTTATATTCGCGAGAGCCAAGCTATCGCTTACTTGGGATGGAATTCGTGTGCGGATTTCTGCACATCCGGTAATTAAGCTTGTCAATGCTAAGCATCCGCTTTTAGGCAAGGCATGCAACCCGATCAGCGTTTCAATTGGATGGGATTGGCGACAGCTTATCATCACGGGGCCGAATGCAGGAGGGAAGACAATTACACTGAAAACCATCGGTTTGCTCGCAATGATGGTGCAGTCAGGCTTGTTAGTTCCAGCAGAAGAAGGAACGGTCTTCGGGATCTTCGAGCATGTGTTTGCTGATGTAGGAGATGGACAAAGTATAGAGCATTCGCTGAGTACCTTTTCTGCCCATATGGCAGCGATAAAAGAAATGTTGGATGTGGCAGGAAAACGTTCATTGCTATTGCTCGATGAGTTGGCAGCTGGAACTGATCCCAGCGAGGGGATTTCCCTATCGATTGCGCTGTTGGAAGAATTGCTGGGGCGTGAATCACTTGTAGCTGCAACGACTCATTTCAATGAGATTAAACGCTTTGCAGCGCATACGCCTGGATGTGCAAATGCACGTATGGCTTTCGATCCAGTAACACTTCGTTCCCTATACCGTCTGGAGATCGGTGAGGCTGGAGATAGTTTTGCCTTTGCCATTGCCCGTCGTTTTGGTCTGCCAGAGCATGTGATAGCGCGGGCTGAGTTACGGATGGCGATCGGAGATAATGATCGGAATGAAGAGTGGTCAGATAAAGGAAGCAAGAAAAAGTTCGTACCGTTGCTAGAGGAAGATGGAGATGAAGATGAAGGTGATGAAGGACAATATAACAGAACAATCAAGCATTCATACGTAGAAAAAGGACAAGGAACAGGTAAGGTTCAGCAAGAAGAGATAATCTATCGTCCGTTGCAAGCGGGAGACAGCATATGGATTCCATTAATGAAATGTGTAGGCACAGTTGAGCAGCCCCCTAACAGTAAAGATGAAGTGATTGTTCAGGCTATGAGCAAGAGATTAACTCTGCATAGCAGCCAGATATCAAGGGATATCCCTTAGAACAAGATCTTTGAGTATAGTTGCTGTGATCCGGCTTAATGAAGGCTTACAAAATATTTTGAAGAAGCACGCAAAGGAGAATGGATGGATGGGATATTCTACGTTTGGACGCCATGTTGTGATGGATATGTGGGGAGTAGATTATGATTTTCTAAACAATGCTGAATGGCTTGAGGAGCTGTTGGTAGAAGCAGCCACTAATTGTGGAGCAACGGTCTGTTCGGTGCTATCCAAGCAATTTGAACCACAAGGAATAACAGTGTTGCTATTGCTTTCAGAGAGTCACCTTTCTATCCATACGTATCCAGAGAAGGGGTTTGCTGCACTGGATTGCTACATATGTGGGGAAAATGCAAATCCTGAACGAGTATTAGAATATTTGGCAGCAGTATTAATGCCCACGTCAACCTATGAAAAAAAGTTAATTAGAGGTATTGGAAAGCTTGAGGTGCAATCCATTTAATAATCATTAAAAGCCTTCATAGGGCGCTATTGAGGTCCCCATATACTACAATCATGAGAGATTGTACGGGGATTGCTATCTGCTATGGCAGTTGGCTATCCCCACGATTACTGTCCAAATGGTCATTGCGCATGCTAGTGACTGAATATAAAATTTAATACCAATCGGGTGACAAGGCAGCGAGGCAGTTTTACTGTTAGTCATTCATACGGATATCACCGTCCTGTTCTCATGCTTTCAGCTTTGTGAGAATGTCCTCCATTTTCTTTAGCTTCCGGTAGACAACCGATCGGTCAATCCCCAACTGTCTGGCCGCTTCGGCGCTGTTGCCGCCACAGACCAGAAGCGTTTGCTGAATATAGCGCCCTTCGGTCAAGGCTGTATATTCTTTCAGACCGTTCAATCGGCTGCGGTTAGCTTGAATGAAGTGATCCAGAGTGAACCAATCTGTAACATGCTCTACTAGCTGCTGCTGGCAAAGTCCCGTCTGATCGATCACGATTAGTCGTTCTATATAATTGCGAAGCTCTCGCGCATTCCCGTGCCATGGTTTGGCCAGCATTTTTTGAAATTCATCTGCCGGCAGCACATACTTTTTATCATATACCTTGTTGAAATGAGCAATAAAGCTGGATATTAGACCGACCAGATCCAGTTTCCGGCTGCGTAGTGGCGGAATGTGGATCGGAATGACGTTGATACGATAGTATAAGTCCTCGCGGAACAATTCTTTCTTGACCATACTCCATAAGTCACGATTGGTGGCAAAGATCATCCGACATTGAATGGGGATCAGTTCCGTGCTCCCTACACGCCGGAATTCATTACGTTCCAGTACATCGAGCAGTTTGGCCTGTATGTCCAGCGGTAGTTCAGCGACCTCATCAAAAAACAAAACCCCACCATTGGCTACCTCGAACAAACCTTGTTTTTCATTCAATAAGCCCGGCATAGCGCCCTTAACATAGCCAAATAGCTCATATTCAAATAGTGAGGCTGGAATGGCGGCACTATTAATCGGGATGAATGGGCCGTTCCATTTAGGGCTCTGGCGGTGAATATATTTGGCTATCACTGACTTGCCTGTCCCGGATTCACCTAGAATCAGTACTTTGCTGTCATAGGAAGCAATCTGGTCACATACCTGAATAATTTGCTTCATCGCCAGGCTTTCGGCGACGACACCGTTGTTTTTAAATACGGAGGCAGCGGTGGCTGATCGTTTACTGTTCTCATGTGCTGGCGGAAGTGTAGAGGCAGCTATCATTGAGGAGCCCCCTCTATATCCGCTGGAGCTTGTAACGACCAACTGCACCTCGCCTGTGTTATCAAGGATGGGCACAGCCGTGGATTTGACCTTAAAGCCCTGTATGGTATTAATGTACTGGGTCACCTTTTGCTTGGATTGAATCGCTTTCATAGTTATAGATTCACTGTAATAGCCTGCTTTCACAAGATCCTGTACATTGTAGCGAAGCAACTCCTCAAGCGGAATGCCGATCGTTAAGGCGGTGAATTCATTAGAGATCAGGATATTGCCTAGGGCGTCTGTGACGAACAGGGTGGCAGGGGATTGGTTGCTACCTTCAGCGGCCCGTTTATCAGTTTGTTTAGACATCATCGATCAACTCACTTTTAGGATATCGAAGTTCTGCTGGGATGCTTCTCTTCATTATATGGAAAGAACAAAAGTTGTCATTATCATTTTACACCTGTAGCTCAAAATGCAGCTCAAAACCATGCAAAAAAGCCGGGCCTTCTCCTGTACTTATGGATTTGGTCCGGCCCCTTGCTGTATAAGATGCTATTTTATACTGGCGTTAATTGTTCACCGATGATCTGAGTCTGGCCAAGACGTTTCAGCAGCGCTTGCGCTTCATTGAACATGCCGGTAATCATCTGTTCAACCGTTGTAATTTCGTTGCACAGCCCGCATATTTGTCCAGCCATGACGGATCCGCGATCCGTGTCTCCTTCGTATACTGCTTTGCGCAGCGAGCCAAGGCTGATTTTCTCCAGTTCCTCACGGGAAGCGTGCTCTTGCTCAAGCTTCAGATATTCGGCAATCATGCTGTTCTTGATGCTGCGCACGGGTCCGCCGATGCTGCGTCCGGTAACGGTGGTGCTGGTATCATCGGCATCGATGACGGCCTGTTTGAAGTTGTCATGGGTCGGACATTCAACGGTGGTGAGGAAGCGTGTACCGACCTGAACACCCAGTGCCCCCAATGCGAAGGCTGCTGCGATCCCGCGTCCGTCGGCAACGCCGCCTGCGGCAATGACAGGAATAGATACGCTGCTAACGACCTGAGGAACCAGAGCCATAGTCGTCGTCTCGCCGACATGTCCGCCAGCTTCGGTGCCTTCAGCAACGACGGCATTCACGCCGAGCGCCTCCATTTTTTTGGCGATCTTGACAGAAGGAATAACGGCGATGACGATGATGCCATGCTCCTTGAAGATCGGCATATACGGAGCTGGTGTACCTGCACCAGTCGTAACGATCTTGACATTTTCCTCGACGATGACCTGAATCAGCTCAGGAATATTGTGCATCATCAGCATCAGATTCACGGCAAACGGCTTGCTGGTAGCTGCACGAACCTTGTGAATTTCCTCACGAAGATCTTCAGCCGACATGCCGCCAGAGCCGATAATTCCGAGTCCGCCAGCATTGGATACGGCACTTACGAGTGGTTCACGGGCAATTTGGGCCATAGCGCCTTGGAAGATAGGATACTTAATACCAAGCAGTTCTGTAATTGTCATTTTAATACCTCCAGATCATATTTCTGTAACAGCGTGCTGCAGCTTGGGTCAAGCTGTTTCAACAATAGTCGGTGCTGTTTTCTTGCTGTTCTCCAGAGCCTTGTACAAGAAGGTCAGCGCAAAGCCAACCAGAGCAATAGCGAGTGCAATGTAGAAAGCGTTGGTGAACATGCCGTTATTGGCTGCCGCCACCGAATTGGCGATACGCGGCCCGAAGAATGCAGCGCCGGAGTAACCGATGAAGGTCACGCCGTAATTGACTCCATAGTATTTCATCCCGAATTTCTGTCCGACGATGGAAGGGAAAACGCCCATCGTACCGCCGAAGCATAGACCAATGCCAATAATGGCTACGGCAAATCCAATGGTAGCATTGGATAATGCCAGCGTCAGCATCATGACGGCAATAACAAGATAGATCATCATCAGACAGCGAAGCTGGCCGATACGATCGGATACGGCACCCCAGAAGATGCGTCCAAGACAGTTGCTAAGTGAATAAAGACTTACAAATAGAGCAGCTACACTGGCCGACAGGCCGAACATCGTCTGGCCAATAACGGAAGCGTTGGAAGTAACCATCATGCCGGACAAAGCGCCGATCAGGAACAGGCAGGCGATCACGTAGAACAGCGGCTGCTTGATCATCTGCCGCCAGTTCAGATTCACGGCACCTGGACGGGGTCCTGACGTCTGCGGCGGTGTCCAGCCAGCAGGTATATACCCCGTTGGACAGGCTTGAGTCAGCAGCCCGCCAGCCATAATGATGATTAGGAAGGAAGTGCCGAGAATCATCATGGTTGTCTGAACCCCGGAGCCGGTAATCAGGGCGTTCGCCAGCGGAGCGACAACAATAGTCCCCCCGCCGTAGCCTGCGGTCACGATACCGGCTGCGAATCCGCGCTTATCCGGGAAAAGTTTGATCGTATTGCCAATCGTAGCGGAATAGACGATACCCTGTCCAAGACCGGCAATGACACCGTAGGTCAGGTTAAGCATCCAGGAGGCGGTAACAAGTCCGGATAAAATAAAGCCGAGACCAAACATCGCACCGCCGAGGAAGATGGCGGCTCTGGCGCCGCCCCGGTCTACGAATTTCCCGCCGAGAATCATCGGAATCGGTGAAATGGCGGCGTTAATCGTGAAGGCCATCATAATCTCTGGCATGCTTGCATTAAACACCTTACTCAGCGGCAGTGCGAAAATACTGAAGGCATAAATGGAGCCGACGCAAATATTGATGAAGGTTGCGGCGATCAGAATTCGCCAGCGATTCAGTTGTACATTTTCCATATCGTTTTGGTCCTTTCTAATGGAGGGATCAGTGAAATGGGAAAAAGTGTTGCTTTGCCCACAAATGGATGATTCATGGCTGCCATAAGACAGCCGCTGGTGTTGTTCTAGCCTGCGCTAATGGTAATCATAGCGTCTTTACTCGCCTTCGCTTACTCATCGTGTCTTGGCTGTAATCACTTCGCGCAGCTTACCCCATTGTTCACGGAACATGCCCGCATCCATTTCCTTAAGTTCCGGCGAGATGACAGGCATGAATTCCATTTGGTCGAGAATCTGGGTTTGCAAATCAATGCCGGGTGCTATCTCAGTCAGTGTCATTTTGCCGTCTTGCAGTTCAAATACAGCACGTTCAGTCACATAGACAACCCGTTGTTTGATCTTGGTCGCGTAGGAGCCGCTGAAAGTGATTTGTTGTACTTTTTTTAGGAATTTCTTCGCTTTACCTTCCTTCACGATACGCAGTTCTCCGTTATCTACAGCAATTTGCAGACCACCTGCCGTGAAGGTTCCGGCGAAGACTAGCTTTTTGGCTGATTGGGAGATGTTAATAAAGCCGCCGCAGCCCGCTACACGAGTACCGAATTTGCTGACATTGACGTTGCCGGATTCATCGGTCTGAGCCAGCCCCAGCACGGACAGATCAATGCCGCCCCCGTCGTAAAAGTCAAACTGGGACACATGATCCACGATAGCCTCGGAGTTGTAAGCATGGCCGAAATCTTTAATGCCTGCTGGTACGCCGCCGACCGAGCCTGCTTCAGTCGTAAGAATCAGCTGATCGCTCACGCCCTCTTCGGCTGCAACCGTAGCTACACAGACCGGAATACCAACGCCCAGGTTAAGCACTGTGTTTGGCACCAGCTCAGCTGCTGAACGGCGGGAAATGATTTTTCGTTCGTCGAGCGGGATGACTTCCATCGCTTCCACCGGAACCTTTACATGCCCGGCGAAGGCTGGGTTGTACTGTGTATTTTCGGTCTGGAAATGATTTTCCGGCTCGGAGATGATCAGGTGATCGATCAATATTCCTGGCACCTTGACGTCCTTCGGATGCAGTGTACCGTTCTTGGCGATGGTCTCTACCTGAGCGATCACGATGCCGCCGGAATTGTGTACGGCTTGGGCTATCTGCAGTACCTCCATATGCAGGCCTTCCTTTTCCAGCGTCAGATTTCCGTTCTCGTCGGCAACCGTTCCGCGAATCAATGCAACCTGAATCGGGAAACTTTTATAGAACAGCCATTCTTCGCCCTCCAGCTCGATTAGCTTGACGATATCCTCCGTTGTGGAGGCTGACATTTTGCCGCCTTCAATGCGCGGATCAACGAAGGTCTCCATGCCAACCTTGGTAATGACACCAGGTCGCTTTGCAGCGATTTCACGGAACAACTGTGCAATCACGCCCTGCGGCAAATTGTAGGCCTCACATTTATTTTCTTCGATTAACTTTGCCATAGCTGGGGAGGCGATCGCTATTCCGCCGATCCACCGTTTCACGAGGCCTTCATGACCGAGATGGCTCATCCCCTTAGTCCGCCGATCACCAACGGCACTGGCATGGACGACAGTTAGATTGCGGGGATGACCGAATTGCAGGAATCGCTCCTCAATAGCGATGCCCATCTCCTCGGCCCAACAGGAGAGCCCGAAACCGCTTGCGGCAATCGTAGCTCCATCCGGGATAAGTGCTGCTGCTTCACTCGCTGAAATGATTTTGGACATGAGTGCTCACTCCTTAAATAAATGGGTTGGAAATACAGTTATACGTGCTAGTAATACTTCCGACATCACTGGGGAAGTTGTTTTTGTTTTATTTCGTGCAAAAATATTTACGTTCACTCCGGAATGAAAATGTGAATACTTTCACTTGAATCATAGTGGGTGTTTTTTTTTACGTCAACAGCTCCTAAGCCGTCTGATGTGCGGGGTATAAAGTGTTGCAAATTTGCGAATTTGATAGATTATCAAAAGATAGATAAATGAAAAAATAGGGTGTTTTTTGATCGAGCACTCAAATTTGTTGGAATATAACAATATACATTCGGAGAAAAGTAAAGAAAGGGTGACACTTTGGCTTATTAGAGTGAAGCATGGAGATCAAGGCTCAAAACTTGCAGCAATCGTCAATGGTTTTGTCAAAATGCTACACTTTTTCCCAGCGAACGGATATCGAACGCAGGAGTAAACGTTTAGCCATTAAGGGCAACTGAACAATTTAGCTGTGCCCTTGCATTCAGTAGTATTTTTATACAAAATTTGTTTGCATATCGGGAGGGGAGCAGTGTACATGGATGAATCATGTAGTACGGAAATAATCATAAAAATTTTTTTTGCCTTTTAGGGGGAGTTTTTTTGCAATATTGCTACACTAGATTTTTCAATAAGTGGAATGGAATAACTTGCGGATGAGCATACAGCGCGTTGATTCCAGTTACTGCAGAGTTACAACGGAGCATTTTGGTTTGCCAAATGAGTATAGTGCCGCCTATAGGGCAATGGGAGACGGTGTGAGACTCCCTTAAGAAGGAAATGGATATTATCGAAGTTTTCGTGGCGAGACTGCTGCGGAGTTAGTATATAGAGGGAAGGAACCGAGACGGAGCGGGCTAGAGCCGATTTACGATAGCGGTTTACCGCTCTGATTTTCCAAGCCGTCCAGCTTGATACGGGCAGCCGAGGGAGATTCCCCCCGGCCGGTTTTTTGGGCTCTTAAATTTAGGATTACGGCTGCCAGTCGACTACGACGTTGCCAACACCGCTGACTGGCACGGTATAGCTATGGTCGGCGCCGCCTTCCCAGGTGACGGTCCCACCGTTCTTTTTGATGAATTTGAATTGCAGCTCTGTTCCGGCAGGCACGCTGACATCATAGTACCAGGACGGATAGGCGGCAATAATCTCGTTGAAGAACGGGCCGATCGCCTTGTTCGGATCCCAATTGCCGAGCTCGGCGCTATTGCCTGTCAGATAGACATTCTCGCCGTATACGGTGCTGGCATTGTTCACGATAAAGCGGACCGACACCTGATCCCCCGTCAGCAGGCTGAAGCTGCTGTAGCTGCTGCTGTCTACGGAGGAGGCGTTGCGAACCTTCACGTTATGCGAGCCAGGTACAGCTGCCGGAACGATGACTTTAATTTGGGAATCTTCCCACTCTATGATCTGGCTGCCGGTGACCGCTGTTGTACCGAAGAAGACGGTGCCCTTGACATCGCCAAAGCCGCGTCCGTCAATCGTCAGTGTTGTGCCGGCTTTCCCCAGATCCGGCCCGATATTGCCGATGATTGGAGCCGTCTCGTCAGCGGCATATTGCCATACGGCGGCAGTTCCGGCTGGCAGGTTAAAGGTAGTCACAGAGCCCGTCGTGTTAACCGTTATGCTGTTGCCGTCCAGCAGTCCCCCCAGCTCGTCCGCATAGGTGCCGGCGGGGAGCGATGTCTGCAGGCCGGTAATCGATGCAGCGGCAGTCTCGCTGCGGTTAATGGCAATCAGTGCCGTACTGCTGCCGAATTTCCGCTCGTAAATATAGACATCGTTATTGATCCAACGCTCCTCCGTGTTGCCGTAAGCAATAGCCGGATTGGACTTGCGAAGCGCTGCTAGCTTGCCGATAACTTGATAGGCGGTGGTAGCCGTTGAATAGCTGTTCATAAAGGGGCGGTTCCCCGGATCACCGTTTCCTGCCATATATTGCTCCGTACCGTAATAGATAGCCGGAACCCCGCGAGAGGTAAGCGTAAAGGCCAACGCCTGCTCCAGACGACGGTTATTGTTCCCGTGCTTGAAACGGTCCATATCATGGTTGTCAATGAACGTGACCTGGTCATGGATATGTGTGTAATCGGCTGCGGTTTCGGCCAGCATGCTGTTCAGGCCGTGCATATTGTCGGTGTTGTCGCGGAATACCTGACGTACCTTTTGCCCGAAACGAAAATCAAGCAAACTCATGCCTGACTCATTGGCGAAGCGAATGTTGTTCGGATCAATCTCACCGGCTCCGAGGAACCACTCGCCGAAGGTGAATACGGGCTTATATCCCGAAATGTAAGCCATCCAGTTCTTTTGCCAGCCTTGCGGCATATGCTTGACCGCATCTACTCGGATGCCGTCGATGCCCATATCCAGCCAGAGCTTGATCGCCTCCTTGAAGTAGGCGTCTGTCGTGTTGTTGTGGTGATTAATATCGGCCAAATCATACAGATTACGATAAATGCCATCCTCTAGCGAGGAAAAGTCCGTTCCCAGATTATGATGAAAAATACCGTTTGTATCTCCGGTGTAGCCGGCGATCAGGCTGCCATTATCATACAGCCGTCCGTTCTCGGCGAAGGAGGGCTGCGTCTCGGAAGCCGGAGAAGTATGATTCGGAGCAAAGTCGATAATAACTTTGATGTTATGGGCGTGGGCGGTGTCGATCAGCTCCTGAAAGTCGGCCATGCTGCCGAATGCTGGATTTGTCTGCTTGAAATCGCGAGCCCAATAGCCGTGGTAGGACGTGTTGTTAACACCGGAGTAGTCGATGATGCTATATATATTTTCTACAGGCTGGGAAATCCACAGTGCGCTGATGCCCATCCCCGCAAAATAGCCATCGGAGATTTTGTTGATGATTCCCCGCCAGTCTCCGCCGCAGTACAGTTTAAGGTTATTGCAGCTTGGAGAGAATGCTGCACCAGATGGATTGTTGGAGGTATCCCCGTCTGCAAAGCGGTCGGTTACGATCTGATAGATGACATCGGTGGAGAACCCTTGCTTGTTCAGTACCGATGTATCGGGAGCGGCGCTTGCCGAAGGGACGGCAATAGACGGAGCGAGCCATGCTGTAAAGAGAAAGGTGGAAGCAAGTATGGTGATAATTGATTTTTTAATCATCCATTTCATTAATCCAGCCGCCTTTCAAATTTTTTATGCTGTTTCTGCAAATGCGTCCTTCCTTGGCACCAAGCCAAGCATTGAATGATACTCCCTCCTTCCCGCTGCTTATGCAAACAACCCCGCAATCTTCACATGAAGATTACGGGGTTGTTCCTGATTCAGGACATGATCAGAAAGCAGTGCCCTCAAATTGTAAATTTGTTACCCTTGTCCCTGCAAGTTGAAGAATTGCCAAACAAGGATGCGCTTTCATTCTAAATGACGGGCCTATATTTGTCAAATAATAACAGTTAAATAAATTGTTACAGACTGCTGTGCTCGGCCTGGACTAGGTCGCTATTCGCGGATAGACGGATGGCTCCGGTGACGCTATCCGCCTTAGCTTGCAGGATGACGTAGCCAAAGCCTGGGAGCACGACCTGCATCGTTTCCTCATCTGCCTTGATGTCGGCGTCGCTGCCGGCATCCTGCCACATCCCGTTCAGCCCGCCGCTTTGCACGATGACCGAGCATGTGGCCTCGTCATTGTTCAGCAGCAGCAGAAAGCGGTCCCGCTCATCGCGCCGCTCGTAGGCGAGCAGTTGCGGATGCCCGGCGGCTGTCAGAAAGTGCAGGCCGCTGCCGCGCAATGCAGGATGGGCTTTGCGCATGGCGATAAGGCGGCGGAAGAAGCCTAGCAGATCGTGGTCCTGCTTCGCGGGATTCCACTCCATGCATTTGCGGTTGTATGGGTCATGCTCGCCGTCGAGGCCGATCTCATCCCCGTAGTAGATGCAGGGCGCTCCCTGAAAGGTCAGCTGGAAAAGCACTGCCAGCTTCATCAACCGCTTATTGCCGCCGCACAGCGTCAGCAGCCTGACGGTATCGTGGCTGCCCAGCAGGTTGAACGCGGCCTCGGTGACCTGCTGCGGGAAGCTGGCCAACTGGGCGTTGATGCTCTGGGCAAACTGAATGGCGTCGGTGCGTCTTCTGGCGAAGAAATCAAGCAAGATGTTGG
The DNA here is from genome assembly GCF_000381905.1 of Paenibacillus fonticola DSM 21315. GTDB lineage: Bacteria > Bacillota > Bacilli > Paenibacillales > Paenibacillaceae > Fontibacillus > Fontibacillus fonticola. The sequence continues at coordinate 66,025 of NZ_KB907270.1, read as the reverse complement.
TGAACGGGTAATTCATCACGGCGTCGAACTGGTCGCCCTGAAGCCACGGCATTGCATCATGCATAATTTCCCCGAGCAGGTAGGCGTCCGGGTTCACCTTCTTCATCTCGCGGCGGAACTCGCGCCAAAATTGGCGGTCCACCTCATTGGCCACGTCCAGCCGCCAGCCATCCAGCCCCAGCTCGCCAATCCAATATCGGCCGACCTCCAGCAGATAGGCCTTGACCTCTTCATTGCCCGTGTTCAGCTTCGGCATGATCGGCTCGAAGCCGAAGGTGGCATAGTTCGGGATGCCGTTCTCCACCATAAGCGGCCCCTCCTTGATATGGAACCAATCGGCATAACGGGAGGCGGAGCCGTTCTGCTGCACATCGACAAAAGGCGGAAACGTATGCCCGCAATGGTTGAATACGCCGTCCAGCAGTACCCGAATACCTCGGGCGTGACAGGCCTCGACCAGTTCCTTCAGCTTTTCGTTCGTGCCGAAATGCGGGTCGACAAGCATATAATCGCTTGTGTCGTATTTGTGATTGGTTGTCGCAGCGAACAATGGATTGAAATAGATTGCGTTGATTCCCAACTCAGCCAGATAGTCCAGATGGTCAAGTACCCCTTGCAGATCGCCGCCAAAAAAATTCGTCGGACTCGGCACCCCACCCCATTCCAGCACTCCCTCCGGGTCGATCGACGGGTCGCCCTTTGCGAAGCGCTCAGGGAAGATCTGGTAGAAGACCGCTTCCTTGACCCATTCCGGCGGGGAGTGAACATCCTCAGGGTTCAGATAAGGGAAATCGAACAGCCCTTCATACTGAATCGTCGGAGGCGAATCGAAGAAGCCCTTTTCCAGAAAATAGACAGTCTCGCCCGCTTCCTCATGGAGGGCGAAATAATAGACGACCCGCCGAAACAGCGGTGAGATGGCGGCTTGCCAGTAATCGAACAGGCCGTCTGAAGCAAACCGTTCCATGGCAATGGACTCGTTGTATTTATCCCAGTCGTATTTGTCGCCACAAACCAGCTGCACTTCTGCCACATTGCTGCGCTTCGTGCGCAGACGGATATGCACTGTCGATTCGTTATAGGCATAGGACCAGTTCAGTCCGATGCGATGGTATACTGCTTCCAGCACAATCATTAATGAGGGCCTCCTTCAGGCATGTGAACGCAAAAAGGTCCAACCTCTGAATGGAACGAGGTTGAACCCGAAAGTTTCATTGCCTTTAAATTTTCTCCATCTTATCATACTGTTCCCATGCTGGCAACAGCATTATCGGGCAGGTGCAGTGGACTGGGATTTCCTTCGAAAACACCGCATTAGAAAGGAAAAAGGAGGAAAAATGAGATTTTAGAGTATAATGCAGAAGAAAATAAGAAATTTAATGTAATTTTGTGATATTAACGCTAATTTTCATCAATTACTGTGTTTGCAAACGTTTTCCCATATAGTTTATGATTGGAGTGTCTTCATAGTTTTAGTGAAAATTATAAACCGCTTGAGCAATTTAAAGGCGCTGCTACCCTAAGGGTACAACCTCGACAATCGTACGATTTGTAGAGTGTTGTACCTTTTTTTTTTCGTAGTTACAAGAAGTTAGGGGGTAGAGGTATTTTTTGCAAACTAGGTAAAACGTTTGCACAAAACAAATTAGAAACTAAATCAAGAAAGGGTGGACAAAGTGAAGTTGAAACAATGGGTTATCAGTCTGGTTAGTGTAGTGTTGGTTTTCAGTCTAGCGGCTTGCGGAGGCAATGGAGGTAATTCAAGCCTGAACAGTTCCCAGCCATCTAACACATCAGATGCGCCTCCTGCTACTTCTGAGAACGGAGAGGGCAACGAAGAGGAGTATTTACCTGAACCTGGGGCCAAGTTGACGGTGTGGGAAGCACAGGAGCAAATTGAGTATATGGAGAAAATCGCTGCAGAGTTCGAGAAGCAGTATGGAGTGCCCGTCAAGCTGGAAGCCATAGCCGGAGGGGATCAGGGTACCCGTCTAGCGACTGACGGACCGTCGAAGCTTGCAGCAGACGTCCTTACATTGCCTCATGATCAGATCGCCCAAGCGGTTAAAGCAGGACTTCTGCTGCCTAATGACCTGTTCGAGGATGAGACACGCGCTGTAATGGAGGAGTCCGCAATCAAAGCGGTGAGTTATGATGCAGTTTTATACGGCTATCCGAAATCGGTTGAGACATACGCCATGTACTACAACAAAGACATCTTTCCTGAAGCTCCAAAAACCTGGGACGAAATCGTAAGCTTCGCGGAGACTTATACGGACACCAAGCAAAATAAATACGCCATTATGTGGGAGTTCGTTGGGTACTATACCAATCCATTCGTCAGCACGCTCGGAGGTTACTTCTTCGGTAATGATAACACCGATCCGACCGATATTGGCTTGAATAACGAAGGAGCGGTTCAGGGCTTCGAGCTGCTGAAGAGCCTTAAAAAAGTTCTGCCTATGAACGCAGGAGATGTGTCCTACGACGTGAAGACGCAATTGTTCCAGGAAGGCAAGCTGGCTTTGAATATCGACGGGCCTTGGTCCATAGCGGCATTCAAGGACAAAGTCAACTTCGGAGTCGCTCCATTGCCAGCGATGTCGAACGGCGAAGTATCGCACTCATTTTCTGGCGTAAAAGCTTACTTCGTTAACTCTTACACCGACTATCCGATTGCTGCGCGTCTATTCTCCAACTTCGCAGCTAATAAGGAGAATCAGTTGCTGAACTACCAGATGACGGGAGCCATTCCTGCAAATAAGGAAGCGGGGGAAGATCCAGAGATCAAGAATGATCCGATAATCAGCGGGTTCTTTGAGCAGTTCTCCCACTCTACGCCGATGCCGACTATCGGGGAGATTAATGCGGTATGGGATCCGCTTAAAGCGGCGTTCATAACAATCTGGGACGATCCGAAGGCGGACGTCAAGACCACACTGGATACGATGGTTGATACAATCAAGACAAATATTTCATCCAAGTAGCAAGTTAGCAATCATTCAAGGATTCACCCGATCGCCCGGCGGTCGGGTGAAGTCTGTCAAATCGCAAGAAAAGAGGTAGTTTAACGCATGCATAGAAAGACAATAAGTACAACCCTGTCGATTCTTTTTATGGGTCTCGGACAGTTGTACAACCGGCAATGGATGAAAGGGATTTTGTTCATGGCGGCAGGCCTGACTGCGATATACGTATTTTCGGTGATTGGACTTCCTTCTTATCTGAAGGGGCTTATTACATTGGGGGAGCAGCCCAGTGGAATGGTGAAGGTAGGTAAAATTATGAAGATGGTCGAAGGCGATCACTCGATATTTCTTATGATCAAAGGGTTGATGGCGGCCTTATTTGTATTCCTCACTGCCGCGATATACGCTCTGAATATCAGGGATGCCTACAAAGTGGGAAAGGCAAGGGATACAGGTATAGCCCCGAATAACTTCCAACAGTCGCTGCAGCTTGTAAATCAGAAAAACTTCGCCTATCTCGTACTTGCGCTGCCCATCGTCACGATATTGTTCTTGACGATCCTACCATTAATTTTTTCTATTTTGCTGGCCTTTACAAATTATGCAGATCCGATCCTCCCACCTGCCAATCTGGTTGACTGGGTTGGGTTCAGCAATTTTGTCAAGCTGGTCAGCCTGAAGGTGTGGAGCAGCACGTTCTTTGGCGTCCTGCTTTGGACCATGATATGGGCAATCCTCGCTACAGTGACGACTTATATCGGCGGCATCCTGATAGCGGTACTGATTCAACAGCCCCGCATTCGCTTCAAGGTGTTCTGGCGTACAGTTATGATCATTCCGTTCGCAATTCCGAGCATGATCTCTCTTCTCGTAATGCGGAATATGTTTAACAACAAGTTTGGCCCGGTCAACGATATAATGCGTTGGATCGGCTTCGATGGAATACCGTGGCTTACGGATCCAATGTGGGCTAGGGTTACACTCGTTCTCGTCAATATGTGGATCGGTATCCCGGTAACGATGATACTGGCTATCGGGGTGCTGACGACGATTCCGAGGGATCTGTACGAAGCGGCTGAGGTTGACGGAGCGAATTCGTTCCAGAAATTCCGTTCCATTACGATGCCGATGGTGTTGTTCTCGACAGCGCCTATTCTAATTATGCAATTTGCCGGCAATATAAATAATTTCAACGTCGTCTATCTAATGACAGACGGCAATCCGGTCAATTCGAATTACCAATACGCCGGTCATACGGATTTGTTAGTGACCTGGCTTTATAAGCTGGCCTTGAATCAATCGCAATACAGCTTCGCGTCGGTTATCGGCATCATTATCTTCCTCATCATCGCTTCCTTGTCGATCATGAGCTACCGCCGCACCAGGTCTTACAAAGAGGAGGATATGATAGCATGAATAGCCGATCCGCCCGGGTCAAGCTTGGCGTTAGCTATACGCTGCTTGTCATTTTAACCTGCGTAAGCTTGTTTCCCGCATTATGGATTATCATGTCTTCCTTAAAGGAAGGCAACAGTCTTTACAGTGATACGTTAATTCCTCGCACCTTTACGTTGGAACATTATCGGGATTTGTTCGAGAAGACCAAATACTCACTGTGGTTCATAAATACACTGAAGGTTGCAGTGCTGTCGACCCTTTTCGGAACGTTTCTGCTGCTGCTTACTTCGTACGCAATCTCAAGATTTCGCTTCGCGGGCCGTAAATTTGCCTTAAACACTTTGCTGGTGCTTCAGATGTTCCCAGGATTCATGGCAATGATCGCTATTTACGTTCTGCTGAATACGATGGGGCTGCTCAATTCCCACTGGGCGCTGATTCTCGTTTACAGCTCAGGTGCAATTATATCGAATGTATTCGTAGCCAAGGGTTTTTTTGATACGATCCCGAAAAGCTTGGAAGATGCGGCACGAATCGACGGGGCTAGCCATCTAAAAGTATTCTTCGCGATCATTATCCCGCTTGCTAAGCCTATGCTGACCTATGCTAGCCTCATGATTTTTAACGGCGCCTTCCTCGATTTCATCTTCGCTGATCTGGTGTTGAGGACGGAAGATCAGCGGACGTTGGCAGTCGGGTTATACAGAATGGTGAGTCAGCGGAATTCGACCGAATTTACGATGTTCGCTGCCGGAGCCGTGCTTGTCGCGGTGCCTATCACGATGCTGTTCCTGCTGCTTCAGCGCAATCTGGTCGACGGGCTGACTGCAGGAGCTTCCAAAGGTTAGAGGCATTTGGAGAACATTAGGCTGCCGGATCTTCTTTGCCTATTTAAGCCTTGCAGAGGAATGGATCTGGTCCGCTTATATAGAAGCAATTCAGCGGATTTCCCGCTATCATCAGCAGATTTGGAAAGGTCTGGCCGGTGACAATACGATCCAGAATTGAACCTTGTTCAACATTTTATCTCGCTAACCAACTCGAAATTGATTTGGAAGAAGCATGTCAGGAATAAGGTGAAGCTTAACAGGCACAGAACCTGGGCTGAAGAAGAATAGTCAGGTCGAACGATAATTAAGTCGAACAATAGCGAAGAGCCACAAAACCTTTCAAAAGGATTCGTGGCTCTTTTATTGACCCTGGAACAAGGTAACGGATTTAATTTTAAAGTAAAACGTTAGGATTGGTACAAGCTACCTGATCAATTCAACGATTTTGCTGCGATATCTAGCCGAGAAATAGAACTTGCGGAAAAAGGACAACAATCCCTAGATGAAGCAATAGCAATAGTAAAGTCTGAAGCGCAAGCGGTGCTTGATCAGGCTGTAAATGAAATAAGATTAATAGAGTCAACTAAGAAGTAAGCTAGTTTTTTAATCAATCTAGCCCAATAACCTTTAATTGAATACTGCGTAAGATGGAGGCTTTTTTTGCTTTATAGCTTCAAAAATTTGCTCATTGCATGGGCTATTGGCATTCAGATGCACATTGCCAAAAAAACTCATGTAAAATAATACTTATACGTGAGGGGGGGAAGCCGGTTTAAACTTTAGCGGCCCATATTTCAATTTCTATTTTAATTTCTGGTAGACCTAATTCAGTAATATAGCCAACGGTCATTGCCGGATAATCACTGCCGAATAATTGTGTCCACTTTTTATATAGATAATCCCAATCTATTTTTTGGGTAGCCCAGCTAGGATCGAGATAGCGCGGATAAATTGAATTCTGTGGTTACGCTATCTGCATCAGCATGCAGGATGGCGTAGCCAAAGCCAGGGAGCACGACCTGCCCGTTTCCCTATCTGCCTTGATATCGGCGGTGTTTCCGGCATCCTGCCACAGCCCATTCTGTGTTAGATATGGATTGCTGTATTTCTGTAATTATGGACTTTTATATTCACTCCAATGGCTGGTAAACTTACATAGTAATACTGCAGTACTAAAGGAGTGGAAGTAATGAATGGAGTTCGTTACAAGGTAAGGGAAGTGTTGGACAAGGATAAGATCGAGACATTTCTGCAGCAAGCTCGAATTGGACATCTGGGAATGGTTGATGGACATCAGCCGTATGTTGTTCCGCTCAATTTTGTCTGGACAAATGGGAAACTTTATTTCCATGGAGCCACCGGTGGGAGACGAAATCAGGTTATGAATGCGAATCCGGAGGTCTGCTTTACGGTGTGTGAAGAATATGGAACGATTACTGATCCGGTGCCAGCCAAGACGGACACAGCGTATATGAGTGTAATGATTTTTGGCAAGGCACAGCCCATCGTCGACCTGAATGAAGCCACACATATGCTGCAAGAAATGATTTATAAATATGTGCCAGGCTACTATAATCGGCCGTTACCCCAGCAGCACGTGGATAAATACCGATCAGCAGTATTCGGCGGTCCGGTTCAGGTATACCGAATTGATCCCTATCATATCACTGCGAAAGAGAATCCGATTGAAAAAGAAAAAATGTTCGAACCCGGAAAAACCGTGTAAGATGTTTTGTTGGTAAGGCGAAAAATAACGAGATTTTACGACAACTGATCAATTCTGAGCAATGATGAACAACGCAGATATCCCGATGACCGCCTAGTGGGGATAAAATGATTGATCGGCGTGATCCGTGCTTTTTTATTGGCCTTAGAACAAGGCACCGGAAGCCGCGCTTATAGTTGTGATTAGTAGTTTTGCTGAGGTGATTAACCCAGAAACAGCTAAACTCAGGAATTGTCTCCCGGAATTGATATTACACAAGAAGAAATTAATAGAAGGCTGGCAATTGTGTTTGAATATTTAGATGAACATGCAAACAGCGCAGATTCTAATAGTCAAAGTTCTTTAACTTTTCATATACCAGTTGGTGAAGGTGTTATTGTTACTGCTGAAATTGCGAATCAACAAGATTCAAATTTAAAAGCAACAACAGTCGGCAGTGATACATTTTCTATCACCGCAAATACCACTTATAATTACACACTAACTCTTACGAATGTGATAGGTTCTGGAGATACAACAAAATATACTGTAAATTATACTACTGGTAACTCAACTGAGTATGGAATTGGTGTGTGTAAGCTCACAGTAAATAGTGTTTCTATAAGTGGTACTCCTTCAGGGCTTTACAAAGTAGGAGAGACGTATACTACTATAGGTGCTAACAATAATATCATTGTTACTACGGGAGGTTATATCAAATACACCCATCCAATTCTATCGGATAAAACTATACTAATCGTTCCTGTTGATATGGGAAGTCTGCCGGGTGGAACCCTAGTAGTTAATTATACTTATGAGGTTTGAATTTGACATGCTTAGATTATGAAGTGTAGTAGGATGTGAATACTTTGAAAAATAGACCTAAAAAAAATTATACTAATCTCTACTTTTTCGTTTTGATAACAATTTCACTTTATGCACTTTTTTCCTCTTCTGAAGCTGCTATCAAGGTTAATACTCCTAAAGCCGAAGCATTAATGTTTGAGGAATTACCAAATGGACAAAGTAAAGTAGTAGATTCTGTTACTATAGAAAAGGAAACTAGCAGAACAAACGAAACTGGAAAGTAATGATATTCTTATTGCTTTAGGCCCTATATCATATTTGGGAGATACTGGCAGTTATAATATAGCGTGTTCAGTCGTTCTGAAAACGGAGTCAACATTTGAAGACAACATAATTAATAAAGTACTAGAAGATGTAATTAGTACTATTACACAAGATTCGGTGGATGCCAAGATTAGCGCAGAGAATATTACTATAGTAAATAGCAATGGTGCTAAGCTTAATTAATTATTTTGATGCTCTTGATTTGATATTCGACTAACTACGTGCATAAGCTAAGCAAGGAAAGATCGTCTATTGATGATCTTTTTTTGTTGTTCTCATATAAAATACCCATTGATTTATAGGCATCGAATGGAACTAGTGTTTTTATTTTATTGGACTGCTCAAATACATCACATTTGGATATATATAACCAATCCACCTATTGATATACTAGCATATAAATTATTTATCCATGCAATGTTGCATAGGCTGGCAACCCTAATAACAAGCCAATTATTTAACAGACATACTAGTCTGTCGGTACATAGAGAAGGAGGAAGATCGATGTTTAAAGTTTTGGTATCGGATCCGATCAGTGATTTTGGATTGCAGCAGCTGACGCGTGCTAAGGATATGGAGGTTGTCAAAATAACCGGGCTTAGCGAGGAGGAACTCATTTCCATTATCCATTCCTACGATGCTCTGCTAGTCCGCTCTCAAACGAAAGTTACCCGGCGAATCATGGAAGCTGGTGTCCATTTGAAAGTCATTGGCCGAGCAGGAGTCGGTGTGGACAACATTGACTTGGATGCTGCAACGACCAGGGGAATTGTCGTGGTCAATGCACCTGACGGCAATACAATTACGACGTGCGAGCATACCTTCGCGATGATGATGGCACTCGCTCGGCATATTCCGCAAGCTTATGCCAAAACTGTAGCTGGGCTGTGGGACCGTAAATCATTCCTTGGCGTTGAATTGCGAAACAAGATACTCGGCGTACTCGGGCTTGGCCGTATCGGGATCGAAGTGGCCAAACGCGCAGCCGCGTTTGGGATGACCGTTATCGGTTACGATCCTTTTCTGTCGGAGGAAAGAGCAAACAAACTGGGAATCAAGTTGACGACAGTAGATGAAGTCATCCGCACAGCTGATTTCATGACGGTCCATACGCCGCTAACGAATGAAACGCATCATATGATCGCGAGGCCGCAATTTGACGTCATGAAACGGGGAATGCGTATCATCAACTGTGCTCGCGGAGGGATTATTGACGAGGCGGCTCTCGTTGAAGCGCTCGACGAAGGGATTGTGGCAGGCGCCGCTTTTGATGTATTTGAACACGAGCCTCCGGCGCCAGACCACCCATTTTTAAGGCATCCCAAAATGATTGTTACTCCGCACCTGGGTGCGTCTACTTTGGAGGCACAAGAGAATGTAGCCCTGGATGTTTCGGAGCAAGTCATCCATATCCTGCGGCATGAACCGTTTAAAAACGCAGTCAATATGCCGGCCATTCCGGCCGGCCTGCTGAACCAATTACAACCTTACTTCACATTGTGCGAACAATTGGGAAAAGCGCTTGCCCAGATGACTGATGGCGCCGTACGTGAAGTTACAGTAGAAAGCTCGGGCGAACTTGCTGATCTGGATACATCGCCACTAATCCCATATGTGCTCAAGGGTATACTTTCCTGCCATCTCGGTGCGGAACAAGTCAATGTTGTAAATAGCGTTCACTTGGCGAAGGTTCGTGATATTCATCTTGTGGAGCGAAAAACTCTGTTAACGCAAAGCTCGTCCAGCGAGATTACGATTCGATTAAAAACAGCAATCGAGGAAAGATGGGTGACAGGGGCTGTTCTACCCAGCGTCGGGGGACGTCTTGCCCGAATCGGTCCCTATCCGGTTGACATTTCACCTGAGGGTTATATTTTGTTGATTTCACAGAAGGATAGACCAGGCATTATTGGGCGTGTTGGAACATTGCTCGGGGATAGCGGCATTAATATTGCCACGATGCAAGTGGGTCGCAACGAAGTTGGCGGTTCAGCGGTCATGATTTTAAAAATCGATAAAAAAGCATCCAAGAACGTGATGGAATCGCTATACGCAATACCTGAAATTAAGCGCGTCCGTGAAATCTCTTTTGACTAATTAATAATGAGTCAGGAACGGACAAGGGAGCCAAAAGGTTTGACAGGGTCTTTTGCAAACGAGGAGCCGAAAGAGGTAGGAGACATGGGGCATCTAGTTGAAGAAAATCTCACAACCGTGAGGCAGCAGATGGAATTAGCTTGTCAAGCCTCGGGGCGCAACATCAAAGATGTGTAATTATTGTTGGCGACCTACGAAGAAAGCTGAATGCTACAAACGCCGAGACCCGGCATTGCTTTCGCTTATTAAAATGGATTCAAACGCAAATTAGAGAGAAACAGATACCACGCGTAGACATGAATTTCCTCTCGATGGGCATGTCCGGTGACTTCAGGTGGCCATCGAAGAAGGAGCTGCCATCATTCGCGTAGGAACAAGCGTATTCGGTCAACGCTACTTGCCGGACAAATATTACTGGAACGAAAACGCGAATCAGGACGATTAGGAGAGAGGCAGGAGAACGTATATGAACACAGCATCACCTTCGCTGCGCGGCCGTGATTTGATATCGCCGGCCATAGCCGCTTTAATATCTGTCATTGTCAACTATGGGGGCACTTTTATTCTCGTATTTCAGGCAGCCAAAGTAGCGGGGCTAAGTCCCGAAATGACCGCTTCATGGATTTGGTCGATCTCTATTGGAGTGGGTGTAACCGGGATATGGCTAAGTTATCGGTACAAGGAACCGATTATTACAGCCTGGTCAACACCGGGCGTGGCTTTTCTCGTTTCAGCATTAGCGGTAACCCCTTATCCAGAAGCAATTGGCGCTTACATCATCTCGGCTTTAGGGTTTATTGTTCTAGGATTATCGGGCATGTTTGAACGTTTCGTCCGGCTTATTCCTTCAGGCATCGCTTCCGGTTTGTTAGCAGGCATTTTGCTGCAGTTTGGCATTTCGGCCTTCGGAGGAGCGCAAGTTGACCCATTGCTTGTTGTTATACTGTTTGCCGCTTATGTCGTACTAAGAAGGTTTACATCCCGCTACGCGATTGTAGGCATATTAGCAATTGGACTGGTGTATTTGATTAGCACGGGGAAAGCGGATTTCAGCACGGTCCGATTGGCGATCGCCTCACCTGTATTTGTCGTTCCGGAGTTTTCGTTACATGCTGCGCTGGGCGTTGCATTGCCGTTGTTTGTTATTACTTTGACGGGACAATACATGCCAGGAATGCTCGTATTGCGTAATGACGGGTTCAAGACGAGCGCGAACCCGATTTTGACCGTAACAGGTTTGGGCTCGCTCCTTGCAGCGCCATTCGGCTCGCACGCTTTTAATGTAGCAGCCATTACAGCAGCGATTTGCACAGGGAAAGACGCGCATGAGGATTCGAAAAAACGTTACATTGCAGGCATTGCCTGTGGCATATTCTACATTGTTGTCGGTATTTTTGGCGTGACACTGGCTGCTCTGTTTTTGATTCTTCCTGCGACCTTTATCGCAACATTAGCGGGATTAGCATTGCTTGGCACAATTGGCGGGAGTCTCGCGGGCGCTTTAACGGATCCGAAGGGACGTGAGACCGCATTGATTACGTTTTTAGCAACAGCTGCGAACGTAACCTTGCTTGGCGTCGGCGGTGCATTTTGGGGACTTGTCGCGGGTTTGGCAGCGCATCTATTGATTCATGGGAAATTTCATAGAAAGCAATACAGGGTGAGTGGAGTGCAACAAGCCGAACATGAACAATAGGAAGTGTGAAAATAAACACAGGTACTGAGCAGGTCTAAAGAGGGATGGCGAAAATGCAAAAAGGCGGCGTCAGCGGGGACGCCTGTTTCATAAAAGCATCCCCGCCAGACGAAAAATGCCCTCTTCTATGGCTGTTTCATCTACTTTAGCAAAACCGAGAACCCATCCTTTTCGATCGCTTTCCAAACAATACTTGCTAAGCGGATAAACCCGGATTCCTTTTTCGAGCGCTAAGCTCGTTACCCCTTCTTCATCAAACGATGGTTCAGCCTCGAGAAGCATATGGAGCCCCGTTTCTACGCCGGTCAATGTAAAGTGTTCATTCAGACCTGATGAGATGATGGCCTTTGTCATAGCTTCGTGTCTGCGCCGATATACATTTCGCACTCGTCTCATATGACGCATGAAATGACCACGTTCGATAAAATAAGTAAGCGTTAATTGCTCCATAATCGGAAGATGGCGATAGGTTAATTCATGAACCTTAGCAAGCTGCCGAATGGCTTCTTTGGGGCCTACGATTGCCGATATCCGAATACCAGGAGCGACCATTTTGGAAAAGCTCATCATATACAGCGTGTTCTGAGGCTGCTGGCTGAACAAGGTTGGAAGCGGGTCGCCGCGATAACGAAATTCGCTGTCATAATCATCTTCCACGATCCAAAACCGGTTTTGAGCGGCCATATGCAACAATTGTTGCCTGCGAGGCTCCGACATAATGACTCCAACTGCACACTGGTGCGATGGCGTAACAAACACAAGTTTTGACCCAGGGTGAACATGATCTACGCAAAGCCCGTGCTCATCGACCGGAACAGGGACAACTTGCATACGCCGATACTTCATGGCCATCCAGGCAGCAGGGAAGCCGGGATCTTCAACCGATACCGTTTCCCCTTCATATAAAAGCGCTTGAGCGATCAAATCGATGCTATGCTGTGCGCCTGAGGTTAATAGGATTTGATCGATATTTACATGAACTCCCCGTTCAAGTGACAAGTAGCGTTGAATTTGTTCTCGCAGCGGCAGAAATCCATAGGCGTCACCGTAGGCCCAATTGTCCAGGTCCGATTTTGTGGAGGCCTGTAAAAATGATTGCCTCCAATTTCTTTGAAAATGTTCATCCAAATACGGCTCATGGGGACTAAAATCGATCTCTACTTTTTGATTTTCTTTACCTCCAAACCAACTATGCAAATGGCCGACTGCAGCGTTTAATAAAGGCAATTCGGGAGGGGGGAGTCCTTGGATCTCAGCATCTGCTGAAGGACGAGCCGTATAGGTCCACTCGCTAACTCTCGTTCCGCCGCGGCGGGAGGTTACGGTGTATCCACGGCTGTATAACTCCTCGTAAACAGTCTGTATGGTTGAACGGGAAACGCCAATCAATTGTGCGAGTTCGCGGGAAGGGAGCAGCAATTCTCCAGGAGGCCATTTTCCAGTTGTAATATTATGGATCGCTTGGTCCAGCAATTGTTGCCAGATGGGACGTTTATCACCCCGATTAACTTTTAGCATTCGAGTTACCTCCAGTATTTCTACTGAAATTATGGATTGTTCAAATTGATTGTATATGAACATTTATAACAATCCATTGATTGATATACTATCATGACAATCGACGCTCCTGCAACACAACGAAATATTTGAACCAACAAGACAAAGCAGTGATGGATGCCGTTCGGCAAGAGATTGCACGGCAGCGGGTAAAAATGATCACCGAAGTCAAATAAACAGTATTGCACTAGTACTCAAGCAATTCTTCGAGCTCATTGTTTGAGATATGAAAAGCAAATACTACCCTCACGATTGGGATAGACTTCCCTAAACGCCATTCTTTATTTCCACTGTATTCCATTAAGTGAAAAAACAGGGCAGTCTCTAAGGTCACTTTATGAGCAGCATTAATTATTAATGGAATGGGAAAATTTTCACATATAATTCACCATATATATATTGTTCTTCTAAAATTTGGATGATAACATAAAGTTGCATATTACTTGATAGGTTGTCCGGAAAACCAAGTTAAGTAAAAGTGCTGACATATCAAAATGTTAGTCAAAAGTTCAAACCATCAACAGGGAAGACTTTCAGGCAGAAATCAAGTTGCTTTTGCAAGAACTTATCATCGGCCTATTACTATTATAAATTGAAAGGAGGTTTCGTATGTCCAGTGAAAACAAATTTAAGGTTCGTTCTGTAAATGAAGACAAACAACTTTGGACTGGCTTGGTTGACCAAATGGAAAGTCTGGAAAATCGCGATGAAATGCTCTGCTTCAATTGTACGATTTGTTGTGATAACTGTTGCTGGAATTGTTGTATTCAGTTCTAATAGATTTTCGTGGAATTAAAGAGAGCTGCAGGCAAGGGCCGGCAGCTCTCCGCATGAAACTCTCAAAAGGAAAGTGTGATTAAGAGTGATTGTAAATCGTTATATGCTTCGCTTCCCTGTCGGAGATGAAGTGTTGCTAATAAACACATTAACAGGTGCTGTCGATTTTTTTTCATATGAGCTCGTTCAAATCATGGATCAATTAAATGGAAATGAAGATGCTGAAGCAGAGTTGTCTGAGGAATGCATTGAATTACTTCTTCAACGGGGATACCTGTTTCGAGATGAATTTGATCAAGAGAGACGAATTAATCAGGCGACTACAATTGTTGATTCTAGCGAGATGATGCATTATATTGTCTGTCCAACTTATGCATGTAATTATAGATGCTCCTATTGTTTCGAAGGCCACTCGCAACATGAAAATATGGAGGTTATGAGTGATCAGCAACTGAATAAAGTTATGGAGTTCATCGATCAAGTAAGTATACGTAATGGGAACAAACCTGGTTTGGTGAACTTGTTCGGTGGAGAGCCTCTTCTACCTATGACAAAAAATGTTGTGGGAAAAATTTGTAAAATGGCATCTGAGCGAAAGCTCCAAATCGGTTGCAATACGAATGGGTATTTTTTGGAATCCTTCATCGAAATTTTTGAATTATACAAAGAACGTATGAGTGTTTTAGTCACTGTTGATGGCCCGAAAGAAATACATGACATTCGTCGTTACTTAGTTGGTGGACAGGGAACTTTTGATGTTATTCATCGAGGAGTTAGAACTGTCCTAGAAACTGGCATTCAGGTAATTTTGCGTGTCAATATCGATAGAAAAAATATAGACCACATATCAAGCTTGATCCAATATTATGATGATATTGGTTTATTAGATTATGAAAACTTATCTATTTCATTATCTGCAGTTACCAACCATACCTGTCAAGAAATTGATTCTACTATCCTGCAGGGTTATGAAATTCTAAGAAAATTACTATCGGCGACTCCTAAAATCAAAGAGCTTTTGAATAAAAACCGGCTAAAGTTTGGATCGGAAATTTATCGACTTTACCGATCGACCATGTTGTTAGATCCACGACTAGGTGGGCACATTGGAATGATTTCTCCAAATTATACGTTCTGTGAAGCGGCAGAGGGGCGTATGTATGCGTTTGGTCCTGATAATTATATATATCCATGTCCTGATTTGGTAGGAAGACCAGAGTACAGTATTGGTCAATTTTTTCCCGAACTCCAGATTAATGAATCGCTGCATAACAAGTGGTGCAATTTTAATTCATATACCATACCTCAGTGCATTGAATGCCCTTCAGCACCAATTTGTGGAGGTTGGTGTCCAACTGAAGCCTTGCTTGTAAATGGTAGCTTGGATAAACCTAACTGTCCAAGAGTCCATGATCGTTTAGAAAAATATATAGCGATATTGCAAGATGAATCACCGCTGTTTGAAAGGAGGATACAATGAAATGATTTCAAGCACTTATAATTCGATTCATAAGCTTCAGGAGGGGCAGTATTTTGTAATTAATTCCCTGACTGGTGCCATCGATGTATTTGGCAAAGAAGTAAAAGAAGTACTTGATCGTATAAGTAATAATATGCCCCTTGATTCTGATAGTGACACCCAAGAACTTGTTAATTTTTTTTTAAGACGAGGCTATGTTTATGAAAGTAGAGCTATTGAACTGGATAAACTTTATCAGATCAGGAAAGTAATGAATTTAGCTTCTATGAAAAGTAAGGGGGGGGTTACATTTAATGTTTGTACGACTTATGCATGTAATTTAAGATGTTCTTATTGTTTTCAAGACCATTCTATTCATGAACAATCGCACGCACTTGAGCCTGACCAGATCAACAAAATGTTTGAAGCAGTTGATAAAATAATCCAGATGGAAAGTGATAGAGGAAGATTTATTGGCTCTCAACATAAGATGATGCTATACGGTGGGGAGCCTTTCTTAACAATAACAAAGAAGGCAGTATCTGAAGTTGTCCAACGTGCGATTGAACACTATGGTTTCAGGATGTATGCCATAACAAATGGGACCCAACTGCATGAGTTTTTGGATATGTTAGAGCCTTTTAAAGAAAGCTGGGATTTTTTTCAGATATCACTTGATGGTCCCCAAAAGATTCATGATTCGCGAAGGATTACCGCAGGTGGGAAAGGTACGTTTGTTCGAATTGTAAAAAATATTTCTGATGCCTTAAGACGGGGATTTGGAGTTGCAGTTCGAACAAATGTAAATAAAGATAATGTCGAATACTTAGAAGAATTAGCTGACTTCATTGAACAGCAAGGGTGGAACACTATGCCCAATTTTGCTTGGCAAATTTCGCCTGTTACAGATCATTTTGGTGTAGATTTACCCAATCATCTTCCTGAACATGAATTATTAGTGGCTTTATATAAAAAGTTTGGGGACTTAGATTCATTTATGCATAAGTTTAATGCAAAACTTGGCACCGTTTTGACAATGCGAACATCAAGAATTAGGGAGTCGATACGTTCGTTCAATTGGGATAGTTTACAGTTTTCTGATTCATGTGCACTCGGTTCAGGAAGTGTACCCTTATTCAAGGAATGTAGTGCTAGAGACCAACGCTATTATACATTCGGTACAGACGGCCTTATATACCCCTGCCCAGAATCAGTAGGTAGACCCAATATTTCCATTGCTACTTTTTATCCTGAATATCAAATAAATGTTGAAGCTCACCAAATATGGGATCGTGATATAACCGATTCTGAAAAGTGCTTGGACTGTTCCATTTCATTATTTTGTGGTGGAGGATGTGCATTTGCAAATCTGATGCGTAACGGAGATATCGTAAGTCCTTACTGTAATTATGCTCACGAAACGATATCAACGTGTATTGAGCAGAATAAAGATAAGTTCATTCAGCTAATGGAATAATTTCACTTCTCATAAGGTTCCTAGTGATTACTTTCTATGAGGGTACGTGGTTTTTATTTTTAGGAATTTATAGGGTGTGAATGTGCAAAATGGTTGAGGATTATAGTCAGTTTTGAACTTATGAAATATTATTTTTTGAGATGTGTTCAATCATTTTATTATTGTGAAGAAATAAAGGCGATTGAACACTATCGGTTTCTTCATTAGAGAGACTCCTAGTACTATTTAACGGATCAAGCCAATAGTTGTCATAAGCTAACCGATACAATCATCATAATCGGAGGGATAGTTGATGGAAAACACCGGTAAAGGACTAAATCCAAGAAGAACATCACCAATCTTGAAAAACAACCTGTCTATCCATCACGGGCAAGCCAAATCAAACGAAACGTGTTGATTATGAATACAATCACAACGGCGTCATCAATCCGTTTATGATGTTACGCCGTTGGGAGCCAAGCGAACGTCCGCGTTTTGAATCAACGAACCGTATGGATTTTACCCTGTGTATTCAGAAGTTGATTAATGTCCACTAGCCCGATGCGGAGCAAATCGTACTGGTGATAGACAACCTGAACACTCGTAGTATCCGTTCCTTTTATGAAGCTTTTAAGCTACTGAAAGGCGAAGGACTGGCCAATAAGCTGGACATCCACTTTACATGTAAGCATGGGACTGGTTAAACCCGCGGAAATTTTAAATTAGTATACTTAACCGCCGGACCTTGTCGAATATACATCCCTTCGAAAGGAGATGTCCCTATGAACGTAGAACGGATAGGTTATCCACAACTGATACCCTACACTGTTCACACAATGGATGTGTGGGAAACTTCTCCACAATATTTAATTAGATTTGATAACGGTCTACAAATGAAAGTAAGCGAAAAAATTAAAACTCTCTTTTCTTATATTAATGGAACTAACTCCGTAGAAAATTTATGTGATATAATGTCAAAAATATACAACGAAGTGTTTATATTTGATGAATTAAGATCATTGATTGAATGCAACTTATTAAAACAAGGCGTAATAGTGGGGAATGAAAAAAAAGCTGCACATCATTCTGCTATATCCTTTCGAACACCAATTATGGATTCAAGTAGGCTGAAGAAGCTTTGTTCAATATTAAAAAGTTTGTTTTCAATCCCTCTATTCATTATCTTTTGCATACTCCTTATATTACAATTCACTCTATTCATTCGCTATTCGTATGGATATTCTCTGTTTCATGCACTAAGTTCGTATCGTTTAATGATAGTATCTACATTACTTTTGTATTTGTCAGCGTTCATTCATGAACTGGGACATATGACTGCTGCTTATCGGTGCAATATAAAGCCTAAAGATGTTGGTATTGGTCTTTACTTCTTAACGCCGGTGCTATTTGTTGATTTAAGTGAAGCCTGGAGCCTTCCGAGAAAGCAACGTGTTTTAGTAGATATTTCTGGTGTATATTTTCAATTATGGGTCTTCATAATTTTTCAGATTATTTTTATTTTCAACCAATCAGAGTACCTATTGATCGCCAACCACTTTATCTTGTTGACAGTAGTTAGCAACCTAAATCCATCGTTACGATTTGATGGCTTTTGGGTTTTAACTGATATTTTAGGGATCCCCAATCTTCATACAAGGGCATTTAGATTGCTAAAATACAGTTTTTGTGGATATGTACTTCAATTGCGTTCATATCGGCATAAATTAGCCTCAGAAATTAAAAATATGAATCGTAAGTATAAAGTTGTGTTTCTAACTTATTGTTCTGTTTATATTATTGCTTTTTCAATTGCAACGACATACATGTTACAGTATATTTTATTTATTTTCACGTCTATTCTAAGTTTTGACGTAAATTCTATTAAAGGTTTTCTTGCTTTGGGTGTTATTATTCTCATAAAACCCATAACGTACATCGTACAAAAAATAAAAAATCGGAAGAGAAAGCAGGTTGCACAAAATGAATAGTATTCTTAAAACTGAAAATTTACACAAAGAATACTTACTCGAAACGGGACCGATAGAAATTTTGAAAGGAATCGATATAGAATTTAACAGGCGAGAACTCGTTTGTATTATGGGACCTAGTGGGAGTGGAAAGTCAACTTTATTGGGCATTCTTGGTACTTTAGATATTCCTACATGCGGTCAAGTATATTTAGAAGGACAAGAGCTTACCAACTTGTCAGAAGCTGATTTATCGAGTTGTCGAGCTAATAAAATCGGATTTGTTTTCCAATCCTTTAATTTGATTTCCACTATGAATGCAATGGAGAACGTCATGCTGCCCTTATTTGGTTTAAAAGGGGTCAGACGCGGCGACATACGCAATCGTGCAGCAAAGTTGCTTGAACTCGTTGGAATGGGGGAACGCTTCAAGCATCTGCCTAGTCAGCTTTCGGGAGGGCAACAGCAACGTGTAGCGTTAGCAAGAGCATTAGTAAATACGCCTGCAATTGTTATTGCTGACGAGCCAACAGGAAATCTTGACGAGGAAACAGGAAAAACGATCATTGATCTTATCTGCAGCTTAAGAGACGATTTAGATATGTGTTTTATTATTGCAACCCATGACCCCAGTGTTGCCAGGCGAGCGGATCGTGTTATTCATTTACGGGATGGGCTTATCACTAACATTGAGATGATTAAAGGTTGAAAGGATGAGCATCCATGTTTTTTAAATCAGCCTGGAGAAGTTTGCTAAGAAGTAAGCTGCGAACTTTTTTTACAGTATTCAGCATTATTGTTGGGATTACATGCTTTTTTTTAATGTTTAGTTTGGCAGAACTTGCTCCTCACTCCATCCGAAACTCAGCTAAAACCATGCTTGGCGGAGATTTATTAGTCCAATCCTATTTAAAACCTCTCAAACATTCTCAGATAGGAAGTCTTTTCGATAAAGACGAAAATATAAATTACTTAGCTTCTTATGTGAGCCAAACCATGATTAAATCTCAAAGCAGAACGACAAGCGTAATTATCAAAGGAATTGATCCTACAAAATACCCCTATTATGGTGTGGAGCAGTTTGAGAATATTCGCAATATGCAAAAGGATTCTATTTTACTATCAAAAGGTGCCGCGGATCGGTTACAAGCCAAGGTTGGTGATAAGGTTTCTATCCCGAATTCCTTAGATGGAACCATGCAGTCTTTTACTTTGACAGGTATTGTTCACAATGTAGAGGAATCCTACGGAGATGCTAACGTCTTTGGAGCCGGCTATGTTAATCTGAATCAGCTTTATTCAATTTTGAACATAGATACTGAATCAGTAAATGAAATACTATTTCAAATACCTGCAGCCAATGAGTCTCAAGTTATTAAAGAGCAACTGAAAGAATATATACCTGGTATTGATATTATTACATTAAATGATAAGGTACAGCAGCGTCTACAGGATATGAAGACACTCCTTCCTGTCTTGCAGATATTTAGTTTGCTTGCACTAGGGATTTGCTCCATCACGGTATCCAATACAATGCGCGTGACTATGCTCTCCCGTATGAGAGATATTGCAGCTATGAAGGCAATTGGTTTAAAAAATCGGCAAATCCGATTTTTTTTCCTTGGAGAAAGTGCAATCATGGGAATATGCGGAACTTTAATTGGGATAGGAATCGGATTACTTGTTAACATATGGTTGACTACATATTTGGGAAGGATGTTATCTGTTCCGCTCTATGGTCATATTAGCTTCCGTACAATAGGTGTTAGCTTTTTTCTAGGTCTTTTCATTCCTGTTTTCTCTTCTTGGACGTCGCTGGGGGGAATGATCTTTATCCGGCCAATGGATTTATTAAAAGATACCACGATGTCTCTCCCTCCGCTCAAAAGAAGTTTTTGGAGAAAAAGGTTGTATGATTTGCTTGTAACCTTTTTCTGTGCGCTCTATCTACAAAAAACATTGTTCATTGATTCATCGCGTTCGTGGATAATGAAAGTATTGATTACGTGGTGTGTTGTTTTTCTAGTTTTTTTAATCATTATTATTCTTGTTCGATGTATAGCTTTTTTATTTTCTTTATTTTTTGGCTTCATCGGTTCCCTTCGCAGATTTGCACCACAACGCTGGTATGTACCGCTTCATAATCTATCATCCTTTAAGAAAACAAATAGTTTATTAACTGTAACTTTGACGGTGGGCGTACTATCTGCTGTTATGAGTCATATGATTGCAGAAAATCTTATTGATTCGGTTAAAACTCAACTTGAAACTGAATCCAAGGGTAATTTATTAGTGACTTCTTCTATTCAAGATGAAATGAGCGTAGAGGAGCGTTTTAAAGCAATAAATATCGATAAGTGGTCAAAAGGTATTCAGCTTAGCGGTTTTCTTAATGGGATTAATTCAAATGACATACTCCCCATTTTACAGGAAAAAGGCAAGAATAATAAATTTTTTAGCACGAACAGATTATCTATTGAAGGTACGAATACTGGCGACTTAATGAGACCATACAAAATCGAATCAGGAAGAGATTTAACCACATCAGATGGATTGCAGAAATCAGCACTGTTGCTGGAAGACTACAAAAATTTAGGATTTGAATTAGGTGATACAATATCTATTGGAATTGGCACAAAAGTAATTGAATTAAAAATTGTAGGTTTTTTTCAGTCAGGTATTGTTAAGACTGTACAAATGAGAATTCCTATGAATACATTACTGCAGTATGGCTCTCCTAGTAGAATCTCTTACTCCATAGACGTTCCAAGTGCTAATACCGATAAGGTGCTTCAACAGTTGAATGAAAATCTCCCTTCGTCTGCTATGGCTTACTTAATATCAGACACTGCAAGTGATAGTTTGAAATATATTATTAAAATGCAGAGCACATTTTTTTCGGTTGTTACCCTTTTTGCATTTATCACTGCCATTCTAATGATCGGAAATCAAATCGTAATCGGGTTAATTCAAAAAAATCGCGATATTGCTATATTCAAAGCGATTGGAAGTTCATCAAAGAAGATTATGGTGGATGTACTACTAGAGAATTTAATAATTTCTTTCGTTGCTGGTTTAGTAGGTGTCACAATGTCCATAATGCTAACATCGGCAGTCATACTACTTGTTTTTCACACCTCTCTTGTTGTAAACAAAGCTTGGATACTTTACGGTATTGGTCTATCTGTTATTACAACAGAAGCTGTAGTCTGGCTTGCGGCCAGACAGTCCTTACAAACAAAGCCTATGCAAATGCTTCGGCAGGTGGGGTAACTAATGATTTTAATAGCGGTTAGTGTAAAATGGCTTTAGCTCGTACACTTAATTTTGTCATCCTGCCAATTTTGAGGCAGGATATTTTTTTGAATGAAAATCAACATATGATTCCACAAGCCCGATGACGAAACGTTGGATAGGGCTCTAATTCATCTGAATGATGAATTATCTTCAAGAACTAGCCGATAGTTTGGCAGACCATGAGAATCCAAATTACTCAATAGCTGGGTAGCTGGACATTTGAAGAGTTAATGGATAAAAAGGGTGAATTGTATAGTCTCTATCACTTATTTGGATCTTAATTAGGAGATGGGCATGTGGAAAAGGATATCATTTTGAGAACGTTAAATCTCACAAAGGAGTATAAAGGACAGAAGGTTTTAAAGGGGATCTCGCTAACGATTGAACGAGGCGAAATCTTCGGCTTGATAGGTGAAAACGGCGCTGGAAAATCGACACTTATGAAAATCATTGCCGGGAGTAGCCAGGCGACAAAAGGTGAAATTGTCATAATGGGGGCAACTACAAATCGGCATAGTTCGCATAGTCGAAAACAAATGGGGGTCATGATTGAACAACCAGCTTGTTATGGCGATATGACTGCGGCAGACAATTTGGAAATAATCAGATTAGCGAAAAGGATTGGTAATAAGTCCGTAGTAGGAGAAACACTAAAAATCGTTGGCCTCGATGATGTCGGTTCAAAAAAAGTAAGTAAGTTTTCCTTAGGTATGCGTCAACGACTTGGACTTGCAATGGCTTTGATCGGTTCACCAAAATTTTTAATATTGGATGAGCCGATTAATGGTCTTGATCCAAAGGGGATCATTGATATGCGCGATTTGATAAGAAAATTGAATCGTGAAAGAGGAATAACCTTTCTAATCTCAAGCCATATATTAACGGAGCTGCACCAAGTTGCAACACGCTACGGTATTTTGCACAAAGGAGAACTAATTGCTTTGCACTCTGCTCAAGAAATGGAACGTCAGTGTGAGCCATTCATTAGGATTAAGCATGAAGACAATGTAGTGGAAGTAGTAGGCTTCTTAAAAAGTAAAGGAATTACCCAAATAATAGCAGAAAATAATGACATAACAATAACGGATATATCAGATGTACCTAAAGAACTGCTATCTATGCTTGTAAAAATGAACTACCGAATCACAGAATACTATCGTCAGCAAGAAACAATTGAAGATTATTTTGTTCGACTAACACAGGTCAGTGAAGGAGGAAATAATGTATAAAGTAGAGTTGTATAAAATCTCCCATTCACCAAATCTCCTGTATCTCATGTCTGTAGTAATGGCAGTTTCCATATTTTTAAGTGTCAGCGACCCTAGTATCTTACTTAACACGGCCTTTGTAAGTTCTTCCGCTGTATTAATGCTTTACATTACTATTTTTGCAATCTTCTACGTAAATCGTGATTATAGTGCTAATAATTTCCGTGTACTTATAGGTACGGGTCTAAGTCGAAATAGAATTATTACAACAAAATACGTTGTATTTTCGATAGTTAGTTTTGTAATCATCAGCATTCACGTAGCAATAGTAATGGGAGTTCCTATTATTTTCAACAAAGTGTCTCTGTCTATCGATCAAATTCAAAACATACTGTTTTATTATTTTGTATATGCAGCTATTATATCAGTTGTCTTTTTTATATCAGTCATTAGTAAGACTTTAATAAAGTCCATTATGCTCAATCTAGGTTTTATAATAATTTCGAGCATAATTGTTGCTAGCTTTAGTCCAATAAGTTTAGTACCGGTTATTCCTCTGCAATCCTTACAATTTATTTCGAGCGACCAAGGGGAAAAACATATTGTAGTAATCAGTACTTTACTCTATATAGCGGCATCTTATAGTGCATCATGTGTTAGCTTCTTGAAGCAAGAGCTGTAATGTGAAGAGAGTTAAAATGCGACATTTTATAGTTGAGCATTTTGCATTAACCTGAGCCCTTACTAGACAAAGGTTTTCAGACATAAAAAAGGACTTCACCCCAACTTGGAGAAATTTCAAGTGACCAAACCAGAAAACCCAAGGGGGGAAGTCACTATGAATATTCTCCCAGAAAGTCTATTTTCCTTTGAAGAACTTCAAAAGCTTGAACTCAAAGAACGTTTGCCTGTCTTCTTCAGCGCCCTGGACTTACGACCTTATGCCAAAGAATTGAGAAGTCATTCACCCCGAGGCGCAGATGGGCATTGCCATGACATAGGGGAGCAGATTACCCCGTTATTCAAGTCCGCACCGGAATATGAAACGTTGACTAGAACTTTACAAAGAACGAACGAACGAACGAGTGTAAAACGCTGCAACTCCCGGATGAGGGTAATAAATTAATTTGTCATAAAAAGAGTGCTGGTCACTATAGTGAATGTTTCCACAAGGTTTTCGAGCCTACAGCGTGCTGCAATCTGATATGTGTCGATTGGTGTAGATTCAATCTATTAGCTTGGTCAGACAAGGTGATTGCACGCACTTCCCCCCTGGGGATATTGATCCGAATGACTACGTGTGTCTGATGCAATGTTTCTAATGTTGTTTCGTTGATGTAAAATAAGTTTAAAAACCATAGATTGGACTGTGCTTATGAAACCTACCATTTATGATATCGCCAGGCTCGCGAAGGTTTCGACGGCCACCGTTTCAAAGGTCATTAACAACAATGGCAAGATCAGCATCAATACCAGGCAAAGAGTTCTTAAAATCATAGAAGAGCTGCACTATCAGCCCAACGTCCTGGCATCGGCGATGAAAGGGAAGCTGACCTATCAAATCGCTCTGTTGATACCTGATATGGACAACCCGATTTACGCGCAATATTTAAAAAGTATTGAGGCGAGCGGTCAAGGCTTTGGGTTCAGTATCGTTTTGTGCAGCACGGACAACGATCCCGAGAAGGAAGCGAAGCATATCACGCTCATGCGGCAAAAGCAGGTTGACGGATTTATTATCGCTTCACGTTTCAAAAACACGAGAATGCTTGAAGAACTGCTTAAAGACGAGGTGCCGGTCGTTTTGTTTGCCTACGAAAAACCTGAATTGTTAATCGACAGCGTAACGGTGGACGATTATCAAGGAGGAATCATAGCAACGGAGCATCTTCTTGCTTTAGGACATCGGCGCATAGGCGTGATTGCTGAGGAAACGTTCAGTAGCAATGAACGGGTTCGTGGTTATTTGACTGCCTTGCAGAACGCGGGTATTGATCCGGTCGAAAGCCTTATTATGTATAGCGGACATAAAATTGACGAAGCGGAAGCAACCGGTGGACGATTGTTGGATTTGGCGGAAAGACCGAGCGCGATATTCGGCTGCAACGATATACTGGCCGTTGGCAGCATGAGGGCCGCCAGAATACGAGGTGTTGCCATTCCCGAAGAGCTGTCCGTTGTTGGCTTCGATAACACGGTATGGTGTAAAATTATCCATCCAGAGCTCACTTCGGTTGCAATGCCTGTGGGGGATTTGGGTCAGAAGGTCATGGAAGTGATTGTTAATAAAATTGAACGCGGCCAGAAAATAAACCAACGAATCAGGATGTTTCCTGAAATTAAGGTTCGCGCTACGACTTCAAATAAACAGTAACGATTGTCTGCGTGTTTACGTTCAGAGGAGAATTTTGACCGTAAGCTGCGCAGTTATTTTTTATAATAAGTTAATCGATTACTTTTTTCTTTGTTTTTCATATCGACGACATCGAAGACTAGCCGTCCGGAGCGTTTAGGGAATCACCATCGGGAATGGCCGGGCTATGGATGAGTGCACCTGGAAGGCTATTCTAGTAAACGCAGAAGCAATAGGTTACGGAGATAGGGTGTCCATAGAGCTGTTCAGGCCCGAGTACTGGGATCGGGTGTGTATATCAAGCGTACGACAAGGACCGGCAAAGAGACGACATAGCGCGTCATTCGCCAGTATTTTGATGAATCTGAAACGTCAAAAAAATTAGTATTGAGAACCGTGAAGAATCGTTGTACAATTAGGTAAAGCGCTTTACCTAATTTTTAAAGAAACAAGTCAAGAAAAAAACAAGGATTAACTAACAATGGAGTGATTCGATGGCAACGATTCGATTGACGATGGCTCAGGCATTACTTCAGTTTCTGGATCGGCAGTACATTTCGGTCGACGGCGTAGAGACCAAGTTCGTTCGTGGCGTCATGGGCATATTCGGGCATGGTAATGTCACCGGTATCGGTGAGGCGCTCGAACGGGCGGAGAGCGATCTGTTGTTCATTCAAGGCAAGAACGAACAGGGTATGGTTCATTCTGCAACCGCTTTCGCCAAGCAAAGCAATCGCAAGCAAATTTTTGCCTGCACGACTTCTATTGGACCAGGGGCGCTGAATATGGTAACGGCGGCGGCCACAGCGACGGTCAACCGTATTCCGGTGCTTTTGCTGCCAGGAGACAATTTTGCATCGCGGCAGCCCGACCCCGTGCTGCAGCAGCTTGAAGTAACCAGCGATTATACCGTGTCGGCGAACGATCCATTCAAGGCAGTCAGCAAATATTGGGACCGGATCGTTCGGCCGGAGCAACTGATGACCGCTGCGCTGCAGGCGATGCGCGTGCTGACCGATCCGGCCGAGACCGGAGCCGTTACGCTCGCGTTGCCGCAGGATGTTCAAGCCGAAGCATACGACTATCCGGAGGCCTTCTTTGAGAAGCGGGTCCATTACGTAGACCGGCACCCTGCGGCGACCGATGCGCTTGAGCGGGCCGCGAAGCTGCTGCAAGGCAAGAAGCGGCCGCTCATCATCGCAGGCGGCGGTGTCTTGTACGCATCCGCCGTTCAGGAGCTGCGCGAATTCGCCGAAGCGTTCGCCATTCCGGTTGCGGAGACGCAAGCCGGCAAAAGCTCGCTTCCATGGAATCATCCGTTGAATGTTGGTGGCATCGGCGTCACCGGTACTTTGGCTGCCAACCTTCTGGCGAAGGAAGCGGACGTTATTATCGGCATCGGAACCCGCTACTCCGACTTCACGACAGCCTCCAAGTCGGCTTTTGCGAATCCTGCGGTGCAGTTTGTGAACATCAACGTCAGTGCGTTTGACTCGAGCAAGTGGAGCGGCGCGGCGCTGACCTGCGATGCGAAGCTCGGTCTCAAGGCGCTGGGCGAAGCATTACATGCGCAAGCCTATCGCAGCTCCTACGAGGACGGAGAAATAGCGGCTTTGAAGCAGCAGTGGGATGCCGAAGTCGACCGCCTGTTTACCATTGAGCATGAGCAAGGGTTGACGCAGACCCGAGCGCTTGGTGTCATTCAGGAGACGATCGATCCGAGCGACGTCATCGTATGCGCGGCGGGAAGTCTACCTGGTGACCTGCACCGGGTATGGAGAGCTGTGGAGCCGAAGACGTACCACATGGAGTATGGTTTCTCCTGCATGGGATATGAGGTGAGCGGGGCTTTTGGCGCAGCGCTTGCGGAGCCGGAACGCGGTGTATATGCGATGGTAGGAGACGGCAGTTACCTGATGCTTCACTCTGAGCTCGTTACAAGTCTGCAGGAAGGCAGGAAAATTACGGTCTTATTGTTCGATAATCACGGCTTCCAGTGCATTCACAATTTACAGCGAGGCCACGGCAGCGACGGATTTGGCAATGAATTCCGATACCGTGAGCAGGCAACAGGGCGGCTTACCGGCGGATATATGCCGATCGATTTTGCTGCTCATGCCCGCAGCCTTGGGGCTAAAGCTTATAAAGCAGCAACGGCGGATGAACTGAAGGAAGCGCTGCTGCTCGCAAAGCGCGAAACTATCACGACACTGATCGAAATTTCCGTCGTGCCGGGAACAAACACTTCCGGCTACGAATCATGGTGGAACGTCGGCGTTCCCGAAGTGTCCTCCAGCGAAAACGTGCGCAAGGCACATTTGGAAATGAAGGAACGGATTCAAGCGGCAAGAACAATCTGATACGACAATGGAGGGCGAAAGCGATGGGGAAATTGCCGTTTCGGCTCGGCGCACATCCGATTAACTGGGTCGGGGAGGACGTCAAGGAACACGGTGCGGACACCACCTATGAGCAGATTATGGACGAAATGCGGAAGCTGGGCCTGCATGGCACGGAGATGGGCAGGAAATATCCGACCGATATTGAGCTGCTCAAACAAGAATTAGCTAAGCGGGACCTACAGCTCGTTTCGCAGTGGAAATCGGTGCTCTTCTCCGATCCGGCGTACCGGGAAACGGAGCTCGAAGCATATCGGGAACATGTCCTATTTTTGAAGGAAATGGGCAGTACGGTCATCAGCACCTGCGAGATTGGCGGTTCCTTGCACTTCGATCCGCGTCGCACCCCGTACGAGAAAGTGGTATTGCGTCTTGATGAGGCCGGTTGGGCTAACTTGGCGGAAGGATTAAATGCGGCCGGGACTATAGCCAAGGAGCACGGGCTGAAGCTGACCTACCATCACCACGGCGGCACCGTCGTGGAACGCCCGGAGGAGATTGACCGGCTGATGGAACTCACAGATCCGGGCCTTGTGCACTTGCTGTACGATACGGGTCATGCCTACTACGGCGGAGCGGATCCGCTGGACGTGCTGAACAAGCATTACGATCGAATCGCTTACGTCCACTTGAAGGATGTTCGCAAAAATGTTCTAGAGCAAGCTCAGGCGGAGGGCTGCGATTTTATCACATGCATCCGTAAGGGTGTCTTCACGGTGCCTGGAACAGGTGATCTCGATTTTTCTCCGATTATTCGGGAGCTTGCGGCACGCGGCTATAACGGCTGGGCGATGCTCGAAGGGGAGCAAGATCCGGCGAAGTATCCGGCGTACGAGTTCGCAAACAAGGCAATCGCCTATATGGAGTCCTTGATTTAAATGAAAGCGAGGGGAACAAAGCATGAATTACGTCACATTTCCGGCTGGGCGGGAACTGGATTTTACCGCCATCGGCAGACTTTGCATCGACTTGAATGCCAATGAAATTAACCGTCCCATGGAGCAAACGAGCACTTTCACCAAATATGTCGGAGGCTCCCCGGCGAACATTACCATCGGCATGTCCCGACTGGGGCTGAAGACCGCTTTCATCGGCAAAATCGCCGACGACCAGATGGGCCGCTTCATTCAAGAATATCTGACCCGAAACGGGATCGAGACCGGGAACATCGTGACGGACAAGACCGGAGCGGTTACAGGGCTTGCTTTCACGGAAATCAAGAGCCCCACGGATTGCAGCATTCTCATGTATCGCGATAACGTCGCGGATCTTAAGCTGACCCCAAGCGAAGTGAACGAGCAGACGATCGCCAGGTCGAAGATGCTGCTTATTTCGGGTACCGCGCTGGCGCAAAGCCCGTCACGCGAAGCGGTGTTCCAGGCTCTTGCGTACGCGAAGAAGCAGGGCGCCGTCATCGCTTTCGACCTTGATTATCGTCCGTACACTTGGACTTCGAAAGAGGAAACCGCAGTTTACTACAACCTGGCTGCAGAGAAATGCGACATCATACTCGGTACGCGCGAAGAGTTCGACATGATGGAGCGTTTCGAGCACAATCCAGAGCATAGCGACCAAGTGACGGCTTCCAAATGGTTCGACCATTCAGCCCAAATCGTCATCATCAAGCACGGCAAAGACGGCTCCATCGCTTATACGAAGGACGGAGCGAGCCATCGCGCCAAGACGTTCCCGGCGAAGGTAGTTAAGACGTTCGGAGCCGGTGATTCGTATGCAGCAGGCTTTCTGTACGGCATCATGCAGGGCTGGACCTTGGAACGCAGTATGGAATACGGAAGCGCGGCGGCCTGTATCGTCATCTCCAGTCACAGTTGTTCCGACGCCATGCCGACTGCCGCGCAGGTAGACGATTATATCGAACGATGCAACCGCGGTGAAATTACGGTTTAACCAGAATACTCGAGGAGGTTTTGCTGCATGACGCAATTATTAAAAAACTGGATCGGCGGACAATGGGTGGAAGCTCAGACCGACCGGAAGGATCCTGTTTATAACCCCGCAACGGAAGAAATTCTCGCTTACGTGCCCCTTTCTACCAAAGAAGATGTGGACCAGGCGGTCCAAACCGCTAAGGAAGCGTTCAAAACGTGGAGCCGCACACCGGTTCCGCGCCGCGCCCGCATCCTGTTCAAATACCAGCAGTTATTGGTGGAAAACTGGGAGGAGCTCGCCAAGCTCGTCACGCTTGAGAACGGCAAAAGCTACAGCGAAGCGTACGGCGAAGTGCAGCGCGGTATCGAATGCGTCGAATTTGCGGCAGGTGCCCCGAATCTGATGATGGGCAAACAGTTGCCGGACATCGCGACGAATCTGGAGTCCGGCATGTACCGGTATCCGATCGGTGTCATAGGCGGCATTACGCCGTTTAACTTCCCGATGATGGTTCCATGCTGGATGTTTCCGCTGGCGATCGCTTGCGGCAATACGTTCGTTCTGAAACCTTCCGAACGGACTCCTCTGCTCACAAATAGGCTTGCCGAGCTGTTTCAAGAGGCTGGTTTGCCGGCGGGCGTATTCAATATCGTTCATGGCGCTCATGACGTCGTCAACGGCGTCCTCGAGCATCCGTCGATCGCGGCGATTTCCTTCGTCGGCTCCCAGCCGGTGGCCGAATATGTGTACAAGACTGCTTCCGCCAACGGCAAGCGCGTGCAGGCGCTCGCCGGTGCGAAGAACCACTCGATCGTTATGCCGGACGCCGACCTTGATCTCACGGTGAAAGAAATCGTCAACGCCGCCTTCGGCTCCGCCGGAGAGCGCTGCATGGCCTGTTCCGTCGTAGTGGCGGTAGGGGAAATCGGCGACACGCTGGTCAACAGCCTGGTCGAAGCCGCCGACAAGCTGACCATCGGCAACGGTCTGGAGCAAGGAGTGTTTCTCGGACCTGTTATCCGCGGACCGCATAAGGAGCGGACGCTCAAGTACATCGAGATCGGCGAGAAGGAAGGCGCGCTGCTCCTCCGCGATGGCCGTAAAGATGCGGCAGCCGAAGGCAAAGGCTTTTTCGTAGGCCCGACGCTGTTTGACCAAGTACAATACGGCATGAAAATTTGGGAGGACGAGATTTTCGCTCCAGTGTTATCGATCATGCGGGTAGCGACACTGGAAGAAGCGATCGAACTTGCCAACCGCTCGGAATTCGCGAACGGCGCCTGCTTGTTTACGAGAAGCGGGGCTAATATGCGGCTGTTCCGGGAAACGATCGATGCAGGCATGCTCGGAGTCAATCTCGGTGTTCCGGCCCCGATGGCATTCTTCCCGTTCTCCGGATGGAAGAAGTCTTTCTACGGCGACCTTCACGCGAACGGTACGGACGGAGTGGAGTTCTATACCCGCAAAAAAATGGTGACTACACGCTGGTAACAGCGGGGGGTTAACAGGCAGACGGAGGCATTCGTATGACATGCACTGCAACGATTCGCGCTTATTTACAAAAATCGGGAAGTTTACGATCCGAGAAATTATTTGATACCGGCTCGCGAAGCGATCAAGGGGTCGGCCGGGCCAAAATTCAACTATTCGGCTGCGCGGGGAAAGCGGGAGGATACAATATGATAAAGATTAAAATTGGCATTATCGGAACGGGGCGGATCGGCAAAATCCACGCGGACAACTTGATTCGGTTCCCGAATGCGGAAGTCGTCGCCGTCAGCGATTTGTTCGCAGGTCCCGAGCTGGAAGCCTGGGCTGCTGTAAGAGGCATCGGTCTGGTCACAAAGAACAGCTTGGAGATTATCAACCATCCTGATATCGATGCGGTATTTATTTGCTCGTCGACCGATACTCACGTGCCGCTGATCAAGCAAGCTGCTCAAGCAGGCAAACATATCTTTTGCGAGAAGCCCGTGAGCATGGATATCGCGCAAACGGAAGAGGCGCTGGAGGCGGTTCGCAAAGCGGGAGTAAAGCTGCAGATCGGCTTCAACCGGCGCTTTGACCATAACTTCAAGCGCGTACGGGAGCACGTCGCAGCTGGTACGATCGGCGATCTGCACATCGTGAAGATCACGTCGCGCGACCCGAGCCCGCCGCCGAAGGAATACATTAAAGTATCCGGCGGACTCTTCATGGATATGGCCATTCACGATTTCGACATGGCGCGCTTCCTGTCCGGGAGCGAAGTGGAAGAAGTGTACGTGCAAGGCGCCGTACTGGTCGATCCGGTCTTCGCCGAGTTCGGAGACGTCGATACGGCTATTATCACGCTTCGTTTCGCGAGCGGCGCTCTCGGCGTCATCGACAACAGCCGTAAGGCTGTGTACGGTTATGATCAGCGAGTGGAAGTGTTCGGATGTAAAGGGAGTGTAACCGTGGCTAACGATCATCCGAATTCGGCGGTTGTGAGCGGTGCGGACGGCGTTGTCTCCGAGAAGCCGCTGCATTTCTTCCTCGAGCGATACACCCAAGCCTATGTGGAAGAGACGCAAATATTCATCGACAGTCTCATAAACGATACCCCGCTTCCGGCTGACGGCAACGACGGGCTGCAGGCGGAGCGTATTGCGCTCGCCGCGAAGTTTTCATATGTGCTGAAGCGTCCGGTGAAGCTAAGTGAGCTGACCGAGCTGCGCCATCAAATGGCGGAGATGGTTTAAGTCTTAATCAAGGAAGCGATTGGGAGGTGTTGGCTTTGTCAAAATTGATTGTCACTCCAGAACAAAAAGCAGCCGCCGATGGAACGGTTCTGTCGATTACTCCGGAGTCTGCGGGCTGGACTTATGTCGGATTCGAAGTGGTGAAGCTCTCCGAGGGCCAAACGTTGTCGAGGGAGACAGGGGACCATGAGCTGTGTCTCGTACTGCTAAGCGGCATTGCGCACGTAGCGACAAGCGGAGAAGAATGGCGCGGTATCGGCCGGAGAATGAGCGTGTTCGAGCAAATCCCGCCGTACTCCGTTTATATTCCTAACGGCGACCGATTTGAGCTGCAGGCTGTTACCGCTGTCGAGCTGGCGATTTGTTCTGCTCCTGGGCGGGGGGGACATAAGGCTCGTCTGATCACTCCGGAGCAGGTTGGCGTCGAAACGCGCGGTTATGGCAATATTGAGCGCTATATTCATAATATTTTGCCCGAGCAGGAGCCGGCGGACAGTCTCCTTGTCGTAGAAGTATTTACTCCGAATGGCCACTGGTCGAGCTATCCGCCGCATAAGCACGACCGGGACGCACTTCCGGAGGAGTCGTTCCTGGAGGAGACGTACTATTTCCGGGTAAAGCCAGAGCAAGGGTTCGCTGTACAGCGGGTATATACCGACGACCGTACGCTGGACGAAACGCTTGTCGTCAAGGACGGCGAGGCGGTGCTCGTTCCCCGCGGGTACCATCCGGTATCGGCGCCCCCCGGATATGATGTCTACTATTTGAATGTTATGGCGGGGCCGCACCGGACCTGGAAGTTTCATAACGACCCGGAACATAGCTGGATCATGACCCGTCCTGTGTCGGACGGCAAATGAATGTCCGTATTGCAATATGAACTGCAAATAAGCATAATGATGAAAGGGGATGACGCGCTCATCCCCTTCTTGTATACTACCAGTGATGAGGAAGCGAATATGAAAGCTACGATATACGATGTGGCCAGAGAGGCCGGGGTTTCGATCGCGACCGTTTCCAACGCCATTAACGGCAAAGGAAAGATCAGCAAGAAACGGCGCGAGGAAATCTTCAAGATCATGGAACGGTTGAACTACCAGCCTAGCGTTATCGCATCTGCACTTACGGGCAAAAGAACGTATACGATAGGTGTGCTTATTCCGGATATTTCCAACCCTTTTTTTGCAGAGATTGCGAGAGCTATTGAGGATCAAGCCCATCAATCCGATTATAGCGTTATTATTTGCAGTACGGATAATAAAGACGACCGGGTAGAGCGTTACGTCGCGCTTCTGGAGCAGAAGAGCGTCGATGGCATCATTATCGGCACGGGTGTTGACAATACAGAAATATTGAATCGGCTCCATAAGAAATCGATTCCGATGGCGATGATTGCGCGCGAAGCGCCTTCTTTGGCCGTAGATACGGTCGTGGCAGACGATTATGTCGGAGGGCTTCTTGCTGCACAGCATTTAACCGGGCTAGGACATAAACGGCTGGCGATTCTTTCCGAAACACTAAAGGTCAGCAGCAGCCGGGAACGGATTCGGGGGTTCAAGCAAGGGCTCGATGAAGCAAACGTTCCTTTTGACGACACCAGCATTGTCATCTGCGAATATAAGGTCGAAGAAGGGAAAAGAGGCGCTTCCGAGCTGCTGACGCGCAGCGGTGGTGAACGCCCGACGGCGATATTTTGCTGCAACGACCTGCTTGCGATCGGAGCTATGCAAGCGGCGAAGGAGATTGGGCTTCACGTACCGGAACAGCTGTCAATTGTGGGCTTCGACGACACGGTGCTTGCTGCCGTCACAGATCCGCCACTGACGACAGTCGCCCAACCGATGGAGCATATGGGGAAGCTCGCGTTCAATTTGCTGCTGGAGCATTTGAGAAATAAAGATGCCATCAGGCAGCGGGTCGTACTTCGGCCGGAGCTGAAGGTGCGCCGCTCAACGGCGCCGGAACCCCAATTGCCATAACGCCTTGCAGCATGTTTTCATACGGTGCTGTGTGCAGCCAAGCTCTATATGAGGCGAAAGGAAAAAATGCGGTGGCTGTAGAAAAAGTACATATAGACCGAGTGCTAACAGATATGGAACGGCAATGATGAACGGCGGGGTGACCTGTCGTTTTTTTGTACCACGTCTGAATATTCCGCTAACAACCAAATAAGAACGAGTAATCCTTACAAACTGAGGATTGAGAAGCGGTCGCCAGAGTGGTTAAAAAGCGAAGCTGTCTCCGTTTGAAAAAAATGCGAACGGTTGATCGGAATTGTATTGAATGTTATGATGTGTTTGTTTACTAAACGAAGGAAGCTGGTTGGTTCAAATTGTCGACAATTAGAGATATCGCGCGCAAGGCTGGCGTCTCGATCGCCACCGTATCCCGGATTTTAAACGAAGATCCGACGATGGCTGTCTCGGAAGAGACGAGACGGCTGGTTTTCGAGACGGCCTTGGCGCTTCAATACGATTTTTCGCGGCGGAGGAAGAAGAAAGAAGCGCCGCCCGCAAACAACTCCGGTAAACCGAGGATCGGTCTGCTGCTTTGGTGCTCTCCCGAGGAGGAGTATGAGGATCCCTTCTTTTTGATGATCCGGCAAGGGATTGAGAAGCAAATTGCGGATCTCAATCTTGAAGTCTATCGCGTATACCGATTGAACGGGCAACTGCCGGAGGCCGAGGCGCAGGAGCTTGACGGTCTCATCGTTATAGGCAAAATCGAGGAGGAAGCTTTGAAGAAAATATATCCTAGGCCTGATCGCGTTGTCTTCATAGATCATTGTCCCGATCCGACGCGATTCGACTCCGTGGAACTGGATTTTCAGAAGGCCATGGACGAGGTGATGTCTCATCTCCTTGCTTTGGGATACAAGCGAATTGGCTTTTTGGGCGGCAAAATAGACATATACGGATTAAATCGGTCGATGCGCGAACTGCCGGAGCAGCGGAGGCTTCATTTCGAACGCATTCTGAAGGAGCTTGATTTGTTCCGTTCCGAGGACGTGCACCTGGGAGAATGGTCAACGCCGGGCGGCTACCGCATGATGAAACAAGCAATCCAGAAGGGGGATCTGCCGGAGGCGTTCTTTTGCGCAAGCGACCCGATTGCGCTCGGCGCGCTTAGAGCCCTGCAAGAAGAAAACATTTCGGTACCGAACGAGGTTGCTTTGGCCGGATTCGATGACATTGAGATGGCATCGTTTGTCAGCGTACCTTTAACGACCGTAAAGGTGTTTACGGAACAGATGGGCCGCTCGGCGGTCAATCTGATCATGGAACGGATCCATGGACGGAGCGTCCCGATTCGAGTCTTGATCCCGACGCAACTTATAGTTCGAGAGAGCAGCAGGAAGCTGGTATAGAAGTGGACGAATCCAGGAAGGCCTAGATGGCCTTCTTTTTTTGTGAGCGGCAACGAATCAGGCACGCTTATTCGCCTGTTTGATGATTTTAATTAGTTTAGTAAACGAATTGCGCATCGCGGATGGAATCTTCAAAAAATAAAGGGATTTTCATCTAAAAAAAACAAAATTAAATAAACTATTGCCTTGTAAGCGCTTTAATGGTATTATTTTCTCGTAAACATTATCAGTTGTTAAGTAAACAATGAAGCGAGAGGGTTCGGAGAGTTCCCGATACCGGGGGTAGGCTCGGAAGCCATCGACGAAGGGGGAGGTTATCGGGCATTTCGTTGGCGCAATGCAGGGTAGCAAGAAACAGATAATCTATCGCAAGTACAAAAGGAGGGCTCATATCTATGAAAGCGCTTAAAAGAATTCCTTATGTTATTCTGCTTATCGCAATTATGCTGGTAACGGCTTGTTCCAAGGGAGGCGGCAGCGGTCAAACGGCCGAAAATACAAATAAGGCGAACACGGCAGCTCCGTCGCCAAGCGGGGAAGAAGTGAAGCTGGCGATCTACTCCACGACGAACGATAAAGAGACGCAGGATCTCTACAAGAAAATCGGCGATGATTACACCAAAGAGCATCCGAATGTAACCTTCGATTTTCAATATCCGGGTCCGGACTACGAGAACATCATGAAAGCCAAAATGGCGGCGAACGATCTGCCCGATATTTTCGATACGCACGGTTGGGCAATTATTCGTTACGGGAATTATTTAGAGGACATGTCCCAACAATCCTGGGTATCCCGGATGACGGATTCCATGAAGCCGATCGTAACCGACGATGGGGGCAAAGTGTATGCTCTGCCGCTGAATGCGGCGAAGGACGGCATTACGTATAACAAAGATGTGCTGGACAAGTATGGCATTCAAGAGCCGGAAACACTGGACGATCTGATCGCCGCGGGGGAAAAAATTAAGAAGGACAGCAACGGGGAAGTCACGCCGTTCTTCTTCTCCGCTACGGATGCAGGCTCGATGGCGCAGTTCTTCGATTATTACGGAACCGCCATGCTGATCAGCCCCGAGGTAAATCACGCGCAGGAGCTGCTTGACGGAACGTTCGATTGGAGCAACTGGACACCGCTCGCTGCCAAATTCAAGGAGATGTTCGACAAAGGCTTGATGCCTAAAGACGTGCTGACCGTGCGGGAGTCGGACCGCCCGAAGCTGT
The DNA here is from genome assembly GCF_000381905.1 of Paenibacillus fonticola DSM 21315. Lineage (GTDB taxonomy): Bacteria > Bacillota > Bacilli > Paenibacillales > Paenibacillaceae > Fontibacillus > Fontibacillus fonticola. The sequence continues at coordinate 28,525 of NZ_KB907270.1, read as the reverse complement.
TTGCTGAAGGGAAAATCGCCTTCATATTCACCGGCCCCGGCTTCGTGCCCGACGCGCAGAAGATCAACCCTGATGTCAAGGTAGGAATCATGCCGGTACCGGCATTCAACAAAGGAGATACGCTTACGTTTTCCGGAGGCGAACGCTTCACGATGGGCGTGTTCAAGGATAGTAAGCATAAAGACGTGGCGATGGATGTCGTCGAATTCTTCTCCAAGCCGGAATATATGAAGCAGTTTGCGGAAGTTAGCGGTACTCCGACCGCGATGGAGGATGTTACGCCAGATCTCGGCATTTATACGGAATTTTACGACAAGTACAAGGATGTGCCGGTGTTCCCTTATTTTGACCGCGTATACTTGCCTAGCGGCATGTGGGACGTCATGCAGTCGACGTCCGCCGAAATCGTCGGAGGCACAATGACGCCGGAAGAATCGTCCGATGTATATAAAAAGAATGTAGAGCGTCTGAGATCGCAACAAAAATAAAGATAGGTTGATATGGAGGGGGCCTTCGGCGCTTCCTCCGTTTCTATCAAGGAGTGGTAAAACGTCATGCGAATGAAACGCAACTCGCCATTCTGGCTTAACCTGATGTATCTTCCGACGCTATTGTTGTTTCTTTCCCTTATCTATTATCCCTTCATCCAAGGGATGCAAATCTCATTTACGAATTGGGACGGGTTCAGTCAAACCCGCGATTGGATCGGCTTGGACAACTACAGGCGGCTGTTAGAAGACAAGAACATATCGACCGTCCTTAAAAATACGTTCATTTACGGCGTAGGCAGCACTTTTTTTCAAAATCTGATCGGGTTGGCTTATGCGCTGTTTCTGAATCAACAAATCCGTTCAAGAGGACTGACACGAACGATTGTCTACTTGCCGGTCATCGTAAGTCCGCTCATCATGGGGTATATCTGGTATTTCTTCCTCCAGTATCAGGGCGGAGCTCTTAACGATATCGTGCTGCTTTTTCAGAACGAGCCGATCAACCTTCTCGGCAACCCGCAGTTGAATGTCTGGATTATTATGCTCGTTAATACGTATCAGTACCTCGGCATCGCCATGATTATTTACTTAGCTGGGCTTCAATCGATAGCCAAAGATTATTACGAGGCTGCGGATATCGATGGCGCTTCTGCATGGAACAGGTTCAAGAGTATTACGTTTCCGCTATTGGCTCCGTCAATCACCATAAATGTCGTGCTGAACTTGATCGGAGGTCTGCGACTATTCGACGTGATCGTCGCACTGACGAAAGGCGGACCAGGCTATGCTTCCCAATCGCTGGCCACGCTGTCGTACCGGACCTACTTCGGCACGCAAGATGCGGGGTACGCCGCTACGTTGGGCAACGTCATGTTTGTGATTGTGGCGCTGGTCAGTTTGCTGGCGCTTGTCGTTCTTCGTCGGAGGGAGGTCCATGCATGAGTCAAAGAAAAGCATTCCGTGAACTTTTTTCCGTTGTTATCGCCCTGCTGCACATTCTTCCCTTCTATGTATTGATTACCACTTCGGCCAAGCCGATGAGTGATCTGAGCTCGAAGTGGGTGCTGCCGGGACGGATCGACTGGAGCAATTTTACAAACGCCTGGGATCTCGCGTCGATGGATCGTGCTTTCCTCAATACCGTCGTGATCACGGCCGTGTCCCTGATTCTTATTATATTTCTTGGGGCTTGCGCCTCCTATCCGTTGGCGCGGTATCAAACGAAATGGAACAAAGTGATGTATATCTTTTTCATCTCCGCGCTGATCGTTCCCCCGCTGACCATTCTAGTCCCGCTATATCAATTTTTCGTTGATATTCACGGCATGAATACGTATTGGGGTGTCGTTTTGCTTCATGTTACGTTCAATTTGTCGCAAGCCGTATTTCTGTATACGGGGTTCATCAACACCATTCCAAGGGAGCTGGATGAAGCGGCTCTGATCGATGGCCTGGGGAAATTCAAATTATTTTTTATTATGATCTTGCCGCTGTTGAAGCCTGTAACGGCCACAATCCTGATTCTTGCCGGTGTAAGCGTGTGGAATGACTATCAGTTCTCGGTCTTTTTCTTGCAAAAAAACGAAATGCGAACGATAACGGTATCGCTTGCCAGCTTTTTCGGGCCGAATACCAATAACGTGGGATGGGTAGCAGCTGGTTCGCTTATGGCGGCCTTGCCAGTTACGATACTATACATGTTTCTTCAGCGCTGGTTTATGACGGGATTAACGACCGGCGCCGTGAAAGGGTAGCTATAAGATGAAATAAAAAGTGGGATGCAGGTAAGAGAGATAAATGATTCCGAAGAAACTGAAAGCTTTCAGAAAGAAAGCTGCTTCGAGAGCATAAGCTTGTGTTTGCCTTTGTAACCGGATTTCTACCTTCTATGAACCCATATCCTCTAAAAAAATCTGGGAGCAGCAGCGATCGTAGGAACATTTTACGTACTTGCCACACATTCATATCAATTGTTCAACTTTAAATAGAGATTATTTTGGATTAGGAGGCATTTGAGGTGAGCATACATTTTGATGCGCGTCAACAAACCTTTCATCTGAGTACGGAGAGAACCAGCTATGTGCTTCAAATCGTCAAGGACGGTTATTTATCGCATCGCTATTGGGGCAAACGCATTCATCGATTTTCCGATACGAAGCCGATCGTATCGATCGACCGTCCGCTATCTCCGAATCCGTATCCCCATCGCAAGGACAGCGAGTTTTCGCTCGATACGCTGATGCTGGAATATCCGGGCTTCGGCACGTCTGATTTCAGGACGCCCGCTTACCGGATCCAGCAGGAGAACGGCTCTACGACAACGGATTTGCGGTTCGATTCGTACGAGATCATTCCCGGAAAACCGGGCTTGCCGGGGTTGCCTGCCACATACGTCGAATGCGAGGAAGAAGCGGACACGCTGCGGATTACATTGACGGACAGCGTATTGGATCTTCGGGTCATCCTCGACTACTCGGTTTACGATTCGCTTCATGCGATAACGCGATCCGTTCGCTTCGTCAATGCAGGCCAGCAGACACTGAAGCTGCTCCATGCGTCCAGCGTCTCCGTCGACTTTGACGACGCGGACTTCGATTTGCTTCACCTATCCGGCGGATGGTCGAACGAACGGAATGTGCTGCGCAGGCCCCTGGAGAAAGGGATACATTCGATCGACAGCAAACGCGGGGTGAGCAGTCCGCAGCACAATCCTTTTGTTGCTTTGATGCGCAAGGAGACGGGCGAGCGCTTTGGTGAAGTATACGGATTCAGCCTGGTGTATAGCGGAAATTTTCTAGCCAGCGTCGAGGTGGATCAGTATGATGCGACAAGAGTCTCCTTGGGCCTGAACCCGTTCGATTTTATGTGGACGCTTGAACCGGGAGAATCATTCCAAACACCCGAAGCGGTACTCGTTTATTCGGATCAAGGCCTCGGCGGCATGTCCAGAACCTACCATCGGCTGTATCGGACGCGTCTTTGCCGCGGTACGTATCGCGATAAGGAGCGCCCGATCCTCGTGAACAATTGGGAAGCGACCTATTTCGACTTTAACGAAGAGAAGCTCGAGCGGATCGCGGTTCAGGCGCGGCAGCATGGCATTGAGTTATTTGTTCTGGATGACGGGTGGTTCGGCAAACGTGACGATGACACGTCTTCGCTGGGCGATTGGGACGTCAATCGGAAGAAGCTGCCCGGCGGCCTCAGGCAGCTTGGGGATCGGATCGCACGTCTCGGCATGCAGTTCGGCCTTTGGTTCGAGCCCGAGATGGTCAATGAAGACAGCGAGCTTTACCGCAATCACCCAGATTGGGTCATCCATGTGCCGGATCGGCCGCGCTCGACCGGACGCTACCAGCTCGTGCTCGATTACTCCCGCACCGACGTATGCGACGCCATCATCGAGAAGCTCACGGAGGTGCTGCAAAGTGCGCCGATTCGATATGTGAAGTGGGACATGAACCGGCACATGACAGAGGTCGGTTCAGCTGGACTGCCGCCCGAACGTCAACGGGAGACGGCTCACCGGTATATCCTGGGCTTGTATCGCGTCCTGGAGACGCTGACTTCCAGATTTCCCGATATTTTATTCGAGAGCTGCTCCAGCGGCGGAGGTAGGTTTGATCCCGGAATGCTCTACTATATGCCGCAGACATGGGCATCCGACAATTCGGATGCGATCAGCCGCTTGCGGATTCAATACGGCACAAGCCTCGTTTATCCGATCAGCTCGATCGGGGCCCATGTAACAGCCGTCCCGAATCATCAAGTCGGTCGGGTGACGCCGCTGGAAATGAGAGGGCATGTTGCGATGTCCGGCGTATTCGGTTATGAATTGGATTTGTCGGCATTGACTGTGGCTGAACAGAGACAGGTCGAGGAGCAGATTCGCTTGTACAAACAAATCCGCCCGCTCGTCCAATTCGGCGATTTTTATCGGCTCTTGAGCCCATTTGAAGGCAATGAAGCCGCATGGATGTTTGTCGATGAGGAACGCACGGAGGCTTTTGTATGCTACTTTAAAATACTGGCCCAACCCAATTCGGGCTTCCGCTATTTGCGGCTGCAGGGCTTGGATCCTCGCTCGACCTATCTGGTGGAAGGTTTGAACCAAGCGGCAGGCGGAGACGAATGGATGAACGTTGGTATTAGAGTGCCTGTCGATATGATTTATGGCGATTTCCGCAGCTGTACATGGAGGCTGCGGAAATTGGAATGAAGTGAATGACAGATAGGCAAGTATAACCGTTTTTCCGCCAAGTGTATTCCAATTGCTTCGCTTCACGGATTCTGGATCGTGTTGAAACTTTTAAAATGCCATAAATAATGCACCCCCTATAATGTATCGGATTACCTAGAGGGGCTCCAATGTCCTGATACGGGTGCACTCTGTCTTAAAGATAAAAACAAATAAAATAGCTGGCATATGGTGACTACGGTTCCGATATTGAACTGCATTAAACAGGTTTTTGGGAGCCATAGCGGAACGCAGGTCCGTTAGCTCCCAAGATTCCTCGTTATTTCACAAATAGCGTTCGTTGTGTCCGTTATCACATCAGCAAAGGCAGATGTAAAAAAAGTTAGGCGGAAAACGCGGTGTATTCCATCTGACTTTTTTAGGGACTTATTGGACAGCTCCAGCCTATTACAACGGATATGTTTATTGCTGTTTAAAACCTCTATAGAAAAAAATCAAAGCACACACAAAGGGAAATAGTGCTGCATAATACCCGCTTACGGCTTGGGATATGGCTATAATGAGAAATATAGCCGCCATTATATAGGAAAAGATTTTCGAGTTTTTAAGATTCATAAGTCACCTCGTTGTAAACGTAGTTATGAAATCAGTTTGTAAAGCCATAAAACTGGCCTTAATCTAATTTGGCTTTAATCTGTACAGGCCTAATGTCAATCTTAATGTCAATCTTTGCGTCAGCCTTAATAATCTGCCTTGGTGAAAATGTACAGGGTAGTAGTGTATGTGAGCAGGATCAGGACAGCTGTGAATGTAGCAAAAGCTGCTAGCGGATAATCGAATAACAAAGCGGTAAAATTGGCGGGAATCGGCAATGAATTTATTTTTCCAGCAAGGTTGGATAGCGTAAAGAACACCAAAATCCCGATCACATTAGCTACCCTAAATCCGTATTTGTAATAGAGCGGATAAAATATGGAGTTCATGAAATAGCAGCAGCATAAAGAGAAGAAGGCGACCTGCCAGTTGAAAATGGGCTGTGCTATTGGAACATGGGCCACGTACTTTAATATAAGGAGTACTAGCATTAGCCAGGCATAAGAGATTAACCACCAGACGCATACCATTACATATTTGGCGCTTATTAGCAATGTTCTGGAGACAGGCAGGCTAAGCAGCAGCTTGTACTGCAGTTTGTCGGTTTCTCCTGTATTCGAATTTGAGTAGCTTGTCATAAAGTAACTGATAAAGCCTACGGCTAAGCTGAAGATCAGTGTCGGAAACATGTCTGTCCCGGAAATTTTATCGCCTAGTGAAAGAAACAGGGGGAGCAGAATAACGGGAATAAAAAAGGAAATTTTTTTCTGCGTATATAATTCCATTAGAAGCAGCTTCAGCATTGAGTTCAGGCTCCTTTATCATTTTTGGACTTCACGAGATAGTACATAATATCTTCTAGTGCAGGGCGTTCTATTTTAAAATCGGGGCTGGTATTGAGCAGTGCCAGCTGCTCTTTTTCCATGAAAGCTTCAAAGCCTAGCGAGCTTGACTTTATAGCAAGGGGCCGATGCGCTTCGACCAGTTCCATCAGACTTTTAGGGCCTTTGACAGTGACATAATGATCCAGTATCGATTCAGTTTCTTTACAGAACTGAATTTTCCCATCATATATAAAGGTAATATAATCGGCGACATGCTCCAGATCCGAAATGTTATGGGTTGAAAAGAAAATAGCTTTGTTCGCATCCTGGATCACTTCCTGCAATACATCCAGCAATTCCTTTCTGAAAATAGGGTCAAGCCCGGACGTAGGCTCATCCATGATGATCAGCTCAGCATTGTGAGAAAGGGCGACGGCTAAAGCGAATTTCATCGCTGTTCCTTTGGATAAGGATTTTACAGGCGTCGAAAGGGGGACGCCGAATTTATGGATATAGTCGTAGAAAATTTTATCGTCCCACTCATCATAGAACATGGAAATGATTTGCCTGTTTTTCTCGACCGTTAAATCTTCAAAAAAAACATTTTGATCATATACGAAGCCTATTCGTTGTTTCAATGCTTTCATATTGGTGTGAGAATCTGTATTAAACAGCTTGATTTGCCCGCTATCAATATGGGCGAGGCCCATCATGCAGCGGATCGTAGTGCTCTTTCCTGCTCCATTAGGACCTATAAATCCCATGATATAACCTCTTTTGAGGGAGAAGCTTACCTGCTGCAATTCAAACCCTTTCAGCTTCTTGCTAATATTGTTTACTTCCAGAATGTGCTCTTCGTCCTTCAAAACATTACTCCTCCTCATAGATGATCTGTACTAAACTTTGTAGTTCAGTCAGCCCGATATTGTACTTTTTGCATTCAGGAATGATGCGTACTAATTCTTTCCTGATGACCTCCAGCTGCATGGACTTGATGTTGTCCATGTCCTGCCCGACAATGAAGGTGCCCTTTCCTAATACGGTGTTCACATAGCCATCTCTTTCCAGCTCCTCATAAGCCCGCTTGGTTGTAATTACGCTAACCTTAAGTTCACTTGCGAGCTTTCTGATCGACGGCAGCTGATCTCCTGCTTTCAGTTCGCCATTTATGATTTGCGCAATAATCTGCTCCATAATCTGTTCGTAAATAGGCTGTTTTAATGAATATAAAATGGAAATGTTCATTTTGACCTCTTAAATTTATTGTATATATACGATATATACACTTGTAGTATACTCCCGTAAATTGGAAATGTCCAATAAAAAAAGCAAGGAAGCTTTCCCGCAAAAAACGGGAAAGCTTCCTTGCTTTAATTTTTTATTAGCTGAATAATTAAGCTTGGGCCTTGGCGAAGAAACGTGGCAGATAGGCTTTGTGTGCTTCCAGCATTTCGTCCAGAATCGCTTTTCCAATTGTGTCCGAAGGCACAAGCGGATTAATGGTCATCGCCAATAAAGCGGTATCGTAGCTTCCGGTCACAGCAGCTTCAGCGGCTACGCGTTCAAACGATTTAATCTGCTGCACGAGGCCTTGGACGGCAACGGGCAAATGTCCGTTGATGACCGGTTTAGGGCCATCCTTGGTAATGAGGCAGCTCACTTCCACCGCCGAGTCGAAGGGGATATTGGCTATTGCGCCGTTATTTATAGTGTTAACCGGCTGAATATCCCGCTTATCGTTGTAAATAGACGATATCAGGCGTACCGCAGCATCGCTGTAATAGGCCCCACCGCGCTCTTCCAGTTGAGGCGGCTTGATCGCTAATTCAGGGTCCTTGTAGAGCTCAAACAATTCCTCTTCCAGCTTCTTGACGACTTCCGCCCGGGTTGTTCCTTCTTTAAAGTTCGCTAACTCTTTCTCCAGCATTTCAGCACTTTTGTAGTAATATAAGTGATACGGACAAGTGATGACATTCAATGCCCGGATAAATTCCGCTTCAAGCCCGAGGCCTTCAATATTTTTTACAAAGCTGCTGTTCGACGGATCGGCGAGCAGCTCGATAACCCGTTCCTTGACGCTAACTCCATCCACGTATACGTCCAATCCAAAGACCATGTGATTGAGCCCGGCGAAATCTACGCGAATACGCGAATGGTCAATGTCCAGCAGTTTGGCGATCCCCATCTCCATGCCGATCGGGACGTTGCACAAGCCGACAATTTTCCTATGATCGCTGTACCGGAGCACCGCCTCCGTAACCATGCCGGCTGGGTTTGTAAAGTTGATCAGCCAGGCGTCCGGGCACAGCTCTTTAATATCATTTACAATATCCAAAATGACCGGGATCGTGCGAAGTCCCTTGAACAGCCCGCCCGGCCCATTCGTTTCCTGCCCCAATACCCCATGGCTTAGAGGTATTCTTTCATCTTTGGCCCGGGCATCAAGCAAGCCGACGCGCAATTGAGTTGTGACAAAATCGGCGCCTGGCAGAGCCTCTCTTCGGTTCAGCGTAAGATGCACCTTAATGTCGAGGCCGGCTTTTTGGATCATGCGCTGCGCTAAATTACCGACGATTTCTAGCTTTTCTTTTCCTTCCTCGATATCTACCAGCCACAACTCACGTACAGGCAGCTCTTCATAATGCTTAATTAACCCTTCGACCAATTCCGGCGTATAGCTGGATCCTCCGCCGATCGTTACAATTTTTATTCCTTCAGACATGTCAGATAGCCTCCCTAACATCATATTTGTTGTTGAGTAAAATTGTAGACATCAGGAGGGGGGACCGTAAATAGGATTGGACGATTTAGGCTGGAATACCGCCGAAAGGAACTTGTTACATATTAATAACAACGTGTTTCATGGTATGATGAAGCAACAGATACGAAGTATCGTGCGGGATTGGGGAGGAACTGCGGCATGTTTTCAAGCAAAACTATCGCCTCATTTAATGAACTGGAGACGTTGGTATATGATTATATTTGTAAAAATATGGATAAAGTCATTTATATGCGTATCCGGGATCTAGCGGATGAAACGCATGTATCCACTTCCACGATATTAAGATTTTGCCGAAAATTAAACTGTGAAGGTTTTTCGGAATTCAAGGTACGTCTGAAGCTCTATTTGAACGAGAACAAGCAAAATCAAGTCAAGAGCGGTCAATACGCTTTGGCTGAATTTGTGGAGCGATCCTCGAAAGGCGCCTTTAAGTCAAGTATTCAAGAGGCGGTATCATTAATTATTAACTGCGACAACGTTATTTTTACAGGGGCGGGAAGCTCGGGAATATTGGCCGAATACGGGGCAAGATATTTTTCCAGCATGGGGAAGCTGTCGATGTATGTGAAGGATCCTTATATGCCACTCATGGCTAATTTTCTGCATAACAGCACTACGATTGCGATGTCTGTATCTGGAGAAACGGAGCCTACTATTTCCCATATCAATCAATTAAAACAGAAGGGGAGCAACATAGTAAGTATTACTAACAATCCGCATTGCACCATCGGAAAAATTGCAGATGTCAACATTTCCTACTATGTTACGGAAGAATGGGCCAATAACGCGAATATTACTACGCAAATACCGGTCGTCTATATCCTTGAAGAAATGGCCCGCGAAGTATACAAACTTTCGCAAAGTCAAACATGACTACGGCAAGGGAAATAAATCCTTGACTTATTCTTTGGAAATAGGTATGATCTTAAAAGTGACTTAAAAAATGAACAATAATTGTAAACCGTATGTTCATAGCCTATTTCGGGACGTAGCTCAGCTTGGTAGAGCACCTGGTTTGGGACCAGGGGGTCGCATGTTCGAATCGTGTCGTCCCGACCATAATATTTAAGAGAATAGAGTTTATTAGTTTTCAGCGGAGCTGAACAATACCATAATCTCCATAAAAGACAACTGCTAAAAGCGGTCTGTTTTCCTAGAAAACGTCGACAGACGTTTTTTTTATTGCACAAAATTCAGCAACCCGCTACAAGCCGCATCATCCTCAACTGAGCCTGTATATTTCATTATCCCTCCGGTCACAATAACAGTAAATATGGACCGATAGAAGGGGATACTTGTGAATATCTTCCGTATCAAAAAATACATGAGACGTCGCTGGAGAAGATGGAGACGTGCGATTTGGACGATTGGCGGCTGTGGATTGGTTACGGTGATGGCCTGCATTGGGCTGCTGCTGTCCGATCAAATGGAACATTTAATGGCGAAGAAACCGATCGCGCTTGAAACACTGGGGAAAATTAAAGAAGCTGCCGGAGGGGCAGAAAAGCGGGAAAGCTCTACAGAAGCAAATGATTGGCTCAAGCAATTAGAGCTTAACGATCAACCGCGGACCGTCCGATTGAACAAAATATATGCTTGTGGACAAGAAAGCACTGTCCTTGGGACGATGACCCGGGAGGAAATCGTTAAAGTATACGGTGAACATCCAGACTGGCATGCACGAATTGGTCCTGAAGGCGATGTATGGTTTGAACAGCACATCAATGAATTGTCGGAGACATGCAAAAAAAACGGGTATTTTGGCATCGATCCGCAGGGCAACTTCAGTTTATTTGACGGGCCGCCGGATAAGCAAAAAGTATTAAAAACTTTCTTTCAGCTGGATGTAGAAACAATGGAAAGCTCACTCCCTCCAGACGTTCTGCTTCATCTTCATGAAGGGATTCGCATTCAGGATTTGGATGAATATAACAGCGTGCTGTCAACGTTTAGTGAATTTGCCGCTACGCCAGCTAAGAAAGTTATGCAGCAAAGAGAAGAATAAAGCGTATATACTGCCGATCATTAGGGCTGGCAGGGCAACTGGGTATATGCAGGCTTGAACGGACACAGGGAACGTTATTTATGAAATAACGAGGAATCTCGAGAGTTAACGGACCTACGTTCCGCTATTGCTCCAAAAAACTTGTTTATTGCAGTCCATTTGGTCGAATAACGGAACCAGTGTCCGTAGCATAGCGAAAAAGGTCCAATTTCAACAAATAGCGGATCACCTGTCCGTTGCGGGTGAGCAGTCCCGCGAGTTCTGCCAACTCCATCACTCTCACCACTCTCACCAAATCCACTCCTCCAAGCCATCCTGTGAAGATTAAGGGGTTGTCCAGAGAGTCAGTCAAAACTGACTTCTGGACAACCCCTTTTTTGCTGGCTTTGAAAGGTTCTACAAAGATTTTCCTCAACAGGATGGATTCTTTTGTTATAATAAAGTGAATACATATGTTCGGTTATGCGGACATAGGCTTTCTTATGGACTGAGTTCGTGAAAAACTTCCTTCTGTTCGTGAATGGGAGAAGAAGTGAAGCCGTAACAAACAGGGAGAGATTAAGCTTGCGAATATTAGGAATTGACCCCGGCATTGCAATTGTCGGTTTCGGCTTTATTGATAAACAAGGCAGCAAATGCGTTCCTGTGCAGTATGGATGCATCCAGACGGAAGCACATACTCCTGAAGAGGAGCGGCTGCTTCATGTGTATGAAGGAATAGTTCAGCTGATGGATAAGTATAAGCCGGACGCGGTAGCTTTGGAGAAGCTGTTTTTCAATCGGAATGTAACGACAGCAATGTCGGTAAGCCAGGCGAGGGGCGTAATTGTTTTGGCAGCGGCCCAGCGGGGATTGCCCATTGCCGAATATACGCCGATGCAGATCAAACAGGCGATGGTCGGATATGGCAAGGCTGAGAAAAGACAGGTGCAGGAGATGACCCGGATGTTCTTGAAGCTCCAGGCGATTCCGAAGCCGGACGATGTAGCCGATGCGCTTGCCGTGGCGGTTTGCCATGCGCATTCTTACACATTAAATTCGAAGTTAAACGAGGTACTGAGGTCATGATAGATTTTGTACGGGGCCAGGTAGCCCATTTGGAAAATGATTATGTCGTGCTGGAGGTTCAAGGGATCGGCTATCGGATTTACTGCCCGAATCCCTATGCATTTGCTGCTGCCAAAGGCGAACAGGCGGTTACCGCATATACTCACCACCATGTGCGGGATGACGCCATTTTGTTATATGGGTTTCCGACGAGAGAGGAGCAAAGGCTGTTTCGAAAGCTGATTGAGGTTTCGGGCATTGGTCCTCGCGTAGCGTTAGGCATACTAAGCGGCGGACACCCGGATAACGTCGTAGCGGCGATCCAGCAGGAAAATATCAGCTTTCTGATCAAGCTGCCGGGGATCGGCAAGAAGACGGCTCAGCGGATGATTCTCGATTTGAAGGATAAGCTCGACGGGTTGGGGGGGCCTTCCCTCTTTGACGAGCTGCCGTCTGATTTTGAGGAAACCGGGCTGAATCCGGGATGGCCGGAGGCGAGGGATGGCCTCAAGGCGCTGGGGTATACGGATGCCGAGCTTGACCGGGTGTGGAACCAGCTGAAAGATTCGGTCAAACCGGACGAAGAAGTGGATTCGGTCATGAAAAAAGCGCTCAAGCTGCTTTACGCAGGTTGACCAGGTTAAAGGGGAAGGAGCGGGAAAGCCATGATGGAAGACCGGATCATATCCGCGAACTTAATGATGGAAGAGCAGGCGGTGGAGCTTAGTCTTCGTCCCCGTTTTTTAGCGGAGTATATAGGGCAGAACCAGATTAAAGAAAACTTGAAAATATATATTGAAGCGGCAAAAATGCGGAATGAAGCACTGGATCACGTGCTATTGTACGGGCCGCCAGGCCTCGGAAAAACAACGCTGGCCAACATTATCGCCAATGAATTGGGTGTCAACCTGCGTACTACATCAGGTCCGGCAATCGAGCGGCCGGGGGATTTGGCGGCGCTTTTGACGAATTTGCAGGAAGGGGACGTTCTCTTTATTGATGAAATCCATAGACTGCACCGGACCGTAGAGGAAGTGCTGTATCCGGCGATGGAGGATTTCGCCCTGGATATTATGATCGGCAAAGGGCCGAGCGCCCGGTCGGTACGGCTGGATTTGCCTCCGTTCACACTGGTCGGGGCGACCACTAGAGCAGGCCTGCTGTCAGCTCCGCTGCGCGACCGTTTTGGCGTTGTGAGCCGCTTGGAATTTTATACGGTGGACGAGCTCAGCTACATTGTGAGCCGGGGGGCAGATATTTTCGGCATCGATATTATAGGGGATGCGGCGAACGAAATCGCGCTTCGTTCCAGGGGAACGCCGCGGATTGCCAATCGTCTGCTTAAGCGTGTCCGGGATTATGCTCAAGTCCGGGGAGACGGCCACATTACGGTCGAGATTGCCAAGGAAGCTCTGCACATGCTGCAGGTCGATCCGATGGGACTGGATTTGATTGATCATAAGATGCTCCGTACGATGATTATGAATTTTCGAGGCGGTCCGGTCGGTTTGGATACGATCGCGGCTACGATCGGTGAAGAGGGCCAGACGATTGAGGATGTGTATGAGCCTTATTTGCTCCAGATCGGTTATTTGCAGCGAACGCCGCGCGGCAGAGTGGCAACGCCTGCTGCTTATCAGCATTTAGGCTTGCCAATGCCAGCGGAATCATAAGTGGACACCTCGGGGGAGTTACAGCAAATTGCATGGATGAAGGAGGACGACGGAGCGTGAAGGGATCAATTTTAAGACGGAACCACAAACATGCAGGTGTGAAGTGTAAATGGGCCGCTGCTTTGTTTGCGGGAATATTGATTAGCGGGTTATTTCAGCCTCGGGCCGAGGCGGATGAAATGTCTAATTCGCATGTTCGCGTGGCGATGTATTTGGATATGGGGAGTACTTATAAATCGGTCGTCCCTGCCGTAACGCTAAAGGCGGAATCGGCGTGGCAAACTGGGCCGCTAAGTGCTGCGGGAGCAGTGAACTGGCTTGGATTTGCTGCAGGCGAGCAGGTACGCTTCAGCGTGGACGGGATTAAAGTCAAGGCGCTTGAAAGCACGGACTGGCAGACGGTCGCCGCGACGGTCAAGAAGCTGCAGACAGGTACGGATAAGCCAATGGCGATTGCGACTGAGCAAGGGGGGAATACGGTTTATCAAATATATACCGGCCCCTATGCTAGTGTGGAAGAAGCGCAGCAGGCTGTAACGCGCGTAGCAGGGGCGCTTGCAGGAGCAGCGGGCAGTCAGCAGCCTTCTATATATGGTGGCTACTATTACGCTGCGGGTGTGTTTGGAAGCAGAGCGGAAGCTGAAAATTACCGTCAAGCGATTGCCATCCCTGAAATAGAAGCGCGGGTTGTTATGACCGGACCAAGCCAATTTGCCGTGTGGGTTGGAGGAGCTGTTAACGAGGCGGGATTGGCCTCCTTGAAGGCGCAGATTGTCCAAGCTCAACCGCAAATAAATTTAATGCCGGTCGATCCTCAGGCACCTGCTCTCATCGTTCATCGGGATGTGACACTGGATACAAACGGGCCTAAGGCAATCGATCATTATGCCGTAAGCGGTGCGGAGGCCAAGTTTATCGTGAGCGATAGCGATGACTCTACGATCCAGGTCGCGGAGAGATCGGCCCGTAAATACCGGGGAGATTTTGAGATCAGTGCCGTGAACGGTCAATTGGCGCTTGTAAATGAGGTCCCTCTGGAGCAGTATTTGTATTCCGTCGTAGCTGCGGAAGTGCCCAGCTCCTGGCCTGCGGAAGCTTTGAAGGCACAGGCTGTGGCAGCGCGCAGCTATGCTCTTTATCATGATGCCGGAAATAAATTTAAGGTGGCGGGTCTGGTTGATACGACCTTAAGCCAAGTTTATAACGGAGTAGACCGGGAAGTGGACAGTATTATCCAGGCCGTGAACAGCACGGCAGGGGAAGTTATCAAATCGGGTGACCGGATTGTGGAGGCCATCTTCTCGTCCAACAGCGGAGGGATGACGGCTGATTCATCCGAAGTATGGAACAACCCTAATTCCATTTTTTCCAGCACTCTCAGCGAAGAAGACAAGGCGGCACAAGCGGATTTGAAATCATGGTACCATGTGCTGCTTTCTAACGGAAAAACAGGCTACATCCGGGAGGATAATACCAAGCTTACCGGAGATACGACAGCAGCAGGCTTATCGAAGCTGACAGTAACCGCGAACAGTACGAATGTGCGCCCTATTCCGCTCATTCAAGCGGACGTTAGCCCCGTGGCGCAAATGAATCCCGGTGATCAGGCGGTGATTCTAGGCATAGTTGCTGAATCCAATAGCTATTCCTGGATTCGCGGACCTTATACGTCAGATGAATTGCTGAAATCGCTCAAGGGCAGAACAGCAACCGAGGTGCCTTCGCCCATCCTGAATTTGGAAATTACCCAGCGCGGGCAGTCCGGGCGGGTTACACAGATGAAAGCGAACGGGCAAATTATCGATGTGAAATACCCGGATTTATTTCGCTCGGTATTGGGCGGACTGCCAAGCACCCTGTTTGATATTGCGGCTACCGGAAGATATACTGTACTGGGCGCTGGCGGAACTGCCGTCTCCGGTACGGCAACATCCGGTACGCCTGTGCTGTCTTCTGCTGGCGTAACGTCGTGGAGCGGCGGCAGTATGGTCGTTATGGGAGCCGATGCTGCGGCTCGGACAGTGGATCAGAGCAATCAATTCCTGTTTATTGGCTACGGCAACGGACACGGCCTAGGATTATCCCAATGGGGAGCTAAAGGAATGGCCGACGCCGGGTATGATTACAGGGACATCTTGCAACACTATTATCAGAATGTCACTATCGTTAAGGAATGAGTACACTAATATGAACGTGGATTTGTACGACTTTGAACTGCCAGAGGAGCTTATAGCCCAAACCCCGCTTGCAGAGCGAAGCGCCTCCCGGTTGTTGACTTTAAATAAAGCCAGCGGCGCTATACAGCACCATATTTTTCCAGAGATTCTTGAATATTTACAGCCGGGAGATACGCTTGTCTTGAATGATACGCGGGTAATTCCGGCAAGACTGTTTGGCATGAAACAGAATACCGGTGCCAAGGCGGAAGTTTTGCTGCTCAAAAATTTAGGGCATGACCGGTGGGAAGCGCTGGTCAAACCAGGAAAGAAGCTGAAGACCGGCGCAGTAATTACGTTTGGAGATGAGCTGACGGCAACGATCGAAAGCGAAGGGGATATGGGGGAACGCGTATTATCCTTTTCCTATGAAGGTATTTTTCATGAAATACTAGATCGGTTGGGTCAAATGCCGCTGCCTCCTTATATCAAGGAGAAGCTGGATGATCGTGAGCGCTACCAGACGGTGTACTCGAAGCATGAAGGTTCAGCGGCTGCTCCGACAGCCGGTCTGCACTTTACACAGGAGCTGCTGGAACAGGTCCGGAGTAAAGGGGCTGATATTGCCTTTGTTACATTGCATGTAGGCCTTGGCACATTTCGCCCGATGTCAGTAGAACGGGTGGAAGACCATGTGATGCATGAGGAGTATTATATTTTGACGGAAGAGACGGCTCAGCTGTTGAATGAAACCAAGGCCAGAGGGGGGCGGGTAATCGCCGTAGGAACGACCTCGGCCCGAACGCTGGAGACCGTAGCGGGACAGTGCGGCGAAGGGCCAGTCAGGGCAATGAGCGGCTGGACAGGTATATTTATTTATCCTGGTTATACTTTTAAGCTGGTGGACGCCTTGCTGACGAACTTCCACTTACCCAAATCTACCCTGGTCATGCTTGTCAGTGCCTTTACTGGAAGAGAGCATATACTGAATGCCTATCGCGAAGCTGTGGAGCAGAAATACCGCTTCTTCAGTTTCGGAGACGCGATGTTTATATATTAAGGTTAAGAGGATGGTTGATTATATTGGCAGCAGCAATAACCTACGAACACATTAAGACATGCAAGCAGTCCGGCGCCCGGCTGGGACGGGTTCATACGCCGCATGGCGTGATCGAAACGCCGATATTTATGCCGGTGGGTACCCAAGCGACTGTGAAAACGATGAGCCCTGAAGAGCTGAAGGAAATGAATGCGCAAATTATTTTAAGCAATACGTATCATTTGTTTCTGCGGCCGGGACATGAAATTATTCGTGAGGCGGGCGGGCTGCATAAATTCATGAATTGGGACCGGCCGATTTTGACGGACAGCGGCGGATTTCAAGTGTTTTCATTGAGCGAGATGCGCAAAATAACGGAGGAAGGGGTGCATTTTCGTTCTCATTTGAATGGAGACAAGCTGTTTCTGTCACCGGAGGTGGCCATGGAAATTCAGAACGCCCTGGGCCCTGATATTATGATGGCTTTTGACGAATGTGCTCCTTATCCGGCAGAATACGACTATGTAAAAAAATCGATGGAACGCACCTCGCGCTGGGCGGAACGCTGCCTGAAAAGTCATGCCCGGCCCCACGATCAAGGACTGTTCGCGATCGTACAAGGCGGTATGTTTGAAGATTTGCGCAAACAGAGTGCAAAGGATTTGACTTCACTGGATTTCCCGGGGTATGCTATTGGTGGATTGAGTGTAGGTGAGCCTAAACACTTGATGTATGAGGTGCTTGATTACACCGTGCCTTTGCTCCCAACGAACAAGCCCCGTTATTTAATGGGCGTGGGATCGCCTGATGCATTAATTGAAGGCTCCATTCGGGGAGTGGATATGTTCGATTGCGTACTGCCCACTCGGATTGCCCGTAACGGTACAACAATGACGAGTCAGGGCAGACTGGTCGTGCGCAACGCTCAATATGCTAATGATTTTGGACCGCTGGATCCAGAATGCGGCTGCTACACTTGCCGTAATTACTCCAGAGCTTATTTGCGGCACCTGATCAAGAGTGATGAGACATTCGGTCTTCGATTGACTACATATCACAACCTGTACTTTTTGATTAACCTGATGAGCCAAGTTCGTCAGGCGATTATGGATGACAGGCTGCTCGACTTCCGGGATGAGTTTTTTGAGAAGTATGGCTTGTTTGGCAATGAGAAAGGTTTTTAGGAATAACAGATATTAGGCGAAAAGGGGATATGTATGTACCAATATTTAGCAGCCGCACCTCCGACGGCAGGAAATTCGATTCTAACTTTGATTGTTCCGTTTGCCATTATGTTTATTGTCTTCTACTTTCTGTTGATTCGTCCTCAGAAGAAGAAGCAGCAAACTCGTAACACGATGTTGAGAGCGCTCAAAAAGGGTGATAAGATCGTGACGATTGGCGGATTGCATGGCACGATTGTATCGTTGACCGAAGATACGGTCATTCTTCTTGTAAATGACGCGACCAAGCTGACCTTCGAGCGTAACGCCATCAGCCATAGCGTCACTTCGGAAGCTACATCCGAATCATAATCATCTGCATGCTACACAAGTCAGAAATAATTAGAAGAGCCTGTTGCAGGCTCTTTTTGCTTTTTTTGGCAGCCAGTAGTTTGATATGCTCCTATACCTAATTTTTCTTTCGCAAATTGACCCCAAACATGCCGCCTAAAGCGCCGGTGAGAACAGCGGGGAGAAGTAAAGAAAGGTCGGTCAGACTAAGTGAATTGTCCAGAGCAAGGAAGCTGATGCACAGAATGATTATGCCATAAAAAAGCCCCGTGAGAGAGCCTTGGTACCATCCCTTATGTCCGGCCCGCCTTCCGGAGGTGACCCCTCCTCCCAATAAGGCTGCTGAATGTACGATATAAGTATGCCAAGTAAGATTGTGCTCTTCCAGTACCCCCGTTTGCAGGAGCAGAGATAAGACGAAGGCTCCGATCATCATCCATAAGAACGCGTACCATAAGCCGGAAAGGGTGGGGTGTGAAAGCCGGAATGACATCAAGCGGCGGAAGAAATCCATGGCTCGTTCCTCCTAATTAATTGATATGACCATTGTATGGTCAAGCCCGCAGGTTTATTACAATTGAGAAAAAAATTTTGCAAGCAATGAAAGGGCTAAATTGCCAATGAAGCCGCATTTTGAACAAAACGTGCTTCGCATGGTTATCACTAGAGAAGGCCAGAATATCAGTATAATGCTTTGCCCGTACCAGGTAAATTTGTTATGGAGGGAATCGACTTGACTGATCATCTCATTTCGCTTGTACTTCGAACCGTACTCATGTATTTCTCAGCATTTGCTGTGATGCGAATAATGGGGAAAAGAGAAATTGGCGAATTATCGATCTTCGACTTAGTGATTTCAGTTATGATTGCCGAAATCGCCGTATTTGCGATTGAAGATATGCAGCGTCCCTTATATGACGGATTTGTTCCTATGCTGACCCTGCTTTTCATTCAAATCGCCATTGCAATGATATCGCTCCGCAGCCGTCGTATTCGCTTTTTGTTTGACGGGAAGCCGAGTGTCATCATAGAGGATGGCCGAATTAACCGGCAAGAAATGAAAAGACAGCGTTATAATCTCGATGATCTGCTTATGCACTTGCGAGCCAACAATATTGATAATGTGGCTGATGTGGAGTTTGCCGTGCTGGAGACGAGCGGGCAATTGAGTGTTATGCCCAAAAACTTAAGAGAATTTGGCAGCGATAGCGACTGCCAACGCAATAAGGATAGCGAAGCATGGGAAGATAAAAAAAGGAACCCCGTGCTCCCGAAAATCAGATATGAGGAAATCCCTTTGTCGCTTATAATGGACGGCAAAGTTCAAAGTGAGAATTTGGACAAAATTGGAAAAACCCGTTTTTGGTTGAAAAATCAAATTCAAGCAAGAGGCGTTAAGGACTTCAAGGAAGTTTTTTTCTGCTCGATCAACCATCAGGGAAAATTATATATTAATTTATTGAATAAATATTGAAGGCTATCGGAACCATCTGCGCAGCAGCGGAAGCCTCCGCAAATCATGCAGATCGATAAGTCCCATTACCCCGCATAAAACAACGTACAGAACACCTGAAATTATAGCGGCAGCGCTGAATTGCAGGACCGGGTACGGGCTGAATTGAATTTCGCGGAATAAATAAGCAGCGGTTCCGGCCATAATGATCATGCCGCAAACGACTTTGGAAATATCGAAGTAAGGCAAATGGTAACGCAATTCCCGTGTAACGCTATATCCGTGCAGGAGAGTTACGACGATAAAGTTGGCGATGATGGCTATAATAGCGCCATAGATGCCCAAATCGGGGTTGGAAGCAAGGTAAAGGATAAGGGATATTTTAATAATTGCACCGATTAACGTATTGAGCAGAGCGCGCCCAGGTTTATCCAAGGATTGAAGAGCCGCTTGAAGCGGAGCCTGCACATACAGAAACAGGGCGAAGGGGGCCATTATTCTAAGCATGCCGGCAATTTCGCCATTGTCATAAATAAGAATACATAACGGCTCTGCCAGCACATACATCATCGCTGCGAATGGCCCGCCTGTAACGAGAGCGAGACGAATTGATTGATGCAATCGCAAATGTATAGTTCGCATATCGCCCCGCGCCTGAGCTTCCGCCAGAGAAGGAACGAGTGAGACCGCTAAGGCAGAAGTAAGCGCTCCGGGAAGCAGCAGCAAAGGAATGATCATTCCTTGCAGCGCTCCATACTGTGCCGTGGCAACCGCTGTAGCAATGCCGGCAATGGCAAGGCTTTGCGCCGTAGTAATCGATTCGAACATATAGGATAATGAACCGACGAGGCGGCCTCCCGTAACCGGAATAGCAATGCGGAGAATTCGTTTTAGCGTCAGGGTAAACTGCCTGCTATTATTCGGGGCGGGTGCCTTTTCTAGTGAATGATCCGGT
Organism: Paenibacillus fonticola DSM 21315; assembly: GCF_000381905.1. GTDB lineage: Bacteria > Bacillota > Bacilli > Paenibacillales > Paenibacillaceae > Fontibacillus > Fontibacillus fonticola. Next base: position 7,794 of record NZ_KB907270.1, on the reverse strand, counting down.
TCGGCTGCAGTCATAGATGCATGCTCTTTGTTACGGAATTTCCAATAATGCCACAAGATCACTGCAAGCCCGACTATTTCCCCGGCTGCTACGCCCAGCATCGCTCCAGCAGCCCCGAAAGCCACACCTTTCGGGAGCAGCAAATAAGAGAACCAAAGCACACAAATAATACGGCCTACTGTTTCTAAAATGGATGATGCTGCGGAAGGAATCATATTTTGCTTTCCCTGGAAATAACCGCGGAATACAGAGGATACGGCGACGATTACAATCATAGGACTCATGGCGATAAAGCTATAATATACCCGGGAATCCGTAAGAATATGACGGCTAACAAAAGGAGCGCTGATGAGCGATATAATGGTAAAGATAAATCCTGCAGAAGCAGTAAAAATTAGGCTCGTCCGCAGTATGGCGGTCGAACGATCGGGGCGGCCTGAAGACTCCGCTTCGGCAATAAGCTTAGCGACGGCAAGGGGGATCCCGCCGGTAATGATCGTAACCAGGACGAGGAAAAAAGGGTAACCAAGCTGGTATAGACCTACGCCTTCGGCACCGATAATTCGGGGCAGAAGAATGCGAGGAATGAAACCGAGAATGCGATTGACAATGCCTGCCGCGAGCAGGATCATCGTCCCTTGGATAAAGGTCTGTTTATTCAAAATGATACCCTCTTTCCAGAATTGAGCATTTTCTAGTGACAACTTGTCTGATATATTAATGGATATGCTGTGCCCGTCTAATCATGCCTGTTCTTTAGAGAGAGTTTATATAGACATTGAAGAACTTCGAAGCAGGAAATATGGCTATTCGAGTAGAATTAATTTATAACAGCTTATCTCGCAGGAAAGGGGCATCATGAAATGGATCAACAGGAGTTTGCCGAGAAGCAGTTGAACGAAACGATCGAAGCTCTATGCCGCAGCAAGGTAGAAGAATTTCGGCTAATAGGCTATGAACACGTGACCGTCACAGAAATCTGGGATTGCGTTAGTCATAAATATGAGAAAGAAGGCTACCCGGAGCTGCATCAACTGGTCAATGATATCCTTTCATTGAAATCTACCCAATTTATGAACTATATGACGTTATCCGCATTTCGTGGATCCCGTTTCTGAAGAAATGGGATTCTTTTTTTGCCCGGAACAGGGCAAGTTAAATAAATCGACAATATTTGATAAATTGACGCTCATTTCCTGCATCGCTATAATAGGAATATTGAGAATTCGAAAGGGGAACGAAGTACGGGATGAAAAGAATCATCGCATTCATAACCGTCGTGGTCGTCACAACCGCTATCATGGCTTGGACTAGTCCAGGTCTGCTGCGTAACGTACATCTTGGCTTGGATTTAAAAGGCGGATTTGAAATTTTGTATGAAGCCGAGCCTTTTGAAGCAGGTGCGAAAGTGACTAGAGAGTCTTTGCTGAAAACCGCTCAGAGTTTGGAGAAGCGGGCAAATCAGCTGGGTACTAGCGAGCCTGAAGTAACGACAGAGGGAACGAACCGGATTCGCTTGAAGCTAGCGGGCGTAACCGATGAGAACGAAGTCCGGAAATTGATGAAGAAGCCTTCTACTTTGACTTTCCGCAGTAAGGACGGTACGGAAACTTTACCCGAACAGTTTAAAAAAATTGAGCTGGTCGGCACCGACTTTGTGGAAGGGGCTGCCTATGTAGAAATGGACCAGCTAAATCAGCCGCAAGTCGTGATCAAAGTCAAGGATAAGGACAAATTCGCCCAAATCACGGAACGATTATATAATAAGCAATTGGCTATTTTCCTTGACGAAGAACTGCTGTCCGCCCCTACGGTGCGAGCGGTAATGACGGACGGAACCGCCTCAATCAGCGGAAGCTATACTAGACAAGAAGCGAATGATCTTCGTGATGAAATTAACCGCGGAGCCCTGCCGCTTAAGCTTTCAGAGAAATACTCACAAAGCGTTGGAGCGACATTAGGGAAGCAATCGTTGAAACAGACGGTTGAGGCTGGCTTAATTGCCTCCTTGTTCATTCTTATTTTCATGATAGGAATGTACCGGGTTCCCGGGCTGATAGCAAGCTTTGGCCTTATCGTGCACACTTGGCTGCTTATCCTTGTGTTCTCGCTTGCTGACTTTACCTTAACTTTACCAGGTATTGCGGCGATTGTTCTTGGAGTAGGTATGGCTGTAGATGCTAACATTATTACGAATGAGCGGATTAGGGAAGAAATGCGATTGGGGAAAAGCATTCTGTCTTCTGTAAAGGCTGGTGGCAAGCATTCCTTCCGTACGATTATGGACTCCAATATTACGACGATTATCGTTGCGGTTGTGATGTATATTTACGGGACGGGGGCAGTCAAAGGCTTCGCACTCGTCCTGATTGTAGAGATTGTGCTCAGTATCGCAACGAACATCTATTTCACCCGTTTCCTGCTCAACCTGCTGCTCAAAGCTGGCAAGTTGCTGCAACCGAAGTATTTCGGTGTAAAGGAGAGTGATATTGGTGAGCTTTAAGAGTAAATTGAAAAATTTGGATTATGTGCATATTAGTAGAGGATGTTATGCCATCTCTATTGCGTTAACAATTATTGGTGTTATTTGCCTGTCGATATTTGGACTTAATTACAGCGTTGACTTCAAAGCGGGCTCTAATGTGGATATTTCGTTGACCGAGACAGTCACGAAAGAACAAATTGAGCCGATATTACAAGAGCTTGGTATTGCGGAAGGGACACATGTTACCCCTGGTGCAGATCGGATCACGATTCGCTTTACGAAGGTGCTGGATGAAGATCAGGATCATCAGTTGAAGAACGAGATTCTGAAGCTCGACAGTGAAGCATCCTTTGAGGTTAATACCGTAGATCCGGAAATGGCTAGAGAGCTCGCGCGTAATGCCATGCTGGCGGTATTATGGTCTTGTCTTGGTATTATCGTATACGTCAGTATCCGGTTCGAATGGCGTTTTGCGGTCGCTGCCGTCGTATCACTTTTGCATGACGCCTTTATGGTTGTAGCGTTATTCTCCATTTTCCGTCTGGAAGTAGATTTGACCTTTATCATAGCGGTTCTTACGATTATCGGTTATTCGATTAACGATACAATCGTTATCTTTGACCGGATTCGAGAAAATTTACGCTTCAGCAAACTGAAGACACGTGAAGATTTGATTACTATAGTGAACAAGAGTGTGTCTCAAACGATTATGCGGTCACTTTATACAGCATTAACTGTATTTATTGCAGCTCTCTTCTTGTTGTTGCTTGGAGGAGCATCGATCAAAATGTTCTCTCTTGCCATGGTAATTGGGCTGTTGTTCGGGGCATATTCCTCGATATTTATTGCCAGCCCGTTGTGGTTTGTACTTAAGAGCAGGCAAAAAAACAAACCGGCCAAAGCGTCTTAACAGGCGGTTTAGGCATTTGCTTGGCAGGAGCGAAGCCGCGTCTCGACTAGGACGCGGCTTTGCCGCTCTTTACGGTCATAACGTGTTTCAGGAGGGTTAATATGATTCGCGAACAAGCTGTAACGTCTGATTCTGCCGCCTGGCTTGGCATTGTAAGCAATGTCACGCTGGCTGTGTTCAAAGGAGTCGCAGGCTTATTCTTTGACAGCCGCGCATTGCTTGCTGATGCGCTGTATTCAGCATCAGATGCAGCAGCGGGCATTGCCGAGAAAATTCAGTTGCCGAAAGCGATTGATAAGCAGAAGGCTTATCTGTACGGGGGGAGAAGAAATGGGACAGCAGAGCCCCTTATAGCGTGTTTTCTTGCGGTATTTTTGTTCATGGGTGCCCTGCAAGTCATTATCACTTCCATTGCGTCCATGTTCAGCGGTAATTTGATCGCTCCCGGATATATATCCGGGATAGCTATCGTCATTTCAATAGCATTAAAGGAAGTTATATTTCAAATTCAGCATTTTAAGCATAAGAATCAGCGGGAAAATTCTTCTCGTTCTTATATTGAAATGCACAGAAACTCCTTGTATTGTTCTGTGATCGTTCTTCTCGGCGTATCTGGCGCGATGGCTGGAGATCAATGGGGGGTGCAGGCGCTGCTGTATTTAGATCCGGCAGCTGCCCTGGCTGCAGCTTGCCTTGTACTGTGGAGAAGCTACCGCTTGATCACAGGTGCTCTATATGCCAGGGAACAATCTAACGTGCATAAAGAGGATAAATCGCAATACGTCGAAACAGTGCAACGGGTTCACGGCGTCATTACGGTGGACGAATTGAAATTGCAGGATAATGGCCATTATATTTCCGTTATCGTTATCATTAGCGTGAATCCCCGTATATCCGTCCTGGAGGCGAATCATATCGTCAATCGTGCCAAAATATTGCTGCTTAATCGCTTTCCACAGGTTAGTGATGTAAGCATTCAAGTGATGCCTTATGATCCGGGCTATCCTTACAAGAGCAATTATGAAGGATCAAATAATGATATGCCTACTCTGCTGCAATGAGCCAGTCAATGGCAGCAGCAATTGGGCAAGAAGGAAGGTGCTGGCAGGTTGCTTCAATCGAAGTACCGTTGGGTTGGTTTACATAGTGATGGCGCTGCTGCCGTAGCGTTAGCCAGGCAGCTGGAAATACCGGAAATACTAGCTTCTTTACTCGTAAGCCGAGGAATCGATAGCATACAAGCGGCGCAGCAATTTTTACAGGGAACGATTCATGATCTTTATGATCCCTTTATGCTAAGCGGGATGAAAGAGGCGGTAGAACGCATAAAGCGCGCAGTGGAACAGGGCGAGCAAATATTAATTTATGGGGACTATGATGCGGACGGGGTATCATCAACCGCTCTTATGATATGTTTAATGCGTCATTTAAACGCAAATTATGATTACTACATTCCACATCGGTCGAAAGAGGGATATGGGCTTCATATACATGCTTTGGAGCAGTTTCATGAGCGCGGTTTCACCCTTATAATAACGGTGGATACAGGGATTAGTGCGGTAGAGCAAATCGCTTATGCTCAAGCGCAAGGCATCGATGTTATCGTTACGGACCATCATGAACCCCCGGATACATTGCCGGCCGCTTACGCGCTTATAAACCCTAAATTGCCCTACTGTACTTATCCATTTAAAGGGCTTGCCGGTGTCGGCGTGGCTTATAAATTAGCCACTGCCTTGCTCGGGGCAGACACGCCTGCCGAATGGACGGAACTCGTTACGTTAGGGACAATCGCGGATTTGATGCCGCTTATAGACGAGAATCGCCTGCTCGTGACCGACGGTCTGAAAGCGATGGCATCTTCGAGCTTTCCAGGTATAACCGCCTTGATTCAAGCGTCTGGCTATTTCAAAGGCGAGATACAGGGAGATGTCTCTGCGAATAATGTAGCGTTTGGCCTGGCTCCCCGTATTAACGCAAGCGGACGAATGAGCCATGCTAATGAGGCGGTCGCTCTGTTAACAACGCAAAGTATGGAAGAGGCAGAGAAGATTGCCGAACAATTGGACATCCTGAATAAAGAGCGTCAGCTGCTCGTTGACAGCATCGTCCAGGAAGCAATTGCTCAATTGGAGCAGAAGGAAGCCAAGGGATCGATTCCCCATGTTATTGTTCTGGCTGGGGAGGGCTGGAATCCGGGGGTCATTGGGATCGTTGCTTCCAAAATATTAGATCGATACTACCGCCCTACTATAGTTCTAGGTATTGATCCGGATACAGGCATATGCAAAGGCTCGGCGCGTTCAATTCCCGGACTGGACATTTATGAAGCCCTAACCGAGTGCAAGAGCTTGCTGGACCATTATGGAGGGCACCCATCCGCCGCTGGAATGACATTGCACCGCAGTGAATTGGCCGGGCTTGAAGAGCAGTTGAACGCCTTTGCTGCCGGAGTGCTGCGAGAGGAGCATTTTGTGCCGGTCATGCACACGGATTTAGAATGCAAATTGTCAGACATTACGCTCCCTGTCATAGAGCAAATATCAGGCCTTGCCCCGTTTGGCATGGGGAACACTTGTCCCAGGTTTCTTATTCGCGGCGCCAGACTGCTGGAATGTAAACCTCTTGGCAAGGAAGGCAAACATATGAAGCTGATGCTGAACCAGAATGGCGCAATGATGGAGGCTGTTGCGTTCGGTAAAGGCGAGCTGGCTTATCATCTTACAGAAGAAGCCATTGTCGATATAGTGGCAGAAGCCGAGATCAACGAATGGAACGGCTCCCGCAAACCGCAGCTGCTGCTCCAAGATCTTGCCGTGCCGCATATTCAAGTGTTTGATCATCGGGGTTCCCACGATCCGGCTGCCGCTATGGATGAGGTTAGAAGCCGTCTTGTATCGCAGCGGTCGCTCGAACAGCATATGATCGCTACGGTTATGATGGAGCATACCAGCTTGCTCAAAAATAATGAATTGAACTCCACCCCTTATTGGATATATGATAAGGAAGCTGGTGTAATTCCGGGCCATGCGGCAGCCGGAATGAATGAACAGGGTCTACGTGATGTGAAAATACTATTTATTCTGGAAACGCCGGAATCTTCCGAGATATGGCATAAAATGATGGGCATGTTCTCATCGCTTGAAAGAGTGTATTTATTTCATTCGGCAAGGTCCCGTCAGGAAGCGATTGAACCGCCTTCGCGAGATACATTCAAGCAAATTTATGCGCTGCTCAGGCACCAGGCAGCCTCTCCCGTACGGGAGGATGAGCTGATAGCAGCTCTGATAGCGCGTACCCGTCTGACAAGGCGGATGCTGCTAATGACGCTGGAGGTATTTGAAGAATTAGGCTTTATTTATCGTCAATCGGGGATGGTTATAATGAATCCGGCACCGGTAAAGCAGCCGCTGGACTCGTCGCGACGGTATTTGGAATTGGGGGAGCTTGCTGAAATGGAGCAGATCCTGCACTTTGCCGGAATACCGCAAATTACCCAATGGCTGATGGCAAATCATCAAATTGTTTCGTAGCCATAGCATTTATTTTACTTGTATATAACCCTGCTGTTACGCGCTAACTATTAGGAGGAGATTGTATTGGATTTTAAAGATTACATTCGCGTTATACCCGACTTCCCGCAACCGGGGATCAGCTTCAAGGATATTACAACATTGCTTAACAATGGAGAGAAGTACCGCGAAGCAATCAATGAGCTAAAGACCATGGTGGCGGACTTGAAAATCGATCTGATCGCCGGTCCTGAAGCGCGTGGCTTTGTTGTGGGCGCTCCATTGGCTTATGCCCTTGGTGTAGGATTTATACCGATTCGCAAGAGCGGCAAACTGCCTTATGACACCATCGAGGTAGGCTACGATCTGGAATACGGTTCCGATCGCCTGGCCATGCATAGCGATGCTGTTAAGCCGGGGCAAAATGTCCTGATTGCTGATGATTTGTTAGCTACGGGCGGTACAATCTCCACATCGGTTAAGCTGGTGCGCGAGCTGGGCGGTAATGTGGTAGGAACAGCGTTTCTAATCGAGCTGAGCGAGTTGAACGGCCGGGCGAAACTGCCGGGTATCGATGTATTCTCCTTGCTGACTTATTAATGCAGCTATAGCGAGGCTGGGACAAAACCCTCCGCTAACGAAAAATAGCCGGCAAGCTTTTACGATGAGTAAAAGTTTACCGGCTTTTATTATTTTTGACGTAAAAAAGGACACCTTCTGATAAAATTAAGTTACCACACAAAATCCAATCAGAAAGAAGTGTCCTTATGTTTAAAGATTATAACATGAATCAATTGGTTTTGCCGCTAGATTTAGAAGTTAAATTACAAGAAAATGACATTGCTTTTTCGATCCACCATCTAGTCGACAGTATTCCACCCGATGCC
>NZ_KB907269.1 GCF_000381905.1 Paenibacillus fonticola DSM 21315 | reverse complement strand
CTTCCTCGGTATGCTCAATGGTTCCATAGAACCTGGATTCATCCCGGCCTTGGTCCGCGATCGCGACAGCAATTTTTGATTTGGATACGTCTAAACCCACGTATTTTGTGAAAGACTTCATAGTGAACCGACTCCTTTTTGTTTGTAGCTCTGTTTTGGGATTTTTGGGGCATTTCATTCCCATTATTCCCACAAGTAACCTACGTATGAGCAAAAGAGGACGTCGGTTTCGTTCATTATAACTATTGGTGAAATAACGAGGAGTTTGGAGAGCTAACGGACCTACGTTCCGCTATTGCGCCCAAAAACGTGGATTTTGCAGTCTATTTGGTCAAATAACGGAACCAGGGTCCGCAAGCATTGTGAAAGAGGGTCTATTTCAACAAATAGCGGATCTGGTGTCCATTAACGGGTGGCCAGTCCTGCGAGTTTAGCCAATTCCACTCAGGTCTCATCAATCTCATCATTCTCATCAGTTCCACCAGTAATCTCATCATTCTCATCAGTTCTACCAGTAATCTCATCAAACATCATTCTCATCAGTTCTACCACTCTCACCCATTCCATTAGCCCTCAAACCACCTATGAAGATCAAGGGGCTGCCAAAAAGTCAGTTTTTATTGACTACTTTCTGGACAGCCCTTTCTGTAAAATATGCTACTCTCCACTATGTAATAAACGCCACTTCACCTTTGAAACGAACAGATAATGCCTCCGCAAAGGGTTTAATTATGGATTTATTCCATTCATAACACCTATTGTTATGTATCTCTACCCACAACCGATGCTTATCCGGCCAGTAAGTAATTTCCAAAACCCCTGCTTTCTTTTCTTGTTTTAAATGATAATGAACTGAACCCTTCATTGTCGATAAAGTTGTCTTTTGAGTAATGTTAAGTTTAAACTGATTTATAACCTCTTCAATCTCTTGAATAACAAGTTCGTGGTCAAACAGTTTGACTTGGGACAAATTGGAGTTTATGATTTCATACTTAATCATAACAATTTCCCCTTAAAATAAGTGCCAATCTGATTTCCATTGTTCTGGTATAGGAATTGCTAATTGTTTTAATGCCACATACCATTGACCTTGGTGAATGGCCTCATGTTGAATAGCCATACTGACTAATTCACTAGGGGGCACAAAATAATCGTCACTCCAATAAACCCTTTCAACCTGTGTTTTAACAATTGCTTCCGCTAACTCATTCCGACTGCGAATTAATTCATCAACCAAATCAATCCCCTTTGGAACAGGGGTTCCGGGTAAAATCACACGACCAGTAATCAAGCTCTTACGATAAACATCTCTTACTCTTATCATATGGGCGAATAGCCTTCCAAGCGACCCAAGTTCGGGTATCAAAACATCATTCCATTTTTCCTTGTTAACTACTGTGACTAGTAAATCCAACATTTCTGCTGCGTAGAGATATCCTTTTGAATTCATCTGAAATCCTCCTTAACTATTTAAGAACATATGTTTCCATTTACTGTACCAAAATAATCCATTATATGCAACTATGAGAATTTCTGCTCGTGCCCTCAAATTCCGAATCAATATTTCATTCACACTTGTTAGAGTGAGTTAAAGGGGAGTTGTATACGGTTCGGCAAAAATTATTAATTTACGAGATAGATTTACAATAATTTACTATGGGGCGTATAATAGAAACAATGACTCATTAATAGGAGGGTATTCCTTGGATAACAATCACAAAGAGCCACAATACGGGTTTTCTCCGCTAACCCAATCTTACGTTCCGCCACAGGCTAAGACGAGTGGCAAAGCAATTACCTCTTTAATACTAGGTATAATATCCTTAATTACTTTGCCATTAGGAGTAATCATAGTCCTTGGAATCATTGGCTTCTTCAGCGGTATCGTTGCGATTGTGTTATCGTCTTTATCGTTTAAAGAAATCAAGCGAGTACAGGTGCGAGGACGCGGTATGGCAATTGCAGGATTGGTATGCGGAATCGTCGCGACGGCTATCAATGTGCTTGCCTTTGTTATCTCGTTTGTGGCTAGCTTCATGAATGCGATGAATAATGTGTAGACACAACAAAACCGCTTTCTCAAAGCTGGAAAGCGGTCAGACTGTCGTATTCCCCCATACAAAAGTCTCCTTAGACCTCCATCCCTATTCTTCCATTACCCTTTTCACTTTCCAACACCAACATTTGTCGCCGTCACTTATGATAGGCACTACATATCATCTCAAAAGTGAATTTTCTTGCGCCGCGGCGGTCCAAAAATTCGCCTCATTTGTGCTGCGGCTCACCGTAACATCTATAGAGCGAAGTAGCAGATCCAAGAACCTTCTGTCTAATTTGTTACGTTAAAGCCTTTGTATATGTGTATTAGTAAATGAAGAATCTTGATATTTCAACCCAGCACCTATTGCTCTATCCATACAGATATGAGCGATCCAGATGATCGATCCTAATAATAGATAATCGTTTGAAAAATATAAGTAACCTAATGTAAAAAGCAGGGGGAAAATAAAGGTGTGTCCCAAATTATAAACAATCGCACCTATTTTCTTATTCATGGTGTACCCAAGCATTGTAAGATCGGGAACGAATAAAAGAGCAACAAACAACCATATAGGAAAGTGTAGCTGCATGTAAATAAAAAAGGAAAGTACAAAGGCAAGTGCATATTCAACATGAACGATTTGTTTATTTGTCATCATATCTCTCCCTTTAAACCATGTTGAAATAAACCAAGCAATAGGTTTTCGATATCTTCAATATTCTCTGAATACTCTACTTCACTCGCAAGTTCTTTAATGGTTTGAACCACTCTCAATGCTTGTTGGTAAAACCGAATTTTTTCCTCAAGATTCATTATTTTTTGATTCAATAACAATACAGTTGCATCCTTGCATTCCGTAGATATGGATCTGTCTCGTAGTATAAGTGATTGTTGAATTTCCTTAATTGTAAATCCTAATTGCTTTAATACGATGATAAGCTGTATCTGCTTCTCACATTCTTCATCAAATTCCCGATAACCATTTTCTCGTCTTATTGGATTCAATAAGTTTTCTTTCTCATAATAACGAATGGTATCGGTTTGAATTTGATATTTATTCGCAAAATCCTTGATTTTCATTGTCGGCCTCCCTTCCAGTAAAATCATAACATTGGAGTAAACTCCAGAGTCAACTATTAATTAACATATTTTTCCCTTATAATTGATACACTGGATGCACTGGTGCTGATTTATTTTTACTGGAAAAGTGGGATGACGATATGAAAAAAATATTATCTTTCATGGAATGGGGCCTATTTGCCCTTCGTTCGTATCACTATATTTTGCTAGCGTCCCGTCTATTGGAAGTAAGTGAATTTTCAATCCTGACGGTAGTGAATATTCTTTGGCTGACTCTAGCGCTTGTCGTCCCTATGCTGTTCTGGTTCCCTGGGCTTAGAAATAACAAGACTTGGTTCTGCATACTAGAGCTGCTGCTGGGCGGTTCTTATTATGTGAATTCTGACATTCATCCGGATCTGACTTCGAGGGCGGACTATTTGCTGCTCAGTCTTATCCTGGGATACCTAATGACGAAGAAGACGATCTGGGTTATTCCTGTGGTGGCTTTCATTCCTTTTTTATCGCAGACTTACTTGCATTTGCCTTGGGAGGAGGCGTTTAGCTTCGCATCAGACAATTTGCTGTTCTGCTTCATCGGCATTTGGGCGAGCTCCGTAGCCAAAGCATATGAAGAGAAGAATAAACTAGCACTAGAAGTGGAGCGGCAAAATAAGCTGCTAACCCTCTACACTGCGGAAATCGAGACAATGACGCTTCAAGAAGAGCGCAACCGTATGTCGAAGGAGCTTCATGATACATTGGGGCACTCCTTTATCGCACTTATTATGAGCCTTGATGCTTCTATTGCCCTTCTGGATCAGAAGCCAGAAGAGGTTAAAGGCCGTTTAATCCGCTTAAGGGCACTCGCTGAACAAAATTTGGACGACATGCGAAACATTGTGCATGAGATGGGAGAAGAAGAGGGGTCGAGTCTTACACAGCAGGTGGAGAACCTTGTCCTCCGTTTCCAGGAGCACACGGGAACTGTACTCACCGTCAATCTGCTGGGGACAGAGCCCAGGTTGCCTTTTGAAGCGCGGCAAACGGTCCTCCGTGTCATTCAGGAAGCTTTTACGAATGCGCTAAAGCATGGAAAAGCATCTCAATTGTTCTTGGAGCTGGAGTTTGCCGTGAGCACGCTGCAATTAATTGTCCGAAATAACGGCATACCGATTAAAAAAATGGATTATGGCTTCGGCTTGAACACGATGAAGCATCGAATCGAGCGATTGGGAGGCAGCTTGTCCGTGGATTCTAAGGAGGAAGCTGAGGCGATGACCGAAGTCAGATGTGAAATTCCGCTGAAGGGAGTGCTGCTGCATGTCGAACATTAAGGTGCTGATTGCTGATGATCAAGAATTAATCCTGGAAAGCTTACATATCGTGCTATCCATGGAGGAAGATATCGAAATAGCTGCATTGGCAAAAAACGGGGAGGAAGCCATTCAGGGCTGCGAGCAGTTTCAGCCCGACATTGTGCTGATGGATATCAACATGCCTGTCATGGACGGCGTGGCTGCAACGGCCCTGATTAAGAAGCGATTCCCTGACATCAAGATTATTATGCTGACCTCTTATAAGGAAGTGGAGTATGTGCTTGCGGCGTTAGGTCATGGCGCAGAAGGTTATCTGCTCAAGGCCATCCATCCCAAGGATCTGGCTGCAGGTATACGCGTGGTTCATGCGGGAGGCACCTTAATAACACAAGAGATGGCGGGCAAAATGATTAAAAGCATGAACATGAACAATTCCTCCGCCGTAAAAAGTAATGAATACGGGCTCAGCGCCCGTGAACTCGAAGTGCTGCATAAGCTGGCTCTCGGCCTGCGCAATCAAGACATTGCTGAGGCGCTTTTTCTTAGTGAAGGGACAGTTAAGAATTACATCTCAACGATTTATTCGAAGCTTCATGTCAAGGGAAGGCGAGAAGCTGCCCGCATAGCCCGAGATTCGGGCATATTGGATCACAAGTAATCATGTCATGACCAAAGCGCACTGTGTCTTTATGACTTTTTCAGCATAAACTCATAACTACCAAACGTTATAGGAGCTGATGAAAGACATGAAGAAAACAAGGTCCAACAACATAGAGAGGCTGCTGCGCTTTCCAATTACCTGGATGCTTGTGGGTTCGGTCGCTATTATTCTTGTGCAGGGGTTATTCCTTGTGCTGACCGAGCGAGTAGAAGGGGCCGGTTCCCTATTCTTAACACTCCTGATGGGCTTATTAGCTATCCTAGTGTATAAGCTTATTATGAAATACTTGGCTCAGCGGCCCATTTCAGAGCTGTCCGGGCAGCACGCAGGGGTGGAAGCTGTCCTGGGCGTAATCACGGGAACGGTTTTTATCGCAGTGTCCACGCTTATTATTGTTCTGCTCGGCGGCTACTCCTTTCAATGGGCGGCTGCTGCAGATCCGGGTTCTATTCTCATGACGTCCATTGCAACAGCGCTGAGCGCAGCCATCGTCGAGGAACTGGTGTTTCGTGGATTGATGCTTCAAGCTATACAGAAATTAGGGGGCAGCTGGATTGCACTCGCGATAACCTCGCTTACCTTTGGGGCCTTCCATCTGGGCAATCCAGGAGCAACACTATGGAGCGCACTTGCCATCACCCTAGAAGCAGGGGTTCTGCTCGGAGCTGCATTCTTGTGGCGGCGTAATTTGTGGTTCGCCATGGGGCTGCATTTTGCTTGGAATGCACTCGAAGCTGCGCTTGGCATTCCTGTATCCGGACTCCCCTCGGCCGGGTTGTATACTGTGAAGGCAAACGGCGCAGCATGGCTCACCGGGGGAGACTTTGGGCTGGAGGGCTCTATTGTTACGGTGATCCTAGGACTTGTGATTGCCATTCCGATGCTGATCCGTGCTGCACGGAAACGGCCATGATTTGTTTCTCTCTGATTTGCATGGAAAGCTGGATCTTGAAAAGATTGTCCAGCTCATGAACGAAAAAACAACCCCAGTAAACGATAAGGAATTATTACTGGAGGTATTTCCCAATATTGCCCAAACTGAGAAGAACGGAGTTAATATAGTTTAATGCTCTGCATTCGCTCAAAGCAGCCTAGGTTGTTTTAATGAACCGCGCTTTTAAAAAAATAATGTAGTTACTGAACGCGCCTTCTTTAGCCTTTTAGATAAATAGTATAACGTAACCGCCGCGGCGCAAGAAACTTCGCTTTAGAGATATGTAGAGCCTATCATAAGTAACGGCGACAAATTTTGGTGTTGGAAAATGAAAAGGGTTATGGAAGATTAGTGTTAGAGGTTGTTATTTATGCGTCAATCCCTCAAGGGACGGCTCTAAGGAGACTTTTGTATGGGGGGATACGACAATGTCATCCACCAACAAACGATTCATTAGCTTTTCTAAACAGTCTGACCGCTTTCCAGTTTTGGGAAAGCGGTCTTGTTGTGTCTACACAGTATTCACAGCATTCATGGGAAGCCAACGATTCCAAGGAGTATGATTCCTCCTAATGGCAAAGTAATTAAGGATATTATACCTAGTATTAAAGAGGTAATTGCTTTGCCACTCGTCCGAAATTATATACAAGCATACCTACCTTCTTATCCATCGCATAACAATTTAGAATTAGTCGATTAATAATTTTGGTTCCTCATCTGGAGCCCCTACAATCGTGTTTTCGTTGAAAGCGAGATACTGACCATACTTCTCTACTATAAAGTCGTTAAACGACCCGGCTGCATCCACTGTGGCAGTGACTGTGGGAGCCCCTTTTTTGGTGAAAGTCATTTGATCGTTGTCCCATGCATTTGTTCCTCTTGCTCCCTTATATCCTTTCAAATCAAAATTTATCATCGTTTTCGCGTCTCTCATTGCGTTCTTCATTAAAGTGTCTGACGTCAGCTTCTTGGTCTTTGCATCTTTACCATTACTATAATGTACGCCTGCTTGGAGCAGTTCCAGCGTTTTTTCTTCAATTGCAAAGCTCGCATTGATAGATTTTGATTTATACTTATATTGATAAACAGTCGGTTTTCCATCACGGACAAACACACGATCCAACTTAGCCCCATTCTTGACCTTTCCATTGGTAAGCTTGGATAATACCTGATCAGCCTTCTTCTGCACGCTTGCTGGGGCATTGTCAGGAGCATAATTCACACCATAAGCCTGCTCGTCTTTTTTTAAATAAACTTGTTTATTTTGCTTGGCATTCGATGAGATTGTACCCACAAAGTAGATTGACTCTGAGATTCTCACATATTTCGGCGCTTCCCCTGGGAACAAAGCTTCCCACGTTTTCTCCAGTTCGGTTTGATATTTACCGCCATTTAAATCTTCATAATTGATCTTAATACCGATATTTTCGAGCTTTCCATTTTCTTTATAAATAATAGTATCGTCCTTGAAATCCTCTCTTTTAAAACCTATAAAACCTTTCATGGCAGTTCCTTCAATTAACGTATACGTATTTCCTGTCAGCTCTTTAAGTTTATCCTGAGCCTGTTGCATAAGCTTCTGATCAAGCTTAGCAACCTGTGAAACATTGATATTTACCGTGTTAGGTGCATCTGCCTGAACAACTGTTTGGTATCCCAGCAAACTTCCTGATAATAAGACTACTCCGAGGATAGGGATCATTTTTTTTCTGTTCATATCAATGAACTCCTTTCTTTTGCAATCTCATGGACATAATGAATAAAATATAAGTGCATCTCCAAGCTACTTTTCAATACATATCAGTCAATTAACAATTTGACTTCTTCATTTGGAGGACCTTGGATGGTCATTCCGTAAAAATCGATACTCTGATTATACTTATCAATAATAAAGCTGCTAAACGATCCGTCTTTATTAAATCTAGCAGTAACGGAAGGAGCCCCTTCTTTTGTGAACGTCATATAATCCTCATCCCATGCATTTGTTCCTCTTGCTCCCTTATATCCTTCCAAATCCAGATCTAGCATATTTTTTGCATCTCTCATTGCGCTCTTCATTAAAGTGTCTAACGTCAACTTCTTAATTTTTGCGCTTTTTTCATTTTCACGTTTCTGAAATTCTTCATAACTGTCTACACTTTTACCGTCAGAATGATATACATCTGCTTGGAACAGTTCCAGCGTTTGTTCTTCAATTGCAAAGATTACATCCATCGTTTTTGATTTATACTTATATTGATACACATTCGGTTTGCCATCGCTGACATATATACGATCCAACTTGGCACCCTGCTTGACCTTTCCATCGGTAAGCTTGGAGAATACCTGAGCAGCTTTGTTCTGCACGCTTGCCGGGGCATCGTCAGGAGCATAATTTACGCCATAAACATTGCCATTCTCTTGCATATAAATTTGCTTATTTTGCATAGCATTCGATGAGATTGTACCCTCATAGTAGATTGACTCTGAGATACTCACATACTTTGGTGTTTCCCCTGGGAACAAAGCTTCCCACGTTTCCTTCAGTTTGGTTTGATATTTTCCGCCATTTAAATCTTCATAATTGATCTTAATACCGATATTGTCGAGCTTTCCATTTTCTTTATAAGTAATAATATCGTCCTTGAAATTCTCTCTTTTAAAACTCATAAAACCTTTCATGGCAGTTCCTTCAATTAACGTATACGTGTTTCCTGTCAGCTCCTTAAGTTTATCCTGAGCCTGTTGCATAAGCTTCTGATCAAGCTTCACATCCTGTGAAACATTGATATTTACCGTGTTAGGTGCATCTGCCTGAACAGGTGGTTGGTATCCCAGCAGACTTCCTGATAATAAGGCTACTCCGAGGATAGGAAAAATTATTTTTTTATTCATATTTATAAACTCCTTTATTTTTTATTTTGCTTTGCCCTCAGCTTTTTAATGGAATGGTTCAGTCACGTTGGAATGAATCTATAGAAAACCAGTAGTCATCACCTCCCCTATCTGCCTTAGACCGAGCAGCACCCACGTTCAACTTGCTAGGCTTTACAGATTGAGCCATTTTAATCCAGCCTACTCATCATTTCCTTGATTAGTCCGTTCCTTTTTCAGATAACTCCCGTAGCTCTATTTCAATAGAATAGATCGTCCCTTTAGAGGTGAACAGCGCAGTCACGTCTGGAGAACCTGCTTTTGTGAAAGTTAATGTATCAAACCGGTGTTCAAGTTTGGATACGTTATACTCAGCTAAGTCCAAATTCATCCATACTTTAGCTTGTTTCACGGTTTCCTCACGAACCTTGTCCAGCTTAATTGCTTTTGTTTTCTCGACTAAGTCACGATATTTATTATCATCCAATTTATTAAGATGATCCGACAACGGAAAAGCTAATACCCTTATGATCTGATTCGTATTTTTTTGTACATCAATGAGGATAGAACCCTTGTTTGTTTCATACACGAACTTATACACCGGGTTTTGATCGGGTCTTAAGATCATTTGACTTACTGACCGTTTACTTTGTTTAAAATCCCCAACTTTATTAAAAGCTCGATCCGCTGCATCTTTTGCAGCATCTGGAACCTGGTCCTCTCCAATCGTTTGTTTCGCATAATACCAGTTACCCTGGTCAAATTCGATGGATCTGTTTTCGTTTCGCGCCTCTATGTGATATGTGTCACGCTCATATTCGTACATAATCACATCATTAATTCCTTCTCCTTGGGGGAAAATTTCATCCCAAACCCTTTGCAACTGGCTTTTAAACTCTTGGTCCTCAATGTCATCAAAGCGAATCATCCCCGTATGAAATTGCTTATTCCCATCCGAGCCTTGCGCATAAAGTGTATCCACCTTCTCATTTGGATTTACTTTCATTTCTTTGACAAAAGGATTGATATATTCAAGCAATGATAGACGCTCTATGGTTTGAGCCATCACAGGAGTTAGAAACACACAAAAAGCAACTAATGCCGCTGTGATGATTCCCGCTCTTCTTGTGAAGAATGGCTTTTGTGGTGGCACGCCTTTTAATTCAAGTTTTTCTACAATCTGTTGACTCATGCTGTGCTCTGGCGTCTCCGTATCCCGAATCATTTGCTCCACCTGGTGAATACTTACGGTTTTAGATGGATTTGGTGATCGACGCATTCACTGTTCCTCCTTCATTAACTTCCTTCGTTTGTAGTTTTTTGCGAAGACGTTCATACTTTTTTCGCACGGTTGCTGGTTTCATATTCATCATTTCACTAATCTCGTTAAAGTGATATCGATGAATCGCCCGGAGAACTAATATATGTCTCTCTTCAGTAGTCAGTAAATTTAGAATATCCTTCAGTATAGTTTGACTGTCGATTTGCTCAGTCGAGGCCTCAGGCTGATCATATTTATAACGATCTATAAAACGAAGCCACCTTTTTTTGCCCCGGATTTGATTCAGACTGTAATTGTAGGCAATTTTGTACAGCCATGCCGAAAAACTCATATTTGGACGATACTTATGTATCTGTTCATACACTCTAATAAATATTTCTTGTAGAGCATCCTCGGCTTCTTCCTTGCTTTTGAGCATATGGTAACAATAGATATACATTGGTTTTTCAAAGTTTCTTATAATTGAAGCGAAAGCTTCCTTATCACCAAACTTAGTCCTTTCAATCAGCATCTCAATTTCTTCTGAGTTTGATTTATACTCTCTGTAGTGTCTATCCAAAAATCATCCCCCCCTCCTGGCTACACTCTTAATACACCAATGCAGCTCATTTTGTGACAGCAACATCAAGAATAATACTTGGTAACATCATCGACCTTGAAATGGTGAAAAAGAAAAAGAATATTTACGGGTATAAAACACTAGAGAAGCCTTGTTATCCACTTGTAACGTACGAAGCCCGTGGTTTGCCGAAGGCAAGCAACGGATCATTAAGACGACTGGAAAGCACCTCCTGCGATTAATCCAGCAACAAGCTACAACCAGTTACCCAAAAAGATCACAAAAAGGCGAAAGGACCACTCACATGGCCGACCTTTCGCCTCTCTCTGTTTTGTCTAAGAGCTCCGCCTTACTTATGATACGGTTCACCGCGGAGAATCGTAAGCGTGGCATCTCTAAAGAGGAGGATGGATCGATTTCAAGAAGTTGCTACCAAATCCACCGACAACAGTTGAAGAAAAATTCATACGGGTCATGAAATCAAGCCAGTTCTTTCATCGCCTTTTCAATATGAATCATGATCATCCTGCGGCTGGTCACGAGAATACCTTCATTGGATAGTCCTGTAAGGTAAGCGATACCGCTTCTCTTGTGGCACCGATCATATTGGCCAATTCTTGATGAGTCAGGGGAATATCGATTTTTCGGTATCCGTTTTCTTCTATGCCGAACTTTTTAGATAGTCGGTTGAGAAAGTAAAGCACTTTGCCACGCAGATCCCTAAAAACCAATTTTTCCACCAATTCATCCTGATCTCGCAGGCGTTTGCTTAATTCCAATAAAAAACGTAATGACAATTCAGAATACTTGGGACGCATCAAGCCGCTTCGCGACGAGCTAGCAGCAGTCCAAGCCCGCATCGACAAGCTGGAAGAAAAGAAACGCAAGTACCTCGGGCTGTACGAGATGGACGAGATCGATCGCGACCTGTTCGCGGAACGCCTGAACGACCTGAACAGGGAGCTCGACACCGAGCTTACCCGCCGGTCGAAGCTGGAACTGGAACTCCGCGACGATCAGGCCGAGCCCGTCTCCTACGAGCTCGTACGTTCCTTGGTGGGCCGGTTCGACACCCTGCTCCATCGCTCTCCGTTCCCGCAGCGTAAGACCCTGATGCACCTGATCGTAAAGAAGATCACGCTGGACATCAGGAAGCGAGTCGACAGCGTCGAGCTAGCTTTCAACGAGGAGACCGAGAAGCATTTTTTAAGCGTTGCCCCTTCCGCTGAGCAACAGTCGGAAGGGGCTTTTCCTTTGTCCGGAAAAGCCCCAACATTGAAGAATAAGTTAACCATCCTCATTTAATATGGACAATCGGCTTGTCATTATATTGCGCAATCGTTCCTAGTTAGCTTAATGCCAATTCCCACTTAGGCAATCAATGCAAGTTCTTATCCTAAATCGGGAATGACGCAACCAAGCGTGATGAGGTGGGGGTAAGACCAGTCTGCCCAATGAGCAGTTGTGTTTTTTGCTCTTGTATAATAGTGTCGTATGGCTTCTAAGAGCTTCATTTACATTCGATAATACCCACCGGATTAGGCGTATCCATCAACGCGGCAAACGCTGCGGGCCAGGCGGGGTCTTCAGGGTAGAGCGCGGTACGGAGATAGGACCAGACGAGCGCTCGCAGCGTAGCCACGCGCTCGGGGTTTTCGTCTGTCGTTTCCTTCGCGTCGTACGCGGCCACCCCACCTAGCCCATGCTCTGCTCCGAACAGCGTCAGCAGGCATTTGGGGCCAGGGCTCAGGAAGTACGCATCAGAGTGCCAATCCTTGCGATCGGAGAACGCTGGGCTCCAGTCGTTATCACCCACGATGACGAGGGCTGGCGTTGTCATTGTGGCGAAGCTAGTTGTCCTCAAGATCGGGTAGTGCTCGGTTGCGAACGCGGCGAGGTCCTCACCTTTGCCTGGCGCAGCCAACAGTACACCCACCTTGATCCGAGGGTCGGCTAGATTCACTTCCGTCCCGTCGACCGGATCTGTAACCCCCTGACCACACAGCATGCCTACCGTATGCCCGCCCATTGAATGCCCGACTGCGGCGATCCGGCTCCGGTTTAGGCGCCCGCCGAGCCCCGGAACAGCAGCCTCGATCTGGTCGAGGTGATCGAGAATGTAGCGCATGTCCTCGGCTCGGGACCGCCAAAACAACGGTGCCTCTGGGTTATCCGATTCACGCAGACCCAGCGCCTTCGAGTCTAAGTGAGTGGGCTGGATAACGACGAAGCCGTGGGCTGCCCAGAAGTTTGCGAGGGGCCCGTAGCCGTGTAGGGATGACACGAAGTTCGAAGGCCCATGGCCGTGCGACAGAAGAATCACGGGCAGGTCGCTTCCCGTCGAGGGCGCGGAGACCTTGATCTGCAAATTCACAATCCGACCCGGGACCGACAGCACCACGGGGCTGAAGGCTATAACAGGGGTGGGATCGTTGACAGGAATACCGGCAGTTTCAGTGAACGGCTTGCTCATGGAATGCTCTCCCTTTGGATTAGCCTGCATTAGTAACACTCTCCTTTTTTAGGATGGTCCCTTCTTTGAGAGATCAATTACTCTTATTTGGATTCAATTCGACCTAACGGATTGGTACTCTCTTCCAGAGCTTTGCGGGCTTCCAACCAACTGGAATTGTCGAGGTCGAGCGCATCGCGTAGGTACGACCATGTGAGCTGCCGGAGCAACGCAACTCGTTCGGGGTTCTCGTCCGTCGTCTCCGCGACGTTGTACCCGGAGATTCCGCCAAGTATATGTTCTGCCCCGAAGAGGGTGAGTAGGCTCTTGCTGCCCGGGCTCAGGAAGTAGGGGTCCGTGAACCAGTCAGGCCCCCGAGTGGACAGGTGGGATTGGTCATGATCCCCCGCGACCACAAGAGTCGGCGTCCTCATCTCAGAGAAGCTCGGGTGCATGAATGGGAAGTGCTCTGCCGCGAACGGAGTCAGGTCAGCTCCACCAAGGCCTGTCGTGGAAAGCAATACGCCCGCCTTGATCCGCGAGTCGGACATGTCCTCTCCCGGTTCGCCATTGGCATCGAGGACTCGCGCGCCGAGCAGAATGCTCACCGTTTGGCCTCCCCAGGAGTGTCCGGCTGCGGCAATACTGCTTCGGTCGAGACGTCCGCTGAGGCCTGGAACGGAAGCTTCAATAAGATCAAGTTGGTCAAGGATGAGCTTTAGGTCTTCGACGCGGAAACGCCAGATCAGTGGTGTACGGGGATCGTCAGGGGGAAGATTCAGCGTCCTCGAGTCGAGATGGGTGGGTTGAATGACCACGAAGCCGTGAGCAGCCCAGTAGTCGACTAACGGAGCATAGCTGTCCATCGACCAACCAAAGCCTTGCGAGAAAATAATAATAGGCAATTGGCTACCCGTCGCTGGCGCTGATACTCGCACTTGCAAATCCTCGCCACGGCTTGGGGCCGATAGTACTACCGGCTTAAACGAAATAACTGGAGTAGACGTACTTACGTTCATTTGCATAATAGATGTTCCTTTCTTAGACTTCTCAGTATTAGTTAGTTGACGTATCAACCTTCGATAACTGTAGCACGTTGCGGTTGATGCGTCAACCATGCTATGATGATTACATGAATAAGAGCGAACTGAACGAAGAAGAAATTCAATTATGGTATAAGTGGAAAGGCTCCTTTCACAGCATCTTCGGTCGCGTAATCAAAGAGATGTCCGATCACACCGGACTATCAGAGGGCGATTATGGAGTACTGGACCGGTTAGACCTTCTGGGGGACGGCAGCCTTCGCCAACAGGAGCTGGCGGAATCCATGGACTGGGATAAGAGCCGATTGTCACATCATCTGACGCGGATGGAGAAACGCAAGCTGGTGATGAGGAAACCATTAGACACCGATCGCGGTGTTCAGGTCATCATCACTCCCATTGGAAAGTCAGCATTAGATGATGCCCGGCCAATTGTCTCCATGGCCATACGCAAACATTTCCTAGATCAGTTAACTGATCTAGACATTGAGTCGATTACGAGGCTGGCGGAAAGAACAAAAAAAAGGTCTTCAGCGTCTAGTAGTGCCTCGACGCCGTGACCACGTTTTTTGAAACCAATATGTTGAACGTCAATTGAACCGGCCCCTTCCGCCAAAAACGGAGGAGGCCTTTGCTTCAGCAAGCAGCAGCCCGTTTACCCCCCTTTTCCTCTGAGTAAGATCCATCCCAAACTCATGTCTGGGAAAGTGCCTTTCCAAGAACTCGGGTATCTCCGAAAAACTTCGCCCTACTTATGATACGGTTCAGCTTAACGGGGCTATCGGCGAAAAATGCTAAAGGAGTTCCTTTCCGCTGTTCTTCATAAATGGTCAACAGCGGTTCGTACGGATGTACCTCCAATTCCGTTCCGTCAAAAAGTAGGCGGGGTAGCAACCGCTATTAGCAGCGTTTCGCCATCCCAGATATTCTTATAACTATGGGGGATTCTGGCATCATAATAGATGCTGTCCCCTTCTTCGAGCGTGTAACGTTCATTGCCCAGCATAAACTCCAAACGCCCGGAGTGGACAAAAAGAAATTCCTCGCCATCGCTATGGCCGACGCCGATGTCGCCATAAGCCGCTCCTTCTTCCAACACTCCCCATATCGGTCCCATTCGGTTGTTGCTTCCTTGGCTGAGCGCGTACCAGGTAATACGGGAACCTTCGGAATGTACCAAAGGTTTGCGTTCGTTTTTTCTAACGACAATGCTTCGTTTCTCCTCGCCGAACAAATCGGTAAAATTCACGTTTAATGCATTTGCTACGCGCTTCAGAACACTGATGGACGGATTCGCCTTATCGCGTTCAATTTCACTGAGAAAAGATAAGGATACAGAGGCTGCTTGAGCTACCTTCTTAAGCGTTAATTTCTGTTTTTTTCGCGTGCTTCGAATGGCTTCGCCGATCGAATTCATGTGCAAACCTCCTAAATTTCGATATGATTTCGCTATCGGCGAAATTTGTATATTTATAATAGGCGTAAACATGAGCAATATCAAGCCCTTTCACTAGAGCGAAATTACGGTGTAAAAACGTTGAGTTAGCGCCATTATTGGGCTACCATTTAATCAAGGTTGGTGAACGAATCTTACCCGGGTTTCTTAGCGATCGTTCGTTTCAACAGAATCATTTTCATTTACAGCGAAATTCTCATGGATAATGAGAAACGAATCACATTGATTCAATGGCCTCCTTGTTATCCGGATCAAAGAGATAAGTTAGAAGGACGAAAGGAGTTAAAAGAATGACTGCTAAAATTCCCAAGGTCTATCGAGTCGGTGATGTTACCGTGACGCGTATCACGGAGATGATGCTGGACGGTATTCCGCCAGAAGTATATTTTCCGGGATCGTGGAACCCCCTGTTCCTGGAGGAGAATCGGAACTCTCTTCCGGCCGGCCTGATCGATGGCAATTCTAAGCTTATCGTCAGCATTGGAACGTGGGTGGTGAAAACTCCGAAGCATACGATCCTTATCGATACGGCTACAGGAAACGATAAAAACCTGCCTTTAAATCCCGATCTCGCCAATCTCCAGCTCCCCTATCTTCAGCGGCTGAAGGAGGCAGGGGTTACACCGGAGGAAGTGGACTACGTTCTGCTGACGCATCTGCATGTGGACCATGTCGGCTGGAATACAAAGCTTGTGGACGGAAAATGGGTACCGACCTTCCCCAATGCCAAATACATATTTCCCCTCGTAGAACAGCAATATTACTCCAGCGAGGCCAGCCACAACAAAGCAAACGAAGCAAATTTTAACGTTTACGAAGAAAGCGTATTGCCTGTTGTTGAAGCCGGATTAACGCAGACCATTGGCCCTGAGGGCGGAGAATTTCTTGATATATTCACATTCATTCCGACACCCGGCCACAGCATCGGCCAAATGTCCATCCGTCTCAAATCTGGCGGGGAAGAAGCTTTATTCGGCGCCGATGTGATGCACCATCCGTTTCAGGTCTATAATCCGGAATGGAATTCCATGTACTGCGAATTTACCGATCAAGCGCGTATTACACGGCTTAGGGTGCTAGAGCTCATAGCGGATCTCCCAGTCATTTATTTCAGTACGCATTTCCCCGGAAGCGCGGCGGGGTACGTGACTCGCAGCGAGGGCAAGTATAAGTGGAACTTTATTTAATACAACCTGACAACAAAATCCAATACGAAAGGTGCTGAGCTTATGACAACCCGTGATTTTCTTAAAGATAACCATATCGTGACCGAAGACCTGCGTATCCCGAGCGATACGCCCGGAATCGAGCTTTATATACGAAATAAACGTCCCGCTTCCATGAATACCTTCTCAAACGAAAAAACAATCGTGATGGTTCATGGCGCTACCTATTCAATTGGCAGTCTGTACGATGTGGAGCTGGACGGCTTCACTTTTCTGGACTACCTTGCCGGCCATGGCTATGACGTATACGCCGTGGACGTTCGCGGCTACGGCGGCTCGACAAGACCGCCTGAGATGGAGCAGCCTGCCGACCTTAATCCGCCGCTTGTCCGCACGGAGACAGGGGTCCGGGACTTGGGTACAGCCGTGGACTACGTTCTGAAACGCCGGAATTTAACGAAGGTCAACATACTGGGAATGTCTTGGGGGGGAACGGTCGCGGGAGCTTATACCAGCCAAAACAACGAGATAGTAAACAAGCTTACGCTTGTTGCACCGCAATGGCTAAGCTCCAAACCGGTTCCGATCGATACCGGAGGCCCACTCGGTTCATATCGCCTTGTTGCTGTCGGCAGCACGAAGGAACGCTGGCTCAGCGCGGCGCCAGAACATAAACGCGGTGATCTGATTCCGGACGGTTGGTTTGAACAATGGGTCAAAGCCACTCTTGCTTCGGATCCGGGGAGCTTAACCGATCATCCTGAGCATATCCGGGCGACCAACGGCCCTATTCTGGATATCCGCGAATACTGGACGGCTGGCAAAGCTTTCTATGATCCTAAGGATATCACGGTTCCTGTCCTTCTTGTCCATGCCGAGTGGGATATCGATGTCCCTCTTGAATTGGCCCAGAATTTCTTCACTTCCTTGACAGGGGCCGCTTATCGCCGCTGGGTGGAAATCGGTGAAGGGACGCACATGGTATTACTGGAGAAAAACAGACTTCAGGCTTTTCAAGCCATCCGCGGTTTCTTGGATGAAGCATACGCGCCGGCGAAGTAAAGCTGCCACTGCACGAGCGGATCTTTAAGATTATATTGCTTGCCTAATGAGAGGCCCGGGCATTGTCGCCTCGGGCCTTTTTCTTCACCCATTTATCAAAAGAGACGGAGAGGAATTAAATACGATGAGCCATACCGCTATTACAACAACAAAAGCACCCGCAGCTATCAGCCCTTATTCGCAGGCCATCGCTTTAGGAAATGCCGTCTATACGTCGGGCATGCTTCCGATTGATGCTGAAGGAAATTTGAAAGAAGGCGCATCTGCTTGCGAACTTATTTGCTTCTCTTGTTCTGCGCAGCCCTTTACGGGAGCAACTTCGTCTTAGGCTCGCTGCTGCTGGAAGCATTTCCTGCCTTGCATCTGTCAGCATACCGGCTTATGGTTTCATCGGCGTTCCTGCTTATTTATTTGGTTGTAACCCGTGGCTTAACGAAGATTACGTTCCGCGACTCCGTTTATTTGGTCCCCTTCGTTCTAATCGGGATGCTGCTTCACCAAGTTTCTTTCTTTACGGGTCTCCGGACAACGGACGCAACCACGGCTTCGCTCATCTTATCGTTAGCTCCAATTTTTACGGCGCTGTTTGCCCGCTTATTTTTGAAAGAGCCGTTAACGATACGCATGGCTGCAGGCTCAATTGTCGCCCTCGCCGGTGTCTTCTTCGTAGTTGGAACTGGCGGAAGCATGGGCACAGCCATTACCGAAGGCGTCTGGATCATGTTTATCTGTATGCTGGCATTGTCGGGATCTATGATCCTCATGAAAAAGCTGACGGAACGTATGGATGCGTTTGTCGCAACGGTGTATACCACCGTGCTAGGCTGCATCTCGGTATATCCGGTGGCGGTCTGGAGTGAGCCTCGCGTACAGGTACAACCTCAATTCTGGTGGTGGGTTCTCTTGGTCGGATCGGCGCTGCTTATTCAGGGCTTATGCGCGGTTATCTGGAATGCGCAGATCCGCAAGGTAGGGGCGGCTAAAGCCTCCCTGTTTCTGAATTTACAACCGTTTGTCGCCATGATTTTAGGCTATATCACGCTCGGCACCCCGATTTCCTTAACGCAAGTGGCAGGATCTGTTCTCATCATTTCCGGCGTAGTTCTAGCCACTGTGCAGGGACAGAGAACAAGGAAAACACAAGACGATAAACTGAAATTATCCCCTACCGAGAGGTAATAAGCCTACACAGTAATGGACTTACGACAAGCCAAAGGGAGCCCTTTATATCATGGCTCCCTTTGGCTTGTATAATGGAAAAGACAGCACTGCAAATTTAGGGTAGCGTTCAGAGAGTATATTGATAACTCCCTTGGCAGCCTCTGCTTGAGAAAAAATTTATCCTTTATTTATGATAAGGCTCAGCATATTACTCAAAAGGCGATATTCAAGGCATCCGCTTGGGTGTCCTGAATTAGTAAATCTTATGTTGGCATCCCTACTAAGCGAAAAGATTGATTAAGTTGCCATCAAGATCCTGCACGATCACGTAGCGTTGTAACAAGCGACATGCGATAGTAAGCATGCAGCAGCTCCGGTCTACTTCGGCCAATGCCTCCTTAGGTCCAAGCCCAAAAGAATCCGTCGCGGTCCCAAGCAATTCTGCCGCCGTGGAGTTTGCGGAATGCCTTCTTCACCTCTTTAGACAGCGATGTATTTCCATTCTCATTCACAAATATGAATTGTTCGCCGAAGTGGGTCTTCACATATTCAATCGCATCGGTCTGGTATAGCGTTCCCGTAGACCTGATTTCCTTGACCATCCATTCAGCCACTTCTTGTGCGGTTACTTCCATAGGGATCCTCCTTTCTACTTGCTTATTGCCCATTGCTGGGAGTGTGACTGCATTCATCCTCTATATCCAGTTGCAATAACAGAAAGTCATTTACACATCAAAACCTATGTAGTCATTCTGAACAAAATAAGGATAACCGTCAATTCTGCTGTCACAACTATAGCCACTCCACACTCAAAGTCAAATCATTCGGTTCGCCATCCGTCGTCAAAGTACATTCCACATCAAACCTTTCGATGTGTTCCTACTCATTATCTTCCTGGGAAAAAACGAGTCCGTAAGGATCGCTATGGCGATGGCCAACATCCGTTCGGCTATGTTCACATCATCCTCTTCCTTTTATGATATTGGAAAGGCGCAACGTGCCAAGCGACTCGCCCATGTGAACCTTCATGCCCGGATTCAAATCCTTGCGAAGAGTAAACGTATGACTCTCTGTGAGAAGCACCACGGTGGAGCCGAATTCGAAATAAGCCAATTCCTGGCCTTTCTTGACATCCTTAGCCAACGGATCTACGTACTTGATACTACTGACGTTCATAGCGCCTACCTTAATGACCGCGATCTCGCCGTCGGAGTAACGAATATAGGTCGTCAGCCGCTCATTGCGGCTCAGCACCATTTTCATATGTCGAAGACCAAACTCGTTCACCGGGTAGACCTTGCCTTGGATGTGAACACGCTCGACGATCGTGCCGTCTACAGGGACGTGAATTCGGTGATAATCAGTCGGACTCAAGTAAAGAACAAGATAGAAGCCCTCGGCATATTTAGCTGCCCGGGGAGAACATCCCAGCAACTCTTCGATTGCGTAGTCCTGTCCCTTAATGTTGAATATCGTGCCTGATTTCACCGGGCCTGCCCCCGTAATCAGCGCGTCTACGGGACAGACGAGCGTAGCGGGATCGTTATCGATAAGGCGCGCTCCGGGCTTAAGGCGTCGCGTAAAAAATTCGTTCAGAGAACGATATTCGCTGATCGGCTTCTCCGCTTCATGAACCTGGATTCGGTAGATTCGGGCAAACGAACGTATAAACACCCGACTCACCGAAGACTGCGCCAGCCTGCCCGTCAAACGAGAAATCCATTTGCGCGAACCGAGCTCAGTCATGGATCGCATCAGCCATTTCATCATTACGTTTGCTCAACATCCTTTCTGCATTGATTCCACCCGTTGATAAGCAGTTTGGCGGCGATAGCTGAACGTCTTGCTATCTGATTCTTTGTCAAATTTAACTGAGAAAAATGCCCTTGATGGAACATATCTGCGTATCCCTGAACGAGAGCAAGCAGTGCTTCCATAAGCTCGAGCAATTCATCCCATGTTGCTTCAGGAACAGCTTCCTGCGTTAACGTAAAAAGAAAATTGATCATCTCGCGGCTTCGTTCATGGAATGTGGTCAGCTGAGATTCTCTGGCTGCGGAAAATAATTGAAAACTGACATTATGTTCAAGTGCATACTGCACATAGGCGCCGGCAACAGAAGCCACACGCTCAATTGGATCATTACCCGCTTCGGTTGCTGCAGACTTCATTCTCGATGTGAGTTCCGTTAGAAAAACGATCCCGGTTTCCGCAAGCAAGCTTTCTCGATTAGGGAAATGACGATAAGGAGCGCTAATTGCAACTCCCGCATTTTTCGCTACCTTGGCCACGGAAAAGCCTTGAATCCCATGTTCTGAAATCATTTCCATCGAGGTTCGTATTAGCGTTTCTTTTAAGTTTCCATGATGATAATTTCGTTTGTTATTCTGCATGTGTGCACCCCTTTTTTCGTAATTATATCACAACAAAGGCTAATGTGATAGACATATCACATTAGTCGTGTTATTATGTGATAGGTATATCACATTAATGACGAGGAGTTGTTTGAATTGACAGTTACATTAATTACAGGTGGAAACAAAGGGCTGGGCTTCGAAACTGCACGGCGATTGATCGCACAGGGTCACAATGTGTACATTGGTGCTCGCGATAAAGAACGTGGGAAAGACTCGGCTGATAAGCTTGGCGCAAAGTTTGTACGGCTTGATGTGACCGATCTTGCATCTATACACGAAGCAGCTGCCGAGATTAATCAAAATGAAGGGCTTTTGGATGTACTTATCAATAATGCGGGAATAACAAGCGGACTTCTGGGCGCTAATGATGTGGCTGCAGAAGACTTCCGCACCGTTTATGACACCAATGTCTTCGGTATTGTTCGTGTGACACAAGCTTTTCTTCCTCTTCTGCACAAATCGGCAACGCCTGTTATCGTCAATGTCAGCAGTGGGTTAGGTTCCTTTACCCGCGTGACGAATCCTGAAAAGATTGAATCGCAAATAAACGATTTGATTTACTCGTCATCCAAAGCCGCAGTAACAATGCTGACTGTGCAATATGCCAAAGCCTTGCCCGAATTCCGTATAAATGCCGCGGATCCCGGCCCGACAGCAACCGACCTCAATGGGCATCGCGGCTACCAAACCGTCAGTGAGGGTACAGATGTGATTGTGAAGCTTGCGACTCTTGACGGCAATGGACCTACGGGTACTTTTATGGATCGGAATGGAGTCGTTCCTTGGTAAGGAGGGGACTATGTTGTGAGTAGCTTTATCGCGGCAATGCTCCTGATGCTCTTTAACCCGGCGTTCGGAAGAAAGCCAGACAGAAGAACGAAAACACGCATAAACAATTCCGTTAATTACAAAAATAACAAGTTCGTGAATGCTATCCCTACAATAACTAGAATGTCTTTGCGCAACCAATTATCTGTTCTTTGGGACTTTGCTCGCGGGAAGCCTGCCCATGGCAGGCCTTCCTCGCCAATTGAGCTTGTATTGACCGATATCGAGAAAACGAAACCATCGTCTGATCTCAACCAGGCGATCTGGTTCGGTCATTCAAGCGCACTAGTGGATTTAGACGGCCAACGATTGCTATTCGACCCGATGTTTGGACGGTCTCCATTTCCTTTTCCGAAGCTGGGAAGCAAGCGATTTAACGATAACCTGCCGATTGATGTCAAACATATGCCTGCCATTGATGCGGTATTTCTTTCCCATGATCACTATGATCACCTGGATTATTATTCAATCAAACACCTTAAAGATAAGGTCGGTCATTTTTTTGTTCCGCTGGGAGTCGCATGCCATCTTGAACGCTGGGGTGTCCCTGACTCCAAGATCACCCAGTTGGACTGGTGGGAGGAACTAGAGTGGGAAGGATTGAAGATCGTCTGCACGCCTGCGCGTCACGTGTCTGGGCGAAGCTTCTTGTACAAAAATCAAACTTTGTGGTGTTCATGGTCAATCATCGGCTTATCGGGAAGCGTGTTTTTTAGCGGAGACAGCGGATATGGCCCTCACTTTCGTCAAATCGGGGAAAAGTATGGACCCTTTCAACTTACGCTAGTGGAGTGCGGGCAATATGACGAACGTTGGCCGGACCTTCATATGTTTCCGGAAGAAGCGGCGCAAGCCCATATAGACTTAAGAGGCGAATTCATGATCCCGATTCATTGGGCTGCTTTTCAATTAGCGCCTCACGGGTGGCTCGACCCCATCCATCGTGTCTTGATTGCGGCTAAACAACGATCGATCAAAATTGCCGTTCCTCGTATGGGCGAATCTGTATCGCTAGGTGGAGACCACTATCCCATTCACGAATGGTGGAGTAAATGAATAACGTATTCCGGCTAATACCGGATTGGAGAGAGGTGAATGACTTATTTTAAATTTCATACCGAGCTTTCTTACTCTTGGTAATCTGAGCTTAGGCTTAATTTCGATCATACTTGCATTTAACAACAATGCGGGTATGGCTACGCTTCTCGTTTTTGTTGCAATCATACTAGATGGCGCAGATGGATGGGCAGCCCGTAAATTGCATGCGCAAAGCGAGTTTGGGAAGGTTTTAGACTCGTTATCAGACATCATTACGTTCGGTGCGGCACCAGCATATATTCTATATGAGGCAGTATTCCATGAGCTAAGTCCAGCGTTGGGCTGGGGGATCACAATACTATTTCCGGTTTGCGGCGCTTTGCGCTTGGCAAGATTCAATGTTCAGAACGGAATGAAGCGATACTTTGTCGGGCTGCCGATTCCCGCTGCGGGCGGGATGCTGGCTTTGCTGTCTTTTTTCAAAAATGATGTTCCCGTCATTGTACTATTCGCCGTCTCACTTCTGCTAGCATTGCTTATGGTCAGTTCGATTCGTTACCCGAGCGTTACAAATTTTAGTCCCTCCCGCAGAACGATTTGGTTTGTTCTAACTCTCATGTTGATACTGGCGGGGGGAGCATTTTTATTCGAGAAGCAATTATATGAAATCTTGTTTGCCCCACTTTTTATGTATGCAGCGTATGGCAGTATGATTTACCTGGTACGCCTGGTTTCCAATAATAGGGGACAGGGCGAATAACAAACAATCGCTGCGGCCATTTTCTAAACATTATGGTGCGTTTTCCGCAGGAGTGCTTCCTGGTATGTCATCTAGTCGATGGAAAACAGCGGCTTCGTCTCTGATGATCTTCGGTGTGTGGTGATGGAAGAAGAGAATTCGCTTCACTTATGATACGGTTCCCCCCGATTAATCTTCACCGCGCGATAAATCTGCTCCACCAGCACCAGGCGCATGAGCTGATGGGGCAGCGTCATGCGCCCAAACGACAACCGCTGCTGCGCGCGGCGAAGCACTGCATCGGCGAGCCCATGGCTCCCGCCGATGACAAACACGACATGGCTCGTCCCATACGTGCCGAGCCTGTCGAACGTGGCGGCGAGCTCCTCCGAGCTCCACAGCTCGCCGCCTACTTCCAGAGCGATGACATGCGCATCGCTCTTCACCTGGGCCAGCACGCGTTCACCCTCGCGTGCCTTCACTGCCTGCACCTCCGCCTCACTCATCGTCTCCGGCGCTTTCTCGTCGGGCACCTCCACGACTTGAAATTTCACATAAGGGGTCAGCCGCTTCGCATACTCCGCGATCCCCTGCACCAAATACTTCTCCTTCAACTTGCCGACGGCCACAATTTGAATAAACATCCCAAGCATCTCCTATCCAGCTCCAGCCTGCCCCAAGGCAAACGGCAGTTAATTTTATCGGTCCATGGCTCTTTTTCTCACCATTGCTCTTCTTTCGATCTATCATTTATGTAATTTCCTTAGTTCTCCTATGCCATCCTGATTGTATCATCCTAACTGTCGTTACCACTGGTTTGATCCCTATTGAACTTTCATCCCCTAAGTACATCCGCTTTCCCCACCCATTTTACCTATCATCACCCATCTACGCAAAAAGGCCGCTCTTCACACCCAAGGATGAAGACGCCGCCCTCTACATTCAATCTATAACTCCAAAAAGTGTGTGCCATCGACTCTAACCCTATGCACATCGCTTAGCCGTCCAAAATGGCTACAATTCACTTCCAGGTTAGCCGCATGTCAAATAATTAAAAACTTCGCCCGCTGCTCGCATTCCTGGCAGGTCACCGGAGGATCCCACTCGATAAATTTCGTTTGATCCAAATCGACAATGTCCGGTGCCTCCTCAAACTCATCCACGAACATATCGATCGCCAATTCCACATGATCTTTACAAACTACATACATAAAATGAAAGCATCCTTTCTCTAGCTCGTCTCACGATCCGCCTCTCGGTTCCACGACAAACACAGTATACCCTTTTCAGTTCTACCACACTCCCGGCCAAAAAGGAACCATCTTCCCACAAAATATCGCCGCCTAACGGTCCGCATCCACAGCATCCACAGCATCCACACCATCCTCCGGCACGACCGCCTCATATAGCCGACTCTCCAGCTCCCTCGCATACCGAGCTTGCTCATCCGTGCTCCAGCCTAAATAAGAAGCCATATACTTGGCGGCAGGCCCCTTCCATTTCCTCACCCAGTCGATATCAAACAGCAGCGCCCCTGTCCTGCGGACAAAAAAATCCTCCAGTGTGACGGCCATCTCATGCTCCATCGCATACCTCAGCGGCACACTGACTTCCAGAGGAAGTTTAGTCTCAGCCACATCGGACACGCCCGACGCAACAGGCTGTTCAATTGCTCCAGTCCTATCTTCCACTTTGCTGATCTCCGCCGGTTCAGGCACTTCTGAAGTGTCTTCCGCTCCAGCGTCACCCAATGCTCGCAATTCTCCTGCTGCCTTTGCAGCCTCAACCTCTACAGCCGATTCATTTCCCATCTCCCGCACCAGCTCAAACAGCCGATCCACGTTAGACCCATAGCAAGCCGACCACCATTCAGCTAATTCGCGAGGCAAGCCAAGGGCAATTCCCTCCGCGGTCTTCCTCTCCACATAACTCTGAAAAGAGGCCGCGCCCCCCACATGTCCGCCAGAAATCGGCAGCTCCTTCGTTCGGCATGGCGGGTACTTCCCACCAGCTTCCACAGAACGCGCAATTCCGCCATCTCTCTCAACCCCGCCGCCCGAAGCATCCTTACGGAAATCTCCCTTGCGGAAACTTCCAGTTCCTTCACTACTTGCACTTCTTCCCCTGTCCGTCTCTCTGCTGTGGCCAGCTTCCGCCTCCAGCTGAGCCGCAACCCTATCCACCACCGTCTCCGCCATCTTCCGGTAACCCGTCAGCTTCCCACCGGCTATAGTGATCAGGCCGGATTCCGATTGCCAGATCTCATCCCTGCGGGAAATTTCCGAAGGACCCTTCCCTTCCTCGTAAATCAGAGGACGAATGCCGGCCCAACTGGACTCGATATCCTCCGTCGTAATCCGCAGCTCAGGGAACATGCCGTTCACAGCATCGAGAACATACTCCCGATCCTGCTCCGTCATGCGGGGATGCACCATATCCCCCGTATACTCCGTATCCGTCGTGCCCACATAAGTTTTGCCGTCCCGGGGGATGGCAAACAGCATGCGGCCGTCCGGCGTATCAAAATACACCGCCTGCCACAAAGGAAACCGGCTCTGATCCACCACGAGGTGGATCCCTTTTGTCAGCAGCAGCCGCTTGCCCTGCTGTGAGCCGTCGAGCTGCCGCAGCGTATCGACCCAGGGGCCAGCCGCATTGACGATGCACCGTGCATTCACGACATAGCGCTTACCGTCACTAAGTGTATCCGCTATTTCCGCGCCCGCCACCTTGCCGTCCTCATAAATAAACTTCTCCAGCCGGGCATAGTTTACAGCAAGCGCGCCATGCGCCGCTGCTTCCTTGATCACCTCCAGCGTAAGCCGGGCATCATCCGTACGGTATTCCACATAGTATCCGCCGCCCTGCAGCCCTTCGCGGCGCAGCAGCGGCTCCCTCCCCAGTGTCTGAGCAGCATTCAGCATTCGGCGGCGCTCCCCCTGCTTCACGCCAGCCAGGAAATCATACACTTTGAGCCCGAGCGATGTACTGAACCTGCCGAAAGTACCCTCTTTATAAATCGGCAGCAGCATCCATTCCGGCGTCGTCACATGCGGGCCGTTCTCATACACAATCGCCCGCTCCTTGCCTACCTCCGCAACGACGCCGATATCAAGCTGCTTCAAATAACGCAGCCCGCCATGGACGAGCTTCGTCGAACGGCTGGACGTGCCCGCCGCGAAATCCTGCATATCGATCAGTCCAACCTTTATTCCGCGCGCAGCCGCATCAAGGGCGATCCCTGCACCCGTTATGCCGCCGCCAACAACTAACAGATCTAACGATGTCTGTGCCATGTCATGAAGAAATTGCTCACGCTTCTTGCTTGCAAACGGGGCTTTCACAATCTATACCTCCTCTTAGCAAGAAAGGGACCGCAATTACTTCCAACCGCAAACGAACGGCTATCCTGTAATGCGACCCCTTTTATCCACTTCATTCACTTCATAATTACAATTGTACAGAACAATGCTATAAACAGCCTAGGCCCGACCCGCCGGCGACCGCTAACGACCCATTATCGGCTACTTATCACTCGTTATTGACTCGTTATCGATCGTTATTGCACGCTGCCACTCGTTATCGATGAATATCCGACTCCTCATAATCCCGATCCCATTCATGAAAATCATTATGCAGATCATTGTTCAGATCACTATCCAGCTCATTCTCCAGCTCACTCTCCGCCGGCTTATCCGACAGCTTCGCCTTCACACGCTGCAGATGACCATCCCGGTAAAAGCTAACTTCCAGCTCATCTCCTATCTTCTTATGCCCGTACAAATACTTGCGAAGATCAAGCGTTGACTGAATCGGCTGCTTATCGAGCTTAACAATGACGTCATTCAGCTTCAGTCCCACCGACTTCGCCGGCCCGTGAGCTTCAAGCACAATGACTCCATCCTTCACGTCCGCCGGCAGCATCAATTCCCGGTGATCCTCCTCGCTAAGCTCTGAGAACGGATTGTTCAAATCCAGGGTGTACACCCCCAAATACGGACGAGCAACCTTCCCGTGCTCCATTAAATCGTTGACCGATTTCATTACCTCGCTCACCGGAATAGCAAACCCAAGGCCCTCAACCCCTGTATCCGCAATTTTCATCGTATTGATGCCGATCAGCTCTCCATTGAGATTCACCAGTGCACCACCGCTGTTGCCGTCATTAATTGCCGCATCTATTTGAATAACTTCCTGCTCCCAGTCATAATGGCCATCCTGGTTAATCGATACCGGAATGACCCGGCTGGTGTAGCTGACAATGCCAAAGGTAAGCGATCCGCCAAGCCCCAGCGGATTTCCTACTGCCAGAACCGCCTCTCCCGGCCGCAGGCTGCCGGAATTTCCGAGTGAAATGACCGAGGTAATCCCCTTATCGTCGACTTCCAACACAGCAATATCGCTAATGATGTCCTGCCCAACAACCTTAGCCCGTTTGGACTCCCCACTGCTCGTTAAAATTTCCAGATCGCTGGCCCCTTGAATGACATGAGCGTTCGTAATAATAAATGCCTTTCCTTTCTCCTTCTTAAAAATCACACCAGATCCCAGCGCCGCCTGTTCCGGATCACCGCCTGACAGTTTATGATGATTCAAAATACTGACAACCGACGGGCCGACTTTCGCGGCAGCAGTGCTGATCCGGCGGCTGAATGGATCCGTATCTCCGACGAGATATGAACCACCGTCTGATCCAAGTCTGGCTTTCGTGGATGGGAGCCCTGTTATGAAGCTGAACAGCAGCACAGCGACAATCGCGCTGAGCACGGATGAGACTATTGAAACCTGCAATGTTGACCATCCCGGCCTGTTTTTCTTTCTATTCCAACCGCGGTTGCTTTCCGTTCTGCGTTCATGCCGTCGTGATACTTTCGTGGAATAAAAATCGTCGTCAAACAATCCCATCCGGACTCTCTCCCTCCTTAACTTCACATCCAAGGTTTCGCTCCCGCTGTCTACCTTCTTCATCCCCTGGAAGTAAAGCTCTACTTCAACCTTATTCCCGGCAGGCAAAGCCATATGCCAGCAAGACCACCAACTTCTTGACGAGACAGACCGGCTTGAAGTTGCTCATTTGATACTTAAAACTTCCGAATTACCCCACTTGCACCATTCTGCACCT
The DNA here is from genome assembly GCF_000381905.1 of Paenibacillus fonticola DSM 21315. Lineage (GTDB taxonomy): Bacteria > Bacillota > Bacilli > Paenibacillales > Paenibacillaceae > Fontibacillus > Fontibacillus fonticola. The sequence goes on along the minus strand of NZ_KB907269.1, from coordinate 66,896 downwards.
TACGCCTTTATACTATCACTCCATGGGGCTCCATTCCTATATTCCTGAACTGCGGCTTTCCGGCAATTCTGCATCCTTATCCAGGTATATTTCTGCTCAGCCAAGACTATACTAGTAACGTTGCAATAGATTTATAGATTCATTTTACCATATATGACGCACTCCTGAAGGTTTTTCCACCAAGGGAAATACCGGGAGTTTAACATGAGGAGGTTATTATGGATTCCTATCAATCACCAATGAATGAAATTAACATTCTGGCCAAACTGGCTGACCTGAAAGAAGATCATTACCAGCAATTGCTGGCCCTTAGCGCCATGATGGAGCTGCTCATAGAAAAAGGGGTGATCAGCCGCGAGGAAATACTTCAGAAAACCTCAGAGCTGGATCATTTTAAAGCTCACCCACCCTATCCCACGGTGTAGGCTTGTCCGGGAAAGTGTCACAAAGACGGAACTCGCTGTCCCGGAAAAAGCAGCCGCGATCCTCCATCGCATCGCGAACCGACATTTTTGCTAAATCCAGCATATTATGCTCCCGGCTAAGATGGGCCAAATAAGTTCGCTTCATCCGCCCGTTCAGCAGCTCGCTCAGCACCTCTCCGGAAGCTTCATTCGACAAGTGGCCCATGTCGCCGAGAATGCGCCGCTTAATATTCCATGGATACCGCCCCATACGCAGCATCTCAATGTCATGATTCGCTTCAAGGACAAGCACATCGGAATCGGCGATCGCTTCCTTAACCTTATCGCTCGCATACCCGAGATCCGTACAAACGCTTAGCTTCTCTCTGCCGTCACTGAAAGTGTAGGCGACAGGCTCTGCCGCATCATGCGAAATCCCAAAGGACTGCACCCGCAAGGAGCCAAAATCGCGGGCTTCTCCTGTACCGAGAAAACAGCGGTTTTCCTCCGCAATTTTGCCGAGCGCCTTCTCCATCGCTCTCCAGGTCTTCTCATTCGCATAAATGGGAAGATTATATTTTCGCGCCATCGCGCCCAGCCCTTTAATATGGTCTGAGTGCTCATGCGTCACAAGGATGCCGGTCAAGTCTGCCCCGGTCAAGCCTCGCTCCAGCAGCAGCTCATCGATCCGGCGGGCACTAAGCCCCGCGTCAATCATCAGTGTCACTTCTCCGTCGTCCACCACGGTGGCATTCCCGGTAGATCCGCTCGACAGTACCGTAAATCTTATGCCCATATTCCCCATTACTCCTTTGATTCCTTCGTGTTTGGACTGATGACGTCCCCGCTAATACCCTGTACGTAATACTCTTCTCCATTCTCCAGCAAAAACCGCCAAGCCGGCGAGGCCGGCAGTTCAGCGTCTGAATCGAACACCTGTCCGTAGTAGCCTAGCTCAATTCCAGTCACAACCGAGCCTTCCGGCAAGAAATTCTCGATCAAGTTGCCTAAGGCCTTCGAGGCGGACAGCACCTGCTGCTCTTTTTCATCTGAAGAGTCATTGATTTCAATCAGATCCTGACGGTACGATACAATTTTCTGGTTGCTGTAATACAGCTCTAAATTTATTTTAAAAAGCGGCCATTTCCCCTCGACTAGCGGATGCAGTACGAACACATTCTCATTTCCTGCCGACTCGTCATAGCGATAATTGCTAATGTCAGGCAGGCTGCCCCGCAGTGCATTTGCCAGCTCCTTGGGTGTGAAGATCAGCCTGCTGTCTACAGGCTCTTGAATATCGATGATCTTGTCGCTTTGCTGCCCGTCCACGAACCGGTAGGAAATTTTGCGCAGCTGTGGCGACTCGCTCGGAATTTGCGCCAGCACCTTAATTCGCTTCGTCTCCATGATCTGCTGTATGTTGCTCTCCAGGGAGGTAAGGTCCGGATTGGAATCGGCCTGCTCCCTCAGATCGTTCCAGAGCTGATAACCGAGTACCAGGTTCAGCAGCAAAAAAGCGTAGATGAGCACATTTTTGGCCCTCCCCCAATCCATATTTCAAGACCTCCCTTAATTTCTGGCTTTTACTTCTCATTTTAGCTCATGCACAGCACCGTTGCTCAGCTCGACGATCCACGCCGGCTTCAGCCGCAGCTGGTCCTCGCTCAGTGAAGGAAGATAGGCCGGATACAGATTGATAACGTCCGCCTCCGAGAACTGCTCCAGCTTGTCCTTCAGCTCTTTGCCGCCCATAAGCTGAACGACCTGCTTGTCCAGCTCCCCGGTCTTTTCATAAATCAGGGACCGCTCATACCCGGTAATCGTCCCTTGCCGCATCGCAAGCGATATCGTCCCATAACGGAACGCTGTGAAATCCATAATCGGAAAAGCCCCGAACTGGCCATTCCCGAAATACTGCCGGAAAACGACCGAATTGATATCCTCCGAGCCATCCACTTGCTCCAGACGATAGCTGCCATTCCAGCCCCCGTGCTGATTTACGAAATCAATCGAAGAAAGCGCATTGCTAGCCGCGCTGTTTTCTCCTGCCGAAGGAGCCGCCGGATCGGTATAATTAATCCAGTTGCCATCCTGCTTCACTTGGAGACTCCGTCTACTATCCGTATAGATCTCCGAACCGTCCTTCTCCCGGATAATTCTCGTAATACTCGGGTCAAAGAATAAGCCCTGAATTTGTTCTGTCGAGAATACCCCTACCTTAAGCTTAGTCTCCACCATGTCTACAGGCTTCTCTGGAATATAATAACCGTTCTTTAATGTATAAGGGGTCCAGTCCTTGCCGAAATCGACCTGCTGCTTCACATCTTGCACCGTCAAATCCGCCTTGGTAGCTTCATATACAACATCACCATGCGAGCTGAAAAAGAACACGCGCACCCGCTCTTCATTTTCCGCGCTGTAGATAAACACCCGGTTAATGCTCTCTTCCTCAAATAACGGATCAGCCGAAATTTGCATCAATTTCTGCAGCAGGGATACCGGCACCCCGCTGCCGAATTGCAGTTCGACCCCCGTATACCGGCTGCGAATATCCGTCCAATCGATATTATCGACGGCATAGCGCTGGAATCCTTCAAACATCCGGCCCTTCAGGCGCGAATAAATGAGCTCATAGAACATCGAGTCCGGGTAAAATACCGTATGGCGGTTGTCACCCATATGGACCGAAATTTGCAAGGGGTATATTAAATCTTCCGCCCGCATCTCGGCACCCATGTTCTCGGTTTTAATATAATCATTCTCCGTCTTGACCACGGGATCGCTGCCCGGCAGCCGATAAATCAGAAAATAACTCTGCACCAGACTGCAGACTACAAGCAAAGTAAGCAGGAAAGATTTCACCGTTTCCTTCACCGTCCTTCGCCTCCTTGTTCCTGTGTAGGCAGTGTAAAGGTTATTTTGGTGCCTTCCCCCAGCTCCGATTCCAAGGTAATCGTGCCGCCATGGGCCTTCACAATTTCCCGGGCAATGGACAGGCCGAGGCCGGTTCCTCCCATATTGCGGGCCCTAGCCTTGTCCACACGGTAAAACCGCTCAAAAATACGCTCCAAATCGCGTTTCGGAATCCCGATTCCGTTATCCTGAACCGATATGGCAATCATGCCATCATCCACCCGGCGCGCCTCAAATGTAATCTTCCCGCCTTCCGGCGTATATTTCATCGCATTGGATATCAAATTGTCCAGCACTTGATCGATTTGATCCCGGTCCATCCAGGCGGTATCGACCCCTTCTTCGATAAAGATCACCGGATGAACTTCCTTCTCCTGCATTTGGAAGGAGAAACGATCCACGACCTCTTCCAGCATTTCCAGCACGCCGATCGCCTGCTTGCGCAGCAGAGCCTCCTTCGAATCGAGACGGGATAAATGAAGCAGATCCGTGACGAGCCGGATCATCCGGTCCGTCTGATTCTGAATGACGGAAGCAAACCGCGGACCCAGCTCAGGGTCCTGCAGCGCGCCGTCCTCCAGCGCCTCTGTATAGCTCTTGATCGTCGTTAGCGGCGTCCGTAATTCGTGGGAGACGTTCGCAACGAACTCTCTCCGTGACGCCTCCAGCTTCTCCTGCTCCGTCACGTCCTGCAGCACGGCGATCGTCCCGCTGACGCCGAATTCCCGCCGGTGAATCGGCGTAAACGTCACGCGAATCAAAAACATGTCCCCTTCCGGAGAATCGATCTCCAGAATAGCCGAGTGCATCGTTCCCCGCTCCAGTACGGCCCGTTCCTCCAGCGGCAAATGCAGCAGCGTCATAATATCCTTGCCGCTAACTGCCTCCTCTTGAATCCGCAGCATCTCGCTCGCCCTGCGGTTCATCAGAATGACCTGATATTTCTCATCCGCGGCGATGACGCCGTCGCTCATATTGGTAAGAATAGAGGCCAGCTTCTCCTTCTCTTCCTCGTTCTGAGCCAGCGCATCCTGCAGCCGGCTTGTCATGTAGTTGAACGCTTTGCTCAATTGGCCGATCTCATCGTTGCCGAGCACCGGCATTTTCTGATGGAACCGCCCTTCCGCCACCGCCGTCGCCCGCCGGGTCAGCTCCTTGATCGGTGAAGTTATCGTATGAGCGAGGATAACGCCCAGCACAGCAGTCAAAGCAAGGGCCAGCAATAAGCCGGAAATAAATATGCTGTTGATCCGCTCCATCGTGCCGTAGAGCTCGGTCATCGACGCCGCGATATAAATGGCGCCAACCGTCTTTCCATCCCTGACAACCGGCTTGGCTACTACCTTTTTGCGTACGTTATCCTCATCGATCATATACTCTTCATTGTCGCGTATGCCCTGTAATGCGCGGCTGACGACCGTTTGCGTATTCTTCGTGCCGACATAATCAGCATGCGACGGCTTGGAAGTCGTCAGAACCCGGCCGCTCGCATCCAGCACCTGGATCTCAGCGCCGTTAATATTGAATAAATTGTTGACGAGAACGCTTAAATTGTCTAACGATGCATCTGCCGATTCTCCGGTAACCCCCAAGTTTTGCGCAGCCAGCACCGATAGCAAGGCCGCCCGCTCCTGCAGCTCCTTCGTAAAGTTGCTGGTCAGCGACGTTTTCATGGCGCTCACGAAATAGACCCCGATCAATTGCATCGCGATCAGGATCAGGAGCACATAAATAATGATCAGCTTAGCCTGGATTGTACGGAAGAAGGAGGGCAGATTCATCCTAGAATCCACCCGCCTTGGAGCTGCGCATCATATAACCGAGCCCGCGCCGGGTTAAAATATACTCAGGCTTGCTCGGATCACTCTCAATCTTTTCCCGCAGCCGGCGAATCGTCACGTCCACCGTACGTACATCTCCGAAATAGTCATAACCCCACACTGCTTGCAGCAAATGCTCCCGGGTCATCACTTTCCCGGCATTTTTCACCAAATAATGAACCAGCTCGAACTCCCGGTGAGTCAAATCAAGCGGTTCGCCGTTCTTGTATACTGTATACATATCCGTATCGATAAACAGTTCAAACAAGCTGATCCCCTGTTTGCCCTCTGCGCTTTCCAACTGAGCCGGCTTCTGCTGCCGCCGCATTTGCGCTTTCACCCGGGCGAGCAGCTCCCGCGTACTGAACGGCTTCGTGACATAATCATCAGCTCCAAGCTCCAGTCCCAGCACCTTATCGATTTCGCCATCCTTGGCGGTCAGCATAATGATCGGCGTCTGCAGCCTAGCGCGTACCTCTCGGCATACGTCCATGCCATCCTTGCCGGGCAGCATCAAATCAAGCAGAATGAGATTCGGCTGCTCGTTGAATGCCAGCTCCACGGCCTCAATTCCATCAAAAGCAAGGATAACCTCGTACCCTTCTTTTTCCAAATTAAACTTCAAAATATCGGCAATCGGACGCTCATCGTCCACAACTAAAATTTTACCCAGCATTATCGTGATTCACCCCAAACTTTCGATCATGGATTGATCTCCTTCTATCTTACCATATCCTTAGCGGCATCAGCTATCCGGGAAGCCTAAGGCAATTGTTGATTGCCTCAGGCTAAAGCTGTTAATCTATCAATATCGGCAACTATCATGGTTGCCTTAGATCATACATACATTAACTTATTTTTACCAGTCACTTAAGGAGGAAAATAAAGCCTATGGCCACCATTATGATCGTCGATGACGATCCCCATATACGCGAGCTGGTTTGTCTCTATTTATCGAATGAAGGATTCCGTCCCATCCAGGCTGAAAACGGCATTGCGGCGCTGAAATTGATGGAGCAAATGACGGTTGATTTGGTTGTCCTCGACATCATGATGCCGGTCATGGACGGGTGGGAGCTGTGCGCCGAGCTGCGCCGCCTGTATCCGGATACGCCGCTGCTCATGGTTACCGCAAAGGGCGAGACCGGGCAAAAAATAAAGGGCTTCGACCTCGGTGCTGACGACTATGTCGTGAAGCCGTTCGAGCCGCTCGAACTGGTGGCCCGCACCAAAGTGCTGCTTAAGCGCTACAAAATCGCTTCTTCTCAAAGCATTCATTTGGGGAACATTTTGCTGGACCGCCAAACCTATAAAGTAATCCGCGGGTCCGAAGAGCTCATGCTTCCTCCCAAGGAGTTCGAGCTGTTATTTAAGCTTGGAAGCTATCCCGGGCAAATCTTTACCCGCGAGCAGCTGATCGAACAAATCTGGGGCCCAGACTACACAGGGGATGACCGTACGATCGACGTCCATATCAAAAGGCTGCGCGAACGCTTTACGGCAAGCGACCAGGAGGCTCCTGCCTTTCATATCGCCACCGTATACGGGCTCGGCTATAGACTTGTGGTGGAAAAATGATCAAATCGCTTTACGTCCGTATCGTCGTCATGTTTCTGGTCGCCATTCTCGTCAGCCTGCTAGCCTCCACGATGGCTATCGGTTACTTATATCAGCGTCAGATCCAGGATCGAACCCAGGATTACATGATTACGCTGGGCCAAAGCCTCATCCGGATTTTCGATCGGGTCGGGTACGACAGCCGGTCCCTGGTGATGGACGACATCAAGGAACTGACCAATATGGTCAGCATGCAAATTTTCGACGGCTCCCTGTCCGAAGAACAATACGGCCCGCTGCCCCTAATCGAAGTAAGCCGGGAGCAAGCCGAGCGCGTGCTTCAAGGGGAAATCTTGAAGGGGATTACCTCCGATGGGCATGTCTACGTGGGGCTGCCTTTCGGCCATCAGGGCCAAACCTATGCCATGTTTATCGAGCCAAATTCGAACAACCAGATCAGTTATCCGATCGGCGGCATGATCCTCACCGGGATCACTGTCCTGTTGGTGGGCGGCAGCCTGTTTTTCATCGTGGAAGCCGCCTTTTTGATCCGGCCTTTGCGTAAAATGACGGAAGCGACGAAGCGGATGGCCAAAGGGGACTTCAGCAGCGAGCTGACAGCGCGGCGCAAAGATGAGTTGGGCGTCCTGGTACAAAGCTTTAACGAAATGAGGCGGCAGCTGCGGCAAATCGAGGAAATGCGCCAGGACTTCGTCTCCAACGTCTCACACGAAATTCAATCGCCGCTCACATCCATCCGCGGCTTCGCCAAAGCACTGAAGGAGAAGGAAACGCTCAGCAGCATGGAGCGTGACCGTTATTTGGGCATCATTATCGCGGAAAGCGAGCGGATGTCCCGAATGAGCGATAACCTGCTGCAGCTGGCCTCGCTTGAATCAGAGCATCATCCGTTCCATCCAGTCACATTCCGCCTTGACGAGCAGATTCGGCAAACAGCGGTCGCTCTTGAACCGCAATGGGCTGCCAAATCCATTGTCATCGATCTGGAACTGCCCGTCGTCAAAATTTTCGGCGACCGCGACCAGTTAGACCAGGTATGGATCAACCTGCTGGGGAACAGCATCCGCTTTACACCGGAAGGCGGCAAAATCGCGATTTCCGCTCACCGGGGCGTCCATCAGGTTTCCGTGACCATCAAAGATACGGGAATCGGCATCGCGCCGGAAGACCAGGCCCATTTGTTCGAAAGGTTCTACAAGGCAGACCGCTCCCGTAACCGGGTGAGTAACGGCAATGGGCTGGGGCTGGCCATCGTCAAAAGAATCGTGGACCTGCATCAGGGCCACATTGAGGTGAGCAGTGAGCCCGGAATCGGTACGGAAATCACCGTCACCCTGCCATCCTAAGCGTTTTAGTTCTTTTTTTCTAAATTTTTAGGTAATTTTGGCTTTTTATTCATACTCAGTTCACATTTATCCGGTAATCTTTCTTAAGATAGGAGGATTACCATGAACAAACTAACCAGTTTTTCCATGAAGAATATAGGCGCCTTGTTTATTATGATCATCATGTTGTTTTTCGGCGGCCTGTATGCGGCTGGGAATTTAAAGACGGAGATCATGCCGGACATCTCGATTCCCGTGGTATTCATAACGGCCCAATATCCCGGGTCTCCCAGCGACGTCATGGAACAAGTAACCAAACCGATAGAGAAAAAAATAGCCAACATGGAGGGAGTTACCTCGCTGGACTCTACGTCCAGCGACAACTTTGCGACCATCATAGTCATGTTGACCGATAAGGCCGACCCCGAAAAGAAAAAGCAAGATATTGAAAGCTTGCTGCAAGAGGTCAATCTGCCCGCTTCGGCCAGCACCCCGAAGGTGGCCACCTTCGGTTACGCCTCGATTCCGGCTTATTATTTCGCCATCTATGGCGGAAACGGCATGAGCCAGACGGAACTGGATCAATGGTATGCCAACGAGATCAAGCCTGAACTAGAATCGATCCCCGGCTACGACCATATGGACGAAATCGGAGCACGGGAAACGAAGCTTACCATCAAGCTTGATGCAGGGAAGCTGAACGATTTTGGCCTTACTCCCGTACAAGTGTCCGGCCAGGTTCGTCAAAACCTTACTTCGCTGCCTGCAGGAGCCGTCGATCTCGATGGCAGTTCCTTGATGGCCCGTGTAAAGGGCGATACCAACAGCGTATACAACCTGGAAAATATGGACCTGCTGACCCAGAGCGGCACCCGGGTTCGCTTGAATCAGCTGGCTAAGGTTGAATCGATCTCGGAATCTGATTTTGTAGCTCGCCTGAATCAGCAGCCAGCCATCGGCATCCAATTATACAAAACTAGCGATGCCAACGCCGTAGATTTCGCGAGGAAAGTCGAGTCCCTGTTCGCAGACTGGGAGCAGCAGCTTCCCGATATCGGCTTTAAGACGATTTATGACACTTCGGAACTCGTCAGTTCCTCCATTAGCGGAATGGTGCATGAGGGGCTCACCGGCGCGCTGCTGGCGGCGCTCGTCATCCTGCTGTTCCTGCGGAATATACGCATGACCTTGATTGTCCTGGTCTCGATTCCGCTGTCGATCCTGATTACGCTGCTCGTTATGAATTCCTTGGACATTTCCTTGAACATTCTGACGCTCGGCGGCATGTTCATCGCGATCGGACGGGTCGTGGACGACAGTATCGTCGTTATCGAAAATATATATTCGCATTTGCAGAAAGCGCAGGAGCGCGGCGAATCGGTCATTAAGCTGGCCACCCGCGAAGTCGGCGCAGCCATTACGTCATCCACGCTGACGACGGTCGGGGTCTTTGCCCCACTCGCATTTGTCAGCGGTATGGTCGGGCAATTGTTCCAGCCATTCGCGATTACGTTGTCCACTGCCATGTTGGCCTCGCTACTCGTAGCATTGACAGTGATCCCGATGCTGGCCAAGGTGCTGGTGCTCCGCGGAAACAAGATCAAGCACCATGAAGAGAAAGCAGGACGTTCGACGGCTTTTTACCGCCGTGTCCTGGAATGGTCACTGCGCCACCGGATCAAAACGCTGCTGGCAGCAGGATTCCTCTTTATCGCGTCAATTATTGGAACTGTACCGTTTTTAGCGATCACCTTTATGCCGGAAGAAGAGCCTCCGCGGCAGTTTTACTTCGTCATTAAGATGCCGTACGAAACTTCTTTGAAAACTATGGACGCCAAAGTCAAAGATATGGAAGAGATTTTGCATAGCGCGAAGGCAGCCGACGGCCAGCCGCAATTTACCTTTACCGAATCGCTAATCGGATTTAACGACTCCACTGAGGCAACGCCTTACCGGGCGCAGATTTTCACCGAAGTCAGCGAAGGCAGCAATGTCAAAACCGTTCAAGAACAATACAAGAACATTTTGATGGCCGAATTGCCGGAAGACTCTGAACTGGACGTTAGATCGTTCGAAAGTAATTCAGGCGGCACCGATTTCCAATATTCTCTGAAAGGGAACGACCTCAACCGGCTGGTTGAAGCTTCCGCGCTGCTGAAGGAGAAGCTGAAGGAATTTCCGGAAATTAAGGAAGTGGAGGATTCCCTCAGCGATGCCAAGAAGGAGCTTGAGATAGAAGTTGATCAGAACAAAGTATGGCAATATGGACTAAGCGCCTCCACGGTACATCAAAACGTTGCCAGTTGGCTTGCAGAGGATGAGATCGGTGATGTCAAGCTGGATAACACAACTTATACGACAACGGTCCAGTTGGATAAATCGGGCCTCGATACGTTGTCCAAACTAGGGGACATCCCGTTCCGTTCGGGGAGCGGCTCCATCGTTTATCTGAAGGAAGTGGCCAAGCTGAACATTATCAACGCCGCCTCTAGCATTCAGCGTAACGACCAGGAACAAGTCGTGAACATTACCGCTAAAATCGACAGCCAAAACAAGGGCGGCGTTGCCGGTCAAGTCGCGATGGCGCTGGATCAGGTCGAGCTTCCGGACGGCGTGTCGCGTGAAATCGGCGGGATTAATGAAGATATCGCAGAAAGTTTCTCCCAGCTGTTTGTCGCCATGGGAGCAGCCGTATTTATCGTCTATCTGATCATGGTTATTGCTTTCGGCAATTTGAGCGCGCCGTTTGTCATCCTCTTCTCGCTGCCGCTTGCCGTCATCGGCGGTCTACTAGGTCTCTTGATCAGCGGCGAAGCGCTGAGCATCACCTCGCTGATCGGCTTCATGATGCTGATCGGGATCGTCGTGACCAACGCGATTCTGCTGATCGACCGGACGCAGCAGCTGCGCGAAGAAGGCTACACCGTTCGCCACGCCTTGGTCGAAGCGGGTATGCTTCGCCTAAGACCGATCATCATGACGGCGGTCGTGACGATGGCCGCCATGCTGCCGCTTGCGCTTGGATTTACCGAAGGCGGAGCCCTGATTTCGAAAGGCATGGCCGTCGTCGTTATCGGCGGGCTCGTTACGTCGACGATTCTGACGCTGGTCGTCGTTCCGGTCGTCTACGAATTGCTCGAATCGTTCAAGAACCGGGTGGGCCGTTTGTTCCATAGGGGAGGCCGAGTCGATAAATCATCCGACGACACCGACATCAGTGAGGGAGTGGTAAGTCAATGAGAAATAATAGATGGATCAAAATTATAATGGGCTGTGCATTACTGGCCGTGGGCGGAATAGTCCTGGCCGGCTGCAATGCCCCTCAGGAAACTCAAATGGAAGTGCAGAACGTCCAGAAACCGTCTGTAAAGATCAGTGAAGTTCAAAAGAGAAGCATTGGCGCTCCGCAGGAAACGGTAGCCGAAGTGACAGCTTCGGCCGAAAGGGATGTCGTCGTCAAAGCAAGCGGCGACGTGCTTAAAGCGTTGAAAAGCCGCGGTGATCAGGTAAAACAGGGGGAACTGCTGTTTGAACTGGATCCGGCCGACGTGCTGCTGCAGAAGCAAAAAGCGGAAATCGGACTCCGCACGGCCCAAGAAAGTCTGAAAGAAGGGCAATTTGCCATGCAAGACGATCCCGATGCCCTACAGCCGCTAAGAGATCAGATTAAAATGGCGCAAATCGATATCGAGCAAATCAATCGCACCTTGGACAATTATAAAGTGACCGCGCCGATCAGCGGCATTCTGACCGATTTCACGATTGAGTCCGGCATGATCATAAGCCAAGGAATCGTCGGCAAAATCCAGCAGATCAACCCGGTCAAGATTAAGGCGAACATCACAGAAGAAAATGCCAAGTTCCTTAAAGGCAAAACCGAGCTTTCATTCTATGCCACCGATCAGCCGGAGCAGCTGTACAAGGGGAAAATTATCTATTTCGCCGACATCATGGACACGATGAACAGAACCTATGAGCTGGAGCTGCAAGCCGACAACGCGAACCTAGCGTTGAAGCCGGGAACAAAGGTACAGCTGCGTCTGACTGATGAGGCAGAGCAGGAAGTACTCACCATCCCGACTACGGCAATTATCCGGGAAGAGAGCAACACTTACGTCTATATTTTCTCCGGAGGCAAAGTTGAGAAGCGGCAAGTAGAACTGGGACGCCTCAACGAACTGTTTCAGGAGGTCATCACCGGCTTGGCCTTGGAAGACCAGGTCGTGGTGTCCGGTCAGCACCAGTTGAAAGACAAGCAAGAAGTCGAAGCAGTTGCGGCGAATTGAACTAAAAAAATGGCCTTGCGCGACGGCGTTCCATCTGGAACGCCCGACGCGCGGGCCATTTTTATTTAAACGGTACTGAAATTGTACTAAAATGAGTATTCAAAAAGTCAGGTTTTCAGTACAAAGCGTATACTTCTGTGTTGAGCTTCCTCTATACTTAGGATATTTCATCACTTATAGATACTTCATTGGGTTCTGGACGCTGCCGTTTTTATGAATTTCAAAATGTAAATGAGTGCCGGTGGAACGTCCCGTGCTGCCCATAACCCCGATTTTTGCGCCTTTCTCGACGATCTCGCCTTTCTTGACGCTGATCTTGCTCAGATGCCCATACAGTGTCTCATATCCGTTATTATGATTAATAATAATAACATTGCCATAACCGGATTTGACGCCTGCAAAGCTGATAACTCCTTCATCTGCGGCAAGAATGTTCCGATTCGAGGAGACCAGATCGATACCTTTATGGGTTCGGCCCCAACGCTCGCCGTAGCTGCTCGTCATTCGTGCGCCCGATACCGGCCACGCGAACTGCCCGCTGCCCTCGCCGACGATCTTCGTTCCTTTCATGATGATGCGCGGCGATGATGCCTTAATCACCTCATGGCCAAGCCATTCCTCAGCGATCACCTCGCCGTTCTCTTTGGTCAGCCGGTAATCCATGATCTTCAGGCCGCTTTGCCCTTCCGCCACAACCTTGGACTGACCCGCCTGCATATCCGCGTTCTTCTGAATGACCACCTCTGGTTCGGTGACGATTTCCTCGGATACCAGCTCAACCGTCTTTACGGTAAGAGCAGGCTTCAAAGCCTTCACGTTCAGCTCTGTGCCGATTTGCATCGTTTTCTCCTGAACGCCTGGGTTCCTCGCGAACAATTCCTTCTGAGTCACCCCGTACCGCTTAGCAATGGATGAAATCGTATCCCCCTCGCGAACGATGTAGGTGATCGCTGCCTCGCTGCCCTCTACGATGCGCTGCACCGCCTCCTCAGCGCTCAGCACCTTGTTCGGATCCGTCTTCACGGGAACCTGCGTCACATCCTCGATGATTTCAGCGGATTCCACCTCAACGCCGTTTTGCTTCTTGGCCGCGTTCGGATTGCTGCTCACTAATTTAATTTTGGAAGCCGCATTATTGGATGAAGTGCCCGGTATGTATTTCCCCTTCACTTGCTCCAGAATCGCGTTTGCCGTAGCCTGATCCTTCACGATCGCGATGGTCTTTCCATCGACCTTCAGCTCCACCCCCCGGGAGTAACCCGTCAGCCTCTCATTCAGCTTGGACAGAGTCGCCTCCGTGTCTATCTTGGCTTTATACTTCTTCGCCTCGACCGTTGTAATGCCCTTCGTATTAACGACCATATCCGCCTGCGGATACTTCTCGGCGTACTCCTGCTCTTTGCGCTTGTAGAGCTCCTGCAGCTGCTCCTCGCTATCGATCGTCCCGATCTCCTCGTCATGGAGCATAACATGGTAATAGGTTACCGTATGCGCCTGCGCGTATTGGTAACCGGCCAATAACAGGCCTGTTGTAAGTACGGCTGCGGCTGCCCCGGCTTTGACTCTGCGTAATGTCATTTTCCGCCCTTTATCCATGCTATCTATAACATCTTGCTCATTTTTCGGTAGATTGTGGCTTAGCCTGATGCTCCGAACTACGGACTGAAACCGCTCCGTGAGCCAATCAAGCCCGAGTCTTCCCCTGAAACCTTTCATGGTAATCTCCTTTTTTATTTGACTCTATTCGACAATAAATAGTTTCAAATTTTTAACCTTTTGTCACTATCGTCTACTTTAGCATACGATCCTCCCGGATTTCAACTATGTTCACAAATGGCAAAAACCCGCTCCAGGAGCGGGTTTAACTTATCTTTTACTAAAATACCCAGCAAGTATTTTATTTACAATTCTGTGAATGGAACCGCTATCATGGTATCATAGTGGAAGGGGCTCCATTTATTTTTTGAGCATATCCATAACCTTTGCATACTGTTCTTTATCTAAATGCTTGGACAAAATTTGCTGAATCTCTATCATTTCAGATTCGGTCAATCCGCCCTCCATGGCCTCGGTCATCTTCTGCATTTCGTCCTCTGGAAGCTTGGACATCAGGATATTAAAAATCTCTTCTTTCTGCTGGTCGGGCAGCCCATCCTTTTTGGCCAATAAATCATCCGGGGAAATGACAACTACCTGATCCTGGCTCCCCCGCGCATCCTGCTGGGACTGTTGTCGCGTCTGTTGAGATTGTTGGGACTGCTGCGATTGTTGGGACTGCGCCTGTTGCGACTGCTGCGACTGGCCGGAAGCCATCCCCCCCATCACCGGGAGTGCGTCCTCAGGAGTACCCTCTTCCGCATTCACCCCGTCTTCGACGGGACGATTGGGCTCGTTGCTGTTGTTGTTGTTGTTGCCGCTGCCGTTGTTGTTGCCGCTGCCGTTGTTGTTGCCATTGCCGGCGCCATTACCGGTGCCGAGGCCTATACCGCTGCCACCCCCGCTATTGTCCCTACCATTCCCGGCACTATTTCCATAACTATTCTCATTGCTGTTCCCAATGCTGCTTCCATTGCTGCTTCCATTGCTGTTTCCATTGCTGTTTCCATTGCTGCTTCCACCGGTCCCTGTATTCACACTTGCATTCCTATTTTTATTTTCAGCCTCGCCTGTATTCCTGCCGCCCGGATTTTTGCTGTCTGTTACTGGACCTCCAAAGCCCAGCATGCCCTTCATCATGCTTCCAAGAGTAGGCGATTGCACTTCAAGAGGTATGTTATAACTGCCCAGCAGCGATTGAATATACCAGTTCACGACATAACCGGTCGTGGTCACGGTTAGCATGCTGACCATAATGACAGTAATCGATAGCTTTACCAGCCAAGAAACCCAAGTAACCCACCTCATCTTAAACCTCCTTCTACGTCTTCTACCTACCAGTATGGACGATAGAAAAAGATTTCAACCTTCATAAAGGGAAAAAAGATAACGCAAAAAAGCCGCTCGGAGCCAGTCGTTCCCACGAATGCCCCAAGCGGCTAAATGTAAATAGACAATACCGTTATTTAGTTATTTAGTTATTTAGTTATTTAGTTATTTAATAATTAATAATTTTCCCGTTATCCCGCAAACGCGTCAGTATGCGCACGTTCGTAATTCGCGAACTTATTGAAGTTCTTCAGGAACACCAGCTCAACGGTGCCTACCGGGCCGTTACGCTGCTTGGCAATGATAATCTCGATGATGTTCTTTTTCTCCGTCTCTTGGTTGTAGTAATCATCCCGGTATAAGAATGCGACGATATCCGCATCCTGCTCGATCGAACCGGATTCCCGCAAGTCGGACATCATCGGCCGCTTGTCCTGCCGCTGCTCTACGCCCCGGCTAAGTTGGGACAGAGCGATAACCGGAACCTCGAGCTCACGGGCGATCTGCTTCAGGGTACGGGATATTTCCGAAACCTCCTGCTGCCGGTTCTCGCCGGCTTTGCCGCGTCCATGAATGAGCTGCAGGTAATCGATCACAATCATACCGAGGCCCTTCTCCTTCTGGAGCCGGCGGCACTTCGCCCGAATATCGGCCACCGTTATCCCAGGCGTATCATCGATATAAATCTCCGATTCTGACAATGCGGCAATCCCCATCGTCAGCTTGGACCAATCGTCATCATTTTTAAAATCGCCTGTCCGCATAACTCCCGCGTCCAGATTCGCCTCCGCACAAATCATCCGCTGAACGAGCTGAGCCGCCGACATCTCCAGACTGAAAATCGCAACGGTCTCTTTAGCCCGTACAGCGACGTTCTGAGCGATGTTCAGGGCGAACGCCGTCTTACCCACGGAAGGACGGGCGGCAACGATAATCAGGTCGTTACGCTGGAATCCGGAAGTCATCCGGTCCAGATCGACAAAGCCTGAAGGGATTCCCGTAGTATTGCCCCGGTTTTGGTGGAGCTCCTCCACCTTTTCGAACACTTCCATCAAGACGTCGCGAATCGCGATAAAGCCACTGCCTGATCGGCTGTTGGAAATTTCGAGGATCTTCCGCTCCGCATCGCTCAGCAATCCGCCGACATCCTCGCCGCCCGCATAGCCCTCGCTGACGATTTGCGTCGCCGTCCGAATCAAGCGGCGCAGCATCGACTTCTCTTCTATGATTCGAGCGTAGTAATCGACGTTAGCCGCCGTAGGCACCGCATTCGCCAGCTTAGCCAAATAGCTGACTCCGCCGATATCCTCCAGCTGCCCCCGATCCTGAAGCTTTGACGTTAGCGTAATAAGGTCAATCGGCTGACCTTCCTCGCCAAGTTGAACCATCGCATCATAGATCAATTGGTGGGGAGGATCATAGAAATCTTCCGTCCGCACCCGCTCCATCGCCGTAATAAGCGCCTCCGACTGAAGCAATATAGCGCCGAGCACCGCCTGTTCCGCTTCCAGGTTCTGTGGGGGAATACGGTCGAAAAACTGATCTCCGCCCATTTTATTCCTCCGTTACTTGAACCTTAAACGTTGATTTCACGTCGGGGTGAAGCTTCACCGGCACCTGAGTGACGCCCAGCGTCCGGATCGGCTCAGCCAGCTCGATTTTACGTCTGTCGATTTTCACACCCGCTTGGCTTAGCGCCTCCGCGATCTGTTTGTTAGTAATTGCGCCGAATAAGCGGCCGCCTTCCCCTGCCTTGGCCTTCACCGTTACCGTCATTTCTTCCAGCTTCGCGCCGAGCTGAATCGCTTCTTCCTTCTCTTGCTCCTTACGCTTCTCTTCCGCTGCGTTCTGAACCTCTAGCGTCTTTAAATTACCGTCCGTCGCCAGGCGGGCAAGTCCCCGCGGCAGCAAAAAGTTGTGCGCGTACCCTTCGGATACATTTTTGACTTCCCCTTTTTTGCCTTGACCCTTTACGTCCTTCAAGAAAATTACCTTCATTCGAATAACCCCTCTTCCTTTTCTATTTCATCCAGCACCTGCAGCAGTCTTCTTTCTGCCTCAGCCTGGGTTCCTTCCAATTGCACGGCAGCGTTCGTCAGATGCCCGCCACCGCCAAGCCGCTCCATAACCATCTGAACATTCATGTTCCCTAGCGAGCGGGCGCTAATGCCAATCAAGCCGTCTGGCCGCTCGCTAATGACGAATGAAGCCAGCACATTCGTCATGTTCAGCAGCGTGTCCGCCACCTGGGCGATCAGCAGCTGCGGAATTTTACGGTTCGGCTCCGTCACCGCCAGAGCGATATGATTATAAAGCATGCGCGCATGCTTTATAATATCGGCTTTAGCGATATATTCCTGCAGGTCTTCCTTCAGGACTCGCTGCACCATCACGCTGTCCGCACCGATGCGCCGCAGGAATGCCGCAGCCTCGAACGTACGCGATCCAGTATGGAGCGCGAAATGCTTCGTGTCCACCGTAATTCCTGCAAGCAAGGTCGTTGCCTCCAACGGGCTGAGCTCCACCTTCTCATGGATATACTGTATCAGCTCGGTGACTAGCTCGCTGGCCGAGGATGCATAAGGCTCCAAATAGACGAGCACCGCGTCGTTGATGAACTCCTCGCCGCGGCGGTGATGGTCGACGACGACGACCCGGCTGGCCTCTTCCACCAGCTTCGGCTCCATCGTCATCGATGCCTTATGCGTATCGACGACGACCAGCAGCGTATGCTCGGTCATTATATCCAGAGCATGCTCCGAGGTAATAAACCTGCGGCGCAGCGCTTCTTCCTTCTCAATACGCTCCATTAAGCGGTCGATGCCCGGGTTTTTCTCATCCAGCACGATATGGGCCTCCACCTTGTACATATCGGCCGCCTTCAGCACCCCGATTGAGGCACCGATGACATCCAGGTCCGGCATTCGGTGGCCCATAATAATGACCTTGTCGCTCTCCTGCATCAAATCGCGGAGAGCATGCGCGATGACGCGCGCCCGTACGCGCGTCCGCTTCTCTATGGCGCCCGACTTGCCGCCATAGAATGAGAGCCGCTGACCGGCCTTCACGGCGGCCTGGTCCCCTCCGCGCCCGAGCGCCATATCGAGACTCGACTGGGCAAGCTCGCCCAGTTCGCTGAAGCGCTCGGTGCCAAAGCCGAGGCCGATGCTCAGCGTCATCGGCACCTTCAGGTCCGCGGTCATCTCGCGGACCTCATCCAGGATGACGAACCGGCTCTGCTCCAGTTCGTTCAGCGATTTTTGATTCAGCATCATCAAATAACGCTCCGAGGACAGTCTTCGCAAATAGACTCTATATTGCTTCGCCCATTCGGTTAAAGCCGTGGCCACCCTCGCAATAAGCGCCGTGCGCTGCTGATCGTCCATCCCCTGGGTCGCCTCATCCAGGTTGTCTAGCATGACGATGCCCAGCGCTGCCTTCTCGTCCTCATAGCGGCTGCGAAGAATCGCCAGCTCAGTCACATCGTGAACGTAAATCAGGCGTTCATCATGCAGCACCGTCAACTCAAAATGACGGTCTGCTACGACCGCCTCGACCGTAGTCTTTGCCTGTGCGGATGCATCCTTCTTCTCCCGGGGGGCCTGTAAAGGAAGTGACGGAAGCAGCTCGGTGAGCGGTTGTCCCACAACCGAGTCGAGCCCAAACATACTGCTGACAAATCGATTGTGCCACTCTACCGTGCGCTCCTCGCTATAGAGCAAAATACCGAACGGCAGCCGGCTCACCGCCTCGCCTTCCACTCGTTTAATCCGGTAAGTCAGATCGGTCACATAACGAACGAGCTCCTTGCGAAAGCGCTGTTCCGCCTGCAGCATGATGAACGTCAAGCCACAGACCAGGCATAAACTGATCAGACCAAGGACCCAGTTATAATACGAGACGAATATGACGAGCAGAAGCTGCAGCGCGAACACCCACACGGTTTGGTAGCCGTGCCAACGTTTTTGAAGTAAATTAGGCATGATTTCTCACCCTATCGTCTTGATCTCGTAATCATCTCACGCAGTGGAGCCGCAATATCCAGTATCCCGACAATTTTCAAAGGCGAAAAAAGTAACATCGCAATAATGAACAAAACCGGAATGGCCGGATTCCACTTCTTTTCATAAGCCAGAAAAAATATAAAGCTGGCCGCCTGTATCATAAATAGGAAATTGAGCACCAGCAGCAAATTCAGCAGCATCGTACCGATAGACCCCTGCATAGCTTCTGGTCCGCTAAACATCGTAATTAAAGAGCTAATCAGGTAATACCAGATCAATGCTCTGGGCAGCCGCCACTCCCGCAGCGGCGGGAAGCCCTGAACGGGATGCCCCATGCTGCTTAAGGTCGGTCTGGCGATCGTATGGGTGATCGCAGCAAGCATAAGCGAGCTCAGGACGAGCGAAACTGGCGTAACTCGCACCACCAGGCTCGATATTTGCTGTGACATTTCCGGAGACCATAGCACATTGGCCGCGAATGGACTATTCGCCATATTTTGCAGCGGGGCTGCCATGATATTCAAAAAGTTCTCGATTGATGTCGCCAGATGGAAATCAAAGAAAGCCGTGATCACCAAAAGCCCGAGCAAGCCTTCACCAAGCAGTGTTCCTGTTCCTGCGGCAACCACTTTGAGCGCGGAGGCTTTCAGCTTATAGAGGTGCCCCATAACGAGTACTGGAACAACAAAAACTGCAGCCGTGAGCAGAATCAGAGGATCAAGCAGCAGAACAAACGCTACCGCCCACACTACCCCGACATGGAGCAAAAATGCGCGCAGCGATAACGTTGTGTAGAGAATTACGCCGGGCACTAGCATGACAAAAATGGTAATCAAAGAAAAGGGTGTAACAAACGATAGCAGGAACAGCAAATATACCGCGCTCCATGCTATCGGGGTCCAGCGTAAATTCAAATGGGTTCACCTCTTACGCATATGTTCTTCCAATGTAGAAATGTCCTGATACCAATCTTCCAACTGGTGACCTTCCTTTTGATGTTTGTTCAATTTCTCCAGTATGTGATCGTCCATATCCCGATAGGATACGCCAAGTCTGCGTCCCAGTATGTAACAACTGACAATCAGACTGGCTAGACTGTCGTTTACCCGTGTCGTGCTGCCTTCCCACAATGCTTTGAATAAACGGGATACGTGATCGACTACTTCCGTTTTGAGCCATTCAATCACTTTGGCGCGTTTGGCCACATCCACTTCTTTCTGCATGGCGGACAGCTTCCACCCTCCCTGAATTAGCTTTATTCTTCATTATAGCATAAAGCAATTCCTTCCCTTGAAGCAAACTCTCAGTCTCTGTGCGTTAATTTTTGGGAACAGGCACATTTTCCCGGGTTACATATCTCTCGCAATATTCAATAATCTGGCTGCGGCGCACAATGCCGATAAAACGCCCCATATCATCCACAACAGGGACAAAGTTCTGCACCTTGGCGAGATTAATTAAACCTTCCATATCGGCATCAATGGATACCGGCTTAATGTTCATCTTGAGCGGAACGTCCTTGAGCAGAAATTTAGAAGCGTTCTCAAAAGTAACCTTCCCGCCAGAATTTTTCATGTACCACAGAAGATCGCCTTCCGTCACGGTACCGACATAAACACCGTCTTTGCCGATAATCGGCACGGCTGTATACCTGTGATACTCCATCTTCTCCAGCGTCTGTCTCAAAGTCGAATCCAGCGTCACGGCCACGACATCATGTTTAGGGAGTAAAAAAAACGCGATGTTCATAAAAATCAAGTCCTCCTCTACCCTTTTCAGACTCTCCTTTTTGTTACGTTTCAAACCGCTTTTTGTTCCATTACAGGTGCGAAATCGGCAGCCGGAAAAACCGGACTGCCGAATCATGTTTACAATTTGCATTTAGGACATAATTTGCATATAGGACGTTACGTATAATAAATTGATGAATTAGTAATGAATTGATCAATTAGGGCTGTTCACCAGAATGTGCTTCCTGGTCGGCCTGCGCCTCTGGGCTCAGCAGTTCCTCTGTCTTCGTATCCGGATCAATCCAATTTTCGATTAACTGGGCGGCGAATGCCACATCCTCTTCATTCGCTTCGATATAATAGATCCCGTTCTTTCGAACCCCTTCTCCCATAATCGTAAATCCGCTAATTTGCGGTGCCTGGTTCGTTAAGAGCCGCTTGGACAAGTCGATGATAAAGCTTGGTGTCATATCCGTCTTAAAGTTGTCGCCCAGCATATCCATCAGCTCAGGAATTTTTCCAATCTGATCGAGCTTCAGCATCCGCTGGATCATCGCATTTAGAAAAACTTGATGCCGCTTCGTGCGATTGAAATCACTGTCCTCGCGATAGCGTACAAAGTTAAGGGCTTCCTGCCCATCATACAACGGTTTGCCTGCTTTAATAGTAAATTTCTCATGGTCCTTATGCTTGTTTACGATATCCTTGTCGATCGGCAGTTCGATTCCGCCCAGTTCATCGACGACGTTCCGCAATCCTTCAAAATTAATTGCCGCATAGTAATCCACAGGATGACCTAAGAAGTTCTCTACCGAATCTTTACTCATCTTAGCGCCGCCATAAGCATAAGCATGGTTAATTTTATCCTCCCTGCCTCTACCAACAATTTCCGTATAGGTGTCGCGCGGAACTGAGATTAGCAGCACCTTGGAGTCTTCGGGCCGGACAATTGCATAAATTAACGTATCCGAACGGGCAGGCTCATTACCGCGCTGGTCGATGCCAAGCAGCAATGCCGTGAATGGCTCCGGCCGCTTGACTGATACCGGCTTTGGCAGCTCACCATCAATTGGAGAATACGATTTCTCCAGCTTCTCCTCTACATGACCGGACAGAAATAGGTCAAAAGCCATAACAGCTAACGGTTTGCGAAACGTATATGCGCCAGCCCCGATAAGGAGCAAAACCAACAATGTAATGAATAGGCCCTTAAGTCTGCTTCGTTTCGTTACTTTATTTGTTACTTTATTCTTTGATCCATTCTTTACTCTATTTCTTCGTTCTAACATCATATGCCTCCCATGGTTTGTCTTATACGGTCTCCATGTCGTTCTCCGCTTTTACGGTATACCGCCGCATTCAACCAGGTGTCTTCAATTAATTGTAAACCGTAGACTTCAGCAAAAAACTACAAAATAGTCATTAAACCGAAATAATGAAAATAACTCTACCGTTTCGTACTATACCATAAAGAGGTTTTTCCATACAAATATCATCAAATTTCTATGCTATGAATCTATATCATTTGAACCATTGAAATGGATGTAGAACACAATCTTATGCTCCCAAAGCAGCTTTCTTCGGAATCATCTTTCTCCCTTGCCTACATCCTACTTTCTAGTTCATTTTATATAGTAAAAATAGGCAGATGAATCCCGTCGGCAGAGGTGTCTGCAAACGGATTACCCCCGGTGCCCAGCACCGGGGGGGATTATAGCGTTATGCCATCCAAATTGTCATTTGTTATTCAGCCACAACAGGTTTCTCTTGCGTCACCGCCAGTTGGTGAAGATAAACCCCTGTTCCGTCACCGATCGCATAATTGAGAATCCGCTTATTAACCGGTACGATTTGAGAGCGATACAACGTTGGAAATACCGGAATCTCCTCGATCATAAACTGCTGCCATTCCTTGTAAATCGCCTGGCGGGTTGCCACATCAAAAGCTTTCTCGGATACTCCTTCTGCGAGAAGGCGGTCATTCTCCTCACTAGCATATCTCGGGAAATTAAAGAGTGCATCGCGGCCATACAATCCTGTTGGATCAACGTCAATGCCTACGCTCCATGCCCCCTGATACACATCGACCTTCGGATCATCCTTCCCGTTGCTGCCGACCCGGTCATAGAAGGTGTTAAACTCCACCATATCTAACTGCACATTTAACCCGATCGCGTTCCAAGACTGGACATAGTACCGGGCGAGCGGTTCTGCAATATCTCCACCCGTCATCGATATAAAGTTAATAACCAGTTCACTGCCGTCTGGATTAGTGCGGAACTCGCCATTTTTCTTATACCCGGCTTCATCAAGGATTTGATTGGCTTTCTCCACATCATATGGAATTCCCGGGTTGCTGGCGTCATGAAACTCCGGATGGGACGGCGGAATCAGCGTCGTAGCGTTCCAGCGCAGACCGTGATAGAAACGTTTGCCTACCTGGTCGTTGTCCACGGCATACCACATCGCCCTGCGCAGGTTTACATCTGCCATTTTAGCATTAGGATCAGGGACAACCACCTTGTTGGCCTCATCCCATTTGCCCAGCTTGAAGCCGATATAAGTATAAGCACGATCAATAATGCCTAAATACTCTACATTGGACATGTTTGCATTGTCAGGGAACTGTTCAATAGGGAACGAATCGACCAGATCGACTCCGCCCGACTTCAATTGCTGCACAATCGTCGTCGGATTGATGACCTTTAGTACGACTTTATCGAGATGGGGTTCACCGCGCCAATAGTCTGAATTTTTCGTAAACACAACCGACTCTCCCGGAATAATGCTCTCCACTTTAAAGGGACCGAAACCAATCGGCTTCTCGCGCACTTCCGGGGAAGAGAGCATGTTACCCACCTCCATATCCCCAAAAATATGCTTTGCCAACGGATAAGTCCAAATACTACCCGTTAATAAGGAGGGGGTGGATTGGAGATATGTGATTTGCAGCTTCTTCTCGCTTAATACTTTAATGCCGGAAATTTTGTCCGCTTTCCCCTCGTGGTACTCTACCATGCCTTCAATGTTCGTAAAATCGGAGCCATAACGGGGACCGTCATAATCTTTATGACCAATGACCTCATGAGCAAATTCCCAGTCCTCCGCAGTTACCGGCTGGCCGTCTTGCCAGTTGACGTTGTCGCGGATCGTAAAGGTGAAGGTCCTTCCATCGTCAGATATTTCATACGTCGCTGCTCCGTCATTTGTATACACATAGTTTTGGTCCCAGGTTAAGAGCGCTTCATCAAACCATTGGAGCACTCTAAAGTCAGGGTTGCCGGAGTAAAAATTATAGTTCAGGACACCTTCAAATGGAGTGTCGGAGACGAGGCCGTACGTAATCGTTCCTCCCTCGATCGCTTCACCTTCATTTGTCTTTATATTGCTGAAGTCCTTAATCGAAAACAAGCCATCCTCTGTTTGCCTTTTCTCGCCCTCCGTCTGGTTCTGGGTGTTCGTCGGATCTGGCTGGGCCGCATCATTCCCTTTGCTGGATGTGCACCCGGAGAGACCAATCATGAATGCAAGCATTAGCGGCAGCAGCATTTTGAAGCCTAACCTTCTTCTCATCACATTTCCTCCCTTTTATCCTCTTCTTTGTCTTGCATCCGTCGCGCGCTTTAGCGCTTGACCGACATTGTTTATGCTAAGCATCAATACAAGAATGAGCAGTGATGCCGGCAGCCAAATCCACCATCGATATTCCAGCGTCTGTGGATTCCGGGCGTAGCTGACTAAGGTTCCAAGACTAGGGGTGCTTTCTGGAAAACCAAATCCCAGGAAGGACAAGCCCGATTCCAGACCGATATTGGCCGCTAAGTTCAGCGTCATCGTCACAATGATAATGGAGCTTAAATTGGGCAGTACCTGCGTGAACATAATTTTCAGATGGGACGAACCAAGCGTCCTTGATGCTTTTACGTATTCAAGCTCCTTTTCTTGCAGCGCCTTCGATCGTATGAGACGGGCTATCCCCATCCATAGAAAAGCTGTCATGATTAAAGAGAAAGATACGATGCTGTATTTTGGAACTGCAGCCACAAAGGCAATGACGATCATCAGCGTAGGCAGAATCATGAAAAAATCGACGACCCGCATCGCCAGGTTATCCGCAGCTCCCCCGAAGTATCCCGAAATGAGTCCCACCAAAATGCCGATCGTTCCGGTCAGCAGGGTTACGATAATCCCGATCGATAGCGAATTTCTCGTGCCGATAAAGAGCTGCCCGAACACATCCCGCCCGCCGTAATCCGTACCTAGCCAAAACTCGGCGGAAGGCGGCTGATAAAGAG
The DNA here is from genome assembly GCF_000381905.1 of Paenibacillus fonticola DSM 21315. Taxonomy (GTDB): domain Bacteria; phylum Bacillota; class Bacilli; order Paenibacillales; family Paenibacillaceae; genus Fontibacillus; species Fontibacillus fonticola. Next base: position 41,616 of record NZ_KB907269.1, on the reverse strand, counting down.
CGAATAAATCGACCCTAACGATCTGCTTCTGGTCTAATACAAGAGATACGCCATACACAGCCACGATGGTCAGCCCGAGAAAAATCAAGGAAATCAGCGCCAACTTATCCTTTTTTAATTCCCTCCATAAAATTGTCCAGCTGGAAGGACTTGTGCTTGGATCGCGCAATTCTTCTTCGATCCTGCCGGTCACCTTATTCATTTTCATCCCCCCCATACGCATGACAAGTTATTTAATCCGGATGCGAGGATCAACGATGCTCAGAATGATGTCAGAAATTAATGAACCCAAAATCGATGCAATGCCATAGAGCAAGACCAAAGCAGTCACAACGCTAAAGTCCCGGAGCATAATCGAGTTTAAAAACAACTGGCCCATGCCAGGATAACTGAAAATATATTCGACAAAAACAGTTCCTCCGATTAAGCCCGTAATTTCATATCCAAAAAAAGCAGCAATCGGCAAAAGCGAGTTGCGTAAAATATGATGGGTATAGATTCGCGATTCAGATGCTCCTTTGGCGCGAGCCGTCAGGATGAAGTCTCTCTGCTTCGTATCAATAATTTCACTGCGCAAGTACTGGACGGTCGATACGGTAGTAATAAGCGCCATAGATAGAGCCGGTAAGAGTATATGGTATATTTTGCTAAATGAGTATTCGAGGGTGCCTGGAACAAGCCCGGGGGTAACGCTGCCTTCCGTTGGGAAGGCCTGGAGATGAAAGCCGAAAACCCACAGCATGAGTAGAGAAAAGATAAACAGTGGGGCGGCAAAGCCGAGATAAGTATAACCGGTAATCAGCCTGTCTCCCCATGTGTCGTTATAGCGTCCGCTTATAATGCCGAGGGGAATCGCAATGAGGTAAGTGAAAATTAGAGTAACAAGAGATAGCCAGATCGTATTCGTAATCCGCTGGCCAATCAAATCCGTAACCGGCATTTTAAACCGGAAGGATTGGCCAAAGTCGCCCTGAATCGCCTTTGTGATCCAATCCCAATATTGGACATACCATGGATTGTTCAGACCCAGCTTCTCCCGCTGCGCTTCAATCATCGACGGGTCCACGCTCGGGTCGAGCAGTCCTGAAAGGGCATCCCCCGGCAGCGCCTTAGCCATCATAAAAACAAGGATGCTTAACAAGATAATCTGTGGAATCATAATCAAAAATCGGCGTAAAGTCGTCTTCCACATCAGCCCTGCCCCCTTCCGGGAATTGCTGCTGAATGGGTGTCAGACAGCGGCCTTAGAGCATATGCCAAGCCGTCATGATCGAAATATTGCGAAAACTCCTTATCGTACTCCTGGTAGATTAGTTGGCGCTGCCTTTGCCGCTTCCCGCGCTGGCTTGGATCAAGATCCGGTATGGCCGCTAACAAACGTTTCGTATAAATATGCTGGGGATTTTCAAATATTTCGCGCGTTGTCCCTTGTTCGACGTATCGGCCTCTGTACATAATACCGATATGATCACACATATGACGAATAATGCCGAGATCGTGACTGATGAACAAGTAGGTAAGATGGAGTTCCTTCTGAATGTCCTGCATAAAGTTGAGCACCTGGGCCTGAACGGATACATCGAGGGAAGATACCGGCTCATCTGCAATAATCAGCTTGGGTTTCAGGGCGATCGCCCGTGCAATGCCGATCCGCTGGCGCTGCCCGCCGGAAAATTCATGAGGGTATTTATAAATCGTCTCGGAGCTCAGACCAACCTGCGCTAAAAGCTCCTGAACCCGCCGCTTCTCTTCTGCAGGCGTTAATTTCTCAAAATTGCGCAGCGGTTCAGATACGATGTCCAGGATACGCTTCTTCGGATTCAAGGAAGAATAAGGGTCTTGAAAGATCATCTGGATATCTTTGCGGAATCGGGATTGATGACCCCGCATCCCCCAGCCGATATCCTCCCCCTGGAACAATATTTGTCCTGAAGTGATCGGGTTCAGGCCAATAATTGCCCGCCCCGTCGTCGTCTTCCCAGAGCCGGATTCCCCGACAAGGCCATAGGTATGGCCTGGTTCAATCGTCAGATTTACACCATCCACCGCTTTAATCCGGTCAACTATACGACGAAATATCCCGCCATATACCGGAAAGTATACTTTCAAATCTCTTACTTCAAGCAGCGCCATATCCGTATTCCTCCTCTTATTCATCAAGGAAGTGAAAATGCTTATAACATGTACAGCGAACGTAATGTCCTGGCTCTACTTCATGCATTTGCGGATCCGCCTCATGCGCCGCTTCTTCTATCCATGGAATCCGGGATCGAAAGCGGCACCCTTGACGTGGTAAATGCTGCAAAGAGGGAACTACGCCTTGAATGACATGGAGCTTTGTTTTCTTCTCATTCCCAGTAGGGATAGAGCTCATTAATGATCTCGTATAGGGATGTTTTGCATTTGACATCAAGGAGTGGATCGAAGAGATTTCAACAATTTGTCCAGCATACATGACCGCGACACGATCGGCCATTTCGGCTACAACGCCCAGATCATGGGTAATTAATATGATCCCTGCCTCCATTTGTTCCTTAAGACGTCGGATCAGTTCCAGGATCTGAAGCTGGATGGTGACATCCAGAGCTGTCGTCGGCTCGTCAGCGATTAATAGATGGGGCTGATTGGCAATCGCCATAGCAATGACGACCCGCTGCCGCATCCCCCCAGATAATTCATGAGGATATTGCCCATATGTATATTCCGGGCGGGGAATGCCGACTTGGCTCAGCAAATCGAGCGTTTGTTCTTTTCTGAATTTTTTGGAGTGTCTGGTCTGGCCGGAACCCTTAGAAGATCTAGCGGTTTTGGATTTGGATTCATGAAGCAGGAGCACTTCTTCAATTTGCTCACCTATCATCATCAGCGGATTTAATGCGGATAAAGGATCCTGAAAGATCATGCTGACTTCGTTACCGCGAAGACGGTTCAATTCAGCTGGGGACATTGTGGCGAGATTCTGGCCCTTATAATAGATGTGGCCCTGGATTTGGGCGCGGGTATGCAAGCCCATAATAGAAAAAGCCAAAGCGCTTTTTCCCGATCCCGATTCTCCTACTATGGCGAGGATTTCATTCTTTTTTACCGTCAAGTTCACATCATCTACGGCGGCGTACAATTGGCCTGCAATTGGAAAGGAGGTCGACAGATTCTCGATGGTTAGGAGCTCTTCATTCACACTCATCACCCTATCAAAAGGTTTTTAAGCCCATAGAAATACACCTATAATCAATAATTCTGCCCTACTTACTTGGTTTTGAAGTGATGCATAGTGGTATATTGTTGTATATATTTATTAAATTACCTATATTAGAAATATTAGAAAAATATTCTTTTTATTACTATATATGATTACCATTTATATTCCAAGTACTTTTTTAAAGCATATGAAATAAAAAAGGAAGAAATGCGGTGATCAATAGCAACGAAAATAGTAACGAAAGCAATTCTCGCGGCCAATTGATTCATTCCCTTTCCTATACTTTGTAAGCTCCACCCGATTCACCGTATTCCAACTGAGAAAAACGAAAAAAAATCCCCCTCGTTCAACAGCCGGTTCGGGATCTCCATTTCCATGGATGCTCCCTCGCCTTTTGTTTACTTAAGGGGGATTTTGCGATGTCTAATTATCGATTACTCCGTAGTGTACGGAAGCAATGCGATTTGACGAGAGCGTTTGATGGCAATCGTCAAGAGACGTTGATACTTCGCGCTCGTACCCGTCACACGACGCGGCAAAATTTTGCCACGCTCGCTGATGAATTTTTTGAGCAGTTCTGTATCTTTATAGTCAATGTGAGTAATTTTGTTCACAGTGAAGAAACATACTTTACGACGTTTGTTGCGGCCGCCGCGGCGTGCCGGTCTTTTGTCGTCTCCGCCTTCTCTTTGCTTGAAGCTCATGCTATTCAGTCCTTCCTATATTAAAATGGCAAATCGTCATCCGAAATATCAATCGGCTTCCCGTCGTCAGAGAATGGATCTTGATTGCCGCGTGAGGGATTGCTGCTGCGGTTGCTGTTGCTATTGCCGCCCGCGCTGCTTCCTCCAAACGGATTTTCCTCGCGCTGTCCGCCACCACTGCCGCCTTCGCGGTTAGACTCCAAGAAACGGACATTATCAGCAATCACTTCGGTTACGTATACACGTTTGCCTTCGTTATTCTCGTAATTCCGTACCTGAATACGTCCTTCCACGGCAGTGAGACGCCCTTTGCGCAAGTAATTTGCGCAAGTCTCCGCCAGTTGTCTCCACGTTACGACCGGAATAAAATCCGCTTCGCGCTCTCCGCCCTGCGATGTAAACGGTCTGTCCACGGCAATCGTGAACTGGGTAACCGCTACGCCAGACGGCGTATAACGCAGCTCGGGATCTCTCGTAAGACGTCCGATCAGAATGACACGGTTCAACAATCAAATCCCCTCCTCCGGGCTAATGTCTACAAAATACACTCAGGGCTCAGCAAGTCCAAAGACTGCTTGAACATCCTGGATTAAGCTACGTCTTTCGTAATGAGATAACGGATAACCTCATCGGAAATCTTCAGAATCCGCTCAAGCTCAGCAACGACATCAGGAGTCGCTGTGAAGTTCACTAGGACGTAAATACCGTCACGGATCTTGTTAATCTCATACGCAAGCCGGCGCTTACCCATCACTTCATGCTTTGTAATTTCACCGCCGTTTTGGATGATGCCTTGGAATTTGTCAACTACAGCTTGAACTGCTTCTTGTTCAAGTTCAGGACGAATAATGTACATCACTTCATATTTGCGCATATATGTCACCTCCTCTTGGACTATGGCCCCCACCTTCTTCCCCATGGGAGCAAGGAACGAGCTCTTCAACTCGCACCAAAATATTATATCAAACCCGCGTAGTCCCTGCAAGTATAAAATGGTCGTTTTCCAGTTTTGGCTTGGGGTGCTTAGGTGGGTGGATGCTTAATCGCTACTCGCTGATTATCCGTTGAGGCACAATTGTTGTCTGCGGTGTCTTCAGGATGAACCGAGGTCAATCTACATGAAACATAAGAAAAAAACACATAATAAGGCGGTATCTCTAGCTTCTGTCCTTATTGATTTCAGCTTGAAAGGAGGATGATTGCATGGGTGAACAAACCGAGTTCGAACCCGGGGATAAAGCTCCGAATCCGGGGGTTTATACAGAAGTAGGCGAAGCGCGCAGCTTCCACACGCAAATTCAAAATCCGAAGCGGATTAAATTGGAGCGCGGCGATACCTTCCCGGAAACGACAAACAAAGACCGTAAATGGAAAAAAGCCGAGAAGGCACGAGTGCATTAATCCAGATCAGGCGTCCTAGCCAGCTTTTAAAGAGGATTTAAAAAGGATCTAAACTGAACCTTAATGGGCTATAAAGAATCCAGCTTCAGTTAGCTTTAACCGCGGCTGAGCTGATTGACATCTCCACTTTATTTTTTTCTGAATCGCTTGCATAAAAAAACGGCACCCTGCGCACAATACAATTAGACGGCGATGCAAAGAGAGGTGTGGTTCCGTTGGACTATCCACGAGCAACACAGCTGCCTGGAGTCTTATTCACTACCCGTTAGAAGCAAACGATCGCGAATTGAGAAAGACCCCTCTTTGTCACTTCGTTAAAGCCTAGGCGAAGATCAACTGTTTCTTAGTCGTGAGAGAAGAATTCCAATCCGCATCCCGTCGCAAAAGAAGAACCCTTTCGGGTTCTTCTTTGTATTTGATATTTAGATCATATATGATTACGATTTTAATCCTTTAATGTGTATGCTATCGAAGCTTACGCTCCGACGCCCCCACTCTTGTGGGTTCTCATCCCGACTAATTATAGTCTTCGACTATAATGGCGGAAAGGGTGGGATACCCTTCATTTCATTCCGGGACTGCGATGTGTATGCTATCGAAGCTTACGCTCCGACGCCCCCACTCTTGTGGGTTCTCATCCCGGCTAATTATAGTCTTCGACTATAATGGCGGAAAGGGTGGGATTCGAACCCACGCACGCTTTGACACGCCTAGCTGATTTCGAGTCAGCCCCCTTGGACCTCTTGGGTACCTTTCCACAGCAAGAATGAGTATACCACAAAACTGCGCATAACACAAGGGAATGTACGTTCCTTATTTTTACTTAGTGATGTTAATTATTTCTGCAAATAATTCTTGCCTGGTATCGGCTTGAGTTCCCTATCTAAGCCCCTCTATCCCCTCTATCTAAACTGTACATTAAACAGTCTGGTCCTCTTCTCCATTGTCAGCTGACCGGATAACTTTACGCATGTTTTTTTCGAATTTCGCTCTGGGGATAAGTACACTGTGTTTACAGCCGACGCATTTAATGCGGATATCCATCCCCATGCGAATAACTTCCATTTCATTGCTGCCGCAAGGATGATTTTTTTTCATCAACACGATATCGCCCAATCCAAACGATTTACGCTCCATCCTTATTCCTCTCCTACTTCCTTAATTATTGTTGTTGTCAGATAACCCTTGTTTGAATTATGTTGATCTGCGCAGACAGAGGCATTTTCATCCGCTTGGAATTTATAGAAAGTGCTTCAAACGATTGCCGTTCCATTAATCCCCTCTCCCAAGCTCTAATGCTTCGGCCTCCTCCAATGCTTGCTTGGCGTATGTCTGAATTTGCCGCTCGACTTCTTCCCTGGCGTTGGAGGTACTTTCCATAGCGATGCGTATGACGAACTCACTCGCCGAGAGCGATTGTATCCCCAGCACATGCGGCACCTCCAGCAGATGAGGATGATCTTCCTTCATCTTTAGCATTGCCTTTTTTAGCAAATGGACACTATCTTCGAGCCTCTTGGAATTGCTGAACGGCAAATCGACGATAATCAGCGCATTGTTTAATGAATAGTTCGTTACATTCGTGATCATTCCATTAGGGATAATATGCACCTCTCCCGTCCAACTGACGAGCCTCGTTGAACGCAGCCCAATCATCTCGACCGTTCCCTTCAGGCTGCCGGTTTGTATGACATCCCCAACGGCAAACTGATCCTCCAAAATAATAAAGAATCCTGTAATGACGTCCTTCACTAGGCTCTGAGCTCCAAAACCGATAGCCAAGCCAAGCACTCCCGCCCCAGTAAGCAGCGGTGCAAGCTTAAAGCCGAATTCCCCCAAGACAAGCATAACCATAATGAAATTGCTGGTGATCCAGGTCATATTTTTTAGCAGTTCGCCTACCGTGATAAATCGGCGAGGATTAACTTTTAGCCGGCCTTTCTCCCGTCTTTTCAGCGAGTTATCGATCAGCCGATAAATGATCCGAATAAATATTCTCGTCAGTATAAAAATTAGCAGGATCCGCAATGCGGAGAACAACACCATTTCCCACATATCTAAATTGGTTACCCATTCCCACAGCTTATCCTTCCAGGTTATCGCCGCTTGAATCGCTTCTTCTGCAGGGTCAGTCTCCGTTGTCAGCCGCATAGACGTCTCTCCTTCCTATAAACCGATGGAATCATAACCGGAGGCCATCGGCATGAAGATCCCCCTAATTTCCACGTGTTCGTTCACGATAATCTCCTTAACCAAATTCAATGATTCCTCGGGAAAACGGATCGACAAAGCACAGCCCGCCGTAATTTCCTTGGGTGTCGGAAACAAGTCAATATCGATCTCTGCATATTCTAGCAGCATTTCCGCTCTTAATGCTTGCTGCGTTGAATCAAACGCCATTACTAACCATGTGTCCACAGCCTTAAGCCTCCTATGAGAAGCGATACTTTAGTCCGAGTATATAAATGCCCTTTTTTCCATATACTATCTATTATTCCGTATAGCTTTCGATCGGATTCAACAATTGCTATACCGAATAATCTCAAGCTAATTAGCGGAAAGGAAGATTTTATGTCACAGTTAAATCCTTCTTGCCCCGGTCAAGAAATCCCTTATTTAAAAATATCCCATACTGAGCCCGGCATACATTCCGCTATTATTCACCGCCTGCTGCTTCATCTTGCTCAAGTGGAGCCAGGACAGGAAATCGTAGTCGTATGCATCGGCACCGATCGTTCGACTGGCGATTGTCTGGGGCCCCTGGTCGGCACTTCCTTGTCCAAACACAACTGCTCCCATTTCCATCTCTATGGTACCTTGGAAGAACCCGTTCATGCCATGAATTTAAAAGATACGCTTCAGCATATTAATACCACATTTTCAGACCCTTATATCATTGGTATTGATGCCTGTCTGGGGCAAACCTCCAGTGTCGGGTCTATTCAAGTCGTTAGCGGTCCGCTGCGCCCTGGAGCAGGAGTAAATAAAGAATTACCGCCGGTCGGCGATATCCATCTTACAGGCATCGTCAATGTCGGCGGCTTCATGGAATATTTTGTATTACAAAACACACGTCTCAGTCTAGTGATGCGTTTATCTGAAATTATTGCCAGCAGTCTCTATTCCGCTATTAAAGAATGGAATCGCGGCTTCATTCCCCTTTCGCGGCGAGAGCAATAACCTCTACCTCTTCGGGAGAGAGTGCATGCGGTGATTCACCGTTTGTTAACGGCTTGGCATATACATATGAACCGTCCCGATTGTAAATACCGGTAATGACAACCCCGTTTTTCTCATCATTAATAAAAGCTACGGAAAAGCTTAGTTCACTGCCCTGCTCAGCAAAAGCGTTGTAACGCTTCATGCCGATTTTTGCCTTTTGCTTCGGCACAAGCTTCAGCAACTGGTCAATGACGTTTTTCTGCTCTGCTTGCGAGTCCTCAATTTTCCCCTGCTGAATTTTCAAATCAATCAGCAAGCTTTCCAAATCCTCCACACCGCTGCCCTGCATCATTAGTTCGTATTTCCGGCGCATTTTTCGCAACTTGCTGCCTTGCAGCAAATTCCATATGAGCAGCCAAACTACAACGATCACTAACCCGATTACAACCCAAACTAATTGTTCCAGAATGAGCTCATTCCATTCTTGCATGCTTTCTCTCCCCTATGTTCATTTCATTGCGCCGAAATATGCCGCATAGCTGCTATGAATGCCTCAATCTCTTTTTCTTTCGTATCAAACCCTACACTTGCTCTAACCGCACCGCCTGCTAACGTTCCCGCCGTCTCATGTCCCAAGGGAGTACAATGATAACCGGCACGGACTGCGATTTGATATTTCCGGTCTAATGTAAAAGCGATTTCCGCCGCATCTCTGCCTTCTAAATTATAAGCTACAATGCCTGTCCGCGGCAGCCCAAGTCTGGGACCAATCACTGACACGCCTGGCATGCTTTCCAATTCCCTCATCATCATCTGAGTCAGCTTCCATTGGCGCTCATAAATCCGTTCTACTCCATCTTCAAGCACAGCATTCACGCCGGCCGCCAGTCCCGCTATGCCGACCGTATTAGCTGTTCCAGCTTCATAACGATCAGGACGTACGGAGGGCTGTTCCAACTCTTCGGATTGACTGCCTGTCCCTCCATGCAGCAAAGGCTCCAGTTCCACGTGAGGAGCAATATACAACCCTCCGGTTCCTTGCGGGCCCAGCAGACCTTTATGCCCTGGAAAAGCCAGCATATCGATCTCCATTTCCGTCACATTGATCGGAAACGTTCCTGCCGTTTGTGCGGCATCGACGAGCAAAATTGCTCCATGTTCTTTGGCCAGTCGGCCTAGCTCTTGCAGCGGCATAATACAGCCAAGTAAATTGGAACTGTGGGAGCAGACAACCATCGTTGTTTCAGGACGAAAACACTTTTTCACCGAACCCAAATCCAGCTGACCCTGATCACTAACAGCAACATAGTCCACTTGAATCCCTATCGTTCTTTTCAAGTATTCAAGAGGCCTTCGCACGGAGTTGTGCTCAATCATTGTAGCAATGACATGGTCTCCCGGCTTTAACCAGCCTTTAATCGCTAAATTCAGTGCCGAGGTGGTATTGGAGGTAAAAATGATATCATTGGGATTGGAAATATGGAACAAGGAGGCTAACGCTTTCCTAGCATTAAACATAACTCTGCCTGCTTGAATCGCCATATTGTGGTTGCCGCGCCCCGCGCTGGCAGCCTGTCCATTCAAAATAGCCATCATCGCTTCTCCTACTACCGGAGGCTTAGGCCAGGATGTGGCAGCATGATCCAAATAAATTACAGACGGTTCCATCAGACAATTCCCCCTTGCCAAGCGATACTATATAAGACCAAGAATGACATACCCCTCCCCTGCTGAGAATGGAACGACTCTCACAGATAAGATGAATATGTCATCCTTAATTTAACTTACTAGATCATGAGAGCAAATCAAGCAATCTCTGTAAATCCTGCTGGCTGTAGTAGTTAATTTCAATTTTCCCTTTTTCTTTCCCCGCTTTGATTTTCACCGTTGTCTTAAACTTCTCGCGCAAGCTTCCTTCTACTTCTTCTATATAAGGGTCGCGCTTTGGCGAAGCAGGTTTCTGCTTGTCATTCTTTTTACGATCAAGCTGTTGAACGGCATCCTCTAGCTCCCGGACACTCCATTCATGATCTATACACTGTTTAGCAAGTTCTTTAATAATTGCTGCATCCTTCAAACCAACCAATGCTCGAGCATGTCCCATGGATAATGTTCCACGTGAAACATATTCCTTAACTTCCTCCGGCAGTGATAGCAATCGCAAGAAGTTAGCAATATGGGATCGGGATTTTCCTACCTTCATAGACAATTCCTCTTGCGTCAATTGGAACTGATCCATTAACCCTTGATAGGCAACCGCGATTTCCATGGCATTCAAATTTTCACGCTGCAGGTTTTCGATGAGAGCAATTTCCATAACCTGCTGATCCGAAAAAGACCGCACAACAGCCGGAATTGTATTGTTTCCACAATATTGCGAAGCGCGGAATCTACGTTCCCCTGCTATAATTTCATATCCTTTCAATACACTGCGGACAATGATCGGCTGAATGACGCCATGCTGACGAATCGATTCCGCCAACTCACGAATTGCATCTTCATCAAAAGTTTTACGTGGTTGATACGGGTTGGCACGAAGCTGATTCAGTGGTATGTCCACCACTTTATCATCCTCTTGAATGGAGAGTGATGGTATCAGCGCATCCAGGCCCTTCCCCAAACGTTTACTCATAAGAAACCACTTCCTTTGCCAACTCTAGATATACTTCCGCTCCCTTGGATCGGGGATCGTAGGTGATAATCGATTGACCATGCGATGGCGCTTCGCTTAAGCGAACATTGCGTGGAATAACGGTTTTGTAAACTTTTTGCTGAAAATACTTCTTAACTTCTTCGATGACTTGAATACCTAAGTTCGTACGGGCATCAAACATCGTAAGAAGAACACCTTCAATTTGCAGTGAGGTGTTTAAATGCTTCTGAACGAGACGTACCGTATTGAGAAGCTGACTCAACCCTTCAAGGGCATAATATTCACACTGAATGGGAATCAATACTGAATCAGCCGCTGTCAAAGAGTTAATCGTTAATATTCCCAGTGACGGCGGGCAATCAATAAGTACATAGTCATACATATGCTTGATTTGTTGAATCGACTTCTTAAGCCGGACTTCCCGTGATATCGTCGGAACAAGTTCAATTTCTGCCCCAGCAAGCTGAATCGTCGCAGGTATAATGTCCAGACCTTCAACCTGTGTAGAAGTAATTGCTTCCTTAGGATTGACCTCATTAATCAGTACATCATAAATGCAATTGGCAACGTCGGCCTTGTTGATACCAACTCCACTCGTTGTATTTCCTTGCGGGTCAATATCAATGAGCAGCACTTTTTTTCCGATCGCAGCAAGTCCTGCCCCGAGGTTAACGGAGGTTGTTGTCTTCCCGACTCCTCCTTTTTGGTTAGCAATGGCAATGATTTTAGACAATCTATTTCACCTCAGTATCAGTTAAAAATCTTCTTGTAGTTTTGAAAATGTAAGTATTCACTAAGCTGTAGCTACAAAAAGACAACAAAGTCATCCCAGTGTAAGCCGCACTCTTATGACATAAGATCATTCCCGCTAGCTGCATCGTTCGGTTATATGGAAATACACCTGGGTGAGTCAAGCCATTTTGCCGAAAAAGAAGCTGACCTCCCCCCTCGCGGTTAAGGTCAGCGAGAATCACATTATCTTTTAGGAATTTGAATGACAATTTCATAATGATCTTCATGATCTTTTTCCGAAGTTTTAATCTGCATTCCAGAGCCAGATACCATGTCAATGGATTGGCGAATCGTGTTCAGGGCCAGACGAACATCTTTGGAAAAAGAAATTCGCTTTGGCGCCTTTTTGTTGTTCGCGACTTCTTTATAGAATGCCACGCGTGCTTCGGTTTGTTTAACATTAAGTTCTTTACTGATGATTTCTTCAAGAACCTTCAGCTGAAGCTCTTCCGTATCCAGTGACAACAGAGCCCGGGCATGACGTTCCGTAATTTTGCGCTCCATAAGCGCTGTCTTTACTTGTTCGGGCAGCTGCAGCAGCCGAATTTTGTTTGCAATCGTCGATTGACTCTTGCCTAGTCTTTGGGCAAGGCTTTCCTGAGTCAATTGATGCAGATCTATTAAATTTTGATAAGCAATTGCTTCCTCAATGGAAGTAAGACCTTCCCGCTGCAGATTTTCAATCAACGCAATCGAAGCGGCCTGGGAATCGTTGAATTCACGCAGAATGGCAGGAATCGTCTCATATCCCAGCTTCACTACTGCGCGCCAGCGCCTTTCGCCAGCAATCAACTCATACTTGTCATTGCGAATACGAACGACGATCGGTTGAATGACGCCATGTGTTTTGATCGTTTGGCATAGCTCTTCAATTTTATCGTCGTCAAAAATCGTTCTTGGTTGGTATGGACTGCTGACAATTTCACCAACCGGAATTTGTTTCACTTCATCTCCGCTGCTTCGTTCGGTAAAACCAAACAATTTAGAAAATTGTTCTTTCATTCCGTAAATTACCACCTAATTTCATAGTGTCATAAGGCTATCGCCCTATGGGCTGCATTTCCCTGCCTTGCAACAGGAACGCTGCACAGTAAACGGTGAAATAGTCCCATCATGAAGTTCGAACACCTATGTACTCTGCAAGGTGAACCATTTCTAAGCTGGCATTATTTCGATGAGAGTTCACAAGCACAACACAAGTCGGCCTACAATTACAGAAGGCTGACCACGTAGCTGTAGAAATCAAGTAACTCGGGCAATTGATGATCGATATATCTATTCTACCACTTTTTGCTCTATAATCCTATTCTCTTATTCAGTAAATTTTCCACCATTTCATAGCGTGAGGAAAAGATCCTCCCGACTTGTTGTTTCACGTGGAACAATTTGTCGGGAGGGATCCATTTACTATATTTGATAGGTATTGTTCATGTTAAATAAGTTGTTCATGTTAAATAATAGGTGACTTTAAAGGTGTGCCTGCCTTCCGAGGATATGCCTTAGGGGTTGCAGCTGTTTTATTCACCAGCACGATATGCCGGTCAGAATGATCAAGCGGCAAGGAAAAATGATGGCTCGCCAAAAGCTTTCCATTCAGCACCTTCATACTGCGTGCCGCCTCCTTTATTTCTTCGCTCGGATCGCTGCCCTTCATAGCTGCAAATGCGCCCCCTATTTTGACAAAAGGAAGGCAAAATTCATTCAATACGGTCATGCGTGCAACCGCTCGTGCTGTAGCTAAATCAAATTGGTCGCGGTAGATGGGCTTGCGCGCTACGTCCTCCGCACGGCCGTGGATTAACTCAACATCATGAAGACCAAGCTGATCCACTACATGCTGCAAAAATTGAATTCGTTTGTTAAGTGAATCAACGATCGTCAGCTTTAAATGAGGAAAACATATTTTTAACGGAATACCTGGGAAACCCGCACCTGAACCAATATCAGCCAGAGAATGAACTTCTCTCATGTTTACATAGAAGGCCAACGAAAGTGAATCATAAAAATGCTTCACATATACCTGTTCGCGCTCGGTAATTCCGGTCAAATTCATTTTCTCATTCCAAGAAACCAGCTCTTCAAAATAAGTTTCAAACTGTAACAGCTGCTTCTCATCCACCTCAATATGATGATCGCGAAGCAAAGCCTGAAATTGAGATTGTATCGGATCCAATCACTTATCCTCCTGCAGCGGTAACCCGGTTATAATGTTCCAAATATACGAGCAAAATGGAAATGTCAGCTGGCGAAACCCCGGATATACGGGATGCTTGACCAATCGACATAGGACGAATTTTCGCAAGCTTCTGACGTGCCTCAATTGCGAGCCCCTGTATATCCTCATATTTGATATTTTCCGGAAGTTTTTTCTTTTCCATTTTTTTCAATTTTTCTACATGGATCAATTGCTTTTCAATATATCCGGCATACTTCACCTGAATCTCTACTTGCTCCCTCATTTCCTCGTCCAATTCGTGCTCTGTTGGAGAGAATTGATGGATAAGCGAATAGGTTACTTCTGGACGCCGCAATATCGCCAGTAAATGACTGCCATCCTGAATTGGCGCTGAACCGATCGATTCCAACAAAGGGTTGATGTCTGAAGGCCGTACCTTCGTTGCCCGCAAACGTTCAACCTCCTGCTCCACCTTCTCTTTCTTATCCAGAAACTGCGCATAGCGCTCCTCTGAAATCAGACCGATGTCATAACCGATTTGCGTCAACCTTAGATCCGCATTATCATGACGAAGCAGCAAACGGTATTCTGCCCGTGAAGTGAGCAAGCGATAAGGTTCATTCGTACCTTTCGTCACCAGATCATCAATCAGCACTCCAATGTAGCCCTGAGAACGATCCAGTACAATCGATTCCTTGCCTTGAATTTTCCGCGCAGCGTTAATGCCCGCCATCACTCCTTGAGCAGAAGCCTCTTCATAGCCTGAGGTACCGTTAATTTGTCCCGCTGTGAACAGTCCAGGCAGCAGTTTCGTTTCCATCGTCGGCCACAGCTGAGTCGGTACAATTACATCGTATTCAATCGCATAGCCGTTACGCATAATTTTTGCATTTTGCAAGCCGGGAACCGAACGCACGATTTGCTCCTGAACTTCTTCCGGCATACTCGTTGACAAACCTTGTACATAGTACTCGGCTGTATTTTTCCCTTCCGGCTCCAGGAACACCTGATGCTGCGGCTTATCGCTGAAACGGACGATTTTGTCCTCGATGGAAGGACAGTAACGAGCGCCTGTTCCTTCAATAATACCTGAGAACATCGGGGCACGATGCAGATTGGCATTGATGATTTCATGTGTCTCCGGAGACGTATACGTTAGCCAGCACGGCATCTGTTCGTTATCGGAGCTCTTTGTTTCATAAGAGAAAAACTTCGGATTCTCATCTCCCGGCTGAATTTCCGTTTGGGCAAAATCAATTGAATCTCTGTGAACGCGAGGCGGCGTGCCTGTCTTGAACCGAACAAGTTCAAAACCAAGCTTCTTCAGACTATGGGATAAGGTAACCGCAGGCTGCTGGTTGTTCGGTCCGCTCTCATAAGCCAGCTCACCCATGATGATTTTACCGCGCAAATAAGTTCCCGTTGTTAGTACAACTGCTTTACTGCGATATTGCGCCCCTGTCTGGGTAGTCACACCAACGCACTTGCCATCCTCTACGATCAGGTCTTCAACCATACCTTGACGCAAGGTCAGGTTCGCCTGCTTCTCCAGTGTGTCCTTCATCTCATGCTGGTACATCACTTTGTCCGCCTGTGCGCGAAGCGCATGAACCGCCGGTCCTTTTCCTGTATTCAGCATCCGCATTTGAATGAACGTTTTATCGATATTACGCCCCATTTCACCGCCAATAGCGTCCACTTCCCTAACGACATGGCCTTTGGCCGGCCCTCCGATGGAAGGATTGCATGGCATGAAGGCGACCATATCCAGGTTGATCGTAATCAATAGTGTGTTACAACCCATACGCGCAGCGGCCAGAGCGGATTCACTGCCTGCATGTCCGGCGCCGACGACGATGACGTCATATTGTGCTGCTTCAAACCCCATCCTAAAACCCCCTTTAATTTCAATAAATATATAGTTACAAAAACGATCATTAAACAGATCGCTTATTTAAAATTTGAACTATTTAAATCGTTCTTTTTCATCATACCATGAATGAACAATCACCATACGTACGACAACTTATTTTCCAAGACAAAATTGTGAGAAAATTTGATCAATCAACGCATCTGGCGCGGCATCCCCAATCACTTCACCAAGCTGCTCCCAAGCTAGCCGGACATCGATTTGTAGTATATCGATCGGTATGCCGATATCTGCCGCCTCGTATGCATCCGCTAAAGATTGCTTCGCTTTATTAAGCAGCGCGATATGCCTTACGTTGCTAACATAAGTCAAGTCACCAGACTCCAATTGACCGCCAAAAAACAGCGTCGAGATCGCGTCCTCTAAATGATCCAATCCTTCTTCCGTCTTCACAGACAGCTCTACGATCGCTTCCTCGGAAAAATAGCGGGTTACAACCTCCCGGTTCAATTGCTGAGGCAGATCTATCTTATTCAGCAAAACAATCGTTTGCCGCCCTCTCAGCTGCTCCATCAAATGAATTTCATCCTCATGCAGCAGCTCCGCGCTGTTCAGAACAAGCAGGATTAAATCCGCTTCATGAACAGCGGCCCTGGACTTCTCTACGCCAATCTGCTCTACGACATCAATCGTCTCACGAATCCCCGCCGTATCAAGCAGCTTAAGCGGAATATTGTTGATCGTTACAAACTCCTCAATCACATCCCGCGTCGTTCCCGGAATATCCGTCACAATCGCTTTATTCTCCCTTGCCAGCGCGTTTAAAAGCGATGATTTACCCACATTGGGCCGGCCTACGATCGCCGTCGTAATGCCTTCGCGCAATATTTTGCCCTGGTTCGCCGTCTTTAACAGCCGATCGATCCCCTCTGTCACTTCCGCGCATTTCGTCTTAATAAATTGTGTCGTTAAAGACTCCACATCATGCTCTGGATAGTCAATGTTGACCTCGATATGAGCCAGCGTCTCCACCAGCGTATGGCGCAGCTCCGTAATTTTACGAGACAAGTCGCCCTCCACTTGCTTTAGGGCCACTGAGAATGCCCGATCCGACTTCGAGCGGATCAAATCAATGACCGCCTCCGCCTGCGACAAATCGATCCGTCCGTTCAAGAATGCGCGCTTCGTAAACTCTCCCGGCTCCGCCAACCGAATATTCGGCTGCAGCAGCAAAAGATCCATGACCCGCTTTACGGAAATAATCCCGCCGTGTGTGCTGATTTCTACAACATCCTCTGTCGTAAACGAACGAGGTGCCCGGAATACCGACACCAGGACCTCCTCCAGCTTTTCTTGGGTCGCTGGATGCATGATAAAGCCGTAATGCACCGTATGGCTATCCACTTCAGTCAACGGCTGCTTCGAGCGAAACAATTCCCCCACTTCTGCTATCGCCTCTGGTCCGCTCACCCGAATAACGGCTATCCCACTTTCGCCTACCGCCGTAGATATGGCAGCAATCGTATCGCTCAACATGATTTATTCACCTCATTATATAGAGTAGAATTATAGGTTAAAACTTGCTTCGCTTAAAACAAGTGGTGAAAATGCTGCACGCGACGCTTTCCGTTTGATTCTCCGATCGCTGTTGTCGTCAGATTATTATGATCTTATAAGTTCATAAGAGGTTATAATCCGTCGACAAAGGCGAACGCTAACGCTTCTCCGAATTCAAACGGCCTGCTCTGCTGCTCTTTTCACCTACTAACATTTGTCCTCGCGCGGTCTCACCACGCTCTTTCAGGTATCCCTCCACGAGCCAAACCGCATTTTAACACTATAGTTCCCATACAGAAACCACAGCAATCACTGTCATTACTGCACACACCAAAAGCGCATCCCGCAGGGATAGCGCCTCCTTGCAGTCAGGACATCGCAAACACTAACCTCACTCCCACTCCCACATCTGCAAGAGCGCCGTAAGTAAAGCGTGCCCGACAGGGCGTAAGCGGCTTATATCACTAACGTTCCCCTGGCGCATCAACAGCAGAAGTGCCTGCAGCATGTTTTCAGGTTACCCCGGTGCTCCTAAAGTAAGACGTACCCGAAGGGGGAAAAGCGAGCCTCACACCTACGCCCGTAGGAGCGCCTCTTTACCTCCCACGTTACTCCAATTTGCGGGAGTCCCGAGGGCTGCAAGTCCTCGGGGGCCCTCCCTTACGGTAAGGGAGGGTTTGGGTGGGTTGAGATCCAAATAAAATAACGCAATGACATTTGCCGAAACAACGTCATTGCGTCTCATTCATTTGCTCTGCTTCAGTGTAATAACGACACGGCGGTTAGGTTCCTCACCTTTACTGTAAGTCTTAACCTCCGGATGATCCTGAAGTTTGGAATGAATCACTTTGCGCTCGTGCGGCGACATCGGTTCAAGCGCTAGCTCTTTTCGGGTGCGAATCACCCGACCAGCAAGCCTGACGGCCAAATCCTCGAGCGTCTTTCTACGGCGTTCCCGGAAATTCTCCGCATCAAGCACGATACGAATGAAGCTATCGGAATAACGGTTAGCGATAATATTCGCCAAATATTGCAAGGCATCGAGGGTTTGTCCTCTCCGCCCGATAAGTAAGCCCAGGTCACTGCCAGAGATGTTAAGCACAGTATTGTCTTTCTTATGCTGTATTTCAACCTCTACATGCAGACCCATATTCTCACCGACGTCCCGAACAAATGACGCCGCCTCCTCATAAGGATCCCGTCCATCACCAACTGCGTCCTTTTGAAGTACGGGAGCGGAAATGTTTGAACGGCTTCCTTGAAGCGGTTCTGAAGGGGTTTCTTCCAGCAAGGTTATTTCTACCTTGGCTGCCCTGACTCCGATCAGTCCCAGGAATCCTTTTGATGGCTGCTCCAATACATTCACGGCGACTTTATCCTCGGTCGTGCCGAGCTGGGTCAATCCTTGTTTTACAGCTTCTTCAACGGTTTTTCCCGACGTCACAATTTTGTTCATTTTGACTTTTTGGCCTCCTTGGCTCCTTTGCCGGGATGACCGGCTTTTAAGTTGGAACCGCCCTTTTTCGACTTAGTTCCACCGCCATCATTTCCAGCGGTAGCAGCAACAGGCTCTTTTTTACGATAAATGAAATAGTTTTGCCCGATCGTATATAGGTTACTGTACACCCAATATAGAGGAAGTGCCGCAGGGAAATTAAGCGCCATGACGAAGATCAACACAGGGTAGATCAACATCATGAATTGCATTGGCCCTTGCATACCAGATGGATTCATGCTCGACATCATCTTCGTCTGAATAAATGTCGTTAACGCAGCAATAATCGGCAAAATGTAGAAGCTATCCTTCTCTCCAAGCTGGAGCCACAAGAAAGAATGGGAACCAATCGCCGCGTTAGTATAAATGGAGTTATACAATGCGATAAATACCGGCATTTGAATTAATAACGGAAAACAGCCGGCCATCGGATTGACACTATTCTCCTGAAACAGCCTCATCGTCTCTTGCTGCTGCTTCTCAGGGTTATCTTTATACTTCTCCTTAATTTTAGCGAGTTCTGGCTGGATCGCCTGCATTGCCTTTGAGCTCTTGACCTGTTTAAGAGTTAACGGCAAAATAAGCGTACGAACAATAATCGTCAGCACAAGAATGGCCAGACCGTATTCCCCGCCGAACCAGTCCGCAAACGTATCCAAAGCAAAGGAGAAATAATAAACGACGTTTGCCGTCCACCACGAACCACTGTTTCGCATATCTTCAGTCGTCGTTGCCGTATTCGCAACTTGTCCGCAACCGGCAAGCACAACAACTAGGCCGATCGCTAAAATGAGGAGAAGCCATTTGCTTCTGTTGTTCTTAAAACGCGACACTTCAAAACCCCTCTCTTAACCTATCCATTCATCGTAAATCATAACATATTTAAAAGGACAAATAAACAAGCATCCCTACGGTCTGGAAGGCTTGAGCAGCGAGGCTTTACGCAAAGCATGCAGCACGCTTTTCTCCAGTTCCTGATACTCCATCCCGACTGCACCTTTACGCACTATAAAAATGATGTCCACATGATCCCGGATCTTCGCCTCATTCAGCCTGACAATCTCTTTCAACATACGGCGCATCCGGTTGCGGACGACGGCGTTGCCAATTTTTTTGCTGGCCGACACACCGAGCCGAAATCTCTCGATTTCCGGCTTATTCGACCAATAGACGACAAGCTGGCGGTTAGCGAAAGATTTTCCGAACCGGTATACCCGGCTGAAATCCGCCCGGTTCCTTAATCGTAGCTTCTTCTGCACAACAATCTCCTTGCTTCAAACCCCACAAATGCCTGGGCAATGCGGGCTTCACTTTCTTTGTATTATAAACCAACGCCAAAAACGGTAAACCTCACTTTAAATTAGGTATCCCGTTCCGCTAATAATCATATTCTTCCTTAGACTTTACTTATAATCCTGTACTTAAACACTGGGCACGTATCTGGGTATATGAGGGGCACGTGAAATTCATAACGTTTAAGCTCATGATCCTGTCCCTACCCTGCCGCTCCGCCGGCACAAGCACATCAACAAAAATAGCCCCGCAGCTAAAGAGCGCTTCAAATCACTTCCGGCAAACATCATGCGGTACCACAACCGAGGGGCGGAAACGAAAAGCGGAACGTTTACTGCAGGGAGTCCTTCACAAACAATTCATTATACTGCACTAATTTATCCAATTAGCATGACTTTGCAAGAAAATCCATGGGACGAATTGACCCGTCTCTTTAAAAAAAGACCACCGTAGTGGTCTTTACGAAGTCATTACGCACTGAGAATTTTTCTACCTTTTTGACGACGAGCAGCTATAATTTTACGGCCGTGCTTCGTGCTCATTCTCTTACGGAAACCGTGAACCTTTTTACGTTTGCTCACATTCGGTTTGAAAGTCGGTTTCATTTATTGCACCCCCTCACAGGACTAACTTCAATATTCACCATTTTCATTATACGCGCAGAAAATGCCTTTTTTCATTTAACCATACAACCTTGCCGAAAGTCAACCGGGCCCGGCATTTCTTTTTATTTAGAAGTTTCAATAATTGTCCACAGCGTTTCATTTTGACTTATTGAATAAAAGTTATGCACATGTGGAAAAGTATTTTTGCTGAAAAGAAATATTAAACAATTATCCATTTACAGAACATCAAGGAGAGAGTATGATGAATTCATATCAAGTTGTATACAAGTATACTTGTTTAAAGGAGTGATGCGATTATGAAGCTTGGCATGATCGGACTTGGTAAAATGGGTTACCATCTCGTACTCAATCTGCTGCAATGTCATCATGAGGTAGTTGCTTACGATATGAACCGGGATTCGGTTGAAAACGCTGCTCTGGATGGAGCAATTCCGGCGTTCAGCGTAAAAGAGTTCATCTCTTCTCTTCCAAGCCCGCGTATTGTATGGATTATGGTTCCCGCCGGGAAGGCTCTTCACTCGGTGATTGACGGAATAGCCCCACTTTTAAATGAAGGCGATATCATTATTGACGGCGGCAATTCGTATTACAAAGATTCGCTTGCGCTGGCTGAGAAACTAGAGAAACAGGGCATTCACTTTTTCGATGTCGGCACTTCTGGAGGGATAAACGGAGCTGAGCATGGAGGATGCTTCATGATCGGCGGCAATGAGGCTGTATTTCGCAAAATCGAACCCATCTTTAAAGATATTGCTGTTGACAAAGGATACTTATATGCCGGCCCTACCGGCAGCGGACACTTTCTGAAAATGGTCCATAACGGAATAGAGTATGGCATGATGCAGGCGATAGCCGAAGGGTTCGAAATTTTGGACAAGAGCCCCTTTGATTTCAACTATGAAGAGGTGGCCAGAGTATGGTCCAACGGTTCGGTCATACGCGGGTGGTTAATGGAACTGACCGAGAATGCCTTCTCCAAAGATGCAAAGCTGGACAACATTCGCGGTGTCATGCACTCGTCGGGCGAAGGCAAATGGACCGTCGAGGCGGCGCTTGATTTCCAGGCGGCTGCGCCGGTCATTGCGATGTCCCTGTTCATGCGTTACCGCTCGCTCGATGCTGATACCTTCCATGGCAAAGTCGTCGCCGCCCTGCGCAATGAATTTGGCGGACATGCGGTGGAAAGCAAGTAATCATAGGCTTACCCTGGCAGGATCATTCATGTTATGATTAATTCGTATCTTTTTGTATAGGAGTCCATGACATGAAATATCCATCCTCTTGGCTAAAGGGAAACTCGCTAGGCGAATCGATCGCCTGCGAACTTCGTCTACAAATAATTAACGGCACGATTAAACCGGGAGAGGTTCTGTCCGAAAATGGGATTGCGGCCGATTTCGGCACAAGCCGTTCACCGGTCAGAGAAGCATTGAAAACGCTGTCCAGCGAAGGTTTAATCACACTTCAGCGTATGGGAGCTGTAGTTGTCGGGCTGCAGCTTGACGATATTTCTGAGCTGTATGATGTAAGATTTCTGATTGAAAGCTTCGCTTGGAAGCGTCTCGCTCAGCAGGATCCGACATCCGTCATCTCACAACTGCAGCAAATCATCGACAAAATGCAGCTCGCTGCAAAGCATCGCGATGTAGTAGAATTTGCATATCAAGATCTCTCCATTCATGAACTGATTATTAAAGAAGCGAAGCATGCAAGAATTTGGCACTTGTGGTTAAGCATCCGGCAAATTGTGGAGACGGTATTGCTAATTACGACGGAAGAAGTACTTTCCCAAGAGGAAGAGCATATTAATTTCGTCATCAACAAGCACCGTAAATTGCTTCAAGGGCTGGAAACGAGGGATCCTGCTGTCGTCTCAGCCCATATTGAAGAGTATTTTGCCGATTCACATCAAACTCTACATAAGAGTATTCAATAAGTGTTTAGACTTATTCATTAATGGAGGGGATTGATATCCCCTTATTTTTTCAATCTACATTGTCGACAAGTATACAGATTCCTAATATACAATAATCCAACGTTTTGAAAGCGCTATAAGAAAAATATTCCTATCATTTATCAGCATTCATATTATTTAGGAGGTATTTTATGGACAGCCTGTTCGGCATGAGTCACAACGCCACTTTACTATTATGGACTTTTGTTACGATTCTCTTTCTTGTCATATTGATTTCCAAATATAAATGGAATCCTTTCGTTACCCTGCTGATTTCCGCATTAATGCTAGGACTTCTGGCAGGAATGAAACCGATGGAAGTCGTCAATTCGATTACGAGCGGGCTCGGCGGAACACTCAGCACTATTGCCATCGTCATCGGTCTAGGTACAATGCTTGGTAAAATGATGGCTGAATCCGGCGGTGCGGAGCGCATTGCCACTACGCTCGTCGACCGGTTTGGAGAAAAAAGAGTTCACTGGGCTATGATGATTGTCGGTTTTATCGTCGGTATTCCGGTATTTTTCGAAGTAGGTCTCATTTTGCTTATTCCTATTGTATTTACGGTAGCGCGGAAAACGAAAATGTCGCTCCTGCATATCGGTATCCCTATTTTAGCTGGTCTGTCAACGGTGCATGGGCTTGTTCCTCCCCACCCGGCTCCCATGATTGCCATAAATGCATTTGGAGCTGACCTGGGCAAGACAATTTTATATTCCTTATTGATCGGTCTGCCGGTAGCGATCATTTCAGGTCCATTGTTCGGAAAATTTATCGGTAAACGCATCTTGCTTGATCCACCTGCTGAACTTGCCGATCAATTTGCCGTCAAAGGCGATCGCGAGCTGCCCGGCTTTGGCATAACCATCTTCACAATTATGCTGCCTGTTATTCTAATGATGTCCGGTTCGATCGCCAGCATTATCGATCCTGAAGCTACAAGCAGCATCACCTTGTTTTGTCATTTTATTGGAGATGAAATTATGGCGCTCCTCATCGCTGTTGTTTTCTCTTTCTTCTCCCTGGGCTTCTCCCGCGGATTTACCAAGCATGATCTGTCCCGGTTCACCAATGAGTGCCTTGCTCCGATCGCTTCCATCATCCTTATTATCGGTGCCGGCGGTTCTTTCAAGCAGGTGCTGGTCAATAGTGGCGTCGGCGGAGCGATTGCGGAAATCGCCACGGGAGCTAATGTGAACATTATTGTATTCGCTTGGTTCGTAGCGGCATTGATCCGTGTAGCGACGGGATCGGCCACCGTTGCGATGACCACTGCAGCGGGCATCGTTGCTCCAATTCTGGCCCTTACCCCCGGCGTGAACGTGGAATTGGTCGTTCTTGCGACCGGTGCCGGATCCATCGTGCTGTCTCACGTAAATGACGCCGGCTTCTGGATGGTTAAAGAATTTTTCAACATGTCCGTAGCGCAAACTTTGAAATCATGGACCGTGATGGAGACGATCCTTTCCGTCGCTGGTCTGGCATTTATACTCATCGCCAGCACTATACTTTAAATTTCTCCTTCGATAAACTGATTATTGAATGGAACCTAAATAAATAGGGTATATCCTAAGAGAGGATGATACATATGGCCAAATTATCCTGTATGATCGGAATAGACATTGGCACGACAAGTACAAAGGCTGTCTTATTTGAAGACAACGGCAACATAATAGCTTCCGCCAATGAAGAATATCCGCTATATACGCCTTCCGCAGACATAGCGGAGCAAGATCCAGAGGAAATTTTTGCAGCCGTCATCAGTGCGGTGAAACATGTCATGAAAAAAAGCCTGGTTGCCCCGGAAAATATTATGCTTGTCTCCTTCAGCTCGGCTATGCACAGCGTCATTCCCGTCGACCGGGACGGCCAGCCTTTAATGCGCTGTCTAACCTGGGCGGACAATCGCAGTGCGGAATGGTCAAACCGCCTAAAAAATAACCTGGGCGGCCACGACATTTACATGCGTACCGGAACGCCCATCCATCCGATGTCGCCGCTCACCAAATTGATGTGGCTTCGCCATGATCATCCAGATGTATTTAATGCGGCATATAAGTTTATTTCTATTAAAGAATATGTATTTTACAAGCTGTTTCAACAGTATATCGTCGACTATTCGATTGCGTCGGCCACAGGCCTGCTCCATTTGCAGCAGCTCGATTGGGACGATGAAGCTCTTGCGCTGGCCGGAATTACACCGGACCAGTTGTCCCAGCTCGTCCCTACCACGCATGTGATTCAAGGGCTTTCTGCAGCCTATGCCAAAGAAATGGGACTTTCCCCTTCTACCCCTTTTGTGATCGGCGCAAGCGACGGCGTGCTGTCCAATCTGGGAGTAGATGCGATTGACCCCGGCGTCGTTGCTGTCACCATCGGCACCAGCGGGGCGATCCGCACGGTAGTGGATCAGCCTGTGTTGGATCCGAAAGGCCGAATTTTCTGTTACGCGCTAACCGATAAACATTGGGTTATCGGCGGCCCTGTGAACAATGGCGGCGTGATTTTCCGCTGGGTGCGGGATCAGTTTGCCGCTTCGGAAGTCGAAACAGCCAACCGGCTGGGCATCAGCCCCTATGACGTATTAACGCGAATTGCAGAACGGGTAACTCCGGGCTCTGACGGATTGTTATTTCACCCCTTCCTGTCCGGAGAACGGGCGCCGCTTTGGAATTCTAACGCCAGAGGCTCTTTCTTTGGCTTGACGCTGAACCACCAGAAGGAGCATATGATCCGCGCCGTATTAGAGGGCGTTATCTACAACCTGTATACGGTTCTGCTAGCAATGGAGGAGCAAATCGGGGTGCCGTGCAAAATCCAAGCGACTGGCGGCTTCGCCCGTTCACCGCTGTGGAGGCAAATGATGGCCGATATTTTCGACCAAAAGGTCGTTATTCCGGAAAGCATAGAAAGCTCCTGCCTCGGAGCAGTCATTCTTGGCCTGTACGCTCTCGGCAAAATCGATTCCTTCGACGTCGTCAAAGAAATGATCGGGGAAACTTACGAGCATATCCCGAATAAAGACAATGCGGCGATTTACAAGGAGCTGCTTCCGATCTATATTCGGATTTCGCGCAAGCTGGAGGAGGATTATGAGGCGATTGCCCGTTTCCAAAAAAACAGCAGTAAACAATAAGAAAAATCTGATACCTTAAGCAAAAAAAACGCCTCGCGGCGTCTCCGATAAAACAATTTCTTAAGCTGCTTAAAGATGCATCAATAATTCTGTTTAAAAAAGAGGCTTCAATTGAATGGGTTTGGGTGCGAGGATCTGAGCTTCCTCCCCCCATTCCCTTTTATTATTGTCATCCTCGCCGCTTGCCTTCCCTCCCTTTCTCCTTCCTCCCATTTCTCATTTGCCCTGTTCTGGTTTGCTGTATTCAGGTTCGCCCTGTTCAGGCGTGTCTTTTCCTTACCATCAAAAGGTCAACATACAAAGGTCAAAAATAGATTTCAATAGTTATTCACAAATTTTCTTAGGGGATCTATTCTACAAAGTTCTACCTATACTTTAACAACCTGTGTATAATTTTTAGCGATATTCCACTCAAAATGTCGAATATTAAACAATTTATAAACAATATATAGTGGTGTGAATTAAAATTATACACAAGTTATTGAATTTGTGGATAATTTGGAGTCGATCATTGAAATACAAGGCTTATTTTGCTATGATTAGATTACTTTTTGTTGTGAATATCTCTGGTTAATAACATAATTATCAACAGGCTGTGGATAAGATTGTGAACAATTCAGTTTTATCCACGTTTATAATTATCATAGCCTTCTGACTAATGGGGATAACGCTCCCCTTTATTTATGCTTTTTTCGACCCGATCCTCATGGCTCAAGCCACAAAGTGAGATTTAAAAGGAGTGACAGTCTGTGGACAGCCATACCTCCGAAATATGGCAACATATTTTATCCATCATTAATACCAAGCTAAGCAAACCGAGCTTCGATACCTGGTTCAAAGCTACCAAAGTAGTATCGCTTACCGAACAATCGATCGTCATTTCCGCTCCGACCACCTTCGCCGTAGAATGGCTGGAGAGCCGATATACGAAACTGGTGGCGACGACCGTATATGAATATCTCGACAAACAAGTCGACGTCTCTTTCGTCATCGAGGAATCAGCACCAGCGGAGCAAACGCAGAAGCAAAAAGAGACTCCCGCCCCCGTTGCTATAGAGGAAACTGTCTCCCATATGCTGAATCCGAAATATACGTTTGACACCTTCGTTATTGGATCAGGCAACCGGTTTGCCCATGCCGCATCGCTTGCTGTCGCAGAGGCGCCAGCCCGGGCTTACAATCCGCTGTTCCTATATGGCGGCGTAGGCTTAGGCAAAACCCACCTCATGCATGCGATTGGACACTACATTCTGGAGCATAGTCCAAGCAGTAAAGTCGTTTATATTTCTTCCGAGAAATTTACAAATGAATTCATTAACTCTATCCGGGATAACAGGGCGGAAAGCTTCCGGAACAAATACCGGAACATTGATATTTTGCTCATTGATGACATTCAGTTTTTGGCCGGGAAGGAATCGACACAGGAGGAGTTTTTCCATACCTTCAATGCGCTGCATGAAGAGCGCAAGCAAATTATTATTTCCAGCGACCGGCCGCCAAAGGAAATTCCAACGTTGGAGGAACGGCTTAGGTCACGGTTTGAATGGGGACTGATTACCGATATCCAGCCGCCGGACCTGGAGACAAGAATCGCTATTCTGCGCAAGAAAGCCAAGGCTGAAAATTTGGATATTCCAAACGAAGCGATGATGTATATTGCCAACCAGATCGATACGAACATCAGAGAGCTTGAAGGGGCATTAATACGGGTTGTCGCTTACTCCTCACTGATCAATCAGGACGTAACTACCCATCTAGCCGCTGAAGCGCTGAAAGATATTATCCCATCGAGCCGTCCAAAAATGATTACCATTCAAGATATACAGCAAAAAGTCGGCGAATATTACAATTTGAAAATGGAAGATTTCAAAGCGCGCAAACGTACGAAAGCTATCGCATTTCCGCGGCAAATTGCCATGTACTTATCCCGGGAGCTGACAGATTTCTCGCTGCCGAAAATCGGCGACGCTTTCGGGGGCCGCGATCATACTACCGTAATTCATGCGCATGAAAAAATATCCCAAGCATTGAAAACAGACCAGGACTTATATAAAGTTGTGAATAACCTGATCGAAAAAATTAAAAACTTATCCTGAATAAGCTCGAAGCCTATGCACATTCTATACACATGTGGATAGGCTTGATTTCATATCATTATGTGTGTTATCCACATATTCAGTGCCCCTACTACTTCTTCTATATAATTAAAAGATATACATCATCATATAAGCGGCCTATGCCGTGAATGATCAAACAGCACCTGACTGCCAAATTGTACGAGCTTTATGTCGATATAAAATAATGTATGCTTATCGGACGACGCTTATTACTTTTTTTGAGTTGAACATTTATACCGTTCTTGTTACATAAAATTTTTAGGAGTTGAAGTTATGAAAATCCGCATTCTTAAGCATGAACTAAACGAATCTATCCAGCATGTATCCAAAGCGATCTCCAGCCGGACCACCATACCTATTTTGACGGGCATCAAGCTAGAGGTAAATTTTCAAGGCATGACTTTAACTGCGAGCGACACGGATATATCGATCCAGGCTTTTATTCCTGCGGAAGATCATGACAAACAAATCGTGCAGGTAGAACGCTCCGGCAGTGTTGTACTGCCCGCTAAATTTTTCGTGGAAATTATTAAGAAGCTTCCTTCCCAAGAAATTGAGATGGAGGTTAAGGAAGGCTTCCAAACTTTAATCCGCTCCGGTTCAACGGATATTCAGATGGTTGGATTGGATCCGGAAGAATTCCCTGTTCTTCCTAGCATTGAAGAGGATCAAATTATTACGATTCCCGGTGACCTGCTCAAAAATATGATCAAGCAAACGGCATTTTCCATTTCCGTCAATGAGACTTCACCGATTCTAACCGGAGTATTATGGAATTTAAGCGACAACCAATTCAAATTCGTGGCGACGGACCGTCACCGTCTAGCCAGCCGTACAGCTTCATTGAACGATGCGGATGATATTCGTTTCAGCAACATCGTCATTTCAGGCAAAACATTGAATGAATTAAGCAAAATTGTTCCCGATCAAAATACAATGGTCGAAATCGTAGTTGCCGATAATCAGGTTTTATTTAAAATTGACCGAATATTGTTCTATTCTCGTATTTTAGACGGAACTTATCCCGATACATCCAAAATTATTCCCACAAATTACAAAACAGAACTCGTGCTGGATACAAAAAAATTGAGTGATTCCATTGACCGGGCCTATTTGCTGTCTCGTGAAGAGAAGACAAATATCGTGCGCCTGCAAACGCTGGACGATGGAACGATTGAAATTTCCTCCAGCTCATCGGAGCTTGGGAAGGTGACAGAACAACTCGAGGTTGCTCGTTTTGAGGGAGAACCGCTGCGAATTTCTTTTAACTCGAAGTATATGCTGGACGTACTCAAAGTGGTGGAGAGCCAGCAGCTGCATATCGGCTTTACAGGCGCGATGAGCCCGATCATTATTAAGCCTTTGGATGAGAGCCAAAGCCTGTACCTCATTCTCCCTTACCGCACAACGAATTAATCGCCGGGGCAGAACAGGCCTTCAAGCGGTGATGACGAGGAAAGAAAGGAAGAAACGAAAAATGAAGACAATCGCGATATCGACCGAGTACATTAAGCTGGATCAATTTTTGAAGCTGGCGGATTGCGTATCAACAGGGGGCATGGCCAAAGCGCTTTTGCAGGATAATGCCGTAAAGGTTAACGGTGCGCCCGAAGAACGGCGCGGCCGTAAGCTGTACTCTGGGGATACGGTTGAAGTAGAGGGATGCGGTGTTTTTCAAGTTGCTAAGCCATAAGGTCCCTGAACTGCTCTTGGATGATGGCTTCATCCGGGAACAGCGGGAAATAAGGGGGCTCATATCCGCATGTATGTAAATCATTTGCGTGTGGAGCATTACCGGAATTACGAGAGCCTCGATTTGGGGGAATTCGGTCATGTTAATCTGCTGATCGGTCGTAACGCCCAAGGGAAAACGAATCTGCTCGAATCGCTTCTTGTCCTTGCTTTAACCAAATCCCACCGCACAACGAAGGACAAAGAGCTGATCGCCTTCGGCAGTGACCATGCCGTTGTATCGGCACAAGTGGAGAAGAAATATGGGGCCGTCAATCTGGAGCTCCGCTTATCGCCGCAAGGCAAGAGAGCGAAAATAAACGGTTTGGAGCAGCGGAAGCTCAGCGATTTCATCGGTACACTGAACGTCGTTATGTTTGCCCCAGAAGATTTGGAAATCGTCAAAGGCACGCCGGGTATTCGCCGGCGCTTTCTCGATATGGAGATCGGCCAGGTTCAGCCAAGCTATTTGTTCCATCTTCAGCAATACCAGAAGGTGCTTATGCAAAGAAACAACCTGCTGAAGCAGGCGTGGGGAGCCGGGCCAGAAATGGGCGTAATGCTGGAAATATGGAATGAGCAGCTTGCCGAGCATGGTGTTAAAATTATCAAAAAGAGGAAACAATTTATAAGAAAGCTGCAAAAATGGGCGGAACAGATCCATCAAGGCATTACCGGAGGCCTAGAAAAGCTGGAATTAACCTATTTACCCTCCTTTGGGGAAGCGGATGAAGAAGATGAAGCTGTCCTAATGCAGCAATTTATGATAAAGTTATCACAAATGAAAGATCAGGAGATCCGTCGTGGCATGACGCTTTCCGGGCCGCACCGCGATGATTTGGCTTTCTATATCAATGGCAATGAAGCCCAGGTGTACGGCTCCCAGGGACAGCAAAGGACGACGGCTTTATCGTTGAAGCTGGCTGAAATCGAGCTCATTCATGAGGAGATTGGCGAATACCCGATCCTTCTGCTGGATGATGTGCTGTCTGAACTGGATCCTTATCGGCAGACGCAGTTGATCGAGACTTTTCAGAGTAAAGTGCAGACGTTCATTACAGCGACGGGCATTGAAAGCATTAATGCGAGCCGGCTGCAGGACGCCAGCATTTTTCATGTCCAGGAAGGAAAAATCAATTCATAATTGAGCGGAGGAATGAGATGTATATTCATTTAGGCGGCGAGAGGGTCATTTTCTCTTCGGAGCTGGTTGCGATCTTCGATATTTCGATTGAGAAATCATCGAAAATTTCCAAGCAGTTCGTCAGTCATGCAATGAAGGAGAAAAAAGTGCTGCGCATCGGAGAGGAAGAAGCCAAATCTATCGTAGTTACAAAAAGCACGGTGTTTTACTCCCCCATCTCTTCCGCAACGCTAAAGAAGAAAGCGAACATTTCCTTTGCAGTCTAGCTGCCCCATATGGCGGGGATTTGAATCTATAGAAGTAGGTGAATGAAGGCATGTCGATGAACGAACAATCGTATGACGAGAGTCAGATACAGGTGCTCGAAGGCCTGGAGGCCGTCCGTAAGCGGCCAGGTATGTATATTGGCTCGACTAGTTCCCGGGGTTTGCATCATTTGGTATGGGAAGTCGTGGACAACAGTATTGACGAAGCGCTTGCCGGTTATGCCGATACGATCGATGTGACGGTGCACCAGGATAACAGTGTTACTGTAACCGATAACGGCCGGGGAATTCCGGTCGGGGAGCATCCTAAACTGAAACGCTCGACACTCGAAGTAGTTATGACCGTTCTGCATGCAGGCGGCAAGTTTGGGGGCGGCGGTTATAAAGTATCCGGCGGATTGCACGGTGTAGGCGTATCTGTCGTCAATGCCCTTTCGGAGAAAGTTATCGTCAAAATCCGCCGGGATGGGCATGTATACATGCAAGAGTACCAACGCGGAGTGCCTCAATATGATATCCGCATCGTTGGGGAAGCGGGGGAGAAGACAGGTACCCAAACTACGTTTCACCCCGATCCGGAAGTTTTTACAGAAACAACGGTCTATGACTATAATATTTTGCTTTCCCGGATTCGTGAGCTGGCCTTTTTGAATAAGGGGATTAATTTGTCTCTGACGGATGAGCGGACAGGTCAATCGGAAAGGTTCCACTATGAAGGCGGGATTATCGAGTATGTCAAATTTTTGAATCAGAATAGAGAACCGCTGCATGAAGAGCCGATTTATGTCGAAGGACAACGGGATATGATTGTGGTGGAAGTATCGCTGCAATACAACGATAGCTATACGGAAAATATTCATTCTTTTGCCAACAACATTAATACGCATGAAGGCGGAACGCACGAATCCGGATTTAAGAGTGCCCTTACCCGGATCATTAACGATTATGCCCGCAAGAATCATATGATTAAAGACAATGATTCCAACTTGACCGGGGATGACGTGCGGGAAGGCTTAACGGCGATCATTTCCGTTAAAATTCCAGAGCCGCAATTCGAAGGGCAAACGAAGACAAAGCTAGGAAACAGTGAAGTACGCGGTATTGTGGAATCGTTGTTCTCCGAGAAGCTGCAGGAATTTATGGAGGAGAATCCAGCGGTATCGCGGCGGATTTTGGAGAAGGCGCTGCAAGCTTCGCGGGCGCGCGAAGCTGCCCGTAAAGCGCGCGAGCTGACGCGGCGCAAGAGTGCGCTGGAGGTAAGCGCCTTGCCGGGCAAGCTGGCGGATTGCTCCTCCAAGGATGCTTCGATCAGCGAGCTGTACATCGTCGAAGGGGACTCTGCTGGCGGATCTGCCAAGCAAGGGCGGGATCGTCATTTCCAGGCGATACTGCCGCTGCGCGGTAAAATTTTGAACGTGGAGAAAGCGCGACTGGATCGTATTCTGGGCAATGCCGAAATTCGGGCGATCATTACGGCGCTCGGTACCGGAATCGGCGAAGAATTTGATATTTCCAAGGCGCGGTATCATAAAGTTATCATTATGACCGATGCCGACGTCGATGGCGCGCATATCCGCACTTTACTGCTGACGTTCTTCTTCCGCTATATGCGGAAGCTGATTGAGGTCGGTTATATTTATATCGCCCAGCCGCCGCTCTTCAAAATCGAGCGCAACAAAGTCGTCCGGTATGCTGGCTCAGAACGGGAGCGCGATGAGATTATTGCTGAGTTTGGCGAGAATGCTAAATTTAACGTACAGCGCTATAAGGGGCTTGGCGAGATGAATGCCGAGCAGCTATGGGAGACGACGATGGATCCCGAGAGCCGTACGATGCAGCAGGTGTCCATCTCCGATGCGATCCAGGCAGATGCGATCTTCGATACACTGATGGGGGACAACGTGGAGCCGCGCCGCGATTTTATTCATGAGCATGCTAAATATGTTACAAATCTTGACATTTAGGAAATAGATTAAACAAATGGCAGCGAAATAGTTTGTCATCCATGTTAAAGGACCTCGTTATTTGACGAGGTCTTTTTTGTACGCTTGTATACTGGGGGTCCTATTTAGCGGATTTCAGCCGTCCATAAGCGACCGCATAGCGGCGCACCTTTTTATAAACGCCTTTGTCCTCCAGCCATTTGAAGGGAAAGAGAGCCGGTTTCGTGTTTACTTCCAATATCCAAATCCGAAACTGTTCGTCAATCGCCAGATCAAGGCCTATTTCCTTGAGTTTGGGATATTTGCGCGATAGCTGTGATGCTGCTTGTACGCCGAGACTCTTCATTTCCTTGTAAAGATTCGCGAACTGTGGAGGAGCCAAATGGGGGCCTAACAATTCTTCTATCGGCAAAGCTGTCCCCCCGCTGTGATGGTTGGTAACGATTTTGTGCGGGGCGGCTACGCGGCCGATGAATCCTGTAGTTTCCCAAGTGTTATGAGGCGTTTTTTGAACTAGGGCGCGAAGATCGAATTTTCGATGCTTATAGGTTAACAGATCAATCCCTTTTTGGATTAAATATGACTTTGATCCGATTTTATCTTTGATGGACCTATGCAGATGTTCTATGCTTTGATGACCTTCGCTATGGGTACCATATTTGAGATTGTATTGCGGCGCTTTGTTATTGTCGATCTCATCTTTCTCTATTTCAGCACACATCACCCCTATGCCGTAAGTTCCGCAGTCTGGTTTAATGTATACCATCTGGTATGCGCCTAACATATCTTTAAGCTGAGCGAGAGAGTATCTGCGGGTGTCTGGAATATACGGCACAAGATGCTCTCCTTGTTTCAAAACTTTTGTTTTTTCCCATTTGCTTGCAATACGTTGAATGGCCAAGTAATATTCCTTCCTTTCCTGAGCACTTGTCGTACATTTTCTTCAGGGATGAAAACATAGGACAGAAGAGATAAAAAATGATATAATTATGAGATGTGGGAATCTTGTTAGTTCATTGACGTGTAAAAGAAAATGCCTATATCCGTAGTATATGAGCAGAAGTTTGAATGGGAGTGGACACATCACCATTTTTTTAAAGGTGCTTGGTTCGGGAAGATAACCGGGAAATCAAAT
The DNA here is from genome assembly GCF_000381905.1 of Paenibacillus fonticola DSM 21315. GTDB lineage: Bacteria > Bacillota > Bacilli > Paenibacillales > Paenibacillaceae > Fontibacillus > Fontibacillus fonticola. Next base: position 7,262 of record NZ_KB907269.1, on the reverse strand, counting down.
ACGTTTAATTGTGCTTAAAATGTGAAAGTAATATAATAAGTACTAGTGGCTTACCGGTTTATTCTAGGTATTTCCCGAGCATAGGCATTTGGATAGAATTTGAAGGAGGTCCAGCATGGCGGAAGAAAAATTTTCGCAAATCGTAGATCGGGACATTAATGTGGAAATGCGCGAATCCTTTATGGATTACGCGATGAGCATTATTGTCAGCCGTGCTCTGCCAGATGTTAGGGATGGTTTGAAGCCGGTGCATCGCCGTATCCTGTATGCGATGTCCGAGCTTGGCATGTATCCCGATAAGCCGTATAAGAAATCGGCGAGAATCGTCGGTGAAGTAATCGGTAAATATCACCCGCATGGTGATTCGGCGGTATACGAGACGATGGTTCGGATGGCACAGGATTTCTCAATGCGCTATATGCTTGTAGAAGGCCACGGAAACTTTGGTTCCATTGACGGTGATTTTGCCGCAGCAATGCGTTATACGGAAGCGCGCCTGTCCAAAATAGCTATGGAGATGCTGCGCGATATTAATAAAGATACAATCGACTTCATGCCGAACTACGACGGGGAGGAGCACGAGCCGGTTGTGCTTCCGGCACGTTATCCGAACTTGCTCGTTAACGGCGTATCCGGAATCGCAGTAGGGATGGCTACGAATATTCCCCCGCATAACTTAGGCGAAGTCATCGATGGGGTTCAAGCGATGATCAAGAACCCGGATATCGATTCGATCGAGCTGATGGATTATATTCAAGGTCCGGATTTCCCGACCGCAGGGTATATTATGGGCCGCTCCGGCATTCGCCAAGCCTATACAACGGGCCGCGGCTCGGTTACAATGCGAGCGAGAACGACGATTGAAGAGAATAACAATAAAGCACGCATTATCGTGGACGAGCTTCCTTACCAGGTCAATAAAGCCCGGCTGGTAGAGAAGATCGCTGAGCTCGTGAGAGAGAAGAAGATCGACGGCATTACCGATTTGCGGGACGAATCCGACCGTAACGGGATGCGCGTAGTTATCGAGCTGCGCCGCGACGTCAATCCGAATGTCGTGCTGAACAATTTATATAAGCATACGTCATTGCAAAGTACTTTCGGCATCAACATGCTTGCGATCGTGAACAACGAGCCGAGAATTTTGACGCTTAAGGAAGTACTTCAACATTATTTGCAACATCAGGTGGAAGTTATTCGCCGCCGGACAGAATTCGAGCTTCGAAAAGCGGAAGCACGCGCTCATATTTTAGAAGGATTACGAATTGCTCTGGATCATTTGGATGAGGTAATTGCCCTCATTCGCGGATCGCGGACAACCGAAATTGCCCGTACAGGGTTGATGGAACGGTTCGGTCTGAGTCAGGAGCAAGCGCAAGCGATCCTCGACATGCGTCTGCAGCGTCTGACAGGTTTGGAGCGCGAGAAGATCGAGGAAGAGTACAATGAGCTTCTTCAGAAAATCGCCGAATATCGCGAGATTCTAGCGAACGAAGCTCTCGTTCTGCAAATCATCAGCGACGAGCTGCAGGAAATTCGCGATCGCTTTGCCGATGCACGCCGGACGGAAATCACGATCGGCGCGGAGAGCATTCTTGACGAAGACTTGATCCCGCAGGAGGAAGTAGTCATTACGATTACGCACACCGGATATATTAAGCGTCTGCCGGTTACGACCTATCGCAGTCAAAAGCGCGGTGGACGGGGCGTCGTCGGAATGGATACAAAGGATAATGATTTCGTCGAGCATTTGTTCGTAACGAATACTCACCATTATCTGATGTTCTTTACGGACCGAGGCAAGGCGTATCGCCTGAAGGCCTATGAAATACCTGAACTCGGCCGGACCGCGCGGGGAACACCGATTATTAACCTGATTCAAATCGAACAAGGGGAAACGGTAAATGCGGTAATTCCCGTGGAGAAATTTGATGAGGATAAATATCTGTTCTTTGCGACACGTCAAGGTATCGTGAAGAAGACGCCGCTCGAGGACTACATCAACATTCGCAAGGGCGGACTGATTGCTGTCAATTTGCGTGAAGACGATACCCTTATTGATGTAAGACTCACGGATGGGGAGCAAGAGCTCATCATGGGTACGGCTCAAGGAATGTCCATCCGCTTCCCGGAAAGCGATGTTCGTTCTATGGGCAGAGCAGCTACCGGGGTTAAGGGGATCACGCTTGATGGAGAAGATAAGCTGATCGGCATGGATGTCATCGTTCCTGATCAGGATATTCTGATCGTCACGACGAAGGGTTACGGTAAACGGACCCCTGTCTCCGAATACCGGATTCAAAGCCGGGGCGGCAAAGGGATCAAGACGATCAATGTCACGGAGAAGAACGGTCAAGTCGTCGGCCTCAAAGTAGTTAAAGATGAAGAGGATCTGATGATTATTACCAGCAGCGGAACGCTCATCCGTACGAGCATGGAAGGCATCTCGACCATGGGCCGTAACACGCAGGGCGTGAAGCTGATTAACATTCGTGAAGATGATGCCGTAGCTACGGTTTGCCGTTCGGACAAGAGCGAAGAGACGGAGAACGAGGACGATGAAAACGGCGATTACCTGGAAGGTTCAGTAAATGGGGAGTCGACGGATTCAAGCCAGCAGGCAGAAGCGAATGAAGTGGATTCCGATACAGACTCGGATCATTCCGAGGAATAAATAGCAGAAACGCCCGAAGAACGGCTGGCATTTGCCAGAAATCTGTCTTCGGGCGTTTTTTTTGATGGAATCAGAAAGTACAAGGGACACAGTTAAAACTTTTTGATATCACAAGAAGCTACCGCTGATCACGGCGCCTACTCTGCTGAACAGAACTGTTTGCTGATTGAAGTCTGTCTGCTGATCGCATACTATTTTCTTGGGGTGGATTACCGCTTCAGGCTTTTTCCGTTCGTTGCGATAACTTCCTTATACCAGTGGAACGATTTTTTACGGTAACGCTCCAACGTACCCGAGCCATCATCATGACGATCTACATAAATAAAGCCGTAACGCTTCTTCAACTGTGCTGTCGAAGCACTGACCAGATCAATGCAGCCCCAGGACGTATAGCCCATTACATCCACGCCATCGGCAATAGCTTCCGCTACCTGAACCAGGTGATCATTCAAATAATTAATGCGATAGTCATCTTCCACCGTTTTCTCTCCCGCTTCGTTTACGATTAGTTCATCGACCGCGCCCAGACCGTTTTCAACAATAAATAGCGGTTTTTGATAACGGTCATAATAGTCGTTCAACACAACGCGCAGACCTTGCGGATCAATTTGCCATCCCCATTCGCTGGCTTGCAGATAAGGGTTAGGGATACCGCCAAGCAAATTCCCTTCGCCGGCAGCCTTTTTCTCTGGATCAGCGGTCTGGCAAATGCTCATATAATAGCTGAAGGAGATAAAATCAACCGTGTGCCGTAAAATTTCCTCGTCGCCAGGCTCGAACTTGATCTCTATACCGTTTTCTCTGAAGTAACGTTTCATGTATCCCGGATAAACGCCCCGGGCGTGCACATCTCCAAAGAAATAGTTCCGGTGTTCGAACTCCATGACCTTAATGATATCATCGGGGTTCGGCGTCAGTGGATAGGTGGGCATGCTCAATATCATGCAGCCAATTTTGGCCTGCGGATCGATCTCATGACAGAGCTTGACCGCAGCAGCACTGGCTACTAATTCGTGGTGGACAGCTTGATAAAGATCCTGTTTACTCAGTTTTTCCTTTGGCGTGTAAATGCCCCCGCTCATAAATGGGGCTTCCAGAATAGAGTTGATCTCATTAAAGGTCAGCCAGTATTTCACTTTTCCTTTGTAACGGCGGAATACGGTGGAAACATAACGTTTGTAGAAATCCACCAGCTTCCGGTTGACCCAGCCGTCATATTGTTTGGCAAGATGCAGCGGGGTTTCATAGTGGGACAAAGTCACTAGCGGTTCAATGCCGTATTTCAAACATTCGTCGAACAAATCGTCGTAAAATTGCAGCCCCTTTTCGTTCGGCTCCGTCTCGTCCCCTTGTGGAAAAATGCGTGACCAGGCGATAGAGGTCCGGAACACTTTAAAGCCCATTTCCGCGAACAGTTTGATATCTTCCTTGTAACGGTGGTAAAAATCGATGCCAACCAGCTTCATATTGTCAGGTGTCGGAGCTTCCGTGATTGGCCCGGCTATTCCATTCGGCATAATGTCCTGCGTGGATAAACCTTTGCCATCTTTATTATAAGCACCCTCCAGTTGATTGGCCGCGACAGCTCCTCCCCACAGAAAATCTTCCGGGAAATTAATTTCTAATCCGTTGTTCTTGTTCATTTACTGCACCCCATTCGAATTTTTGGATTTATGCTACACTAGATAAGACTTGATTTCATCGTAATTGTTGGAACGGGTTACATGTCAACTTAACTTTTGAGAAAGGGATATTTACATGTCAAAGTTCAAACAGATCATGTTATTATCCGGTTACTCCAGGGCAACAGTGTCAAGAGTCATCAACAATTCACCTAACGTGAACAAAGAAACGCGAGACAAAATTTTAACAATTATGAAGCAGCTCGACTATGCCCCTAACCGGAACGCCGTAGCGCTGTCGAAGGGCCGGACGAATCAAATCGGCATCGTCATTGTGGCGCTTCATGAAATTACGGTTTCCTTTTTGGATCATTTTATAAAAACTGCTGTAGGTTATGGGTTTCAAACTCTTATTTACACTTCTCAAGGGGATAAAACGAAAGAGATGCAGGCCTTTGAAGATTTGCGAAGCAAACGGGTAGATGGCTTATTGATTATTACCTGTGTCAATGATCCGGGAAAGCTGTCTGCTTATTGCAAATATGGGCCTATTATAGCGTGGCAGCGTATGCGGAGAGGCCAAATTTCTTCCATCGCGATGGATCAAGGTGAAGGGTACAAGCTGGGGCTTGCCCGCTTGCTGGAGAAAGGGTATACCCAAATTGCCAATATATTTGGCAGACCGGACAGTTTGAATACGAGAAGCCGCAGGCTGGCATATGAATCCATGATGAAGCAGCACGGCTTGCCGATCAGAGCAGAATGGTATCGTTATGGGGTTTACGGAATGCTTGACGGAGAAAAAGCTTGGCGTTCGCTCTCCGCCATGAAGGAGGCTCCCACAGCCGTTCTTTGCTCTAACGACTATGCAGCCGCAGGCATGCTGAACGAGGCTCGCCGCCAACACCTGGCTATCCCTGGCCAACTGGCGATAGTCGGCTTTGACGATACAGAGTTATCGGCCTCACTAGCCATAACGACCGTTCATAATCCTATCAAAGAGCAGGCGCAGAATGCCTTTTATCATATATGGAACATCATCGGTGACGAATGCTTAGAACTTCCGCAATTAAGTTACCGCCTTGTTGAGCGCCAAACGACTTGAATATACGAGAATTGAAGTTATCTGCTACAATACACGATTAAGCAAAATTCTTTTTTTAGAGCGTTTTTACAAAAAGGAGATTGTTGGGTATTTACGGTCATACTATAATGACAATAGTACTAAGTCTAATTCATATTAAGAATTCATATTAAGAGCAGAAGAAATACGCTATAAAAGCGAATTTTGAGGAGAGAATGCAAATGACCAGCATCCCTGTAGCAGAACTTAAACCTGGATTTAAAATTGTAAACCACGTCTATAGTCCTTTAGGCGGTCTTTTATTGCAAAAAGGGAAGGTACTGCTGCCGAGGGATTTGGATATTTTAAGCGCTTTTCTAATTCAGGAGGTAGAGATCGAGAAATCACCTGCTTCTGCGAAAAATTCGCAGGCAGCTTCTCCAGCTCCAGAAACGGGAAACCAATCGCAAGCCGCTTCAACAAAATCCGATGCAGCTCATCCGGAAGCAGAGCTTTCTTTATCGGTAAGTGCACTTCATCAGGAATATGACCGTATGCTTCATTTGACGAAAAGCGCCTTTCAGTCTGTATTAGCAGCCGATTTGCCGATCTATGAGCTGCGTCGTCAGTTGGAGGCTTTGACCGGTCAAATGAAACATTACAAAGTATTGACGTTTACGCCACGAAATATGAACGAATATGACTATCTGTACCATAATGCCATCCTCTCCTCGATGACTTCTTATTTGCTTGCCCAGTGGTATGGCCTGCCGCAGAAGGATTGGATGCAGGTCGCTTTTGCCGGATTGCTGCATGACATTGGGAATACGAAAGTGGATCCGCGGATTTTTTACAATCCCGATACGCTGTCAGAGAGCGAAGCTGAAGAAATGCGCATGCATACGACCTATGGATATAAACAGCTTCGGAAAACGTCCGCCATTAATGAGGGAGTTCGTCTGACTGCCCTGCAGCATCATGAGAAAATGGATGGTTCGGGTTATCCTTTCCACTTGACGGGAGATAAGATTCATATATATGCGAGGATCGTAGCGGTAGCAGATATATTTCATGCCATGACCTTGAACCGCAGATATCGCAAGGCGCAATCGCCGTATTTAGTATTGGAGCAGATAAAATCCGAAGCATTCGGCAAGTTGGATCCGAGTATCGTACAAACCTTTGTCGAGAAGGTAACGCAGTTCCATAACGGAATGAAAGTACGCCTCAACAATGATATGACAGGGGAAATTGTATTCTCCGATCGTAATCATCCTACCCGGCCCATGGTATCGGTAAATGGCGAAATTATTAATTTAATGCAGGATACTAGTTTGTATATTGAGGAAGTTCTTTCCTAGGCTTGCTTTTTAAATAGAAAATAGGATATAGTATTCCTTGCTGTACGATAACTGAAAGAGTTGAACTTGAAACTTTAAAAATATTTTTAAAAAAACTCTTGCAATTATTCGCAGCAGATGTTATATTATAAGAGTTGCCGCTGAAACAACGGCACATGCAAGAAACGAAGTTGATCTTTGAAAACTGAACAACGAGTGAGCGGGTTTCACGCAAGTGAAATCTAAATAATAGAGTCAGATATAAATCTGATCTCGTCAGATTCAAAATGAGCTATCAGCTTATTCGATAATCGGATGGAGCGCCTCTTGCTTTCGGGCAAGAGCACTTATCCGAACTTTATTGGAGAGTTTGATCCTGGCTCAGGACGAACGCTGGCGGCGTGCCTAATACATGCAAGTCGAGCGAGGTTATTTTGGAAGCTTGCTTCCGAAATCACCTAGCGGCGGACGGGTGAGTAATACGTAGGCAACCTGCCCCTATGCTCGGGATAACTAGCGGAAACGTTAGCTAATACCGGATAATTTGCTTTCTCGCATGAGGG
>NZ_KB907268.1:14049-99255 GCF_000381905.1 Paenibacillus fonticola DSM 21315 | reverse complement strand
AAGGGGATCGGCTGGCCCCAGTTCTTTGATGAGTTTACGAAGTGCCGCCGCCGAATGTGGAATGCTCCCGTAATAGCGAGGGGCTTCCCCGGTTGAATCCGCAATGGCCACCGAAATTTTTTCTTTGGATACATCTAAACCGACGAATTTTGTGATAGACTGCATAGTATCAGCTCTCCTTTGCTATGTAGCTCTGAAATGGTTGGTCTTTCCACTTTCCATTTTAACCTACGAGATGTAGCAATGTGGAGGGCTGTCTTTTGTTTACGTTCATCATAGCTAGAATCAAACAACAGAATCCAATCTTTGTAAGGAATAACATTCTCCAAAACCGAAGTTACGTGGTTTTCCAGCGTGACTGCGTGGCCATTCGTAAATACTTCGTATAGGATGCAGAAATCTGTAAATGTTCTGCAGGGTGAAGGGCAATATAGGCGGTATTTTCAGGACTGGGGCTTTCACTGTAATTTTCGGGTAATTAAATCATGACCACCCGTTCAAAGGGTGGTTTGCTCTTGGGATATAGCCCCCTGTTGCCAAACTGCGCCTAAAGACGCTAGCCTGACCACAAATCTGTTCAGACTCAGTGTTATCTGTCACTTTCACTTTTTCGATTCCCATATTTATACTTTAACTTCGCATGCTTCTCAAAGATCATTAACGAACCCTCCACCCGCATAGCGGGTCGTTTTTTGTTTCGCGCGTTTCACGCACTCAACTGGCTAAAGCCTAAAAAATCAAAAAAACTGCCAGAGGCAGTTATTGTTTACATATGGAGCGGGTGATGGGAATCGAACCCACGCTATTAGCTTGGAAGGCTAAAGTTCTACCATTGAACTACACCCGCATTTATAGCTGCATTGTAAAATGAAATATGGTCGGGACGACACGATTTGAACATGCGACCCCCTGGTCCCAAACCAGGTGCTCTACCAAGCTGAGCTACGTCCCGAAGCTTCAACAGAGTTTGTTACTCACTTGTGAAGACAAAAATAAATATACCACTTCTGATAGATCAATGCAACAGCAAATTTATTACAAACAGCATTCCAATCAGCCATTCTCCTGCGTGATAAAAACTAAAATTAAAAGCTCCGCCGCCTTACCCGGCAAACCGGGTAAGGAAGCGACGCTCGAACAGCCTGGCAGGAACAGGTTTACTGAATAAGTACCCTTGCCCCTCATGACAGTTCTGGAGCTTGAGAAATTCAAGCTGCTCCTGACTTTCCACACCTTCAGCCGTCACTTTCAGTTTGAGGTGATGAGCCATCGTTGTAATCGTTGAAACAATTGCCGCGCCGTTTCCGTCGAGCATCACTTCTTTTACGAAGGAACGATCGATTTTAAGCCGGTCGATCGGCAGTGTCTTTAAATAATTCAATGAGCTGTAGCCTGTACCGAAATCATCAATGCTAATATGAACGCCCAACCGCTTCAGCCTGTGCAGTTGATCAAAGGCGGTGTCGATATCAAAGGTCATGCTTTCGGTAACCTCTAGCTCCAAATATTTGGCATCCAAGCCCACTTCCTGCAAAATACAATCCACCTTCTCGGCCAGGTTATGCTGCCGGAATTGCCGCATGGATAAATTAACCGAAATACATACAGGCTCATACCCGTCCATCTGCCATTTTTTATTATATTGGCATGCTGTACGAAGCACCCATTCCCCGAGCGGAACTATAAGTCCGCTATCTTCAGCAACCGGAATGAACTCTCCAGGGGAGAGCAGGCCCTTTCGCGGATGATTCCACCGTACCAGCGCTTCCATCCCGACCACACGTCCGGTTTCAAGGCTGACCTGGGGCTGGAACTCAAGAAAAAATTCCTCCCGATCCAATCCTTTGCGCATATCATTTTCCAGCTCTATTCTGGATTGAGTCCGTTTTTTAATCGAAGCGGTATAGCGAGCGAACTCCATTCCCTGCTCCTTGCCGTTATGCACCGCCATATCCGCATTTTGAATGATCTGATCCACGGAGCTACCATCATGAGGATAAATAGAAAGCCCCATGCTTAGGGAAATATGATACTCCGTTTCTTCTATCGTCATCAAAGGATTTATCGATTTAAGAAGCTGAAGCGCTCTGATCTCAATAGCCCGATGGTCCAAATATTCTGGAATCGTTACAGCAAACTCATCTTCCCCCATGCGATAGACGCCTTCCTCGGGCAAACAGCGCCGGCTTAGGCGCGCGCCTACCTCTGTAAGCAGCTTGTCCCCGGCCCGATAACCAAACGAATCATTAATCGCCTTAAAACGATTTATATTGATGACAGCAACTCCGGTACAAAGCCCTGCTTTTCCTTCAGGAGACAAATGAAGCTCCAACTGCTCCTTTAAACGGCGGAGATTCGGCAAATTCGTTAAGTCATCGTGATAAGCCATATGCATCATTTGCGCCTCAGCAAGCTGCTGGCCCCGAAACGGCTCCTCAATCGTCAGGCGGTACACCCCTTTTAACACGTAATAATAAGCCAGTCCCTTGAGCCACTCCCCTGATAAATGCGCAATCCCGTTACCGAAAGGATCAGCAGCCGTTAATAAAATATGCCCTATCGTCAAAAATAAAAGCGCGCAGACGATCGTCAACGCCGCAGGCGGACGCTCCTTCCGATATCTGTACAGTATCGCGAATATTCCTAGGCCATATAAAAATGGCACCACGATCCATACCGCCTGCTTGACCGTTTCCTGCGCCTGAGCGCCAAGCAGCTGAGGGAGCTCATACTGGAACATCTCTAAGACTCCGATTCCGGCAACCAATACAATAGCTGCCGAAGCGAAAGCGGCTGCTTTATGGATTCTGGACACGCGCTTGTCTGGAACGCTGAATATTAAGAGCATTCCTACTGCGCCAATCAGATGGGATATGAACAAAAACCATACGGAGAGCTCATATCCAGGCATAAAGCCAAACAAAGACACACCGCAAAAAGAAGCGATATGCATCATATCCAATACGCCCACCATAAAGAATAATACCGCTGAGTACAAACGCTGTTTCGACAACTTGTCCGTGAATAGCATCCAGCCTTGCGCGAATATAGCAAATGCAACGGCCCCATTAATTAGCCCGGCCAGTAAATACATCCCCTCGCGCCCAACCGTTGAAGAAAAAGGGGACTGAACAACCGTAGAAAGATAAACGACACCCAGCAGCAATAATAAACCGAGTGTCCCCATGATGATTGTTATTTTTTCTTCTTTCCTTATTCGCATTAGCGCTCAACCCCCGGAAATAGTATATACGGTGTCCAGTCATGATGTACTTGGCGGAACTAAGTATTATCCCGATGGTTAATATATTTCTGAATAAGAAATATTTCTACATTTTTCGTTTCATTTCCTGCTCCTCTCACAAAAAAACTGCTCAAAATACGATGTTTGCCGGGAGGGATAAAAAAAAGCACCCCCGGCATGTCTTTTTGTAATAAAAAGAGCAGCCGAGTGGTGCTTACAAATTTATTTTTTCTCAAAGCTCACTTCCGGTGTGGTCAGCTTATCATAAAAGTCAACCGCCTTATCCTTATCCGCTGAAGCCCGAAGCGCCATGGCGGATCGTGGATGCTCATCCAAAGTACCCGTAATCATGTACGGGATCAAATATCCCCACTCTTCCTTCTCGCGGAGTGGAATCATCAGTTGCTCCAAAATATCGAGAACTGGCCGAAGCTTATATTTCGTATTCTTCAAATGAGTGACAAGCAGCTCCGTAGGGCAGTTCCCTGCCGCCCGGCCCATGCCGTATACGGAAGCATCCAGCAATTCTACGCCCTGATCGGCGGCAACTAACGTGTTGGAGAAGGCCAGCTGCATATTGTTGTGCGTATGAACTCCTAGGCGCTTGTTAGGCAAGTGCGTCTTAAACTTCGTAATCAGATGCTCCATGTCCTTGTAATCCAGACTGCCGTACGAGTCAACGATATATACGACATCCACGACGCTTTCCTTGATCATCTCGAACGCTTCCAGTAATTCATGCTCCATCACATTGGACAAGGCCATAATATTAATGGTCGTTTCATAACCGCGATCATGGAATACCTGCACCAGTTGCAGAGCCTTATCCACGTCTTTAACATAGCAAGCGACACGAATCAAATCGAGGAGACTTTCACTGCGAGGCAAGATGTCGTTCTCATCAACACGGCCGATATCAACGAGAGCGGATAGCTTGGTGTTCCCCTTTTGCGGGATGACAGTCCGTAAAAATTCATCGTCCAGAAAACGCCAAGGCCCTGCCTCATCTGCCCCTTTCAGCAGTTTTGGCGAGTTTTTATAACCGATTTCCATATAATCAACGCCAGCTTCGTTTAAGCCAGCATACAGCTTCTGCACAAATTCAACGCTAAAGTCCCAGTTATTTACTAATCCTCCATCCCTAATTGTACAATCCACAATTTTACACTGATTAACCTTCATCATTACCGATTCCCTTCCTCATATGTTTTACTATCCATCTTACTTTAATAGAAATAAAAAAGTAAAGTAATTATTGTCATGATATAAATCACAGTGAGTAAGTGATACGTCATGATATATTAGCTTCATATTCTAATTGAGATTGATTCTCAATACCTATTGGTTGAATATAATGAATCAGCCATTCTAACAAAGGAGCTGAAAATGGTGCTATATGGCAACACTAGCTGCAGCTGCCTGCTAAAGCTTCAACCTGGCGAGTCGGGATGCATACGGCATTTCGGACATATGGATCCTATTTTAAAACAGCGTCTCGCCGATCTCGGTGTGACTGAAGGTGCTGACATTACAATAATGAGATACAGCTTTTGGGGAGGTCCCGTTACTTTAGAGTGCGGCGGTCAACTGATTGGCATTCGTAAACATCAGGCCGCACATATCGAGGTGGCGATATCATGATCCAGGCTGCTCTAATAGGCAATCCGAATACCGGAAAGACGTCTTTATTCAACAAGCTAACCAGTTCATATGAATATGTAGGCAACTGGTCTGGTGTTACCGTCGAAAAAAAAGTAGGCCAACTTCGCGACAAAACAGGCCAGCTCACAGATCTTCCTGGAATTTATACCTTGCTTCCCATTACCCGGGATGAAGGAGTGGCCGTCTCTTACCTAGTAAATGAATCTCCAGAGCTGCTCGTCAATATCGTCGATGCTTCCCAACTGGAACGTAACTTACAGCTTACAATTCAAATATTGGAATACGGCAAACCGGTCATTTTGGGCTTGAATATGATCGATGTGGCCAAATCTAACGGCCTTGCCGTTACCCCTGAAGTGCTGGCTGAACGGCTGGGTATTACCGTTATCCCTTTAGTTGCCCGCACAGGGGCCGGCACAGACTTTTTATTAGAACAAATCAGTTTGCCCCATCATGATTCTCCGCAATTTAATTTAAACTACGGCGACCGGCTGGAGAAGGCGATTTCACTTATTTCCCGGGAATTGATGACTTCACCTCCGCAAAACACAGATATCTCCTCGTACCGCTGGTTAGCTATACAAATACTAGAGAATAACCCCGTTGTGATTTCATCTCTTTCTTCCTACGCCAATCTGAATCAATTACTCGCCATACAGAAGAACGTAAGAGAAGAGTTCATAAGTGAGGGAATGACGGAGTCACTTCATGATCATATACGTTCAATACGGGCTGAGTACATTCACCAGGTTTGTTCAGAAGCTGTTGACGCTTCCGGCAAAAAACCTCATAGCTTGACCGAAAAAATCGACGCGATCGCAGCACATCCCTTCTGGGGAATTCCGCTTTTTCTATTTACGATGCTGATTGCCTTCAAGCTGACCTTCGACTGGCTGGGGGACCCTTTATCGGATTTGCTGGATGGGTTTATTAGCGGGGCATTCAGTCAATCTGCAACACAACTGCTTATTGCTGTCGGCGCTTCTTCCTTCACCCAATCACTTATTATTGATGGGATCATTGCCGGAGTCGGAGGTGTACTCGTCTTCCTCCCGCAAATATTCATATTATTTTTAATGATCTCTTTTATTGAAGATTCCGGTTATATGGCCCGCATCACGGTAATGATGGACAGATTAATGCAGCTAGCAGGCTTGAACGGGAAGGCGATGATTCCTTTTATCATTGGATTTGGCTGCAACGTTCCCGCCATAATGGCTTCGCGCAGCATTGAACAACCCAAAGAGCGCACCTTGACCATGCTGCTGATTCCGCTCATGTCCTGCTCAGCCCGGCTGCCTGTATATGCTTTATTTGCGGGGATTTTTTTTGTTAGGCAGCAGGCGGTCGTAGTTCTGTCCCTCTACGTACTCGGGATCGCTCTCACTTTGCTTCTGGCCAAGTTATTCTCTTTAACTCTGTTTAAGGATAAACACTCCTTCTTCCTCATTGAGCTTCCGCCCTACCGTATGCCGCAGTCCGCCACATTGCTGCGCAGCACATGGGAGAAAGGGAAAGGCTTCCTGCGAAAGGCGGGGACATTCATTCTCGGGGGAACCGTACTCATCTGGCTGCTGACATATTTCGGACCGGGCGGCAGCAACGTAGACATGGATCAAAGTTATCTTGCAGTGCTAGGCGGCTGGTTCGCAGCGATTCTTCAGCCTATCGGCTTCGGAACCTGGCAGTCGGGAGCCTCGCTCGTTACCGGATTTATGGCTAAGGAAGTTGTTGTATCCACCATGAACATCATTTATCATGTGCCGGATATGCCAGGCCTGCAGCATCAAATCGCACAGTTCTTCACACCGCTTCAAGCTTACAGCTTCATGACATTCGTGCTCCTCTACACGCCATGTCTTGCCACTGTCGGGGTACTGCGCAAAGAGACTTCATCGTGGAAATGGACGCTATTCTCCGTTGCCTATTCACTCCTGCTCGCCTACACGATCTCCTTCATCATCTACCAAGGGGGCAGGCTAATCGGATTTGTCTAAATCTGATAGCATGGAAAGGAGTTTTTTATATTGATCGATATTATCATCATTGCAATTGTGTTTGGATATGCCGGCTGGGCCATTTATAAAGGTGTGAAAAAAAGCAAAAAAGGCGCCTGTGCCTCCTGCTCCCAGCAGAAATCCTGCTCGGCAGTCTGCGATAATTCTACAGCACCTTCTTCAGAACAAAAATAATTATTCATTGCACAATTGCGTTGTATTCTTTAGGAGATCAGCTTGCTACGGCCGGTCTCCTAAAGATTGAACAAATTGATGTGAGACAATTGGAAGCGCTATCACAAAAACTGTCCCCACCCCCTTCATACTATCCACCAGAATGTTTCCTTTATGATTTCTAATAATTCGGTAACTTACAGACAAACCTAGACCAGTTCCCTTTTCTTTTGTCGTAAAAAATGGATCGAACAGCCGGCTTAACAGCCCTTTATCCATGCCCTTACCGTTATCCTGTATGGAAATATGAACATAGTTGCCTGACAGCTTGGAATTAATATGAATAGCTCCGGCGTGCTCAACATCTACTTCCTCAATAGCATCCATCGCATTTTTGATAATATTCAGGAGGACTTGCTTAATTTGCTTCATATCAATCGATACATACATTTCTGCGTCTGAAACCTCCAGATGGATTTCGCATCCTTTCATAAGCGCCTCACTTTCGGTAAGCAGCACGACTTCCTTTAATAAGGACGATACGCCGATCACGCTCTTCTGCGGAGCCGAAGGCTTAGAGGAATTAAGAAATTCATGAATAATATCATTAGCACGATCGATTTCCGCCAAAATAATCCGTGCATACTCGTCGCGGCCAAGTTGAATAAGATGGGGACGTAAAAGCTGAATAAATCCACGGATTGCCGTTAATGGATTACGAATTTCATGGGCAATTGCCGCCGAAATTTTACCGAGCATAGCAAGCTTGTCATTCTGATATGCGGTTTGTTCAATTTGCTTGTAATCAGATACATCCTTCACACTAAGCAAATAATCTCCGTCCATCTCATCGCTGTAGGTAATCGTAATTAACCAGTGACGGCCGTATTCATCAATGAGCTCATGGTATTTTTTGCGGTGAAAAATAGTTTCCCTATAGATTCGCAATATCTTTCTCTTCTTGAATCGACTTAGGTGCGGGTGACGCAGCATCTGCAGCAAATTACATCCGATCAATGATTGGCGAGGCATCTCCAGCAGTTTGGCCATTTGTACATTGATAAACGTTAATACTCCTTCGCTATCAAACAGCATGATTCCGCTATCGAGATTTTGCAGGACATTCTCATACTTGTTCTTTACAAGCTGCGTCGACTGAAATGCTTTGACAGACTGCAGCAAAGTTTCTTGAAACTCACTTAACAAGTTGATTCCCCCTTTTCCTACAATGGTATTCCTGCCAATTCGACATCTTTCAACCGCTAACAGGCCTTCCTTGCTCTCTGGATTAAGGAGCACACTTTCCCTCTTACTCTCCCTGCCTTGATGAAGCCTGTCCAACTGTTGGCACAATTTTTAATCCGAGGCGACTGATAACTTAATCACTATAATCATAGTAAACTTTTCCAATTTGCGTCAATCAGAGATACTGTCGAAAAAGGATAGATCAGCGCTAAAGTTCACAAATAGAAAATAAAATAGTCCCCCCCAGGAGACTATTTCATACTTTAGTCCTATTTGTTATAATGGAGCCTGGCCTTGCGTCGGCTCATCACTGCAAGCCGCTTTTTCAGCTCGCCTTCCCATTTCGTATCCTTAATCCCTTTTGCAACCGCAAGAAGGTCCAGTGCCATGTCAATCTGACTCTGTACGATATCAAGAGGATCTTCATCCTCCACATTTACGCAGTTCCCAAAAATCGTCTCTTCATCCTCCATAATAAAGTCGCCAAAGTCGATTTCTGATACACCATCACCATGTGCATATTCCGCCAATATCTCGTACTCATGTTCCACTTTATAATGAACCTCGACCCTATGGCATACCGGACAAAGCAGCAGGGGAACATTATGAACCTGCGTACGATAATGCTTCAATGTCCCTTTAGTACCAACCATGCTGGCCCCACAGCAAAAACTCATTCCCCATCACCCTTTCCCGATCAGATTTCGGTTATATTAAGGTATCACTTATAATACGTGAAGCTTCCTATAATTTATTCGTGATCAGTTCTGTAGATTCCTTCGAATGAATCAAAATTATAATTTATTGTCCCCATCAATTATAAAATATGCTATTGGGTAAGGCCAGTTCAGTAAAGAAAAAGCCCCCCGTCATTTGGCAAGCCAGACAAGGGGCATAAATTATGCTGCAGAAAACTTATTATTTACGAATCGCCGCTACAATCAGGTCGCCCATTTCTTTGGTTCCGACCGCTTTGCTCTTGTCGACCGCGATGTCTCCGGTGCGATGTCCAGCGTCCAGCACCTCGGCTACCGCTGCCTCAATGGCGTCCGCAGCTTCAGCATAGCCGAAAGTCAAGCGGAACATCAAGGCCAGGGACAGAATCGTAGCGATTGGGTTGGCCAGGTTCTGTCCAGCGATGTCAGGCGCAGATCCATGTACCGGCTCATACAGCCCGAAGCTCCCTTCTCCAAGGGATGCAGACGAGAGCATGCCGATGGATCCGGTTAACATCGCCGCTTCATCGCTCAGAATGTCGCCGAACATATTCTCTGTGACGATTACGTCAAAGCTGGAAGGGCGGCGCAGCAGCTGCATTGCGCAGTTGTCAACAAGCACATGCTCTAGTTCAACGTCCGGGTACTCTGGAGCAACCCGGTTAACGACTTCACGCCATAAGCGAGAAGTTTCCAGAACGTTAGCCTTATCGACGGAAGCCAGTTTCTTCCGGCGCTTCTGGGCTATTTCAAACGCCTGACGCACGATGCGTTCCACTTCGTTCACATTGTAAGCGCAAGTGTCTACAGCTTCCTGTCCGTTCTCGGTCTCGCGGCGGAACTTCTCACCGAAATAAATGCCGCCCGTCAGTTCGCGGACAACCATCAGATCGGTTCCTTCGAGCACTTCCGGCTTCAGCGTGGAGGCATCTTTCAAGCAGTCGAATACGACTGCCGGACGAAGGTTTGAGAACAGCCCGAGCGCTTTGCGGATGCCAAGCAGCCCTGTCTCCGGACGCAGCTCCTTCGGATTGTTATCCCATTTCGGTCCTCCAACCGCACCAAGCAAAACCGCGTCTGCACGCTGACAAATTTCCAAAGTCTCCTGCGGCAGCGGAGTTCCTTTCTCATCAATCGCAATCCCTCCGAAAAGAGCATGCTCTGTTTCAAAACGATATCCGAACAGTTCCTCAGTACGTTTTAATACTTTCTCTGCTTCAGCTACGACTTCCGGGCCAATTCCATCGCCTGCGATGACGGCAATTTTCTTCACTTCTGTCATGACTTACAACTCCCTCTCATTCTCTATGCTCTTCCGTCAATACGAACATTCCTCTACTTCAGTTGTAACATAACGACTGAAGATAGACCAAGATATAGAATCTATTAATGCTATAGGTTTTAACTATAACAGATATTATCTAATTATATAATGGCAAAAGGGATTAACTGGGCTCTGGGCTTTGCCTCGTTAATCCCTGCTCGATCTTTTTTTCGCTTCAGCGCTGCATAGTCTGGTTAAATCGCTTTGGCGCTAAATATTCCGGTAGTACCCCCATAGTCCGGTAAAAATTAGTCATGATATGTCTCGGCTATAGCGTTCGCTGCCACAATCGCCTGATAAACTTCGTCCGGTGTTACCGGAAATGGCATATTGCCCATTGTATCCCCTTCGGCACAGGCGTCAACCGCTACTTGCCGCCATTCTGCTTCCACGAATTTCGAGACGCCAAGATCTTTTAATGTCAACGGCAGCCCTACCTCTTTTACGATGTGAATAACTGTTTCAAGCTCTTCCTCAGGGGCATTCTCAAGCACAAGCTGAGTTAGCAGGCCGAAGGTGACCTTCTCCCCATGCTGTGCCTTATGCAATGAGGGAACGGCCGTCATCCCGTTATGAATCGCGTGAGCCGCCGCCAAGCCGCCCGACTCCGCACCGACACCGCTCAAATAAATCGTTGCTTCAATCGTATCCTCGACCGCTCTGGTCGCCACGCCTTGTTCCACCGCGCGCTGTGCTTTGACTGCGTTCTCGATCAATGTTTCATAGCATAACCGGGCCAAACCCAACCCTGTCGTCGATGGCTTCATCAATGCAAGGTTGTCGCCATAGGCCTGATAACAAGCCCGTGCCTCAAAATATGTTGCCAGCGCATCTCCAATTCCGGCCGCGAAAAAACGCGGAGGGGCTGCGGCCAATAAGCCGATATCCGCTAATACGATATCCGGATTGCTTGGCAGAAACAAATATTCATCGAAAGAACCATCCTTCTTGTAAATGACTGCCAAAGCGGTGCACGGCGCATCCGTCGAGGCGATTGTAGGGAATATGACGACTGGCAGATGCTCATAATATGCCGTCGCCTTCGCGGTATCGAGCGTCTTCCCGCCGCCAATGCCGACGATGATGTTAGCTTCGGACCCGCGAGCCAGTTGGCGATGGCGGTTAATCTCTTCCTTCGTGCATTCGTAGTTAAATTTTTCGAATACCGCTTTATTGCCGCCTTCCTGGATCGATTTTCCCGCCTCCTGCCGGGCACGCTCCAGAATAAACTCGTCGCATATAATATAGGCGCTGTCACCGAAAAACTTCATGTACTCGTTAAAGCTGGAAAGGAGCTCTCTGCCAGAAATATATTTTTTAGGGGAAGTGACTGATTTAACGTTGTTCTTCATGCTTGTCTGATCTCCTTTGGTTAAATTGCTGCTGCGATTCCTCCTTAAGATAAACTATTCAGCGTAGATTTAATCATGCGCCCGCTAATTGCGGTAATTTCGAGGCACTTATGAGGCATTTATGCGGGATTGGTGAGCGTTGCTGAGGCGGTCATAAAGTTAATAGGTCACTTTAGAAAAACATGGCGCTGTAGGATGCAGAATATGTTGCAGCAGGATGCAGTTTACGCTGCGTGATTCATTTTTATGGAGGTGTAGTGAAAGGAAGTTGCAGTGATCGAGTTCCCCTGCTTTTAAGACGAACAAAAAAAGCTGCAGAGATTGCTCTCCGCAGCTTGATTCAAATACGTATGAATAATTACTTCTTGATCCAGTGCATCAGACCGCGAAGCTCCTCACCAACCACTTCGATCGGATGGTTAGCTTCGTTGCGGCGGGTAGCCGTCAAGAATGCACGATTGGATTGGTTCTCCAGGATGAAGTCACGTGCGAATTTACCTTGCTGGATATCGGACAGTACTTCTTTCATCGCTTTCTTCGTTTCTTCGGTTACGATGCGAGGTCCTGTAACATAGTCACCGTACTCAGCTGTATTGGAGATGGAGTCGCGCATTGTCGCAAGGCCGCCTTCATAGATCAGGTCAACGATCAATTTCAGCTCATGCAAGCACTCGAAGTAGGCCATTTCTGGAGCATAGCCAGCTTCTGTTAACGTTTCGAAGCCTGCTTTGATCAGGGCGCTTACGCCGCCGCACAGAACCGCTTGTTCACCAAACAGATCCGTTTCCGTCTCTTCGCGGAAGGAAGTTTCGATAACCCCTGCACGAGTACAGCCGATGCCTTTAGCATAAGCAAGACCGATTTCTTTCGCTTTGCCAGTCGCATCTTGGTGGATAGCGATCAAGCCAGGAACGCCGAAGCCTTCAACATACGTACGGCGAACCATGTGGCCTGGCGACTTAGGAGCAACCAGAAGCACGTCGTTGTCTTTGGAAGGCACGATTTGTCCGAAATGAACGTTGAAGCCGTGCGCGAACAAGAGTGCAGCACCTTTCTTCAAGTTCGGAGCGATTTCACTATTGTATACAGCCGCTTGAGTCTCATCCGGCATCAAAATTTGAACGACGTCAGCACGGCTTGTCGCTTCAGCAACGGACAATACTTCAAAGCCGTCCTCTTTCGCTTTGTCGAAGGACTTGCCTTCGCGAAGACCAATAACGACGTTCAGTCCGCTGTCACGCAGGTTTTGAGCGTGAGCATGACCTTGGCTTCCGTAGCCGATAATCGCAATTGTTTTTCCTTTCAATACGCTAAGCTCTGCATCTTTTTCATAGTACAAAGTAACTGCCATTTGTTATAGCCCTCCTAAAATTTACGGGTCCGCCGTTAGCGGGCTCCCTTATATTAGTTCTATCCCCATGGTGAGCGGGTGCTTCAAAGGACCGCCAACTGCTGCCGGGCTGATCCTCTCAAACCCCCGCTCACCGAAGTGGAAATAAAGTTGAAGCTAAGTCGTTGTTTGTTACTGCTTAGTGCTGCCTAAGCGTTCCCGCGAACCATCGCGGTTACTCCTGTACGGGACAGCTCCTTGATTCCATACGGATGAAGCAGCTCAATCATGGCGTCGATTTTCTCCGTGTCGCCTACAACCTGTACAATCATGCTGTTAGTGCCGATATCGACAACCGCGGCGCGGAATGTCTCAACGACCCCCATAATCTCCGGACGCTCCGCCGGCTCTGACTTTACTTTAATCAGTGCCAGTTCACGGCCAACCATCGGCTTGGAGCTAAGGTTAACCACTTTAATAACATCGATGAGTTTATACAATTGTTTCTCAATTTGTTCCAGCGTCTTGTCGTCGCCCTGGGTCACGATGACCATCCGGGACAATCCTTCTTCCTCGGACTGGCCCACAGTGATGCTCTCGATATTGTAGCCGCGCCGACCGAAGAGGCCGGAAACGCGCTGCAGAACGCCTGGCTGATCATTCACTAATACGGCTATTGTATGGCTTGTCATTGTCGTCGTCATTATTCACAGTCCCCCATCAGCATTTGATCAATGGTGGAACCCTGGGTAACCATCGGATATACGTTTTCCTCTTTGCTGACCACGAATTCCACCAGCACAGGTCCCGGCGTCTCCATCGCTTCCTTCCAGGCTTGCTTGGCTTCTTCCTTGTTCGAAGCACGCAATCCCTTCACGCCGTATGCCTCTGCCAATTTCACAAAATCCGGGCTGCCGGCCAGATCGATATGGCTGTAACGGTTCTCGTAAATGAGCTCTTGCCACTGGCGCACCATGCCAAGCACCTGGTTGTTGATCACGACAACCTTGACTGGAATGTTGTGAATCGCGCAAATCGCAAGCTCCTGAGCGCACATTTGCATACCGCCATCACCGTTAATGGAAATGACCAGACGGTCCGGGTGCGCCATTTGCGCCCCGATGGCTGACGGGAATCCAAAGCCCATTGTGCCCAGCCCCCCGGAGGTGATCCAGGAGCGCGGATGATTGAACTTGTAATACTGGGCCGCCCACATTTGATGCTGGCCTACGTCCGTCGTTACGATTGCGTCGCCCTTTGTCGTATCATTCAGCAGTTCGATTACCCATTGCGGCTTCAGCTCCGTATCGGAATCCTTGTACTTGTAAGGCTTATCGGCCTTCCACTGGCTGATCTGGCTTCTCCAGGCATCCGCTTTGTCGCTGCGACTCACTAACGGGTTGAGGAGTTCGAGTACCGTCTTCACATCGCCTACGACCGGAATTTCTGTTTTCACGTTCTTGCCAATTTCCGCCGGATCGATATCGATGTGTACTACTTTAGCATGAGGAGCAAATCCGTCAAGCCGTCCGGTAACGCGGTCATCGAACCGGGCCCCGATATTGATCAGCAAATCGGATTTTTGGATGGCCTGGTTAGCTGTATACGTGCCGTGCATTCCCGGCATGCCCATCCACAAGGAGTTGCCGCTTGGGAATGCGCCCAAGCCGAGAAGCGTTGTCGTGATCGGGATTTCCGTCCGGGTAACGAACTCAAGCAGTTCTTCATGGCCACCGGAATAGACGACCCCGCCGCCGGCGAGAATGACCGGACGCTCCGCTTCTTTGATCGCAGCCGCTACCTTCTCCAATTGATGATGGTTCGGAACGACCTTTGGATTGTAGCCGCGAAGATCAATGGTCTGAACCGGTTCGAACAAGGTCTTGTTCGCGGACACGTCCTTCGGAATGTCGATCAATACCGGCCCTTTGCGTCCCGTGTTGGCGATATGGAACGCTTCGTGAATGACGCGCGGCAGCTCTTCTACACTGCGCACCAAGTAGCTGTGCTTCGTAATCGGCATCGTGATCCCGGTAATATCCGCTTCTTGGAAGGCATCCGTTCCGATCAGGCTGGATACGACGTTTCCGGTAATGACCACGAGAGGAACCGAGTCCATAAACGCCGTCGCAATACCGGTGACTGTGTTCGTCGCCCCCGGTCCCGAGGTTGCAATACATACGCCTACTTTGCCGCTTGCCCGTGCATAGCCGTCGGCCGCATGAATCGCTCCCTGCTCGTGTCTTGTCAGCAAGTGATGGAAATCCTTAAAACCATACAGCGCGTCGTAGATATACAATACGGCCCCGCCCGGGTAACCGAAGACGCATTCGACACCTTCTAGCACCAAGCTCCGAAGCAATATTTCTGATCCCGTAATGACTTCAGGTTTCATCCATTTCTCTCGTAATTGTTCTGTAGACTGCACTGCTGGTATTTGCGCACTCATCAGTCATCCTCCTTCCAAAATTTAAGTATTTCTAAAGAAATACAACAAAAAAACCTTCCGCCCGCCAGAACAGTCTCCTGTTCCGAGGGACGAAAGGTTATCGCTTCCGTGGTACCACCCATTTTCACCTGACACTTCACAGTGCCAAGCCTTGACGAGTAGGGACAACTATGGCCCTTACCCGTGGTCTCTAACGCAGACCTGACGATTTTCCCTAATAGGCTTGCGACGGACACATTGTCTTGATTTGGTCGTTCCGTTGCTTCGCTTTTCAGGAAAACAGCTCCGAGGTGAGCTCGCATTTAAGGGATATTGGTGGGTGGTCGCAGCAAATCCATCCACTCTCTGAGCAAAGAGCCCCTAAACCTTCGTCCTCTTCATCGCCGATACACTATAAATGTTAAAAATGTTTAGACACATTATATGATTAGTTCACACGTGGAGTCAATACCCTTTTGCCACTTGTTTTGACTTCGACTTCAAAAAAGGCCCCGCCGCTATGCTAAATTGCAACATAACAGCAGAATATATAACCTGGAAATCCAGCCCTTTCCGTTAGTTTAATTATACTCCTATACTCAACTTTCGCATATACTCAATTTTCGCAGGTTTCACAGCTTTCTCAGATTGAAATCTGCAAACAAGACTAATAAAACCGGGCAGAGTTGGGATCTGTTGCTTGACTTTACGTTATAAGGATGCCCAAGGCTCATTACCTGCTTTTATCGTGTGCGCTGTGATTTGGTCATCCGATCATCGAGCAATTGTGCCAAGTAGTTGCTGCTTCAACAGCCGTCTGGTCCAGTGTGAGGGTGTAGCAGCTTGATGTAGGGATTCTGTATGAAAACAGTCAGCACCCTCTCTTTTCACGGGCGTGGAATAGCCTTATGCAGAGAATGTATATGAAAAATCAAACATAAACACGCTCGTGACAGCCACATGCAGGACTTTGTATGAAATATCGTACATAAACACTCGCGTCGCGTCCAGCTCTAGGAATTGTATATGGAAAATCATGCACAATCACGCGCATAGCAGCTTAACCCAAGCAGGACAGAACTGAAATCCTGTGAGCTATGTTCGCCGGCATTTACGGGCACGGCTGAATTACCCAACAAAACTTCGTCCAGCGGCTCGTCATTATGAATCATTGTATAGCTACTTGGAACCCATTTCCCCTCCCTGTTCATATGATATACTATTATGCCCTAAAATACGCAGCGCAAGGAGGATTGCGAGTGAATGATCCGATATCGAAGACCCAAACAAGATGATCCTGTTATTCACAGTCTGATCAAAAAGGAGCTTGTCCCTCATTCGAGCTTATCTCGTCATGAATTGGAAAGAGCAATCAAAGATATTCCTAAGAGGCTTTCGCGTGGTGTAACGCTTGTCGCATCGCCCTATTATGAAGCCGATCCCGTAGCATTCATCCATTTTATGCTGCACGGCAAGCTGCTGTGCATTGATATGATGGCCGTTACATCCCAGCAGCAGCGCAAACGTCATGGGAAGACACTAATGGCGCATGCTGAAAACTTCGCCGGATCCCGAGGCTGCACCAGGGCCAAAGTTTTAGTGGACCAGGACAACGTCCGGGCCCACCTTTTCTACCAAAAACTAGGCTATGAAACTGTTCGTTATGTTCCCGTATCCAGATGCTTTGAACTGGAAAAAAAGCTGTTTCTTCGTACCTGACCAAGTTATTAAAAGTAGCCGCCGTATGGGTAGCCGAATCCTCCGTACCCTCCGTACCCCCCATACCCATAACCATAGCCGTATGGGTAGCCGCCATAACCGTAGCCATAAGGACCTGTTCCGATGGCCAGCAGGTCAAACAAAACAAGCGGGACAATGGCCTTCGTCTTCACTTTTTTACCAGGCTGGCGAACAAGAAGGCGGTTGCCGCTTATTTTTACCAGCTTGCCGGTAACGATGGTTCCATCTTTTTTAACAGCGGTAATGGATTTGCCAAGCCATTTTTCGGCTTCTTTTTTCGTAACCGATCTGCTCATCCGTATCTACCTCCTTGAATACAGTTTGCTGATGCACACGAGACAATACGAGCGTGACTCGCCCCTAAAGACATTTGCTTTGTCTTCATGCCAGTGTATTCAATATGGCCCCTGTTCGCTTCCACCATTGCCTGATGAGAATAAAAAAACAGGCACCCCAAATGGGACACCTGTTGTGCGTTATGCTGAGTACTATAGTTTAGGCATTGATTTTCTCTTTAGCTACTGCAGCCAAAGAGTTAAATGCGTTCAGATCATTTACTGCAAGATCAGCCAGCATTTTCCGGTTGATGTTCACCTCAGCCAGTCTCAATCCATGCATCAATTTGCTGTAGGACAGTCCGTTCAGACGAGCTGCAGCATTAATACGTACGATCCACAATCTGCGGAAATCGCGTTTTTTCGTGCGACGGTCACGGTATGCATACAGCAGGGATTTCATAACCTGCTCGTTAGCTGTTTTGAAAATACGGTGTTTCGAGCCAAAGTAACCTTTAGCAAGCTTCAATACTTTTTTATGACGACGACGAACAACGAATCCGCCTTTTACTCTTGCCATATCAATAAACCTCCCAGAAAAGTTGTGTTAATTATTTCAGATTTGCAAGTTGCTGTTTCAAACGTCTTACGTCCCCAGCATAAGCTACAGGGCTGTTCGCCAGAACGCGTTTACGACGGTTTGACTTGTGGGACAGCAGGTGGTTGCGGTTCGCTTTGTAGCGTCTAACTTTACCCGATCCTGTAATTTTAAAGCGGCCCTTCAGGCTGCTGTGGGTTTTCATTTTAGGCATGGTACTTCCCCCTCAGAGTTTATAGGTACAAGCTTCCCGGCCGTTCCAAATAGCTGGAACACCTTTGCAAGAAGCGAGCTTTTAGCTTTTCGGTGCCAAAATCATAATCATGCTGCGGCCTTCCAGCTTCGGAATCCGCTCGATCGAT
This sequence comes from Paenibacillus fonticola DSM 21315, assembly GCF_000381905.1. GTDB lineage: Bacteria > Bacillota > Bacilli > Paenibacillales > Paenibacillaceae > Fontibacillus > Fontibacillus fonticola. The sequence goes on along the minus strand of NZ_KB907268.1, from coordinate 80,808 downwards.
GAAATTTCTGCAACCTCATCTTTGACACGGTCCAGAATTTTCCTTCCGATGTCGGCATGAGCAATTTCACGACCGCGGAAACGCACCGAGCATTTCACTTTGTCGCCTTCTTTTAAAAATTTGATCACATTGCGCAGTTTAGTCTGGAAGTCATGCTCGTCAATGTTTGCACGGAACCATACTTCCTTAATATCCACTGTCTTTTGATTCTTACGGGCTTCTTTCTCTTTCTTCTGCTGCTCGTAACGGAATTTGCCGTAATCCATAATCCGGCATACCGGCGGTTTAGCCGTCGGCGCCACGTTCACCAAATCCAGATTCAGATCGATGGCCATTTGCAGTGCCTCACGGATCGGCTTGATGCCGATTTGTTCACCTTCAGCGCCTACCAAACGGACTTCTTTCGCACGTATCTCATCATTGATCAAATGTTCCTTACTGATAATTCTACACCTCCAAAATAAATCTTCGGTCAGTATGACCTGCTAAAAATAAATAAGGGATGCAGGCTGACACCCGCATCCCAAATTGATCATCAATTCATCATGAACACAAAGCATTCATAAATCATTGGATCAAAACCAGCCGACAGGATCGGACAGGTGAGAAGCAAGCGCCTCTGCTTACAATCCATTTTTATTGCATGCTTAAATAATTTAACACATATAGCGCCACTAGTCAAGTACTATCCCTGTTTGCTCTGAACTTCTTCCAGACGAACAACGCGTGTGTGCTCGGTATGGCTCCACTGCTTGTTGTTCTGCGTGAAGAACGCATAAAAAGTAATCGGCCACCATGAAAGAAGATAAACAGGAAACAACACGAGATAAGCATAAACTTTCTTGGACTTAACATCTTCCAGGATCATCGCCGCCAGGAATACAAAAACATTGGCCGCAATGGCGATGAACGAAATCCATAACGGCAAATATCCATAGAGCGTAGCGATATTCGGGCCATTAAAAAAGGATTGGTCCATCCAAATCAGCGCAGTGAGCAAAAAGGTAATGAGCACGATGTATACGTTAGCCCCGTAAAGAGCCATATCCAGCTTCACCATGCTGCGCTCTTTAATGCTCTGCCACAGAAGCGGGAAGAAATAACGGCGGGCCACCGTAAAGTGCCCCTGCATCCAGCGCAGGCGCTGACGAGCCGACGCTTTAAAAGTCAGCGGCTTCTCGTCAAACAACTTCGCGTCGTAATTGAAGACGGGGTGAACCCCTTTCTCAACACAACGCATCGTGAACTCCAAGTCCTCGACCAGGCTCGTAGCGCCCCAGCCGATCTCCTTCAGGAGCTCGGTCTCAAAGCACATGCCCGTACCGCCCAGGAAGTTTGCCAGGCCTAAATTGTGCCTCGAGAGCTGCCACAAACGGTTGCAGTACCAGTATGAAATGCCGTAAGCGGCGGTAATCCAAGAATCCTCCGGATTTTTCGTATCGATATACCCTTGAATAACGCGGGCGCCGGAGCATAAATCATTATTCATTTCGCTGAGAAAATCCGGATGGGCCAGGTTATCGGCGTCGAACATAACGACCGCATCATACTGGCGCGGCATTTTCCATAGCTGCTTCAGCATCCATTCGATCGCGTAGCCTTTGCCCCGCAAGTTCTCGTTCGTGCGGATACAGGCGGTCATGCCATGGCTGCGAACGATCTCTACCGTTCTGTCGGTACAGTTGTCACAAATGACAAATACATCATAAAGCTCTTTCGGATAATTAAGCTGCTTCAGGTTCTCCATCAACGCCCCTACAACTGTTTCCTCGTTATGGGCTGCCACGAGAACCGCAAATGATTTTGTTGGCGGGAAGTGCACTTTTTTCTTTTTTCTGTACATTCCAAACAGCGCCAAACCAAACTGATACACCCCGATCACTGCAAGTACAACCTGCAACGATATCAAAATGGTGTCCAACATGATTTCATGTACCCCCTTCGACCCCTTTAATTTTAAAACTCTTTTTTTCTCTAAGCGGGTTTTCTTTTTCTCTTGGGATGACCCTGCCCGTACTCATCGTTTTTGGTAAAATTTTATTTCTTTACTCGGCGCATTAAGATTTTCTATGACTTTGCCTCATTTGTCAAAGCCGATCTTATGCCCTTGTATCGCAAATATAAGCAAAGTAAGTCTATATTTGCATACCAGACTACCGCAATCCTGCACTGAGTGCGGTTATTTCTTATTTTCATCATTTTTGGCGATTTTTATTTCATCTGCACCTCTATTTATGAGTGTCAGCAGCTGGATGTCGATGCCTTTTGTTAACGAAAACGAGAAATGGATCATAAAAGTTTACTAAATTGCTCATTTTTCTTTAAACTTTTTTGCTATGATTTGAATCATTGTATAAGGGAAATAGGCGTAAAGTCAAAATTAGGGTAATAACTCTAAACAAAAAAAGGGCCTCCATCCTTGAAATGATCACGGAATAAAAATATGATAAGTCTAACCTGAAAATGCCTCGCTGCGTTTGACGGATTGGACCCATACCAGCTTACTGGGCCGTACTCGCGGTCAACTATAACGCGGAGGGATATTATGACTCGATTGTTACAAAAATTGAAACAGCTGGATCAGCAGCTCTTTGTAGGGATTAATGGCCGCTTACATCGCAGCTTTCTGAATTTCTGGCTCTACTACCTGACCCACTTGGGAGGGGCTACATTTACGATCTCTTCTTCGCTTCTCGTGTGGATTTTAGCGCCGAAGCCCTGGAGTACAGTAGGCCTTCAATCCTGCGTAGCCTTGGCCGCAAGCCACATTCCCGTAGCGCTAGTCAAAAAGACCTATCCGCGGGTTCGCCCTTATTTGACCCTTCCGGGTACAAAAACTTTTCGTAATCCGCTGACGGATCATTCTTTTCCTTCAGGGCATACGACCGCTATTTTTTCTGTGACGATGCCGTTTATGTTAATTGAACCACGACTTGCGTTTATTCTGGGCCCCATCGCATTTCTAGTCGGGATATCCAGAATCTACCTGGGCTTGCACTACCCTTCGGATGTGCTGGCAGGTGCTGCCGTCGGTACATTAACCGTCTTTGGCACGGTTGCATTATGGCCCTAAAGAAGATATTGTTAAGTCGTGGGAAAACCTTCCGAGAAAAGGTGAAACTAAGTGTCTAAACAAAGAGTCTTGCTTTTATCTGAAGGATTTGGAGCCGGACATACACAGGCGGCCTATGCCCTTTCCAGCAGTTTGCGCAAATTAGCACCCAACATTCAGACAAAGGTGCTGGAGCTCGGCAGCTTCCTGAATCCGAGAATGGCTCCAATCATTATTACTGCATACAAAAAAACGGTATCATCGCAGCCCCGCCTCGTCCGGATGATGTACCGGAGCAATTATAAGAAATCCTTGAATCGGCTGACTACCGCGGCGCTGCACCGGATATTTTATACCCGGACTATACAGATCATAAGGCAGCTTCATCCCGATGTCATCGTTTGTACTCATCCGATTCCAAGTGCCGTCATTTCACGGATGAAGCGGTTGGGGCTCGACGTTCCGCTCTGTACTGTAATTACAGATTATGACGCACATGGCACATGGGTCAGCCGGGAAGTAAACTGCTATCTCGTGTCTACCGTTCAAGTCAAGGAGAAACTGCTTGAACGAGGGGTAGATGAGGGCAAAATTCGGATTACCGGCATTCCTGTTCATCCAAATTTTTGGGAAAGACACAGCAAAGAGGATATCCGCCGTCACTTCGATTTGAAAGATATGCCTACAGTCCTAGTGATGGGCGGTGGCTGGGGATTCATGAAGGATGAAGCGGTCAATTCGCTGCTCGCTAAACATCGAGACAAAATTCAAATTATTTTCTGTTTTGGCAGCAATCAGAAATCATTGGACAAAATGAGGAAGGATCCCCGATTTATACATCCGAACATCCGCCTTCTAGGATTTACGAGGGAAATTGACAAACTGATGGAAGTATCCGACCTGCTGATTACGAAGCCGGGGGGCATGACCTGTACCGAAGGACTGGCTAAAGGAATTCCGATGTTATTCCACAAGCCTCTTCCCGGACAAGAGGAAGAAAACTCCCATTATTTCGAATCGCAGGGCTGGGGAACCTCAATTAATTCTCTGGATGACATTACGAAATGGATTAATCGTCTTACCGTTCACTATGAAGAGGTTGTTTTGACCAGGGAGAAAGTGCTGGAGCAAATCGCCAGCTATCACCCGATGCAAAGCGCCCAAGTAATTATGGATCTGTTGGAACAAAATGCAGTATCTTCTTAAATGGATCAAGGGAAGAGGAACTATGAAGCTGCTTGCGGCCGCTTCCCTTAGCAAGAAATCAGGCCACCGGTTTAGCCCGGTGGCCTGATTTCTTCGCTAAAACAATTTAGAACTGATCCATCTTATGCTCATGATACCGCGCCAGGGCCGCTTTCCCTACGATGACCTCGCAGCGATGAATGTTCACGCCTTGATTGACGAATTTTGTCTCATATTCGGTCATCACATGCTCTTCATTGATGCCGCCGTGATGCAAATCCAGCGAAATGTTATTCATCTGCAGCCCGCAAGCCGCAAAGGCGTTCAAAGAGAACTGGAACAGCTCCTGCGAATCCGTTTTGAAATGAATCTCTCCATTTTCGTTTAACAGTGTGCGGTATTTGTCGAGAAAGCGCGGATGCGTCAATCTGCGGCGCCCGTGTTTCTTCTTGGGCCATGGATCACTGAAGTTCAAATAAATCCGCTCTACTTCACCCGGCGCGAAAAACTCCTCGATCGACTCAATGTTGCCAAGCGCCAGCCTGACGCTCTGCGGCTCCTCCTGCCCCTGTTCCTGCCAAACCGACCGTACCTTCTCGCTGGCTCTGCGGATCAGTTCATCATACATATCCATACCTATAAAGTTAACGTCAGGATGCTTCACACTCATCCCGCTAATAAACTGTCCCTTACCCATCCCGAGCTCGATATGAATCGGGCGTGAGCTGCCAAACACTTCCGACCAGCGCCCTTTGTACTCCCGTGGTTCCAATATGACGAGATGCTGCTGCTGTTCGAGGTTTTCCCGAATTCCTTTTCTCCCGCGTAAACGCATGTCATTCCTCCGCTTTCTATAATCCATAGCTATAGCTGTGGCTTGACCACAAAGATTTGTATTACTGCAACCATTGTGCCGAAGTTCATCCCTGTTGTAAAGAGGATGTTAAGGTTGTTGGGCGACCTCTAATTGATTGTAAAATAAAATGAAGAAGGAATCTCGCAGCCGCCGGGGAGACGGTTCACAAGATTCCTTCCTCGATATATTTGGAATTGGGGTCCAAACCTAATTTTGTATTACATACAAAATAACATAATCTGTAATCCACCGCAAGAAAGTACTGCGCATTTACTTCCCATTATTCCACAAATTTTGATACAATGAATCAATGGAAGACTCAATCTGGTGCGGCTCTATGGGGCTTAACCGGGAATGATGGGAATGAGCGAAAATTTCTTCTTGCAGGCATTTTTTATGATCTATAAAGGAGTTATGATGAATATAGAACTGAGTTCTTCGCCCAAGCTATGGGCAGACAAACGCTTTCACACCTGGAATTTCGAGATGCGGGAGCAGTTTGGTGAAAAAGCATTTAAAGTAATGTTGGATGCAGGCTTCACCTGTCCGAACCGCGATGGATCGATCGCCAAGGGCGGCTGCACGTTCTGCAGCGCTCGTGGATCAGGTGATTTTGCAGGCAGCAGACGTGACGATCTTGTGACACAATTCAACAAAATTCGTGACAGGCAGCATTTAAAATGGCCGCAGGCCAAATACATCGGCTATTTCCAGGCGTACACAAATACGTATGCCCCTGTTGAAGTACTCAAAGAATATTATGAAGCCATTCTGGAGCAGCCCGGCGTGGTCGGCCTGTCCATCGCTACGCGCCCGGATTGCCTTCCAGATGATGTAGTCGATTATTTGGCTGAGCTGAACGAAAGAACCTATTTGTGGGTAGAGATGGGGCTTCAGAGCATTCATGAATCTACATCGGAACTGATCAACCGCGCTCATGATACGGCGTGTTATCTCGAAGCCGTTGAGAAGCTGCGGAAGCGGGGCATCCGCGTATGCACACATATTATTTATGGGCTGCCGCAGGAAACGCACGAGATGATGCTTGACACAGGGCGGGCCGTAGCGGCTATGGATGTGCAGGGCATCAAAATCCACCTGCTGCATTTGATGCGCAAAACGCCGATGGTCAAGCAGTATGAAGCCGGCTTGCTCCGTTTTCTGGAGAAGGATGAATACGTGAAACTGATCGCCGATACGCTGGAGCTCCTCCCTCCGGAAATGATCGTTCACCGACTCACCGGAGACGCACCGCGAGAGCTTCTCCTTGGGCCGATGTGGAGCCTGAACAAATGGGAAGTGCTTAACGCCATCGATAATGAGCTCAAGCAAAGAGACACTTGGCAGGGGAAATATTGGAGGGGGTAGCATGGGCTTTATGTCCGTACTAAGTTTTGCTCACAAGCTGGTGAGCGAGCGGCTGCAGCCGGGTAACAGCGCAATCGATGCCACGGCGGGAACAGGCCAAGACACCTTATTCCTCGCCGGGATCTGCGGACCCCGCGGCCATGTGTATGCGTTCGATATTCAAGCGAGGGCGCTCGCGCTCACCCGGCAGCGGCTCGATCAAGCGAAGCAGGACCGGCTTGCCGGGGTAACTCTGGTGCAGCGAAGCCATGCGGAGATGGAGGACGCGCTGCCGCAGCAGCTGCACGGAATGATCGGCGCGGTCATGTTCAATCTCGGCTATCTTCCTGCCGAAGGAGCTGATTCCGCCCTGATCACGCTGACGGAGAGCACCCTGCATGCGCTGCAGTCTGCCCTTCGAGTGCTGCGGTCCAAAGGGATTGTCACCGTCGTCCTCTACCCGGGACATCCGGGAGGCGATGGTGAAGCGCGCGCGGTAGAGAACTGGGCGGCTTCTCTCTCTTCTGCGGAGGGACAAGCCGTCATCTACCGGCAAATCCAGAAGCCTGCTGCGCCCTATTTGATCGCGATCGAGAAAAGGTAGACGCAGCTGCCGCCATCTTTTTGTGCAAAAAATATACTTTAAAGGGGCTTATTACTATGACTATTCGTAAAATTGAGCACGTCGGTATCCGCGTATCCGCACTGGAAGATTCCATCGAGTTCTATGAGCGTGTAATCGGTCTTAAACTTCTGAATACGATCGGTGATGTCAATGACGACCTGCGCCTGGCCTTTCTCGCTTTCCCTGGCCAGGACAACGTTGAGATTGAATTGGTTTATGTCCGGGGCGGCGAGGAGCTGCCAAGTGAAGGACGCGTCCATCATATCGCCTTTACGGTGAGTCACATAGAGGAGGAATACAAGCGTATTGCCGGGTTAGGTCTGTCGGGATTAGATGCGGGAATTCGCTCTATCGCAAACGGCAGCCGCCTCTTTTTCTTCAACGGCCCGGATGGGGAACGGATTGAATTTTTAGAACCCGTCCATTTATCTGAAGAATAATTATCGTTTGAATTTTCCTTCTGGGATTTTTGGTTTGGAGTTTGGGTTTGGCTTTTGGTTTGGATTTTGGGTTTGGATTTTGGGTTTGGATTTTGGGTTTGGATTTTGGGTTTGGATTTTGGGTTTGGGGTTAAATTCCGGACTATCAGTTTGGATTTGTCGATTGGCTGTATCAGTTGGATGTATCAGTGTAAGTACTAATTAGCTGTATCAGTTTGGATATATCAGTGTAAGTACTAATTAGCTGTATCAGTTTGGATATATCAGTGTAAGTACTAATTAGCTGTATCAGTTGGATGCATCAGTGTAAGTACTATCAGTTTGGATGTATCAGTTAGTGGATAACAGTGTGGAGTATCAGGTTTGCCAGTCGATAAGTCTGGATGTATCAGTTTAGATCTACCAGTGTGGAAGTAATAGTTGGTCAGTCTAGCTAGATGTATCAGTTTGGGAGTATCAGTCTGAGCTTTAAGTCTGGAATCATTCAAATAAGGGGTGTGTCGGTTGCTGGAGCAAACTTTTACGTTCACAAATGATGTGCAGAACGAAGTATTTGTTTATCAATGGTCCTCTCCTGCAAGTTATCCGGCCGTCCCGCTAAAAGGTATTTTACAAATTGCCCACGGTATGGCTGAGACGGCCAAGCGTTACGAACGCCTGGCTGAAATGCTTACCCCACGCGGCTGGATCGTCTTCGCAGGCGATCATAGGGGCCATGGCAAAACGGCTGGTTCCGACGCCGACCTCGGTTGCATTGGCAAAGATGGCTTTGGCGGCATGGTGAGGGACATGAGCGCGCTCAGCCGGATTATTCGAGAACGCTACCCGAATTTGCCCCTTTTTCTGTTGGGTCACAGCATGGGATCATTCCTGACGCAAAAAATGATGTATACTGCGCCGGAGCCCTATTCCGGCTTCATCCTGTCCGGAACCAACGGTCCGCGCGGAATGATTGGGTTTGGCGAAAAGCTGGCCCGGCTGCAATGCCTGGTCCAGGGTGAACGCCATCCCAGCTTAATGTTGAACGCACTAGTTTTCGGGGCCTACAACAAACATTTCCTTCCGCCACGCACGCCGTTTGACTGGCTCTCCCGGGATGATGCGGAAGTGGATAAATACGTCAACGATCCGCAATGCGGATTTCTGTGCAGCGCCGGTTTCTTCCGGGGGTTCTTCTCGCTACTGCAGGAAATCCATCGCCCTAGGTTGATGCGGAAAATACCTAAAGAAAAGCCAATTTACATCTTCGGCGGCGACGAAGATCCGGTCGGCTTACGGGGCGACGGCATAAAGAAGCTTGACGCGCTATATAATCTGCTGCTAATCCGGGACGTTGAGGTCAAACTCTATCCGGGAGGCCGGCATGAGATGCTGAACGAGACAAACCGGGACGAGGTCATGCGCGATCTCGCCGACTGGCTGGAGAGGCACGTCTAGTAAACGCAAACACCCGTCCGGAGAGTCGCCGGACGGGTGTTTGCGTTTGCGGGTTTGCGCTTACGGGTTTCGCCTGCAGATTTGCGCTTGCAGATTTTGCAGTTGCGGAGGTAACTTGCGGCGCTTGCAGATTTTGCACTTGCTGGTTTAACTTGCGTCATGCGGATTTTGCACTTGCGGAGGTAACTTGAAGCTTGACTTGCTCTCAAATTGTCACGTTGTTAGCAGCCCTTGATTGTTCCAGTAGAAACGATTAAGGGCTTTATTTAAGCGGATTTCTTGTATTTATTTTAGCTTTCTGAGGCAGATACGTGAAATAGCTGTATTACGTGTATCTAAAGCATCGTTTTAGCGTCTGCTTGCATTAAAGCTGCGATTTAACAACAAGAAATCCAGCTAATTGTGATTTTAGTAATAAAGTTCAGCTTTTAAGTACAATGAATCCATTTGTTTTGTGTTTTCAATGGTCAACGAGGGGTTACAGAGGCCCGAACCGACCGCCGTTATGCAGCGAAGCACAGCGCTGGGAGCTGCGCACGGTGCGAAAAGAGGCACCTTACTGCATATGTTCAAATCCGTGCTAACGGCTGCGAAAAATACAGCGGTCTCTCATCCTCTGTCTGCTGATAGAGCACCACGAGCAAGCTAGGTTCCATGCTCTCCGCGGAAAGCTCCTTGCCCTGCAGTACATCGTCCAGCCGGAACGGCAGCTCCTCGAGAACGGCGAACTTCTGCAGCTCCCGCTCGCTCAAACTCCGTCCGGCGAGATGGGATGCCAGGCCCCCCGGCTGTGGGACAACCTGCTTGAGCTGGCCCATGCCCATCAGTCGCCCGGCAAGCCGCCCAGGCTGCAGATCCATCTCCTGCCCAACAACCTGCTCAGCCAGCATGCTAAGGTACCTTCCGCGCGTATCCTTCCCAATGCGGTCTTCCCACCAGATTTTTCGCGGCTTGTACTTGTGCCCGAGGAAGTAATCGAGCTTCATAAGGCCGAGCACGACGTCCGGCGTCTTCAGCTTGCGCTGGCCGAGAAACTCATGCAGGCGGAGAAACAAATCCTCAAGCTGGTGCCCAATGCGCTGCCAGCCCTGTTCTTCCCAGTAATCGCCGAATTCCTGAAAGAAATCGAACGGGGAATCGAATTCGACCCTCATCAAATAGTTCAGCGTATGATCCATCCGGTGCGCGTTCCAGTATTTTTCCAGCACGTCCTCCAGCCGTTTCAGGCGGACGACGTCGGCAAAGGACAGCACATCGTTGCTGAGCATTTCGTAAGGCGCGTGCTCCATATACACGTAGTTGTATTTCGCTGCGTCGTTCCGCAGACCGGTGCCTCGCAGCATTTTCAAGAACCCGAGCTGCAGTTCCTCCGGCGCCATCGCAAACACATCGTTAAAAGTTTTGCGGAACGTAGCGTAATCTTCCTGCGGCAGGCCGGCGATCAGATCCAGATGCTGCGCGATTTTGCCGCTTTCCTTAACCTTGGTCACGGTGCGGGTCAGTTTCGTGAAGTTCTGCCGCCGCTTCACCAGCTCATTCGTCGGATCGTTCGTCGACTGCACCCCGATCTCGAAGCGGAAGATGCCGGGAGGCGCATTCTCGGAGAGATAATCCAGCACCTCCGGCCGCATGATGTCAGCGGTGATCTCAAACTGGAACACGCAGCCGCGATGGTTCTCGATTAGAAATTCGAACATCTCCATCGCATAGCTGCGGTTGATGTTAAACGTCCGGTCGAGGAACTTGATGATTTTGGCGCCGTTGTCGATCAGATACAAGATATCCGACTTTACGCGCTCGATGTCATAGTACCGGACTCCGACCTCGATGCTGGAAAGGCAGAACTGGCAGCTGAACGGGCAGCCCCGGCTTGTCTCGAAATAGACGATGCGTTTACTGAGATTCGGGATATCCTCGGGAAAACGGTGTGGCGAAGGCAGTGTGTTCAGATCCGATTTTGGCCGTCCCGGATTGATGATCACCTCGTCTCCTTTGCGGTAGGCGGTGCCGAATACATAGTGAAACTTCCGGTCCCCGGACAGCTCCTGCAGCAGATGGTGGAATGTCTCCTCCCCATCCCCCATCACGATGAAGTCCACGCTCTTAACGCGTTCCATCCAGTACTGCGTATCGTAAGATACCTCAGGCCCGCCGAGGACGATGGTCGTCTCGGGCATGACTTTTTTGAGCACGTCAATAACACGGATTGTCTCTTCGATGTTCCAGATGTAGCAGGAGAACCCAATCACGTCGGGCCTGCGCTGGAATAAGTCGGACACGATGTTCATCGTCGGGTCTTTGATCGTATATTCAGTGAGCTCGATGTCAAAATCGTTCCCGCTATAAGCCTTCAACAGGCGGATCGCCAGAGAGGTATGAATAAATTTCGCATTCAGCGTAGATAGTATAACCTTCATGATTTCACAGCCCTATTCCATATTTTGAAAAAATTCGAGAAATACCCGTCCATATTTGCGGTATTTCACTTCCCCGACCCCTTTTATCTTCAGCATATCCGCTTCGCTCGCCGGGCAAACGACGCTCATCTCACGAAGGGTCGCATCGTTGAAAATAATGTACGATGGTACGCGCTCCTTCTCAGCCAAATCCCGGCGGATCAGGCGGAGCTGCTCAAATACCGTTTCATTGACGGCAGACGGCCCGTCGTCGTACGCCCCTCTGCGGCGGCGGCTGCTTCCGGCGGCCTGAGATGTAGCCGGCTCCGGCTCGCGCATCATCACCTGATGCTGCCCCTTCAGCACATCAACCGCCAAAGGCTGAAGCCGGACGACCGGGTACTGCCCCTCGGACAAGGCCAGATAGCCTTCGGCAATAAACACGTTGATCAGTTCGGAAATCTCCTTCTCCGTACGTCTTGGCATCATGCCGTACGTGGGTAGGCTGTCGAAGCCGTATTGCAGCACCTTTTTGTTGCGCGAGCCCTTGAGCACGGAAGCGACCATCGTAACGCCAAAGCGCTCCCTCATCCGGTGGATGCAGGAGAAAACGATTTGCGCGTCGCGGGTCATGTCCACGAGTTCGCGCTCGTCCGTGCAGGAACTGCAAATGCCGCAGGGCTTCCGGTCGTGGTTCTCCCCGAAGTAATCGAGCATTCCCCAGCGCAGGCAGCTAGTCGAATAGCAATATTCGATCATCTGCTGCAGCTTCCGGTATTCGTTGCGCTTGCGCCCTTCATCCTGAGGGTTCTGCTCGATCAGAAATTTCTGCGTCATAATGTCCTGCGGACTAAACAGCAGAATGCATTCACTCGGCTCACCGTCCCGTCCGGCGCGGCCGGCTTCCTGGACATAAGCCTCCATATTCTTCGGCATATTAAAGTGAATCACGTAACGGACGTTGGACTTGTCGATCCCCATGCCAAAAGCATTCGTCGCAACCATGACGCGGATGTCGTCATAGAGAAACGCTTCCTGACTCTCCTCCCGCTCTTTGTCAGGCAGCCCGGCGTGATACCTTCCCGCCGGAATACCGCTCTGGCGCAGCCGCTCGTACAGGTCGTCGACCTCCTTGCGGGTAGCGGCATAGACGATGCCCGGCTGATGCCCGTGCGTGTTCGCATAGTTCAGCACGAATTCGCGCTTGTTCTCGCCGCGCAGCACAGACATGGCTAAATTGTCGCGGCCGAGTCCAGTCACGAACACAGCGGGATCGCGCAGTTGCAGCAGCCGAGTCATATCGTCCATGACCTCCGGCGTCGCCGTCGCCGTAAATGCCGCCACGATCGGGCGCTCAGGCAAGCCGTTCACAAACGGCGCGACCGCGAGGTAGCTCGTGCGGAAATCATGGCCCCACTGCGACACGCAGTGGGCCTCGTCGACGGCGACGCAGGAAATCTGCAGGCTGCCCATTTCCTCGCGGAACCAGTCCAGCTCCAGCCGCTCCGGGGCGACGTACAGCAGCTTCAGTTCGCCCCTTCTCGCCGCGCGGATGCGCTCGTTCACTTCCTTGCCGGACAACGTGCTATTAATATAAGCCGCGGATACCCCGGCTGTGGTAAGCGCGTCCACCTGGTCCTTCATAAGCGAGATGAGCGGCGAGACGACGAGCGTAAGGCCAGGCTGCATAAGTGCGGGAATCTGATAACAGATCGACTTTCCGCCGCCCGTCGGCATAATGCCGAGCGTGTCGGCTCCCGACAAGACGCTCTCTACGATTTTGCGCTGGCCTTCCCGGAAATCCGGGTAACCGTAATATTTTTGCAAATAAGACTTGGCTTCTTCCATTAAAGAGGATTGCATATTCATTCGAAAATAAGCTCCTTACTTTTTACCATCGTTCTTTATGTGTTCCTTATTTAGTTTACCGGGAGTGGGCGCGTTGGGCAAACGATTTTGAATTTTTATGGAATGGGTTTGGATAGCTGACAGAATAAAGTCTATGGAGGATTACACACGAGAGTATTATTTATAAGTGCGGCAGCATTTCCAAGACGTCAAGTTTTGTAGTTTTTCCCTTCCGCCTCTGCATGGTGGTTGTCCGTTCAGCATCGTGGTTGCCTGTTCTGCGTGGTCGTTGCCTGTTCAGCATGGTGGTTGCCTGTTCTGCGTGGTATATTGGACTTGTACAATTCACATAAGGATGGAGCTAATTTAATCATGAAGGCATCGTCAAGATCCCACAATAAACATAAAAACAACAACAGTGCTGCAAAAAGTAAACATACTGCAGACAGGAGCAAGCCTGCAGAAGGCGTGAGCAAGCATACCACAAACGAGGATAAGCCTGCCAAGCCTAATGCGCCGGGTGATGCCAGCCAACACACATCCGGCAATGCCAAGCCACATCAATCCCGTGATGGCAAGCGACACCAATCTCATGATGGCAAGCCGTATGCGCCGCGCAATGCCAAGCAGCAGGCTCCTCGCATTTCCGGACGCGAGCATGCTGAGGAACTGCGGATTGGCGACCAAATCGTCGTTACGATCAAGCGGCTCGGCATCAATGGCGAAGGCGTCGGATATTACCGTCGCAAGGCGGCTTTTATCACGGGAGCTCTGCCAGATGAAGTCGTTCACGCCAAGGTGACCCAGGCCCGGGACAAATTCATCAACGCGGAAATGGTGAAAATCGAAAAGCGCTCCCCTCAGCGGGCCGATGCGCCATGTCCGGTATTTGGCATATGCGGCGGCTGCCAAATCCAGCATATCTCCTATCCAGGCCAGTTGAAGGGCAAGGATGAGATCGTTCGCGAAGCGTTCTCTCGCTATGCCGGATTGCAGGAGCTCCGCATGAAGCCGATTCTCGGCATGGAGCACCCTTGGGGCTACCGTAACAAGGCTCAGCTTCAGCTGGGCTTGCAGGAGGAAGGCGTCATCGCCGGATTGTATGCAGCCGATTCGCATAAGTTGATCGATATTACGGGCTGTCCGATCCAGCATCCGAAAGTGAACGAGGCTGTCGACAAGACGCGCAACGTCCTGCAGCGGCTGGGTATTCCTGTATATCAGGAGAAAAGCAATCAGGGAATCGTGCGGACAATCGTCGTGCGCTGGGGCTTCCAGTCCGGGCAGCTGCAGGTGACGCTGGTAGCAGCAAATGACCGCATTCCCCGGCTGGATCAGCTTGTTAAGGAGCTTAGGTTGGCCATGCCGGAGCTTACCAGCATCGCGCTGAACGTCAACCCGAAGAACACCTCACTCGTGTTCGGCAACAAGACAACGATTCTCTGGGGCGGGGATAGCATCGAGGAAGCGCTTGGTGATCTGGAGTTTACCCTTTCCCCTCGCGCGTTCTTCCAGCTCAACCCGCTGCAAACGGTCAAGCTGTATGAATCGGTACGCACAGCGGCCGCACTGACGGGCGAGGAAGTAGTCGTGGACGCTTACTGCGGCACGGGCACGATTGGGCTGTGGCTGGCTCCTTATGCCAGCGAGGTGCGCGGTATAGAGTCGATTCCCGAGGCGGTGGAGGACGCCAAGGCGAACGCAGCCCGCAACGGACGAGATAACGCCTCCTTCTACGAGGGTAACGCCGAGGAATTGCTCCCACGCTGGGTGAAGTCGGGCTTCAAGGCTGACGTCATCATCGCTGACCCGCCGCGTACGGGGCTTGACCCGCGCTTCATCGAAGCGGTGCTGCGCACGAAGCCAAGGCGCTTCGTGTACGTGTCCTGCAATCCGTCGACCTTGGCGAAGGACTGTAAAGAACTGCTCGACGGCGGCTACTCGCTGGAATGGGTGCAGCCGGTGGACATGTTCCCGCAGACGAGCCATGTGGAGTGCTGTGTGTCGCTAGTAAGGAAGTAATAATTCATAGCTGCATTTACCTGTATATTGAAGCCCGAATGTATTTAGTATTCGGGCTTCTGTCTTAGCCGTAGCCAATCGGGTCTAACGAAAGAAGTGGAGGCTATGAGGCCCCCGCAAAATCAGGAGAAACATCTTAAACTTGGGTTTGCACGGTTTCGTCTTGGCACGCATTGAAAAGCCCCGAACCTGTCGGATAAAACCGGTTCGAGGGCAGATGCTTATTTCTTGGCTGTATACTTGCGTATGGCTGGCGCGATTTGCTCGGCGACAAGCTCGATGTTTCTGGCCACCTTGTTGTAAGGCATGCCGCCCAAATCCATCTGAAGCAGCAGCCGCTGATGACCGTATAATTCATATTGATGCAGTATTTTTTCTATGATCAGCTGCGGGCTGCCAACCATCAGGGCATCCTCAACGTTCGCCGACTGCAAATAGCGCTCTTTCGGAAAAGACATGCCGCGCATCACCTTGAACACGTGATTTATATACGGATAAAACTCGTTTCGCGCGTCTTGCGAATTGTCAGCCACATATAGCATCGTCGTTGTCGCCACAGGCAGATTTGCCGGATCGTGACCGGCTTGCGCGGCGGCTTGACGATAAGCGTCTACTGCCGGCTTGAAGTAATCCGATGTACCGCTGAGCGTGGCAAGGGTCATAGGAGCTCCCGCAAGTCCAGCTTTAATCGCGCTTTCCGGCGAACCGCCTACGGCACGCCAGATCGGAAGCTTCCCGTTAAGCGGCCGCGGCAAAATGTGCGCGTCTTTAAGCGGCAACCTGAACTTTCCTTCCCATGTGACTCTTTCCTCGCTATTCAACTTGAGAAGCAGATCGAATTTTTCCTCGAACAATTGCTCATAATCGTTCACATCATAACCCATAGTATAGTAGGTTCCAATCGTGGAGCCCCTGCCGGCGATAATTTCGGTTCGTCCATTCGAGATCAGGTCGATCGTCGCAAAATCCTCATAAATGCGAACGGGATCGTGCACGCTGAGCACCGTCGCTGAGCTGGCGATTTTGATTCTTTGGGTCGCCTGTGCGATGGCACCGATAATGACGGAATGCGCTTGGGTCGCGGCATCGTCTTGATGCCTTTCGCCGACGGCAAATACGTCGAGTCCCGCTTGCTCGGCCAGCTTGCTTGCTTCGATCAGTTCCGCAATCCGTTGCTGCGGGCTGATTTTCCGACCGGCAACCGGATCCGACACATGTTCCCCAACCGAGTAAAATCCGAGCTCCATTCCTTGATCAGTATTCATGCGATATTGTTCCATGAGCGCTCTCTCCTTTTTGATTATTTGGCAACTTCGGCCATAAGTTGCGGTCTTCCGAGATGATGACATCTTTGTGCGGAATAATTGGACCATGCGCCGCCCCCACTTGACTAGTCAAGTGATATGGTAAAAAAAACTATGTCGGCGGCGGAACCATTTTGTTTCGGCTATGCTTCTCGAGGCGCGAGATAAGCGACAACAGCGTTTTTTGCTCCTCCTTAGACAACACCTCGTCAAAGAAAGAGGTTTGAAACGCCACCTGCGCAGGAAACGCCTCGTTCATTACCGATTCTCCCTTTTCCGTCAGGCTGATCATTTTCGTCTTCCACCCCTGCTTGCGCTCGATATATCGTTCCTTTTCCAATCTGGCAAGCATCCGCGAAATCCCGCCTTCGGTCACCGTGACCTTTTTGGCCAATTCCATCTGGTTCAGCGGCTGGTAGGTTCGAATTTGGACCAGGACGTCGAACTGGGCGGTCGTCAACTCGAAACGCTTCAAAAATTCGTTCGTCATGTGGTCGCTGCGGTTCTTGAACCGGACAAGTCGCAGCCAGGCTAACAAACCCAAAGTGTAATCGTTCATTGTCCCCCAACTCCTTTCGCTGAATTATTGTCACTTTACCACTCAAGTGATGAATCGTCAAGCAGCGGTATGAGAATCGACGATGACCTACCGCCGCTGTTGATGCTTTTTTTATGCAATTATATAAAACTAAATGATAAGAACACCCTAAAACACGTCAAAAAGAAGCTGATTTGCATTTTCTTTCTTCATCTGCATTATTCAAGTTTTATGTTATGCAATATTTGCTTTACGTAATCTTCTGGTTTTGTCGTGCGGTTTTGCATCCAATACATTGCAGCCCCATAAAGTGACCAGCTTAACATCACCGCAAAAGTCTCAATTTCTAATCGATCTTGGTTAGACCATTGTCTTTGTGCCCACGCTGAAAAAAAGGCTTGAAGTTCCTTTTTAAAGATCGTTTCTATTTGGGGTGTAAAAGCTTCATAACTTCGCTGACACTGGTTACCAACCGATGTGTGGAATTTAATAATCGAGATAAAAATCGACTTTATCGTCTCTTCGTTAATGACCTCATGCATACTTACTTCTTGAAGGACTTCTCTCATCACGCTTTCACTTAACACTTTTTCAAGCAAGTCATATTTGTCAATGAAATGATTATAAAAAGTTGCGCGATTAACCGTTGCAGCAGATGTAATATCCCCGATTGTGATGTCATTAAAATCTGTTTTCTTTGTTAACTCAATAAATGCGTCCATAATGAGCTTACGAGTGCGAAGGATACGGGGATCGATTTGTTTTTCCATAACATTCTCACCTACTTTTTAGACATTTTTACCATTATGTTGGTTAAGCGATAGATCTGAAATACTGTCGATTGCTCATAGTTATTCAAGTTGTTATATTGATTTTACTACAAGTGTTGCATAAGCGAAAGTTGTTGGGTCGGGAAAATCATGATTCGGGAGCACATTATAAAAAATGTAGTCTTAGGTGACTAGGAGGTAAGAAAATGGTCGAATTTGAATTCGGAGTGTATTCATTAGGAGAACGAATACCTGATGCAAGTGGAAATAGCACTAACGCACAATCCAGAGTCGAAGCTATTATTCAAATGGCAAAAATGGCGGATGAAGCAGGCCTCGATATATTTGGTGTTGGCGAACATCATCGTCTGGATTTTGTAACATCTTCTTATGCCATGCTGCTCGCAGCGATTGCACGAGAAACGAAAAATATTAAACTAACCAGTACCCTATCCGTTATTAGCACAGCGGATCCAGTACGTGTCTATGAAGATTTTGCAACGCTTGATTTATTATCTAACGGACGAACTGAAATTATTGTAGGACGAGGGGCATTTTTAGAATCATTCCCTCTCTTTGGAGAAAGTTTAGATAACTATGATGAATTGTTTGATGAAAAGCTGCATCTGTTTATGAAACTGCAAGAACAGGAAGTTGTTAGCTGGCAAGGAAAGTTTCGTTCTTCTCTTCAAAATGCACAAATAGCACCTAGACCCGTTCAGAAGAAACTCCCCCTTTGGATTGGGGTGGGAGGCACACCTGCAAGTGCCATTCGTGCAGGAAGACTTGGAGTAAATATGGCACTTGCCTTGCTAAGCGGTCGTCCAGAATCCAGCAAGCCATTAGTAGACCTTTATTGGCAAGCTGCAAGAGAAGCAGGTCATGACTTAAGCAAGCTGAGGGTTTCAGTGACGGGGCATTCGTATATCGCGCAAACTGGAGAACAAGCGGTTACCGAATTTGTTTCGCACTATAATCAATATTTCGGATACTTTTTAAAGGAGCGTGGTCAACAATTTCGAACGACGGAAGAGGAATTGATGCCTCAGAGAGCAGCAGGACAAATATTGGCAATCGGTAGTGCAGAAGAATTAGCAGAGAAAATCCTGCATCAGCATGAGCTATTCGGGCATTCACGCTTCATGGGACAATTCGATCTGGGTGGTCAGCCATTATCTCGGGTAGAAAAAGCAATGGATCTACTAGCGAACAAAGTAGCACCAATGGTACGCAGGGCTTTATCTAAGTAACATATAGTAACACGAATAGTAACACGAAATAGAAGAAGGAAGTGAGACGTGTCGTGGAAATATTAACTTATATCTTACAAGGAATCCTTGCAATCATGTTTCTATTTGCAGGATTCGGAAAAGTTACGGGTATCCAAATGCATGTGGAAGCATTTAATCATTTGAGATTGCCCCAATGGTTTCGATTTGTAACTGGGATTGTTGAATTAGCAGGGGCAGCACTTTTAATTGTTGGATATTGGGCTTCAACTTTTGCGACGGCAGGTGCGCTTGTATTTGCAATCACAGGTATAGGCGGCATCCTTTCACATATTCGCGTTAAGGATTCTTTTAAAGATACAGCGATGATTATTTTCTTAACCATTCTATCGTTTGTTGTATTTATTCATTATGTTTTGTAAATGATTTTCCAGTCTGTCAACCGTATTTCATTAATCTACTCTTTTTCCAGGAGGGAAAACCTGTCCTTCTCAACCAATCATCTTTGACTCAGCCAGGCTGAATGGGCGATTGCTCCAGCGCCTGGCCCCTCCTGTTAAACTACGGCCTTTACTTTCGCAGAAAAACCTGCTCTCACATTTCTTTCAAATCATCACGCGCCATCTAAAAGCGGCTGATTACACTTTTCTTATCTATATGATCAGTTCCGATATAGAGAGTGCCTGCTGATCAGAGGCCTTCAGCTCTGATCCAGGAAAAACGAGATCAGCAAAATGAATACAAGCAGCCGTGCCAATCTTCTGACCGCCATCTCTCCTTGATTGCTCTTTACTTAACAGCATCCTTGATATGCCATAAGGAGCAATAACCGTCTTCATCGGGAGTCTCGCTTTCCATAACAAAGCCGGTGGACTGAAAGCACCTCAAACAGGCCGTGTTGTCGGCTTCAATCCCCGCGTACCATTTACGGATTGTTGCCAGCTCCGGCAGCTGCATCGCACGTTCAATCAAGGCTCTCCCATATCCTAGGCCGCGAAACGCCGGCCTGACAACGAGAGCAACGCTTCCTGTCTCTTGTTCCTCCCGCTCAATCATAATTACGCCTACGACGTTGTCTTCGAAACTTGCTGCCCATACACTATAATCCAGTTGCTGTTCGACATGCCCGTACCATTCCCCAAGTGGAAGCATTCCCTCCAGACGCCGATAAACCTCTCTATCTTCAAACCATTCCTCCAGTATTGCCAGATCGCGCTCCGTAAACGGCCGCAAGTTGTCAATCCATGCCACCTTCCTTCACCTCTTATCTATGCTTATTGTACAGTTCGCATATCCGGCTTCATTCGCTAAGAAATAATTATCATCCTTGAATATAGTATAATAATAGACAGGCAAAACAAAAGGCAATTTCCACAATGCGGATAAATTGCCTTTTGTATTTCAGTTAATTAAATTTTAAATTTCCCGGTTTCTTTTTGTAAACTTTGAGCAAGTTTCGCAAGATGTTCCGACGCAATGGCCATTTCATTCATTGTTGAAGATTGTTCTTCTGTAATAGCTGATACATTTAACGTGTGTTCGTTTGTTGTTCTTGTTTGTTCATTGATTTCTTCTACCGTTACCGTGACATTTTTTAATTTTTCGTAAGCATTTGATGTATTTTGGCTAGTTGTTCCTATCATTCGTTTTAAATCTTGAATAGCGCCTGCAATCGTATCGAACGCTTCTCCCGCTTGTTTTACGGAAACAATACCGTTTTGAGCAATGGAACGGCTTTGTTCCATCATAAAAACAGCTTGATTCATTTCATCTTGAATAGTCCGAACAAGGTCTTCAATATCTTTAGAAGCAACTCCCGTTTGTTCCGCAAGCTTCTTCACTTCATTTGCGACTACGGCAAATCCTTTACCATGTTCTCCTGCTCGTGCTGCTTCAATAGCTGCATTTAAAGACAATAAATTCGTTTGTTCAGAAATCGATGAAATGAATTGACTCATGCTTTCAATTTGTTCCGATTGTTCTTTTAGTTTACCCATTAAACTTGCACTTTCTTCTACTTGGGTATGTAACTGTGTTATATCATCAATAAAAGTTCGAATATTTTTCGAGCCGCCTGTGGCAACTTCAGATGTTGAAACAGATTGTTGAACGGCCCCGTTCAACGTTGCTACGACCTGCTGCATATCTTCCGATAATAATGTTGTTACCGATTGTAATTGTTCACTAACGGATTGTTGCTTACTAGTATTTTCCGCGACATCTTGCATTGAAACGGCTACTGCCATTACCGATTGATTTACCTCCTGTACACTCGCTGTTAATTCTTCCGCCGTTGATGCAACCACTTCCGATTCTGCTGAAACCGCTTTCAACATATCTCCTAATGCTTGGACAGAACCGTTATAGTAGTTGGCCATCTCTCCAAATTCATCTTTTGTCTCAACGGATAATGTTTTCGTTAAATCCCCGTTTGCAAGATTACCTAAATTCTCATTAATATTTCTTACTTCACTGCGAATGTATCTCGCAATGACAAGTACGAACAAAGACATTAAAACGACTAATACCGTACTTACAGCAAACTGTTGATAAGTCATCTTTTGTTGCGCACTAAACAGTTCTTTCGTTGGCACAAGTAATACTACTTTCCATGGCATACCGTTAACTTGCTGATATTGCATGAAATGACCTTCACCATCAATCTTTGTCTGGATCAAGGCTGAAACATTTCCTAATTGTTCGAGTGGAATATTTAAATAGTCTTGAATCGTTTCCGTATTGACTTTTTCTTTATCTGGATGAGTTAAGAAAGTACCTTTGTCATCAATTAAAAAAGCATATCCACTTTCTCTAATTTTGATATCTGAGACTATGGACTGGATTGAATTAAGGATATAATCACCCGTAATGACTCCGATTGGCTTCGAATCATCTACCACTTGTACACTAAATGAAATGAACATTTCCCCTGATGCTTCATCAAAATAAGGTTCCGTATGGTACACTTGATTAGAAGTTATTCCTTTTGTATACCATTCTTGTGCATAAAAATCATAGGAAGGTTCTTCATAAATATCGGTGTAAACCGCTTTCTCCTCGTCTTTATATAAATAGGGGCCAAATATTTCTCCATTTGCAGCTTCCTTTTCAAGCCATAGTCCCATTCCGTAGGTTTCTTTATTTAATGGAAGTATCTGCTCTACTAAACTGGCGAATTTTTCTCTAGTCAAAATAGTATCTGAAGTTTCCACAGCTGACTTTACACTGTAAATCAGTTGATTATGTGCATTAACTTTGTTTTCAACGGTACCGGTTACGTTGTCAGCTAATAAAGACATTTCATTTTCAACCATTTTTTTAATTTCATTTGAAGTAATCTGATGATTCATGATTGCCATGCCGATTAAGAAGACTGCAACAATTGGGATTAAAATTCCGATTTTCGCAAAGATTTTCAAATTACCTAACACCTTTTTCATAAATCGTCCTGACCTCCCTTAGTTGTAAATGATTAATGTTGCTTATCTACTAGTATATAAAAAACAAAGAGCAAAAGGTAACTAATTAACTATAAACAATAAAAATGTTAAGTTCCTTAATATCCATCAGAATCTCAAAAGAAAAGAAATCTTCAGTTAAGTTTAGCGGCATGAATGACAAGCTCATTCTAGTCGAATATTCATATATAAACTCACTCAGGAGGGGGGGAATATGTAAATGTATGTGAAAATTCATATATAATCGATCGTTTAGTCGTAATTAGGCTTATTACATTCGAAATATCGAATACATTCACAGAAGAGCAACAAGATAACGCATGAATCAGCAGAGTAACCAGGAGTATTAAATCTTTATTACATCTGGAGAAAATCATGAATTGTAGCAAATTTTATTATATCGAGACAATATTGCTCCAGCTCCAAGCAGTGAACCCTATTCATTATCGTGTCTGGCATATCACTGCATCTGTTTAGGCAAGTTTATAGTAATAGAGAAGCTGCGAAAGGATCCGGCTCATCTCCATTATCGTGCGGAACAATTGTAACTGCTCTAATATTTACATCAGGGAACCTCTGGCGAACCTGCATCTTTGCATCAGACAGGTTAGACGCTTTGATATTTTCAAAGTAAAGCACTCCGTTCGAATCTTGGTACTCAACGGTAAATTCAATTTGATCATTCTCCACGCACTTCACCGCCTATTCTTTATTGTGCCACCTCAATCACTTTGTCAATTAACCCGTAGGCCTTCGCTTCGTAAGCGTCCATAAAGTTGTCTCTGTCGGTATCTCTTTCAATCTTCTCAAGTTCCTGACCAGTTTGTTGCGACAATATGTTGTTTATTTTGTCACGTAATCGAATAATGCGTTTGGCGCTTATCTCAATATCAGTTGCTTGACCTCGCGCTCCGCCAAGAGGCTGGTGAATCATGATTTCACTGTTAGGAAGTGCAAGCCGTTTGCCTTTCGCTCCATTCGCCAGTAAAAAGGCACCCATTGAAGCCGCCATACCAACACAATATGTTGTGACGTCTGCCTTAACTAAATGCATGGCATCATAAATTCCCATGCCTGCTGTAATTGAACCGCCTGGTGAATTGATATACATGTGGATGTCTTTTGCCGAATCCACAGCATCTAAATAGAGAAGTTGTGCTATGACGCTGTTGGCAACATCGTCAGTAATTTCACCGGACACAAATAGGATACGGTCTTGCAGAAGCCTTGAGTAAATATCGTAGGCTCTTTCCCCCCTAGAGGAATGCTCGACAACATAAGGAATCAAATTCATGGTACGCTCCCTTCATCTTCAATAATCTACACGATACTTCTTTTCTAAGTACGAAAATTCATTATTCTTTATTTCCAATATCCTTGGTGGAATTGATACAATATTTGTTCCTTCATCGTTGGGTGGATCTGCATTGCTTAACTCTTTGGTCCGTTCGACAACTTGTTCGTCAATCTCAACCATATCCATTTCATCTTCTTCGACTACTTGAATCGAAATTTCTTTGCTTACCGTGGTCTCGGCTGTCAATAAGCTTACTACGATTGTCTTTTCACCACATTGAATCGCATCCTGGGTAAAGATTTCTATAATAACATCTTGACCGAGGGCATCAACTACAATGTGTGCTCGTTCATTTTCAACAAAACCACTGAGGTTATGCGAGCGGTGGATACCTTTCGGCAGCCGTATTTGGAGTTCGGACATATGGCGTCCAAAGGTTTTATCCTTGTGTATGTGAATCCACAAATGATTCATTCCTTCTTCGTTCTCCATTTTTGACTTGGCTAATTTGATGTCAAGCATTATTGATCTTCCCCCTTTAACGCCTGAGAAACCGAATCAATCACTCTTTGCTTTAACTCCGCAGAAATTCGAGGGCTAATCGTTATAATGACATCATCTGTTATCTTCAATGTTTCATTTTCAATAATTCGGCTAGGTTCATACAATGCTAATTGCTGACTTATCTTTTCTATATCCTCCAGGGAAAGCTCTTTCAACGTCTCTTGTATAGAAGCCAATGTCTCACCGGTTCTTGATAAGGTCATAATAGCGCGAAAATAGTGGATGTGATGCTCCGTGTAGACTCTCTTGTTCCCCATTAATTCAAGAGGCGGTACCATTCCAATTTGTGTGTAGTACCTTACCGTTCGCAGATTCATGCGTGGGTCATCTTGTTGGAGAATTTCAGCGATTTGTTTAGCAGTATAGCTATTCATGGCACACCTCCGAAACATTAGTTGTTATACAACACAGTGTTAGTTCTACATTACAGTGTTTATGCTCCATTGTAGCGCTTATGCTACACTTCAGTGTTTATGTTGTGCTTTAACTTTTGCGTTACACTTCAATGTTCATGTCACACTTCTATGTATCCATTACACTTTAGTGTATTATTTACAGTTTACTGTAACTATATTCGTTTGTCAAAATAAAAAAGTCCACCTTAACGGGCCTCATGCCGCCCATGCAGTATCCGGAACCTGCGAATTCATTCACGACCTATAGCGCGGCCAATAGAAGCGGCGAAATTTAAATGGTGGTGCGAAATTTGTTATACTGTACAAAGATTGGGATCTCAGCGGAGGTGGTCGAGGTATAACGAGTATTTGTCCTGGGAGAATTGTCAGCCAACGCGGATAACCGCAAAAAGGCGGCTGTTCCAGGAAAATCTACGAGTTAAATCTGTATGAAAATCTTCGGTCATTGAAGAATCGTGTCAGAAGCGGAAATTCAATGGGTCCTAGATGAGATTGAGCCTATTTCAAGCGAATAACATCCGGAACTATAATTAAAAACCTAGTATTGTGGGAGGCTTAGCTATGAGCAATGAAACAAGGGATTTGTCCCCCGAACAACGGGAGGAACTGCTCCGCATCCTAAAGGCCCGATTTGAGAAGCACATGAATCGCCATGAAGGACTAGAATGGTCCAAAGTACAAGCAAAGCTGGAAGCCAACGCTGAAAAGCTGTGGTCGCTAGGTGAAATGGAAAAAACCGGCGGCGAGCCGGATGTGGTTGCTCATGATCCCGAGACGGATGCATACATTTTTTACGATTGCGCAGCCGAAAGTCCTAAAGGCCGTCGAAGTGTCTGCTATGACCGCGAAGCACTGGAATCCAGGAAAGAACACAAGCCGAAGAACAACGCCATGGATATGGCCGCAGACATGGGAATCGAGATGCTGACGGAAGAACAATACCGGGCGCTGCAAAGACTTGGAAATTTCGATACAAAAACATCGAGCTGGGTGATCACGCCCACCCCTATCCGTAAACTCGGCGGGGCGATCTTCTGCGACCGCCGCTACGATACGGTCTTTATGTATCACAATGGAGCGGAATCCTACTACGCTTCCAGAGGGTTCCGCGGCTCGCTAAGGGTATAGATGATGGGGTCGACGGATATTAGGCCGGCCAATTTACTGAGAAGAATTTTGTTTCCGTCAATGGAAAAGCTTGAACCGCTCTTTCGCTGGCTCTGTCTCTTTCGGAACTGGCGGAGACTCAGTAAGACGTTGCGAGGGACTAATGTCCCTCGCTTTTTTGTGCCCTCAAGGATACGGGACTGTTCATATCAGTCGTTAATTTGGAACGCGAGAGCTGATGTTAGTTTCTAGTTTTAACAGCTAACCCACTAAACGATATTGGTCCTACCACATCCACTCTTGTGTTTGCAGTCAGGTTTTCTGCTGTGACTGTGTAACCATGGGTACCTGCTCTTACATTTCTATCTTCAGCCTGGAAGGTAACAACATAATTTTGTTCTGAACCCATAGATTCGATACCTTGCTGTGTGTTGTAAATTTCTTTTCCATCACGGAAGATTCTAAAGCGAATTTGTCCAATACCTCTAACTCCTCTGACACCAACAGATACTACCAAATCTACCCGATTCGGTTGAGAATTCACTGGAATCCGTATCGCGATCGCTGCTATGCCGGATTTTGCCGGGGAACGCCGGATCGTAAACGATTTAGCCGGGTTGAAGCTGCGGCGTGGCTGTACGGCCGCTTTATCAAGAATACGTACCAAAATATCCACTCCTTTCTATTGATACTCCAATATATGTAAGAGATAAATAGAATGATTGGACAATCATATAACTTTGGTATCCAAAAAAAAACCGCGCTTCATCAGCGCGGACCATGTCCTGATGTAATAAAGTAAAGGAACCATACCGCATGATTTTGTTCGTCGGCCGAGGCACGTTTGAAACGATCTTTGATATAGGGGTCAGTAGCTTTATCTGCGACATCTAAGTAAAAATCTACCGTTTCTTGCTCATCGTTAAAAGCAAAGTGAAGTCCGGCAGTATATTCCGAGGGGCACTTTTCAGTAACATGAGGCGTAGGCTGTCTGCCGGTTAACGAGGTATAAATTTGTGAGAAGGTTTGGAAATGCCGGATCTCGTCATTCCGGATCTCCAGAATTTTGTTACGTACTTGATCATTTGGAGCCAGGCCTGCCAGTTGCTCATAGCATGTAATTGCTGAATACTCCCCATTGATTGCACGTTCAATGTCTGAGACCAGACCGGTATCCGTTCGATAATAATTCGTGTAATACACCTGTATTAAGCCACCCTTCCCAATCATTTTATTCAGCATATGCCGTACATTAGGCGATGGTGTATATTCGTGAGGCTATGGTGTATTATTTGCAGATGCAACTAAAAAAGTTGACTTGGAAAAATTATTTTCCCCAAGTCAACTGTTCTTATGCCGCCAAATTATTTGCGAAACATATCGTTTGCAAAAAGGACGGGGATATCTTGCGGCACTGAACCTATTGTAAGATTAAGGGATATTTGATATAAATGTAGTAGGTATCAAATGTATGTGCGACTGGCGTAAACGTGGAGAACCACGAGGGAGCACATATGTTCATATTAGCCGTACGCCTGGGCAAAGTATTTGGTTTATTGACCAGATGCTTTTTTTTTATTTCATGCGAAAGATCAGGTGTTGTTTTAATGAGAATAGCTTTCATTTTGTTTGACCAGATGACTTCGCTTGATTTGGTTGGCTTCTATGATGCTGTAACCCGAATGAGAATTCTAAACGCCATGGACAATGTGCAATGGGATTTTTGTGCCAACAAAGAAGAAATCACAGATGACCGGGGGTTAACGGTCAAAGTTGAACTTGTATCCCCAGACCTTTCGGCCTATGATTTGATTTTTGTCCCAGGAGGCTTCTCCACCAGGCAGCTTAGGTATGATTCCAAATTTATTTCATGGATTCAAACCGCAAGAGAGGTAGAATATAAAGTGTCTGTTTGTACGGGGGCTTTGATTTTAGGGGCAGCAGGATTTTTGGAAGGCAAAAGAGCAACCACGAATCCCTCCGCATACGAGCTGCTCGTTCCTTACTGCTCTGAAGTCGTGAAGGAACGTTTCATCAGAGACGGAAACATATTTACAGGCGGCGGAGTATCGGCTTCCCTCGACTTGGGATTGTACGTAGTAGAATCACTTACGGGCAAAGAGGTTGCCCGGGAAATTCAAGAACAAATGCATTATCCGTACTACAATTCGCCATTTTGATACATGCGGCGGCGGCTGAGTGAAATAGCATTCAGCCGCCGAACATTTTTTATTCACTGTTCAGCTAAACTGAAGCAAATTTACTTGCTTTTTTCCATTACGGCAAAGTAATTTTCTTCATAATCCGCAAAATTGAATACCCGGCCAGACGGCATATTTACGATCTCTCCGACCTTGATATTTTTATTAGCCAAGTCTTTGTGCAATTCATCGAGATTTGCCGTGAAAAACATTAAAGACGGCGTTCCGAGATTCAAGCCGGGCGACATCTTGGCAACGAACTCCTTATCGTGCAGAATGATGCTGGTGTCTGCATCCTGGGCCGGGGCAATTTCGATCCATCTCATGCCTTGGCCGTTATTTTCTTCGGAAATAATATGAAAACCCAATGCTTCTGTCCAAAAACGCACGGCTTCATCCTGGTTGTTGACGTACAGCATAATTTGACCTACCTTATTAATCATCGATCGCTCACTCCCTTTTCAATGTTCATCACTAATCATAGACAAGTTCAATTTTTGACGGGAACTTCCTTTTAAATTTTAACAAAAATGTAGGATCCAATTCAAACGAACAAGGAGGATATCGGCATCTTTAAGACGATAAGCTATTTGCAGATGGGCAGCCCTATTCAGCGTCAAGCCTTCAAGGCTATAAATGAATTGAATATTATCGACGATATGGCCAAATATCATCCCATTTTATGCGGGACGATCCCCATTTCCATAAATGTAAACCATTCGGATCTGGATATGATTATGGAAGTTCATGAGCCCGATATTTTCAAGCAAGAGGTCCAGCTTCTGTATGGCCATTTGGAAGGATTTGTTCTCAACGAATTGACTGTCAGGAATACTCCGGTGGTTACAACCAACTTTCGCTTTGGCGGCTTTGAATTCGAATTATTTGGACAGCCTAAACCGGTCGATCAGCAAAACGCCTATCTGCACATGATTGTTGAACACCACCTTCTCACTGCAAATCCCCATATAAGAGTAGAAATCATCCGCTTAAAAGAACTGGGCATGAAGACGGAACCGGCTTTCGCTCAAGTACTTGGCCTGGATGGCGATCCTTATGACGAGCTTCTGATGTATGGAAGAACATTAGGGATCATCAGTTAAAAAATATGTTATTGCATTTCTTGCTGTTTTGTAATAAATTAATTGATAGGTCAATGATTGACCCGTCAATTAATTTAATGACCTTGCAAAATTAACACCAAGGCGAGCCCATTATTAACGACAGCTAGGAGGTCATGATGTGGGATGTTCGGTTACAGATCAAGAACGCGTTTTGTTCCTGCTTAGAGAACTTTGCAATCAGTTTGGCCCAAAGTTTGAGCGCAACACCAATATGAGCTTGTCCCGGTTTGAGCTGCTGCATCAATTGTTTGAGACGGACGAGATGACGCAGTCCACGCTGCAGAAATCGGTCAACATCGACAACGCGGCCGTCACCCGGCATTTGAAGCAGCTGGAGTCCCAGGGAATGGTGGCCAGACGGAGAAACCCTTCCGATCAGCGGGAAACCTTTGTCAGCCTGACCAAAGAAGGACGGGAGCAACTCCAAAGCTGCAGTACTGAAAAACGCTGCTTTGTCGAGCAAATGCTGCAGGGATTCAGCTCAGAGGAGCTCCATGCATTCACAGCCATGTTAATGCGGATTCAAAGCAATATCAGCAAATATTAAATAGATAGGAGAGAGACACATATGGGTACAATTACTGCTAAAGATTTTAAAGAAATCGTCCTAGGACGCCGTTCCGTAAAAAATTATGACCCAACCGTAAAAATCAGCCGCGAGGAAATGACCGAGATTCTGGCGGAAGCGACTACCGCCCCTTCCTCGATCAATATGCAGCCTTGGCGCTTCGTTGTCATCGATACGCCGGAGGGCAAGGCAAAGTTGGCTGAACTGGCAATGTACAATACGAATCAGGTCAACACTTCAGCAGCTGTGATCGCCGTCTTCGGCGACATGAAGTGCATTGAAAATGCCGACGAGATCTATGGAAAATCGGCAGAGCTTGGCTATATGCCCGAAGATGTTAAAGAGAAGCTTCTCGCTTCCTTCAAGCCGCTGTATGAAAATTTGCCCGAACAAAATATGCGGGACATCGTGCTCATTGATGCCAGTCTTGTATCGATGCAGCTAATGCTGGTCGCCCGTGCCCATGGCTACGATACGAATCCGATCGGCGGATATGACAAGCAGCGGATTGCTGAAGTCTTTGGCCTGGAGAAGGAGCGCTATGTTCCTATCATGCTTATTTCCATCGGCAAGGCAGCTACCGAAGGCCGCCCTTCCTATCGTTTACCGGTTGAAGCAGTAACGACCTGGAAATAATCAAGCTTGTATATAATTGAATCGAAGCTTGTCGGTAACTATAACAACCCGCCCACTTGGGCGGGTTGTTATAGTTACGTCGAGGTGACTTTTTGTGCAATCATTGTAGTCATGGCATGCTTGTGAGGAATACCTGAAGAATTGCAGTCGAATACTACTTCCGCGCTATCTTGAATTAACCAATCGTAATAATGCGTTAACAGTTCCCCGGAATGCCACTTAAACGCATTAGGCTCTTTTTCCGGAGGCGGCGCAATAAACGGCTTATTTACAAACACATTGAAGATATGTAAGCCGTTCGGATGGGTGAACCGCTTATAATTCTCAATTATCTCCTCTCGAAATTCCGGTTTTATGTAATGCAGAACACCGCTTGAAAAAATAACGTCAAAATGCGCATCCAAACGATAATCCACTATGTCTGCCTTAAACACATTAACATGTACACCGGTCTGATCAGCGAGTTTTTTCGTTTTTTCGATGCCCGCGTCAGAAACATCAAAGGCTGTAACATCATACCCGTTTCTTGCAAAGAAAACGGCATCTTTTCCTTCCCCGCAGCCGATATCCAACAATTTCAAGCGTTTAGTTGGCGGCATTATTTGCAGAACTTGATAGCATACTTTGTTTGGCTCTGTTCCCCAGTAATAGTCCTGTGTTCTATATTCTTCCTCGTAAATCGTAATCGGTCTATTCTGCGAGGCATATCCGAGAAGCTTGTCAACGCTCACTTCTAACGTTCTTGAAAGTTGAGGCAGCAAAGATATATCAGGCATGGTCTGCGCATTTTCCCACTTGGATACTGCTTGAAAAGACAGCCCAAGTATTTGCCCAAGCTCTTCTTGCGTAAGTCCTCTTTCTTTGCGGTATATGCTTATGTTTCTTGCTAATTTTTCTTTCATCTTTATCACGCCCTTTCATGTAATCCCATTTTATTGGAATTACATGGGGCGGACAATAACTTCATATTTGAATTTTCATCCTATTCAACCACCCGTTGAATTAACATTACAGCCTTAGTAAAAAGACCGGACTTACTGCTTTCTTTTTTTATAGGCGATAACAAAATCGCTATCTATGCGTGCAGGGCCGATCAAAGAACCTTCACTATCGATTAAATACTTGTCCTCAACGTTTAGGGTCAACTTTCCCCCTTCAAGTTGTTGAACTAGAAATACTTCATCGATGCCTTGCTCAACGATGCTCTTACTTATTTTTAACGCAATAGGATCGCTCCAATACACCTCGCGTCCATCGAATTCTTTTTGGGCGTAAGAAACACGATAAATTTGATCGTTCAATAAACCATATTCATAGATGTCATCCAGATCTTTATCTAAAGCTTTGATATCAGCTGCATGGAAGCGATCGCTCTCGGAAAGAGAAGCAATCGAGTATGTGAAGTCATTTTTGTTCGTAAACTCAACATTGTCCAGCATCGAAGCCACGCTGATGCCATGATCGATTTCGACATAGTTGAAACTGTTCTCCTTCACCTCCAGCTCTTTCAGTTTGCTGTACGGATTCGCTTTCTTGGCATACTCTATGTATTCAACATTATTAGTTCCACCTGTAATTGTACAGTAATTGTATACAGGTCCATAAATAACAGGATCTATGTTCTGCCCGTTGTCCGCCCTTTCCAATACTTCCTGCATTTTTTCGTTCATGAACATGTCTTCTTTACTGACATATACAAATATTTCACTATTGCCACGACCGAAAAGATCGGTCATCTTGTTGAAGAAAGCCTTGGTCTCAGAGGAGCAGTGCTGTTTATTTTGTTCCTCCCCTTTGAAAAAAATCTCTAACTGCACACTGTAGTCATTTTCCTGCAGAAATTGATGTATATCCCCGTCATATTTTTGATGTAATGTAAAATAGCTCTTTTCCCCTCGACCATCAGTCCCAAATATATATCGATATAACCAGTTATACCCTATCGTATCGCTATCACCGATAATGCTTGACACCTCAAACTGCCGAATATGATAGTTATCCGCAACGCCATATTGTTCAATAATTTTCTCTTGTATGCCAGCTTTGATATCTTCTGCTTGGAAGTTATCGGCGATAATGTTATCAAATTTGTCGGTAAATTTATTCCATCCTGTACTGACCAACACATTAAAAGAAACATCATTATAAGTGATACGAGCAATTCCGCTTCGTGACACCTCGCGCTTCAAGCTGGGAATCGGCCCATTAGGCGAAGAACTTAAGGAGACATCCTCGACTTTCGCAGACTCCATATTATATTTTTCCTGGACATAACTAAGGGCCAGTTCGCTTATTTTCTTTTTTTGTGCTTTAATGCCTCCGTACTCCACATTTGAACATCCCGTCAACAATAAGCTAATCGACAACAGTGCTACAAAGAACTTCCCCAAAATGATTCTCCCTTCAAAAAGACCTATCCTGCCGCAACGACGGCTCATCTGATATCTTAACAAAACCTGCCAATGATGAGTAGGTCATAAAGACGCATGAATGTATGTATGAATGTACCGGGGAAATAACATGATTATCCTTTTCGACCGATATAGATAGAGATTCCAATTAAATTACAGGTGGTGCAGTAATGGGCTTTTTCGGAAAATTATTTAAAAGGCAGCAGCCGCAAATTCCATCGCAAGATCGCGAAAACGAGCTGAATACAATCATTGACCTCGCCATTGAGGTCATGGCAAATCCCGAATATGAAAGCACGGAAGAAATCATACGACAAATTGCAGGAATCACTAAGGACGAAACCTTAGCATGGGAGCTTTATTGCTTTATCCCAGCGGTATATTGCCGATTTATCATTAAAAAAGTGACTTATTCTGACGAATTTATCACCATGTTCCCGGACGGGTCGCGAGTCACGAATTTATTGTCCAACCAGCGGACATATCAG
Source organism: Paenibacillus fonticola DSM 21315 (assembly GCF_000381905.1). Classification (GTDB taxonomy): domain Bacteria; phylum Bacillota; class Bacilli; order Paenibacillales; family Paenibacillaceae; genus Fontibacillus; species Fontibacillus fonticola. The sequence continues at coordinate 47,489 of NZ_KB907268.1, read as the reverse complement.
GCAATCCAGGACACAGTGCGGAGTAAATTTCGTGGAAATATGTCTGATGAGCAAATTCAACATATTATGTATCAAAGCGCTGAACTTAATGCTATTAATAACGCCCTGCATAACGGCAGCGCTTTGGGGGATCTAATGTTGGGTCCAATGGTGCTTATCGCCCCGGAGAAGGACTCTTAACATCTTCTTCGTGATACAATAAGCGAAGTGAACTTATAACCTGTTCCGAAAGGGGGGCCCTTATGAACATTGCAATATTAGGCGCAACAGGCCGGGTAGGCCGAGAGCTTACAGCGCTTGCCCTTCAAGACGGCCATCGGGTGACCGCACTGGTTCGCGATCCGGACAAAATGACGGTTACAAGCGGGCGGCTAGGCGAGCGGCTAATTCTCGTGAAAGGGAATGCTCTGAATAAGGAGGATATCGCCCGCGTCCTGCATGGCCAGGATGTTGTGCTCAGCGCGCTGAGCACGGATGGTGCGACGACGTTATCCGCCGCGATGCCGCTCATTATCGATGCGATGCACAAGGAAGGCATTAAGCGGATTGTTACGATCGGTACGGCGGGAATTTTGCAGAGTAGAATCCAGCCTCATCTGCTGCGTTACGAGTCTGCTGAATCCAGGCGCAAGCTTACCCGTGCTGCCGAGGAGCATCACAAGGCGTACGACTTGCTTCGGCAATCAGGGCTGGATTGGACGATTGTTTGTCCTACTTATTTACCTGACGGAAAGCATGTGGGGATGTACCGAGTGGAGCGCGATTTCCTGCCTGAAGGCGGCTCTGAAATATCGGTTGCGGACACGGCACAATTCGCTTACCGGCAAATCGAGGATAAGACCTATATCCAGGTACGCGCCGGCATCGCTTATTAATATGATGAGAAAAAGAGACGAGAAAAAGGATAGAGCCTTTAGCAATTTGCTAGGCGGACTCTATCCTTTTTTTATACCCAAACCATTTAATGCACGGCCAGCTTCCCAATCTGTTACCTGAATAAAAGAAACGTTAGTATAATCGCCCCGCCAATGAACAACGACATCAGCACAAACGGCAGCGCTGTCAGCGTAATCCCGGCGATCGCCATCCCCCTGCCATTGGCCGAGCGTCTGGCCCGGATTCCCAAAATAAAACCAGCGGTATTCACGATATAAGCAATAACAATGGTAACCATCGTGCCCGGTGAGGTTGTATACGAATACTGTGAATCTATGTTCATCTTGATGCAGGACAATAGAAATAAAAATATCCCGAAAATGCCGAAAATGAGTGACACGACAGCTTGTCCCAGCCGGTCAACGGGCTGCTTCTTACTAGCTTTGTTGCTGGTTTTCTTCCTCGTCTTCCTCCCAGCCTTCTTCGCCTGCCCCTGCACTTGGCTTGCTGCTGCTTGGCCTGCAGCTGTTTGGCTTCCGCGTGCTCTGTTCATTTGACTCCCTGCTGTCCCGGATGAATTGCCAGCCATTCTGCGAGCCTGCGTCTGATTGGCGCCTGTTCCTGTTCCTGCTCCTGCCCCTGCTTCTGATCCTGGCCCTGATCCTGGCTTTGTCCTTGATCCTTGCGGCTGATGTGGTGTCCTGTTGTTTTGCTGCACTCTTAAGCAACTCCTTTGCTGACTGTAAATGTATGTAGGAATAAAGAACTATGTTTGATTCGACAAAGCTCAATGAAATCCTCTTTTTGGGGATTGTCTGTTTACGGTGATATACTGATAACAGAGCTTATGAAAGGAGAAATCATGAATCATGGAAGGAAACAAAATCACTTTTGATTCGATTGATGATTATATTTCCAAGTTCCCTCCTCATGTTCAGGAAATACTTGAAACAGTGAGAATGGTTATAAAAGAAGCTGCACCGGACGCAAAGGAAAAAATAAGTTATCAAATGCCTACTTTTGCACTGCATGGAAATTTGGTGCATTTTGCCGCCTTCAAAAATCATATCGGATTTTATCCAGGACCAAATGGAATCAGTGAATTTGAACATGAATTATCAGCATATAAACATGCCAAAGGATCAGTGCAATTCCCTATAGAAAAATCACCGCCTTATGATTTAATAAGCAGGATCGTTAAATTTAGAGTTGCCGAAAATACAGAACGTGCAGCAGCCAAAAAGAACAAGAATTGATAAGTCGTTCCCGATAGGGGCGGCTTTTTTTCTTCAGTGTTCCTGTCAGTCAAATAGCTGCACAATTGCATCTAAGGATAATATGGCTTTCTTGATCTACCAATTGACAGCGCGTTTCTATTCCAGTAATATGTAATTTAATATATGTCTAATTTGATAATCATCTAATTTAGTATTTGTTAAACTATAATTCTGGAACAACCAGATTGAAATCATCTTTATTAAGGAGGGATTAGGTTTTGCAATTAGACAAGGTCGTCAACTATCATAAGGCACTCGCGGATCCCACAAGAATTAAAATTTTAATTTTGCTCGCTGATGGTGAACTGAATGGTCAAGTATTAGCCAAGAAGCTGGGCGTAACCCCAGCCACCATTACGCATCACGCCGCAAAGCTGCGAGAAGCGAGCCTGATTAAAGAACGCAGGGATAAGAATACGATCTTTTTCTCGCTGAACCACTATTTTTTGAAAAATAACGCCGACGCCACAATCAACCTCATTTACCGGGCGTCCGAAGGAGGAACAAGTATGCTGGATGAACAGCAGCAGCGCATCAAAGAGTCCGTCATTAAGAACTTTTTTACCGCCGAGGGCAAGTTGAAGAGCATTCCCGTCCAACTGAAGAAGAAGCTGATCGTACTCGAGCATCTCGTATCCGAGCTGGAGCTTGGCCGCAAATACAGCGAGCCGGAAATCAATGCGTTCATCAAAAATTACCATGAGGATTTTGCCACGATCCGCCGGGAATTCATCATGCACCAATTTATGTTTAGAGAGAACGATATTTATGAGCTGAATCCACAGGAAATGTGGGCGAAGTGGGAGAAGCTTACATAGGCAGGAATGATCTTCGTAAGACTTTCAAAAGACCTTCGTAATATTCATAACTAGGCTAACGATAGCTAAGTTATGGTATAATAAATCTATCGATAATCTCCAAATGGAGGTGTATTTATGTCAGTGAGCAAAGATCGTATTTGGCAAATCTTCGAACGTTTACCTGAGACCGCACAGCAATCAGCTTACGATTATTTACAATATCTTTCTATAAAGCATAACCAACTGGATTGGGATGAGATTAAGCAATTAGCACCTGATGAAGTTCCATTAAGCGAAGAAGAACAGCGACAGTTAAACAGTGACAGCGGATTTATGTCATGGGAGGAAGCTATGAATGAACTCAACCTACCAACTGACACTAAGCCGTGACGCTGTAAAGTTTGTTGGAAAGCAAGAAAAGTTCGTTCAAAGCAGAATAAGGAAAGCATTGCTTGGCTTAATCACCAGACCGCCAGTTGGCGATATTAGGCCGCTAAAGGGTTTTGACAAAAGATTTCGACTTCGGGTAGGCAGTTATCGGATCCTGTTTGAAATTGTCATCAGAAACGGATTGTTTACATTATAGCCATTGATAATCGTGGTGATGTTTATTAAATCTAGCCCCCAGAAGCTTAATATTATCTTGTAAAAAAAGCGGGGGCATGTACGATGCCCCCGCTTTGCTATTGCTAAAACAATAACTTTCCCTTCGCCGCTCCGTTTACGGAAGCACATTCCCCGCAGCACGGTAAATTTCATACCACTCCTCACGCGTCAGCGTGATGTCAGCAGCTTTGCAGCAGTCCAGGATTCTCTCCAGATTCATCGTCCCGGTCACCGGCTGCATTTTGGCCGGATGACGGAGAAGCCATGCAATCGCGATCGTCGTGTTGGAAACCTCGTATTTTGCCGCGATCTCATCGATTTTCTGGTTCAGTTCAGGGAACTTCTCGTTACCAAGGAAAACCCCTTCAAAGAAACCGTATTGGAACGGCGACCATGGCTGAATGGTCATATCATGCAATCGGCTATAATCGAGAATGCTGCCGTCACGGTCAACTGCAGCGTCATTTTCCATGTTGACGTTGATTCCGTTGGAAATCATCGTCGCATTCGTGATGCTCATCTGCAGCTGATTCGCAACTAGCGGCTGCTTCACATGCTTCTTCAACAGCTCGATTTGCATCGGCTTTTGGTTGGAGACCCCAAAATGACGTACCTTGCCTGAGCTCTCCAGCTTGTCGAACGCCTCTGCTACTTCCTCCGGTTCCACCAAGGCGTCAGGACGATGCAGCAGCAGCACGTCGAGATAGTCGGTTTTTAATCTTTTCAGAATACCGTCAACCGAATTTAATATATGCTCTTTGGAAAAATCGAACATGCCCTGGCGAATGCCGCATTTGGACTGCAGGATGATTTTCTCACGGACATCATCATTCATATGGATCGCGTCCGCAAAAATCTCCTCGCATTTGCCGCCGCCGTAAATATCCGCATGGTCAAAGAAATTCGCCCCTGCTTCAAGCGCCGTCTGCACAAATTTCTCCGCCTCGGCTTGTCCGAGCGAATTGATGCGCATGCAGCCAACGGCAATCACCGGCACCTCCAGGTTGCTGGTTCCAAGTTTCATCGTTCTCATGATTCATATCCTCCTTGTCTAAACTTTTGGATCATCTTCTTGTATTGTACAATAGAATCTTAAGGGTTAAAGTTAACTTCAAGTCAAGAGCTGTACACCAAATTATATTCGGGAGAGAATTAAGATGGCGATGATCTACTCCATTAAACAAGTATCGGAAAAAACTAATTTGCCTAGTCACACCTTGCGTTATTATGAAAAAGAAGGACTGCTGCCGTTCGTCAAGCGCAGTGAAGGCGGCATACGCCGCTTTACCGACGACGATTTGGAGTGGCTTGGATTAATTTGCTGCCTGAAGGAAACAGGCATGCCTATTAAGCAGATCAAGGAATTCGTCGATTTAAGCGTACAAGGCGGAGGAACACTGAGGCAGCGCTGCAAGATTTTGATCGAGCATAAGAAGAACGTCGAGAACGAAATCCAAATCATGCAGCAGCATTTGCAAAAAGTAACGACGAAAATCAATCATTTCAGCGCGCAGTATGAGGAGTACGCTGGCCGATAGCGTTGCAATACTGCAATATTGCAATGCTGAAATGAAACCAACGTACTGAATTAAGGTAAGTCGGGAAAACACAATAGAGTTGATCGGAGCCCTGTTATGATATTTAGCAGCAGGGCTCCTTTTTGTTATTCCGCCATCCCTCGCTATGATCCTGTCGCTGAATTTGATACACCTCTCCGCACAAGATGGTGGATTTCCTCCCCCATAATCACATGTGCCTCACCTGTCACACATGCCTCTGTGTTACGGACACAGGTTCCGCTATTTCACGAAAATTTCGGTTTTCAGAAGGCTAACGGACCGTGGTTCCGCTAAGGTGCCCGAAAGTTGGCTTCATACGCAAATTTGGGGCCAATAAGGACGCTGGTGTCCGTTAAGTTGTGTGAACTACGATAACAGGTCAAATAGCGGCTTCTGTGTCCGTAAGCCAGTAGCAACAAGCAAGTTTGATAGCAACCTTAAGCCTGCAACTAGAACAAAAGATGGGCACCCAGCATCGTGATATCGGGAATTTAGTGCCGGGTTACGTAAGGAAGCATTTCCCCGTGTTCCTCCCGGAAGCTTCAGCGGCACGCACCGCGGCACCTGCCTTGCGCAGTTCAAAGCGCGACCTCGGCGGCTGCAGTGCCAGCTTTTTCGACTGGATTAAGGAAATAAGCTCCCTAAAAGTATCCTGCCACATTTGAACGCTAACCGTCTGATTCCAATGCCGCAGATGAAACATCGTCGCCGCTGCGTTCGTGCTGCGCCTGATTTCTGCCCAATCCAGCGGCACCCCTGATAGAAGCCCTAGCGTTACGAACATTCCTTCTGTACGTACGCAGCAAGCCAGCTCCGTACCGGGCCCGCCCCCGATCATATCCACCGCAGCGTCTGCCCCCTTGCCGCCGGTTAGCTCCATGATGGCCAGCTTTAGCGGAGTCTCATCCGTGTTGATCACGGAGGCCGCGCCCAATTCAAGCAGCTCTTTCGTGTGACGGTCATTTCTCGTCACAGCGATGAGCCTTACGCCAAAAATGGTGCACAACTGAGCCAAAATCCGCCCAAGCGCCGAGCCGCACGCATTGACGGCGAGAATTGCACCTGGCTTCAAGCCCAAGATCTCCCGGCAAATAAGCCAGGCAGTCACCGGGTTAATATACAGCTGCGCAGCCTGATCATCCGTTACGGCATCGGGAATCGCAACGGCCCAGGATACTGGCGCCTTCACGAATTGCTGCCAGGTGCCTTCGCCCCGCAGCGGCAGCACCCGCTTGCCAATCAGCTCCTGGGCGACATCCTTCCCCACGTCCTCTACGATGCCAATGCCTTCGTATCCGGGAATGCAGGGAAGCGATATCCGGTGCGAATATGATCCCCGGATCGGAATCAGATCCGAAGGATTGATCGGCCGGGCGATCATTCGTACCAGTATCTCGCCTTGCCCGGGGGCTGTAACGGCCTTGCGCTCGACTTTCAGAACGTCTTCAGGCGTTCCGAATTCATGAAAGACGATATATTGGTTATCCATGCACATGCCTAGCCCCCTCTTGCCGAAGCATACAATGTTTATTTACTTAGAGTTTATTTACGAAGAGTTTATTTCTTAATGCTTATTTACTTAGTGTTTATCTACTTACGATTATTTACTTACTTTTTATTTCCTTAACGTGGTTTACGATTTATTTCCTGCGGTTTAATTCCTCACTATTTATTTCCTTGCGGTTTATTTCATGAATTATCTCCCGCATTTTTCCCCACAGTATCAATTTGTCCCCCGCTTATCCCTGTTCGCCGCTAAATGAGCTGCCAATACATGAACAGCGATAACAGCATCCAGGCCGCGGCGGTAAATAGGACATAGTGGATACGTCCGGATATTCTCCAATACTTTCTCCATACTGCGATGACCGCAAATATAATCATGAATATACCAATGGTAATCAGCAACCACGGAAGCACATCCAGCACAGAATTCCATGAAGGCATTACGCCAAAGGCTGCCTGCGGCAAGCCGTACACAGGGTCAATTTGGCCGTTAATAGCGACTCCGATCAGGATAGCCAGCGTCAGTACACCGAACGCAATGGCAATTCCTGCTGCGGCACGGGCCAATTTTGGAGGTAACGTTGTTCGGGATTTAGACCGTCTAATAAGCCGGAATACCCCTCGAATGCTCCAGAATAAGAGAGAGATTATAATAAACAGTAAAATAGCGATTATAGTTAGAAACGTAAACGAACTGGACGCATACCAGGGAGCCTTCGAATACGTCATCGGACCGTCGGACATGAGCATCGTGTTGCCGTAAGGGTCAACACCGAACACAATCGTACGGAAGCCGCCATAATAATCCTGTGTTCCCTGCTCCCTTAAATTAAGGTAAATGCCAGGTTCTATTTCCACAAAACGGTTCATTTCTCCTGCATGGCTGACGAGCAGGTAGCCCTCTTTGTCCAGCTGTACTTGAATCAGTCCCATCGTTAAGCTTAAAAACCGTTCGGAAGTCGTGAAGCTGCGCCTGTTCTGCTGATATTCCCCGACATATTGGCGGGAACGTTCAATCGTCCCTTCAGGCGGCAGCGGATGATCTGCAGGAGGGGCAGGATAGTAATGATCCATTAATGCTTGAAACAAGCCGAGATGGGCCAAATAGCTGCCCCCGCTGTAGGAAACGAACAAGCCGAGATTTCGCTCAGGAACCAAATACAGCCCCGTATCGAACAGCATCGTACTTCCGCCATGAAAAAGCGTCCGTTCTCCATTAAAGACTCCCTCCATAAATCCGAACGCTGTGCCGGACAGCAAGGGATGCTGTGTAAATTGCTGATTCCGCATGGAACGGATCGTTTCTTCACGAAGGATGCGCCCTCCTTGCTCGTTCTCTCCTGAAAAATAAGCCAGCATAAATTTTGACATGTCCGCTGCCGAACTGCTCATGCCGCCAGCTGGACCAGGAACGAATTCAAATCTGCCTTCTTCGTATTCCCCTTGCGCAAGCCGATACGCCCGTGCCATATGCGGCTGCAATCGTTCCGGCAGCGGCTGGCGGAAGCTGCTGTATTCCATCCCAAGCGGTGTAAAAATATGCTGATCTACGTAATCTTCGAATATTTGGTCCGCTACCCTCTCGACAATATAGCCGGCTAATGCCGTACCATAATTGGAGTACGCTACGACCTCGCCAGGAGGAAATGCCCGTTGCGGCATATAAGTACGCACATAATCTGCAAGTGGGAGCATTTGCTGCTCATCCAGCCTGAAAATCATGTCGGGATAGTCCTCAAACCCGGCGGTATGGGTCATGAGGTGGGTTAAGGTAATCGGCGCGGCAGCAGGCTCCTGTGCTGATTGTGTATAGAGCCGGTCCGGCATTTTAAAGTCCAAGTATGTATTGATATCAGCTTCAAGGTCCAATTTCCCCTGTTCGACAAGCTGCATGACGGCGGTCCAAGTCAGCAGCTTGGAGGTTGATCCCATCCGAAACAGCGTATGCTCCGGGTTTACGGGGAGCTCCTTCTCCCGATCGGCATAGCCATATCCATGGCTGAAGATAACCTCCCCATTAGCGACAACGGATACGGCAGCATTCGGGATGTTGAACTTTTGCATCTGTATTTTCATTTCTTGATCCATAAAAGATTCTATATCGGCATAATTCGCTTTGCTTGCCTGATCTGCCGGTTGATTTGCCAGTTGATTGCCAGCCTGAACAGACGCGTTGGAAAGCAGAGTGCCGAACAATAAAACGAATAACATGAACTGAACCCGCATTACTCTCATAACCTCCTCTTTTTTCAAATTGTCTTTTACGTAGTGAAACGACAATCCTCTTTAGCTACAGCGAGCCCTGCTGCCGCAACCGGGCACCTGCGATCACATCGGCAGCAGCATTGTCCAACAGCGCTATGGCCTCTTCCTCGCTAAAGGAATCGGGAAGCAATCCGTTTGCGATCATGACCGAGAGACCGAGCTGGAATATTTTCATTTTCAATAAAATAAGCCGTAGTTCCTCGTCCTCGAAGCCGGCTAAATCAGCATCCCCCTTCATCTGCTCAATAAGGAATGGAGCCATATCCTGATCGTGGCCCTTCATGTGGTCATTCTGCTTCATGACAAGATCCCTGAACAATACGCTGTACTCTTTGGCAAACCGCAAGCTGGCTGCGCCGATATCGTGAAACGGATTCCCCGTATCCATGTCCATCAATATTTCCTTGCTAAGTTCGGATACTTTTCCAATGACGGCCTGGACTAACTCTTCCACGCTTGCAAAGTTAACGTAAATCGGGGCAATGGAGCTGCCGAGCCGGCTGGCTACTTTTCTAATCGTAATGTGGTCCAGTCCTTCAACCCGGGCAATCTCAAAGGCGGCCTGGATAATTTCCTCTCGGGAGAATTTCTTTTGCGGCGGCATTTCAAGTCACTCCTCTCAATCATATAGAACGTATGATACATATCACTTGATATATATTAAACACAGAACCGCGTTATCGTCAATATCTTCTTCATTCAAAAGAATGGCGGGAATTTATAAAATGAGCATAATTATGGTAATTAAGACAAAAGGATGAATAACAGCTGTCAGTTGTCGACAGACCAACAGGTTTATGTTATCGTTATTTTATAAGGCATTTCGCTTCCTACGAAGCGAGGTGCCTTCATGTGTATATACATTTACTAACATTTAATGTTAACCAGGGCGGTGATGTCATGGTGCTCTTTATATCCCCCGCGCAGGGGGCGAAATCAATGTTCACGGACGGATAGCGATTTTGGGAGCACAAAATATATTGTTGAATATTAAGGAGTGTTGTAGTGATGAGAGCATGTTTTGTAGCGGAACAAAGATCACCTATGAATAAGTCTGGCCTTAAGCGCCTGCGCCAAAGCGGACGTCTACCAGGCGTAGTTATGGGATTGAACAAAGAAAGCGACATGATTCATATTTCCTCGCAGGAATTTCAACGTTGGTTCAGAGGCGGAGGATCAGGGCTGTTGGAGGTTCAAGTTGGAGGCTCCGATAAAATTCCTGTACTGCTCGAAGGATTACAGCGGGATGCTGTGACACGCGAATATACTCATGTGGATTTCCTCCGCGTAAAGAAGGATGAACTCGTGCGTACGAGAGTCACGCTTGATTACGTCGGTACCCCGAAAGGTACGAAATTGGGCGGCATCGTGCAGACGCAGAGCACATTCATCGAGGTCGAAGCATTGCCTCACCAGTTGCCGTCATCCATCAGCGTTGATATTAGCGAACTGGATATTGGCGACTCACTTCTCGTCGGAAATGTAGAGCTTCCGCCTGAAGTTACGCTGTTGTCTGCGGAAAACGAGCTGCTCGTTTCTGTCGTGACACCAAGAATCCAAGCCGGGGATCTCGAGTCCGAGGACGAAGCGGCGGAAGAATAACTATAGATATATAAAAACCAAACGGCAGGTCCGGCATTATACCGGGCTTGCCGCTTTTTTTTGAGATTATACATATTCCTACCAATATAATCGTTCCACTTGGCCGGCAAAAGGAAGATGCAAACAGGGTAAGCAAATATTTCAATCCGTTAGGTTCAAAGAAGAATGGGTATAAAGATAACTAAGGCATATCATTTCTTAACGGAGGCTGCTATGACACTGACACCACAACAGCGTGTAGAGCTGCACGAATTCAACAACCTGACCAAATCGCTAAGCTTCAATATGTATGATATCTGTTACACGAAAACTAAAGAAGAGCGGCAGGCTTATATAGAATATATCGACGAGCAGTACAATTCCGACAGGCTGACTCACATTCTGATGGCTGTGTCCGACATCATTGGAGCCCATGTGCTCAATGTGGCCAAGCAGGATTACGTGCCGCAGGGGGCGAGTGTGACCGTGCTAGTATCGGAGGGGCCTGTCGTGGAGGTGCCTACGGAATCTTTTGAGGAATCGCCGGGGCCGCTGCCGGATAACGTAGTGCTGCAGCTCGACAAGAGCCACATTACGGTCCATACGTATCCCGAATATCATCCGGACGAAGGAATCAGCACGTTCCGTGCCGATATCGACGTGTCGACCTGCGGTGAAATTTCGCCGCTCAAAGCGCTGAATTATTTAATCCATTCCTTTGACACGGACATTATGACGATCGATTACCGGGTTCGCGGGTTCACGCGGGATGTCAACGGACATAAGCTATTCATCGATCACGAGATCAGCTCCATTCAGAATTACATCCCGGATGAAGTTATCGATGCGTACCATATGATTGATGTAAACGTCTATCAGGAGCATATTTTCCATACTAAATGCAAACTGAAGGAATTTGACCTGAACAATTATCTGTTCGGCTATACGAAGGACAAGCTAAGCCCGCAGGAGCAGGCGGAAATCACTGAGCTGCTGAAAACGGAAATGGATGAGATTTTCTATGGCAGAAACATCTCATCCTAAGGCTTTAAAGCTTTTCGTTAAGCGCTAATTTCAGCGCCTCTAAGTTTTGCCGCATCAGTACGATGTAATCCCGGCTGCTGCTCAAGTCTTCCTCCGTCAAACCTTCAATCGGGTTAAGAACGGCCGTTTGGGCGCCGATCTCCTTAGAGATGGCTTCGGCTACTTTGGAGGAGACCAGGGTTTCGAAGAAAATCGTTTTCACCTCGTTCTCCTTGGCAAATTTGACGATTTCCGCCATTTGGGCTGCCGACGGCTCCAGCTCCGGAGACAGTCCGGCGATCGGCACCTGCCGGAGCCCGTATTCCCGGGCGAGGTAACCAAATGCGGCGTGCTGCGTAATGAAATCCTTGCGCTTCACGCTAGCAAGCGTATCTCTGAACTCCTGATCCAACGCCTCCAGCTTCGCCACATAGGCGTCCGCATTTTTCTTGAATAACTCTTGATGCTCCGGTGCAGCCTGGGAAAGACCTGCTTCAATATTTCGAACCTCCTGGATCGCAAGGGCCGGAGAGAGCCACACATGCGGATCCAGCCCGCCGTGATCATGATCATGGTGACCGGCTGCTTCATGGTCGGGGTCGTGATTGTGAGCCCCCACATTCGCCTGCTCCTGCTCCTGGTCGTGCTCGTGATTGTGGGCCTCTGCATTCGTCTGCTCGTGATCATGCTCGTGAGCTGCTTCCGCTTTCTCGTGCTCGTGATCGTGCTGATGAACAGCTTCCGCTCCCCCGTGCTCGCTGTCATGCTCATGGTCATGACCATGCTCGGCTTCAGCATTTTGGTTATCATGGCTATGATCATGCGCTTCAGCATCCTCAATGATGTCGAGCCCGTGGCTGGCTTCGATTTTCACGAGTGTCTCGCTGCTAACGGCGGAAAGAACCTGCTCCACCCAGCCCTCCATGCCGGCACCGTTATAGACGAACACATCGGCCTCCTCCAGCTTAGCGATGTCCCGGGGTGTTGGCTCCCAATCATGCGGCTCTACGCCGCTTGGAACAAGCATTTGCACGTTAGCCGCATCTCCCGCTACCTGTTTCGTGAACTCGTACATCGGATAAAAGCTGACCTGAATATTCAGCTTACCCTCTCCTGAGGAATCGGGAGCCGCCGAGGCGGGCGACTCCGCTTCTGCTCCGCCTGAGCCTGCGCCCCCCTTTGCGCCGCATGCCGCAACGACCATGATAACCACAAGCAGCAGTACCGCTGCAGCTAGCCCCTTATTCCCTTTATTCCATATTCTATTCATTCCTGCACTTCCTGATTGAATGCGATGTTTATTCACCTTTCCACTCCCTCTCGAAAATTTGAAGTTCTGCTCCCTTGTCCCATAAGCAGAGCTTGTTGTTTGTACCTGCCCTGTCTTCGCCGCAGCTTCTGCACGAGCATGGCGGACAACAGCATCAACAGCAGCATGAGCGAAATCGTGCCACCAGGCGGCACATTGACGTAATATGAAATGGTCAAACCGCTGAAGATGCCCAGCCATCCGGCCGCGACCGAAACCAGCAGCGCCATCGTGAACCCGCTAGCAACGCGCAAGGCGAGCGAAGCCGGCAGAACCATAAGTGAAGAGACGAGCAGGACGCCGACGATTGGCATCGCCGCGGCCACCGTCAACCCCGTTAATACCGCAAACGAGAACGACAGCCGCTTCACCTGCAAACCGCTAATCTGCGCCGTCTCTTCGTCAAAGGTCATATTATAAAGCGGCCTGTGCAGCACGAACAAATAAATCACGCCTGCCGCCGTCACGCCGCCAATCAACCACAGTCCCGAATCATTCACCGCGACAATCGAGCCGAACAAATAGGAGCTGAAGCTTTTGCTCCAATTGGTACGCAGGCTCATAAGTACGATGGCAAGAGCAAGACCCGAGGTCATAATGATCGCTACAGACATTTCGCTATAGGTCCGATAGGCCCGCCTCAGCCCATCCACAAGAATTCCGCCAATTACGGCGGCAGCAATTCCCGTCATGGTGGGATTCATTCCAACCAAGGAACCAAGCGCCACCCCGGCCAAAGAGACATGGGACAGCGTGTCCGCCATCAGCGCCTGCCGCCTGAGCATCAAATAGACGCCCAAGACGGGAGCGATTATTCCGAGCATAGCTCCGGCCCAAAACGCACGCTGCATGAACTCGTAGTCAAACATTGCCATCCCTCGCTCTCCCGCTGTTCCAATGAAATGATGCGATCCAAGTATTTTCCCGACTCCTGAAGCTCGTGCGTCACCATGATTACGGTCAGCCCGTGTGATGTAACATAATGGCGCATAAGCTGATAGAAGCCCAACCTTCCCTGCTGATCCATTCCCGCCGTAGGCTCATCCAGAACAAGCACGTTCGGCTTCCCTGCCAAAGCCCTGGCAATGCAGATCCGCTGCTTCTGTCCCCCGGACAGCTCCCCGACTTTACGATGTCGGTATTCCCACATACCGACCTGCTTTAAGCTCTGCTCGACGGTCTCGTGCTGCTCCGCCGCAAACCGTTTGAACAGACCCAGCCGGGAATAACAGCCTGACCTGACCAGCTCCAGTACACGGCTGGGAAAACCGCTATTGAAAGACGCCACGTTCTGCGGTACGTATCCGATACTCAAACGTTCTCCTTCCAATGCCTCGGTGTGAATATGCACCGAACCGCTCCATGGCTTCAGCAAGCCGAGCAATAGCTTTAGCAGCGTTGTTTTGGCGGCGCCATTAGGGCCGGTAATCCCGACGAATTCCCCTTGATGAATATCCACGGAAATGCCGCTTAGCACGGGCGTATCCCCATATCCGAATACGACATTCCGCATGGAAGACAAAATCATGCATACCCCCCTCACTTATGCGTAATTATTACGATTAAAGAGAAAGACACTTCGCCCGGTTAATTAGCACGATCACAGGCATCTCAGACATACATGGACTTATTGCTTCTGCACTAAAATATTTCTGACCGTGCATACCGGAACACTGTTCCCTCTTATGCTATCTTGTTTCACGGTGAATCGTATATTTTCTAAGCCTTGGCGAATATTTTCTTAGCTCTAACCGCTCGGGATGCGTCCTTTTGTTCTTCGTTGTTGTATAGTTTCGATCCCCGCATTCTGTGCATGCCAGCGTTATGACTACTCTCATCGTAATCCCCCTTTTTACGAGAAGAAAACTTCCTCCTCTCTAGTGTGTAGCTTCTATTCCACACTTGCTGCCAAATACTCCTCATCGCTCATCCACGGGAGCGGGTTGTGGAAGCTGGCCCAATCCAAGCTCATTTCTTCCTCTGTCAACAGGCATTGATCCAGCGATTTCTCTATCTCGGCACGGTTCATATGTATGCCGATAAAGACGATTTCATTGAGGCGGTCTCCCCATACTTCATCCCATTTTCGCCTCATTTCCGGCTCGCTGCGGAAGACCTCCTCCTGCTGCTCTTGCGGAAAAGACGCCAGCCACTGCCCCGCCGGCCCGAATTGAATCGATGGCCCGGCCTGGCTCAAGCTCGCTGCCAAATCCGTCTTGGCCGCGATCCAGGCCAGGCCTTTCGCCCGCACGACCTCTTCAGGCCAATCGCTCATAAAGTCAGCCAGCCGCTCTGGATGGAACGGCCGCACTCTGCGGTACACGAAGGAGCTGATGCCGTATTCCTCCGTCTCAGGGGTATGGCTCTCCTGCTGAAGCTCCTTGATCCAGCCCGCAGACATGCTCACCTCATCGAAATTGAACAAGCCTGTATTCAATATTTCCGCAGGATCGATGCTGCCATGCTGCGTCCGGATGAACTTGGCAGTGGGCTGCAGCTTCCTGAGTACTCCCTCCAGCTCATCCAGTTCCTCGTCCCCGACCAGGTCGCATTTATTCAGAACCAGCACATTGCAGGTTTCGATTTGATCGATCAGCAGATCCACAACATCCCGTGTATCACTATCACCGCTGGCTTCGCCTCTCTCCAGCAGCGTCTCTCCAGAGGAGAAGTCATGCCAGAAACGATAGGCGTCCACGACAGTTACCATGCAATCCAGCCTAGCCAAACCACGCAAATCAATCCCTGTCTCCGTATCCTCATAAGTGAAAGTCTGGGCAACCGGAATCGGTTCGCTTATGCCGGTAGATTCAATAAGGATATAATCAAATCTCCCTTCCTCCGCCAGCTTCTGCACTTCCTTCAGCAGGTCATCCCGCAGAGTGCAGCAAATGCAGCCGTTGGACATCTCCACCAGCCTCTCCTCCGTCCGCGACAGATTCGTTTCTGCGCTTACCAGCTCTGCATCGATGTTTATCTCGCTCATATCGTTGACAATGACGGCAACTCTCAGCCCTTGGCGATTATTCAGCACATGGTTCAGTACCGTTGTTTTCCCTGAGCCCAAGTAACCGCTAAGCACAGTAACCGGTATTTGCTGATTAGCCATTCGACCAACTCCCTTCACAAAATCGGAATAGTTTCCTACAGTGATAATTAATCGTAATAATTACGATTAACAAAACCTAATATAATGCCAACTCCCCCGTTTGTCAATGCTCGATGACCGGCAAAATTCATGATTTTTTGTTCTGAACCTCGTCCGTTATTAATAGTAATTATTATGATTAAGATAATCCTATGAAAAATAGAGGAGATTGCTATGAACCCATTGCCCCTAAGCCGATGGCTTCCCTTTTTGCTTCCCGCAGCCTTTGTGCTGGCCTGCCTCATCGTCATCGCGCCGGCTCTTCTGCCTTTAGTTTCGCTTGACCTCAATTATGTCCATCTGTTCAAGACAAGCTTTATCGGCATACTGCTGGAGGCGCTCCCTTTCGTGCTGATCGGGGCCTTGCTCTCCTCGCTTGTACATTTGTATATTTCCGAAGACACGTTAAGCAAATGGATTCCGAAGCACCCTGCTGCCGGCATTTTGTTCGCCTGCGTGCTAGGTTTCATATTTCCGGTGTGCGAGTGCGGGATGATTCCCCTGATCCGCAAGCTCATTCAAAAAGGCATGCCCGTATACATTGCCGCCGTATTCATTCTGGCCGGACCGATCGTGAATCCGGTTGTCTATGGGGCGACCTATATGGCGTTTCGGCTGCATCCGGAAATGGTCTATGCCAGAATGGGATTGGCCTTCCTTGTCGCCGCAGCGATCGGCTGGATGATCTACGCCACTTGGAAAGGAAACCCGCTAAGAACCAAACTCCTTCCCGGTGCTGCCTCGAGTCATCACGACCATGAGCATGGACGCCATGCGCAGTATCCTGGGGATCATGAGCAGTATCATAAGGATCATGAGCAGCTTTATGAGCGCAATCATAATCACAGCCATCCCCATGAACATGCCCGTAAGCATGATCACCACCATGAGCACAACCACGTGCATCATCATAACCATCCCAAGCAGGGCGGGAAAATAACAGCTGTACTCGTTCACGCGGCCGACGAGGTATTTGATATGGGAAAATACCTGATCATGGGCTGCCTCATTACGGCCGCGATTCAATCGTTCGTTCCCAGAGAGAGCCTTCTCGCCATCGGCGGGGGTCCTGTTGGCTCCTATGCCTTCATGATGGGCTTCGCTTTTCTATTATCGCTGTGCTCAACCTCCGACGCCTTTGTCGCTGCCGCGTTCACGCATACGTTTTCCGCCGGCTCCCTGCTCGCCTTTCTCGTGTTCGGACCGATGCTGGACCTCAAGAACGTCCTGATGCTCCTGTCCGTCTTCAAAGCCAAATTTGTACTCTACTTCGCTTTTCTCATCTGTACCGTCGTGTTTATCGGCTCTGTCCTTGCAGGCAAGCTCTATTTAAGCTAATGTCCGTTTCTTAAGCGATGGAAGGAGGTTTTACCGTAATGAAAAATTCCCGCACAACGCTGCGGCGGCAGCAGCTTGCACGAAGCTTCATTTTGCTGGCCTTCGCCTTATTTATCGCCCATCTGTCCAGAAGCGGCACGCTGCATTACTACATCGCCCCAAAAATGGAGCCTTGGCTCCGCTACAGTGCGATCCCGCTCACTGCCATGTCCCTCTGCCTCGCCTGGGAGGCACTGTTTCGCAGCACTTCTCCCGCCTGCGGCTGCGAGCACCATGCCGCGCCCGCATCCCCGTTAAAGAACGCCGCTGTTTACGCCCTCTTTCTTATCCCGCTGCTGCTCGGCGTTGTTATGCCAGATCAGGCGCTCGGCAGCATGGCGGCAAATCAAAAGGGCATGCAGTTCTCTTCGCCCGCGCTGAATACGGAGCACCTCAACAACGTCTTCATCGCCCCGGATAAATACAACGAAGAATTCGCCGAGCTCGCCAAAAAATTATACCCTCAAGACATTATCGAGGTTAAACCGGAAATTTACTCCGAAACGATAGGCGCTTTCGAGCTGTTCAAGGATCAATTCCAGGGAAAAACTGTGAAGCTGAGCGGTTTTGTCTATGAAGATCCCGGCTCAAACAGCCCGCGCGAGTTCGTTGTAGGCCGGTTCCTTGTCCAATGCTGCACCGCGGATGCCTATCCGTTCGGCGTTGTCGTTTCCTCTGCGCAGCCTCTTCCCTGGTTCGAACGGGACGCCTGGATCGAAGTACAAGGGACGCTGCAAACGACGCTCCGCAACGGCAGGGAAATCCTCGCTGTCTCGGCAGAGGAAATCCGTGAAATCCCCCGCCCGGCGACCCCTTACGTTTACCCGAATGATCATCCCCTTGAAGCTTTCGACAAATAACAAGGAAAAAAAAGCCGCCATACCCCGCCGCATTGCATGCGTCAAAGGAATGGCAGCTTTTATGTTATGCGCCCGCCGCGGCTATTCTAAAAGCAGAATACGCCGCAGCCTAGTTTCACTTATTAATCGCGCGTTACTGTAATCCAGTCACTTCCACCTGCATGAACCTTCGCTCCCAGAGCTTCTGCGATAAAACGAAGCGGCACATAGGTTTTGCCGTCCGTATGGATGAATGCCGGCTCAGACAGTTCAGCTGCCTTGCCGGCTACTTTTGCCTGCTTAGAGCCGATGGTCAGCACAATCTCCGCTTGCGTGATATCGTCGATGATCGTAATCGTCTTCGTTGCCTCATTCCATTTGATCTCCGCATCGAGTTCAGCGGACATGTAACGCAGCGGCACGAAGCTGGTACCGTTCTTCTTGATCACTTCGTAGTAGTCGCCCGGATACCCGATCATTACGTTTTTGGAAGTGATCTGCATTTTGTCTTTAAGCAGCTTGTAAATGATCGAACCTGGCTCAAAGTTGCGCAAAATTTGCCCCGGAGTCATTTCCTCGTCCGTAACATCCAGTTTGCCTGCATTTACGTTGACTTGATCCACAGCTACGGTCCCGCCAACATTCCACATTTCGGATTCACTGCGTACTGTGAACGTCTTGATAGGCACGCCTGCGCCCTGAGGAATCGCTATCGTCAGTTCCATGTTCTGCTTGCGCGTATTCAGGTCGCCGTCGAAATACAGATCGGTTTTGAGCACGGTATCTTTTCCCAACACCGTGTTCAACTCTGGCATTTCTTCGAACAGGGCGGCTGCCTGTTGATCGTAATCCTTCAAGATCTCGTTCAGCGCTTCCTGAACTACACCGTACATGGCAGCTACGGTGAACTCTTTGGAGGATGCCGGTCCTGCATCGAAAGCGTCGGATCCCGATTGGGTGCTAAGAACCGTATAGTATGCGTCATAGAAAGCGCCGATCAGCTCCTTCAAGCCCGCTTCGTCCTTCGATACGTTCGTCAGCAGCGGCTTGACCAGCTTCACCAGCTCATCACCGCGAATTTCGGCATGCAGATGAGTCAGGCTGAGCGTTTCTTCATTGACTTTCTCCTGCACTTTTTTCACGGAAATCGTGGACGGATTCGGCATATGCTTGAGCAGGAAGCCCGCAGCCTTAACCCCGAATTCCTGAGACTGCTCATCGTATGGCTCGAAGGCAAGATACTCTGAGTATGCATCCTCTAAGGATATGTACAGCGGTTGCTTCGCCCCTTCAAGCTGGACGGTTATGCCTTTGGTATCCAGCGAAATATGATACGGGAGCTTCTCACCGGAAAAGCCGATCGAGCCTTTGAGCGACATCGTCGAAGCATCCTTGATTTTAGCATGGTCAACCGTTAAAGAAATTGAATTGATAAGATCTATAATTTCCTTGTCTACCGCAGACACGTTATCCGCAGGGACAACTTCGATTGTAACCTTCTGCTTGGATTCGCTGGATTGAACTTCCAAGCTCTTCTGCAAAGCCTTGTTGACGTCATAACCTCCTACTGCTTCACAACCAGTAAGAATGACCAATAATAGCACTAACGGCAGCGATAGCCACTTTCCAAATCTTTTCAAAAGATAACCTCCCTAATTTTAATATATTCTATTATCATGTATTAACTTCCTATTGTAAACAGGAGCAATCTATTAGTTGACAAGCATTGGAGCAGCAGAAACCAGTTCATTTATGCTATAATAAGAGCAAATCAACAAAATAATTGAAGAAGATCCATGCTGCTGCGGCATGGGAGAGGTTCGCGAACTCCCTCTATAAAAAACTAACGGCGCTTCGCGCCTTTTTTGCCGTGCCCTTTGGGGCCTTGGCGTGTTTTTTCATAGTGTCAAAGTTCAAGAACTCTCTTTCTTCTATGTAAATGATGCTGCTAGCATCCTTTCACAAAATTCAGAAGAAGAGAGGTTTTTTTATGCTTAAAAACGAAAAAGCCGTCGTCGTTTTCAGCGGCGGCCAAGACAGCACCACCTGTCTATTCTGGGCATTGAAGCAATTCCGTGAAGTAGAGGTCGTCACCTTTGATTACGGCCAGCGCCACAAGCAGGAAATCGAGTGCGCCCGCGGAATCGCCGAAGAGCGCGGGGTCAAATTCCACCTGCTCGACATGGGACTTCTAGCTCAATTAAGTCCGAATGCATTAACGCGTCATGACATGGACATCGTCCACGAGGACGGCGAGCTTCCCAACACGTTCGTAGAAGGACGTAATCATCTGTTCCTCAGCTTCGCAGCTGTTCTTGCCAAAGGAGTCGGGGCAAGGCATATTATTACCGGCGTATGCGAGACGGATTTCAGCGGTTATCCGGATTGCCGGGACGCCTTCGTCAAATCGCTGAACGTTACGCTTAACCTGGCCATGGATCATAACTTCGTCATCCATACCCCGCTCATGTGGCTTGATAAATCTGCTACATGGCAGCTTGCCGACGAGCTTGGCGCCTTCGACTATATCCGGGAGCGTACGCTCACCTGCTATAACGGCGTCATCGGCGACGGCTGCGGAGAATGTCCGGCCTGCAAACTAAGGCTTGCCGGAATGGAAGACTATCTCCAGACGCGAGGAAAGGGGGCGACGTCATGAGCTTCGTACCTGGCGAATTTCGCATCGTCGACAATCTGCAGAAGCTTGGCGAGGATATCCCTCGCTCCAAATTAAGATACCATCAGCGGCGCGTGCTGGTGAGCAAGGAGTTTACGTTCGACGCCGCACACCATTTGCATGCGTATGAGGGCAAGTGTAAAAACTTGCACGGACATACCTATAAAGTCGTTTTTGGAATCAGCGGGATACCTGATGAAATCGGAATTACAATTGATTTCGGAACGATCAAAGCCATATGGAAGCACGAAATCGAAGGATACCTCGACCATCAATATTTAAATGAGTCGCTGCCGCATATGAATACGACCGCAGAGAACATGGTAGTCTGGCTTTATGAGCAGATGGAGCACGCGCTGCAAAAAGACGCCTACCGTTCCCCGGAGCTGCAGGCCCGGACGGAGTTCGTCCGTCTGTACGAGACGCCTACGAGCTACGCTGAAATAAGACGGGAGTGGATGAACGGTGAGTAACACACATCAGCCGATTCCCGTCCTGGAAATATTCGGGCCAACGATTCAAGGGGAAGGAATGGTCATCGGCCAGAAGACGATGTTCGTCCGCACGGCGGGCTGCGACTACCGCTGCTCCTGGTGCGATTCGGCCTTTACCTGGGACGGCAGCGCCAAGGATGACATCCGCCTGATGAGGGCCGAGGATATTTATGCCGAGCTGCAAGCTCTTGGCGGCGGCCGCTTCTCCCATGTGACACTGTCCGGCGGCAACCCTGCCCTCCTCGGCGGGCTCGGCGCATTGGTGAAACTGCTCCATGACAAAGGGATTGCCGTTGCGGTTGAGACGCAGGGCTCCCGCTGGCAGGACTGGCTCGCCGAGATCGACCAGGTGACCCTGTCGCCAAAGCCGCCCAGCTCGGGCATGACGACGGACTGGGGCGCGCTGGACAACGTTGTGTCACGGCTGGCAGCCCGAGCTAATCCTTACAGCCAAAGCCTGAAGGTCGTCGTCTTTGACGAGGCGGATTTGGCCTATGCGAAGAAGGTGCATGCCCGCTATCCAGACATTCCGTTCTTCCTGCAGGTCGGCAACTCGGATGTCAGAAGAATGGATATTCAGCAGCATACCACCGACCTTCTGGAGAGATACGAGCAGCTAATTGATCTGGTCGTCGCTGATCCAGAGCTGAACGATGTCCGCGTTCTGCCCCAGCTTCATGCTCTTGTATGGGGCAACAAACGCGGTGTCTAGCGTTCTCTATTATTACTGAAAATTTCTCTATTATTGCTGAAAACAAGAAACAATCCGCTTAGGAGGAATTATATATGACTGGAAGACAAAACGAAGAGCTTCAGGATTTAACGCTGCTTGGCAATCAAAAGGTGCAGTATTCTTTTGCCTATGATCCGGGCATTCTTGAAAGCTTCGATAACAAGCATCCTTATCGCGATTACTTCGTAAAGTTCAACTGCCCGGAGTTTACGAGCCTGTGCCCGATTACGGGACAGCCCGATTTTGCCACCATTTATATCAGCTATATTCCCGACATCAAAATGGTGGAGAGCAAGTCCTTGAAGCTATACCTCTTCAGCTTCCGCAACCATGGCGATTTCCATGAGGACTGCGTGAACATCATCATGAACGACCTGATTAAACTGATGGACCCGAGATATATTGAGGTCTGGGGCAAATTTACGCCGAGAGGCGGCATTTCGATCGATCCGTACTGCAACTATGGCCGTCCCGGCACGAAATACGAGGCCATGGCCGAGCAGCGCCTCATTCAGCATGACATGTACCCGGAGAAAATCGATAACAGATAATCGAGTTTCAGACGGCTGCAATCTGTTACAATGAATAAATAGAGATTGCAACCTATTCCGGAGGGGAGAGAACTGCCTTGAAGCCGAAAGTATTCATTGCCCGCAACGTTCCTAAGGAAGTCGAAGACTATATCGCCGAGCATTGCACCTATGACAAATGGGACAGCCCTGAGCTGATCCCGCGAGATGCCTTGCTGGCCAGCCTATCCGATGCGGAGGGGCTGCTCACCTTTGGCGGCAAGATCGATGCCGAGCTGCTGGATCGTGCGCCGAAGCTGAAGGTGGTCAGCACGATGAGCGTGGGCTACAACCATTTCGATCTGGAAGCGATGAAAGCCCGCGGGGTCATGGGAACCAATACGCCGGACGTACTCAATGAGACGGTCGCGGATCTGATCTTCGCCTTAATGCTAGCCGCTGCCCGCAGGGTACCAGAGCTTGACCGCTACGTGAAGGAAGGCGAATGGAAGCGCGGCAACAACC
Organism: Paenibacillus fonticola DSM 21315; assembly: GCF_000381905.1. Lineage (GTDB taxonomy): Bacteria > Bacillota > Bacilli > Paenibacillales > Paenibacillaceae > Fontibacillus > Fontibacillus fonticola. Next base: position 24,385 of record NZ_KB907268.1, on the reverse strand, counting down.
AGGAACTGTTCGGTCTGGATGTCCATCATAAGAAGCTGGGGATCATCGGCATGGGCGGCATCGGGGAAGCCGTCGCCCGCCGGGCCAAATGGGGCTTTCAAATGGACGTCCTCTACCATAACCGCAGCCGGAAGCCTGCTGCCGAATCAGAGCTTGGAGCCAAGTACTGCTCCATGGATGAGCTGCTTCAAGAAGCCGATTTCATCGTGCTGATGACGCCGCTGACACCGGAGACAGAACGCCTGATTGGCAAGCGGGAATTCGGGCTGATGAAGCCGACAGCGATCTTTATCAATGCGTCCCGGGGGCAAACTGTCGATGAGCAGGCGCTTATCGCGGCGTTGGAACAACGGACAATTTATGCGGCTGGTCTGGACGTCTTCGAGCGGGAGCCCGTATCTCCGGACAACCCTTTATTGAAGCTGCCGAATGTCGTTACCCTGCCTCATATCGGCTCGGCAACGAGCAAGACGCGCTTCGACATGGCGATGCTGGCCGCTGAGAACCTGGTCGCCGCCCTCAGCGGCAAAGTTCCGCCACAGCTTGTCAAGGAGCTGCGACCGTAAGCTTGAGCAAGCGTTCGTTCCAACAGTAAGCCCAGGCCTCCAGATTGCTCCGCTATGGCGGAATTAAATTACTACAACAAGCGTGGTTTTGCATCACAACAAAGAAGGGATGGATTAGGGTGCACTTCACACCCTGCTCCAGCCCTTCTTTGCGTCTCTTGCCGGCTATTCCTCATCCTCAAAGCCGGTATGATATTTGCCTTCGCTTGAGGAGCGATGCTTGGTCGCTTCCTTGTCCCTTTCCTCCCGCACTTCCATGCGCAAATCCTCCACGGGAATCGGATCGACATGCATCTCGCTCTCATGCATATCAAACAAGCTTGGTTTGCTTGTCGGGTACTGCTCGGGATGGTCCCATCCTCCTGCCCGGTCACCGGGCTTAGTATCACGTCTGGACTTGTCCTCCATAGGTTATCACCTCGCATGAGTTGTAATCTTTTTATACCTCAAAAATATACAAAATAAACGTGCTTATGAGGATTGCTGCGGCTGCTTCTTGCGCTGGCCCTTCGGAGAGATACGGTCATTCGGCATGCATAACACGACGAGCACCGCTAATCCGGCAGGAATCAGAGCCCACATAAACGTATGGGCAATAGAGGAAGAGAGCGCTCCCGTTATTTTTTCCAGCACAGGCGGTGGAATTTCTCCCCGCTTCTCCGGGGACAGCACTTCCTTGAAATCACCGAGCGATTGTCCGGACTCGCCTATTCCCATGCCCCCGAAAGCCCGCTTCATTTCACCCGTGACTAGATTTCTTTGTACAATTCCGAAAATTGTGATCCCCAAAGTCATTCCGAGCGAGCGCAGAAACGAGTTAGTGGACGTAGCCGCGCCGCGCTGGCGCATATCAAAATGATGCACGGCCGCCATGCTCAGCACGGAAAAAGAATAACCGACCCCGAATCCGGTCAGGATGCTGTACAACGTAAGCAAAATACGGGGAGTATCGATGGATATCGTGCTCAAGGCGAATATTCCGCTCACGAAGCAAATGACGGAGATGATCATAATCGTACGGTAGGATAGACGTGTGGATAACATCCCGCCCAGCATGCTGCCTATGACCGAGCCGATCATCATCGGCATCAGATTGAGACCCGAATTCGTCGCCGAACCGCCATATACACCTTGAACGTAGATGGGGATGAATACAGTGGCTACGATGAACACGCTGCCATAGAGCAGTGCCAGGCCACTGCTCGTCGCGTAAAGTCTGTTTTTGAACATGCTGAATGAAATAATCGGCTCCTCCGCCCGCGTTTCGATGAACAGAAAAGCAATAAATAAGACAGCAAATCCGGCGAATAAACTTAGAATGGCCGTGGAATCCCAAGGATAAGTTTCACCCCCCAATTCCAGCGCGAACATCAGGCATACGACAGCACCGACAAGCGTAAATGCACCGCCCCAATCGATACGCTGCTTGGAATGCGACAGCGATTCACGATAGAATAAGATAATCAGGGCAAGGCAAACCAGGCCGAGCGGCACGTTGATAAAGAACACCCAGTGCCAACCAAGCTTATCCGTGATATAGGCGCCAAGCAAAGGGCCGAAGATGCTGGAAGTTCCAAATACCGCTCCAAGAAGTCCGGTCATCTTGCCACGCTTCTCCAGTGGAAAAATATCATAAATAATCGTAAAAGCAATCGGCATCAGCGCCCCGCCGCCAATCCCCTGAATAGCCCGAAAGATACTCAACTGCGCAATGCTCCCAGCGATGCCGCATAGCACCGACCCGACTAAAAACGTAATAATCCCGAAGATGAAAAATCGCTTGCGCCCATACATATCGGACAGTTTGCCGAAAACAGGAGTCCCAGCCATTACGGCAACCATGTAAGCCGAAGTGACCCAAACGAACTGCTTCATGCCGCCAAGCTGCGACACAATGGTTCCCATAGCTGTTGTGACGATCGTGTTATCCATCGCCGACATCAGGATGGCCAGCATCAATCCGATCAAAATGAGGGAAGTGTTGTCCTTCTGTTTGGTCATCAAATAGGTATGCTCCTTTAAACTTATTCAGATTAAAAATAATCACTTCTTTTGTTTATTTTATTGAAAACAGGCGGAAAGTAAAGCAGCCACCTTTATTCTCTGTTATCCACCGCTCATCACCATCACTCATTATTCATTATTCATTATTCATTATTCATTACTCATTACTCATTACTCGTTATTCGTTATTCGTTATTCGTTATTGATCCTCATTCTCTTTTCCTTTTCCTTTTCCTTTTCCTTTTCCTTTTTCCTTTCCCCATTATCCTTCTTTCTTTTGCTCCTCTCCCCGTATGGCTCGACAAAAATTTGTAATACGACAAAGTACGAGTGCCATCTTACAAATATTGTAATAATATGATACAATAATAATGTGATCATAGCCTTACCCATTTCAAGCTTGAATAGGTAAACCTCACATGAGGATGTCCTGGAAGGGGACGTCTTTTTTCATGAAAAACTTATCTCGACGATAGCACCGCCGAACTATATGCAGCGCATCTTTTACCCTATAATAAAGAAATAAGTTTCAAAGAGAGGGAGGCTCACCATATGAACTCCAAATGGACCATACTGGAACAAAAAATGCGGGAAGCAGGCATACAAACTTTAATCATTACCGATCCAAAGCACATCTATTATTTGACTGGCTTCCATAGCAATCCCCACGAACGTTTTCTGGGCGCCATATTTTCCATAGGCAAACCGCCCTTCCTTCTCGTTCCGGAGCTGGATGAAGAGAATGCCCGCGCGGTGGCTGACATTACCGAAGTCGTTACGCACAGCGATACGGATAACCCTTATGAAATATTAAAAAGAAACCTGAAATCCTCGGTCGGTACGATCGGCTTTGAAAAGGATCATATGTCCGTAGCCCGCTTCGAACAGCTCCAGGAATCCTTATCATTCGCCAGATACCTGGATGCCGGGCCATGGCTGCGCCAGCTTCGCAACCGCAAATCGCCAGAGGAAATCGCGAAAATCCGGCGTGCAGTTAATCTCATCGAGCAAGTATTGCTGGACACTTTGCCCCATGTACATACAGGCGTCACCGAATACGAGCTCGTCGCCGAAATTGAATACCTTATCCGCAAAGTAGGCGCCGAAGGCCCAGCCTTCGATTCCATGGTGCTGTCCGGGAAGAAAACCGCCCTTCCCCATGGGGTGCCGGGGAATGAGGCTATAACGAGCGGCGACCTGCTTATGTTTGATATCGGCCTGTATGCCGGCGGTTATGCTTCGGACATTACGCGCACCTATGCCGTCGGCCATTTGGACGAAGGACTGCAGCGCATCTATAATACGGTGCACGCCGCGAATGAAGCCGCGATCCAGGCCATTAAGCCCGGCGTCTCCTATGCCTCGATTGATAAAGCCGCCCGCGACGTCATTACGGATGCCGGGTACGGCTCCTACTTCATTCACCGGCTCGGCCACGGCCTCGGCATTGACGTTCACGAGTTCCCTTCCGTCCACGGCGAGAACGAGCTGCTGCTGGAAGAGGGCAATGTATTTACCGTCGAGCCGGGAATTTACGTTCCAGGACTTGGCGGCGTACGGATCGAAGATGATGTCGCAGTAACGGCTTCAGGCGTCGATGTGTTAACGGCGCTGCCAAAGGAGCTTACTTATTTATAAACCACCTTATTAAGCCATAGCCAACTTGAAATAAGTCCCCAAAATAATAAGTTGGGCGGAAGAACATCATGTTTTCCGTCCAACTTTTTAGTGCGCCCCCCACTTTGAGTAGAATGTGGGCCTTAATGCCACAATCCCGAACTCGCCCGAACTCGCCCCCTCATTTAATGCTTTTATAGTAGTTATTTTCTGCGGTAAAGAAGGGAACGCAGGTTTAAATGGATTTCATGTCGTTAGTGAGAAGGAAGAGGGGCATCCTGGCCTGGATTCTTAATTTTTGATGCATCAAATCCATCTAATCCCTGAAATATTCGTTTCGAGCATAAATAAATACATGATCTCCATTTAGTCAACGTTCCATTTAGTTAACGTTCCAGTAGTTAACGTTCCAGTTTAGCTTCGTATCCGATACTTTTTATGGAGGAGCTGAAAAATAGCATGGCGGTGCTTCGCTGCATGACGGCGGTCGGTCGGCGAACCACGGCTACTTGGCTTGCGCCGCTTCAACCTCGTCTGGATGATAGTTTCGGGCGATATATAGAAATGGGGTGCCCGCAGCGGTGAGAACAAATTTAATGACATAAGTCGTCAGTAAAATCTCCGCCCAAATGCGCAAGCTGTATTGCCCGGCAAAAGCGATCGTACAAAAGATCAGCGTATCCACGAACGAGCTGACCATCGTACTGAAATTGTTGCGAATCCATAACTGACCTCGGCTCGGATAAAACTTCCTGATCCACGCAAATAGCCGCACATCCAGAAATTGACTGATGAAGTAGGCTGTCAGGCTTCCCAGCGCGAGTCTAGGCATCCAGCCAAATATGCTCTTTAATGATTTTTGCGCAAAATCCCCGGGTTGAGGGGTGAAGACCAATGCCATCTGCATCAGGATGGTCGTCATAATCAAAGTAAAGAAACCGAACCACACCGCTTTTTTAGCTTCGCCGCGGCCGTATTTTTCATTGAGCAAATCGCTGGTCAGGTAGAGGCTGACATACATCGTATTACCGAGAGTCATTACGATCCCGAACATCTCAATCGTCTTCACCACTTGTATATTGGCAATGACCGTAGCTACGCCAATCCATGCATAAAGCCCTTTTTTTCCAAACCAGCGATAGCATATCAAGAAAAACGTAAAATTCACGAGCACAAACAGTACGCCCCATCCGAAGTTGAACATAAGACTTCCTTCCTTTTTGCCCCTTATTTGAAAATACAGTGAAAAGTTTATGAAAAAAAGGAGAATATGATCAAACTCCTATTTTCAAATGGGAAAACTTTCTATAATATAAGACTTATGAACCAGTGGTTAATTTTTCGCTTAGGTTAATGGAAAGAGACGAATAGTAACAGCGATCGACCAGAATGGATTAAATAGATTAGGAGGATATTTATGTATGTTCGGAATTAAGCTTTCAATCAGCCGCAAATTCATGACCACCTTTGCCGTTGTCATTGTGTTGTCTTCACTGTTATTCAGCATAAGCTTTTACAACGTATCTATGGGAATTATCAAAAATAACGTTCTGCCCCAGTTTGACAAAGTTCTACATACGAGTACACAGGATATTTACCGCAGACTCGATACTACGATGGCCCTTCAACTGCTCAAGGGAGGAGAAAGTTCCCGATTCGGCGTGGAGGCTTACTTAACAAAAAGTGCCGAGGATTTTCAACTGGATACGGTTTATCTCTTTCACCTGAAGGATGAGCAAGCTACCGTCATTGCAGCGAGTTCCGATTCTATCGTGCAAACTTCCGAACAGATTCCCGTTCAAGATGCGATGAGACAAGCGCCGGCGGGCAAGCTGGCTATTAGCGAGCTGTATTCGGACAAGTTCGGCTACCACAAAACAGCTTATATCCAAATTCCGGGCAGCGAGCTGATGCTGGCTGTTGGAATGGATGCTACCTTCGTCAAAGAGAAGCAATCGGAAATATTCTGGATCTGCTTCGGCATTACCGCCGTCATTATCATTGTTGGATCTGCCGCAGCTTTTTGGATCAGTAAACGCATTACACAGCCGTTAAAAAGCCTGGGCCAGGTGACCGAGGCAATGGCCCGGGGCGATTTTCGCCAATCGATCCAGGTTCAAGGCCAGGACGAACTGGCCCAACTGGCGGCAAGCTTCCGTACGATGACGGAGCAGCTAAAGGGAATGATCTCGAGCGTACACCTTACATCCCAAGCTGTCGTTAGCACTTCGGATAACTTGCTCGGTTCAGCGCAAACCTTCGAGCAATTAATTTACAGCTCCGCTGAAGCGGCACAGCAAGTGGAAGCAGGCAGTACCACACTTGCCTCGACTGCAGCCGAAAATGCACGCGCCATGGAGGAAATCTCCAAAGGCATCCAATATATTGCGTCTTCCTCCGCCGAAATTACCGAAAAAATCGGTGAAGCCTCGCAGAAGGCGATAACAGGCAATGAACTGGCGTACAACGCTGTCAACGGCATGCTTCTTGTGGAAGAGGCCGCCACGGAATCAATGAACCATATTTCTTTGATGAACGAGCGTTCCGAAGCGATCGCCCAAATCGTTGGAACGATCAAGGAAATCAGTAAACAGATTAACATCCTGGCGCTTAATGCCGCCATCGAATCGGCCCGTGCCGGCGAACACGGAAAGGGTTTTGCGGTCGTAGCTGAAGAAGTGCGCAAGCTTGCCGAGCAATCCCGCATCGCAACGGATGAAATCGGCGATTATCTCCTCGCCATCCAGGAGGAGTCCGGCAACTCGGTTCGCGCCATGCAGCGGGTCAGCGAGGAAATCCAGTCAGGGACGGCCCGCGTTAAAAGTGCGGAAGAAGCCTTCTCACAACTGACGGAATGGATTCAATCGATTAATTTGACTATTCAATCGATCTCCTCATCGACCCAGCAGGTTTCGGCCAGCGCGGAAGAGGTGACCGTCTCTGTAGAAGACGCTGCCGACATCACAGCAAAATCGCTGGAGATGATCGAGGAAATTGCCGGCAACTCTACAAGGCAGGCGGAGGAAATCAAGGATCATGCCAACACCGTGCGCAATCTCCATGAAGGCGCGCTGTCCCTGCGTGAATCCGTCAGCAAATTTATCATCTGATAAATCAATGGAAATTATTACAGCCGTAAAGCAGCCGTAAAGCAGCCGTAAAGCCATAAGTAATGCCGTGATACCCAAGGTACCACGGCATTGCTATTTTCTACCCCAGACAAATCACCGCTGTTAACAGTACCGCCGCCTCTAAGCCTTCATTCAAAGCACCGTACACATCTCCCGTTAACCCGCCCAATCGCTTGCTAATCCTGCTTGCTGCCAACGCGCCAACGAGCCAAGCGATGCAGGGCGTGATGAAATACAGCAGCGAAAACGGCAATGAAACTATTCCCTGCTCCAGCCAGGATATTACCGTTAATCCTACAGCCGATAGCAGCAGGGCAGCCACCGTGGAAAATGCGATAGTACCCAGCTTCAGCCCGCGAAATCTGTCCGCAAGCCCTTCGCCCTGCCGCGCCGTCGGCCATGCTTGCATAGCATAGGTCATGAACCAGCGGCTCCATATCGCTGCCGTTAGAAGCGCCGCGCCGGCCTTAGCATAACTAAAGCCGATTAGCGTATAGAGGAGAGACATCTTCAACAGGAGCAGCAGTACGCAAGCGATGACTCCCATGGCGCCGACACGGCTGTCCTTCATAATTTCCAGCATTCTCTCCCTGCTTCGGAAGCTGAGCAGCGCGTCCGCCGAATCCATCCAGCCGTCGAGATGCAGCCCTCCGGTCAACCAGACCCACAAAGCGAGGACAAGCACCGCAGCCGGCATCGGCGGCAGTACCCAAGCAAAGCCAACAGCAGCCAGACCGAGCGCAGCCCCTATAGCGAATCCGACCAGCGGATAGTATTTGGCACTCCGCCGCAGCACCTCCGGCGTAAACTTCACCGCAACCGGCACCGGAAACCGCGACAAAAATTGAAACGCTGCCGCCAGCGGCCAATCCTTGCCGGTACTATTGGGATTGGGAGTGGTGCTGTTGGTATCGGTTGTACTGGTAGTAGCGCTGCTGCCCCCGGGACAGTTGTAACTATTATTACTGGTACAGTCGTTAACGTTGTTGTCAGCGTTGTTGTCAGCGCTGTTGTCAGCGCTGTTGTCGGCGCTGTTGGTACAGTTGTTGTCTATATCGTTTCTGTCGTTAGCGTTGCTCCTGCTCATAACTTGTACTCCCTGCTTTTCAGCTCAATCGGAATTCCCACCGTAACAAGAAATACCTGGTCAGCAATAGCAGCTACACGCCGATTCAAAATCCCAGCCAAATCCCGGTACTGCCGGCCCAGCGCATACGCAGGAACAATTCCGCTCCCCACCTCGTTAGTTACGATAACAAGCGTCCCTTTGTACTTTTTGATCGCTTCAAGAAGCTGATCGATTTCCGTCATTATTTTTGACTCTGCATTATCCTTCTCTCCCACAGCGAGCAGCATGTTGGAGAGCCAAAGCGTTAGGCAATCGACTAGCACAGCCGGGGATGCGGCTCCCCCAACGTTAGCGTGCGCTTCTTCAGGCTGGCTGCTTCCGAGCTCTAAGAGCAAATCGCCCAGTTGAAGCGGCTCCTCGATCGTTTCCCAACCATAACCTGCCACTGCCCGGTCCTGACGATGCAGAGCGATCCTCTGCTCCATTTCCGCATCGAAGGCTTGGGCCGTAGCGATATAGCATGCTTCAGGCGCATGCTTCATACACCATTGCTCGGCAAAGCTGCTCTTCCCGCTGCGGGCGCCTCCGGTCACCATGACGATCATTTCGGATCCTCCACGGCCGCTGGCTCACCCGCTGAAATTCCCACGCTTTCGAAAGTAGCCATTTCCTTCATGATCCGGCAAGCTCCGTCAATCAGGTGCAAAGCAAGCGCGCCGCCCGTGCCTTCACCGAGCCGCATATCCAGCTCCAGCATCGGGGAAAGACCAAGCTCGCGCAGCACTTGAATATGCCCCGGTTCCTGCGAGCGGTGGGAAGCCACCATATAACCCGCTGTCTCCGCACATAGCCTTTGAGCGGCTAAAGCAGCAACGCTCGATATGAATCCATCAATAACGACCGGGCATCGATGGGCCGCTGCGCCAAGTACAACCCCGGTTAAGCCGGCGATCTCCAGCCCCCCTACCTTGGAGAGCACATCGAGCGGATCATTGGCAGCCGGTTGATTTACCGCAATCGCCCTTTCTACCACGGAAGCCTTATGCTTCATCTTCCGTTCGTCAATTCCGGTGCCGCGGCCGACGCATTCGATTGGTGCAATACCCAAAAGTACGCTCATCACCGCAGCGCTGGCCGTTGTGTTGCCGATGCCCATCTCTCCAGTAACGAACAGTGTTGTGCCTTTATTCACAGCCTCCTTCACGATGGCAACCCCGGCCAAAACAGCCGCCTCCGCTTCCGCACGGCTCATCGCTGGGCCAAGGGCCATGTTGGCCGTTCCCATCCTCACCTTCCGCTCCAACAGATCCGGATGACTCAGCTCGGCATTCACGCCGATATCGACACACAACACTTCCGCCGAAGCCTGACGGGCAAATACATTAATCGCCGCTCCGCCAGCCAAAAAATTTAACACCATTTGCGGGGTAACCTCAGCCGGAAAAGCGCTAATCCCTTCCTCGCAGACCCCATGATCCGCAGCCATTACAATAATCGCACGCTGCGGGAAGCTTGGCTTAACCTGGCCGGTAATCCCAGCAAGCTGTACCGCCAGTTCCTCCAGCTTGCCAAGACTGCCCGGCGGCTTAGTCAAACGGTCCAGGTGCTTTGCTGCTAACTCTGCCGCTTTCTTTTGCAGCGGCGCAATTAATCCAATGACGTCCGAAATGGAATAGCTCATCCTGCAGCCCTCTTTTCTAATTAATCTACATATCATAATTTTTGCTAATAACCGGACGAGAAAGTCACCCCCTGGCGTTATTCCTGGGTGACACGATAGACATATTCGTAAGATGCATCTGCTTGACTGGGCAGGCTCATAGGACACGTGCAATCAAGCATGACTTTACTTGTTTACGGACACAGAAGGCGCTATTTGGCCTGTTTGCCTAGTTTACGGCGACCTAACGGACCCCACAGACCTTATTAGCCCCAACTCCGTGCAAAAA
>NZ_KB907268.1:0-13429 GCF_000381905.1 Paenibacillus fonticola DSM 21315 | reverse complement strand
CGAAATAGCGGATCCTGTGTCCGTAACAATTACGAGAGGTGATGCAATTACAAGGGATGGTGCAATACTACGCCGGGCCGAGGCACCAGCAAGCTCATGTCTGTCTCACGTCTTATTCCGCGCCTCACGCCTTGCACCTCACGTCTCACGTCTGACGTCTTACTTCGCGCCTCACGCCTCACGCCTCACATCTCATATCTCACGTCTGATGCCTCACTTCGTGCCTCACGCCTTGCATCTCACATCTCACGTCCCCTGCTCACTCCGCAGCAGCAGTTGGGGCACGCCGCGGTCCGGATGCATGACCGAATAAGCATCTACTTCAAACAGCGACTTCACTATTTCCGGGGTAATAATTTCGTTTGGTGTTCCCATTGCAACGATTTTGCCATCCCGCAAAGCAAGCAGCTTGTCGCAATACAAGGCCGCCAAATTCAAATCATGCATCACGGCAATGACCGTCAAATGCTCGGCCCGCTGCCAGCTTGAGACCAATTCCATGAACTGCATCTGGTAGCGGACGTCGAGGTATGTCGTCGGTTCATCCAGCAGCACGAGCTCCGGCTGCTGCGCCATCACTTTGCCGAGAGCCACCCTCTGCCTTTGTCCGCCGCTAAGCACATGCAGCGGCTTGCTCTCCAGCCCTTGCAAATCCAGACGGCTTACAATTTCACTGAGCAAAGCCTCGGCACCGTCTCCTTCTTCCTTCCCGCGCCAATTTTGAAAAGGGAATCTCCCCATCTCCAACACCTGGCGCACCGGAAATGCCATCGGCGGCAAACCGTCCTGCTGGAGCACGGCAAGCTTCCTTGACAGCGCCTTGCGTCCATAGGCTGTCAGCGGCCTGCCATCCAGCCTTACCTCCCCGGCCTCAGGATTCTCTACGCCTGATAACACGTTCAGCATTGTCGTCTTCCCGCTGCCGTTCGGCCCGATAATTCCCCAAAAATCCCCCCGCTGCCCCTGCCAGTCGATCCCCTTCAACACCGTTTGGCGTCCGTAGCATTTCTCTACGCCTTGAACTTCGATCATTGCAGCTCCTCCATTCTCCGCTTCTTATTGCGGTACAGCAAATAAGCAAAGAATGGAGCGCCGACGAAGGCCGTAACCACACCCAAAGGGATCTCCGTTGGGGCCAACACCGTCCGGGCGGCCAAATCGCTCCACATCATGAATATCCCCCCGCCAAGCGCGGAGAGCGGAATAATCAACCGGTAATCCGGGCCCGTCATCAGCCGTATCATATGCGGAATAACCAAACCGACAAAACCGATGACCCCAGACACGGATACAGCCGCTGCACTCATAAGCGTGGCCACAAGCAGAACCAAAAGCTTTGTGCGGTCGACATTCAGCCCGGAATGGGCTGCCTGGCGCTCACCAAGCGCTAGCAGATTTAAGCTGCGGGCCTGGCTCCACAGGAACAGCAAACCAGCGACCAAATACGGGAAAAGGATGATCGTATACGACCATCCGCGCAAACTGAGACTTCCCATCGTCCAGTATAGTATTTCGTTCACCGTTTTTTTCGACATGGCTGTCAAAAAAGAAACGATCGCACCGAGAAATGACTGCATAACCACGCCCGACAAAATAAGGCTTTCAATCGGAATTTTCCCGTTTTCCCTGGCCAGCCACATCACGACAAGCAGCGTGCTTGCCCCCGTTATAAACGCAATGACCGGCAGCGTAAACACGCCGATTAAAGAGAGCTGCCAACCGAAGAAAATCAATGTAGCCGCGCCTACTGCCGCCCCCGAGGAAACGCCTAATGTAAATGGGTCTGCCAGCGGATTCCGCAGCACGCCTTGAAATGCGGCACCCGCCACCGCCAAAGAGGCGCCAACCAGCATGCCGAGCAGAACCCGCGGCAGCCGTACCTGCATGACGATCTGTTCTGCCGAGACGTCCCAGTCCGGCGTAATCATGCCGCCGATCCATGGCAGGCGATGAAGCAAAATGCCGATAATCTCGCCGGTCGGCAGAAAAACGGAACCGACGCCGATGCAAACCAGCAGCGTAACAGCCAGAAGCACTAAACCCGCTGTTCCGTATCCCGCCAATTTATTCATCATTGCTGGATCAATTCCGGATAAATAGCCCGGGCCATTTCAATCAATCCCTGGGTCACGCGCGGGCCTGGGCGGCTGAGCAGGTTATCGTCCATGCCGACGACACGATCTTCTTTCACGGCCGTAATTTGATCCCAGCCGCCGCGGGCTTTGATCATGTCGCCGATCGTCTTGTTGTTCTCGTCGACGACATTTTTGGCAAACAGAATAACGTCCGGGTTCGCCTTAATGATGTTCTCTTCGTTGATTTCGTTCCAGCCTTCCAAATCGGAAGCTACGTTCACTCCCCCGGCCAGCGTAATCAGTTCGTCCATAAACACGCCTTTCCCGACGGTCCAGCCTGGCGAAAACTCGATGTAGACTTTCTTCTTCTGATCCGGCGTCAAGGATTTCACAGCATCTAAGACAATGTCGCGTTCTTTCTCCATTTGGGTGACGACTTCCTCGGCTTCCTTCTGACGGTCGGTAATTTCCCCTACGGTTCTAATATGGGCCAGCGTTTCGTCCAGATTGGTCGGATTCGATCGATAAACCTGGATTCCTAGATCGGTAAGGTTTTCTACGGTTGCCGGGGCGATCAGATTGCCGGCTAGCACCAGATCCGGCTTTGCGGCAATGACCGCCTCAACGTTGACCTGGAACCCGCCCATGCGCGGCTTGTCCTTCACCGCTTCGGGATAATCGTCGACATCGGACACCCCTACGATGTGCTCATCAAGACCAAGCGCGAATATTCCTTCTGTCTCCGATGGAGCCAGCGAAACGATTCTTTGCGGCGCAGCTTCAAAAGTGAACTCCGCACCAGTTACATCCTTCACTGTCAAAGGATAAACCGTGCGCTGCGCATCAGACGATGAATCCGTTTGCTCTTCCTGTCCGGTTTGAGCATTCTGTTCCTGCTGAGCAGGAGTATTTCCATTGTTCGTGCTTGCCGCATCCTTACCACAGCCAGCCATCACAACGAGCATGATCGCTAAAAGCCAAATCCCCCAAAACTTTCTAAACTTGTTCATGAAATCTCTCTCTCCTTAAAAAGCGTATAGTGTATACATGAAAAACCCGCTCAAATGGTAAAATTAGCAAAAGGACAGGAAAAAGCCCCATCCGTTCAGGATCGGGCTACGTCTACAAGCAAGTCCATGTACAGCACAAGCCTTCTGCTTGTCCGCAGCATGGTCTTTAAGCAGAACGTTATCCTTTCCTCGAAGGACCGTCTCTTTATTTTCCCATAGGCAGGTCTCCTGACTCCAGGTTGCCGATTCAGCTCGCCTTCCCATCTTCGCATGTCCCTTTCCTGCAAGTACCTTCAAGGTAAAGCAGAATATTGGTTCAACGAACGACAGTGGCATATAATGAGCTTCATCCCTGTTTACAGTGGCGGGACCGTGCCGGAATTGCACCGGCTTCCCTATTAACCCGTGGCGGAAAGCTTACAGACAAGCGCCGCCTTGGGGCCTACGGTTTTTTCCATTTTCGCTAGGCATTCATACATCTTCGTCTGTATTGGATTATAGGGGAAAACCGCACGGTTGACAATCATTCATCCCGTTCCGCCCGGCTCGCATACCCAAATGTGCCTAACAAAAGAACTTTTGCTGACCGTCCCATAATCGCGAATGCAAAAACCAGCGCCAACGATCTCCTTCTCCAACTGCTCGGTGGAGACGATGACTGACCTTTGGCTGAACTTTTTTATGCTGTGCAGCATTTCCCCGCGCTCCTCGGGAGACAGCACGGAGCATAAATTATACGGCATGTCCACGATAGCCGCATCGTAAAGCTCAACCACTTCATTCAGATCGCCCAAGCTGACCCGATCATCGCCATAGCCGAAATGGCGCAAATTGATCCTCGCTCCCCGAACCGCCAGCGGGTTAATATCCCGGCCTACGATATCGATCCCCATCGATAACGCCTCAATCAGCACATTCCCCATCCCGCAGCAAGGGTCGATAGCCTTGACAGCGTGCGGATCGGGTACCGCGATGTTCACCAAAGCCCTGGCGACAGCCGTGCTTAGTCCTGTGGAATAATTGCGCGGCTTGCTCTTATGGCGCAGCCAGACGGACTCTGCTTTTTCGCAGATTCCAAACAGCCAGCGCCTTTCAATATACATCAGGCCGAACGTCACTTCGGGTTTACGCATATCCGCTTTACCGCGGATCCGGCCTCCGATTTTCCGCTCAAGCTCGCGCTGCTCTTCATAGCTGAGTGCAAGCATGCCACCCAGCTTCATGCAGACGACTTTAAAAGTTGCGCCCTTAAGATCAAGCTCAGCTGCTTGCGAGGCCAGGCTGTCCAGATCGTCTTCCGCAAACAGTATATCTACCCGGTACGAAATAAATGGACTACGGCCCGGATCGATCCGCCTGTCCGTTGCCACGTACCCTTCCGTATCCGCCGAATGTCCAAACAAAGCCGCGAGCTCCATTTCACATAACCGCTGCTCATTCTCATGACAGGCGTATGTATAAATGTAAAGACCGCTGTTTTCTATATACATTGTGACACTTGCCTCCAACCATTAGCTGACTTCTGCCCGCTTGCACTGGGCAATCTTCCTTTAAGGCGATAGCGATATACGGGTCATTAATGCGCGCCGTTAAACGCCGTCAAGCTCCCTTAGCACCTCGGCCAGCAGCCTGTAGCATTCCAGCCTTGCCGCATAGTCGGGAATAGGACAGACGATCAAAAATTCGTTAACTGCGTACTCGTGCTGCAGATTCTTAAGCTGATTATACACGCTATGCGGCGTGCCGCTTATGCTTCGAAACGAACCTCGGCCCGCTTGCTTCGCCGTCTCATCGAGCACCTGCACCCAATGCGCAGCCTCCCTCTCCTTCCCTGCGCAAATTACGCTGACCGCCACCATTGTCTTGGGGGCGCTTTGCAGCGCAGAGGGAGTAAATTCCGCCCGATAAGAGGCCAGTACGTCCACGTCCACGCCAACATGCTCGCTCATAAACTGTCCAAAAACATAACCCGTTCCAAATTTGGCCGCATATTCCGCGCTTTTTTTATTTGTTCCAAGCAGCCAGACCGCCGGTCCGACTTGCGGCTGCGGCCGTGCGGTTACGGCATGTCCCTCATACTCGTAAGCGTCCTGGAGAAGCTCCAGCAGCGAAGCGATCGTTTTCGGCAGCTCAGCGACTCTAGCTAGAAAATTGCCGCTAAGGGCCATCACTGTATGCGCTCCCCCTCCCGGAGCACGCCCTAATCCCAGATCCACCCTGCCGGGATATAAAGCAGCAAGCAGCCGGAACCATTCTGCTACTTTCAGCGGACTGTAGTGGGGCAGCAATACGGCCCCTGAACCGAGGCGAATCCGCTCTGTCTTTGCTCCGATATGGGCCAGCAGCACCTCGGGCGAAGAAGAGGCCAGCCCAGGCATATCATGATGCTCAGCCGTCCAATAACGGGCGTAACCCCACTTTTCGGCATGCTGCGCCAAGGACACAGCTTGTCTTAAAGCCTCTTCATCCGAGCTCCCGGGCAACCGGGGAACCAGATCCAGCACACTAATCGCCAGCGGCGCCTTTGTTCCCGTTCTAGTTTCAGGCAAGCCCATCACTTCCTTCGTCAATATCTATGCGTAAAAAGCTTTGATTCATTATGTCCGCTCGAGTATGTCCGCTCGCGGCTCTCCAGGCCTCGC
The DNA here is from genome assembly GCF_000381905.1 of Paenibacillus fonticola DSM 21315. Lineage (GTDB taxonomy): Bacteria > Bacillota > Bacilli > Paenibacillales > Paenibacillaceae > Fontibacillus > Fontibacillus fonticola. Next base: position 7,702 of record NZ_KB907268.1, on the reverse strand, counting down.
CTTAGTGACGTTGAGGCTTACTTAATCATAATATTCCTGATTCCGCTTACCAGTCTCCGGCTCTGTTTTTTCCCCGAGCTTAAGCCTCAATATGCCTCCAGCTTCGATAGACGTATCCCAGAATCCCCTTCCAGGATGAAGCAAAGAGGAAACAAGCGCGACGACGCCCCCGTGGGTGACCGCGAGAATACGCTGCTCCATGTTATCCTCCGGGTATAGATTGCGTTGGGCTAGGTTTATCCACTCCTCATAAATAAGGCTTACCCGCCGGTGAAAATCGTCCCATGCTTCTCCACCAGGCGGAGTTACCGATACGGGATCATCGATCCAGGCGCGATAAAGCAAGTTATTCTTGAGCATTTCATACGTCTGCCCTTCCCATTGCCCAAAGTTCATCTCCCGCAGGCGCGAGTCGTATACAGCCTTCCCGGCAAGATCCGGCCTAACCCTCGTTAGAGTCTGGCGGCAGCGCAGCAAATCGCTGCAATATACCGTCGAGAACGAAACGCCTTCAAGTTCACGTTCCAGTTCCTCCAGTCCAGACGCTTCATCGTCCAACAGAGCAACATCCGAATGTCCCTGATAACGCCGCTCCCTATTCCAGCTAGTACGGCCATGGCGGACCAGCCACAGCTCGCCAGCGTAACTCTTTTGCTTCTTCAAACCTCCCGCCTCCCGGTAACAGGTTTAACCATATCGATCGAGAACTAAAATCCGCCTGTAAACACCAGCCCCAACGCAGTTCCTAGCAGTACGAACATATCCGAAACTACAAACAGCATTCGGCTTGTTTTTGGAATGTCGTCCGCTTCCAGCTCGCGGGTCTTGTCCCCCATATATGCGCGAAAAGACACCACGCCATGATAAGAATTCTCACCGCCCAAGCGAACGCCGAGCGCTCCGGCGACGGCTGACTCGGGGTACCCGCTATTCGGGCTTGGATGAGACGAAGCATCGCGCCGCACCATCGCGGCAGCGCCTTTGGCATTGAAGCGCAGCAGCCAGGCCGCGGCAATCAGCAGCAGAGCCGAAAGACGCGCGGGAATATAATTTGCAATATCGTCCAGCCGGGCCGACGCCCAGCCGAGGTCGATGTATTTCTCGTTTTTGTAGCCGACCATCGAATCGAGGGTGTTGACGGCTCGGTAAGCCATCGCCAGCGGCGCACCGCCCAGCAGCGCGAAGAAAAGCGGCGAGATGACGGCGTCGACAATATTCTCGGCGACCGTCTCCACCGCGCCGCGCGCCACTTCCGGCTCAGGGAGCTGTGCGGTGTCGCGCCCGACAATCATGCCAAGCGCGCGCCGCGCGGCTGGCATATCCCCGCGGCGCAAATGACCGCACACCTCCATGCCGGCATCGCGCAGCCCCTTGGCCGCGATGGTCGTGGCGATCAGCGCGGCTTCCGCCAGCGCGGCGAGCCACGGGCTGACCTGGGCCAGCAAGCGCAGCACGGCCCAGGTCACGGCAAAGCTGCCGCCCGCGACCAGCAGCGGCAGCAGCAGCCCCGCGGCCCGGTGGGCGCGGGGCTTCACCAGGCGGCGAATTGCCGCCTCGATCGCGGCGATCGCCTTCCCCATCCCGACGACGGGATGGGGAAGCCAGCGCGGATCGCCAAGCAGCCGGTCGAGCGCATACGCGACCGGCAGCACCCACCACGCGGCCGTCACTTCGGCCCTCCGGCCGCGGCCAAAGATTCGCGAACCGCGTCGTACACCAGGCGGCCAATAGCGCCGCCCAGATCGGTCGCGGTTCCCGCGTAGGCGTGCAGCAGCGGCCACTCGGCCCGCTGGCTGACGCCCAGCATGATCGCATCCGTCGTCGTGCCGGTTGCGGCCAGGCCGTTCTCGGCGTCGCGCACGCCGAGATCGCTCAGCGCGGCCGCCTTGGCCTCCGTCGCCGTGATGACGGCGTTCACCATGGCCGCGGGGGTCATTCTGCCGTCAACGACGAGCATAATGTTGATCGTGCCCGGCGTCCAAGAAGCGGGGAACGTCGTCCGCTCCACGCCGGCCCGGGCCGCGTTGGACACGCCCGCCGTCACGCAGCACAGCACGCCGAAATCGTTGCCCTGCTCCTCGGCAACCGCCGCATGCTTTAGCTGCACGGCCGTTAACAGCCCGGCCGTTCCCTGCTCGGGATATCCCCATCCCCCTAACAAATTATGGATATCCCGCACTGGATCTTCACAATGATAGAACCGATCCACGTATATATTCACAAACCGCTGGAGCGAATGCATTCCTCCGCCGTATATCGCGCTGCCCAAGCTGTCCATCGCTTCCGGAGCTTCCAGCAAAATATGCCGCTCCTTCCGGTATAACTTCAAGCCCGGCCATATTTTTGCATGATAGACCGTCTGGTCGACTTGATCCGTTTCGACAATTTGGCGGGTGTTATTCACTTTGGTTGGTTTATCCTGACCAGCCAAAGCAGCCGGATTAGCCTTATTCATGTTAATGGTCTCCCTAATTTCAACGGCCTCATTATTCCCACAGGCCTCACTGACCTCACTAGCCTCTCTGACCCCGCCAGCCTTCACCGCTTGTTCCGCTTGCACATGCAAAAAAGGGGTTGTCATCCCTGTCCTCCTCCTATCACCTGCTCCATCTCTCGAATCAGCACAGCATTGGCCGCCCGATCCTTCACGGCGACACGGATGTGGCCGGCGTCAAGCCCCGGATACATCGCGCAGCTTCGCACGAGTACGCCGCGCCGGCCCAGCGCCTCCTGTATCGCATTAGCCGTCCACGGTTTCGGAAGCCTTAAAAGCAAATAATTGGCTTCTCCCGGCGTCACCTCACAGCCTAACCGCGCAAGCTCACCACTAAGGTGCTTTCGCTCTGCCGCAATCGCGTTGAGCGTCGCTGCCTCGTATTCCGGCCCTTCCTGCAGGCTGATCTCGCCTGCCCGCAGCGCCAAAATGTTGACGCTCCACGTCACCTGCTTGCTGCGCATCGCCGCTGCCATTTGCGGATGAGCGATACCGTAGCCGAGCCGCAGCCCCGGAATCGCATAGAACTTCGTCATTGATCGAACGATGATGACGTGCGGATACCGCTCCAGCTCAGGCAGCAGCGACTGACGCCGCTCCGAAGGTATGAAATCTATGAACGCCTCATCCAGCACGATATACGTCTCATGCCGCTCTCCCGCCTCGGCGAACTGCCGTAATTGCTCCACATCATATTGCACTCCATTTGGGTTGTTAGGCTGGCCGAGAAACACGAGGTCACTAGCTTCAATCAGCTTCACGATTTGTCCGGGCTCAGCGCGATAGTCCTGCTCTGCGGTGCCGTAAACCGCCTGCACCTCCGCCCCAAACTGCCGGGACAGCGTTTCGTATTCCGAGAAGCAGGGCTGTACGACACCGACCTTGCCCGGCGCCAGCGCCAATAAGATGAGAGCCATGATTTCCGCCGCGCCGTTGCCTACGCAAATGGCTTCCTGCCGGACCCCGTGACGTTCAGCCAATAGGGCGAGCAGCGCCCGATGGCCCGGATCGGGGTACCGAATAATTTCGGGCAGCGCGGCCCGCAGCGCCTCCAGCATGCCCGGCGGCGGCCCGAGCGGGTTAATGTTTGCGCTAAAGTCGGTGAATTGCCCCGGCTCAAGGCCGTATCGCAGTGCTGCCGACTCTATATCTCCTCCATGTCCGTACACTTCCAGCATATCGCCATTCCTCTTTTCCCCATTACCATTTATGTATTTCTATGTTTTAACTGCTTTTTGCCCTAGTTCAATGCCCTCATTATGAGGTGAATGCTATGCGCCGTCAATGATGGGTGGCCTAGGTACTTGCAATAAGAAAAACGTCTATTGAAGCATTTACTTAGAAGACAGACCGCGTTTAAATGTAGTTTTTCTTGCGATTATAAGTATTGTTCAACTTCCTTGAAAATTTTTAATTCTGTAATCTAAAGAAAAACATTGATCGAAGTACTTGCTAAGATGACAGACCGCGTTTAAATGTAGTTTTTCTTGCGATTATTGAATTGTTCAACTCCGCTGAAAACTTTTAAATTCCATAATTTAAAGAAAAACGCCCTTGGCTCCGAGGTCAATACTTTCTGATATGTTAAAACAAAATACCGGTACCCGCTTTTTTCCTTTGGTTTCAGTCTTAATTGGTTTACAATAAACGTTAGGATATTTCAAATTTACAAGTTATAAATATAGATTTGGATGGAGGAAGAGTCATGCTGTTTATTGATAACCAGGGAATTACCGACGCCTCGGTCAATCTGGCCATCGAGGAGTACGCGCTGAAGCATCTTCCGCTCGAAGATGACAGCTATTTGCTATTCTACATTAATGCGCCGTCGATCATTATCGGCAAGCATCAAAATACGATTGAGGAGATCAACCTCGATTACGTCAAAGAGAACAATATCCAGGTCGTACGCCGTTTGTCCGGCGGCGGTGCGGTGTACCACGATCTGGGCAACTTGAATTTCAGCTTCATTACAAAAGATGACGGACAGTCCTTCCACAACTTCCGCAAATTCACCCAGCCGGTCGTTGCAGCGCTGCAATCTCTCGGCGTTAATGCGGAGATGACAGGGCGCAACGATCTGCAGGTCGGCGAGCAAAAAATCTCCGGCAACGCCCAGTTCTCCACGCGCGGCCGCATGTTCAGCCACGGTACGCTGATGTTCAACCTCAACTTGAACGATGTCGCCGCTTCGCTGCATGCGAACCCGGAGAAATTCAAATCCAAGAGCACCAAATCCGTGCGCAGCCGGGTAGCCAACATCATTGACTTCTTGGAGCAAAAAATGACGATCGAGGAATTCCGCGCCGAGCTGCTGCGGCATATTTTTGGCATGGATGCGGCGGACAAGGTCCCACAATATCGCCTAACCGAAGACGATTGGAGCAAGATTCACGAAATTTCCAAGGAACGTTATAAAAATTGGGATTGGAATTTCGGCTTGTCCCCGGAATCCAATGTAAAGCATTCGAAAAAATTCCCGATCGGCATCATCGATCTGCGCATGGATATCAAGGATGGCCATATCCAGAACATTAAAATTTATGGCGATTTCTTCGGCGTTGGTGACGTTGTGGATATTGAGGACAAGCTGCGCGGGGTACGCCACGAGGAAGTGGCGGTTCGCCAGGCGCTGGCGGGCATCGACATTAAGCATTATTTCGGCAACCTCGAATTTGATGATTTCGTCGGCCTGGTCTTCCTAAAAGAGTAGCCGTTCGTGATAAATATAAACATACCGCGTTCTCGCATCGCCGACCTGAGCCTGCTCTCCGTCGCCATGATGTGGGGCTGCACCTTCTTGATCGTGCAAAATGCGGTGCAGGCGCTCCCGCCGCTCGCCTTCAATGCGATTCGGTTCATCGGAGCCTCCCTGCTGCTGGCGATCATTACGACACTGTTCTACCGGAACGATTGGCGGCGGTTCAATCTGCGCTTGCTGGGCCATGGCGTGCTGCTAGGGTTGTTTTTGTGCGCAGGCTACGGGTTTCAAACGGTCGGGCTGCTCTATACGACGACCTCGAATGCCGGGTTCATTACAGGGTTGTCGGTAGTGCTTGTACCGTTCCTGTCGGTAGTTCTGTTCCGGCACAAGCTTTCCGCGTTCACCTGGATTAGCGCCATACTGGCCGCCGCCGGGCTGTACCTGCTAACGTTCACGAGCGGGAGCTTCTCGCTGAATCGCGGCGATGTCCTGATTTTGTTCTGCGCTTTTGCCTTTGCGCTGCATATCGCCTTTACGGGGCTCTATGCCCCGCTTTATCCGGCGCTGCCGCTGGCAACGGTCCAGCTTGGCGTAACCGGGCTGTTCAGTCTAGCCGCTTCCCTCATGACCGAGCATGTCGGAACATGGGCTCAAACGACGGAACTGCTGCTGCGGCCCGAAGTGCTGCTGGCGCTGCTCGTTTCGATCGGCCCGACCAGCGCCTTTGCCTTTTGGATTCAGACTGTCTGTCAAAATTATACGTGCGCTGCCCGGGTTGCCGTCATTTACGCGATGGAGCCTGTATTCGCAGCAATCACGGGCGTGCTGTTCGCCGGCGAGCGGTTGGGCTGGTCTGCGCTGCTGGGCTGCGGCTTTATTTTTACCGGAATGATTCTTGCCGAATTAAAAGCGGGGCAGAGCCCGGATCAGGGAAAGTGCGCTACTAGTCCTGCCTCTCAGTAGGAGTGCATCCCTCCCTCATGGCCTGCCAAGGGCGCTGCTTAACCGGCGTTATTGCGTTAATGATAATTGCGTTTCATCATGACTAGAAGAGGAGATATCCAGACGATGTATAAGCTTATTGCAATTGATATTGATGATACTTTGATTAACGATGACAAAGAGGTTACCCCGGCTACGCAAAAGGCATTGGAAGAAGCGATTGCTGCCGGCGTGGTCGTTACGCTCGCGACCGGCAGAGCCTATTCCTCGGCTCAAGCCATCGCGCGCCAGACCGGCCTTAACGTACCGATCATTACGTATCAAGGGGCCTATGTCAAAAATCTGCTCGACGAGAAGGTGCTCTATGAGCGCTACCTACCTTTGGATGCGGCCAGCAAGCTTTTTGATTATTGCGTAAAGCACGATTTGCATCTGCAAACGTATATTGATGACAAACTCTATGCAAGAGAAGAAAATCAAAAGCTGATCGATTATACATCCCTCAACAATACGGAGTATTTTGTTGAGCCGGATTTTGCCAAGCTCGTTGCCCAGCCTACGCCGAAAATGCTCATTATCGACGAGCCGGATTATTTGGACGAAATTGCCCCTGTGCTGCGCGAGCTGCTTGGGCCTTCGGTGCATGTTACCAAGTCCAAACCGAACTTCCTCGAGTTCATGCACAATGAAGGCACAAAGGGCCATGCGCTGAAATTTATCGCTAATCATTTCGGCTGCGGGCTGAATGAGACGATCGCGATCGGGGATTCCTGGAATGACCATGAAATGCTGGAAGCCGCCGGACTAGGCATCGCCATGGGCAACGCCATCCCAGCGCTGAAGGAAATCGCCGATTACGTCACTCTAAGCAACAACGAGGATGGAGTGAAGCACGCGATCGGCAAGTTCATTTTCAACCGTGGATCATAAACTGGAACAATCATGACCACCCGTTGGGCGGGTGGTTTGCTGTTGGGGTATAACCCCCTGTTGCCAAACTGCGCCTATAGACGCTAACCTGACCACAAATCCGCTCAGGCACAGTGTTATTTGTCACTTTCACTTACCAGTTAAACTGGTTTATTTCTTTTAGCTCTTGTTTGCCATCCAAGTCCATTCCTTTCCCAGGGCTTAGACCGAAAATGTGACTCAGAACGTGAATAATGTGACTCAAAACGTGAACGAAATTTTATAACGAAGCTGATGATCGCTATCTGTGTAAAAATAACCCTTCTCAAAATGTAACGAAGCTGGGCAACGTTATTTCAGCCTTGACTGCTCCAAACAGAGGATAAACCGCAAATAGAGTGTCTGAGATTCGTTGCTATGAACGTTTTTGTCAAACCCTCTATTTTTTCTGCCTGAGCACGTGGCGCGAGAGCAAAAATGCGAGCGACGGTCGGCACGCTGCTATCCGTGGGTTGGGTACCACATGTTATGCCTTCGTCAAGGAGAGCTTTTGCAAGCTAGAAACGCACGTTCAGTTTGGCAAACCTAGTGCAAACGAATCACGTATATTCTCTCCCGAACCTTCGTTTGCTCCCGGGCCTCGTGCTCCGGCG
>NZ_KB907267.1 GCF_000381905.1 Paenibacillus fonticola DSM 21315 | reverse complement strand
GATCTGAACACTCGCTTGTCAAGAAAGGCACTTGACAAGCTCACGCCGGAGCACGAGGCCCGGGAGCAAACGAAGGTTCGGGAGAGAATATGCGTGATTCGTTTGCACTAGGTTTGCCAAGAACTGAACGTGCGTTTCTAGCTTGCAAAAGCTCTCCTTGACGAAGGCATAACATGTGGTACCCAACCCACGGATAGCAGCGTGCCGACCGTCGCTCGCATTTTTGCTCTCGCGCCACGTGCTCAGGCAGAAAAAATAGAGGGTTTGACAAAAACGTTCATAGCAACAAATCTCAGACACTCTATTTTGCCGTTTATCCTCGGTTTGGAGCAGTAAAGACTGAAATAACGTTGCCCAGCTTCGTTACATTTTAAGGAGCGTTATTTTTACACAGATAGCGCTCATAAGCTTCGTTATAAAATTTCGTTCACGTTCTGAGCCACATTTTCGATCAAGAAAGAAATAAACCAGTTTAACTGGTAAGTGAAAGTGACAAATAACACTGAGCCTGAACAGATTTGTGATCAGGCTAGTCTTTAGGCGCAGTTTGGCAACAGGGGGTTATACCCCAACAGCAAACCACCCGCCCAACGGGTGGTCATGATTTGGCCTGGATTCCCACCAAATGTACAGTAGAAAGCCTCGGTAACTATATTGCGCGATCGGTGTTCTCTTTTTTACTATCAACTTTCTTTTTCACTATCAATCAATGCCTTAAGCTGGCTGCGGAGTTTGAAACTTCTCTCTAAGCTTTTGAAAAACAATGGAATCATGCGTCTGTTCTGACTCCAAGTAGGCCATAACAAATTTGGATTGTTTCAAAACAACAACGATTTCTGTTCCTGACGAGTTAAAAAGAATAAGCGAGCCCTCGCTCTGATCCGCAAATCGGTATGTAACTGACTCTACCACTTCAAGATTGTTATATTTCCTGAGTTTATTAATAAAAATCTGAGGAAACGTGCCATACATATATTGCATCGACTCCTCGATATGCTCCTCATAATACTTCAATTGTTCGTCATCATTTTTAGGATTCAAAAATTTTCTAAAAAAGTTTTTAGCGATCTCCTCATCACCCGAAAAGTCCTTTGCTTTTGATACAGCTTTAGGCGGAGTAGATGTTTTATTGAATCCTTCCCTAATAACACGAAAAGCAAGATCGCTATGGGCAGCAGTTTTAGACGGGAGATACCCTGAAACCATTTTGGAATTTTCAAATAAATAAATAACTTCCTTCGTACCAGATTCCTCTTTAGGGGAGGAGCTGTATTGAATGAAGACAAGCGCGACACTGTTACCATGATATTCAAACAGCTGCGTTTCGATCACCTTGGGATGGTAAATCCTTAACTCTTCCTCCGTAATAAATGGAGTATAACTCAAAAAAAAGGATTGCCGGCTTTCAATAACATGCTGTTCCACAAAACGTTCCTTGCCCTTAACATCCTCATTATTAAGAAAGTCATGAATATACGTTAAAGCAAGCTCTTCTGCTATGGCCATCTCCTCTTCGGGCGAAATAGAATCTGTTTCAGCTGCAATTTCTTCCTTTGGTGTTTCCTCTGCATTAGCCGGAACCTCAAGCAAATTCGTGCTTTCTTCCTGGATTCTAGTATTGTTCTCCATCGCCTCTTCCATTGACACAGTTCCGCAAGCAGTTGTCACAAGAGACAACAGTAATACAATAATCCATTTCGTCCAACTCATTTCTCTCATCTCCAAATACACTATGTACGTTAGCTTATATTTCTAATCTCAGCCTGATCATATCTCTGCATCGTATGCCGTTCTCAAAAATTTCCTCCCGATAATGATGCGAAAAAAAATCCTGATCAACTCCCACAATCCGGAACCCGCACTTCTGATATAAAGCTAGTTGAGCAAGGCTTGAGTTCCCCGTTCCAATTTCTATCGTTTTAACCTGCTGCTCTTTTGCTTTTGCAATGGCTTGAAGCATTAATTTCTTGCCGATCCCTTTCCCTTGAAAATCCTCCCGCACCGCTATGTTTATAATCTCCATCGTATACGGCCGGGTTCTTAATAAAACAAAAACTCCCACGATCATTTGACCTGACCTGGCGGCGATGTAGCACTGGCCTCTTAATAAGTAATCATCCACGATTTCCTTGGAAGGATCGGCAAGCAGCAGCAAATCATAGGGTACAGCATCCTCCGGGGATAATTTTTTTATTGTTAATGTCATCTTGTTCTGCGCTCCTATCTAAACGTGCATGCAGTTATTCCAATTAGCTTCCAGTTCTAAAGAGCTGTCACATTCTCAAATTTCGCCCCATATTCCCCTTTGCCGATATGCGGCTCAATGGCCCATTTTCTCCCCTTCAAATGAATGTGTGCATTGTCAGGACTTATATATATACGCTTGTCCTGGTTGCTGCCATCCTCAATTGAATGCCCAATATTTCCGTATGGATCGAGCAAGCGGTACCCTCTGGCATGGATGAGCTCTTCACAAAACTTGAATAAATCTCCAATCGTCGCGGCTTGTGTGGAATAAGCATAAGTCAATTCAAAAATTTGCTTGGCATCCTTAATTAGCTGGTCAAATTTCGGATCATGCCCGATCAGGATCGTCTCCGAGTAATCTCCCCACTTGCCATCAAGCATTGGACTATAATCCACTAGAACAATATCGTTCTCTAACAAAATCACATCTTCAGAGGGCAGATGATCTCCGCGGGTACAATAGATCGAATTCTTATTAAAGTTTACAAGCATTGGATACCACAGTGCTTCTGCCCCTAAGGAATACATAATTTCTTCACATTTGAGCGCGAATTCCTTCTCCGAGATTCCTGGCTTTAAAAACAGTTTGGATTGCTGACAGGCCGTCATAGCCAATTGCTGCGCGTCTATAAGGATCAGTCCTTTTCATCATTTGTTCTATTTGTTCTATCTCCCTTTTACGTGCCTCTATTTACGAAGCCGGGAAACCTCAAGTCCGCTCGGGGCCGCCCCACTCTTCCTCTTGCTTTCTTGCCTTTATAAGAATAAATGACGGCCTGCGCTTTTCATTTAGCAGTGTGGGCTTTTTGGCAAGGCCCTCTGCTATCGATTCCGGTTCATCCACTTCCTGAACAGTCAGTCCATTTTGGATCAGGACGTTGATTAAGGTAGAAAGTTTCCGATGATATTTTATGACTCCGTCAATCCCCCAAAATTGGGCTCTGCTGCCTTCTTCACCATAATTATCGATCGGCCAATGAAGGATGCTGCTATCCGAATCACGAATCCAGCCCTTTTGGCTTTGATGGGCTAAAATGACGGGGTGCTCTGTCGAGAATACCAAGTACCCCCTTGGTTTAATCCAATTAGCAATTCTACGGATTAGTAATTCATAGTCTTTAATATAATGAAAAGCTAAGGAACTGATTACAATATCAAATTCATGGCGGTTACATTCAACCTCTTCCATCGGACAATGCAAGTAACGAATTTGTGGGTGAGGACGTGCGGCAGACAGCATTTTCTCCGAAATATCTATACCCGTTACCTGCGCTGCTCCCTTCTCTATGCAGTAGTGGGCCATTTCGCCGAAGCCACAGCCCAGGTCAAGAACTTTTAGTCCCTTGAGTTCTGGAAGCAGCCTTTTCATCGCAGGTTGTTCAATAAAATCATTATGGGTTACTCTAGTTTCTCTTAATTTTTTATACATGTTGAAAAACGTTTCGTTGTCATATAAATTTTGCATTCATACCTCCCCAGTATCAACAAGGCTACGTTACGCTAATCCAAAACCATTTCTCGTCCAACCGCTTAACCTCAACCCATTTCCCAAATCGATTTTCATCCGGCTCCTGCCCATCGGCGGAATATACAAATCCAGCAAATTGATCCGTAACACCACGATAAGTGAAAAATAAAATTTGCGTATCTGTTCCATCCCCTAGAACAACAATTTCTCCGCCGCCTTTAGACAACTCTTTATAGTCGTCAGGTAAGCGGATTAAAGTGGGATTATGAAAAACATTGGGCAGCAGTCCCCCTGCCATCACCATATCAACTACCTTTTCCCGTTTATGTTGGCTGGAACGAAAATCAAAATTCAACACGATCGAATTAATAGGGACAACTAATACCAATATCAAAATAATGATATTCAGTAAAAAAGGGATTCCATTTCTCGCTCTTCGGCTGGGTTTGCTTACAACAAAATACACAAATACAACTAATGTGCTTAAGCAGAAAACAATATATCCGATGATCTCAATAAATGGGGCAATAAAAGGGGTCAGCGTATCCATTAATACCCAGCGAAATATATTTATCAGTAATATGGTCACTGAACTAACCGTTCCGATCGTCAGCATGAAATAAAATATCATATTAGATTGACTATGCTGTAGACGTTTTAATTCCTCTTCCATACTCGCCCTCCCCAATAATTAACCCCTCCTAGGGAACATCAGCCGTTACATTGATCGTCTCATTAGCTTGCGTAGTCCCATCACTTCCTAAAGCCTGCACTTGAATATGGTCATGAAGTATCCGATCGCCGAACTCCCATTCTAAAGACCATCCATTGCTCCCATCCGTATCATAAGCGATAAAGGCTCAGGTCATTCGGATGGTTGACTCTTTGGGACATCAAGGTTATATCAGATCAAGGTTATATCAGATCTAAATGTTTAATTACATATCTTCAAGATGGAATTCGCTTAATTTCACCAGTTTTCTCCTGCCTCGATTTCCTTTAGTTCTGGTTTCTTTTCCATTTTCATCACTTTGTTTAATGATGAACTCGCCGGTCAGCAAATTATAATCTTCTTCTTCGGCATTATCCTTAGCTGCATTGCCTGTGTAATATGAGCCCCATGTTGCGCCTATTAAATACCAGTCATTCTCTTGAAATCTAAATCTGTATTTGTTATACCATCGCCAGTTGCTGCCGCCATAGTGGCTAACCAGTACTGATCCTCTTTCTATAGATAAACTTTCAAAGGGGTCACCCCAAATGCCGCCCTCGTCCCGGTTTAATATGACATTCTCGGCAATAATCGATAAGGTATATGTCCCGTCCCCATTTCCAAAGGCAATCAGAAGTGCGCGTGGCGGCGCCTCTTCGCCTTCCTCTTGACCTTCCTCTTGGCCTTCCTCTTGACCTTCCTGCAGCCTCTCTATTACAGCGGCCATATCATTAATGCCATCCTTATTTAAGTCTCCCTCAGCATGAGCGGCATATCCCTCTGTATCTTCCAAAGTGCCCCACCCTTCCGGTAGGAACGATAACGGGCCATTAGCAGTTTGCGGTGAATCCTCCACCTGATTTTTTTCGTTAGATGCCTCAGATTGGTAGTTAGCTGTGTTGGGATTGGTCGTTTTGGGAGTAACTGTTTTGTTATTTTCTAGCTGTTCATGATCACATGCTGTTAAAATTCCTAAGAAGAATAATACGATAACATATATAGTCTTCTTCATCTGCTGTTCCTTTTTAATGATTTTTTCGTTATTTTTTCAACATTCTTGTCCAAAAGCTTTTGTAGTCCTCATACTCACCGTCCTCATCTCTCATACAATACTCAGCATAGAAGATTTGGTCGACGATGTTGTTGCCGCTGCCGTAGAGCGTATAAGGATAAAGAAATATCTTATCGCACTCCTCACTTTCCTGCTCCATGGCGTTTTCTTCACAATATCCTTCTTCGAGCAGCAATTCTGCCGCCCCCGAAAAGGAAAGTCCCTTGAGAATGTTAATGTTAACCAGTTCATTCCCTCCTGTATGTATAACCTGCAGTATGGATAAGTTGCAAAAGAATGGGGCTGTCCCGAAAAAAGTTAGACGGAAAACACCGCATCTCTCCGTCTAACTTTTTTACACATCTGTCTTTGCTGGTGTGAGGAGTTGATTGCCGGCTGTATGGCTTGGGAGGCGGGCTGGCTTGGATTGCTGCATAGCGTGTAGCTGGCCTGGATTGCTGAGTGGCTGTGCAGCTGGCTTGGATTGCTGAGTGGGCAACTGGATATATTCAAGCCCAAACGGACACAGGGGACGTTATTTGTGAAATAACGAGGAATCTTGAGAGCTAACGGACCTACGTTCCGCTATTGATCCCGAAACCCTGTTTACTGCCGTCAATTTGGTCGAATAGCGGAACCAGTGTCCGCAAGCAGAGCAAAGGAGCCCATTTTCAACAAATAGCGGATCTCCTGTCCGTTAGAGGGTGAACAGTCCCACGAGTACAGCCAAATTCCATCACTCTCACCAATTCCACTAAACCCCAAACCACCCTATGAAGAAATCAAGGGGTTATCCAAAAAGTCAGTTTTTACTGACTTTCTGGACAGCCCCGTTGCTGTGCGAGCTTCTTCCATGATTATACATTTGAAAAACAAGGGACGGAAGCCCTTTTAGCGAAAAATGCGGTGTGGTCACGTTTTTATTCATAATGGCCAGTTCGTATTAGGTATGAAATAGAGGGGATTACTCCCAGTAAAACGGCCCGCAGCCTTTTAGTCTCGCTAGACCTTCCACAAAGAAGAAGTCGCCATAAATCAGCGGAACATCAATATTCGTACCCTGCGGATAGTTGCTGGTGCCATGCAGCAGCAGCCCTTCCTCTGCAGGATCATCCCAGGCACCGTAATTTTCATACAGTGACTTCAGGATCCGCTCACCTCCTGCACGGTAGACGTCGGCATCTCCACCTTCGCTTTTGGCAGCGAGCAGCAGAAGACCGCTTGCCGCACAGGAGCCGGCCGAGGTGTCACGCAGGCTGCGCAGCTCATCCGGCGCCCGGAAGTCCCATGCCGGTACACTGTCCTCTGGCAGCCTGCTGAGGAAGAAGTTCGCCACACGTTTGGCGGCCTGATAATAATCGTTCTTGCCGGTATGGTGATAGGCCAGCGTCAGTCCATAGATGGCCCAGGCAGCTCCCCGCGACCAGGCCGACTCCGGCGCATAACCTTGGCCGCCCAGCCCCTCCAGCATTTCTCCCGTATGCGGATCGAAGTTGACGATATGATAAACCGAGCCGTCTGCCCGGATGAAGTATTTCAGCACGGTATCCATGTGCGCCTCGGCAATGTGAGCATAACGCGGATCGCCGCTGATGCGGGAAGCCCAGAACAGAAGCGGCATATTCATACAGCAGTCAATGATTGCCTGCCCTTCATTCCGCTCCCCCTCTGACCAGGGATTCCATGCCCGTATGTATTGCCCCTTTAGATTAAAACGAGCGGCAAGATAGTTGGCGGCCTTCATAGCCCTGATTCGCGATGTCTCATTGCCGGTCAGCGTGTAGTTGGCCACGCTGGTCATGGTCCATATAAATCCCATATCATGATCCAGTTTCACATACGCATCCAGTACGTCATCCAATCTAGCCTCGCATTCCTCGGCCAGCAACTTCAGCTCTTCCTTGCCACTTTCGCCATACAGGAGCCACAGCATTCCTGGCCAGAAGCCCGCCGTCCACCAGGACGGCTCAGCCAACTGATATACGCCGCCTTGACTCGCATGCGGAAACCCCGATCCGATTCTGGCTGAATTGCGTACCGTTTTTTCCAGCGAATGCCGCCAAGCCTCGTCCACCCAAACGCGTTCATTATTCATCGGTCCCACTCCTTTATCGTTTGATCCTGATTACTATGACAAAATGCCGTTATTGCTTCCCCAGAAAGTCTGCCAAGCAGTCTTACATTCGTATAAGGTGGAATAAGAAGCTCAAATCAAGGAACGTCTCCAACTGCAGCACATGAAAATCCAGCGTATACCACACCTGATTTTTCCCAAAATGATCGCGATAAGTTCGCTCTGTCACTTCGGCCCGAACCTGCTGGTTGTCATAAACAAGCTCCAAAGCAAGGCTGCCGCGGGGCAGCAACAGACGCCCCTCCTGCGAAAGCTCTTCCGGTTTAATCAGCGTAACAAAGCGTTCCAGCAGTGTGTCCGGTTTGTTCGTAAAAGAAAGCTCATCTTTCAGCACCAGACTTGGCAGCTTTTCCTTGCGCCATAACCAGGAGCGCTTAAACGTTTGCAGCTCGGGACAGTCGTAAGCTTCCGACAGCTCTATCGTCAACCGGCTTTCCAAACCACTGCTTGATTGCTCCAGAATAGACGCAAATCTGTTCTTTCCGGCTGCCTGAAGACAGCCGTTAATGACGGGAACCGAATGTCCCTGGGAGCCGTTACAGTCATACGTATAGCGAGGTGCGCTGAAATAATCCTGCGTATATTCCCCGCAGCCAAGATCAGATAGGAAAAACTCCCCGTCTCCCGCCACCATAAACTGACCTAGATCATTATGGTTATGCGGCTCATCGTTATGCCCTCCCTTGGCGGCAAAGCCAAACACTCCCTCCTCCGAGACCGTGCGGGAGATGAGCCAGCCTGCATCAGGCAGCGTAAAATCGCCCGGTTCCCAGTCCTGCGCATCTCCGGCCAGTTCACGCCAGAGTAAGTTGCGCAGGGCGGGCGCCCATCTGCTGCAGTGATCCTCACGGTAATCCGCGCGCAAGCGAGTTGGAGGCGATGGAATGCCTTTATATTTACCAGAGACATAACGTGACAGTCCAAGGTGTACGCTGCTATAAGGCAATGCATCAGAAAAGTTGACCACTGCGTCGCCGCCCAAAAAGCATTTCTGCTGAAAACCGGCAATTGCCATCACCTTTTCCTGCGAAAACCAGTCCAGCTCTCCCCTGCTGCGCTTATGCAGCAGATCGGCGTAATAAACAAAATAACCGAAGCCATAGTTCCAGTAACCGATCCCTTCGAGACACGCGCCATCTTCGCCAAAGCCTTGCAAATAATAAGTCATGCTGCGCTCTGTTCGCTCCAAAATCCGCCCTAGTATCTTCTTCTCCCCATCTTCTTGAAGCAGCAGAAGAGCCGCAGAGCCGATCGAGCCAGCGCACACCGCCGACCAATTATGCTCCGCCTCCTCCCAGGCATACGGCCCCTTCTTCAGGAAAGGCAGCAGCAATCGCTCATGAATCAGTTCCGATATCCGGGTACGCAGCAGCTCCGGCAGCCGCTCCCCCAGCAGCAGTCTCAGCTCTGCCAGTGTAAAGCCGGTTTCCGCCGCGAATAGGTCAATCGTCTCCGAAACCGGCCGCTCAGGACTAACATGAGCAGGCAGGCACCAGGTCAGTTCGCTGCAGATTCCCCAGACGGAATCCAGCAGTGCTGTGTGAAATGCCTCTTGCTCCGGCTCCAACAGCGACAGAAGGGCGAACGTGTTCAGCCGTCTTCTTCGCTCAAAATAAGCCCGTTCATATTCCAGTCTGGAGCCCTGTTTCGCAAATAAAGAAAAGAGCGAGTAAGTCAGCTCGGGCTGGGTGGTAGCGAGCAGCCGCTCCCCTTCCGATCTGATTTCAGCGACGTCAGCCGCATACTCCCCGCTGCTGCGGACTTTCTGCCAGAAGGCGTAGCCGCTGCCTTCCGGGTAATAGAAATACAGGCTAGCGGGGGGCATCTTTTCTGCTAGTTCTGCTAATGGACTGGTTATTATCTCATCCGATTCCTTCATAACTTCGTTCCCTTTCAATCATGCAAGTATAGGATCCCAGCATAACGGATCCGTTACAGATTACGTAGCGGGTCACGCCTGGTCCCGTTGCCGCTTATAGTGAACCTTAGGATCTGCTGCTAAATTCGGGAAAGTTTGATCTCGTGCCCCTGGCAGCCGTAAATGGTAATTACTTCTTCTTCGATCTTAACGTTCAGTCCGATCGCTGGCAAATTATCGAGCGAATGGGCTGGCGCCGGACGCGGATCACCGTAGACGGCGGATGCCAGCCAGTGAACACCGGGCTCCAGCGAAGCAGTAAGCGTCGGAATGACCGTGCGCGGCCGCATAATATTGGTGTTGGCATTCGGCCAGATCAGCTGGGCCGACTTATAGCCAAGCAGGCTTCGCACACCGCTGATCCCGCAGGGGCTGCCAGCCGCCGCCTCTTCCCTGCCGATCCTCTGCAGCGGCGGCGTTTCGATGCCGAGGGCAAACCCGCCTTCTGCTGCATCCAGGTGACGCTCCGTTGCAATCCGGTGAATCCGGATATGCCACGGAAGCCCGGCAACGAGCCAGGTGTTCACTTCCACATCCCGCCAGGGCTCCCATACAGCATGGAGAACGTTGCCCTGAATGCTGGTCTCCATATTGCGGCGTCTGACCCGGTACAGGTTGTCCCCGCCTTCGCTCAATGCCAGCATAGAATCAAAGGCTCCCTGAGACAATCCCCATTCGGAACGCGGCACACTGAACCCGAACTTCGTTGAATATACAAATTTCTCATATTTGGCTGAAGTATGAGTATGTTCATTTGTGCCGCGATGGCCGCTGTTAAAGGCAGCCACATGTCCGGCGCTGTCGTCCCGGACCAGTACAAGATGAGCCGGCTGCTGAACGGACAAGGCTTCCATTTCCGGCAGTGGAAGCTCCTCGGACGTCCAGAAGGGATGGTCAGAGGGCAGCGCCAGCGGCAGAAACGTTTTGAGTGCCCAGTACGGCGAACCGGGTGAATTGTAGTTCTCCGCCATGACCAGGTTCGGATAGGTATAGCCTATGGTTAGAAGGCCGCTCGCATCAAAGATGGGCTGGCTGAACCACCAGCGCAAGTTCCGCAGCACCAATCCTTTCAGTACGCCGGTTAGCAGCCCATCCACCTCGGCAAAAGCCATCGCGCTCCAGAAGGCCGACTGGGAGAAGCGGTAGGTCAGACTGCGCCCATAAGGCAGCGCCGAGCCATCCGCATCGAACCAGGCGATAAAGCTGGCAGCAAATTTACGGGCACGCTCCTTGAATATATTAGACCGGACCCGATCCTCCTCCATCATCAGCTTGGCATAGAGCAGGCCATAGTAGTGGAAAGCAAACGGGACATAATAGTCGCTATGCCCGCCCTCTCCGTCGCTGTACCAGCCGTCCTCCAAATAGAAAGCATCGAGCCGGTTCAAGTTTTTCTCCAGCTGTTCCTCATCATACGGCAGCCCCATTTTCCGGAAGCCGATATTCACAAGCACGTTGAAGAACAGCCAATTGCAATCATGACAAGGATGAGCATTGATTTGTTTCAGCCAAAGGTACAGGTCGTTTCGGGCACTTCCCTCAAGCGGTTCCCAAATTTTCTCGGGGATGAGAGCCAGCGCGTAGCCAAACACAGCCATCTCAACTAGACGCTGATCATAATCGCCAACCTCGCCCCAGTATTCCTCATGCTCCGGATTCGTGCCGTTAGCTATACCCTCCAAGACGATATCCCATAACTCACTTGTTCCTCCGCCGGCAAGCAAAGGGACAAGCCCCCATAGCACCCTGGAGAAGCCTTCCATCCCGGCGATCGCCACCGGATAGCCGGCTCCGGTCTTGCCAACCTCCAGCCTTGCTCCTCCCTTGCTGTAGAAAGGCTGAAGGGGGGCCAGCAGCTGATGCAGCGCGGCTGCCATATCCTCGCGGGTTGCTAGTGGATTGTCCGCAATACTTTCATATGCCAAATGCTCGTTGCCCATCAGTTTCATTCTCCTTCACATTCGTTGAGTTTACCTACGATGTTGAGTTCACCTTCGCACTCGTTGAATTCACCTTCGATTTGTTGAGTTCACTTTCACATTCGTTGAACTCTCCTACGATTTGTTGAGTCACCTTCAAATTCGTTGAATTCACTTTAATACCTAACGCCCTCGCATCATCCTTTAATACCGGAGGAGGCAACCCCCTGTACAAAATATTTCTGCAGCGCCAGAAATACGATCAGTACCGGAATAATGGACACTACGCTCGCCGCCATAATCAGGCCGTATTCCGCCGAATACTGGGAAATAAACATCCGCAGGCCAATTTGAATCGTCTTCAGTTCGGTTTTGGTCAAATAAATCATCGGTCCTAAGAAGTCGTTCCATGTCGATACAAAGGTGAAAATCGTCAGGGTCGACAGGGCCGGCTTTGACAATGGAAGCATAATCCGCGCCCAAATGCCGTACTCGCTAAGGCCGTCAATCCGGGCCGCTTCACACAGCTCATCCGGAATGCTCTGATAAAACTGCCGCATCAGGAACACGCCGAAGGCGGAGAACGCCTGAAGGAGAATAATCGCAAGGTGGGTATTGTTCAGCCCCATCGAGCGCATCATGATGAACTGCGGTACCATGTAAGCCTGCCAAGGTATGGCGATCGTAGCAATATAACCAAGAAACAGCGTATTTCTCCCCGTGAAATGCAGCTTCGAGAAAGCATAGGCCGCAAAGCTCGAGGTGAGAATCTGCAAAATCGTTACGATAACCGACAGTTTTGCTGTATTGTAAATAAACGTAGCAAGCGGGATCCGCGTCCAAATTTCCTTATAGTTGCCCCAACGCGGAAGCTCCGGAATCCACTGCATCGGAAAGGTGAACACGTCCTTGTTCAGCTTGAGCGAGGATGACAGCATCCATAAATAAGGAACAAGCATACATAACACAACCATAATCAAAACGATATATGCAAACAGCTTTGCACCGATTTTAACTCCTTTATTTGCTCCGGCCATATCTGAAATCCTCCTATTGTCCATACTTCTTCTCCCCCTGGAATTGAACCAGCGTGATGCCGAGGACGAGCAGGAATAGTACAATCGCCATCGCGCTTGCATAACCATAGTCCAAGGAGCGGAACGCCGTGTTGTAAATTTGATATACAAGTACTCTTGTCGAGTCGTTCAACTGGTTGTCGGCGCCGGCAAATAGGTTGATAAAAATATCGTATACTTTAAACGAGTTAATGATCAGAATCATCAGCACAAAGAAGGTAGTAGGCGCAAGCTGCGGAATGGTGACATTCCGGAATCTCTGCCAGGCATTCGCCCCATCAAGCTCGGCGGCCTCATACAACTCAGGGTTAACCCCCTGAAGCCCGGCCAGATAAATGACCATATAGTAACCCATATTTTTCCACACCGTAAACAGTACAACCGTAAACATAGCCCAATCTTTATCGGCAGCCCAGCGTGGAAGCTCTTCAATCGGAATTCCAGTCATCCAGTGCAAAATATTGTTGACCGGCCCCATGGTCGGGCTAAAAATAAAGTTCCATACTGCAGCAACTGCCACAAGAGACGCCACGTACGGGAAAAAGAACACCGTCCTCATAAAATTCCGGCCAAACATTTTCTGATTTAGCAAAATGGCGAGGCCGAGAGCACATACCATCGTCAGCGGTACGACACCAACGGTATAAATAATCGTATTCCATAAAGATTTATGGAAGGTGGGGTCCTTCCAGAGGCGAACAAAGTTATTTATCCCGATGAATTCCATCGGATTGGCCCCATCCCATTTCACAAAAGCAAGAATAAAGGCAAATACCATCGGCACCAGCGTGAACACGGCAAAGCCGATAAAGTTGGGAGCAATAAAGCTGTAGGCAACCAGATGATCCTTGAGCTTTTTCCTAGAGCCGCTCCTCTTCATGGGTTTATTCCTTATTACAGTTTCGTTCTGCATCGTTTCTCCTCCAAACCTGCTAGCTAAAAGGAATTTGGCAAAGGGCGGGCAATCCGCCCGCCCTCGTAGGCATCCTTAGGTTTAAAAGCATGCCGCAAACATCCCTTGCTGAGCTATGATGCAGCATGCCGTTTCATCTAATTGTTCAAAATGAGCTGTACCCGTGTATTCATATCAGCCAAGCCTTTATCTATCGTCGCATTTTTCGTCATAATGCTGTCATGCGCTTCGTTCAGCACAACTTCAATGTCTGCACTCTTTTCATGAAGCGGCATCTCCAAATAAGTCTTCGCAGTCGTCAGCGCCTCTTTGCTAGCGTCATCTGCCGGGAAGCCGTCAACGGAAGCGATGGAGTTAACTACTTCATCGTTTTTGATCGCCGGAATAGTACCTGTCGATGCGATAACAGCCGCACCTTCTTCACCGGTTACGAATTTCAGGAAGTCCAGTGCCGCTTCCTTGTGAGCAGATTTCTGGTTTACAGCGAGCGAAGTAATCGTTCCCAGCGTTGTCCCCGCTTCAACACCCTCCGGATGAGGATATTTCACGATCCCCCAGTTGACTGCTTGCGATTCGCCGCTCTTTACCTTCTCTATTTGAGTAGCAATAAACCAGCTTCCCATATTCATCATCGCTACTGAATTGTTGTAGAACACGCCGGAGTAGTGTGTACTCGAAGTTTTCAGGGTAGCGTAATCCATTACGATGCCGTCCTCCTGTTGTTTCAGGATGCGCTCATAGGTCGGCTTCAGAAAATCATACTCGCCATCCACAACGGTATGCTGACCATCCAGAATGCCAAACAGCTGTACCGCACTGCGCCAGGTGTGATAGTGGGCGCCGTACACTTTGCCGGAGCCGCTGCCGGACGTCATTTTTCTGGCCAACTCATCGTACTGCTCCAATGTCATGTCATTGGTCGGATAAGAAACGCCGGCTTGATCGAATAAATCCTTGTTGTAATAAATCAGCCAAAAATCACTGCGAAAGGGAAGCGCATACACTTCATCGTTCATTTGGATCTGTTCAACCGTACCGCCATAAAGCGAAGCATCAATACTTTGCTCGCTCATGAATTTTTTGAGCGGTTCCAAGTGATTTTGCTTCACAAGGTTGGCATAGCCCGGGATATCCTTCACCGTGAGAATATCCAAGTCTGCTCCGCCCGAGAGCTGCGTGCTGAGCATCGTCATGTAATCGGTTGAGCCAAGGTCTACGTACTCGATCGACACATGCGGATTTTTCTCCTTGTAAGCATCAATCAAGGGTTGATAGTAAGCCGTCGCTTCCCAATCCCACAGCGCCCACTTCAATGTCACCGGGTCTGCCGCCGCATCATTGGAAGCGGTTCCAGTATTGCTCGAAGCAGGCGGCTCTGACGAAGAAGCGTTATTCCCTTTGTTGCCTGAGCATCCGGCAAGCAGGCTGAGCGAAAGCACTGCAGCCAGGGTGATGCCTAACCATTTTTTTAATCTCATGTCTTGTGTCCCCTTTTCCTCCTGTATTTGATGCCGGTCCGGCAATCCCGAACCTCTACATTTATCCTAGAGGATTTTAAAATGAAAGGGCATACATTTTTTATCACAGAACCTTCAATATTCTATTCACTTGTTCAAACATCCCATTAAAAGCTGTAAAATTATAATATAAACATGTAAAATTCGTTGTTCCTGTTTATCCGGCTATCTGTGAACAGGCGTTCATGTTATGGTAGGGATACCGCAACGGATGAAAGCGCTTAACGCCTTGCTGGAAGAGGTGATTTGTACGAAACGAAAAGCTACCATTAAAAGCCGGATCATTATGATTATGACGGTATTTGCCCTGCTGATTGCGACTCTGTTGTCTTTTTTCAGTTATGAGCTGATTTCATATTTCCAGAAGAGAACAACAATCCAGGCTACCGAATTCAACCTGCAGCTTGTGTCTCATATTATTGAGCAGGATTTATTGAACCTGTCGGTTTTAGCGATGACTTGCAGCACCAATTCCTCAACAAACAGCATGCTGAAAGAGTATTTCAAATCCAGGGATCGGCAGCCAATGGAGGCCATCAATGTGTTCTCCTCCCTGCAGGAGGAGTTTCGGATGAACCGCTCCAACGGTTATGTCCGCCGGCTGATTGTGACCGATAACAAGGATAAATTTTTTCAGGTGGATAACTCCGTTAGCACTTCGGTTCCTTTAAGCATTCATAATATTAATCAGTTGCCCGGTCTCTCCTTAGATTCCAGAGAAGAGTGGGAACGGGTGATCAAGGATCCGTTGTCCTTAACCTACACTATTCCGTTTATCATGCCGATTTACGGCGATAATGCCAACCGGATTGGAACCGTATATCTGCTTGCCAACACAGCGGTAATCACCGATAAGCTGAAGGGTTATGGGCTGCCCGAGGATTCCAAGCTGCTGCTGACGCTCGGTGAGCATAAATACGAAATCCAGGGGGACAAAATCGTCCCCATCTCGACTCCATATAAGGTCACTCCTTATGAACAGAACATCACTAGCGGCAGTGTAACGTCGTTGTCATGGCTGGAAACGGAGGAGGGGGAAAAGCTGATCTCCGTGGCATATCCGGTGCGCAAAGGGGTGACGCTGTCGCAGACGTTGTCAGAGAAGCAGTTTGCTCCCCAGTTCAACATTTGGCTGCTGCTCATGCTGGGCGTTTGCGTGCTCGTCATTACATCCAGCGGATTTATTACGCTCTATTTGACCAAGACGATCAGCCTTCCTGTAGAAAAGTTAAAAAAGCGCATCGACAAAATTGCCCAGGGCAACTTCCTGATCGACCGCAATATGGAGTGGAACAGCGAGCTGGGTGATGTGGGACGCGGTATCAACCGATTATCCCAGGACATCGTAGCTTTGATGGAGACGAGAGTGGCCGACGAGAAGCAAAGGCAGGAGCTGGAATACCGGATGCTGCAGAGCCAGATTAATCCGCATTTTCTGTATAACACGCTGAATTCGATCAAATGGATGGCCACCATCCAAAATGCGACCGGCATTGCCGAAATGACCACCTCCCTGTCAAGGCTGCTGCGAAGCATTGCCAAAGATATGCGCAGGCTGGTGCCGCTGCAGGAGGAATTAAGTCTGCTGGATGATTATTTCCTGATCCAGAAATACCGCTATGGCAGCAATATTACGATGGAGACCCTCACCTACGATGAGCAGCTGCTCACAGGGCTCATCCCCAGGTTCACCCTGCAGCCTCTGTTGGAGAACGCCATTTTCCACGGCATTGAACCGAAGGGAAGAGGCCATATTGTGCTGAGCATCCAACGAAGCGGATTGAATGATATTCTGATTACGCTGGAAGATAACGGAGTCGGTATTAGTGAGGAGCAGATTGCCGGTATTTTTGCCTGCCAGGAGCCAAGCTCAAAGGGGCTGCTGGAAGGCATGGGGCTGCGCAGTGTCCATGAACGGCTGCGCCTGGCCTTCGGGGAGCAATACGGGTTATCTATTGACAGCAAAGAGGGGCAATATACAAAAATGTTTATTCTTCTGCCTTATCGAAAAACGGAATCATCAAGCGTTCTGTAAAGCGTCTGAGATCCGCAAATTTGCAAGGAAGTGATAGTATTGATCAAATTGCTGATTGCCGATGATGAGGCGCTGGTTTGCATCGGCTTGCAGTCTATGCTGAAATGGGAACAATACGGAATTGAAGTGGCCGGCATCGCTCATAATGGCGCCCAGGCCGAGGAATTGATCGATGCCTGTCATCCGGACATTGTCATTACCGATATCAAAATGCCGGTCAAAACCGGCCTGCAGGTTGCCGAATCTGCCCGGAGCAAGTACGGGCGAATCCCTCTCTTTATCATTTTGACAAGTTATGAGGAGTTTGAATTTGCGCGGGCGGCCATTGAGATGCAGGCTGTCGATTATTTGGTGAAGCTGGAGCTGACGCCCGAAGCGCTGGAAGCCTCGATCAAAAGGGCGATTAAGCTGCTGGAAGACTATAAAACGGTGGAAAGCTTCCCGGAGCTCGTCCATCGCAGCAATTTGCAGGAGCTAAGGGAGAAATTTTTCATCCGGCTGTTTAACAATCTCTTTGAGAGCAAAAACCAATACCTGCTGCATAAAGAGGATCTGGAGCTGCAGTTGTCCGCTCCCGCCTATGTTATATGCACTTGCCGGATCATGGTGCCGGGCACCGTTCCGCCGAGAGGCGACAAGCTGGTCACCCTATGCACAAGCACCGTACAGATGGCGAAGGACCAGCTGGCCTCCGTCAAGCCCTGTTATGTGACCAGCCTTGATTTACGCAACTTTGCGGTCATTTTGCCGGTCGAAGAGGTTCATCCGCCGCATTGGAAGCCGGACATAGAGAATCTGTTAGCCGGGATGGCAGAAGTTCTGCACAATTATTTCAATGTGACGATTGTTGGCGGGATCGGCAATGCCGTGGAGGATCCTTATATGATGCATGAGAGCTATCTTGCCGCACGCCGGGCCTTGCCTGCCGCACTGGAGCAGCAATCTTTTGTATTCTATTCCACCGGTAAAAAGGGCACTCCCGAGCAGCCCCTGTTCGATTACTCGGCCTCCCGCTCCGAAATTCGCCGCGCGTTCGAGGAAATGGACACCGACGCCCTTTACAGCATTATTACCAATATGATTGCTGCATTTGAGGGGCAGCCGGATTTGCTTGTCGCGGCTACAGATGCGGCCTGCAATGTGCTTTATATGGCTGCCTCCCTGCTTTCTGACGGCGAAAATATGGTGGAGCAGATTTTTGAGGACGAGCCGGAGGGCTACCGGGCCATTTATCAGAAAAACTCGATGGAAGGCGTTGTTGATTGGCTGGTACAGTTCCGGGACGGCTGCTGCGATATTCTCTCCTCCAGAAAGCAGAGCTACAAGGAGCAGGTCATCTCGAATGTCCAGGATTACATCAAACGCAATCTGGACAGCAAACTGTCCTTGAATCAGGTCGCTGATATTTTCAACTTCAGTCCTAATTATTTAAGCCATCTGTTTTCCAAAACGGCCAAGGTCAACTTCGTTAAGTATGTAACTGATACTAAAATTGCAGCGGCCAAGGAATTGATGCTGCGCGGAGAAGGACGGATTAATGAAATTTCCCAGAAGCTCGGTTATGACAGCGCCTTCTATTTCAGCAAAGTGTTCAAAAAAGTCGAAGGAATATCTCCTCGTGAATTTATGCAGCGGATCGAATCCAGATAAACAAAACGAGCGGCCCTTCGGGGGATCTGGTAAGCACCCGAATACCGCTCGGCTTGTTTCATTTAGGAGGAGATTTAGGAGGGGATAGCATAAGTCAATACTGCTTCTTTTAACAATCTCAGTCCCGCTTCGATATCCTCAACTGCTGCAAATTCATCGGGATGATGGCTCAAACCCTCCCTGCAAGGAATAAATATGAGTCCTGTCGGGCAAATATGCGCCATGCTCATCGCATCATGACCCGCGCCACTAGTCATTCGAATATAGCTTAAGTCCATAGCTTCCGAGCATTCCGTTAACTTCGCGACAACCTCTTTGGAAAGAAGCACGGGACGCTCGACGCTGATTACCGCCGGGTTGATGATGACCCCGCGCTGATCCTCCAGTTCGCGGAACAATCGGAACAGGGAATCCAGCACGTTATTTTTCGATTGCTCCGACGTGCCGCGCACCTCCAGTTGAAGCGTAACGGAATCGGGAATGACATTCATTGCTCCGGGCTGAACCATGCATACTCCAACCGTGCCCACGGTTCCAAACTCGCTTTCCTTCTTCGCCTCACTCTCCACCTTCAGAATAATTTCTGCGGCAGCCGCCAACGCATCCTGTCTATCGTTCATCGGCGTTGTACCGGAATGCGATGCTTTCCCACTCACATGCACTTGGATGCGGGTAGGAGATGCAATACCGGTAACAATGCCTATTTGCTTGCGTAGGGATTCCAACAGAGGACCCTGCTCAATATGGAGTTCGAGGAACACCTTCAACTCCTCGCGTCTTCTTATGGCTTCACCGATATTTTGAAAATCCAGGGAGCATTCCCGGAATGCCTGCTGAATGGTAATTCCGTTCTTGTCCCGTAAATTAGAGACGGCATAAGTATCGAGGAGGCCCGTCATTGCTTTGCTTCCGAGCGTAGAAGAGCCGAATCGGGCCGATTCCTCGCAGGCGAACACGATGAGTTCAATGGGATGAACGGTCTCTATCCGCTCCTCGTTCAGACTCCTTATCACTTCCAGGGCTGCGGCTACGCCTAATGTGCCATCATATTCCCCGCCGTGATTGACGGTATCCATATGAGAACCAAGCGCCACAGCCGGAAGTTTGGGGTCCTTGCCTTCCCGCCTGGCAATCAGATTGCCGAACGCGTCCACGCGTACGGCCATCTGTTCCGCCTCGCATATCTCCTTGAAATCCTCCAACGCTTCCATGTAAGTTTTGGAATAGGCCAGCCTGGTGATTCCCTCTCCCTTCGGGTCGGCGCCAAACTGGTTGATTCTGGACAAAGCGGCCATCAGCCTTTGAATGTTAGCCATATTGCTTCAGGCCTCGTCCAGCAGCTCTTGCGACTGGGCTTTATGCTTGTGATACAGCGGATTTTCTGGATCGTGCTTGATCGCATTCTCGATCGCCTCGATCGCTTCTTGATGTCTGCCCAGGGAACGCAGGCTGTTTGCTTTATGAAAAGAGAAATCGTAGCGGTGCGGCTGCTGTGCCAGCAGTTTGTCCATTTCTGCGACAGCAGCTTCGTGTCTCCCTAATTCTCTTAAGTAATTGGATTTGTGGTATCTGTAGAAAGTTTCCTCCGGAGCGAGCTCCACAGCTTTATCGTATTCGGCGAGCGCTTCTTCCGGCTTCCTCATCAACCGGAGCGTATTTGCGGTGTAGAAATAAAAATCGAGATCGTGCGGATTTAGCGCAAGCCCTTTGCGATACTGTTCAAGCGCTTCGGCGTAACGCTCCAGTTCACTTAGGAAATAGGCTTTGTAATAAATTAAATCGGCATTGCTGCTCTCCTTGCCGAGAACCTCATCCATGATACCGAGCGCTTCCTCGTAGTTATCCGTGCTGATAAGCTTTTTTGCCCGCAAAATCGCCTCGTGCTGCCCTCTGTTTTCGTTCTTCAGGATCTTGATGACTTCCGTCTGGTCCATAGCTTGCGCATGCTCCAGTGAGGATTTTCCATCCCGGTCCTTTAGATGAGGGTCGGCTCCCGCTGCGATCAGCAATTCAATGATATCGGAGTACAAGCGGCCGCCGTTGCCGAGAATGACGGCCTCCAGCAAGGCCGACCAGCCTAGGTCGTTCACGTGATTCACCGCGATGCCGCTATCCAGGCAAACCCGGACGGTTCTTAAGTAGCCCTTCTCACTGGAGGGCAGCAGGGCGATTCCTCCAAAGCGGTTTACGCTGCTGATATCGGCCCCTGCCGCTATCGTCAGCTTCAGGATTTCATGAAACCCGTTGGCGCCCGCACATAAATACGGGGTCAACTGAGTGACGTCTCTGGCGTTGACATCGCTGTTCGCTTCAATCAGCTGTTTTGCGACGGAGATGCGGTTTTTTTGCACAGCTGCCATCAATGCAGTCCGGCCGCCCGCGTCTTTATATTCCACGCTCGCCCCTTCTTTTAAAAGCTGTTCGACGGCGGACAAATCGCCTTGTTCACTGGCTTCAATAAGCTTTTCATTCAGTGGTTGATTCATGTCGTAATCACTCCTTTTTTACTTCGCATTCGCCGGTTCTCCGAGCTTCGGATTGCGATCCGTAAAATACTTATATGCAAAGATCGCAGCAATCATAAGATACGACCATACGAACGGCATTATCCCGGGATTCGCGAATTCGACCATGGCCGAATGGATAATACCGAACAAGGATAGCACGGAGGCGATGCATGCGGCAATCAGGCCGCTCAGCGGTCTGTTCTGTATAGCGAATATGGTCAGCATGCCCCAGAGCAAGCTGCTCAGTGGCGCGCCATTGCCTAGATGGAACAAACCGTTGTAATACACGCCCTTCGAGAGAAGCACATCGATTCCGACGCTCGCTGCGTCTGTGCCTGCCGCACTAAAAATATTGTTGACCATCGTTAATGCCCAGTTGGCAATCCATGGGAACATGGCAATGAAGACGACGGGCACCTCCATTTTCGGCGTTTCCCTTACGGCCTGATTCGCGGATACAACACCGACATAGACCAGGATCGGTACGATTGCCACGACCGGTATAACGGATAGCAGCAATGCTCCTAGCCCGAACAAGGCGATGATCAGCATCGAACCCCCCGTGGCGATCGAATAACCGATACCCGCCCCCATCGACTTCCAACCGGTGTGCCCGATGTAGACCGTTACCGGATACGGATTTCCGCAGAAAGCACCGATACTGGAGGAGATCCCGTTGGCCAGCATGACACGGCGTGTTCTGTAGGGATCTCCCGCTGCATGCGCGGCTTCGATATTCTCCAGATCGAACACATAGTTGGCCAAACCGAGCGGCACCGCAGATGCCAGGTATGGCACCGCATTCGGAATGCCTTGGATCAAGCTGGTTACATGCACCTCCGGCGGGTTGAAGCCTATTGCGCCCAGCCCGGCGGCTACAGCTTCAGGGTTCTGCAAGCCGAAGATCCAGGCTAAGGCAGTACCCACGAGGAGCAGCAGGAATCCGGTAGGGATTTTTTTGAAAACAGGCGATTTACCGAACCAGTTAATGAAGATAATGATCAGCACCACAAATGCGACAATCGGCGTTTCAAACGTCTGCAGCATCGGGTTCATTGCAAGCAATAAGAGACCCAAGCCCCCCAGGGTGGACAGCAGAACGGTTCTTGGCACCAAACGGCGGATCGTGTCGCCGAGGAATGCTCCCACGATGAGAATGGCCGCTTCAAACAAACACCACACCAGCCCGATTTGAAATGCGAACTCGGCATTGTTCGTCATTTTAAAGACAGGCAAGATAACGAGGAAGGTAACTGTGAATATAGAAGGCGCGCTGGGGCCCGATGGAAGGGCGGTCACATCGCTTCTTCCCGTTTTCTTGGCAAGCTGGATTGCAAACCAGAAATAACATACGCTGGCGATAAAGATGGATAGTCCGAAAGCGGGAACGATTCTACCATATACCATCTCTTTAGGAAATCCAACCACAAACAGCAGCAGCGAGCTCATGGTTAACAGGTTCGTCAAGTTGTTGGCCAGCAGGCCGAAGTATGCAGCCCAGTCGCCCTTCCGCCAAAGATCCGTTTTTACTTTATCCAATTTCGTTCACCCCTAAGATGTAATTCAGTACACAGTAACGAAATATGTACTCGGCTTGGGATGTTCCACAAGCCAGTACGTCGTCAGCACAACCACGGTTTGCGGTTTGCCTTGTTTGTCCGCAGCTTGAAAGCAACTTGATCGCTAACCGCTTTTTTAATGTGACTAAGCTAATCTCAATGTGTACTTGAACGCTTGATATAGGATTTCTTGGATGAGAGTAAAATATGTATGAAGTATATAATTTGAACTATTGAAGTAATGGTGAGCAAGGTAAAATCGAGATTTATCTTATTGAACGGAGGATACAATAACAATGATGAAATAACGATTTTTTTATTAAATAACTATTCAACATCCTCCTCTAAAAAATGCCGAAATATCGAAATACAAAAAGGACCCCAATTGGGGTCCATGCAGAGCTTTTCTAATGTACATTCGAGGCCCTACTGAGTCTCTTTTTTATTAACCTGATCTGACCTCTATGGTTGATTTCGTCTTCAAAAACGTGAAACCACATAAAATAATGGTTTGCTTGTTTCTTATGCCAAAACTCTTCTTCTTTATATAACCAGTCATCATTAACCGTTTTAAACCATTCATATGTTCTGTTTCTGACCTCATTTAATTTATCTATATAATAACTAAGATCATTTCCCCTAATCGTTTCCCGTCCTTCTTTACCGAGATTCAATGCGGGTCCCCAGATCAGCATTTCCTGCTCATTCAACTCTCTTTTCTCGAAAGTTTCCAATTGATAGGCATATTCAACTGCTGCAAAGTGCAGTAATAAAGCGCCTATTGAATTACTCTCCGAATCCAACAGGAAGTCTAATTGGTCAATAGATAAATTTTTTACTGATTCGAGTGTGGTATACCTTGCGTAATTCATCATCGACAGTAAGCGACTAATTTGAGGTGAATAACCCGGTATATCTGTAATGAGATAAATATGATCCATGTTCAGCATGCTTTCGCCTCCAGCTTGTATGGTTTTACAATATGCAATTAAGTTAACGCCATTAAGAAATATAGCCAAGTGCCTTTGTAATCAAATTTTTCTTCGGGCATTATTCATTTATATTCCTCAAGAAACTTAATGATCTTATCTGATCTATAGCTGATTGCAAAATCAAGGCATTTATAATTCTAAATTCGTCATTTGGCAAATGTCTATGCTCCTTTTTAAACAAGCTATGCAAATGTAAAAACCCTAAAAATTTGATATAATTATAAAACATCGTCCTATTATTCCCAAAAATCCCTTTTTTCTTTCTATTGAATAGGAGGCTCATACCGTTGAACAAAAGTAATCAGAAGGAACGATTTCAGCTTATGCTTGTACTAGCCGGGATAACTCTTATCCTTGTGGCTATTCTCGTCTTCGCCACCTATGCTCTGCTTAGCCTTGATTTTATTCATCTTCGGATTTCCTCCATTGCTTCAGCGTTTGCCTTCATGGGGCTTCTGATTCTTGCTGTAGGCGTATTAAGCATCATCGGCTCCATGTTAGACGGTTTGCGAAAGCATGTATTTCAAAACAGCTTCAAGCTTGTAAGCCTGGTGATTCAGGAGATGATACTAGTCGCTATTTTTGGAGGAATGATTTACTGGATCGATCAATGGATTGACGGTGTAGAGATCGGTAATCTTCAAACGGAATTGCTGTTGGCCCTTTTTTTATACGGGATCATTACTCTTCTTGCAAAATTAGGTGATCAAATTAAAAAACAGGATGACGAGGCCCGAAAAAAATCACCGCCATTAAATAGGGATTGAGATAATGCTGCCGAACAGAAAGTGTCAGGAAATATCCGCTTCGAAGCTAACCCAAGGAAACTTTCAAATAATCCCTCCATTTAATCGCATTTTCACTATCGGGCATAATGCCTGTATTTGGCCCTTCCAGAAAGGGAAACATCTGCCAGCCTTCACGGCCTACACACCCGATTCTGGTCCATCTGTTCATAAAGTCTATAAAGTTATGACCTAAAATATAGCCATGTCCTTGCCCATCGTCATGTGATAAATACACTACCGGGGGATCATTTGGAACTAGCAGGTCAAACGCAATGTAGTCCCCGTTGCCAACCTCCATAAAACCTAGCTTATTATGCCAAACACAATCATACTCATCATTAACATTTGAAAAAACTTCAAGCTCCCATCCTTTTCTATCTAGCTCTACGCTTGGGAGGTCCTTCAAACTCCATGAAAAGCCCCCAGCAAATATACTGCTAACATCCAATTGCCGACTTTCGGCTTCAAATTCCTCTCTATGAAAAAGCTGTCCACGAAGTTCTTACATATCCTATTTTCATCCCGATTCGTTCCATATTCCTATGACTTTGAGACAAAAATGCGCACTGTCCGACGGCCAATTCGCTGCTTTGCCGGGCTGACTCATTTAATCTGGCATTCAGTAAATATAAGTGTAATCCTTGCCCTCTATACTCCGGTAAAGTCGCTGCAAATGTCAGTGAGGATATCCCCTCCTTTGTGTACATCACACCAGCCGCAGCAGGTTGTCCTGCTACAAATGCCATGTAGTACTTCCAACCAGGACGCTGCCATAGCACTCGGTTGTTTTCTGCCACGTGGGGGATTCCACTGTCCGGCAACCCTGTCCCGCGGCAATGGATTGCAGCATATACTGCAAAGTCTTCTTCTTCCACTTCCTTAAGCTGCACATGATCAGGGATATCCATTAATTCATCATGAGGTGCGCAATATGTCGATACATGAAATCCTGATTGATACAAGCCCCGCTTACTTAACTCCGATAGTACTTGCTGGTCAACTTTGGATGGAACAATTTCAAATTGGACCTTTCGTTCTCTCCTGGCGTAAAAATCCATAATTGGATCAAGGTACTCAAGGTCTTCCGCAGCTAGCCCTTTAACGGTGTTGAAGCCAGGCCAAGGCATCGTTTTGCTGTATAAACACATGGCGTTGCCGAAGTAAGCAATTTCAACTCCTTCAGGATTCCCCTGTCGATTCTGAATGGCTTCCATCCTGTCTTTCATATAATCTTTCTCTGACTGCTCCATCTGTAAAATCAATTTTTGAGAAGGTAAGATCATACTCCCGTTCACCTCTTGTATCGTTTATGGAAATGATGTTGAAATGATATGTAATACGGGGAAATCACTTTCAGTTCACTTCTTTTTCCAATTATGTTATCATATTTATAGAGAAGCCGAGTGCGCTAACACTCGGCTAACAATTGGCTTGGATGGGGTTATCCCTTCTTGAGTCTTGAATGGATAAGAACCCACCCTTGGCGCTAACCTTAGGGGTGGGTTCTTACTTCTTCTTGTTGTTATTTGAAATGTATGATAAAAGTGCAACGACAAAAGTAGAAAATAGAATCATGATTGTAATTGCATCCCTGACCTCCATAGTATCACCTCCTTTCGGAGGGATACTATGCCCACCCAAAATTCAATTGTCTTTTATTATTCTACCATGTTATACCATCAAGGTGAAGAACATTCGTTCGCGTATTATTTAATAGATGCGATGCTCCCCTCAAAACAAGTTGTGTTCCTTAGCTTGTACACCGACCTTAAATACACATTGTCCTTTCATTTAAAGAGAAATACTAATATTTTTTAGGAAAACGCTTTAATTTGTACACCTGCTGCTGTGCTATGATATAACAAACTCATGAAAAATGGAGGTTGTTTATATGTCTACGAGCCAGCTTGGTGCTTTTTATACGCAAAAATACAGGAACCTGTTCAAGGAGCTTGGTTATTCCGAGGCAGAAATTAATGCCAAGCTGGAACAGGCATGGACCGATTTGTTTTATGGAGAACCGGATGTGCGGATCTATTCCCCGATGGGCGGCGATAAAGGCTATATTCTCGATACCGGCAACCTGGACGTAAGGTCGGAAGGCATGTCTTACGGGATGATGATGGCTGTGCAAATGAACAAAAAGGAAGAGTTCGACCGGTTATGGAACTTCTCGAAGACGTTCATGCAGCATACAGGAGGCCGCTACGCCAATTACTTTGCTTGGCATTGCAAGCCGGACGGTACCCGTATTTCCCAAGGACCTGCGCCGGATGGGGAGGAGTTTTTTGCCATGGCTCTGTTCTTCGCCGCAAGCCGTTGGGGGGACGGGCATGAACCCTATAATTATTCTGAGCAGGCTCGAACGATTTTGAGCGCATGCTTGCATCAGGGTGAAGACGGCGAGGGTGATCCGATGTGGGACCCGGAAACAAAGCTGATCAAATTCATACCGGAATCTCCTTTTAGCGATCCGTCATACCATCTCCCGCATTTTTACGATTTATTTGCTCTGCTAGCCGACGACCGGGACGCAGCGTTTTGGCGAGAGGCTGCTAAAGCCAGCCGCGCTTACCTACATACGGCATGCCACCCGGAAACCGGCCTTGCTCCGGAATACGCAAACTTTGACGGAACCCCTGCAGAGCCGCAGCGGCATGGCGATTTCCGTCATTTCTTCAGCGATTCATACCGGGTGGCCGCGAATATCGGCTTAGATTGGGTATGGTTCCATCAGGACCCATGGCAGGTCGAGCAATCCAACCGGATTCAGGCGTTTTTCCGGGACATCGAGGTTTCCGACTACCGCCGTTATACTATTGACGGAAAGCCTTTCGATGAGCCAGCGCTGCATCCGGTCGGACTTCTGGCGACTAACGCGATGGCATCCCTCGCTGCCGACGGCCCGGACGCGGAGCATTTCGTTCGCTTGTTCTGGAACACACCGCTTCGCACCGGCGTCCGCCGCTATTACGACAATTGCCTGTACTTCTTCAGCCTGCTGGCCTTGAGCGGGAATTACCGGATTTACTGAATTATAGGGAAAAAGGCTGGACACTTTTCGTTGTCCAGCCTGATTTATATGGTCACAATTCATTTTATTTATAATCCCCCAAACAGCAGGGAAATCAGTTCCAATTTCTTAATTAAGAAAAACAAAACCGCAACAAAAGGCAGTACACGCAAACGCTGCACATTATTACTTGGAAGAGCGACTAATAATAGTATAGATAACAATAAATTAATTCCCTGAAGTAACGAGTGTGTATAAAAAAAGCCAAACCCTATGGTTAGTAGTAATGCAATGGGTGGGGACGAACAAATAGCTGCAATCCAGCCTTTCCCACGAGCATACCACACTACATACGCTCCTATTGGTGATAACAAACAGATAAGGCCCCATCTATAAAAATAATATGTTGGAAAAAAACCAAACAACATAGTGGAGTAAACATAATACGCTAACAAAACTCCAAAGAAAAATACAAATACGTGTATTGCTGCCGCTTTAGGAGAACGACTCCTTGCTGCAATTACTGCAGCAATAAAAACCCAAATTCCTAAGTTGGTTGTAATGTCTGAGATCATGGATAAGCTATACTGATAAATTTTCAGCAGAGCAGTACTATCTACGTTAATCCCTACCGTATCGGCGAATTTTGCCAAAAGGCCTAATATCGCCCCAAAAATAAGGAAAAGCAATATTCGAAACATCTTTAGCTTCGTTCCTAACTTATTTGATTCAATACTTTTTATACTATGTACGAGGTTTATCCCCTTGTTCACGCTGCTCACTCACTTCCCGCCTTAAACTTGCCGTTTTTCAAAACTAGCACGGAGTAATCTAAGATAATGGATTTTTAATACGACTCTCGCTGATCAAGTTTATAAATAGAATATAAATCGGATATACAAATAACATTCCTATGACTATTAAACCTGTAACTGGATTTGGATCATCTCCGCCATCTGTGATTGGAAATAGTAAGGTAAAGATATATGCAAACAAAATAAAATAAGGCGCCCAGAGTATGGCAGTGGTATAGTTCAATTTTCTTCTATCCAGCCACTTTTTTGTTAGTAAATAAATGATCATTGTACCTAATATAATATCAGCCAATATAGTTATGAAGTTAATTGTATTAGTTGTGTTGATATCCCAACCGGTTAATCTGCTAATCCTTTGACAATATTTATTCTAATGATTTGCTTAATAATGAATCACCAACTCCCTGTTTCTTGATGATTTGATCCGTTTAAAGAATAATAACAATGATTCTCTTTAAAAAATCATTAATCGCCGATGCTTTTTCCACAATTATACATCAAAAAGCCGAAGTGCAGGTATATTACACATATAGTTGAAGCTTTCTTCTGAGTCCAAATGTTCAAGTGAGGAAACCGAAAAAGAAAAGTTATGGAACTTCTCGAAGACGTTCATGCAACATATAGAGGGCCGCTGCGCCGATTACTTCGCCTGGCATTGCAAACCGGACGCTACCCTCATTTCCCAAGGAACTGCGCCGGACGGAGAGGAATTTTTCGCGATGGCCCTTTTCTTCGCGGCCAACCGTTGGGGAGACGGGCCGGAACCCTATAACTATTCCGGGCAAGCCCGAGCGATATTGAGCGCATGCTTGCATCAGGACGAAAATGGCGGTGATCCGATGTGGGACCCGGAAACGAAGCTGATCAAATTTATACCGGAATCTCCTTTTAGCGATCCGTCATACCATCTCCCTCATTTTTATGATTTGTTCGCCCTGCTGGCCGACGAGCGGAAATTACCGGATTTACTGATTGCGATGACTGGTGGTAGCGCGCGCAAGCATGAAAAGGCAGGACAACTTCGCGTTGTCCTGCCTTTAATAATACGTTCATAAGTTTCTTAAATAGTCTGTAGTCCCAGTTAACTCTGCCCATCTAGCTGAAAGAAATTTTGCATAGTTCAAGGGGCTAGTTCCGTAAGTTCCTAGAGAATGGCCATCATTAATTTCCACGAGCTTCATATTTCCTTCATGATCAATTCCAAAATCCATACCATATGCCATTGGCGCATCAACAAAGTCCCTAACCGCATTTTCTATAACTCTTAAATCTAATTTTGAATCCCAAGCACCTTTATAAGGCCTAATATCAAGTACTTGCCCATACCGTATAAAGCAGCGCCATTCTGTTACGAAATCAACTACTTCCGAACACCAAATATTCGTATCCTTATTTTCCTCCATTAATCCTATAAAATCCTTATATTCTTTGACGACCTTTCCAGCAAACTTTTTCGTAATATCCCTTGGCTTTATAAAAACATTCCAATTGTTCTGGTTATGTTCGAAAAGTTCGCGAATCGTTGTAGACCATATTTTTCTGCCAAAATAATGAGACAGCGAGGCAGGATAATCTATTTCTCCTTGACCTCTCTCTATTCCCAATATTTCAAGACGTTTTCTTACGTTACCAATTCCGCCAACCACTAAATCCTCTGGGTAATTATCTTTGATTTCTCTAATGTCATGATACTTAATTGTTTCCCATCCTAATGATACGAAACCTTCATTAGCTACAAATGCATTTACATTGAAGAAGTCCCCATTCTTATCGGCCTGTATATACGCTCTCATGACCCTTCCCTCTCCTCATCTCCATAAAACCTATTTTCTTGCTTACGATGTTTTAAATAATCTATTACTAGTTTTGTAAGATATATAATCAGAAGCACCGAAATTGAATATGTTGGTGAAATATGTACCTCATACTGCTCTATTGTTGTAAAGATTTTAAAACGATATATATTGAATTCTACATTTGTGATGACACCTTCTGTGAATCCAATACTCACTAATACAGCATACAAATGATTAGCAAACTTAATACATGATCCTAGAACAATAAATAAGAGCCCTATTTCAGTCGCCTTATTAAATCTAAATTTTTTCATGCGATCCCTCTTCATATTACAAGTTCTAATAGTTCTCCACTAATATATGAAATGTTCTCATGGTCATTTTCAATCGTTAATACCATCTCTAAATCAGAGTCATGGTTGGCCTATAAGTCAGCCTTTCAGAGTTCAAAAACATACTAGACTTCATTCTTCTTTACCTCACAATTCGCTGCCTCTTACATGATTATACATCCTTTGCTGTCAAAAGCGCGATTACGGCTTCTCCATGAGATCATAGACCCTTAAAAACATCATGATACACGAAACGAAACATGATCTAACCTTTCAGCTACAAGGATTGCAGAATTATGCTTGAAGTGCCTTATTTCAAAGCATCGTCAAACGCGCGTTCCATTTGACCAGCCTCTTTCGACAACGCGAATAGAACAAACCGTCCTTTGGCCTTCAAAATATGCTTATCCAGCAAATAATACTCCTCTGGGCGATAATCTTTAAATTTGACGGATTGGGCTTGGATTCGCTCCTGTACTTTTTCCAGGACATGATCGACTTCACTCGCATCCTTGACCTGGATGACGGCCAGTTCCTCCGCCTTCACATTGGAGGAAGCCGTATACAGTATGAAATCCTCCACTATGCTTGGTTCGATGTGATACAATTTTTGCAGCTTCTCCTGGTCCCCCGGCTTCATGCCGGGAAGATCTGCTGCTTGCAGGATACGTTCCCCTACTTCTGCAGCCGTCAGCGATGCCGGAGCCTCCTCGTCCCCGGTGCATCCCGCCAATATTCCCGCTATAGCGGAAAGCACAAGCAGTATGATCCATAGTCGCTTCATTTCGCTACCTCCGATAGATTCAGAATAGATATGTCTTCAAAAAACGTGTGAACATTGTAAAGGATGACCATGTCTTGAAACTGCCGATCTTGTACGAGCTTCAGCAGTGATTCGTCGTAGTACCGAAGATCGACCACATCGATCTCGGCGAAATGCTCCGCAAGAAAAGGTATCAGACTATTGGCGTACGAATCCTTGACCACCAACAGCCTCTTCCCGTTGGGATTCGCCGTCGTAATTCGAATCAGCGGGTGGTTGCCGTTCAGGAAGACCGCATATTTATCCTTCTTGTTTAACTGCTCCAATTCATACAAGGAATTTGTGGTACGGCCTTCATCTACATATTCCACCTTGATCTGGTTTTCCTCCCGTGGCAGATAGAGATCGATTCGGTCGGGCTGAAGATGGCGAAAGCCACTCTTCGAATAGAGTGATCCGTAAAATTTATCCGTTGCTAGTCGGATATCGAACTCCGCCTCACTGTTCGGAACGATGCCCATCCGCCTGCACAACGCCTGATAGCCGTAATAAGCGCCTGTACTCGTCCAGTGATGATCCGTCTTGTAATAGATGGACTCCTCCCGGCGGTCATGCAATGCGGGGTACACCTCAACAAAGCGAATATCGGAGCGAAGCAATTCCCGAACTTGATTTATAGCAGCACGCTCGTCACCAATCTGCGCATTCGCCGGCAGCTTATCCGCAAGCAGCGCGGCCGAGGTCGGCACCAGCATGACATACTTATTTAAGCCTTGCGTCGCCCGGTGAAACGAATGGATGGCTGCGCTCCTCTCCTCCACTTCCGCAGCATTCGGCAATGTAAATTGCTGAAAAAGATAGCCGTCTTCGCCCAGGTATACACCGTTGCTGTCCTTCTTGCCCACAAGGCGATCCGCATCGGTTTTGATTCCGACCCAAACGCCGCGGAATGCAAATTGGTCGGAAACATACCTCTCATAATTGGTCGTGAACGTTCCTGATATGAGGGAACGCAGTTCAAAAGCAGGCCGCCCCTCGAGCACCCGGTTCTCCGCTTCCGAGAATGCCTTGTCGGTCGTCAAAATGTTTATAACGACCATCGCCCCGATAAACAGCAGCAGCATCCAGGCTGTCATGGTACGAATTTGTTTGTCATGTCCGATCAAGATCACTCCCTCCTCAAAAGCGGAAATATAAAAACGGATTATAAGACTCGTTGACTAAATAAGCCGTCGACAAAACCAGGCTGATGAAATAACACGCCAGCACACCGATCACGCCTCCCTGATTCCAGCGGTCTTTGATGCGCTCAGCCATTTTCATTGGAAGCGGCGTCGCGAATACAACCAGGAGAACGATCAAGCCTCCGTTTGCAGACAGGTCATACAGCGCTTGACCATTCGCCAGCCCCTGCCCTCCGAAACCGAACATCGTTCCGATAAACGCCACTGCCGCGGACAATTGTTCAAATTCGAACAGGACCCACCCTACCACGACGATCAGCAGCGTGTAGAGATGCCCTGCCCAGCTTGGCCCGCGCGTCAGCCACTTGAGAAGAAACAGCTTCTCAGCTGTTACGAAGCAGCCAAAATACAGCCCCCATACAATGAAGCTCCAGCTCGCTCCATGCCACAAACCAGTTAAGAACCACACAATCAAGAGATTTCGGAGCTGCTTGCGCAAGCCCAGCCGATTGCCGCCAAGCGGAATATAGACATATTCCCGGAACCAGGAGCCTAGCGATATATGCCATCTGCGCCAAAATTCTGTAATGCTTTTAGAGATATAGGGGTACTTGAAATTCTCCGGAAAGTCGAAGCCAAACATCTTGCCGAGGCCCCGCGCCATATCCGAATACCCGCTGAAATCAAAGTAAATTTGCAGCGTAAACGCCAGAATTCCAAGCCAGGCGGAAAGGACGGTCAATTCCTCCAGCGGCGTTGACTTCACGCTCGTCCACAGCAGGCCAATGTTGTTGGCGAGCAGCACCTTTTTAGCCAATCCCCGGATGAACCACTCCGCTCCTTCCCCAAACCGCTCCAGTGTTACTTCTCGGGAGACCAGTTGTCCCGCTATATCGCCGTATTTGACAATTGGGCCGGCAACCAGCTGCGGAAACATGGCAACGTAGGCGCCAAAGGCGATGAAGTTTCTTTGGGCCTTCACTTTCCCAAGATATACGTCCACCACATAAGACATCGTCTGGAACGTATAAAAGGAAATGCCAAGCGGCAGCGGCAGATCCAGGGCCTGCAAATGCAGGCCGAACAGAGCATTTATATTCTCAACGACAAACCCGGCATACTTGAAGAAGCCGAGAATGGCCAAATTGCCGCAGATCGAGCTGATGAAAATTACCTTGGCCAATGATTTGCGATGTCTGTACTTGCCAATCAGGATCCCGTTAGCGTAGTCGAAGACGGTTGAGAAGAGCATGATGACGACATAGACCGGTTCTCCCCACGCGTAAAAGATAAGACTAGCGGTGAACAGAACGGCATTTCTTAACTTCTTGGGCGACAAATAATAAACCAATAACGCAGTGGGTAGAAATTGGAACAAAAAAATCAGACTGCTGAATACCAACGCTTCTCCCCCTACACCATTACTTTGTGTTTATCCCATGAACCAGCTTATCCTTCAAAAAATCGAGCAGGATCGGATAATACTCTGCCTGGAAATGAATGCCGTCCGTATCGTACAGCTCGGTATGATCGGCCACAATCGGTGACAGATCGACGAAGCCGACCTGTTTCTCAGCAGCCAGTTCTTTCACTCCCTCATTGTACTCGCCAATATTCAGGTAACGGGGCTCGGAGCTCTCCGCTTCCGCTGTGACTGGGGTCACCGATAATAACGTAATCGCCGCGTCTGGAAGTTTACCCGCGATCTCATCGATCAATTGAGCGTAATACGATAGCGAATATTCCTTCGGGTTGTCGGTTGGCCACAAAATATCATCTGAGCCTAGCTGAATAAAAATATGCTCCGGCTTTCGCTTCACCAGCTCCTCCACATCCTCCAGCGCGAATTGAGCCGTCTTCCCTGCTCCGGCAAGCACATTCTCCTCGTTCAGTACATCATGGTAGGACAAGCCTTCCGTAATCGAATCTCCGAGAAAAACGCTCCGTTGGAACAGGTTTTTGTATGAATCCTGCTGTGAGGCTGTGGGGTTATCCCCTTCATTAAGCGTTAAAGAAGCGATGTTCCGACTACCGTTCTGGTTCCCGCACGCCGCTAAGAGCAATGTAATGATTCCGATCAGCATGATTATCATTTTATTTTTTGACATGTTTGAATTCCTCTCCTATATCCTGTTTTTTATTTAGAATAATAGTGAGAGATCAAGATCAAATGCAGATGAGATGCAGATGAAGTATACATCCATAAAAAAAAGCGCAGAATCCAAGTTCTACGCTTTCTTTGCTTTCTTCAATTCAAAATAAAACAAGACGCCCTGCTCCGTATTCCTTACCCCGTACGGTGCACCATGCAATTCGAGAATCTGTCTGGAGATTGCAAGGCCCAATCCTGTTCCGCCCGTTGAACGATGACGGGACTGCTCGCCACGATAGAATCGATCCCATATCCTCTCCAACTGTTCAGGGGGAATATGAACACCATTGTTTTCAACGAAGACCTTAACGGTATTCTCCTCTTCGGCCGCAGAGATCATGATCTCTCCCGCCTCCGGTGTATAGCGTATGGCATTCGTCAGGAAATTGACGATCACCTGCTCAATCCGATGCCGATTGGCCACGACTTCAACGGGGGCAAGATGGGTGTGCAGACGGATCTGCCTGGCTCCGATATCCGGCGCCAGCTTCGCGCAAATCCGTTCCAGAGCCTCATCCATCCGGAATGAATCCATCGTCATCTTATACGTACCGGATTCATATCTCGCCAGCTCCAGCATATCGTTGACCAGCAGGTTCATCTTCTGCACTTCATCTTCCATCGCCGCAAAATAATAGTCCCGCCTCGGACTATCCACTTTGTCCTTCAAAATATAAAGGCAGCCTTCCATTACGCTAAGCGGAGTTTTCAGCTCATGCGACACTCCCGCTATGAATTCCTTTCGTGTTTGCTCCAACCGTTTTTCCCGCTCAATATCCTGCTCCAGCCGGTCTATATGCTCGTGCAGCATATCCGAGAGCCGATTGATATTCCGCGACAGGCTGCCGATCTCGTCCTCGGTCCGGACAGGGATCTTCTCCGAGAAGTCCAGCCTGGCCATTTTTTGCGTCATCGCATCCATTCGAAGCAAGGGAGCGGCGATTCTACGGGAAAAATAAAGGGAGGCCAGTACAACGAGCAGCAAGGTGCCAACTACAATATAGCCATAATAATGTCTTAAGACGCCTGCGGCTTCACTCACGGGCTGCAGCGATGTTACTGCAAACAGGTAGGCAGGATTGCCCGCCTGGTCGACTATGCGCTCTACAAATATTTTGTAATGAATTTCGTTCTCCACGTAATCCATTACGGTACTCGTCTGCTCCGTGAGGTCCCCATACAGCAGATCCGCCTGAAAATCCTTCACCCGGTTAAGTAATAGACGGTTCGTATAGCGGGATACTTGCTCGCCTTGCGGCATCCGGACCTGCGTAATGGTTCCGCGAACGAGCTCACTGGGGTAGTGCTCATGATACTCCGTCGGGCTGGCAAATCTCGGAACAACCTCATATTCTTTGGCGACTAGCTGCCGATTCTCCAGTCGGCCCTCCTCTCTGAGGTTGGATGTGCTTCTCCCGATCCGCTGCGGATACAATTGGCCCTCAAACATGATCCCTTCCATGGCAATCTGCTGCCCCTCTTTGATAAATGAATCGGGGAACAACGGGTTATCAGCACTGGCATCCTCCACATCCATCACCGTATACAATGGCACGAGGAGCGTTTTGCCCGACAGATCGGGGTTAGCATCCGAGTGCTCCAACCGGACCTCCATCTCATAATCATCTGCATATTTCAAGTAGCCCCGATGGTCCAATACAGCGAGCCAAGCGTTCGTATTTGCATAGAACTCCTGCTCCTTCCTGACTTCGGAGTGGGGATCCCCAGCCTGGACCAGCGCATCCTGCCGGTAGGAGCGAAGAGCTTCCTGCACCTTTTCCGTCTTTTGTTGCACGTAAAACTGCTTGAAGAACACGGTTTGTCCGAAAATCAAACTCGCGATCACAATCAGGCACAGCCCCGTCGTAAGCAGAAACAGCTTGAATACAATGCGGCTTCTCATGGCTGTTCCTCGAATTTATACCCTGAGCGAACAACGGTGACGATGTGCTTGGCATGCCCTCCAAGCTTGGAGCGCAAATTGCGGATATGACTGCTAAGCGTACGATCGTCGCCATCGAAATCGTAGCCCCAAATTTTGGTGATGAGCTGCTCCCGGGTGAGGATGATGCTTTTATTTTTCATTAAGTAAGTTAATATTTCGAATTCCGTGTGTGTTAGACTGCAGTACTCTCCCCCCGCCAAAACGGTCCGGGACGGCAATTCGATCGTAATCCCGCCGCCGGATAACGTCTCCCCCTGCCCGGGCGTTCTCCGATTCTCTAGCAGCCGCTTGGAGCGGGCCAGCAGGATGGGAGGACTGCATGGTTTAATCACATAATCGTCCGCCCCAAGCTCGAATCCAAGCAGCGTATCCTCCTCGTCCGAACGGGCCGTCAGCATCAGAATCGGCACATTCGAGGCTTTGCGAATTCGCCGGCATACTGACCATCCGTCCAATTCCGGCAGCATAATATCCAGGATAACCAAATGCACCTCATGCTCTTGGAACAACGCCATCGCTTGATGGCCGTCGCTCGCCTCCAGCACTTCATAACCTTCATCCGTCAAATATTCCTTCGTAATTTCCCTTAATATCTGATGATCCTCTACGATAAGTATCCTTTTCGGCATTTTAACT
The DNA here is from genome assembly GCF_000381905.1 of Paenibacillus fonticola DSM 21315. Classification (GTDB taxonomy): domain Bacteria; phylum Bacillota; class Bacilli; order Paenibacillales; family Paenibacillaceae; genus Fontibacillus; species Fontibacillus fonticola. The sequence goes on along the minus strand of NZ_KB907267.1, from coordinate 72,581 downwards.
ACCTCTTATCCATCTCTCTAGATTGTCTTTAAAATGTAAGTTGAACTACAACCTTATTCTATACAAGGCTCCTTTTACCGTAAAATCTAAATTTTCCAACCAGGCTTCTATTCGCTCACGGATTTGAGCGCTAATTGCAACTCTTCCATATTCCCTATTTCAATTAAATCCCCTTCCACAATTATACATCTCATTCCTTAAATTACGCATGGAATGTCACTTTATAATTGTTAGTTCCTATATTAAGCTCTTTATATTATTATAGAATTATAAGTTTTTGCATTAACAAACCATGGATTGCAAACAATTCGAATACACGGTAATCCTTAATGAAGGAGTTTCAGCAATGAACGACAGCATGCAGAATAAACATCAAGGAATGGAAATTGGAGTTTATACCCTCGGCGATCTTGTTCCTGATCCACATCATGGTGAAATCATTAGCAGCCGGCAGCGGCTGCAGGACATAATCCAGGCGGCGAAGCTGGCCGATGAGGCGGGACTAGATATATTTGGAGTCGGTGAACACCATCGTCTGGATTATGCCGCATCGGCAACATCGGTTATTTTGGCAGCCATTGCGCAAGCTACAAAGCAAATCAAATTAACTAGCGCTACGACGGTCCTGACGACAACGGACCCTGTGCGCCTATTTGAAGAGTACTCCACGCTAGACTTATTATCGAATGGACGGGCTGAAATTATAGCTGGGCGCGGCGCTTTCCTGGAGTCTTTTCCTCTGTTCGGCTATGACCTGAATGACTATGATGAGCTGTTCATGGAGAACTTTCAACTGTTCCAGAAATTAAATCAACAGAAGAATGTCTCTTGGCAAGGCAAGTTTCGTGCTCCCCTCCAGGAAGCGGAAATTGCCCCACGCCCCGTCCAACCGCAAATTCCTATGTGGATTGGTTCAGGAGGCTCCCTTGTCAGCGCAGAACGAGCAGGAAAACTGGGAACGGGCATGGCTCTGGCGATCCTTGGCGGTGCTCCAAATCGTTTTCAAGCTTTGGTGGAAGCATACCGCGCAGCTGGAAACACAGCAGGCCACAAGCCATCCGATCTGAAGGTCGCCATTACAGGGCATGGTTACATTTCCACTACAACGCAGCAGGCCAAAGACGAGTATTTCCCCTACTACGCCAATTATCGGCAATATGTAGATCGTCAGCTTGGAAGAACCAGCGTAACGCTGTCTCGCAAGGATTTCGAACAAATGACCAGCCCGGAAACGGCCCTATTCGTAGGTGATCCGCAATTAATCATCGACAAAATTATGCACCAATACGAGCTGTTTGGCCATCAACGGTTCATGTTGCAACTTGACGTGGGCGGCATCCCCTTTTCTAATGTTGCACGAAGCATAGAATTGCTTGCGACAAAGGTTGCCCCGGTCGTTCGCCGACAAACAAGCAAAGCAGCCGCAGAGCCAAGCGTCTGACCTATAACATTATGCGATAAAGGAATGATTCGATGTCGGATACGAAGCTAGAACCTAAAGCATTGGATATTTTAAAAGATAAAATTCAATTAATCCAAACCGAGGAAGGCGGCATTTACCTCGTTGGACCGATCAAGCTGCCCGTCGACCTGGACGGGGAAACGGTCATTTTCCAATGGTACTGCTGGCTAAGCCGTTGCCAAGTTACAGATAACTTTCAAGAAATTATCGACCAGCTGTCATCCGCAAGCTTAGCCGAATATCAGCAATCGAGCGTGCTCGTGTACGGCGACTTCAAAAACGCTGACGAAGCGCTGATTCGCATGCATTCGATCTGCCACACAGGCGATATCTTCGGCAGTCAAAAATGCGATTGCGGCTACCAGCTGAAAAAATCGATGAAAAATATCGTGGAGCACGGTACAGGTGCACTATTCTACTTGGCCAACCATGAAGGGCGCGGCATTGGATTGTTCAGCAAAGCAATGGCCTACGTGCTGCAAGAGAACGGATACGACACGGTTGAAGCTAACTTGAGTCTCGGATTCGTCGACGATTCCAGAAACTACACCGATGCGCTAAGCGTGCTGCGGACTCTTCGCACCAAGCCAGTGACGCTCATGACGAATAATCCGAAGAAGCTCGAAGCCCTGCAAAAAGCTGGCCTAACCTTATCTGGAAGAGAACCGATTTGGGGTGGCGAGTCAGCATTCAACGAGTTCTATTTACAGACCAAGGTGCAGCGCTCAGGACATTTGGAGGAATAGGGATAGATTATTCCTGCTGCAACCATAACTATAAACAAGCAGCACGCCTCGTAAAGGGCGTGCTGCTTATTTTGCACTGAGCGTGTAAGATACACTAGTGCGATCTTCCAGCACTGGTCTTCTTATTTCCAAGTGCATGTGTAACCTCCTGCTGCAACAACGACATCACGATCAGAGACTCGTACTTATCACCGTTCTTAATGCATTCTCTTAATATTCCCTCCTGTTTAAATCCAAGGGATAAATAAAGCTGTTTCGCTCTCTCGTTATATTCCTTTACATCCAGCCAGATGCGATGAGCCTGGAGGTCTTCAATGATATATTTCAACATCGCCTTGATTGCTTCTCTTCCATAACCTTTATTTTTCTTTGATATCACAATCCGGACCAGTTCAACACTATGATGCGGACTATCCAAGCCTGCCAAGATGACATACCCAACCCAGCTCATATGTTCATCCTCTATGACAATATGTTTCTTATCGGAATCGCTTAACACTGCTGCATGTTGTTCTTTTGACCAAGGAATAATATAGGCAATGTTCTCCGCATCGTTCTCTACCGCTACAATCTGCTCTAAATCACTAACGGTGGTTTGTCTGTATGTCAGCCTTTCTGATCTCAAAAAAATAGCAGCCTCCATATTTTCCACACCTTTCCTCTACAATTTTGAACGCCAAAATATTTCTACATTCCCTCACAGTTTATGACTTTATTAGTCCAGATTCTTTTATTTTTAATTTCCCAATAGCTTTAAGAACATCATGACGATTTTTGGCAGATTTCATCCAGGCCGGCAGTCTGCTTTCCACGCTCAAATAATAGGGATGATCTTCTCTTAATTCCGCTGCAACATAACTTTCCACATACTCTAAATGCTCAAGGTTGTAAGCCCATAAAGTTTGACCACAGCAGGGGATTTGCAAATATAGCGAATAACCAAAAAACCAATCAAATGGACCGCCAATATTTATATAGCCCTCTTCCCAATTTTTACTGTAACGAATTACGGCTTCGTTATAGCAATTTTTCCTAGGAACAAATTCTTTATGCGATCCGCATTCCGAACAAAAAAACCTTCTGGTTATACCGGTTATGTATGGAGATGGTGCTCCTAATGAAATGACCTTGGCTTTCCCGCTACAATTTGGACATACGACTAAAAAGTACGCACCAAAGCTTACCAGCATTCGATGTTGATTTTTAAATTTCATTTTCAATTCGTTCCTATTCCTTATAGAGTCTTTTTCCGATCAATGATTTTGCTGCTTCTTCGGAAATTTCCGTTAAAAATCCCATGCTTCTTAAATCCTTTCTTAATCTTGCTCCGTAACTTGTCATTTCAACTGCATTTACATATATCTTTTGTTCGTTATCTTCTCTATTAATTAGAATATCTCCGTTTTTTAATGTGGTTTCATTTTTTATGATTTCCCCTACAACAACAAATCCTCTTCCGGTTATTTTAAAAGTATCATTAACTTCAATTTCAAACATTTACAGCTCCCACTCCTTATATAGTCTCTATTTAAGTTTGACGAAAGACGCCCACCATAGATAGCGCTTATCTTAGGCGGCATCTATACTTTTCATGCTTCCTTATGAATTATTTCATCAATTTTACGCGCGATGGTACTAGCACCATGATTCATATTACCGATAATATGTGCATGTATATTGTTTTCGGGATATACGGATGATTCCATAAGGACCCCCGGGTCACTGCCCACTACATAGTATTTAAAAATGGTATCACTTTGCATCAACATCCAAACACCGTACCCATAGTATGTCTGATCGTAAACCTGTGCATGTGGAGTCAACAATATTTTAGTATATTCTGGGGACAACAATTGATGATTCAACAAAGCCTCCCAAAACCGGCCCAAATCATGCACTGTCGTAAATGCTCCTCCGTCAGGTCCGCCTTTGATTGGAACTGAATATATATTACTCTTCCAAGTGTTATCCTCATTGTCTATATACCCGACAGCTGTTCGCTCAGGTAGTTGATCCATTCTAAAATAACCTGAATCCCGCATTCTGCAGCGTTGAAATATATTTTTCTCAACGTATTCTGTAAATTCCAATCCTGTTTTCTGCTCCACTACTAATCCTAGGACAATGAAACCTGCATTATTGTATGAGAATCTTTCCCCAGGAGAAAACTTCATTGGATTATTCTGAAACAAAGGCAGGAAATCTTTTGGTGATTGAATGGAGTACATGGGCAGGTCCTCCCAAAGTTGCTCAAAATCATGCATGAACTCCTCATCAAAATAATCTGGTATTCCCGAAGTATGGGTTAATAAATGATGTATTGTAATTCCGGCATCAAAATTAGGAAATGAAATATCTAAACAGTCTTTTAAATAGGAATCAAAAGACAATACGCCTTCTTGGACCAACTGACATATAGCAATAGAAGTGAAAATTTTACAGCCAGATGCTATTCCAAACCTTGTATAAGAACTATTTTGTATTCGTTCGGAACGATTTGCATATCCATACCCTTGTGCAAAAGTATTCCCTTCTTTTTGGACTAAAACCGCTCCGGAAAAAGGCTGTGATTCATTATGCTCTCGTATTGTATTTTCAATTGCTGGAAAGACTTTCATTTACTGCACTTCCTTTCTTTGCTTATATAATAGCAGATGAGTTGACCCTTTAATTCGCACTGCTTTTAGGTAACGTGCCCGCATCTATGACGCGCCGTAACTTAGCTAGCTCCTATCTTAGGTCGGGTCATTCAATTCCTCTCTGTATAAAACCTCCTTAAACTATGCCCTTCTTAAACACAAAACGCCCCAGCCTTAGATAGCTCTAATCTTAGGCTGGAGCGTTGGTTGTCTGAGCTTCTTCCACGATTATACATCCTGAAACCAAAAGGCGATAGCCCGCTGCGTGAAATACAATGTTATTCTTGAGTGTCTCCGTCACTTTTGTATTCTAAAATGTCTCCAGGCTGGCATTCTAATGCTTTGCAAATCGCCTCTAAAGTGGAAAACCTGATTGCTTTTGCCTTTCCATTTTTCAATATAGAAAGATTAGCCATTGTGATTCCAACCCTCTCTGAAAGTTCTGTTACGCTCATTTTCCTTTTCGCCAGCATCACATCAATATTGATTATAATTGCCATGTTATCCACCTCAGACCGTTAAATCATTTTCTGATTTTATATGAATAGCTTCTTGTAAAAGTCTTTGGAGAACAGCAGCAAAAACGGCAATCACCAATGAAGCAAAAATCAACACCAATCCGATGAGTATGATCCCTGGGGCGTCGTCTATCTCCGCCATGATATAGAAGAGCGGCATGCCTAGCACAAACAAGCTGCTAATTGTGATTGCACAGTACTTTATGTTCATTAAAGCCTTAACGGATAATTTCGAGAATGCTTTGTTTTTGTCAATATAGCTTAGAAGTTTAAAAGCTTGATACAGAGCAAAGTAAAAAGGTATCGCCGTTGCATACAAATCCACGAAAACGAAATATTTCATATAAGCAATATCCGGATACAATTCTGCTGCAAAATTCGCTATCTCCGGCACCAAAAATATGAACAAAGCAAGAACTGGGATTCCAATAAGTATAACAGCAATTTTTAAAAAGAGTGTTGATCCTCGTTCCATAAAAAGCACCTCACTTAATTATTCTTTTTGAATTTAACACATTATTTATCGTTTTACAATAATTTTTTATTATTTTGGGTGATCTTTTTATTGTTATATGCACACTAACTATAACCCCGTAAATTATGTGCATTTTGCACATATCCATGCTATACTGTATTATGTGCAATATGCACACATTATTTTTATGGAGGAGAGGTTACTTACTATGAAAGCAGCAATCGTAAAGGAAATGGGGGCCACCCCCGTATTTGGCCAATTTGATCCACCAGCTGCATCGGACGGAGATGTTATCATTAACGTTTCGGCAGTAGCATTGAGTAAACTCAGTAAGTTCCGTTCGATGGGCATGCACTACTCATCAGACATTAATTTCCCGATCATAGCCGGTATAGACGGTGTTGGCACTTTGGAGGATGGATCTCGCGTTTACTTTGCACTTCCCACTGCGCCATATGGCAGCTTAGCTGAACAAACTATTGCGAACAAAAATATGATAATCCCTTTACCGGAAAATATCGATAATGCAACAGCCGCCGCAATCGCCAACCCAGCCATGTCATCATGGGCTGCATTGGTATATCGGGCTCACTTTGAATCCGGCCAAACTGTGTTGATAAATGGCGCCACTGGAGCATCCGGCAGCTTGGCCGTTCAGATCGCCAAGTATTTAGGAGCAAAGAAGATCATTGCGACTGGACGCAACGAGTCAAAATTGCAAGCCCTTGGAGCGGATGAAATCATTGCCTTTGATATGACAGCCCACAACGGAAAGAAAGTGTTTGAGGACGCTTTAAAGCCAGTTATTGCCGGAGGTGTTGATGTTATATTGGATTACCTTTGGGGCGATAGCGCCCTCGCTATCATGTCAGCGATCCCTCACAGTAGTGCAGGTCGGACAACTCGCTTTGTAAGTATTGGAACTTCGTCCGGGCAAGAATCCATCGCTATCCCCTCATCCATACTTCGCGCATCCACAATCGAACTTCTAGGCAGCGGTGGCAGAAGTGTTTCAATGTCTGATATGTTGTCATCTGCTAAAAACGTTCTTGAACTGGCCTCCAAGGGGAAGTTAAAAATTGCCACGATGAAGTTTGCGTTAGAAGATATCGAAGCTGCTTGGCAAGCTCCATTGACACCTCGGCCCGTTGTAATGGTAAAATAATATGCATGGAAGATAAAATATTTAAAGCGGTAATTGATTTGGTTTCTATTATCAATCGGCCTGATCGTGATAAGAAAATGATTGCTAATGCCGGCGTTAATTTGGAGGCTGCTGCGTTTCGTGTTTTCGTTGGCATCGGGCATCTCGAATCGACTAGTGTTGGCGATTTGGCTGCAATGCTAGGGAAAAACTACTCCAGTGTAAGCCGCCAAATTGATAAGTTGGAGACAGCCGGGTTGGTTCGTACTTATCCATCCAATGAAGACTCTCGCATTCGTGTATCTGAATTGACGAATTATGGAAAGGAGGTCAACTCCGTTATTAACCTCACCCGTCAACGCATCATGCGAGAAGCATTGGCCGATTGGACACCAGAGGAAAAAACTCACTTATTAAATAATTTAAAGCGCTTGTTTGATTCATTGAGCAAATTCGACTAATGGTATGTTGACCCTAACCCTAAGTCGAGCCTGTGGGGCTTAAACAATAAATAATCTATATTAAAATCACTAAACAAAAAAAAGCGCCATACTTTCGAACCCGCTACCAGAGCGTGAACTGAAAGCTGGCGCTATATTCATGCTGAAAGAATAAATCTCTTCATTAAGGATAATCCCTCATTTGTAGACCTTTGCCATGTAGGATTCATCTATATATTCATTATTTATTTTGATGGAGTGCTCCTTAATTCCTTCGACCTGGAACCCCACCTTCTTATAAAGACCAATAGCACGTTCATTATTAGCCATTACAGTCAGTTCCAGTCTCGTAACACATGTTGTTTCTCTCCAACGTTCCACTTGCTCAAACAGCTTGCGGCCAATCCCTTGCCCGCTAAATCTCTCCAAAATACCAACTACAATGTGCGCCCGATGCTTTATACGATTCGTATTGCCTCCTACGACGGTGATATGCCCGACTAATTGGTCATCTACTTCAGCCAAAATTATAGTAGAATTTTCAGAACGAATGAAATGGGAAACCATATTTTCCTGCTGTTCGGCTGTTGTCATCCTTTCGTTCGGTTCAAACAGCAAGTAAGTACTTTCCCAATCCAGTTGTTTATTTAATTCCAGAAATGAAATACTATCTTCAAGAACAATTTCTCTAAGGATTAAAATATAGGTCCCCTCCTAATCACATTAAAGAAATTTTTGCATTTATTCCCTATCTATGATTAAATCTAAATTTTTTCATGTGATCCCTCTCTACATTACGATCAGGTTTTTATTAATTAAGGCAGTTCAGCAGTCATCTCCAAAAGTTAACTTCTCTTAGAAATTCTTCTGTATCCAGCAATGTTTTTTGATAGGGTTCATTATCATAGTTCCCATAGTTAAAAAAGCCATGTCCTAACCCCTCAAATTTTATCAGCCGCGAGAAATTCCCCTTCGATTTCATCTTATTATTAAAGCTCTTTATATCTTCATAGGGAATGTTCCTATCCTCCGCTCCATGAAAAAATAAGCTAGGAGGTAATCCTTCTCTCACCACTTCAATTGGTGAAGCCTGGATCAACTGTTCTTTCTCATTTGGAAAAAGATCAATTAGCGCTTCAGAGTTCACTCCGCCATTGAATACAATCATCGCATTGGGCGCGGGATCCGTAAATAAATTGTCGGCTGGATCGTTAAACCCGGAAATCATGGCAGTGCACAGACATAGATATCCCCCGGCTGAAGCACCCGCAGCTATGACCTTGTTTCGGTCAATACCTAGAAGTTCCGAATTCTCCCTAACCCATCGAATTGCCGATTTGGCGTTCTTCAAACTTTCTATAGGGGAAAACAACCCTTCAAGTTCTAAAGGACGATATTCCGCACGAATGGTCAATATGCCCAAGGATGAAAAATGAGCAGCATGGTGCTGAAATTGACCAGCATTTACTTTATTATTACTGAACCCTGCTCCGTGAAAAAAAATGATACAGGAAGCATCGCTTTTGGGCAGCTTTGGCTTCCGCACATATAGTCTAAGATTGTTATAGACTTCTGATTTTTTATATGTAAGAACAAGTACCTCTTCCATTCGCAGCATCATTCCTTTTAGGTGATCGTTATCATTATTCATATCTCCCCTACTCTTCCTCGTCACGATTACAAAAGGGAAAGTACGAAAATGACCTAGCCTAGATAACTTTTATCTTAGGCTAGGTCATTTGATGATTAAGCTTCTTCCATGATTATACATCTAATAATCGAGCGGGGACAACACCCAATAAAGGAGGAATTATCCATATACATTTTATTGCAGCTCCAGCATTTTGAGCACGATCACCGTCGCTTCCACACGGGTCGCCGTGTCGTTCGGTACAAAATGGTTCTCGCCGCGGCCGGCCACGAGGCCAAGTTCACGGATTGCTTCTACCGCGCCTTTCGCCCACTGAGGAATCGCACCGTCATCAGCAAAGCTTGTTGACACATCTGTGTCAGGCTGCAGTTGGAGTGCTCGTGTGATCATCGCCGCCATTTCCGCACGGGTGATGTGAGTGTTCGGACGGAAGCTGCCATCTTCATAACCTTTGATGATGCCTGCCTGCAGCACCTGCGCAACGCCTTGATTCGCCCATTCGCCGATTTGATCATGATCGGTGAATGCCAGTGCAGCTGCTTCGCCTTCCAATTTCAAGGCACCTGCCAGCATAACTGCAAACTCGACGCGGGTAAGCGGGCGGTTTGGTTCGAACGAGCCGTCTGGATAACCGCTAACGATGCCTTTCGACGCTGCACGTTGGATATAGCTTTCCGCCCAGTGTCCGGCGATGTCGTTAAACGATATTGGCGACGTTTCAGGTTCAGCGGATTGGGGTGATTTTCGCTCAATAGTAAGTGTATACGTCTTGAGGGTCCCGTCCTCTGCCTTGACTTGCAGCGGAATGACGTTCTCCCCTTCCTGCAAGTCAATTTTAATACCATCACCTAACGTTTGATCCTGCCATGTCACTTTAGTCTTAGAGTACTCGGCGGAGATTTTCAACTCGATTTGCTTCGCTTCCGTCTTAATTGTATAAGACAATATATCTGCTCTAAATGCCGGTGTTAAGGAGAGGCGCTTATCGTCCACCCATACTTCCAGCGACTTCAAGTTGGCGTTCCGGGATAAATACGAGCTGCCTCCTCCCGAACCCCTATACGAATCTCCGTCGCCGGAGGAGGAATGCCGAAGTGTTACGGCTGTCTTGCTTAATCCAGGCTCACTATCATTCCCCGCAGCATCATAAGCTTTGACGGTAAAGCGATAGCTCGTATCTGGGGCAAGACCTGTCATCGTATACGTATAGACGCTTTCCGTTACCGAGTATTTATATTTGCTGCTTACTTGATCCGCCTGTATCCCGTCATTCAGGTACAGACGATATCCGACAACTTCGAAATGATCCTGTGCCGCAGGCCACGTTAGTTTCACGCTTGTCTGTGTAATGTCCGAGACGATCAGCTCGCTGCCTGGCGGCCAGACGGGGGCTGCCGCATCCGGTTCTCTGATTACAGAGAGCGTGTATCGTTGTGTGTCTCCATTTTCCGCAGTGACGATAATTTCAATCAGGTTGCCTCCCACCTGCAACCACTGTAGATTTCCTCCGACGATCTCAACAGCCGCTTCCAGTTCGTATGTTGCGGCCGTCACCGTAATCTGCTCTGTCGGATAAGGAAAACGCAGGTTATAGGTATAAATTTCAGATTTGAAACCTTGCAGCGGCTCCCCGTTGATTTGCAGATTGCGCAGCTTCGCATCGTTGCCCGGCATCACGCTCACCGTCAGCTCCGCATTCAAGTTATTTGGATTACGAATGTGCCTTGGGAGCCGCAGCTCTCCTATGATGGGATAAGCTCCAACCTGTCCTGGGTCATAGTCTGTGTTCACCAAATCCCAGCTGACAGGCACATCGGCCTCAGAACCATCAGTCAGCCGAACCTGCACCTCAGCAGGCCAATACAATTCCGCAAGCTGTGTACCTTTGGCAACCTGAACTGGCGCGAGGGCTATTACTTCCGCTATGTTCGCGTAAGGTGTTCCAGAGGCCTGCTCCGACCGGTCGCTTTCCGTTCCATCCTTGTCAATTGCCTGTACTGTAAACCAGTACAACTGACCCGCTGTCAGGTTTTTCACAGAATAATCGGTTCCGGTAATAAGCTCGTCCTCGTTGACAAGCTCCCATTGATCGGACTGAACAGGAGCGGCTGTTCCCTGGTAGTAATAGAGCCTATAGCCGACAGCCCCGTCAACTGCTTCCCATGTCAGCTTTACTTCATTCTCGCCGGCATCGGCGGCAACCCCATCTGGAGCAGCAATCGGCAGCCGCGTTCCAAGGGCATAGAGCTTATCATCATCAGAACCGATATAAACCGTGCCATCCGGGCCGATCACAGGGGATGAACGTATTTCTCGGGTTGTGGCAAAAGACCATTTCACCCGTTCGTTCTCACCCTGAGCATGCGAATCCAGCGCAAATAACGTTCCATCCCCATACCAGCCTATCGAAGCAATATAGACCGTGCCGTCTGCTCCCACTACAGGTGATGAGACGATCATATTCCAATTCTTCACCGATGTATCGAACGACCATTTTTCCCGGTTGTTATCATCCACAGCATCAGGATCCAGCGCATATAACAATCCATCCGATGAACCCACATAAACCGTACCGTCTTTCCCAATCGCAGGCGATGAGGATATCGATCCCCATGTTTCATAGGACCACTTCAACCGATCTTCATCATCATCGGCATTTGGATCCAATGCATACACGTATCCATCATCCGAACCGACATAGATCACGTCGCCGTTTGCTCCGATCGCGGGCGATGAGTAGAACGAACACGGTCCATCCATCATCCACAAACAATCCTCTGCCGTCTCTGGTTCAAACGACCACTTCAACCTCTGGGTGTCATCCTCCGCACCGGGGTCCAACGCATAGAAGATTCCATCCCCGGAGCCAACATAGATCGTGCCATCTGCTCCGACCGCAGGTGAAGAATCTAATTGGCCACCAATTTCATAAGACCACAACTCCCGTTTATCATCGTCAGCATCAGGATCTAACGCGTACAATTTCCCATCATATGAACTAATATAAATGGTGCCGTCCTGTCCAATCGCAGGAGAAGAATATATCCGATTCCCTGTGGCAAACGACCACTTCTCACGTTCGTCATCATTTGGCGCATTCGGATCCAGTGCATACAGCTTTCCATCCCCAGAACCGATATAGATCGTGCCGTCTGCTCCGATTGCAGGCGATGAGGCGATGGCCCAAGCTGTCTCAAAGGCCCATTTTAGCTTGCCCGTTTTCGAATTCAGCGCATACAGCTTTCCATCATACGACCCGACATACAGCGTACCGTCTGCCCCGATGGCAGGGGTTGAATATACTTCTCCCTCTGCTGCAAACGACCACTTCACATCGTGATCCGGGCTTCCCACAAACCTGGACTGCCTCGCCCAATTAAAAGCTGTCGGCTGCGCCGCCTCGTAATCATAAGCTCCTGGCCCATAACCCGTTCCTTGAGCGAACGGCAATTCGGCGGCCTTTATGATCGTGGCAGGGAGCAGTCCCGTAAAGCCGAGCCAGATCGCCAACGTCAAAATCCAGACCTTGTTATCCCTCAAATTCATCTCATACAGATCCTCCTCTTTTATTTTTTAATAGCACCTTCCAGGCGATTATACACATTTCCTGCGATTTCGTGATCAACCCTGCCTGTCGACTGGAGCTAAGGGGTTGAGATGGGGGGTGGAGGCATTTATGGGGGTGAGCATTTAGGCGATTGAAGATAGAACCTAAGCAGCTCCGCTGATCGGAGATAGAAAATATAAATTTGATCGGGATCGATCTTGTATCCCACTCCCCCTTTTGACCGTACTTACAAAAAAAACCCGACCTAAGATCGTTCTTAATCTTAGGTCGGGTTGTTTTAGACGTTTTTCGTCACCTTTTCCACTATAGACTAACTTTACAGCGATAAATTGATTTTAAATACTTCCCCTGCATTTCCGCCAAAAACGATTAGCCCACCTTCTGGCAGTACGACTGAATTGCTCATGCTGGCAATAGAGAAATTGACGGGGATACCCTTTGCATCATAAACGGCAAAGCCTCCTCCTTCTGGAATATCCACGGTCATTGTCTTATTGGCTGATTGTTCATCGATCTTAAACCATACGGCACGGCCATTAGATGGTATGGTGCAAGTGGACGATTTCCCTCCATAGATGGGTTTTACAGCATCCTCGCTAATATAGGAGAATCCTTCGATCACTAAATATTCCGCGTGTCCCTCTTTATAGAAATTTAAATCAAATGCATCTCTTCCATTCATAATAGGAATCTTGACCACATTGACTGCTTTGTTCTCATCCATAATTTTCGTGCCTGTGGCGTATCCATATTCCAAATCAACGGATATATTCTTTGTTAATATCTCTTGTGACAGATAGAACATAGAAGTGATCTTTTCATCCAGAGCGTAGTATTTTTTTCCGTTCCTATTTTCCCAGGCCTTTCTCGTGGCCTCCTGGAGCGGGTTAGGGTCCAGCTTTTGATATTCATAGGTCACCATAAGCAACTGGCCTACTCCTGGAAAATTCAAGTATGTGCTGAGCTTAATGTAGGTAACTCCATTCTTTTGCTGCTCAAAACTTATGACTGCACTACCATCTTTACTTTTGAATTGCCCATCGCCCGTATACACATATTGTTGCGGTGGAACAAGCCCTCCTATGAATGCAGGCAAGTCGATTTCGCCGTTCTTAATTTCGACATGGATAGTTTCACCTACCATACCGTATAGCCCAGAGTGTGCGAGTAAATCAGATGGCATTTCCACTTTAACAGGGGCTTCAAATGTTTTATTCGGCAGGATGTCTTTAATAATCCCTTTATCTTTTAAGTACTCCAATAAGATATTATTTGTAAAAGCGCTGTTGTAAATTGAAGCTCCACCGGATGAAAGCACAGCTATTGAGATATTATATTCCGGTATTGTAGTTAAGTCAGAGTGATATGAAACGGTATCCCCACCTTTGTTTAATGCCGTAATTCCATATTCATTAAACGGTGTCAAACGAACGGCGTCCCACCCTAAACCGTAGTTAAAGATGTTCGCCTCTTCAGCAACCCACAATCCTTTTTTATACTCATGATTTTGCATGGACTTTACGGATTGTTCAGATAAAATATCTGTTCGGTTACCTATTAATACATCTGCAAACTTAGTTAATTCTTCCGCAGTGGAGTATAGGCCTCCTGCCCCAAAAATATTCGCATTCTCAACGGGCAAAGCATGATCCATCGTAGGAAAATAAGTTTTTGCGAGTTTTTGCCGATCAAAATCATCGAGCGGAGTTTTGGTAGAGCTTAAATTCAATGGGGTGCTAATGTATTTTTCAAGGAATTCACTATAGCTTACGCCGCTCACTCGTTCAATCAATATTTCAAGCAGTTGAAAACCATCATTACAATAGACGGAATATTCACCTGGGTCTGATTTCAAATTTTCAGACTGCAATCTTCTCAATAATTCATCATGATTTTGTGTATCATTGTCATCAAACAGCATACTATTTCCATAGTGACTACCGTAAAGTCCTGAAGAATGATTCATCAACATACGTGGCGTAATTTCTTTATATCTTTCATCTGCCATTTTAAAATCCTTGATATAGACGGTAAGCGGCTGATCAATATCAACTTGCCCCGAATCCACGAGCATCATCGTTGCTGCAGTTACATAAATCTTGCTTATCGAGCCTATACCGAACATCGTATCTTTGGTTACTGGTGAATTGGTAGCTTTATCATATACACCAGCACTATCGGATAAAACAATGGATCCATGATCCATGATGGCATACTGCAACCCACTTACACCATAACTGGCCACGAGCTCAGAAGCTAGGCTGTGAGCCTTTTCCTTCAGTGAAACTTTATTATTTTGTGCCAACGTATGGGGACTTGGTATTACAAAAAGCATAGCGGCAAGGCATACGGTAATTATTTTTTTCATCATCCCTTAGCTCCCCTCTTCCATGATCAGATTGTATTACTGAATGAATCGTACTACGGCAAAGGAGTTCATACAGAAAAACACCCTGAAACGAAAAAAACAATCCCTAAACAACATGTAGTTTAAGGATTGTTCTTCTCAAATGGGATGAAAACCATATTATGAAAAACTTTATGTTTCGCTTCAATGGTCATATTTCCACCATACTTGTCACAGATTCTGGATATATTTGTCAAACCAATGCCATGGATATCCGGGTTTTCCTTTTGGCTATGCAAATGGGCTGCTTCATTCTCCATATGATTAAGGATATGAATGAATAGAGCCGACTCGTCGGAATGTATTTTAATAAGGATATATCTATCCTCAGCAATCTTAACCTTCTTAGATGCCTCTACGGCATTATCCAACATGTTGCCTAACACGACACATAAGTCATACCTATCCATATTTAATTCCTGCGAATACAGGCTTAACTTTGTATTTATTTTTATTCCATTGGCCTGGCCAATATTAAGCGTATTCGTGACGAGAGCATCTATCACTAGATTCCCCGTATTGACCCTGTGATAGGCTCCTTCGACTTTATTCAATGTAGCCTTAATATGCTCCCTTGCCGCTGCTAATTCATTTCGGTTAATACACTCTTCAATATACAGAAATTGCTGGTGCGTATCATGAATGATTCTCTTCATCGATTTGAAGCTGTGCACCGTTTTCTCGTAGTTCGCATCTTGATAATCCATTTGCTGCTGCAATTGAGCATTCTCATGCATGAATTGAAATTTATCAATGATATGATCAAAAATATAGATGATCCCCACATTTAGGACAAGAAATCCGATGATCGAAATAAAATAATAAATATTTTTTTCACTGTAAGTCGTTAGAACATTAAGCTGGTAAATACTTATTGCGGGAACGATCATAAATATAATGTAGTAACGATAATGTATAGGGAAGCTCCTGCGTTTGGCTATGAGTCGTATAATTTGAATGACAGCAAACATGATAATGCAACTCAATAATATCACTTTAATAAAGGAATGAGCTTGTATATAGGTAGGATCAACGGTGCTTAAGTCAACGGAGTCTATGACATAAAATATATATAGGGAGATCAAATTAACGATCGTCATTATAACAACATAAAGTATCGTAAAAGTAATTTTAGTTTTTAACTCCACTCGATAAGCTTGCGCTAAACTAAACACCATCACCAGCGCCAGGATTGAGGATACAACCGTAGTCATATGAACTGTCAAGTATATGTAATCAAGAACCACGAATAGGATGAAGTAAATAACTCTATTCGCTTTTCTCGTTGATTTATCAAGCACAGAATTAAAAAACAAAGTGCCTTGAAAACACATGACAAGTGCGACACAGCCGACAATAAGCAGATTATATTGAATCATATTAATGATCCTTCATAATCATAAATTTGGTATAGAAATCTTTAACCTCTTTCACTTTAGTACGGCCTATGGGCAACTTTGCATCGTTGGACATCAGCACAACCCCGCTCGCGAATTTCTTCACATGAATCAAATTGATAATAATGGAACGATGGATTTGCAAAAAATTAAAATCCTTTAATGCTAAAGCATAATCGGATATAATGCCTCTGCTTTCATAAGTTTGACCCGTTGTGATAAAGTTTAATTTACTTTTTATCGTTAAGCTCTTGGCAGCTTCAATAGCAATGATGTCATCATATCTTAAAACCACTTCCTCATACTCTGACTTAATGATCATCCACTTCTTATCAAGGGCTTGGAAGTATTGGCACAGCTTTATAACTTTCTCCTCCAAAATGTGGGGGGCAATTGGCTTGATCAAATACTGGAAGGTCATTACGTCGAAGCTTTCTACCATATATTCCGGGTAGCTTGTTAGAAATATAATTTGTTCATCGAGATTTTTTAAATTTCTAATGATATGGGCTGTTTGTATTCCGTTAATACCACTCATTTCAACATCCAATATTAAAATATGAAAGGGCTTTTCATTGTTCTCATAATGAGATACGAGCTGCTCTCCCGAATCAAAGCATTCAATTTCAAATTCTATATTAGACTTTATCGAGAGTGCAATCAGAATATTCTTAACCAGCTCCCGTTGTTTTTCCTCATCGTCGCACAAAGCCACTCTATACAATAACCTACACCTCATTCCCAGGGTGATTGTGAAATCGATTCATGTGTAAGCCATTATACAATAGTTTGATGGTTTCCTAATAAATTATGGCTAAAACGCAAATTGAAATCCCTTAAATGCCTTTCGTGGGCTACTCGCTAACGTTGTTTAATTTTATTTCGTAATATCAAGCCAGCCACCAGATGTCAGTACCTTGGCATTATTAGTTAACCGATTAATTTTCACAGGAAGTGTTTGATCGTTTATTTCGATCTCAGTATATTTATATAAAGTAGGATGTATAAATAAGCTAAAGAAAACTAATAAAACTAATGCATATATAAAATAATATCTCTCTTTCATTAAATAGCACCCCATTTTATAAAATAAATCTAAATCTTTTCCTGTAAATGAATTATTCATTTATTCACCGCTTCCGTAGAAGTTCAATGATCTCATCGTATGACTCCACAGACGGCGTTCTTGAAGGATCCATATTCTGATACCCCGCTTCAACCCGACCTCTCCAATATTCCGCAACCTCTAGTGCCGTCCAATTGGTACCCGTTATTATTAAGGGATCTGCACCAGCATCTAATAGGAACTTCACGATTTCCACCTGGCCATCAGCAGCCGCAATTTGGAGCAGAGTTCTGCTATAAGAGTAGTCTTCCGCGTAATAATTTATATCCATCCCGTTTTCAAGAAACAACTTCACGATATCAAGGGAGTCATCAATAAAGTGATATATGGCCGAGCCCTCAGGTCCAACCATAATGGTGGGATCAGCGCCTGATTCTAATAACCTTTTAACCTCCGCTACATTTTTGCGTATCACAGCACTAAGCAGTTGATCCTGTTTTGCAGAAATAATCCAGACTACATTTAAGCTCTCACCATAAAACTCTACATCCGCTCCACTCGCCGTTCCGACAAACCGAAGGGGAATATAAGTTGTTCCATTGCGAAGTACTGGCGCTAGCGGCATAACTTCGGCAGCATCATTCACTTTGGCATAAACCGAGCCGATGGTTAGTGTAATTGTCACTTCTGAATTCTTTCCCACCACTTGATGATGCACAGGATCCCACTCTACATCTAATCCAAGCTGGTTAAAGACAGGACGGAATGGCACCATCGTTGTTCCATTATGTTGAAAAGGGGGCGTTGAGAGCTTGAGTTCTTTATTATCGATAACAATTTTATATGAAGGGACTGCTGCATTGGTTTGAGCGTCTATATTGCTCTGTAAAGGAATAAAAACAAATAGAACTAACAGTACAATAAATACTCGTTTAATCATGTGATTTATTATCGCTCCTCGATTCTTTTATTTGATACGCAAGCCTATACAGATCAGCAATGTCAAATCGACCGATCGCCTCAAATCTTTTGACTGCCTCGTCTATACTTACGGCTTCCACGGCTACAACCTTCTCACCATCCGTCGGATTCAATGGCCCTGAAACGATCCTCACTTCTCCCAAGCAAATCAGTCTAATAAAATTAGGATGAGGGATATGGGGCCGATACGGCTCCTCTGCACTGGAAAAACAATAAAAATAACCAAACACTTCAAAATCACTTATCTCCGCGCCTAACTCCTCAAGCATTTCCCTTCTTAAACACTTTAAATAGCTCTCCCCGGGTTCCATCGTTCCACCTGGCAGTTCCCATCTGCCGTCATCCAATTGCATGACCACACACTCTGAGCCAATAAAAGGGATCATGCTAATATTACTCACCAATGCTTCATCGAAAACCTTGCCTAGCTTAAACTGGCTGGATACTTGTCTCCAATGGATTGGCTTCTTCAAGGTAGGTACGTTATCCAAATAATCAGCGATATCATTCATATCAATGCAGGCACCTTTCAGTTAAGATTCTACTGCCCGAGGCAGGGTCATTTATTGCCTTTCCGAATTAGACTAGCACACAGCATGGTACAACGTAATACTCTACATTAGTCTATTTTATAAAGGAGTGCTCCGATGAAAGGGAAATCATCTTTTGATTATATCGTTATAGGTACAGGACCAGCAGGCGCAGTCATCGCCAAAACGCTTACAGATGATAAGAAAACTTCTGTACTCGTCATCGAAGCGGGCGAAAATCATGATAAAGACAAACCCATTATGGATTCAAGCTTTGCTCTGGAACTGGAGGAGAGCTTTTTCCCCAATTACTTCTGGCAAGGAGAAGGCGTCCCTCAAGAGAACATAGATGATCGATCTTTTGAATGGACAACCGGCCGCCTCTCCGGCGGCGGATCTTCCATTAACGGGGAGCAGTATGTGCGTCCAACCACAGCGGTGCTTAGAGAGTGGGAACAGTTACTCGGTCCCATTTGGTCCCCGGATAAAGCCATTCGTCGCTTTAAACGACTAGAAAATTATAATGGTGAAACCGATAACGTGGAGGCGCGCGGGTTTCAAGGAAGAATAGACATCAGGCAAGCGCCTTCGGAACCAACGCCCCTGGCGGATAAGCTCGTCCTCGCCATTGAGCAAGCCACCGGATTTCCTAGCATTCTTGACTACAATGATACTGATACTCCACTCGGTCCATTCACCCGCTGGCAATTGTATCAAATGCCAAATGGAGACCGGGAAAGCTCGTCAACCGCTTTTTTGTCCTCCGATATCGTTACATCCTCTGGCCGAGGCAAGAATGGACGTAAACTAACCGTTTACTATAAGACAACAGCCCTTCGCGTGCTTTTTGACCGCAAACGGGCTATAGGCGTAGAGTTATTAAAAGAAGGGAAGTTCATTAAAGTATTTTCGAGAAAAAAAGTGATCATTTCAGCAGGAATAAATAGTCCCCAATTGTTAATGCTCTCGGGGATAGGCCCCGCCAAAACGCTAAAAGCAGCGGGAATACCTGTCATTGTTCATAATCCGAACGTAGGCCAAAGATTAAAAAATCACACATTAAACACTGCTGTGTTTACAACGAACCCCGATGATGCTGCACTGCCTTCCAATGATCCGGATGCGCTATACACAGGAGGAGCCTTTTTGCCTGACCCCACTGGAACAAAACCTGACCGTAGAGCCGTACAACTGATTGGAATCGGTTCGGATGGCATGTTAACCATCGCGATTCTATATTTGCGGCCCAAGAGCCGGGGATCGATTACCATTCAAAATAATGATCCGCTCAACATTGTGTTGGCTGATGAAGGGTTTCTGTCAGATCCAAGAGACATGGAAGCAGTTAAAAATATTTATAAAATATATATCAAAAAAATTGCGGCCGAACTGGCAAGCATAGATCCTTCCATCCGTCTCGTAACACCGAGTTTGGATGTTATAGATGATGATTTGCAGCTAGAACAGTTTATT
Organism: Paenibacillus fonticola DSM 21315; assembly: GCF_000381905.1. GTDB lineage: Bacteria > Bacillota > Bacilli > Paenibacillales > Paenibacillaceae > Fontibacillus > Fontibacillus fonticola. The sequence continues at coordinate 52,084 of NZ_KB907267.1, read as the reverse complement.
AAGGAAAACTTCGATCATAATCATCACCAGCAGAGCTTCCTTCGGATGGCCCCAAGGAACAAGGGCGGAGTCGTTGATCGTCTAGGAAATGTACACGGGGTAAAGGATTTAATCGTCGCCGACGCCTCCCTCATTCCATTTACGGTCGACGGCAATACTTCTGCCGCTGCGTTCCTTATCGGATATACGATTGCTAATCAACTGCGCAATCGCTCTAGAATTGCAGAACGGGACGAAGAATAATTATTGGCCAGACCGACGTCACGAAGGTACTAGAATAACGCTTCCTCAATAACGCTGTGAGTACCATATGGTGGCGGCGGTGACATGTAGGATGGCACCGATGAAGGCATTCGCGGCACTGGTGGTGGCCCTGATGCGGGTACTCGTGGTGGTGGCGGTGGGGCTTGTGATGGTACCTGCTCTGCCGCCTGTGGCACAAGATTCATACCACAATGCTCACAGAATCGAGCCGAAGCATTTAGTCGTCTCCCACATGAAGAACAAAATTTGTAATCCAATCCGTCCATTCCTTCCTTTATGTATATTAATTAATAAGAGAATATCCAACTTTGGACATCAATATGTATCTAGTAAAATCATACCAAATTAGACAGGTTTATTGTACTAGCTGTGGTAGAATTTACAAAAGCAACCCGACCTTTAGATTGCTCTTAGGTCGGGTCGTCAGTACAAGTTCTTTTCTTCGTTTTTTTGCCAATGCGGATATTAATTCCCTCCATTTCTCGTTATACTTAACATAGTATAGTTTATTTCTTTACAGACTCTTTGCCGAGGTTTGTTGTTATTTATATACATCACCTCTTGGACCTACACGTATAACAAATACTATTAATTCTAACCCTATATCTCGAGCTCACGTTTCAAATCCCCTAATGATTTAGTTTGTCCGCTCTGGAACTCTAATTGTCCCTTTTCAATGGCTTTTAAATCACTGGCTGTTAAATAATCATCTTCTTCATCCAACTGTTTCTCAAGTAACCACGATAAAAAGCTCTTAGCCACAATTTTATTCTTATCATTCAAATGATCCAAAATATGTTCCAATTCATCATTTGGGACACTCATCAACTGTAATCTGACCTATCTTAATATTGTTTTTTCTCTAGGTACAGTGGATTTAAAAAACTCCTGTTTGATGTCTGCTTTGAGTACCTTCTTTAACCTATCTCTACCAATTTGATCGAAACGATTTTGTACCTTCAATACATGTTCTGTATCTGATTTTATCTGACTTTCTATTCTTTCATAATCTTCATAACTGTCATACTCCCACATGGCAAATACTTCTGTATTGTTCTCGTCTTTTTCAAGCATCCATCGTCCAATTAATCTGGCTCCATATTTCAACTGGGAGGGTAATAATATCTCATTAAATAACTGATTAAACTCATCAATAAATGCTGGCTCAATGATATAAGTTTTTCTTCTATAAAGCATTTGTCACACGCCCTTTCTTTTTTATGTTCAAGTCCTTTTTCCTGCCTCATTTTATTCCTTCATATTTTTATATAAAACTTCGCCTTCTTGTTTTACTTTAATAACGGTCTCATGGCTATTTTGGCTCCCTGAAAGAAACTGAGTTGCTTCCTTAGTAACTAGCTCGTTTAGCGCCCTGTTAAAGTCACGTGGTAAATCAATTGGATAACGAATGCGAATGTCATGATTTAACTTATAAAACGGTTCAAGTGAGTGACCAAATAACTCTTCAGAGTATGTTGTTCTTGTGTATAATCCGGTAACAGATTTAGATTTTACTTTTGCTACTTCATCGCTATTGACAAACGAAATAAATTTCCATGCCAATTCTTTATTTGGGGATCTAGAGTAAATTCCAAATACTTGATTCGGCCTTATTGTATACGAACTATCTCGAAAAGCCGGATCAACAGGCACTGTCACTATACCTAAAGTAAACGATTTATCAGATTTCTCATATTGCTCAATAAGGCTTGTCGTGGATATGGTCATTGCTGACTTCCCGTTAATAAAAAGCTCTTCCTTGCCCTTCACATCAAGAGTAGCAGTAAATACTGGTTCAGTTATGTGAATCGCACCAGATTGATGCACTTCTTGTACAGTTGCTAATATGTTTTCCCATTCTTCGGAATCATTCATTATCCAAATATTATTGTTGTTGACTGTAACTATATTTAGCCCATTGGTTCTACCTATCATACTTACTAATTCGTATAAGGAACCCTCGAATGAAAAACCATAGGTATCATCCTTATCATCTACAAATCTGGTCGCTAACCCAAAAACATCTTTCCAACTTAATTGATCCTCGGGATATTCAATACTGAATTGGTCAAACATATCCTTATTGTAAAATAACGCGATACTAGAAAACATGGGGGCTAAACCATTTAAACGATTTGATGCATTTTCTCGTAACAATGAAGTAATGTGGGGATTAAAATTATCAATATCAAAATGATCTTTTTGTATCCACTCATCGAGACTTTCAAGCACCTCTCGGTTAGAAAAGGTAAGGTATTCTTCATATGACCTCGTAAATACGACATCTATATTCGCCTGGTCTATTTGTTTAATGAGTTCATCTATGGAGCCTTCAGATCGATTGACCAGGTTATCAAGTGAAACCACTTCAACCTCAATATCAGGATATTTCGAATAGAACATATTTCCGTAATCCGCGTTAAACATTTCTTGATTCCAGTATAAAACTTTAATCTTCCCACCCTGCGGTTCATTTGTGGAATTGCAAGCTGTTAGAATTATTAATACAATAAATACAATAGTCATTTTTCTCATTATATTAGACAAGTCCCTCTCACTATATTCTTTTGAATGTGAACATATGTCACTTAAACCAACATTCAATATTTCTTTTATGTATGTTAAATTGTTATGTTCTCGCTTTCCTTAAGACCTACAAACTCAATGTCAGCACAATAGAAATTAATCATTCCATTCTCGTAATCCTCAATCAAATATTTCATGGGGTGATATCCATGATCCTTTAAATCTCTAATATTAAATCCACTTATTTGAGTTAGTGCCCCTCCAGATTTAAAGTTTAGGCTTTCTACATGTGTTTTCTAGATTTTATAATGTTCTTTCTGTTTTGAATTCCCCTGTTGGTCCAGACCAACCGAATCCATCTCCAGTAAATTTTGGAATAAACATGCATGTGATAATGTTTCAAATCATTGAAAATTCCACCATTTTGGCAAAAAATAATTCCTTCTGGCTCAAATATCTTCTTTAATAAAACTGAAGAGTTTTACTGTTCTTAATTCAACTTCTTATTTGTTCATTCAACATACTTGTCCACCTCTTCTAAAATTGATTCTATTGGATGATTAAGTGCGCTAATGCTCTGATTTCCTAAAACGTTCTCGTATCACGACACGACCCAGCCTTAGATAGCTCGTATCTTAGGCTGGGTCGTGTGTTGTCTGAGCTTCTTCCTTGATTATACATCTAACAGGTCTCGCAGCGTGATTACGCCGTTCACTGATATTGTACCTCACTAAGAATTTCATCTTTCATATATGGTTTAATGGCTTTAGGGGTTACAAGATCAACTTCTCTGCCAAGTACAGACTCTAAATAGTCCTTTAAATCCAAAAATTCAAATCCTACAGGTCGAGAAAATTCAACTAATAAATCAATATCACTGTTTTCTGTTTGCTCATTGCGAGCAAATGAACCAAATAACCCAATCTTCTCAACATAAAAATGTTCCTTCAAATATTGTTTTTCAGTTCTTAATTTATTTTCAATCTCTTCTCGCTTCATTGAATTTCCCTCCCTAATCATTATTATGCTTTCATTATAACCTAAAAGAGTTATTAATGACTTTAATGTCTTTACAGGGAAATTTCACTTAACGCTTCCGCATCTACAACGCGACCCAGCCTTTGATCGCTCTTCTCTTAGGCCGGGTCGTGTGTTGTCTGAATATGCTTCTTTGCATTTCTTGTATTCACGACATCGATTTCCCTTAGATAACTCCTTGCTTAGGTAGATCGATGTGTTCCAATTGCTCCTTCATCCCCGAAGCCTCGTCTGCTGGACCGAAGACCCTAAGGCCCGAAGCGTGAATATGGTGCTATCAAAAGTCATCTAAAATCAGTTTCTAAATGTAATCCAATTTATGCACAAACTTACTGCCACAACTCAAAGACCCGAGAGTGCCGGAAACCTTGAGACGTCTGCTTCCATGGTCATCATCGCTGCCTCTAACTTACCGGATATTTACATCGAAATAATAATAACAGCATAAATCAGCCCCTATCCTGCAACACGCTGAGGGGTATTTGACGCTTACGTTGTTGAGAAGCTTCAAATGAAGCTGCATCTCTATCCTTTACCGTTGTTGAAGCCTCAGAGGGAATGGCCTCTATGTCCCTTACCGGTTGTAGAGGAGCTTCAGATGGAACCGCCTCTATGTCCTTTACCTGTTCTTGAGGAACCACAGAAACTAGTTCACTTTCCTTTACCTGTTGTTGAGGAGCTTCAAAGGAAGCTGCCACACTGTCCTTTGTCGATTCTTGAGAAGCCTCAGGAGGTGTTGCCTCACTACCAATGGATGTCTTTTTATAAACTTCAGCAGCATCTACACTGTCAACTACTTTAGGTGCGTTATTGGAAGCCCATATTGCTGCAGTTGTGCTAATCACAGCAACCAGAACTAATGTTGTAATCGTTAGAAAGATGGTTTTCTTATTCGATTTCTTTACGTTAAGCATAACTGTCAGTCTCCTTTTTAAATGTTTGCCGTCACCGGATAAAAAGGAGCTGAATTGCGCTGGTACATTCCTTGAGCCTGCCATAACGTTCAAGATCGTTTCCCCATAGCACTTACGGTCCGCATGAGACATCCCTTTTACGACTTCTTCATCACAAGACAGCTCGCTCCAGGTATGAATGTCCTTGCGGATCATGTGAACCAAGGGATTAAACCAATGCAAAGCACTGGCCCCCAACGTGAGCATCTTGACCCATAAATCTTTTCGTTTCAGATGGATCAACTCATGCTGGAGCACCATGTCCATATTCAAATTCACAAGATTCTCCATCGGGAGGTAAATAGTAGGCTTCCAAAGCCCGACAAGAACAGGACTTCGTATAATGGAGCTGTAAGCAAGCTGAACGTTGCTTTTTAGGCCAAGAGCTTTCTTGATTAAAGGAAGCTGTTCACCAGCTTCGCTGTTCTGCGGAACGGCGGTACGCGTATGTTCTAATTTCTTCAAAAAGCTTTTATAACAGTACATGTGCCATGCCATGAAACCGAGAGCTCCGATTGCCCATATGCTTAGGAGGAGGACGGCAACATTTGCTGAAATAGTCTGTTCAGGCACAAACGGCTTCGGATTGATCTCTGGAAACTGCATGGTTTGCGTATGTTGTAAATTGAATATTGAATTGGATGTAAAAAGCCACGAAAACCCCGAAATGCAAAGGGCCGCGGGAAAAAGATAAAAAACGACTGCCATTTCACCGAGTCCGTAACGCCACTTTGCAGGAAAGATATCCGTGGGTATGAGCCGCAGTGCAAGCATAAAAGCCGTAGCGACACTTCCGGCCACGGTCAAAGTAAACAGCATTTCAAGAATGGTGTTCATCTGCAGCACCTACTTTTCTGATAACCATTTTTTCAGTTCGGTAATGTCTTGCTCTGAAAGTTTGTCTCCATCGTACATCGCTGAAATCAAATTTTTAACGGAGCCTTGATACAATCCGTCCAGAACGTGCTGCGTCTCCAGCAGCTTATAATCCTCAGACGAAATGCGAGGCGAATATTCGTTAGTCCGTCCATCACGTCTTGTAGCGGTAAGCGCTCCTTTGTCCACTAAACGTGATAGAAAGGTAGATATGGTCTGTGCTTTCCATTCTTTTCCCCGTTCAGCAAACAGACGCAACAGCTCGGTGGAGGTGACCGGAGGCGTACACGCCCAAATCGCTTCCATTAGCTCCAATTCCGTATCCGATAGCTTTTGAATCTTATTCATTGTGAACCCCCTATTACATCGTAATCGGCATAACAAACCAAATCACTATGCTCCGTAGTTAAAATAACATACTGCTTTATGTAGTGAATTGTCAAGTAATGGTGGGATGCCTTGGCGGACGACAGTACGAGGAAGCGGCTTCCGCCGCTTCACTCTTTCCTTTATCCTCTTTATGGGGCTTGCACAAGCGCATCCTGAGCTCGATTTTGCAACTCACTAATCGCTTCGTCCATCGTCTTCTTGTTGTCGATCACAGCTTGCAGTTCTTTTTGCAAAATGGGCATAATCAGGCTTCGAAAGCTGGCAGGAGCCTCTTCCAGCGGATCAGTGTAGTTGGAAGCAGGTTCCAATTTGAACAACGGTTCCATGCTGACGCCATCTACATCCGAAATATAGGCGGTACGGCTTAGCAATCCATTGGTATCGGGAGTTTCGGCTTTCGCCCGGGCGAATCCGTCGCTGTTGATAAACTGGACGAACTCCCATGCAGCCCGCAGATTTTGTGAGTCTGCATTGACCGCGAATACGTTGCTGATGTTGAAATAACTGCTCTGGCCGCGCTTGCTTGGATTGAACGGCGCCGTGACGATGTTCCAGTTAGGCATCTTCTCAGCTCCAAGAATAGCCTTGGCTTCTTTAAGGTTCTCAATTTCAAATGAATTGACGAGCTTCATCGCAACTTTCTCCGAAATGAAAGGATCTTGACTGTAATAATCCCCAGCGATCTGAACTTGCTTCCCCGGGCTCGGAAGATGTATTGCTTTGGAGTTAACCTCGTTTACGACCATCTGGAAAACGCTCTTCCAGGAGTCCCCTTCAAGTGTCACCTTAGAGTTGGCTTCACCATTCTTAGCTCGTTTGAGAGACCGATTGTATAGGCCAGATCAGCGTAATCGCTGTAATCGGGCAATCCGAATCCGTATACGCGATTTTGGTCGCCACCGTTGGTCGAGAAGCGGTTGGCCAGAGCAAATACCTCCTCCCAACTCATCGAGTCAGTCGGTGGTTCGATTCCGTATTTTTGGAAAAGGTCGACATTGTAGATCAATGCCTGGCTGTTGAAAGTCGGAGTTAACCCGTATAAGCTGCCGCCTCCCTTGTCCCGCAGCAACTTGACAATGGACGGATTAATGCCTTCGAGATCGAACTTATCCTGCGTAATGAGAGGATCGAGGGCGTATAGCTTGCCCTCACCCGCGAGCTTCTCGTATTGATTGGTCCCAAGCAGCAGCACGTCCGGTTTTTCCTCTTCAATGAATTTGTAAATGTCCTCGTCAGTAAGCGATCCCCAGTTTTCCAGCGACTGCATGTTTAGGACTTCCACGTTGATGTTTGGAAATTTACTTACAAACAAAGTTCCGTAATCCCGGAAAAATTCACTTTCGTCATAATAATACATCACCTTGATCGTTGGCTCCTCGCCCTGGGGGAGCGGCCTCAGGCCGCCTTCACTCTTACTGTCTCCCCCGATGCAAGCGGAGACTAGCATCGTTAACGACAGCACGCTTATTGACACCATGATCTTCTTCCATCTTAAATACTTCATCCTTAAATACTTCATCTTTCGACATCCTTTCAAAAGTGTACGGGGTGTTGTTGGCCTAAAGCTCGGTTCACGGTGAACATTTCTTGATTTCGATATGCGTCCATACCGAAATTAACCACTACGAGGTGTAGTGGTATAAAATTACTACGACACGTAGAACAATGTCAAGTCATCAGGATCGATCCGTAGCTGTGGCTAACTCGATCTTCATCAATTCAAACATCCATGTAATCTTCATGGCTTGGTTTCGGTCTAAACGGCTCCTTCTTTTTAGTTGTGGTAGAACGCAAAAAAACCGCAGACCTTGCCCGTTATTTAAGCAATATCTGCGGAATGCATCTGATTCACCCTAGGTTATAGCCCATTTGCAAAATAGAGGAAACGACAAAAAGAGACTTCACCGAAGTGTCGTCTCTCACCCAAGTTATTCACTAAAAACTTTAAAGGATACTAACCAGCTCAGCTCCATTACCTTCCGATGGAACTAGTAAATAGAGCCTGTTACCATCGTAACCAATCGTTTTATAATTAAAGTTCCCAAAAGTTCTGGGGAATTCTTTAAGCGTCTCCCCATACTGGTTGATAAGGAATATTTTATTTTCCCCTGACTCCGTTAACACGAGCTTACGATTAAAATAATCAGAATTCCAATTTGAATCCCATGTGGGGAAGCTGCGACTAACTTTGTTGTTGATTTCCCCTGTCTTTAGGTCGTATTTTGCATAAATGATATAATCAGAATCTACATTAATTCCAAGGGGGTGGCCGATTTGACTTGAAGAATTTACAATCAATTCATTTCCTTCAACCAAAAAACTAGTGTTCACATTCCACTCAGCAGGGATTGTAATCGCCCTTTTGGCAGTTATATTCAATATTCTGTATAAATCCTGTGATTGAGTAGAGTTATCCCCAGTTAATTTGATGACTACATACGGCGTGTGTAGTTGGACGTCTTTTAGAATAGTATTTTCATATTTCTTATCCTCAGTCAAACTGTAAGGGAGAGTAGCTATTGGCTTTTTCCAAGGATATTCATAAAGCAGTACCTGGCCGCCACTCACAACAGCCAACTTTTCCTTGTCTTTATTCATTGCAGGCGCCCAGCTAATCCTCAAATTTTCTGTTAGTTTAATATGAGTAAATACTTGCTCCGATAGAATAGTTCCGTCAGCGGAAATGGTCACCTTTTTCAGTTTTTTATTTTCCGATGTAATAACGATGATCTTTAAAGGGTTGGTTAATACTTGGCTGTCATACACGACGGGAAATTTCTTGCTCCATACGATTTGTTGAGTGCTGAGATCCAATACTTGAAGCTGGTTGTTAATATGATCGATTAGTAAGGTTTGGGTTAAGGTTAATGCGTATGCTTTCGTGGAATCAGCAAGTAATGTTTCTGAGTATTTTGCAGCAGCTTCCGTAGTTTGGGCTGTCGAGAAAAATGTAAACAACAATATCAATGAAAACAATAAGCTCATTTTCTTCACAGGAAGAACCTCCATCGTTAAATTCATTTCCTGATTATACCATATTCCACCCACTAATGTTGATTTGTGACCATAAGAAAACCGCCTTTGTGAAAAGGCGGTTAATTGAGCTATCGTCTCCCGTTAACGTTGACACCTTAAGTGACAAGATTATCTTACCGTCTGGTAAACGAGGCCTATGGCTCCAGAATCAAAGGTCTTGTTTTCAATTAGCTTAAGATTGATCTTCTCCTTGAGACCTTGGAATAACGGCAATCCCTTACCGATCAGGACGGGAGAAACCGTAATTTTATACTCATCAATTAAATCAAGCTGCATAAGGTGGTGTGCTAACCTAGGACTGCCGAGGATGACCATATCCTTGCCTCGCTGCTGTTTGAGGTTATTGATCTCTTCCTCGACATGTTCTTTCACGAGTCTGGAATTATTCCATTCGACTTTCTCCAGCGTCGTGGAAAAAACGATTTTGGCTGTCTTTTCGATCCACTCGGCATGATTCCGTTCATGCTGCGAAGCTGATGGGTTCGAAGGCACAGATGGCCAGTAACTGTGCATCATCTGATAAGTCCCACGTCCCCAAATGACAGTGTCGGCAGTACTCAGAATTTCTTTCGCGTGTTTCTCCAAATCAGCATCGTAGGAAACCCAGCCAATATCCATTTCACCATTCGGCCCTTCTACAAAACCGTCAAGCGATGCGTGCAGAAATAGAACGAGTTTTCTCATTTTTAGTTCTCCTTGGTTCATGAGGGATATCTACATTAAACATTAACTACAATTTATCATAATTCAACTTGGGTTGTTTCTTATGGATTGCTAATCCCAAACCTGCCCGTTAACTTAACAAGAATAAGCAGAAAGCCGAATCTGGAATTGTAAAACTAATATCGTTACCTGTAAAAATTGATAATGGTGGTTACTTATAATTGCTTTGTCATTAATATTTCAAGTGGCTCATTCTCTAGTAATAAACCTCCGACATCTTTATACCCCAGCTTTCTGTAAAAATGCTGAGCCTCTTCATTAGATAACGTTGAGGTCATAACCAACTTAAAGCCTCTACCCTTCATTAATTCTTCCCAAAATTCTACTACTTCCTTTCCAAATCCACGCCCCCGATACTCTTCATCAATCCATATCAAATTCATGAAAGGTATATTGTCCCAAAAATAACCATACCTCATCCAACCAATCTCTTTATCTTGTTCTCTAAAAATATATATTTCTCCATTGCTAATTTTTGAGTTAACTAATAATTCAGCGATGTGACGATCTCGACCAACAATGAAGTTGTAATCAGATTCGCTAGCCATTTCAATTTTCATATGATTTATCCTTTGCACCGGTTTCAGATAGTTTTATTTACGATTCGAGCAGATATATTGGCAATTAAATTAACAAGAACTCCGTAAAAGATTAGAACAAGACTGTAATGAAGCTTCCCGCTAAAATCCTGAACACTACCGATCTCCGATAAAAACACCAGGCCATAACCAACGGCTATCGCTATGGAGAGAGATTGAATTAAACTTCCCGTGTCCTTAAGTACTGTACTTTTTTTATTATCTCTCTTGAAAATGAACGTCAAAATAAGAACGATAGCAACGATAACAAGAATAGTCAGTCCAGAACTAAAATTAATAAATAACACAAGATCACTCCATTCAATTTGTTTCCTTACGGATTAGTTAACCACCCAAGATTCCATTGCAGTTATATTTTACCTTTATTAACATCTGCGTACAAGCGCTTTCAATTTTCCTTTGGGCACCGGAATGAATTTCAGATCATCGCTTGGGCCTTTACGTTCCGTGCCACTTCATAGCTATTGAGTTGGTCATAGCACGGTAAGGTACGAGCTTGGGTGAGCTAATCCTGATCGCCATCCACTCGGTTTTCACCGCCCGCAAACCGCACGATGCCGGCAGCTAATTTGTCCCGATACTCCTGCGGAGACACCCCCTCCAGCTCTTTGAACACACGGGAGAATTGACGGCTATTCTCGAAACCAACCGCGGCGCTGATATCAGACAATTTGGGGTGGCCTTTCCCGAGCAGTTCCTTTGCCTTGCGGATCCTCACTTTTTTCAAATAGGTTACAAAGCTCTCGCCGGTATACGCTTTAAATGCCTCACTGAAATAGGAATAATTGAGCGATACATAGTTGCTTACGACCGCCATATTCAGCGGACGATGGTAATTGTTCTCGATATACACCACCGCTTCTCTCATGTCTCCCTGTTCACTGTGAGCAGATCTGATTTCTTTAATATACTCATCGAGATCCGACAGCAGCTGTTCCAAGGACCTGAAATAGTCGTGAAAATGGCAGAAGTTCGACATGTCCCCCACTTTGCGGTACAGCTTAAGCACATCCACGGAGGCTTCGCCGTAAACCCGGAACACCTCATCCAGCACCTGTTCGTTCATATGCTGACTAACGTCCTCAAGGTAGGTGATATCGATCTCAAGCAACTGGTCAATCCGGAAAATCTCCTGGAGCAGCGGCCCCATCTCTTTCTCCCGATTTGTGCCCAGTATATTGCCAAGCTTGCGGATCGCCTCCTTTGGTACAGGGTAAACCAGCCGCTTCCTATTCAGCTCCTCGTACCAGATCATCCGGGAATTCGGATAAATAAACGTATATTTCAGCGATTCGCAGGCCTGACGGTAACAACTGACCAGATCCGGGAGCAGGCTGCCTTCCCGGCTGACACCAATCAGCATCCCGTCGAGTTCGCGCTCTGCAGCCAAGAGCGACATTTGCGCAAACTTGCTTTGAGGTCCCCCGATAAGGATCACTTGCCCCTCTCTATCCAGCAAGGAAGCATTAAGTGTACCGTCCACACTTTCAAACATATGCAGGACGAGCGACTTCAAATCCTCCTTCTTCATGCGGCTGCCATCCTCATTTTTGTATGTCAATACCGCGACAGAAAAAGGCAGGATATATTGGTTAAAGCCGATTTCGGCGCTCCATTCCCTGACCTCGTCCTCCGTAACTTCCTGCTGCAGCAGCAATTCCTGCAAACGCACCGCTTGAACCTCAAGCCGGTAGCTCTCCGTCACAGCCAACTGCTCGGTCATTTGTGATCGCTTCGCCAGATGGTCTTGGCATTTGCGCAGCGCCGCAAACAGCTCCTCCCTGCGGATCGGTTTCAGCAGATAATCGACCGCTTGATACTGAATGGCAGCCTTGGCATATTTAAAATCCTCATATCCGCTTAAAATAATGACCATCGGCCGGCCACCCTGCCCGCTCGCCAGCGGTTCTGCAGAGATTTTCTCAATCAAAGCGATTCCATCCATCACCGGCATGCGGATATCCGTGATGATGATTTCTATGTCGGCCTCCAGGTACATCTCAAGCGCCTCGGCACCGTGGGCCGCCGTCACTAACTCGTATTGATCCGGGAACTCGCGTTCAATCATGGTCTTCAGACCGATACGGATATTCTTCTCATCATCCACGATCAATAGTTTTGTCATCCGTGCCAACCCTTCCTGTTAACAGTACCTTCGGCATAACAATGACAACCTTGGTGAACTGTCCTTGCTCGCTGAATACTTTCAGGCCGTATTTCTTACCATAGTAAAGCCGAATACGCTCCTGAACATTGCGAAGGCCAATGCCGTAATGATTCGGCGATTTCGAAGCAATATTACCAGGTACCTTATCTGTGGAACCTGACTTCTCTAGTTCCTGGTTCAAATCGAGCAGCGAGGCTTCGTCAACCCCTCTCCCGTTATCCGTCACCACAATCCGCACATCGCTTTGCGGTAATTCCTGAACCTTAATCGAGATGTGCCGCGCCCCCGTCTCTTCCCCGGTCCAGGCATGCTTCACCGCATTTTCAATCACCGGTTGAAGGGACATCTTAAGCATCTCCATATCGAGAAGATCGTTCGGAATGTCCAGTTGCAAGTCAACTGGCTCATCAAAACGAATGTTCATGACCTCGATATAGTTTTCGATATGGCGAATTTCATCGCGCAGCTTAACATACTCCCCGGACCACTTGAAGTTATACCTCATCATCCCCCCGAGTGACGTCAGCGCATCGGATATCTTCCTTTGATTTTCAATTTCGGCCAGCATTTTGATGTTTTCCAGCGTATTGTACAAAAAATGAGCGTCTATTTGATTATGGAGTGTACGCAATTCTGCTTCTTTCGTGAGCGCTTCCTTGTGCACGGCTTTAGCTACCAGCGTATTGATGGTGTTCATCAGCTTGGAGAAGTGATGCGCCAGCTCTCCGACCTCGCCGCCGCCACGGATCGTTATTCCGCTATAGCTCTCTCCGCGCCGCACCTTCTTCATTTGTTCGGTCAGCAAGCGAAGATTTTTGAGGATAAACGCATTTAGAATATAAGCGATCACCGTAACCAACGTGATAAATCCGATATTGGCTCCGATCAAAACATTGCGCATATATGAAATTTCCTTCAGCACACCGTCCATGGACACGATATTCAGCAGATCCGCATTGATCCGCTCAAGCGGCTTGTGCAGCAGAAGAAATGAGTTTCCGTTCTCTTTGTAATGAATATCCCAATCCCCCGTTGCCTTATATCGCGCAAGGCGATCCTGGATTGCCTGTTCCATTTCCGGATTAACCTTTAAAAAGGAGTTCTGCTCCCGGGTGAAAATCTGGGTTTCATCGTCCACAAGCAGCATTTGCGATTCGCTGTCCTGCGCTGGCGCATAGGTTCTCGGACTGAATTTCTCCAGCAGCATATCTACCTGAACCATTCCGACATGATGATTGGCCGGAATACTCATCTCACGCAGCAGAGAAACCTTGGGTGTTGGCGCAGGAGTCTGACCTTTGAAACGCTTTACCAAGTCCGGGTCATTGTAAAGGAAGGACCAGGATTCCATCCCTTTGAGTTCCTTCGCTCTTTGATACCATGGCTCGCCCGCCACACGGGTTTCCCTGAAGAAGATCGGCCAGATTTCTGTGATGTTGCTGCTTGAGAACAGGCGAAGATGCTCTACATTCGGGTTATAATATTGAATTCGCGTCAAACTTCTAAAGCTGTTGTTATTAAAATCGACCAGATCCTTGGCCCCAGGCTCAGCCGTATTAACCAGGTAATTCCTTACTTCAAAATCATCGTAGGCGACTTGCATCGCCCTTACCATCGCTTCAATCTGGGTATCAATATGCTGCACTTCCATTTCCAAGAGCGACACGTTCTTATCCTCGGCATCACGGATATACATGTTATTGATCACTTCATACGAGTAAAAGGACACCAACGAACTGGGTCCCAAAATGATAAAAATATAGGAAGCAATCAGGCGGCTCTGAAGCGAACGGCGCCTAAACCAGTATTTAAACATATCCCACCATGCTGTCCAGCGCTTGTCACTCTTCATCAGCCGTTTGACTCCTTTTTATATACACCCAAAAGCCCGCGGGCCGCGGGCGTTTTGGGCAGAACGATTATTACATGCCAAGTTTCTTCTTGTTCTCTTCGTATTTTACTTGTTGGAAGGCTTGCACTTTCGCAAGACCGAAGTCTTCTTGCTTCTTGATGTAATCCGCCCAAATATTGTCGAATTCGGCTTCGGAGGAAGCCATCAAGAGCTTCGGCAGTGTTTTGCCGCGCAGATCCTTGATTTTGGTAAGAATGATGCCTTCTTCGGAGTTGGCTAGCGGATCGATCAAATCAAATTCGGAGACACTCACCGTCTTGCCGCGAGTCCAATCCTCCAATTGTTTGTAAGGCTCGACTGATTCCGGCGTCCACTGTTGGGTAATGTTGGTATCCTGCATCATCCAGAAGGTGAAGGAAGATCCATACTGCTTATCGAATGCCGCACGGTCATTATTCATCATGTCAAAAGCTTCTGGCAAGAATTGTTCCTTACCGTCTATTGTATTATAGCTTACGCCTTTTTCACCCAGGTAAAAATCCTTTTGCCCTTCTTCACTCATCAGATAGGTCAGGAATTTAATGGCGCGCGCCTTGTCCTTAACATCTTTGGAAATCAGCGTAACTGTCCAGCCGGAGATGGAAGGTCCGTTCAGGTTAGGCGGATCCAGCTTGGAATTGGCGGGCCCATCAACCGCGATGTAAATTTTGTTCGGATCTTGCTGGTACAGGGTGCCCAATTGCGCGGCGAAATCCGTGCGTTGGTATAGCATCGCAAAATAACGTCCTTGCGCAATCTTTTCTTCCATTTGAGCGCGCTTGTCGATGAAGATATCCTTCGCCAGCAAACCCTCTTCATTTGCTTTACGCAGCGTTTTCAGCCAGGTTACGTATTCAGGATCCGTTTCACGGTTATACAGCTTGCCGTCTTTTTCTCTCGGGATGGCCAGGAAGTTTTGGATATAGCCCTCGAGGGAATCATTGCCAGTAGTCGTAAATTCATGCAAACCAAGCGGGATCAATGGCTGACCGTTGATATCCGGGAATTTCTCCTGAGCTGCTTTCAGAGCCGCCACGAAGCCTTCGGGCGTCCGCATGTCCGGGCTGCCGATCGCTTCATAAATATCCTTGCGAACGACAAAGGTTTGGTTGGATACATATTTCTCGCCATATTTCTCATAGTCTTTAGGAGACGAGGATGAGTTCGGATAACCGTACAAATTCCCGTCCGGTTGGGTATACCAGCCGATTTTGTCCGGGTCGGCCACTTTGAAGAAGTATGGATCATATTGTTCGGCCAGCTTGTTCAGCGGTTCAACAAGGCCTCCTTCGATAATTTTCTTTACGTTGTCCTCATACCAGCCGAGCGTAATGAGGTCAGGAAGTTTACCGGAAGCAATCAATGTGTTCAGTTTCTCGTTTTCATTACCGGCAGGCACGATGAAGTTGATATCTACACCCGTCTTCTTAGTTACATATTGGGAAGTCGGGTCAACCCCCCATTTATTCGGGAACCAGGAAAAGTTCAAATACCAGTCGAACGTGATCGGAGACGTGTCCGATTTCCATCCCGGTTCGTCCGCTGATGGAACCGCTGTAGGCTCGGATGCTTTCTGCTCGGCATTGTTGGAGCTGTTAACGCTTTCCTTTTTGGCATTGCCGCCACCGCAAGCAGCCAGAGACAGAACCAGGATGACCGCCATCAGCAACATCATCATTTTTTGGGACTTGCTTTTCTTGACCATGCTTTTTACCCCTTTTCCCATTTTGTATTGATCCTATATGTGCAACTCCAAAGCCGCGATGAAGCGGCCTGGAGGAGTTACCGCAAAGTGCTGAAGCCTGGTGAAACCGGCCAAATCGAACCGCTTGCTCAACCTTTGATCGAGCCAATCATCATTCCTTTGACAAAATAACGCTGCAGGAACGGATAAGCGAACACGATCGGCAAGGTCGTGACGACCATCGTGGCCAGTTTAATCGATTGTGAGGTTACCGTTTTCGTTATCGCACTACCTTGGACCGCTGTAGTCATAATATTTGAACTCGATTGTGCCACAACCCGATATAGGAACGTCTGAATCGGCTGCAGGTTCTCATTATTGACATAAATGATTCCTGTGAAATAATCATTCCATTGATATACCCCGTGGAACAAGGCAATCGTTGCCAAAACAGGCAAGGATACCGGAAGCACGACTCTCAGAAAGACCGTCCAGTCGTTAGCCCCATCGATCCGGGCCGCCTCCTCCAGACCATCGGGAATTTCCCGGAAGAAGGTCATAAAGATGATCAGATCAAAAAAGCTGAACAGCACCGGGATAATGTACACTATAAATTTATCGAGCATATGCAGATCGCGGATGAGCAGGAACGTTGGGATCAGACCTCCAGAAAAGATCATGGTGATCGTTCCCATCAGAATGTAGAACTTTCCTGCAATCAGCTCTCTGCGGGAAAAAGCGTATGCGACCATCGCGGTAAAGAATACGTGGGCTGCTACACCGATAACGGTTTTCGCAACGGTGAGGCCCATCGCGGTCATGATGCCGGGATTTTCGAATACCGCTTCGAAATTCTCCAAACTGAACACCCTCGGCCACCAGTAAATGCCTCCAAGCATCGCATCCTTTCCATCATTAAAAGCATTAATTAATACGTACCAGATCGGATACAGTGTGACGAAGCAAATGATCAGCATGACCAAATTGTTAAGCGTATCGAAGACGACTTCGCCTTTCGTTCTGCGGCGTAATGAAAACATGTGCAGGTCCCCCTTGGCCTAAAACAACGAAGTGTCGTTGAGTTTTTTGGATACTTGGTTCGCAATCAGCAGCAGAATAAGTGCTATGACGGACTTGAACAATCCGATCGCCGCAGAGTACGAGTAACGGCCCGAGGATATCCCCGTATAGTAGACGTAATAATCGATAACGTTACTTGCGCTGTCATTCAGCGAGTTGCGCAGCACCAGGATTTGGTCAAAGTTGGAGCTCATCACACCGCTGACCGCCAAAATAAACAAAATGCTAATGGTTGCTTTAATAGAAGGAAGCGTGACATACCACATTTGCTGGAGTCGACCGGCCCCGTCAATGGTGGCGGCTTCATACATCTCCGGCGATATGCTCGTAATGGCGGCCAAGTAAATGATCGCTGACCAGCCCAGCTCCTTCCATACATCCGAAGTAATGACGATGGTCCAGAAATATTTCGGCTCAGCCAGAAATGATATCGGTTTATCGATGATATGGAGCGCCATAAGAATATCATTGATGATACCCACATCAGACAGCCAGGTCGCCAGAATTCCACCAAGTACGACCCAGGATAGGAAGTGCGGGAGATACGAGATCGTCTGGATTGCCTTCTTATACCGCAGCGACCGTATTTCATTCAAGAAGAGCGCAAATATGATTGGCAGCGGAAAGGTCATTAGCTTAAGCAAGCTGATACCCAGTGTATTTTTCATGACATAACCGAAATTCTCATCCGCCAAAAATTCCTTAAAGTGCTTAAGCCCAGCCCAAGGGGCTTCGGCAATGGTTCTAATAATGTCGTAGTCCTTAAACGCGATAATGACGCCGTACATCGGAATATAGTTAAAAATAATCATCCAGGCGACGCCGAGCAAAGCCATAATTTGAATATGTCTCTGCGAGTAAAGATTTTTCAGCCATTTCCGCCTTGCCGATGGCGGCGGTTTTATCTGTTGCATGGCTTCGGGTTGTGTAGACGGCTGCATTTCCATCCCCTCTGACCTCCAAGCTGTTTATTATCTGTCTTTGTAAGCCCTTTCAACTATCTGTATCTATTGTAATAGCGGCCGGGGCCAGGTGTAATGTTCCAAATTTCGTATCGGTGGGTTCATTTTTCGGATCGCCGAATAAATCCCGCACTTCACTTGAACCTATGTTTTAAGACATCTAGGAGTATATAAAAAAAGAACAGCCACTAACCAAGTGACTGTCCTCTTAATTTTTCACATCGAAATATTTTTTTTCAGAAGCTGTATTATCTGCATTACATACGGTTCGCTTAGTGCTTCAATAAATCATTTAATGTTATTCTAAATTCATCCATTAGCTTCTGGGATATCTTAATTGCTTCTTCTCTGTTATTAGCAGGAGCAGTTATCATAAATCCATTAGATGGAGACCATGTTCTATTATTCTCACCAGTAAGCATAGTAATAGTAATTTGAGAAAATTTAGCATTTGCATACACCGTACCAAAATTAAAAATATCAGCTTCTACTCTGCCTGCTTCATCAATAATTCGAAAGCCGGAAAATATAGAGCCTATATGATCACCATGATAATGCAATTCAAGTTCTGTTCTATCTTGCGGAGTTCTGGGTAATTCCTTTCCTTCAAAGTTAACTGTACCTATAAAAGTTTTTTTACCATCAATTCGATTTTTTAACGTTCCGTCGAGATGTATTTTTATTCTCTCGAATACTTTATCGTTTCCTAATTGGTAATAAACACCCTCTAGTGTCGTCTTGTATTGTTTGGGCACGAAATACCAAACTGAAAAAGCTCCCAGGCAAAGTATAATAATGAATATTATTTTTCCTCTCATCGCTTTCTCCTTACTTGAAGTTATCCTTGCATTGATTTCCGATAACTATTATGTATGGGCAAGAATGTTTATTAGCTTGCCAAATGGGTCGCGAACAAAAAAACGTCAAACTCCCAAGGCTCTTCTATAGGACCATATCCAATTAGAAATCCTGCATTCTTCATTCGTTCAAAACAAATATCTACATCGTCAACTTCAATAGATAAATCAGGCGTAGGTGTCAATGAACCTCCTTGCGAGTTTCATAGCCCGATTAATTATTTCTAGCAATATTACGAATAATAAGTTCTATCGAAGACTTCGTTGAATACCAATTAAAATGAGCATGTCCAGAAAATGAACTTGCAAGATAAGAGCATTGATCAACTAAAAGTTCAAATCCAAGTTGTGAGGCATTAATCAATCCTAAGTCTTTATCTGCCTTAACCCTTAGTTGTTCATCATACTTCCAATGTCCATATGTATCCCATATTCTTTCATCATAGGAATTGATCAATGGCAAACTGTATATTTCGGGTTTTATGAACCTCATAGACGTTTTAATTTTTCTTAAATCCTTCAATGCTAGTGGTTTTATTGCGCCATTAAAAATGAAAAGATCTGTCTTTGAATCATCTTCACGCTCTAAAAATATGACATCATGGCTTTCCATTGAATGCTTGAAAAGACTTGCTAATAGAAACATCTCACGACAATCAGCAGCATCGATTAATAGTAAATGGCCTAATTCTTCTCTAACGATAATGTTAATGTTTTTCTGCTTTAGAATGACAACTGTAATTTCAGTTGATTCTATTTTCATTCTTCTTCTATTTATCTGAAATGATAGTGACATATTATAAACTCCAATGAATTTAGTCGGTCTGTTTTCTTCTAACACTCAATCATAGACTCCCCCATGTATCTATAGCGACTTTCCATCTGGTTGACGATCGAAAAAAGGGCGTTTCTCCATACTTTCATTCCATGATTGTTCATTCAAATTATTATCCATAATACCAATTAGAATCGAAATCTAATTTTAATAATTGTCCAAACCTCTTTCCAAATTCAATAAACCCTCTCCCTCTTGCAGTTAGAATATTTCCATCTTGTACTACAAGATCATTACAATAATTCTCTTCATTAAAAATTCCTATTTCTTTTCTCTGTTCTTCATAAATTCCAACTGTATACTTACGATTTTCTAACAATCCTGCTTTTGCTAATAGAAATGGAGAGCTTGAGATTGCTGCAATTATGAGATTCCTATTATTTAAAGCACATCTTCTAATAAAATCTATCAAATCTTCATTATCAAATAGCGTTGAAATATCCATACAGCCAGGAAATAGTAAACTATCTAGGGTATTTATATCTACATCATAGATAGTTGTATCAGTAATACAAGTTAGATCTGATTCACCTCTTATTGCTTCAGAAGTTATCCCTATTGTCTTTATTGGGTGCTCTCCCTGTTTAAGTACAGATAGAGCAACCATTAATTCATATTCACTAAACAAGGGGTATAATATAACACCTGTTACCTTTGTTTTCATTTCTTAAAATCCTTCCTTAGACGTTATTCTTTACAGTAAATTACATAAAACATTTTTAATTCACGAAAGGGCAAGGCCCATAGCGTAGATACGGTGTTTATTAGTGCTAATGACTTTTTCAAATTAACCTACCTTAGGTTCGTTCTTAATATGGATTTTATATCACTCTTTAAGTCTTCTATTAATGGCCTTCGTTTCCATCTGGATACTTATATTTCATCCCACCTTACATTTATACCAAAAGACTCCACAACGACTCTTAAGGGCAGATATGGTTTACCTTCAACTAGAATCGGTGCCGCAATACTTTTGCCCATCTATAAAATCGACTTTATGACCATCAATACTAATTTTTTAATCTGTATCACCCGCTGCAATCACCGAATCGTATGGGATTAAAAATAATAAAATAAATACGATTATATTAACTCTTGATTTATTAATGTTAACCACGTCCTTTTTATGTTATATTGCATTGTTATCTGGTGCTTCTGCCTTTTTTGAATTAACTTACTAGACTCTAATTGATTGATAAAATTTTTCTACATTCACCTTCTCGGGCAATGCCGAAACCTGTCCGTCCCCAACTTCAATTACAATCCATTCGCCTGCTTCGGTCTTGGCAATATCTATTGTAAAAAAGTTACTTCTAATTTCCTTCGCTATTTCTAAAAAGTCATCCATATTCACTTTATCTTCCGCATCATAAGTAGCTTCATCCCAGTACTCAAACCTATGAACTAACTTATTATTTAGGAAAAATAAACGATATTCTTTAGATAAAGGCATTCCACTTATGGGGTGTTTTGTTATTCCCTCCAAGTGTATAAATTCCCTTAATACAATACCGCCATTCAACTCCTCGCCTTGCCTTTGTATGAAATTATTAATGACTTGAAGAGCTTGAGTTTTATTTGCTGCTGACGGAATAAAGCACGCCTCTTCCCATTCATGCTTTCTAGACTTCACATAATCCTTAACAATAAGGGGCTTATCACCGAATTTATCTAGAATATTATCCAATTTATTCGTATTCACCGTTTCAATTTCTAACCAGTAGCTAAGCGGAGTTCTATGTTTTATATTCTTATATGTATTAGGGAAATGATGACATTCAAGATATTCTTCAGTGGTATTTATTAATTTTATATTTTTAGCTAACAATCCTTTATACAAAAGTTCATAATACTGCGGCTTAAGCATCCAACCACGATAAATAGCAATTTCTGTATCGTCTACGGTTGGAATACTTTTTAGCGCTTTATTTACATTGTTTAGTAACAGATCCTCCATTGAAATTAAACAAACATCGAGTCCCAATGATTCAGCACCCAGATATTCACTCTCATAATATGCATCTACAGTTTTATCATTAAGTGGCTCACAACAAAAAATAACGATCATCATTTCACTTCCTTTTCATTTGCTAAGTTTATCAGAATTCGAGATATCCTCATGATTCGCAAATCCTTCCCTAATCATTACCCAAGATTATAGCCCATTTGTAAAATAGAGGAAACGAAAAAATGGGGTTTACTATTCAGTTCAACTGTATTATATTATTATTAAGTTCAACTATATAGTCCAACTGAATAGAAGGTGAAAATATGAAACATCCATTGTTACCCCTGTCTGAAACGATGCATTATATTTTATTAGCGCTGCGAGAACCTCTTCATGGTTATGCATTGATGCAAGAAATTGAGCAAATGAGTAATGGCACCGTAGTCTTAGCCGCTGGAACCTTATATGGCGCACTTGATAATTTAAACAAACATGGTTGGATTGAGCCAGATGGGCAAACGGGGAGAAGAAAAATATACAAAATTACAGATGAAGGATTAACCATTTTAAAGGGAGAGCAGCAAAGATTACAGCATATCTTATCTCTGTACGAAAAGGAGTGAAGAAGATGAAAAAATTCAAGATGTTCTTTAATATTGTTGAGGAAGAGAAATGGCTGAACGAGCAATTACAACAAGGTTATCGCTGCACGAAAATCAGTAATTCAGGGATCTATACCTTTGAAAAAATGAGCGAAGATTATGTCGTACGACTGGATTATCAAGATGTTTTACCGAAGGAAAAGTTTGTAGAATACAAGACCATTTATGAGGATTTTGGATGGTCCCATGTAAAGGGGTCACGATTCGGAACCATTCAATATTGGCAAAAAGAAGCTGGAGATCAAAATGAAATTTTCTCTGATCGCCAATCCACATCTCAATATTATAAACGGCTAATGAAATATTCCTTATCATTAGGACTGATATTTTTAGTGATTTGTTTTTACTTATACAACAACGGTATATATTTAACGGAAGGCCTTTGGGAAATGAAGGGCAAACTATTTTGGTTAGCTTTTTTATTTGAAACCCCGTTTGCGCTTTTCAGATTAATTCCATTATTTTTATTGATTATTTTTAGTATCGGTTTCTTCAAAGCCTACCGGCAATACGCAACATTCAAAGAAAATTAGAAAGAAAGTGGGATACATATGAGGTTTGCTAAACTATTTTTAGCTGCTGGTATTTTACTAACCTTAATTACAGGTTGCGGAACTGTAGGGATAGATGAAGCAGAAAAATATGTTACAAGGGTGGAAGATATTGATGTTCCTGATGATGTAACGATTTTCGGTTTAGGAGAAGCCACACATGGGAATGTTGAATTTCAGGAATTGAAAAAGAACTTATTTGAAGCGTTAATTAAAAATGAAAATGTGCGGGTTTTTGTTCTAGAAGGCGACTTTGGAGCCGGTCAGCAAATTAATGACTATATTTTGTATGGAACCGGGACAGCTAAAGAAGCGGTATTTGCTCTTGACTACGGCATTTATAAAACGCAGCAAATGATCGATTTGGTAGAATGGCTGCATGAATATAATGAAACTGCAGATGAAAAAATATATTTTTATGGCAATGATATGCAGCGGTATGATGCTAGTAAAAAAGGTTTGCTGGCTTTTTATGAAACGGTGAATGAAGAAATGGCAGAAAAATATACTGCACAATTACAACATGTATCTAATGATACCATGCGTAATTTAACCGCCGAACAACTAGAGGAACTGGACGGAATAATCGATGACATCATCACGGATTTACAATCCAATGAAGATGAATATTTAGCACAGACATCACAGCAATTCTATGCTTTTGCTTTGCAGTATGCTAACGTCATGAGACAGCGTACAAGCCTTCTGGGAAATGATAAGCAATATACGATGCTGCGGGATGAGTACTTGGCGGAAAATGTAAAGTGGATTGTGGAATTTGAAGCACAACGTGGACACGATAAATTATTCATCTCTGCACATAACGGACATATTGAAAAAACATCCGCCGCCTTTGGTTATAAATCCATGGGAGACTATTTGGACGAAATGTATGGAAATCATTATTTTGCAATTGGGACTGACTTTATAAACAATACATTTCAGGCAGATAACAAAGGAGCTAATAAACGAGAGAACCATACCATTCATAATAGTGACCCCTTTGTGAAGGTATTTAGTGAAGTCGAAAGCAATATTTTTTACGTTGACTTTGAACTAGCGAGCAATTCAAAAGAACTTGCTGAAATTATATCGCAAAAACAGAGAATGCCGAACATTGGTGATGACTTCAGCACCTGGTATAAATCTTCAAAAAAATTATATACCCTTGAAATGGTACCGAATGAAGCATACGATGGGATGATCATCGTAAAAGAGGCAACACCGACGACGGTCATTGAATCAAATCCATGATTATACATCTGGCCAACAGGGCGTAAGTACAGCTTCGTGAACACGGTAATAAATACGCTTCTATATTGCCAACTCACGTTTTGATACATTTTTTTCTTTGTGCTATTATATATGTAATAAAGACCAAGTGCTGCGAACACTTGGTCAGTACAATTGGCTTGGATGGTTTATTCCCTTCTAAGTCGTCTAGGAACAAAACCCACCTTTGGCCTTAACCTTTGGGTGGGTTTTTACTTTCTCTTGTTGTTATTATTGATGTATGTTAAAAGAGCAAGAATGAACGTTCCAAACAGGAACATGATCGTTAATGCATCTTTCACTTCCATGGCTTCACCTCCTCCAAAGTTTCCGAAGGAAACATTACTTCGAAAATTCTCTGCTCGAAGGGAAACCATGCCCACCCAAGATTCAATTGTAGTTATATTTTACCTTTATTTACATCTGCGTACAAGCGTTCCCCCTCGACTTCACCCATCATTATAGCCCAAAGCTTTCCTTCTTTTCGATCCGATAATTCATCGCCTCTGCCCCTTTGATGGTGATAAGGAAAGACAGACGAGGGTACGTCTGTCCGTATATAATATATTGTGATATTGTTTGCAAACGAAAGGACGGTCAAGTTATGGAATATATTTCAGCTCCTTGTGCTGATACCAAAGGACGCGGAAAAGCCGATTAACGGCAGAATAAAGAGAGGAAAGGAGCTGTAACATGAATAGTGTTTTGATTATAGATGATGACAAAGAGCTTTGCGCTCTTATGAAAAAATGTGTAGAGCAAGAGAATTTGTCTGCTATTATTGCACATGGCGGTGTGGAGGGGCTGCGTCTGGCTGACGAAAATAAAAACAGCTGCTCACTTTCTCTTGTGATTTTGGACGTAATGATGCCGGATATAGACGGTTTTCAAGTTCTAAAAAGAATTAGAGAAACAAGTAATATCCCGGTACTCATGCTAACCGCCAAAAATGACGAGGAAGATAAAGTGTTCGGGCTGCGGCTTGGTGCTGATGATTATTTGACAAAGCCGTTCAGTATTAACGAGCTGATGGCTCGTGTCAATTCTCTTATCCGCCGCTATACCACCTTAAACCCTACGACGGAAATAGAGACGGAGTGCTTGGTGCTGAAAGGAATGGTCATTGATAAAGCAAATCGCATTGTTTCTGTCAATGATATTCCAGTTGAACTTACAAGCAAAGAGTTTGACTTGCTTTCGTTTCTATCTTCTAATAAAGGACGGGTGTTTACCAAAAAACAGATTTATACGCAAGTGTGGGAAGATGAATATGCTTTTGACGATAGTAACATTATGTCTTTCATCAGTAAATTACGCAAAAAGATTGAACCAGACCCCGACCGTCCATTTTATATTTTAACAGTTCGAGGTGTAGGCTATCGTTTTAATAAGGAGGCTTGAGATAAATATGAGTGTTTATCTACTTTTTGCATTGGTTCTTACCCTACTTATTATAGCGTACCTTGTTTCTGTTTTGCGGCGTGTCCGAACACAGCTTACACTTATAAAAGACGCTTTAGAAGATATAAAAAACGGAAATCTTAATCGACGGGTTTTAGCAAGCGAAAGCGATATGACAAAGCAAATTTGTTATGATATTAACGAAATTGCAATCAACAGCCAATCACGACTTATTCAGCAAAAACAATCAGAGCAGGCATACAAACGGCTAATGACAAGTCTTTCCCATGATGTGAAAACTCCACTTGCTTCTTTGGTTGGTTATTTGGAAGCAATGGAAAGTAAAATTGTTGTCGGAGAAGAAAAGGACGAATATATCCATGTTGCGTCTGATAAAGCTCAGCACTTAAAACATTTTGTAGAAAATCTGTTTGAATGGGTTAAATTAGATTCCGGGGAACAAAATTTTCATTTTGAGATTTTTGATTTGAATGAGTTATCCCGTAATATTATAGCTGATTGGATTCCTATTTTAGAAAACAGTCATTTTGAATATGAATTTGACATACCTGAAACAGAGTATTCCATGCGCATAGACGCAACTGCATATAGCCGTATTCTCAATAATCTATTACAAAATATTATTACACACAGTGGAGGTGACAATATGGCCTTACGCATTTTTGAGAATGAACAGCAGGCCAAAATTGTAATAACAGATAACGGAAAAGGTATATCTTCTGACAACCTCCCACATATTTTTGAAAGAATGTACCAATGCGACCATTCACGGGTTGCAAAAGGAAATGGTTTGGGTTTGGCTATTGCTAAGGAACTTGTCAGCGTTCACAAAGGAACTATCACTGCCGAGAGCACTCCCGGTACGGAAACCATATTTACAATATTACTTCCTAAAGCCCTGTAGACGCAGGGCTTTTTTACTGCCTTACTGCTAAAACAAGATAAAAGCAAGGTTACGACAAGGTTTTGGCAAGGTTAATGTTTTATACTTTTAACTGTGATTGTTCTGCCATTATATTGGTTAGCATATTGCGAAAGCACAATTATTGAAAGTGAGGATATTTTATATGAATGATTTTGTGATTGAGACGAAACAACTGACAAAAGTTTACGGTGAGCAGACAGCAGTTAACTCAGTCAATCTCCATGTAAAAAAAGGTCGGATTTACGGTCTGTTAGGACGTAACGGAGCCGGAAAAACCACGATTATGAAAATGATTTTAGGGTTGACTCCAATCACTTCTGGCGAGGTAAATGTATTCGGACAGAGTATCAAAGGCCGGGAAAAACGAGTATATCCCCGTATCGGTGCTATTATCGAAACACCGGGATTTTATCCAAATTTGACAGGAACGGAAAACTTGGAGATTTTTGCGAAGCTGCGCGGTACAGCCGCCCCACACGCAGTTGAAACCGCATTGAAAGTAGTAGGATTACCTTATAAAGACAAAAAATTGTTTAGTAAGTATTCCCTTGGAATGAAGCAGCGTCTTGGTATTGCAAACGCTATTTTGCATGACCCGGAAATGCTGATTTTGGACGAACCTACAAACGGTCTTGACCCTATCGGCATTGCAGAAGTAAGAGACTTTATTAAGAATTTGAGCGCCACACAAGGAAAGACAATTCTTATTTCCAGTCATATTCTTTCGGAAATTTCATTATTGGCTGATGATATTGGAATCATCGACCACGGCATTCTTTTGGAAGAAAGCAGCATGAGCGAACTGGAAAAGAAAAACCGTAAATATGTCTTGCTGCAAGTTTCAGACATTCCAAAAGCGTTACTGATTTTAGAACGTCAATTTCACTTGAAAGATTATTCTGTTCAAGACGACCATACTTTACGGCTTTATGACACCGCTCTGGATATGGGCGAAATCAATAAAGCCCTTGTGACGCAGAATATAACCGTTATGAGTTCGGGGCTTTGTAATGACACCTTAGAGGACTATTTCAAAAAAATCACAGGAGGAGAAGGCATTGCTTAGACTTATTCAGATAGAATTCCTTAAACTGCGCCGCAGGAAATTTGTCTGGCTCATGTTGTTAGCCGCCCTCTTTATGCCGTTTTTCGCACTATTATATTTCAAATATGTGAAAGAATTAGGTGGTGATCCGTTACAGTTTTATAGATGGTCAGCGTTTGGTTACACGCTTTGGTTTATCTTGCCTGTCGTTTTGGGAACACTTTGCACTATGCTTATGTACGAGGAAAAGCAGCACGATATGCTCAAACAACTTTGGATTGTGCCTATCAGCAAAATGGGATACTTCTTCAGTAAATTTTTTTTAGTTTTGATTTACTCCATTTGCTTCATGCTGATTACAGCCGTTGCTTCTGTTATGTTTAGTGTCCTTCCCGGATATGTCGAATTTGACTGGGGAAGCGTCTTATATTTGCTGAAAAAATGTTTAGAGATTGGTGTTCTCACTTCTTTTACAATGCTACCGATTTTGGCATTATCTGCGTCGCAAAAAGGATACATTCTCCCAGTTTCCATAACATTGGTCTATGTCTTTCTCGGCTTTATTTTAATGACGGTAAATATGTATCTACACCCATTATCCAGTATGGCAGTTATTGTCATGCGAAACGGAGATATTCCGGGTCTTGTATTTACACAAGCACTTAACATTCCTTTAGCATTTCTTTGTATTTGCGTTTGGGATATTGTTGCAGTACTACTTGCAAATATCGCATTGGGAAGAAGAAAGTGAGGTGTGAATCATGAAAAAATTACTTTGGGCGGAATGTCAAAAGATTCGCCGTTTAAATATTGTTTGGATTACCGTTTTTGCAACAGTTATGGTAGCGGTTATTGTTTTTTTAGGGGGGCAGGATGTGTATGACGGCTCTCGGAATATAGACAATGCAGGCTGGTATATGACTATGGCTCAACCATGGGCAACTTTTTTTGTTCTTCCCGCGGTCATTGCCCTTTTGGGCAGTTATATGATTTGTCGTGAAGAACAGGAGGACACTATAAAATCTCTGCGGCTTATTCCCGTAAATGAAGTGAGCTTAACCGCTGTAAAAATGATTGTTACTTTTGCGTTTAGCATACTCCTTTACTTGCTGCTCTTTACTATAACATTTTCGGTTGAAGCCATCTTACATTTTTCTGATTTGTCACTAGAAATGGTTTTAGGTTTTCTGAAAGCATATTTTCTGGACGGCTTAGGTATATTCCTTGCTATCTCACCCATTATTGCTTTTGTATCGCGTATGAAAAAGGGATATTGGCTTGCGCTGTTATTTGCTGAAATTTATTCTTTTGCCGGACTATTTATGAGTATGTCAAATTTCCTAAAAGCCCTTTATCCCATTACGGCTGTATTTACTATTTCTGGATACTATGACGCATCAACAAGTCAAGTAATCCTTAGTTGCATAAGCTTACTTCTTTGCGGCTGCCTTTCTGCCTTTATACTGAAGGGTCTAAAGCATAGTGAAAAAAGTTAAAGCAGGTCATCTCAAAATGAAGAGACTGAAGAAACTGATTATATTTCCACTGCTCTTTGGTATGTTACACTGTTATACCGAATGGAAATTCAACAATGACTTGGTCTGGAGTAGTAGCTTGGCCTCTCCCTCTTAGTTTGGTTTCAATATTAGGCCATGTACCTTCTTTATCGAAGGTTATAGTTCATTTGTAGATTAGAGGAAACAATAAAAGACCCCGTATCTATAATTACATCTTCTATTCTCAATGTCCGTCCTCTAAACGTCACGGAAAGTGACGTTGTATATTAACTATTCTGCCGATATTCTTAATTCCTATTTCCGGAGCTGGCGCAATACAATTTGCTCGAACCATTTCCAAGGGAGAAGCGCCTTCCCCCATATCGCAGTCCATGCTCCCTTTCCTAACACGTAACGCAATTTGGGATAGCGAGCTTGGGCGATTTGCACCACCGTCCTGGCCACATCCTGCGGATCGCTGGCGTTGTTAGCTACGTTATTGCTGTAGGCCAGAATGGCTGCAAGAGGCTCCTGATAGGGTGAATCTTTCCTTGCCTTCATCGAAATATAATCGAAGCCTTTGGACCAAATCGCGGTTTTGTATGCGCCTGGTTCAACTAATGACACATAAACGCCGTATGGCAGCATTTCCAAACGAAGCGATTCACTGAATCCCTCCACCGCAAACTTTGAA
Organism: Paenibacillus fonticola DSM 21315; assembly: GCF_000381905.1. Taxonomy (GTDB): domain Bacteria; phylum Bacillota; class Bacilli; order Paenibacillales; family Paenibacillaceae; genus Fontibacillus; species Fontibacillus fonticola. The sequence continues at coordinate 22,188 of NZ_KB907267.1, read as the reverse complement.
GCCGCATAAGGCCCGTACCCGGGAAAGCCAAGTCTGCCGCTGATGCTGCTGATGTTAATAATTTTCCCGTATTTTCTCGATCGCATATGTGGCAATACTTCTTGGGTTAGAGCAACAAGACCGAAAAAATTCGTGTCCATGGCGTGGATCCAGTCCTCTAGTGGAATCTCCTCCACAAAGCCGCCAAGTGAGATGCCGGCATTATTCACAAGCACATCAATGCGCCCATAACGCTTTATCAGTTCATCCACGGTCTTGCCAATTGCTTGCTGATCGCTCACATCAAGGGAACAGCACTCGATATGCTGGCTTAGACCTTTTTGCTCCGCAGCTTGCATCAACGCATCCTGCTTCGTGATATTGCGCATCGTGGCAATGACATGATAGCCGCTTCCGGCTAATGCCAGCGTGATCAGTAACCCAAAACCGCTGGATGTTCCCGTCACCAAAGCAATCGGTCTGTTTTGCATCATGCCCTGCAGCCTCCTTTATAGTTAGAGCTTATATTTTCGGATGATAGGAATTCCAATTTTGTTAAGGACGGTTTGCAAAAATGACCAGCAAAGCCGCCTTTGAAACGGTAAGTGTCTATCGTAAACAGCCGAGTACTCCATCTCAGCCGCAGCACCCCGCTTCCTTTTGAAATGAGCAGCACCGGAGCTTCTGTTTAATAAATGACCGTTCTCTAGTGCAATGTAGAATAAAAGTGCAGACAACATCCGGTACAAACCGATTTCTCTTGGCAAAGAAAGATCGTAACCAAGCAATGGGGTCGTCATGACTCCGTTGCGGCAAAAATAACCTATCACGGCATCAATACGCCCATTTTTCCGAAGCGCCTGAAGATGAAGAATCTTATTCTTAATCGCGAGAGCGATAAAATCTTCGTTAAATTGCGGATTGTACATCGAATATTTTTGCAAATACAAAGCATTGTACAGCTCCAATATTCGCGAAATATCTTGATCTGACAATTGATCATTATCTAACATCTCATAGCCATGACGATCGATTAAGGCATAGTCCTTTTTTAACAGCTTGCGTGACTTGGAACTTAAAAAGGTAGACTGGCTAGGATGAACGAGATAGATTTGGCGGGATGCTATCATTTTATAATTGAATTGGCGAAACTCCTGCATAAGCTCCTCATGGTTCGCTTCATTAAGGGATCGATAAATGATCGCATAATCAGGGAACTGCTCGGTTAAAAAAGAGTGCAGCGCCCTTAGTTGATCCGGTGTTAATTCGGGATATAAATTCGTTGAGACGAACCAGTTGTTTACATGGACCGCCTTATTGATCTGGCTCGCTTTAAACAATTGCCCTAATCCGCCGAGCAGGGCTGACAAGCCTTTACGCAGCAGTGCATTTTGGAGCAATACGAGCTCTTGCTTGGCATAGCTTACATAATGCGTATAAGGAGAGCATACATAGGAATTGTCATATTGCGTTTCAGTGATTGAAATAGGCAGCACGATACCATCAAGAAATACCGCCATATATTTCGCTTGAATATTGTTGATATAATGCGAGGGCTGGCGCTTCACGAATGGCACAAGAAACTGTTTAGCGTACTGCCCATCTTTGGTGTCCGGCCATGGGAGATCGTCTATGGTATCTGCATCATATAAACGGATCTGTATCCTCTCCAAGCTGAAATCTCCTTTCCACGCGGCGCAGTTTTTTCAGGTCGGTTAGCTCCCCATGCTTATCGTATTTAGCGTGAACACCCTGATCATATAAGCTAAATTCAATGGCTGGCGGCTTGCAATTCATTTTAAGAAATAAATCATTCATGGCATGAGTGATCTGCTGTTCAATGGGTGCAGAACTAGAGCCAGCCTCATCGACCCTCAAGACAATTTCAACGCGGTCAGGCGAATGTTGAATCGCTAAATATTCAAGCACTTTCTCGGAAGCATGAATAATCGCCCGGCTTATAAAGTCAGGAAATATCGGCTTTAGCTTGTTGTCATGTACACTGTAGCCATAGAATATATCATCGCAGCGTCCCTCTATGGACTCTAATGCTAGAAAAGGAGAACCACAAGGACATGGCTCAGCACGTTCGGTTAGGACATCATTTAAGCGGTAGCGCACGATCGGTTGCGTCCTTCGCGAAAAGTCCGTAATGATCGGGACAAATCGACCAAGCTTCTGATCTAAATATTCTTTTTCAATGATTACAATATCTTCGTTCAGGTGAAGGGTGCCATGCGAACAAGTACAAGCAAGAAATCCTTCCGTGCATTGGTAGACTTGATGTACCTTTTGTTCGAACTGCGTCTCTATGGCCTTCCGATCCAACGGATCCAGCACTTCAGCAACAGAGATGATTTTATGGGGATGGATGCGCAAATGCCCTTGTTGACTTGCTTGAGCCAAAATCCGGAGCATCGATGGCGGAGCGACGATTAATCCTGGACGCTGCTCGTTCAATCGTTCAATATGCTCCTGAACCGGACTTAACAAATCATAATAATGAAATTGAAGCCGCTGGCTGCCGACACTGCCATATAAATTGCTATTCGCCCGCAGGAAAAAAGCGATGCTCTCCTTTTGCAGCAATGAATGAGGCAGCATTTTAGCGAGGACTGTTCCAGCCCATGCCCTTCTTTCCTGCGGACTGACGAGGAAAATACCGCGATTTCCAGATGTCCCTGATGAGAGTCCGACCGTAATCGAACCGATGGTAGGGGCAAAGTCCCGACTGTTTTCCGCTTGATACGCCACGGCAAAAGCTTCTTCTTTCGTGATTCCCACCGTATTTAATGGGTCAAAATGCTCCATCATCAGCTCTTTATCCATGATCGGAAATTGCCGCCACTGGGCATCCGTATACTCCTTCCAAAGCTCGCGATAAAAAGCAGAATGCTTGCGGACAAAAGGAACATGGCTTAGCACTCTCTGTTCCTGCCACTGTTCAATCTCCCCGCGATTGGCCGGCCTTTGATGAAATTTTGTCCGTAAATAGTGGTATACAATCGCTCCTTTGTCGATCAACATGACTCCCTCCCCTATGTAAGAGATTCCCCGATTTCACTGCAATGGGATGGAATAATTCGATATTCTGGGTGCTGCTTGTGGAATTGGCATATGCGCTGGAAGCTTTCTTGATACTGCCGCCGATCATCCATAATCAGGCCAGCCAGCCAATGGGGAGGCCGGGATTCACGGTAAGCTCGACTGGACCATACAGCATCCGCACATAAAAAATACGGCTGATCCCCCGTATGAAGTAGAACGCCAATTTGACCAGCAGCATGTCCTGGCAAATCCACTGCAATCACACTTCCATCGCCAAAAAGATCCAAGCCCCGCTCAAATGGAAAACTAGAGGGCAGCGAGATCCGTTGTTGTTCATCTATCGGTAGAGAACGCTCCTCAAAATCACCCGGTAATAAGTCCGGCAGGAAGCCTGCCCGAACCGCCGCTAGCCCTCTGCGGTGCTTCATTTTATCGTAAGCTGATTTTAAATAAATAAACGAAGCTTCAGGAAAATCACAAACCCCGGCAATATGATCTGCATGAAGGTGGGATAAAACGACATATTTAATGTCGCTTAATTCAATCCCTGCCTCTTGTAATTGATAGACCGCCGTCTCCCTTTCTGTGATAGAAACAGGGGTCGCCCTTCGATAGAGCGAATAAGGAAAACGACTTGCTGCTTGGAAGAATCGTTCCGAATACCCCGTATCAAATAAGATGGGGCCTAACCTTGGATGCTCCATGCAGGCAAACAGGGCAGGAATTTGAATCGTCCGCCACTCTCCGCCACGGATCGTTATTTTCTCAGATTGGGAACAGCTTCCCGCCGAGAACAGAGTCAATTTAACACGGGTGCTAAATAAGTGAGTCTCGTTGTTTGATCCATGTGACATATTCGGATATCCCTTCATCAATACTTTTACGTGGAGTATAGTTCAAATCTTGTTTCGCTGCTGATATATCTAGCGTAAGCGTCTTTCCTAATAGACCCACCGTATAGCGAGTGAGCAGAGGTTCCTTTTTACTCCTGGTCAGGTGGGCTTTCCACTCTAGCAAGGCGGCTGCCCCGTAGGCCAGAGGATAGGAAATATGCTTGCCGCGCAGCGGTTCCCCCAGCTTATCAAATAATTGCTGAAGTAAATCTATCAATGCTACCGGCTCGCCATTGGTAATATTGTACTTTTTGCCTAGCGTCGATGCAGGGGAGGACATGCATTGGATTAGCGCATCAACCACATTATCGATGTAGGTCAAATCCATCAGAGCCTGGCCGCCATGAATTAAGGGAACGCGTCCTTGTCGGTTCGCTTGAAGCAGCCGCGGAAGTATCGCCTGATCCCCGGGGCCAAAGATCGCACGAGGACGGATGGTAATCACGGGAAGTCCTGCCTCAAAAGCAAGATCCACTTCTCCTTCGGCCAGACGCTTCGTTGCGGCATACGCATTCACGGCTTGATCCGGAAGCGGTGCTGATTCTGGTACGTTCAAGCGATCGGTATAATCAAAATATAAGCTCGGTGTCGACACATAAATCAACCTGCTCACCTGATGCTGCCGGCAGCCTTCCAATATATTTCGGGTACCGATCACATTACTATCATAAAAGTGGCTATATTTCCCCCAAGGCGAAGACAATGCGCCGCAATGAAACACAAAGTCTTGTCCAGCACATAGCTGAACGATCCGCTCGGTGTCCGCAAGATCACAGGGGATGAAGGCGATACCTTCGTTTTTCAATTCCTCCCCTATGGATTCATTTCGTCCAGTCGCTGTAACCTGATATCCCAGCTTACTTAGGGTTTGTGCTAGGCTCCTTCCGAGAAACCCCGTCCCGCCTGTCACTAGTACGCTTGTACTCATTTCACTTCCTCACCATTCCATTCAATATCATGCGTTGATGCTTCTAAGATCGAGATATGCTGCTGCCTGCTTACTTTGACATTCCACCACAGAAGCTTAAACTGCTGAAGGAACGGCTGCGGGTCTCGCAATCGGAACACAACGTCTTTGCCGCCCATAAGCAACCGAAGCCACTCCTTGAATTTGAACCAGGAACGAATCGACAACAATCCATAGGACAACATCGCTAAAGAAATGATCGCTTTATGACCCGGGTGCGGGGTGATGATCTGCTCTGGCCCTTCTTCAGTATAAAAAAACGCCTGATCAAGCTGATCTTCCGCTCGGAATAGGTGAATTCCACTTGTTGCTCTTGGATTGCATTCAATAGAGTAGACTTGGCCCGCATCGGTGACGATAAAATCAAAGGAGATTTGCCCCGTAAATCGCTCTGAACTCACGAAGTGCTGGACCCAGCGGTCAATTTCTGGGTGATGTACAGCCTCGAAGCTAATACAAGCACCAGGGCCAGCCGTAAATTTCACGGGATAAACCGCATGAGCCGTCAGTTTCCCTTGCTTGGCTATGCTGTAGCTGCAATAGGCTGTTCCTTCCATAAATTGCTGTGCAACCCAAGGCTGCTGTGGAGAGAGATGCTTCATTTTTTCCAATATTTCAGCTTCATCTGGTATTTCTGTTTCATCTGGCTCCTTGTTCTTCTCGCCCTTAGCAACTGTACTCGCTACCCTCGTTTGCACCATGAAAACCTTGGCCGCAAAACGGGAATAAACCGGCTTAAAAACCCATCTCCCCGGGACAGCCAAAGCGGCCTTCACATCCTTTTGAGAGGTTAATAGACTTGTTGCTGGTGCTAATAAACCAAACTCCCTCGTCTGACCAATAAATTCCCATTTACTATGTAAGCGCCGCAGCTTGTCTAGTGAATCCGTAAAAACACAGCAATGCTGGCTTAAACGCTCTAAGCCTCGGGCAACAAAAAATATCTCCTCGCAAGTTGGAATCAGCCAGTCTATCTTTTCTAGCATAATAATTTCTTGGAGTGCGCTAATATATCCATCTGAATCCTCATTGGGCTTTGGCACACTATAATTTCGGACGATCGCGCGCGAATGAACACAAAGGTGAACCGGACAGCTCTCCGCCATATATACCTGATGCCCCGCCGCAGCAAGCTGACGAGCTAAATCCAAGGTAGCCGGCGCTCTTCCGCCTGTTAACAGGATACGCTGATGTCCTTCTTGTTCTGCTTGTCCTCCTTGCCTCTCTAGCCCTTCTTCCTCTCGCATTCTTTGCTTGGAGTTAGTATTCAAGGATCATTCCTCCGACAGAGAAGCCCGCTGATGTGCCTAACAATAACAGCCGCTCTCCCCGCTTGATCCGCCCTTGCTTGATAGCTTCATGCAAAGCCATCGGAATCGATGCGGCAATCGTATTTCCGTGCGTCGGTGAAATATTCATTAATTGGTGTTCCGCTATCCTTAGCTTCTTCGATATCAATCGCATAGCCATCGCGCTGCCTTGATGCGGAATGACGAGCTTCAGATCGGTCATCTGACAGCCCCCCACTTGGAATAAAGCATCGACAAAATCCGGCAATATTTGTGACGCCATTTTATAGATCGCTCGTCCATCCATTTCAAATAAGAATGGCTCTATCTCATCGGTATGCCGGCGATGAATTTTCGTCCCTCCGCCTCTAATTTGGGAGAGATGGGCTCCCGCACTGTATGTTTGCATGGAGGAACAGATAATCTGGGAGGCTTCATCCTCCTCTGCCCTACTGATCACCACAGCCGCAGCCCCATCTCCAAACAAAGCCGCACTTTCTTTATGAGACCAATCCAAGCCAACCGAAGCCACTTCCGTCGCTACGAGCAGAACACGTTGATACCGCCCTGCCGCTACCATATAAGACATAACATCCAGTCCGGTTAAAAAACTTAAACAAGTAGAATTTATATCAAACGCAGGAACTCCAGAATGCTCTTGTCCCAATGCCTTTTGGATTAAAGAAGCCGTGCACGGAATGGACTGCTCCACGGTGCCGCTTGTCGATACAAGACAGTCGATATCCGAAAAAGTAAGCCCAGCATCCTCTAACGCAGCCTCCGCGGCCCTTGCTCCCATGAGAGAAGCGGTTTCCTCTTTTACAACATGTCTAACGCTAACATCTGTTTTTTTCAGCACCCATCCGCTGGGCACACCTAATTTTTTATCTAAGTCTTCTGCTGTAATCACTTGCTCCGGCAAATACTTACCCGTTCCTACTATCTTAATCTTCCGAACCTGCATCACATCCACCTCCAGTTGCTAGAACATAGCTGCAATAATTTTTACATGAAATTCAAATGAGACCCCTCTTTATTTAGAAAAAATCCTATGAACATATGGCTGAGCACTCCGGCCCTACTATATTTCTACAACTTTCTACAGGTTTCTACACCCTTCCCAAGATTATAGCCTATTTGTAAAATAGCGGAAACCACAAAAGGAGACTCCACGAAAGTGAAGTCTCGGAATTAAGTTATTTGTTAGAAGCTTATAGAAGGATAACTGAAACAACTTCTCTGCTGATCTCAGTAATACTTCAAAGTAGATACAGTGCTAGACGTTGACTCTTCTTCTTCGTAATCCCTACTAAGGTGCTTTTCTTTCCTTATTAATGAACTGTTTGTAATAACCTCTAAATATATCATAAATAGATTGTATTTCTTCGATTTCCATAGCGAATTTATTTTGTATCTCTGCTTTTTGATTATATTCGAGGTCAATATTGAAATCAGAGTCCTCATACTTCGTTAATAAATCAAAAAAATACTCACAGGGTTCTTTCACACTTTGGCAATTGTCAGCATATTGTCCAGACTCAAGTAGAAAACTAGCCCAAGATATTTCTCTTCGATCGTACTTTATGTACAAACAAGCAATGTATTGATCAAACAAATGACTATTATAAAAATCAATAAATGGTTCTGAATTGATATATTTGTTGACTATTTCGATAGCGCTTCCTTGAAAGCGCACTGTTGCCAATTCAATTATCCAATACGGTGGTTTTGTATATTCAAGAATTATATCATCGCAAAACAACTGGAAGTGTTTATACCGGATTAATTTACTCCCCAGCATGATGCTTAATTTACAAGCAAATTCTTTATTCGGTTCTATCTTCATTGATTAACTCCTTATTAAGGACTTTCGCCTAGCCTCAATTTACTCGAGATGTCCATTTCCTTTGGATAGCTTTATCTTAGGGGATGCAGCTGCCATCGAAGTTCAATAACAACATGTATTTTTCATTTCTGCACTTCATATTCAAGAAGCCAACAATCCCGGTATTCCCCTTCATGCCATTCATGTTTCTCTAATAATTTCTTTTTCTTAAATCCAATCTTCTCATATACCTTCCTCATTAATTAATCATATTATAATTCACTCACAAGCTCTTAATTGACTGATAAAATCGTTCTACTCTCACCTTTTCAGGCAATGCTGAAACCTGTCCGTCACCAACTTCAATTACAATTCATTCACCTGCTGCGGTCTTGGCAATATCTATTGTAAAAAAGTTACTTCTAATTCCCCTCGCTATTTCTAAAAACTCATCCATATTCACTTTATCTTCCACATCATAAGTAGCTTCATCCCAGTACTCAAACCTATGAACTAACTTATTATTTACGAAAAATAAACGATACTCTTTAGATAAAGGCATTCCACTTATGGGGTGTTTTGTTATTCCCTCCAAGTGTATAAACTCCCTTAATACAATACCGCCATTCAACTCCTCGCCTTGCCTTTGTATGAAATTATGAATGACTTGAAGAGCTTGAGTTTTATTTGCTGCTGACGGAATAAAACACGCCTCTTCCCACTCATGCTTTCTAGACTTCACATAATCCTTAACAATAAGGGACTTTTCACCGAATCTATCTAGAATATCATCTAAATTATTCGTATTCATTGTTTCAATATCAAGCCAATAGCTAAGCGGAGTTCTATGTTTTATATGGTTATATGCATTAGGGAAGTGATGACACTCCAGATATTCTTCAGTGGTATTTATTAATTTTATATTTTTAGCTAACAATCCTTTATATAAAAGCTCATAATAATACGGCTTAAGCATCCACCCACGATAAATTGCAATTTCCGTATCTTCTACGGTTGGAACACTTCTTAACGCTTTACTTACATTGTTTAATAGCAGATCCTCCATTGAAATTAAACAAACATCGAGTCCTAATGATTTAGCACCTAAATATTCACTCTCATAATATGCATCAACAGCTTTATCATTAAATGGTTCACAACAAAAAATAACGATCATGACTTCACTTCCTTTTCATTTGCAGAGTTTATCAGAAGTCGAGTTTCCTGAATTAAATATCAAACCAAGTTTTCCTCAGATCTTTGTATAATTTTTCAAATAAATTTTCATTGTCAACGAGCCAATATCTTTCCTCAACCGGCACTAATTCATAGAAGCTTTCATACTCGCCTATCCAACCTTCTGGAACATAATCTTCAAAAGACATAGGCTCTGGAAATGACGAATAGAATTCTCTCTTATCAAAATCGACATAAATTGTAGGTAAAAATTCTAACACTTCGTCGTAATACTGGAATACATTTTTAAGCTCCACGATCATATCAGTCAGTTCTAAGGTTGATACTTTATATTCCTCTATTTTATGTAAAAAAGTCTCCGCAGTTGATTCATCAAGAACTTCAATCCCAAATCTCTCTTCCATTTCTATGTTCAAAAACCAATACTCTCTTTCAGTAATATACCAAGTCCATGAATTCTGAAATACTACTCCCACAATTAAGATTTGTGCATATTCTGGCATTAGCTTCATGAAGATCTTCCTTTTCCTCGATTCGAGCATCTGCGACGCGTTCTTAATGACGTGTTAGGAGGGTTAAATTATCACCTATAGATTCAATATTAATATCATCAATACTCCCTAAATCTCCTAGGTTATAAGGGACTAGCACTCTTTCAATCCCGTATCTGCTTAATATTAGCAAATAAAACGCCTTGGATGGCATTTCTCTCGCCCACCAATTATAGTTTTCTCTTCTGTGTTCCTTATCATGTGAATTGGCACCACCGAACGTGAAAATTTTATACCCGTTAATAGTAAAGACTTGACCTCTCATTAAATGAATAATGCTATCATTAATAATATGTACTTTACCGCCATTCCAATATTCGACTGGATAGGAATCCAGCATGTTATGGTTCTCATGATTTCCATCAATAAACAGGGTCGTGAAATTCTTATTATTCAACCACTTCCGCCAGTATTTTTCATCATTTTTATTATCCCATACTAATCCAAAGTCCCCTGCTATGATAACTAAGTCTTCTTTAGTTAGCCTACTGTTCTGTGGGAAACGTTTTGAATTCAACTTACTAATATCGATATATCCATGCAGATCCCCAGTAATATACATTTGTTCACTTCCTTAAATCTCATAGCCTCGTCGGGTTATTCGCTGAAACAATTTCACTGTCTACTCGCTTCTTTGAAATTACCGACAACTTCAAGTATGTGTTATTATGAATGAATATTCTTGAATTTCATTGGCTACATTCGTAATGAAAGGGGCTGTTGAAAATGGCCGTATCCAAGAAAGATCTAGCTAATTTAATCCATTAATTACCAAATAGGGATATTCCTTTAGTTGCTGACTTCTTAAAACGTCTCATAAGCAATCCCCTAGATGCACACATTCCTTATGATGATGAGGAATTAAGTGAAAGTGACCTGAAAGCAATTGAGCAAGCAGAGTTAGAATTTAAACAAGGTAAGACGATCCGCCTAAAGGATATTGAACATGAATTACGAAATTGAATTAAGCACTCTGTGCGGTTTTTTATGTCTCTGGAGTAATCGTGTACCTTAAAAATTGTTATTGATTGTTTTTCTTTCAATAGCTTTATTTATTATCCGGTTATACCTTTCAACATCAAAACCAAAATCTAAGTCATTAGTATTCATTAAGCTTTTGAGGTTCTCAAATTTTTGTACTAACTCTTCTGAAAACCTGATAATTTGATCCCATGAAAAAATGAACTTATTTGAACTTTTGATGGAGCGATCCTCGAAAGGGGATTGCTCTGTTAACCAAATCACACTTTTGTCCCCATGGATAACTTCAACATGATAGCCCCCACAACCAAATATCCCACAAGTACATGTGAACATAGGGTATTTTCCTGGATGAAGTAAGGACTTGAAAAACTCTTCCTCTACAAACACTTCGTCTTCAGACAACTTATTCCCATTAATATACAGAGAAACTCTCCAATCATAACAGGAACCATTCGTCCTTTTACTTTTGTTATATTTTTGTATACTTTTCTAGTCTCTATTTCCATACCAACAGATAATATATCTTGATTATTTTCATTATTTTTCTTTGAAAATATCTTCATTATTCAACCCAATCGTTTATATACTGTTTTAAGATTCTCAATGTAGTTGTTCCTATCAAACTTCATTTTTGGCACCAAGTTTAACCAGTCGACTTCAGTACCTACTAATTCATAATTATAAGGAATTCCTAGCTTACTTAAATCCACTCCGAGCCGGTTCCATAGTACTTGATTATCCTTCTTTATTACTTCAGCAACAACTATTGTGCAGATTAAATCACAATCATCTGGACACATTAGAATAGGTAGAATAACTTTCTCATGATCCGAATAGAATCGATCAAGTACTAATTCCGTTTCTTCCTTCAAACCAATCCAATCAGTAATTGTAGGAATTAGTCCTAAATACAAATTATCTGGATACAAATTATTCAGATATAAATCGAGTGGGGTCCCATCAATTAATATTACTGGATGTTCTAAATCAACATACTTACTTCTCTGCATCTCGACAGAAAGTTCATTCATACTGATCCGCTCTTTCTATTCTTGATTTTAGGTATTCGCAAATCCCTCCCTCATCACTACCCAAGATTATAGCCCATTTGTAAAATATAGGAAACGACAAAAAGAGCCTAACTACAACATTGTAGTTAGACTCCTTATTAAGACCTCAATTCCCTCACCATATCTTTACTCACCCAGAAGCTCCCTCAATCCCAGACAACCAAGAGACCGTTAGGTCATACAGCGTGAATAAAGTTTGTGTGACGTCCCCTCGTTCTGGGTTACAAAAGCTTCCTGTAAAGTTCTTCTCCATCATTATCAAATATTATTATTTCATTTACTTCACTAATTTCCGCATTGGGAATCAAATAACCCTTTTTTCCTGTAATTCCTCTTGAATAGGATTTACCATTAGTATAAGTAATTAAGATACGATCAGCACCAGAACTTAACAAGTTATCATTAATTAAAACTGCTATGAATGGGTTGCCGTTTCCTACAAACACTGGATTTGAAGAATTTATTCCCCATGATGTTTTTTGGTCATATACCTTTCCATGCTGATCTGCATAAAGTGTAATTAATGAATTCTTGAGTAAAATGATTGCTGAGTCATTAATCCATATACTATCTTCTAAATCTAGACTATTACTATGTACATAATCAGCTATTTGTTCATTGGTTGGGGCTTTATATATTAGTTCAGGTTTATTACAGCCCATTAATAGGGTTATCAATGATAAAGACAATAAATATTTTTTCATTTCTTCTCCTTATTAAATTTATTAGCGTTCTTCATTAAGTTTTCAAGTTTTTGTACTGGTATTACTTTTTTCCATTTGTCTTCGTCAAAGAGACTCCAAACACCAGTAACACCAATTAAATTTCCTTCTTCATCAAGAATCACGCTGCCCTCCCCTGAGTCATTCTCGGCACTATGATTGAACGAACCATCCAATTCAACCGAAAGTATGACTCCTTCTCTAATTTTTAGGCCATTCATCTCGTTCCAAATGGAATAAACTCTATCCCCTTTTTGTGGTTTTTTTGTACTTATGGATAAAGAATTATCGGTTTCGTAAGGAAAACCAATAAGGCTCACCCCAGGGTCACTAAAGGCGACTATCTCATCGAGATTCCCAAATTCAATATTCTTCCCGGTATTACTTACGTAAACTTTGAAAGATTCTGCTAACAATAGAAATCTATAATTTGTGACTACAAACCCGTTCGTAAAAAAAGCCGTACCCTCCGTAATTACATTCCCTAATTCATTGTAGGCAACAAGAGCACCAATACTATCAAATCGTTTATTCAGTTCTGTCACTGATAGGTTATTTTGTGGCACCTTAACATCTACAGTTTGTTTATTAGCATCAAAGTCTGCTTTAACACCTATTTCTTTGAGTAAAGAAACAGGCACAAGGGGGCGTCCCTCCATGGATATCGCGGGTACATCAGGCATGTTAATAGTTTTTCCGTTGGATGTAATCTTAATTATTGGGTACCCCTTGTAACTCCCCCAAAGCGATCCTGCATAGGCAGTCCCTGCAACGACAAACATAGAAATTACAATAACTACAACCTTTTTCAACATTTCATCCCCCCCTTTTTCTCCCAATTAGTTGAAGCGTTTCGACGTATCATTGTGTTGATTTTAGCCCCGTGGAATCCCCTAGATATCTCTTGATTCAGGCCGGGTCGTTTGTTGTTTAGCTTATTCTTGTCCCCGTCACTTGAACACAGTGTTATATGCTGCACCAAAATATTTGATAGTCAAAATCCGGTGACATTCCGATTGACTTTGCTATTCGAATAGACCCGGTATTCTCCGGAGAACAATCCCAATAAGGATGAATTCCTCTTCTTATGCATTCTTGTACAAATGCATTAGCTACTGCTGTGCCATAATTACTCCTTCTGTACATTTCTAGAGTCTCTACATCAATAGCGTGCGTCTGATCTATAACAAATGCCGAAAAGCATAAACTGACAACACTGTTGTTATACTCAGCAATGTAACCAAATCCCTGCTGTAAAAAGGAATCTATTGAATCCCAAAAACAAAGTATTTTCTTTTCTAAAAAAGAATGGTTTTCTAATTGTCTTGACTTCAACAAATCTATATCCATTTTTCGAATAGTTATTTTATTATCTTGAGTCTCTATCGATTTTGATTTTCCTTTCAAACAGAACACATGTTGAATATCATTCGAAAGTTTACGATTATTAAATATGGATTGTATGGTTTTATCCCAAGTATTCATTTCAACTCCAATCTCAACCCAATTAATATCTTGTTCCTTTAATTTGGGTTCAATATTAGTGCTCATGTATCCTTCTAAACTTTCTAAAAATGTTTTACTCTGAGGATCTCCAACGAGTTGAAAGCTTTGTTGGCCTTGGATCCAAATTAAAGCGGCTGTAGGCTCCGTTGGATGGTCCACATAGACCGTACCTGGATTATTCCCCTGAATGACAGCCCGAACCTCGATATTTTTACATTTATCAGTGATATGTCTTATCTTATAAAAATCTTTTTTATTGAGTTCTGTTATCATGTTAACTCCCCCTTAAATCGTTGATTAAGGCACAACTATTCTCTTACTACCCATGTACCTTCTTTACCCAAGATTATAGTTCATTTGTAAAATAGAGGAAACGACAAAGAGAGCCTAACTAACACATTGTAGCTAAACCCTCTCTAAATCTTCAATTCACTTACTCGGGCGCGACGGCGTTGAAGTTGGTGAGCTGCTAGTAATTGCCGTAACTATTCTACATTCCCATATATAACAGGATTTGATTCTATAAATTCAAGCAGCTCCCTCCATTCCTTTCCGGTTTCAAGGCTATCTCTAAATTCATCACTTGTTTCCAAAATTACCTCTTTATTTATTCCATCCCACCTTACATTTATACCAAAAGTCTCCACAACGACTCTTAAGGGCAGATATGGTTTACCTTCAACTAGAATCGGTACCGCAATACTTTTCTTTCTTACTATAGCTCGATAATCTGTACCAAGTTCAAAATAACTATAATCCTCATTGCCTATAAAAAAGGAACTAACAATACCGTCTCTACTTAAAAAAGATACATGATTCAAATCTTCTACCCAAGTTGCTTGGGCTTGTATTTTATCATCCTGAAAAAAATCCATTGGTACATATACACAATTGTTCAAACTATTAATAAATGGCAACCCATCCATAAAATCGACTTTATGGCCATCAATACTAATTTTTAATTCTGTATTATCACCCGCTGCAATCACCGAATCGTATGGGATTAAAAATAATAAAAAAATAAATACGATTATATTAGCTCTTGATTTATTAATGTTAATCACTTCCTTTTTTTATTATTGGCAATATCTATTGTAAAAAAGTTACTTCTAATTTCCTTTGCTAACTTGAATAGCTAACAATATTTTTCAATCCGTTTTATTATCTCTTGATTATTTTTAATTATTATTCTTTTCTCTGCAAATTCATCTGTAATCTCAAGTACCTGATTCATCCCCTCCCGATCGTAGCTACGATTCCATATAAATAGCATTTGATATAAATTCTTTACCGATTGCTTATAATTCCATTCTTCTAAACCTATTCTTGTCTTTATAAATCTTTGAATTACTCTGAGATCACGAATGAATCTATTAGGTTGAAGAATAAAAATTAGATCCGCTTTCCTAAAGCTTTCCTGCCCCCATTTATAATGAGCGCCTTCAACTATCCAACTTTCTTTATGTATGATTGCATCTAGCATTGAATCTCTTACTTCTATCGGATATCGTAAATTTTCTGCACTACGATCCCAAACAAGATTATCCAGCTCGTAATAGTTTATTCCATAATTCTTTGATAACTCTTTTGCGATGTAAGATTTGCCGCTTCCACATGCTCCTATTATGCGTATTTTGATATTCATTCACCACCTTGATTTACGTTCAAAACAACTCATGCAATGATTTCACAAACTCCTTTGTCGTGAGCTTCGTCCCCCCTCGACTTTCGCGTGACTAGCGAACCTTCTAATCATCTTGTATCACTGTGACTTCTCTCCCTAACGCCCTCCATCACTACCCAAGATTATAGCCCATTTGTAAAATAGAGGAAACGACAATTAGAGACTTCACCGTAGTGTCGTCTCCGATTAAACCTGGTTCATCTAAACTTCTAACAGGCAAACCTTTTTTAATAATATATTGCGTAACGTTACGCTATATATTATAATGAAATCAAGGACATTATATGGTGCCATTGGAAATGAGGGATACATTTCTAATCTCACCTTTATCCTAGTAATCTCCTTTATAAATTTGCATTTCGAAATCTTAATAACAATACAAATACAAAGGAGTTTTTATTATGTCAAATTTTTCTTTAGGCACAGGTGGAGCAGACCTTATCAAAAAACATGAGGGATTTTCCTTGAAATTTTATGGAGATCCTAAAGGGTATCCAACAGTTGGATGGGGACATTTGATAACAAAGACTAAAGTATATACTAAAAATTCTCTTCTAACCCAAAAAGAAGCTGATGATCTATCAAAGTCTTTAAAACTAGATTATACTTCACCAATTTCTCAGTCTAAGGCAAATACTTTTTTTACTGAAGATACTGCAAAGGCTGTAAAGGCAGTAAATGACTTGGTACTTCCTAAAGGTTGTCAATTTACACAATCTCAGTTTGATGCACTTGTTTCGTTAACTTTTAATGGAGGTCCTGGGGTGCTAAAAACCGATGATGTAAAAGCTATGCTTGCCCATGCTCTTATATTTCCTTTTATCGGCCCAATTCTACCAGATGATCTTGATACTTGTTCAAAATTAGTCAGCAAAGCATTTTCATATGATAGAAATTTAAAACCAAGAAGAAATGAAGAAGCAACTTTATTTTGTAAAGGCATGAAATATACTCACAAATATCCAGTATATTCACTATAGTTTAATCGTTTTACGACATAAACAAGAAAGGTCAGCCTTTAAACTGACCTTTCTTGTTTAAAAAATTATATTCACAGGCATTTTCAGAATCGCTTATAGGATATCCTTACCTTCCTGGATATTTTCTATTCTATTAGTACAGAACTTATTACATAACCTTAATTCATTTCATTCGTAATTTTTTTAAGCTCAAAAATAGTTGCCTCTGATGACAAGATAAGCCTATCGTTATTAACAACAAAAAAACCTATACCTACAGGTATGCTCATTTTTGTAGAAGGGTCACTTATATCTATTACTTTTACTACATCATTTTCATTTAAGTTTGGGATATCTATTTTATATAATCTATAAAAAGAGAGAGAGTTATAACATGTCGCTGTAATCTCATATAATGGATTCTTTAGTTCATATTGATATTTCTTATAGTTTTTAAGTCCCTTTGATGAAAAAAAGTCTTTATTGACTATAATTTCATCTCCAATAAATTTTTGCCCTGTTGGATATTCAGAAGCATCATTATATGAATTTGCAAATCCTAAAAGCTTCTCAACTTTCCAAGTTCCATAGAAATATTTTTCAGTTTCACTATCCAAATTTATACGTTCTACAGTACAATATTCGGATGTGTTTTTTGGAATAATAGATTCATCCGTTTCAGGTTTAGGATCACTAGAAGTATTTGGATTTGATGTCATTTCAACATTTCCACAAGCCGATGCTAGCATCAACATGATCATAATACAAACCATTAATATTTTTTTCATATTTCACACTCTTTTTTATTTTTTTGATTGTGTCACAATCTCTTCAGACATCATATGGTTATTTACTGCGTATTTTGACAAGCCTGCCATTAAGCCATTATTGCTTGGCTTTGCCCAAAAGCTCTCCATTGGAGCGTTATTCCCAACACTTCCCTTTCTGGCCCATGGAGCACCGATAGCAATGTCTTTTAAACATCCTTTGATAATCGTTTGAGCACTATCGGCTCACTCCGTAGGTTGGTGATGTCGCTTACCTTTTTTCATTAAAAAAAGGAGTTGCTGTTTTTCAATTTATTTCTAACATATTTTAGCATATAAAGATTATAAATACATCTAAAAGCAAGTATAAAATTTAAAAACACATTGAAATCTGCAAAGGAGATCCCCTAATATGAGGATCTCATTTCCATATGCACGATCGTATACTCGGCATGCTATTCAACCGAGCCAAACGAAATCACGCCGATTGCTTTCAACAGTCGGGAAAAGCGATCAATGACAAGTTGCGCCTTTATTTCCGCATCGGTCGAGCGCTATTAGAAGCTAAACAAAGTGGAGGCGATCCCGTTTGGGGTCATAGGGGATCGCTGAAACAAAAGGAAGTTGAATGACCGATGGTCTGGGCTATACCGCCCGAACTATTGGGCTTAGAGTAAGAAATACGCTAAGCCGGCCGAAGGCTTAGCGTATATTTTCGTTAAAAGTTGGCGGGTATTTATTGCATACTAAAAGTGCCGAAGATTGCAGCGTAAAAATGCTCAAGTAAAAAGCAAAAGAAAGAGGCTCTTCCATTTTGACGATGTTACTGCCTCCTAATCCCACCCCACCACCACCCTCCCTCATTACCCAAGATTATAATATATTTGTAAAATAGTGGAAACAACAAATAGAGCTTAACTACAACATTGTAGTTAAGCCCTCTCTTAGATCTTCAATTCTCTCACTCATCATGTCCCTGCTCACCCAAAAACTCCCCCAATCCTTCCCCTTGCCCGCTCTCAGCACCTCGGTCGTCCATCAGGCGCTTGCGATTTTGGCCGCCCCAGTCGAGGTTATAGGGGATGACGTTCAGCTTCTCAACAGGATGGATTCTCGGGCGCGACGGCATCGGGGTTGGTGATTCTGCTGTAGTTATTCGAGCCATTCTTAGTTTGAGTTTTATCAAGATCTTAATATAACGTTCCTTGCATCTACGACACGCCCCGTACTTAGATAGATCTTGTGTTAGGTCGCGTCGTGTTTGTCTGAGCTACTCCCGTGATTATACTTCTGACAACCCAAGGGCGTAATCCCCGCGAATGCAGTGATAGACGAATTTTCTACTCTTCCAAGAATACTCCTTCAAGATAGCTTTTATATTCTTCAAATCGCTTTAACTCATCAATAGCTTCTTGTACAACACATTCTGTATTTCCGTATATCCCTTCTGTCGCTAAATAATATCCATCACTTAACCGATCTAGAAAAGAAAATTCAACAACATCTTTATCTGACATACAACCATGGGTATACAACCGAAAAATATACGTGAAGAAATCATTTTCAGATATCTTCTGCTTAATAAAATCCGAGCGAATAAGACCAAGCATAATATACATTGGGGTCACAAATGAATTCTTACCATAAATAGTCTTTAGAAAAGACAAAGTATCTTCAATTGATTTTGAACCTGATAATGAGAGTTCAATGAAATCGTAAGGAACATCTAAATGTTCAATGCAACAATCAGCCCACCTAATAACATCACTTCTACCAATATAGCCTGTAGCTACCGCAAGATAATATATACCTGCTTTGTTTTTTAGATCCTTCATATTTTCAATCCTTAGTAGATTTTCATCTAACTCCTTTTTCGCGAACTTCGCCCCACTCCATCACTACCCAAGATTATAGCCCATTTGTAAAATAGAGGAAACGGCAAATAGAGACTTCACCGTAATGTCGTCTCGTGATTAAAACTAGTTCATCTAAACTTCTAACAGGATACTAGCCAGCTCTTCGTCATTTTTTTGGGAAAAAGCTGGAAGATAAAGCCTGTTACTATCATAAAAGCAATCGTTTTATAATTAATGTTCCCAAAGATTCTATCTTTGAGCGTCTTTCCATATTTGTCTATTAGGAACAATTTATTATTCTTTGATTCAGTTAACACATACCTACGATTAAAATAATAATCGGATTTCCAATTTGAATCCTTGTATGGGGAAGCTACGACTAACTTTATTGTTAATTCCCCTGTCTTTAGGTGGTATTTTCCATAAATTATATAATCAGAATCTACATGGTAACTCACTGGAATAAAGAAACTGCTCTTCTCACAAAATACTGGATTTAGAGGCGTACCCTAACTAAGAGAATATATCTATCCAATTTCTATGCTTACTATAACAAGAGACATTCTCGCTCATAAATATTTAACCTATTAAGAAAAAGCAACGAACAGTATTTGGATTGACTTTTTGTTGCTACAATAATATATTTATTATGGACACAAAAAGTGGGGTGAAGCGATGTCGTCCAAAAAGATGGGGCGTCCACCATCTGACAATCCCAAAAGCGATTTGATTCGAGTACGTGTCGATCAAGCCATTTTAAATAAGCTCGATGCTTGCACCGAGAAGCTGAATACGAACCGTTCAGATGTGATCCGCAAAGGGATTGAAAAGATGTATGACGATCTCCAAAAATAAAGAAGGAAGCGGCGCGTCCCACGAAGAACACCGCCACTTCCTATCGAGCAATCGCTTTATTGAGCAGACTGCATAAATATCCTATCATGTGCAGGAATCTCATTCAAGTGATGCGATTATACTTAATGGGGGGAAAATATGAATTCGATTCTGGAAGCCCTGTACCGGGGGGAACTTGATCCTGTTGAGGCTATTGTGCCGTCTCATCCAAAATACCGTTCTCTAAGTCGACAAATATCGGTTCAAACGGAGCAATGGCGAAACCAATTGGGTGAGGAAACGTTTCGTAAGCTTGAGGAGTATTTTGACCTGCGTAGTAGCGTGGACAGTATATATGCTGAAGCTACTTTTCAGTATGGGTTCAGACTTGGTGCCAACTTGATGATAGAGGTCATCGGCAAGCGGTAGAGCTAAAGTCTATCCTTTACTGGGGGGGTAATGGACAGATGACTTTTGTAAATTACGGAAGAACGATTGTTTCCTTAAACCAAACTTGTCAGCATGATGTGGAACTTTGCGTAAAGGACAGCACGAAGCGAGATTTTACTTAAAATTTTTGTGTTCACGACGGCCCACCCCCTAACTGCGCAACCGCAGTTAGGGGTGAGCTGTCCGTCTATCTTAGGCTGGGGCGTGTTTGTCTGATTATATTTTTGAAAGATAACTATTATTACAAAATCATTTGAGGCTCTATTCCATTTTCTATTTATGTTCAGGAATATGCTCCAATAAATCACCAGGCTGACAATCCAACGCTGCACAAATTTTATAAAGCTTTCCTTATCGTCTCTCAAAAAAATAGAACATCCTCTTTACCTAAACTAACAGGTCTTAGCCATATCTGTTATTTATTAATTAACTCTGTTAAATCAAGATTGATATTAAAATTTCTAATATACCTTTTCAATACCAGACGCCTCATCCGTATCGGCCGCAATGCAGTTAGGTGGTGCGGATGCATTCACCCTCTTCCATTTCCGCGTGATTTAGCAAACCATCATCAATCAAGATTATAGCCTATTTGTAAAATAGAGGTGGTGAAAAAAAGAGCCCAACTAACATTGTAGTTAGATCCTCTAAGGCCTCGTTCACTTACAAATGAAGTTCTGATATCTTCTTCCGTTCTCAATTCTTACCTTTACCTCCTGATCTGATATATCTTCGATTACTTTATCCCAAAAATTCTGCGCTGGAATGTTATTCTCCAACTGATACAACTCCCACTCCCCTTGGTATTTACTCAATACTTCTTTTGCTGCTTTTCGACCAATCCCAGATCTTCTGTATTTACGTAAAATAAAAAAATGAGCTAAGTAATTGTACTTTCTAGTCCCTTCTATTTCTTTAATCAATGTAAATCCCGTAATTTCATCATTTGCTTTAATGATATATGCATGATTCTTATTTGGTTCACTCCAGTATGTGCCTAAATCAGGCAATGACCGAAAAGTACCATCTTCAAGAATTGCTGCTCCTGTAAATTCAGTAAAATCATAAGTGTAAAACTGAATTAGATTTTCAATCAGATGTCTATCTGCTCTTGAAGCTTCTATTACAACGACCTCCATGCTCCCACCGTCCATGTCCATATTTCGCTTGTTATTTCATATAACATTCTTTCGTTCGCAAAACACCCCGGCCTTAGATTTTCTTATCTTATGCCGGGGCGTGTTTATCTGATTATATTTTTAAAACTAACTCTTATTGCAAAATCATTTCACGCTCTATTCCATTCTTTATTCATGCTCAGGAATATGCTCCAATAAATCACCAGGCTGACAATCCAACGCTGCACAAATTTTATCAATGACTTCTAGAGAAACATATTCGTTCGTATTCAATTTAGCCATCGTTGCTGATGAGATCCCTGTCATTTTTAATAACTCCTGTTTCTTTATATCCCGATCTATCAGCAATTTTTGTAATGGTTTATAACTTATCATTGCCAGTTCCCTCTCAGATTAGTTGAAGTTTTCTTCAATTATATTAAAAAATCTTCGCCTAATCAAAAATATATTTATGTTCTCTTGACACAA
>NZ_KB907266.1 GCF_000381905.1 Paenibacillus fonticola DSM 21315 | reverse complement strand
TAGCCGCCACATCCTGCAATTGTGTTTGAAAAATCATACACATTTACTCGGTAGCTGCCCCATCCTGCAATTGTGTTTGAAAAATCATACACATTCACTCGGTAGCTGCCCCATCCTGCAATTGTGTTTGAAAAATCATACACATTCACTCGGGTAGCAACCTGATACAAGCAGTACGCCAAATCCGCGCCGAGAGGCCGAGAGCTTATTAATTGCTTTTCTGACGAGTTGCCTGCTTTCATTGCAAATTTCTCGGACGGGCAGTTGCTGTATAGCAGCACTGACTTCATCGCCCAACAAATTTTCGCCAAGCCATTCATTTCCTTACTTTCCAGGCCAACGATGCGGCGCATCTTCTCACCACTTACACCTAGATTCAAACTCTTTTTATCTGCAAAAGTTAAATAATTTTAATCATCCATATTCTTGTCTCCTTACTATTCCTAGTTTCCGGCCGCTGCATTCCGGAGCATCCTATTGCTGTCCCCCTGAGATTTATACACAATTTGCCACCCAGGTACTTTGAGTTCTTTGACCCTTGGACATACCACACCTGTTCTCTGTGACTTGTTGCTCCTTTGGCTCTAAGGTATATTGTCCTGTTCGCGGAGGCGTATTGCTCTTGACCCAAGGGGATTTGTTCCCGTTCTCCAAGGCTTGTTGCTTTTTGATTCTGAGTACTTATTGCTTTCCTTATCTCCAGAGCATACTGCCCTGTTCTCTGAGTCTTAGCTCTTCTGTTCCTTGGGTCTTAGCTCTTCTGCTCTCTAAGGCTTACTGTATCTGTTCATTTGGCGCTTATTGAGTCTGCTTTCGAGGAACGACTGAAATCCGGTATTCCGGAACGTTAAGCCCTTTCTCCACCGCATCGACAATCAAGCTTTTCACCGTTTTATTCTCGGCTCCTCTTGCCACGATCAATACACCGCGCACTTTAGGTTTGATTTTTTTCGTCACGATGGGCTTTTCATTTCCGCTCTCTTCATTCGTCACAATTTGACCGTCTCGGGTATACTGGGTAATATGCCTTTTTCCCCCGTCCCTATCGTTTTCCTCCGTTAATTGCTGCATGTCCTTCGTATTTCGTCCGATGATGAGCTCTTCCGTGGAGTCAATCGTTACAAGAACATCAACCGAGCCGACTCCGACTATTTTCTCCAATATTTCCTTAGTCTTATTTTCCAGTGATTGTTCTATGGCCTCGAAAGTGCCTTCAGCAGTTGCCGGATCAGGGCTGGACATCAAAACCTGCTGCTCTGCCGGTGGCTCTCTCCCTGCTCCGCCTGAATCGATTTTCTTCACATTTACAAACGAATTGAACAGCATGATCGCTACGCCGATTAGTCCGAGAATAATCAGTATTCGATAAGTGTTCAGTTTCTTCTTCCCATCCATCCCTTGTCCGAGGAGCTGTTCGAGCTTCTTCCACCATTTCAGCATTTTCATCCCCCCTTGCTACTCGTCATTTCCATTTACGATGACATGCACTACATTTCCGGGAATGCCCCATTCGCGAAATATGATGTCGCTAATATGCCTTGTCAAACTATATGAGCTTGTGACCTGCTGGCCTAGATTGCCGGAAGAATTATACTGGCCTTGTGTCTCGTTTCCCCCGGACTGCCTGGACACTTCATTCTGTGCAGACATTTGTATCTGGCCGGACAATTCGAGCGGTTCTGACACTTCAATATGAACAGGCTCAATCGGAGCAATCGCAAATCGTGATGTTTCATTACGCTGGCGTTCATTAGAGTTCCCATGATCTTCAGCTGCTTCAGATGCTTCATATACCTTTGATGCTCTAGCTGCTTCAAGTGCTTCCAATGCTTTAGGTTTTTCAGACACTCCAGACGATTTTGACTCTTTAAACCCTTCAAATACTCCAGACGCTCCAGACGATTCAGACGTTCCTGACACTTTAAGCACTCCAGGCACTCCAGGCACTTCAGGCATTTTAGGCACTCCAGACGCTTCAGACACATCAACCGCTCCATGCACAATTCCTGCATAGCCATGCTCTTCCGCACTGTTATCCTGCAAAATATAAACTTCTACCGCTTGAATACTTAACCCGTCTGCATTGTCAGAGGATTTGAGCTTATCTTCCGCTCGTTCCCCGGCCTCCTCCAGCTTCACGACAACTCGCTCCACGGTTTGACCTGTTTCCCGCTCGATCTGCTCTTGCATTTGCTTCGCCGCTTGCTCGCTTGCCCACTGCATCGCTTCCTGTTCACGCTTCATCCGCAGTTGCTCCCCCTGCCGCAATATTTCTTCCGTGGTAACGTCAGCCGAAGACTCCTCCCCAGACTGATCCATAAAAGAAAGATCTAGTTTTTTTTCCGCTTCCGGAGAAAAGATACGCATGACTGGTGAGATTAAAGTGAGTAAAATAAGTAAGCTTACGACCAGTTTCACATATCTCTCCATCGAACGATTTGGAAGCAGCAGGTCGATGAAAGCAGCCATCAGAACTACAAAAATGATTTCCTTCAACCATTGTGCAAGCCAGGCCATTCAAGCTCACCGCCTTATCTCATCATCACTGTTACATTGCCTGCAGTCAGCATAATCGTAATGGCCAGAAAGAACATCAGGCCTACCGCTGCAAGGGCAGCAAACACATAGATCATGCTTTTCCCGATCGTCTCGAGGCAAGTTACGATTGGCGTCTCTCCAAGCGGTTGCATTACAGCCGCCGATAAATTGTAGATCAGTGCTAACGTGATAATCTTTATCGCCGGGAACGCGCACAAAAACAACAAGATGATGACCCCGACCAGGCCGATCGAATTTTTGACCAGCAAGGATGCTGAAATGACAGTGTCCGTTGCGTCGGCGAACACTTTGCCTACGACCGGAACGAAATTGCCGGTTAAATACTTGGCCGCCCGCAGTGTCACGCCATCCGCAATCGACCCGGTAATTCCTCTGACGGAAATAACGCCCAAAAATATCGTCAGCATTACCCCGAGCAGCGACATGCTTATCGTCCGCAGCAGATTGGCGAGTTGAGTCAGCTTGTACTTCTCAGATAACGAGCTTACGATGTGCAGAACAGCCGAGAAGAACAATAATGGAAATACGATCGAGTAAACGACAGTCCCTACAGTATGAACCATGAAAACAACGAGCGGATGAGTGACGGAGACGGTCACCATGTTGCCAAGGGAGGCAAGCAGCATGAAGAGCAGCGGTACCATCGCCATCATAAAATCAACCATGCTTCGAATCGCTTCTGTAGCGTACGTAATCGCGACATGAAAACTATTAATGGCCAAAATAAGAATGACCATATAACAAATGGCATAAGCGACCTTGCTGACCTGTTTTCGCTCAAACGCCGACTGCAGCGTTTCCAGAATGCTGCTGAACACGGATAGCAGTACGATGGTCGCCAATATATGCCCGCTGTACAACACCTCATGCCACATATATTTCATCAGGCCAGTCAGGCCTGTTTTCACACTAAACACATCTTTGTTCCCATCCCCGTCCTGAAGCAGCATATCCATAAACGAAGGGATGTTCTGATCGGGAAAAAAACCGCCATATTCCTTCATAAGCTCCTGCCAATAGGATTCCACCTGATCCGTAGGCAGTTCCTCTGCCTGACTCTTCAACCATCCATCCTCTGCTTCTGCAGCAGTATGCGGTAATGGCCACAACATGAAAATTCCGAGGACAATCATTATCAATGAACGTTGTCGCCAAGTCAGTTCCGTCATCTTCATCCCTTGTCCCCATTTCGTTAAACAGGCAGCATCTTTATCACGGTTTCGATAATAATGCTGATAATCGGAATTGCCAGCACCATGATTAGTACCTTCCCAGCCAGTTCGATTTTGGAAGCGATGCTATCCTGACCGGCATCTCTCACAATCTGCGCTCCAAATTCAGCGATGTAGGCAATGCCGATAATTTTCAATATCGTCTTGAGATAAATCATCTGAACACCGGAGGATTCGGCTAGCTGCTCCAATACTTCGATGATTCCGCCAATTTTGCCGACCAGATACATAAATATCATGATGCCTGTGGAGACAGCGATCAGAAATGCAAACATCGGCTTCTGTTCCTTGATGATCAGAATGAGTATGGTGGCGATTAACCCCAATCCTACGATCTGTATCATTTCCACTGCCGGATCACCTACTGGAATAAAAAGATCGATTTAATTTCCTGAAACAGATTGTCCAGCAATCGGATCACCATAAACAGTACAACGACGAAGCCGATCACGGTCACCCAATGCGCCATGTCTTCTTTGCCCATTTGTTTGAGCACCGTGTGTATCATGGCAACAATGATGCCAATCCCGGCAATTTGAAAGATGGCGTTCACTTCTAAGTTCATTGATATGGCACCTCACGATCAATTTTGCAGTGACAATCATCGAGGATGTAGAGGGGAATCATCATCAATAGAGCAAAATAACGATAAACGCTCCGCCAAGCAGTCCCAGACTTCTGGACATTTTTTCGTAGCGGGCTTGTTCTTCTCGGGCGGCCTGTTCCTCGCTCTCCAGCTGGCGGATCGCCGTCGCAATATGCCCGATCTGGTTTTTCCGGTCGCTTGTCCCTAAAGTGAATCCAAGCTGAAGCATCACATCCTTCTCCGCAGATTTCATCGCCGTGTGCTTCCATCCCGTCTCTATGGCGTGCTGCAAGCTTTGCTGCGCGGTCCAGTTCAGTGGCGGAGTCATGTTGCCCGCTGCTCCCTCCATGAGGGACTTGACCGGTTCACTGCACTGATTAGCGATGCGCTGCAAAGCATCCGGCAGCGGTGTAAAGCCATACATGATTTCGGTCTCCAGCCTTTTCAGCGCCAAGATCAGATGACGGATTTGAGCGGGGCGGCTGGCAAACTGCCTTGCCTTCGCAAAACCGAATAAGGTTGCCGCAAGGACAATCAAGGCTGCGCCCAGCATTTTAACCATATTTCTCCCTGCCTTTCCGTGCTGCCTCTCCGTCATATATTCCCCTGAGCTTGTCATCCCATAGACGAAAAGCAAGCCCGCTGTCATTTCGTTTAATAACAGCGTATATTTCAAAAAAAGGCGGATCGGCCAGCTTGGACAACGCGGGGCGTAAAGCTAGCTCATGGACGTCAGAACCGTGGGCAGTGGCAATGACTTTGACGCCGGCATGAAGCGCTTCAGCCAGAGCATCTGCATCTTCCGGGCGGCCGATTTCATCTACGATAATAACGTCCGGTGACATGGAGCGAATCATCATCATGATTCCTTCCGCCTTCGGGCAGCCGTCCATCACATCCGTCCGCGGACCGACATCGAAGCTCGGCACCCCGCGCCTGCTCCCGGCAATCTCGGAGCGCTCGTCAATGATCGCCACTTTAAGGCCTGGCCATTTTGCGTCCGGATGCTGCCATGCGCCGCTGCTAATCCCCCTGGCTAAGTCGCGGATCAATGTCGTCTTCCCTTGCTGCGGCGGGGACAAAATCAAAGTATGATGAATGCTTCTGTGCTTAAAGTCAAGCAGCTTGGGCAAAATGCCGTCGCCTATACCAGGCACTTCCCTTGCAATGCGAACGTTAAAACCGCTAATATCCCTTAGATGCTCAACTTTGCCTCCGCTCAGTACCGTTCTGCCCGCCAAACCAATACGGTGACCGCCGGCAATAGTAATAAAACCTTTACGCAGCTCCTCCTCCATCGTGTACAAGGAATGATTCGTAATCAGGTCGAGAAGGCGGTTGCTCTCCTGCTTGCCTGGCTTGAAGGCAGCGGAGGGATCGCTAGTTATCCCGCCTGCAGAAGTCAGGAAATAATGGCGGCCGGCGGCATTCAGCTCCAATGGACGCCCCTCCCGCAGCCGGATTTCCTCCAGGCCTGAGAACAAAGCAGGCGGCAGCTTGAGTAATAGGGAACGGATATTTTCGGGAAATACAGTCATCCAGCTACAATTTTTCATCGTTGTACCCCCAAAAGAATAAGGCTTGTTTTTCCTGTAACTAAAGGCGGTTCGCCTTACTGAAGCTATATCTCATGTGTATGGCCTGTACTTGATCTTTATGCCGGGAAATCTATCATTTCTTCAAAATCCCGATTAAGAGACACGAAATACCGCATCCAATCCATATCATTTTATTCCATGACAGTTTATCCGCTATTCCGGCAAGCCCGATCATCGTCGTTACCATCAGCACGGTTGGCCCTACAAAGGCAAGCATAGCGTTTACCGCCAGTGCCTTATCGATGCGGCCAAGCCTAAACATGACGAGTGCTGCAATAATTTCGATGGAGCCGGATATGATGCGGATAGCTGCCATGCTAGTTACGTATTTATCAAGCATAGCTTCCAGAACACCCCCTCTTGTCCATGTTTCTCTTATCTTTATGCCCTTTCATCTCTTTTTATTTATAAGTTTTTCTTGCGATTATAGAATTGTTCAGATTCGCTGAAAATGTATAAATTCTATAATCTAAAAAAATAGAAAGAAGGCCCCGAATAAACGGTGACCTTCCAAAATATCGGCTAATTGTCTCTCCCTCAAGTAACGTGCGGCTCGATTCTCCAAATTCCAGAGGCATATTCCCTGATCGTCTGATCACTGGAAAATTTACCAGAATGCGCAATATTCATAATGGATTTCTTCGTCCATTCACTTGCATTTCGATATGCCAGATCAATTTGCAAGTGCGCCTCCACATAACTCGAAAAATCCTTGAGCACAAAAAACTCATCCTGATGATGAAGCACCGATTGGTAAATCGCTTCAAAATGTTGTCCCTCTGCACAAAAGCGGCCCGGATGGATCAGCTGATCCATTACTTCCTTCACCCTGGAATCCACTTCATAAATATGCCGCGGGCAATAATCGCCCTTCTGATTATGCTCCATCACCTGCTTGGCATTCAAGCCAAACAGAAACATATTATCATCGCCCAGCATCTGATGCATTTCAACATTGGCCCCATCTAAAGTTCCAATTGTAATCGAGCCATTCATCATGAACTTCATATTGCCGGTTCCGGAAGCTTCTTTCCCGGCCGTAGAAATTTGTTCACTGATGTCTGCGGCGGGAATTATTTTTTCCGCCAGGGAAACCGAGTAATTTTCCAGAAAAACGACCTTCATTTTTTCGCGTACGGCATGGTCCCGATTGACGGCATCCGCCACCGTATTAATAAGCTTGATGATGCTTTTGGCCAAATAATAGCCGGGTGCAGCTTTGGCGCTGAACAGAAATGTGCGCGGTACGATATCCGCCGAAGGGTTATCCTTAAGCTGATTATATAAGTGCATCATGTGCAGCACGTTGAGCAACTGCCGTTTATATGCATGCAATCGCTTGGCCTGCACATCAAAGATCGAGTCCGGATCGATATGGATACTCAGCTTTTCTTGAACGTATTTGGCCAGCTTCAGTTTGTTATTCCGTCTGACTTCGGTTATTTTTTCCATAAAGCCGGGGTCTCCGGCATATTTTATTAAGCCGATCATTTCCTGGGGCTGAGCAATCCAGCGTGTGCCGATCGCCTCGGTAATGAGCCGCGCCAACTCCGGATTGGCGTGAATTAACCAGCGTCTGTGCGAGATGCCGTTCGTCTTGTTGTTGAATTTTTCCGGATAAAGCTCGTAAAACACCTTCATCTCACGATTTTTCAAAATTTCAGTATGAAGTGCCGCCACACCATTCACGCTGTAGCTGCCTGCGATCGCTAAATTAGCCATGCGGATCTGATCGCCATAAATAATCGCCAGCTGGGATATTCGCTCCTGCTCCCCGGGATAACGCTGCAGCAGCATCGCACAGAAACGGGTATTGATTTCCTCTATGATCATATAAATGCGGGGCAGCAGTTGCTTCAGCATACCGGCCGGCCACTTTTCCAGCGCTTCGCTCAGAGTAGTGTGATTCGTATACGATACCGTCCGGGTCGTAATATGCCAGGCCTGCTCCCATGAGCAGCCTTTCTCATCCAGTAAAATCCGCATCAACTCAGGTATTACGAGCGTAGGATGCGTATCATTGATGTGTACAGCTACTTTATCCGGTAAAGATTGTACAGGCAGCCCCAGCTTGTCATATGTCCTCAGCACACTTTGCAATCCGGCAGAACACAAAAAATATTGCTGCTTCAAACGCAACTGTTTGCCCTCATATTCAGAATCGTCCGGATACAGAAATTCAGATATCGATTCAACGGATCGGTAATAATTTAAATAATTATAGTAGCTGCCATCTTTACTTGCCAGCGGTTTAATCGGCTCATTGCCGGGTCTGGCACTCCAAAGACGCAGCGTATTTACATGGCTCGAACCGCTTCCGACGACCGGAATGTCATAGGGAATTGCCCAAATGCTTTCATAGTCTGTTAGTTCAATTTGAAGGCGATTCTCCCTTTCCGACATATGTACTTGGCCGCCAAAACGAACCTCCACCTTCTTATCCTCACGGCAAACTTCCCAGACGTTGCCTCGCTGCAGCCAGTAATCGGGCAGCTCAACCTGGTGTCCGTCGATGATTTTCTGCTCGAACAACCCATAGCGGTAACGGATGCCACAGCCGTGGCCCGGCAGTTGCTGGGCAGCTAGAGAATCAAGGAAGCAGGCGGCCAAGCGACCTAACCCCCCGTTTCCTAAACCGGGATCATTCTCTTCCTCCTCGGCCGCTGCCAGATCAAAGCCCAACTCCTCCAAACCGTCGCGAACCATTTCCAGCACGCCTAAATTCAGCAAATTGTTCCCCAGCTGACGGCCGATCAAAAACTCCATCGAAAAGTAATACACCTGCCGCGCCTTGGCTGCCTGCAAGGACTGATTCGTATTCGCCCAGTCCGGACCAATCCGCTCCCGGATCAGCATTCCCAATATGCGGTATACGTCCGCATGCGTAGCCTGCAGTACAGGCTTTCCTAATTGACTGACCAGCTCTTTCTTAAACATATCCTTAAAGCTCTCTTTGTTATCAAACACGCATTAGTCCTCCCTGCTGATGTTGCTCAGAGCTTGTAGTGACTCGACAGGTCACCGCCCCTGATCCTATATTATGTTTAAACTGAAGGGCGTGATAAAATAACATAAATGATCATTTAATTTTTATATATCGTGCAAATAACCATTTAATCACTTAAAGCACCTTTACAATCCAACAAACAAAAAACGGCCTCACCTTAAAATTGATAAAAGGTGAGGCCGTTTTTCGATTTGTTCATAGATAAAAATTAACGCCGGTCCTGCGGTCCCCCGACAAATACCTGACTTTCCGCATCGAGCCCATAGGCGGTATGAAGCGCTTGGACCACTTCATGCAGCTTGCTTCCCTCGATGACGCAGGATACTTTAATTTCAGAAGTGCTGACCATCTTAATGTTAACGTCTTGCTTCGAAATGACATCAAACATTTTTGCAGCAACGCCAGGATGGCTGACCATCCCTGCGCCGACGATCGACACTTTCACAAGACCTTCCTCCGAGGTTACTTCATCGAATGGCAAGTTGTCGCGCAGTTTTCCAATGACGTCCAGCGCTTTCTCGCGATCCGTCAATGCTACCGTAAAAGAGAAATCGGCCTTCCCATTTTGCACGCCGCTCTGAACGATAATATCGACGTCGATTTTTGACTCTGCTAAAGAACCGAACACCTGAGCCAATACGCCAGGAATATGAGATACACCTAAAATACTGATTCTGGCTACGTTTTTATCGTAAGCTATTCCGCTGACTACAACACCTTGCTCCATCTTCGCTTCCTCCTTAACAACAGTACCTTCATTATGATTAAAGCTTGAACGAACGATAAGGCGTACATCATTATGCTTTGCATATTCCACCGCCCGCGGATGCAGCACCGCCGCACCCAGGTTCGCCAGCTCCAGCATTTCGTCATAGGAAATTTCCTGCAGTTTGCGGGCATTTTTCACGATGCGCGGGTCCGTGGAATAAATTCCGTCCACGTCCGTGTAAATTTCGCAATAATCAGCCGAAATAGCCGCAGCGAGAGCAACCGCCGTCGTATCCGATCCGCCCCGGCCAAACGTAGTAATCTCACCTTCTTCACTCATTCCCTGAAAGCCAGCGACGACGACGATGCTACCTTCCTGCAGCGCCGCTTGTACACGCTCTGGGCGGATATCCGTAATGCGCGCCCTGGAATGCTCCGCATCGGTCCTGAAACCGGCTTGCCAGCCTGTAAATGAAACGGCCTTCCGGCCGAGCGCATGTATCGCAATCGATAACATCGAAATTGAAATTTGCTCCCCTGTCGTCATCAGCATATCCATTTCACGCAAAGGCGGTTCCTTGCTAAGCAGCTTTGCCTGATCGATCAAATCGTCGGTCGTATCCCCCATTGCCGATACAACGACTACGACTTGATGCCCTTCATCCTGCTTCTCCACGATGCGCCGGGCAACGCGCTGCATTCGTTCTGTATCGCCTACAGAACTTCCCCCAAATTTCATTACGTATAAAGCCAACTCAGACCCTCCCCAATTTAATCTATCTTATTTCTCCCATTTCGCAGTACGGCTTATAAGCTTGATATAATCAATTCATATTTAGGCAGTAAAGCTTTAAACCAGTATAATACGAATGACCGCTAATAATCCATTGCTTTTCATAGCAAAATTCGAAGTTTTCAGCAAATTTCACAGTCCAAAGCAATCCAAAAAAATTCCTCCACTCGCGTAGAGTGGAGGACGATGCAACCCTATTCAAGGCATACATTTCCTCACAAAAATTTGCGCGGGAAATTATGCGCGGGAAATATATTTGCCTTCACGCGTATCAATTAGAAGAACATCATCCTGGTTAATGAACAATGGCACCTGCACGTTTAAGCCGGTCTCCAGTTTGGCGTTCTTCGTCGCACCAGTGGCGGTGTTCCCTTTAATGCCAGGCTCGGATTCCACTACGCGCAGTTCCACGCTGTTTGGCAGGTTAATGCCAAGAATTTCGCCCTGATAGCTGACGATTTTCACGTTCATATTTTCCTTCAGGAAGTTTAATTCCCACTCCAACTGCTCCGAAGACAAAGTAAATTGATCATAGGTTTCATTATCCATGAAAGTATGCTCTTGACCGCTTGCATACAAATATTGAACATCGCGGTTTTCGATCATCGCTCTGCTTACGGTTTCCCCAGCGCGGAATGTTTTCTCCACTGTGTTGCCATTGCGGAGATTTTTTAATTTGGAACGTACAAACGCCGCACCCTTTCCTGGTTTTACGTGCTGGAATTCAAGCACCGTAAAAATATCACCGTCAAATTCGACTGTCAAGCCCGTTTTAAAATCGTTAACTGAAATCACAAGTAGAACCTCCTATAGGATCAAATAAGTTGCACAACTGCTATATGATAATATAAATTACCCAATTTCCATCCGTACATTATGAATTAATGACGGTAAAGTCTTTGCTCGATTCGGTCAGCCTGCGAATTCCGTTCTCAGTGATGACGACATCGTCCTCGATCCGTACGCCGCCAAAGCCTGGAATATAGATGCCCGGCTCTACCGTTACCGTCATTCCCGGCTCAAGTACAGTATCGCTCAACTTGGACAGGCGCGGCGCCTCGTGCACTTCCATCCCAAGTCCATGGCCTGTGCTGTGGCCAAACTGTTCGCCATAGCCATAACGGGCTATTACATCACGGGCTAAAGCGTCGGCCTCGCGTCCGGTCATACCGGGGCGGAGATGCTGAAGCGTATGAAGCTGCGCTTCGAGCACAATATTATAAATTTCATGATGCTTAGCCGATGGTTTGCCAATCACTACGGTTCGCGTAATATCTGAGCAATAGCCGTTGAGAAGCGCCCCGAAATCCATTTTTACAAACTCATCACTTTGCAGAACCCGATCGCTGGCTACTCCGTGCGGCAATGCAGAACGTTCACCGGATGCTACGATCGTATCAAAGCAGCTTGACGTCGCTCCCTGCTTGCGCATAAACACTTCGATTTCAAGCGCCATTTCCCGCTCAGTCACGCCTGGGCGGAGCACATTCAACATATGCATAAACGTCCGGTCAGCCAATTCGGCAGCCTGCTTCATGAGAGTCAGCTCGTGCTCATCTTTATATACCCGTAAACCTTCAACAAGCCCTGCAACAGGCACCAGCTTCACGGGCTTCAAATCCCGCTCATACGCAAGATAAGCAGAGAATACGACGTTCTCTTCCTCGAATCCTAAATGATTCACCTTTTGCTCATGGAGCAGCCCCTTCAGGGTCTCCGTTACAGAAGAGCCGTGCTCCACAATATCAAATCCTGCCGCTTGTTCGGCGGCCTGCGTCATATAACGAAAATCCGTCAATAAATAGGACTTGTCCAGCGTGATCAATACGTAGCCGGAGGAGCCGGTAAATCCCGTCAAATATTGCCGGTTGATATTGCTTGTAATCCATACAGCCTCCAGCTGCTGAAGCTTCATAGCCTCCCGAAGGCGGCTTATTCTCGTATTCGCCATCATAAGCTCTCCTTATTCTCCAGATGACGCACAAGCGCCATTAGCCCCAGCTCATAACTATATGATCCAAAGCCGGAAATTTGTCCGACAGCCAGAGCAGCGGTAACTGAATTGTGACGGAAAGATTCCCGTGCATGAATGTTAGACATATGAACCTCTACAAACGGAATGGTTACCGTGGCAAATGCATCGCGCAGCGCATAACTGTAATGCGTCAACGCGCCTGGATTAATAATAATCCCGTCTATATTGCCTAGGGCCGCATGAATTTTATCAATCAGATGGCCTTCATGGTTCGATTGATAGAACTCCAGAGTATGACCCAACTGCTCACCCTGCTTCAAAAGCCTATCCTCAATTTCACTAAGCCGCTCTGCCCCATATACCCCGGGCTCACGTATGCCCAGCATATTTAAATTCGGTCCGTTCATTACCAGGATACGGTACATCCTTCCTCACCCTTCCTGCAAAATAACCAAAAGTAATTTTAACATAGGTATGAGGCAAATGAGAAGCCTTTATTACTTATTGCAGCGCTTTTTGCGGTTCTCTCTTCCGTTCATCGGTATATTCTACGGCTGTAGTGTAGCCAATAAACAATCCCCACAATAAGTACAGGCAAAATTCACTGATGATTGTATTAACCGGAAGCGCGGAAATCCGCTTCGTTATCCCGAGCATTGGGCCTGCTGCAATAAAGATGACCGCCCACCAGAAAATACCGTAAAGAAGCCCCGGGGCTGGCCCCTTCAATTTGCGGAACAACAAAGTGTACAGCAATGCCGCCAAAATCGAAAACAGGATAAAAAACAACCAGCCGACATAATATCCGGGTTGGCTTTTTAAAAAATGCGTCTTAAAAAATGGCTCTGCCAAATATCCGGGAACGATGACGGTCAGGTTTATAAAGTACATTAATCCTTTAACCCCGCCCCAAATGAATCCTGCAAAAAAACCGAGCTGCAGAGCAAATCCCCAGACATTCGTTTTCGTTGGTTTGTCCTGCTTTTGACGCTGCTGGTTTGACATAGTTTTTCCATCCTTCCTGTGCTTCTCCGTTACTTTCTTTCGCCATTTTAGTATGCTCATTTCCAAAAAGACTAATCAAACTAGAATTTGCCCCCCGGAATCGGGTACAATGGAATTATTCCAATGAATAGACTTTAATCAGGGAAGGTGAAATATTTGCCTCAACAATCTACACCAAACATTTACGGCGGCCAAGCCGTTATTGAAGGCGTCATGTTTGGCGGCAAACACGTTAACGTTACAGCAGTCCGTCGTAAAAATGGAGATATTACTTTTTTGGAGGTCCCCAAGCAGGATAAAGCGTGGGTTAGGCTGCTTCGCAAAATTCCTTTTCTTCGCGGAATTGTCAGCATTATCGATTCCAGTGCAAAGGGCTCCAAGCATCTGAATTATTCCGCCGAAGCTATGGCCGATGACGAGCTGGAGCCGGAAGAGCGCGCCAAGCAGAGAGAAAAGGAAGAGTCCGGCTTCTCTCTGACGATGGTCGTAGGCGTATCCATCGCCGGCGTTCTTTCTTTCCTCTTCGGGAAATTCATATTCACCGTTGTCCCGATGTTCGTCGAGCAATACTTGTTCCAATCCGCATTTGAAAACCAGGTGCTGCATACGCTGGTGGAAGGCGTAATTAAAATCGTCCTCCTGCTCGTCTATTTATGGGCGATATCGCAAACCCCGGTCATTAAAAGACTGTTCCAATATCACGGGGCAGAGCATAAAGTAATTACCGCTTACGAAAACGGGGAAGAGCTGACGGTAAAGAACGTGCAGAAGTACAGCCGTCTGCACTATCGCTGCGGCAGCAGCTTTATCGTCCTGACCGTCATCGTGGGCGTTATCATTTATTCTTTTTTCAGCTGGGATAACGTGTGGGAGCGCCTGTATATCCGCCTGTTACTCCTGCCGCTGGTCATCGGCGTATCCTTTGAGGTGCTTCGCCTGACGAACGCCCTCCGTGATATTCCGGTGCTTCGCTTTCTCGGATATCCCGGGTTATGGCTGCAATTGCTAACTACGAAAGAACCGAAGGACGATCAAGTGGAAGTATCCATTGCCTCATTTATACGGATGCGGGAGCTCGATGCTCAGTACGAGCAGGAAGGTGTTATCGAGACGACCGCCCACAGCACCGCCTTCGATCCTGTGAAAGGATGATAGAGGGATGAAGAAGCAGGCCGTCATCTTCTGGAGTGTTATTGGACTTGCCGCATTCGGCATTGTCAATGCCCTGTTCGGCAACGGCATGATGGACTGGAGCAGCTTGCTGATCCCGGTCATTATCGGGGGAATCCTATTCCTGCTTTACAAATATCCGCCGAAGAAATATAGAAAGGCCCGGCATCCGAAGGTCAAGCCGTCTGCCCGTACGATGGCAAAATTAGAAGCAGAGCGGCGGACCGCTTCAAAGCAGAAGCGCAAGCATTATCCGTTTCAAGTCATTGAAGGAAATAAAGGAAAGAACGACGAGGATATGCCAAGATATCATTAAATCAGGACGGATGTTTATTTGTTAGCCTGCTGATACTTTATGAACTGCTCTTCGTAATACTGGCTATTCCATTCATCGAAGAAATGGCTGCCAGATTGAAGGCCAGATTCATAAAGCAGCAGGCTTTCTTCTTTACTAATATCGAATTGGGTCGTTCCAACGCCGAGCGTAGGTATTTTTATCGTTCGATAACGGTTGGATTGTTCAATATATCTTTCATCATGTGCTGAAAGCATCGTTTCTACAAGCGCCTGGAGCATCGTAAACGGCCCTGTGATCGAACGTGGCTGACTGGAGTTTTTCCCCACCATTTGAAATCCGACCGTAGGTATCATCTTATCTCTAGGCTTACAGCTATCCTCATCAAACAGCCATAACGGAAAATTACTGAGCAGTCCCCCGTCCACAATATGCAGAAATTGATGCGAAAATGGCTTCCCCGCACTAAGCCGCGGCGGCAGGCGCAGCAAAACCGGATCAAAGAAATAAGGGATGCTGCAGCTCATCCGCACCGCACGCGCTACTTCAAATTTAAGGGGTGAAATGCCCAGCTTTTGCAAATCATCAGGGAGAATCAATATTCTTCCGCTCGTAATATCCGACGCGATAATTGTCAATTTTCCTTTACCCAAATCCCCGAACGTTTTGATGCCTTTATTTTTCAATAGCTGACGGATCCAATCTTCCAGCGCTTCGCCAGAATAAAGTCCTTTTTTAAGCAGTACGCGCAGTGCCGGCCCGACGATCCTTACGTTAAACAACGGAGATCTTTTCAGAAAATGAATAAAGGATGTTCCTATAATGATGTCCTTCATTTCCACTGCAGAATAGCCTGCGGCTATTAAGGCCGCTACAATCGAGCCTGATGAAGTACCTGCAATGCGGTGAAATTTCACATTGTGGCGTTCGGCAGCCTCTATCGCTCCCGCCAAGGAAATCCCTTTGACGCCGCCGCCTTCGAAAACCCCGTTTATGAGCATAAAGCAATAGCCCCCATTCCATTACACAAGTCTAATGCTTATGTATGTCACAGGGGCTATTCCTATGTCACTCTATGAACCGAAATAAGATTGTAATTTTGAAATAAGTCCTAGCGGATTCCTTCTCAAATCTTTAGCGCTAAAAAAGATGCTGCCGCTCACTTCCGGAACCCCTTCATTGTACTCCAGTTGATGAATAATTTCGTCGGCTGAATGCCAGCCGATTTCCGGAGTGCCGATTTTGTATGGAGCATGACCGATGTACAGCTTCACATTCGTCCCGCGAACTTCGCTGGCCCACCAATCTACCAATATGTCGTAACGTACCTCCTGCCGCGTTAAACTCCAGTACAACTGCGGGGTAACATAATCAATCCACCCGTTGCGAATCCAGGTCCGAACGTCAGCATAGGTACTGTCATAAGCAGATATGCCCGCTTTCGTCTCTGAGCCTGTAGCATCGGACGCTTTGTTCCGCCACACACCAAAAGGACTGATCCCGTAGGATACGCTTGGCTTTGCGGCATGGATGCTCTGACCCAGTTCCCGGACAAACTGATTAATGTTATCCCGGCGCCAATCTCCTTTACTGAGTTTCCGCGAGTTATACAGCTTCATTGTTGCATCATCATTAAACTTGTTCGCCGCGGTCTCCCCTGTCGGGTAAAAATAATCATCGAGGTGCACGCCGTCAATGTCGTATCCGTTCACCACTTCCATGACCGCATCGATGATATGCTGCCGGGCTTCAGGAATGCCCGGGTTAATGTAAAGCTTATCGGAAAATTTGACGACCCAGTCCGGATGCTGATGCACGATATGATTCGCGGGCAGCTTGCTGGCATCCGCATTCATGCTTGCTCGAAACGGATTGAACCAGGCATGAAACTGCATTCCCCGTCGGTGCGTTTCTTCCACAAGAAAGGCCAGCGGGTCATACCCAGGGTCCTTTCCCGCCGTTCCGGTTAAATATGTGGACCAGGGAACGAGCTTTGAAGAATAGAGCGCATCGGCCGTTGGCCTGACTTGAACAAACACCGCATTCAAGCCCATATCCTGCATTTCATCCAATAGCTTGACGTACTCTTCTTTCTGTTTGTCCACATTTCCGTAAGCCGCTTTGCTTGGCCAATCCAGATTTAGTACGGTGGATATCCATACGCCGCGCAGCTCAGCATGATCATTCTTGCCGTTAGCAGGCGGCTGCTCCGGTCGTCCTTCCTCCTGCGCCGGCGGTACTGCAGGCGGGGACGGATTTTCCGGGAAAATCGCTAAACCGCTTGATGTTAGTGCAATCCTCCTTGTGGAGGAATTCCAATCCACCTGCAGGCCGAGCTGCTCACTTACAAAACGAAGCGGAACCATCGTCCGGCCCTCATTAATTTCTACAGAGACATCCAGTTTCAGTGCCTGACCGTTCACCTGGGCTGTTGTACTGCCGGTACGCAGTACGACCGTATTTCCAGCTTTCGCGATGGTCACCGTTTTTGAGCTGGCTGCCCAGTCCACCTGAGCTCCCAATCCTTCGCTGATGACCCGAAGCGGAACCATCGTTACATTGTCCTTCGCTTTAATATAAGGAGGCACATCACTTGTTAATGTTATGCCATCCAAAATGATTTCGATTGGACGGGCCGCGGCCGCGTTCGTCTGAGCAGAGAATGGCCAAACCATCATCAGCACGAGGAGTAAAAAGAACAATCTGTGAAATTTCATCGGTTACCTCCAAAACAATAATATTAGTGCGGATTCAACGTCTTCTCTATCTCTAACGCCTTGTCCCCCCCAAGAGTTGCGCAATCAGTCGGAAAAAAGCTCCAAAAGCTGGTTAGAGGACAAAAAAAAGCATCTGCCCGTTCAAGACAGATGCGCTAACTATGATTCGTTCAAAAGTTCTTTCTCTACATCTCGAAGATCTTGAATTCTGGAGTCATCCCGCTTGAAATAATCGACCAAGGCGGCGATTTGATTAATTGAGTCCCAGCTCAAATGATGTTCGATCCCTTCTACATCTTTATAAATGTTCTCTTCATCGACCCCGATTATTTCAAGAAACTCCTCCAGCAAGTGATGCCGGTCAACAAGACGCTTGCCTATCTTCTTTCCTTTGCTTGTCAGCACAAGGCCGCGATATTTCTCATAAATGACATACTCGTCCTTATCCAGCTTCTGGATCATCTTCGTGACAGAAGAGGGATGTACTTCCAGTCCTTCGGCAATATCGGAAACACGCGCATATCCCTTCTCATCAATCAATTTATAAATGCGCTCCAAATAATCCTCCATACTAGGTGTTGGCATCAAACGAACCTCTTTTCCATGTGTTGAACGCGGTTATATCCTGCGCAACATCGCTACTATACTTTATGATACATGTTGTGCTTGTCCGTTGACAAGTTACCGTAATTTAGAATTTGAGCCATTCGGGAGTAATTTGCTGCAGCCAGATCGTAATTCTCGCCATTTGGTTCGTAAAGAGCAATACCCCCATCAGCAGCATCAGTCCGCCACCGATTTTCATAATGACTTCGGAGTAGCGCGTAATCCATTTCGTGGAGCCAACAAAGAAAGCCAGTACGAAGAACGGAAGCGCAAAGCCAAGCGTATACGCCGTGATCAGACTCAACCAGGCACCTGGTTCGGTGACAGCAAGCGAAATGATCGCTGCGAGAATCGGGCCAACGCAAGGCGACCAGCCGGCCGAAAAGCCGATTCCGAAAATAAACGAGGCGAAATATCCGGTTTTTTTCATATTTAAATTCATCTTGCGTTCCTTCAGCAAAAACTGCGGCTTGAAAATACCGAGCAGAAACAGTCCCATTAAGATGATTAAAATGGCGGAAATCTGACGGATCAGATCGCGGTAACTGATGAAAAATTCCCCGAACAATCCAGCGCCGAAGCCAAGCGTGTAAAACACGACGGAGAAGCCTAATATGAATGCGAGCGTATGCGTCAATGTTTTGAAGCGGACTTCCCGCTTATTTTGCTCGGCCCTTAGCGTCTGAACGGACATGCCGGTAATATAGGATAAATAAGATGGGTACAGCGGCAGAGCGCAAGGAGAGACAAACGAGGCAACCCCCGCCCCGAAAGCTACTAATTCATTTATATCAGCCATTGCAACCTCCTAACATTCATGTCGAGACTGATGCTGACTGTTATGTAACGACGCGGAGGCTGAACATTGCATTAAGCTGCAAGCCCTCTTTTGCCAGCCAGCGTGACAATCAGCATCGCGATGAGAAGCAATACAATCGTTGCACCTGGAGCCAAATTCCAAATGCCAGCCATCACTAACCCTGCGACGACAGCTATTTCTGCAATAATTACCGAGAATATGACTGAGGTCTTAAAGCTTCTGGCCATCAGCAAGCTGCATGCGGCAGGAATCGTGATCAGCGCGGAGACGAGCAGAGCACCGACGATTTTAATTGCCGTGCTGATGACGAGTGCTGTCAACACTGTAATCAGTAAATTAAACAGCTTAATTGGCAATCCGCTTACCGCAGCGGCGTCCTCCTCAAAGGTCAGCAAAAAGAACTCCTTGAAAAGCACAGCGACTATCGCGATAACGACAACCGTAACGGCGCCAACAATATATAAATCTTCCCTGCTTAAAGTGTAAATGCTGCCAAACAATACATCCGTATTGTACCCTATTCCGAGCGTAAAGAACAGCGAGGCAAGTGCCACCCCTCCAGACATGATGATCGCAATCGACAGCTCGGCATAGGCTTTATACGCTTTACGCAGCTTCTCAATCGCGAAGGAGGCCAACAGGGCAAAAGCCAGCCCGACCCAAATCGGATTGGCATGGATGAGAAAACCGAGGGCCACGCCTGCGATGGTCACATGGGCCAGTGTGTCCCCGATCATCGACAAGCGGCGCAGCACTAAAAAAATACCGATCAGGGGGGCCGTGATGCCGATGAGCAGCCCTCCTATCAGCGCTCTTTGAAAAAATTCTGCCGTTAATATTTCCAAGTTTCACATCTCCTAAGAGTTTTGCGGAGCAAAACTTACTTCGTAAGCATAGACTGAGTTTTGCTTTAGCAAAACTGGCTTCGTTATCTATTGAATGGAGTGTTGAAGATCGGAGATCGAACAATCCTGGTCATGGGAATGCTTTACATAGAACTTGATCGCTCCGCAGCGGTCAAGCGGCTCATTGCCCAAATTCTCCTCAATCATTTCCACATCGTGCGATACCATTAAAAACGTCATATGATGATGCGCGTGCATATGAAAGATCATTTCAAAAAAATCTTCCTGCGTCTGCGCGTCAATCCCCACCGTAGGCTCGTCCAAAATGAGCAGATCCGGCTTATTAATTAAAGCGCGGGCTAAAAAAACACGCTGCTGCTGTCCGCCCGACAGCTCCCCGATCCTTTTGTCCGCGATGTCTGTAATGCGCATAACCTCCAGCGCATCATGGCATTTTGCCAGCTCCGCCTTGCCGATGCGGCGAAACAGCTTCTTATTGTTATACAACCCGGACATGACGACTTCTTTTACAGTTGCCGGGAATAGCGGGTTAAATGAATTTTTTTGCGGCACATACCCGATCCGGTCCCAATCGCGAAAACGCCGAATCGGCTGCCCGAACAGTCTGATTTCCCCGTCAGCCGGCGACAGCAGCCCGACCATCATCCGCAGCAGGGTCGTCTTGCCGGCTCCGTTGGAGCCGATGACCCCGACGAAGTCCCGTTCTTTCACCGTGAAGCTGAAGTTCGAAATCACCTTCTTGTCCTTATACCCGAAGGAAACGCTGGCAAGTTCAATAATGTTATCATGGCAAACTGTTGCCGTTGTTGCTAAATTGTCCGGTTTCATCCTGACCGTCCTTCCGCTGGAATGTCTCTCTTTATTGTAAAGCGAGAACGAGATTTTGCAAATTTTTCTCCATCAATGTAAAGTAATTTTCCCCCGCCTGCTCCTGCTGCTTCGTCAAGCCTTCGACAGGGTTAAGCACCAAGGTTTTCACGCCCGCTTCCGAGGCCAGCGTGTTCACAAGCTTATCAGACACAAGCTCCTCGAAAAAGATATATTGAATACCCTCTTCCTTTACCAGCTTGGATAAATTGATCAAATCCTGGGCTTTCGGCTCCGCTTCCGGCGTCAGACCCATGATCGAATGCTGAGTCAGCCCGTAATCCCGGCACAGGTAGCCGAACGATTGATGGGATACGACGATCTCTTTCCGGTTCGTCTTCGACAGCTCCTCCGTAAACTTCGCGTCTAGCTGCTGCAGACGGGCATGCAGCTGTTCATAGCGGGCTTCGTACTGCTCACGATGAGCAGGATCGACCTCGATAAAGCTGTTTTTGATATTTTCAGCCATGATCATCGCCGATTTTGGGCTTACCCATGTATGCGGGTCAATGTGGCCGTGGTCATGACCGTGATCATTTTCAGCATGCCCATGTCCATCGTCCTCATGATGTTCTTCGTTTTCCGCGCCATGCTGATGTCCGTCTTCTTCATCGCTTGCGATCAGGGCAATCCCCTGGCTGACTTCAACTGTCTTTACCTGGGAATCGCTCCCCAATCCTTTAAGGAAGCTGTCCAGCCATCCTT
Source organism: Paenibacillus fonticola DSM 21315 (assembly GCF_000381905.1). Taxonomy (GTDB): domain Bacteria; phylum Bacillota; class Bacilli; order Paenibacillales; family Paenibacillaceae; genus Fontibacillus; species Fontibacillus fonticola. Next base: position 91,173 of record NZ_KB907266.1, on the reverse strand, counting down.
CAAGCCCCGCTCCGTTGTATAAGAACAGCTGTGCTTTGGAGGTGTTGAGGATTTCCTGGCTGCGCGGCGTCCAATCGTGAGGCTCGACGCCTACGGGCAGCAAATTGATGACATTTGCTTCCTCCCCGCCAATCTCTTTTGCAAATTCATAGAGAGGATAGAAGCTCGTTACAACGTTGACTTTACCCGCAACGACCTTGTTTTCGCTATTGCCGCTTCCGCAGCCGGCCAGCATCAGAGCTGCTGCAAGCAGCAGCAGGGCCACCTTCCAGCCTTTATATATCTTCAAATATGAAGCCATTATGATCTTCCTTCCTAGTCATTCTTAATCGTAATTATTACTAAGAGGATTATAGGGTCAATATAAAACGATTGTCAACCGCTTAAATCTGACTTTTACCGTCTTGTCATCATTTAGTGTGAGCGCATGCTGGGCAAATTAAACAGCTCATGGTATCATGTGATTGCTTCAGGAGCAAATAAAATTGCATATTCTTATTCGAAATTTTCGTTTTTTCTTTCCAGGGATCATGATTCGCTGAAGTTACATAGAAATCTTGCGTATGGTATAACAGCTAATTAGTTTTAAGAAAACGCTTTCACAAAAAGGTGCGATACCAGCATTGAGAGGAGGTGTGCATCCAAGGAAAAAACCGAAAATAAATCGGGTCGATCCACCTGGGAAGTCGAGTCGAATCCGGCCTTCGGACGAGGTTACTCTTGATGGCGGTTCATAGATGTGTCCCGCCTATACCGATAGCTGTAGTTTGTATCAAAAGGAGGATGTATGAATGAGCAGAAAGCATACCGTTAGAAACAGGATATGCTCCGTAGCTATGACTGGGATGCTGTTGTTTGGATTGTTTCCTCCAATCGGCCTATCTAACGTATTCGCCGATAGCGTGAATACCGTCCATGCAGCCGCCTATATGGGGGCGAAGACAACGGCGGAAACGACTTTGCCTGACAACATGGAAGTGGACGGCCAGAGCGCGCCTGTGACCTGGAATATCGGCGAGGATACCTTTGGCGTGCCTTACGATACCGTGACGGTTACCGGTACGGCGGGAGGCAAGGCGGTCGTGGCCAATGTGGAGGTTATTCCGCCCTCAAGCCATCCTTTGGTTTATTTCGTGGATAGCGGCCGGGGCGGCGATTCCGTTGGCAACGTCCCTAGTTCCTCGCCGTTGTACGATGCGGTCAAGGAGCTGACCGGCGGACATTTGCTCAACCAGCTGCCGGACCAGAAGTTTGACGGAACCAACGACTGGGGATTCAACGATTCGATACATAAGGTGAAGAACTCCAAGGACGGGGGGCATACGGACCCCGCTGCCGATTCGTCGATATGGGTTGTCGGGCTGCGGGCTGCGGGCGATCATATCATTTATCAGCTAAAGGCCCTGGAAGCCGGAACATATACGCTCAGCAGCGGCTTTCACGATTGGTACGGCAGCCGCTCCCGGGTGATGCGGCCCAGCATCGAGTATCAGAATATTAGCGGCGGTACGCAGACCATTCATCTTGATCAGTTCAATACCAATGCGACCCAGTTCATTTCTAGCGAATTTACGATACCCGGGGACATTGACACCAGCGTTCCCATGACGTTGACCTACACTTATGTGTCTGGCGAAAAACCGATCTTGAGCTGGTTCGCCATTGCCGAGGGCGGGATCAAAGGAATGATCGAAGACGCTCGGCAAAATGCAGCTTCTGCGGTCAAGGTATTGCTGGACGGCAACGATATCAAAGCCGGCAATGTCAACGGCCTCACATTCAAGGGATTTGGCGTACTGAGCGCCAACAGCACTAGTGCTCTGCTGATGGATTATAAGGCTGAGCATCCCGAGGCTTACGCGGAATTGCTGCAGATTCTGTTCGGCGGGGATAACCCCATTATGACGCATGTCAAAATCGAGATGGGCAACGACCGCAACAACTCCACCGGCCCAGACCCGGCCACGATGCGTACGGCCGATGAAGACGCCAACGTTGCCCGGCATCCCGGCTTCCAGCTTGCAGCCGACGCCAAGGCCGTCAACCCTAATCTCAAAGTGAGCATCCTGCGCTGGAGCGCTCCCGCCTGGGCGGACAACAACGACAAAATCTATACCTGGTATAAAAACACCATTCTGGCCGCTTATCGCGAGTACGGCTATATGGTCGATTACGTCAATCCCCATATAAACGAGCATGCGCCGGATTTGACGTGGACGAAACAATATGCCTGGCAGGTCAGAACGGATAACACAGGCTTTACGAGCGAAGAAGAGAAAGCGCTTTACCACAGCATCGAGGTTGTCATTTCCGATGAAGTCGGAATCGGCTCCTTCGGCGGCAGCATGGTGAGCGACGCCTCTCTGCGAGACGCGGTATCGGTCGCCGCATACCACTACAACACCGACGATGACAGCGCGGGCAATTTCAAGCGGCTTGCAGAGCAATTCGACGTTGAGGTATGGAACAGCGAGGCGCAGGCCACCTTCAGCAACTCTTCCTTCCGTCCCAACAACAACATGAAGAATCCTGCAGCGGCAGGCACCGGCATAGGCGGAACAGGCAGCGCACTGGAAATGGGCAATACCATTATCAAGGGGTTTGTCAATTCCCGCCGGACGCATTTTGTTTATCAGCCAGCCATCGGCTCCTTCTACGAAGGCGGTCAATATTCCTTCAAAGAATTGATCAGTGCGCGCGACCCTTGGTCGGGCTGGATTCATTATGACGCAGGCCTTCTCGTCCTGCGGCATTTTAGTTGGTTCGCGAAGGTCGGCTGGGAGAACGGCAATAATGACGAGGGAATATGGAGAGCGGTTCCGCAAGCCAGCTACACCGGTGCAACAGGAACCAATCCGGTCAGCGGACGAAACGGCACCCCAAGCTACATGACGCTCGCAGCTCCCGACAAAAGCGATTTTTCAACCGTTATTGTAAATGACAGCGAGTATGAGAGAACCTACAAGTTCCAAACAGTCAATATGGCATACACGGGTAATCCTTCCCTGGAAGTATGGGAAACCCGCGCAGCCGACAAGGGAGAAGCCTTCAACAGCAGCTACATGCAATATCGCGGGAAAGTTTCTGCCGATGGAGGCGGGATTTACACCGTGCTTGTAAAACCTTATTCGATCGTGACCGTAACGACATTGGAAAACAGCGGGAACAATGTATATCATACACCGCTCCCCGTTGAGGGCCAGCGCACCGTGCTCGACACCGATGCGACCGGATCGGTTCGGAATACCGGGGACCGTATTCTTTACGCGGACGATTTTGACTATTCCGGCAAGTCGGTTCCAGTAATCGGAGCAAGCGGCCAAATTACGGGCACCCAAAGCTATATTGAATCCCGCGGCGGTCCAAAAGGAGCAATCCCCCGCTATACCCATGACCGCAACGGTACCTTCGAGGCGTATTTGGACGATCAAACCGGTAATTATGTTTTGCGCCAGCAGTTAGACCGGGCGCTTATGGGGCTTGGCGGTACGTGGAACAACGGTGAGCCCGTCACAGCCATCGGCGACTATCGGTGGACCAACTATAAGGCCAGTGTCGACGTTTCGTTCGAAACGAACAATACCCAGGGCGGCGCAAATTACGCCGCGATTGGCGCCCGGTATCAGGGCGGAGGCAGCTCCCACACCATCAATGGTACGCCATATGTGCTGAAATTCTGGTTCGACGGCGGCTGGCAGCTGCAGGCCGACAACCGTTCTGTGGCAAACGGGAATGTCGTGACTGGTTCCGGCGGCGTGAAGATCGATGGCTTTGACAACGCTTATAACGCATGGCATAACATTGCCATTCAAGTGGCGGGCAGTCAGGTGACAGCCTACCTTGACGGCGTAGAGCTTGCCTCCTACACCGATCCGAATCCCAAGTTGTCCGGCCGGGTGGATCTTGGCAGCGGATACTATCACGTTCGTTTTGATAATTTGCTGGTAGAAACGGTGGAAGGATACGCGCCGTACTATTCCGAGGCGCTTGATGATCTGGAAATGCACGACCTGGCCCCCGTTCCCAAGACTAAACTCGTTTACAGCGGTTCGTGGGCACATAACAACGGCCAAGGCATGTTCCATTATCAACGCTCTCTTTCCACCAGCCAAGGCGCTGATGCTGCGCTGGAATATACGTTTGTAGGCACCGGACTGGATATTCTGGGTCCCAATGACGGTTCGGCGAAGCTGGAGGTGACGGTGGATGGGCAGATTGTAATGCCTTCGGCCAGTACGCTGGCCTCCAAAGAATTGTACCAAACCTTTACACTTCGCGGACTTTCATACGAAGAGCATACCGTTCAAATCAAGGTATTAAGCGGCACATTAGTTGTTGACGCCATAGCGGTTATTTCTGGCGAAGTCCAAGGGGCACCCGATACGGCCGATCTCCAGGATGCGGTTGCAGCGGCACAAAGCATCAATCGGTTGGACGAATTCCGCGACAGCGACTGGCAGCTCTTTGAAGCCGCTAGAAACGCCGCATTGGCTGCCTTGGCCAATCCTGTTTCCTTCCGATTGGATCAGGAGGGAGCCGAACAACTCGCGTCGCGTCTGATTTTTGCCCAAAACCAGTTGTTTACAGGCGATATACGGGAGCTTAGCTCGCCTCATTACGCTGCCGCCTATGCGGGAAGTCCGCCCAAGCTCCCCGAGATGGTAGAGGCGACGCGCGAAGACGGGACTACAACGCTCGTAACTGTAAATTGGCAGCTGAACAACGTGAGCTTTGACACCGCCTACGAAACGGTAGCCGTAACCGGCACCTACGGAAGCCTTACCACCGTTTGTTACGTAGAAGTAGTCCCTAAAGACATTCTGTATTTCGCGGATCTTAATGCTACCGCAATCGGACTGACAGCAGGACATACATCTTCCGATACGCTCGGCTATGATTCGCCTGCTTACAGCGCTGTCGCGGCCCTTGCCGACGCTGCCGGCAAACCGCTTCTCAACGATGCACCGGACCGGATTTACAACTCCGTCAAGGGTTGGGGGCATGGCGGCTACAACGCTAGCGGCACGCCGTCCGTTTTTTACAAAGGGATCGTGAGCGGCCCATACAGCAAGCAAAGCACGACCGGCGTCTATACCACCGATCAGATCGGAGCGGCCCTTACCTACACGTTTGACAATCTGCCTGCGGGCGAATATATGTTAACACTTGGCACGTACAGTTGGTGGTCCGCATACTCCCGCACCGAAGAAGTCTATCTTGAATATGACAACAAAAGCATGCTTGTAGACACCATTACACTCGACAACAATTCGTTTGACACAGTAAAAGAGTATACCTTCTCTATGGCGGAAGCCGGATCATTGACTCTTAAGCTGGTCGCAGCGCAAAGCAACCAGTCGCCGATGCTGTCCTTTGTGGGCGTTGCACCGGCCAAAATTCCGGAAGCTGATCTAACGAAGCCGATTATTACTTTGCTCGGCGAACCGGTTGTCCATTTGCCCGCCGGCGCTGGCTACACGGATGCGGGCGCGACAGCGATGGATGATCGGGATGGCGATATTACAGATCGCATCGTGACTACGGTGACCAGCAGCGTATACGGACTGACGGCAATCGATACATCGATTCCAGACGTTTACACGATCCGCTACAATGTGAGCGATGACGCGGGCAACGCGGCTAACGAGGTGACAAGAACGGTCATCGTAACGGAAGGCGTCGAAGCCGATGTGACGAAACCTATCATTAACTTGTTAGGCGAACCGGTTGTTCGCCTGGCCGTTGGCGCCGGCTACACGGATGCAGGCGCGACGGCAATCGATGACCGGGACGGCGACATTTCGGGTCGCATCGTAACCACGGTAACTAGCGGCGTATACGGCGAAACCAAGCTCAATACATCCAAAGCTGGAGCGTACACGTTCCACTACAATGTAAACGATGCTGCGGGCAATGCGGCTGACGAAGTTACAAGAACCGTGATTGTCTATAACAAAGACCGCGACGACACGGCAATGGCTCCTTCGTCGAACGCGCCTTCAGCTCCAGCAGTGCCTAAGAGTCCAACGAAACCCGAGATTCCATCGAACACTCTGGTGCTTGGTGCAGACGATTTACGAGACGCAGTCGATGGTACAGTGATCATTCGTATTTCGGAGAATCAAGATACCGTCATTCTTCCGGGGAATATTGCAGAAGTTCTCGGAGATAACCGTCTCCGGTTCGCAGGGCCGAAGATGACTATCGAATTCCCTGCTGAATCTCTAAAAAGCATCCAAGCCGTTGTACCTGGAGATGCGGCCGAAGAGGCGCAAATTCATTTCTTAATGCGGCTCGTTCCAAAGGATGAAGCCGCCCGGCTTGTTCGCAACTCTGCCGCCAACCTTACGGCTCAATTGATGGCGGCAAGCGATATGTACAACTTCAGTATGTACTTCGTTGGCGCGGACGGAACTTCCGTACCGCTCACGGCCTTTACCAAGCCATTAACGATGGCGTTTCAAGTCGATCCGAATGCCGCCCCAGATTTATTGGGCATTTACTTTATTGCTGCAGACGGAATCCTTGAGCATATGGGCGGAACGTTGGCGGACGGCATCATAACTGCGAAGCTTCTTCATTTAGGGAATTATACTGTACTGGAATACAACAAAACGTTTGTTGATGTAGGAGAGAACCACTGGGCGATTCAAGCTATTAAAAGAATGGCGGCAAAGCACATCATCGCAGGGGTCGGCGATACGCGTTTCGATCCGCAAAGAAACGTAACTCGAGCCGAATTCGCGGCGATGCTGACACGCGCGTTGGGGCTAACCACTGCCGCTCCCCTGACGTTCACGGACGTGAGTCCCGATGAATGGTATGCCGAGGCGATAGCCAGAGCAAGCAGCGCTGGGATCGTGCAGGGGCGTGATTCAAGCACATTTGCACCAAATGCCGTCATAACCCGGGAAGAAATGGCCGTTATGATCGTGCGTGCGTATAAGCATTTGCACGGCGCAGAGACAACCGCGGCAAACCCAAGCTCGTTTAGCGATAACGATCGAATTGGAGCTTGGGCGCAGGACGCTGTGGGAACCGCGCAAGCAATGAATCTCATCCGAGGACGCGTGAATAACGAGTTTGTCCCGAAAGCACCGATGACGAGAGCGGAAAGCGTGCAAGTTATTTCTAAAATTCTAAATTAAACGGAATTTATTAATGAAAATAGGCGAGTCTGCGCATAAATAGCGCTGACTCGCCTTTCAATTTCTTTGATGCTAGCCTTACCTATCTACCTACTTGACGATAGCGCCGTTCGGCATATTGTCAGGAACCGTCGCCAGCGTCAGCTTATCCCCTTGTGAGGCAGCCAGAATCATTCCCTGAGACAGCTCCCCGCGCAGCTTGACCGGCTTCAGGTTCGTTACGCAAATGACTTTGCGGCCTACTAACTCCTCCGGCTTATAAAACTTCGCGATACCGGAAACGACCTGACGCTGCTCGTAACCGAGATCCAGCTGCAGCTTCAGCAGCTTATCCGCCTTAGGAATCGGCTCGCAGGCGATGACCTCGGCCACACGCAGCTCGACCTTGGCGAAATCGTCGATACCGATCTCCGGCTTCGACTCCTGCTTGGCAGCTTCAGCCTCCTGCGCTTTGGCAGGCTCCTCCGCGGCAGGCTCTGCTCCCGCAGACATCGAATCGACGATGTATAGGATTTCCTGCTCGGCATCGAGTCTAGGAAAAATCGGCTCCCCTTTGCCCAGCTTCGTTCCGGCCGGAATCAGGCCGAACGATTTCGCGCTCTCCCAGGAAGTGAGCTCTCCTGGCTCAATGCCCAGCTGCGCCCAGATTTTTGCCGGAGCCTGGGTCAGGAACGGCTGCAGCAGAATGGAAGCAATCCGCAGAGATTCCGCTAAATGAACCATAACCGAAGCAAGCTCCTCCTGCTTCGCTTCATCTTTAGCGAGCACCCACGGCTGCGTCTCGTCAATGTACTTGTTCGTCCGCCCGACGAACGAACTGATCGCCGCCAACGCAACGGAGAACTCCAGGTTCTCCATCACTTCTTCCACCTTTTGAATCGTCTGCTGCGCCAGTTCAGACAGCTCAGCATCGTACGGCGTAACGTTTGGACGATAGGCGGGAAGCTCCCCGTCAAAATATTTACCGATCATGGCGACCGTGCGGTTCAGCAGGTTACCGAGATCATTCGCCAGATCGGAGTTGACGCGCTGTACGAAGCTCTCCGGCGTAAAGGAGCCGTCAGAGCCGAACGGAACCTCGCGAAGCAGGTAGTAGCGCGTTGCATCCAGGCCATAACGGTCGATCAGCATGTTCGGATCGACGACATTTCCTTTGGACTTAGACATTTTTCCGCCTTTGGTCAGGAGCCAGCCATGCCCAAATACTTTCTTAGGCAACGGAAGATCCAGCGCCATGAGCATAATCGGCCAATAAATCGTATGGAATCTTACGATTTCCTTCCCGACGAGGTGGACATCCGCTGGCCAAAAGCGGTCATACAGCTCCGGATTGTCCGTACCGTAGCCCAGTGCCGTAATATAGTTGGACAAAGCGTCGATCCACACGTAGATGACATGCTTCGGATCGCCCTTAACCCGAATGCCCCAATCGAATGTCGTACGGGAAACCGCCAAATCCTCCAGACCCGGTTTAATGAAATTGTTAATCATCTCGTTTTTGCGGGATTCCGGCTGGATAAAATCCGGATTGTCTTCATAGTACTGCAGCAGCCGATCCGCATAATGGCTCATTCGGAAGAAATAGCTCTCCTCCTTCACCAGTTCAACCGGACGTCCGCAGTCGGGGCAATTGCCGTCTACGAGCTGACGTTCCGTAAAGAACGATTCGCATGGCGTACAGTACCAGCCCTCGTATTCGCCTTTATAAATATCACCCTTCTTCACCAGACGGTCAAAAACTTCCTCGACGACGACTTTATGGCGCGGCTCCGTCGTGCGAATGAAATCATCGTTGGAGATGTCCAGTTTCCGCCACAAATCCTTGATACCAACTACGATATCGTCGACGAATTGCTGTGGTGTCTTGCCGCTCTCCTGGGCCTTGCGTTCAATCTTCTGCCCATGTTCATCTGTGCCGGTCAGATAACGCACATCGTAACCGCGCAAACGCTTATAGCGTGCGATAGCGTCCCCGGCCACCGTCGTATAGGCGTGACCGATATGCAGCTTGTCGCTTGGATAATAAATCGGTGTCGTAATATAGAATGTTTTTTTCTCAGTCATATTTCATCGTCCTCCTTCATATTCAAGCACAAAAAAACAAAAAAAACTCCCACCCCCTATGGGGCGAGAGATGACTCACGCGTTACCACCCAAATTCCCTGCGTCTTCGCAGACAACAGGCTCTTCCGGTCTTACGACCCTCCAATAACGCCGGATTTCGCGCCGCTCCCTTACCGCCGGTAACATACACAATTTAACCTCGGCTCGAAAGCGGTTCCTCCCGGACCATATTCGGAAGCAATCCAGACCGGTTTGCAGCTGCCCCGGCTCTCTGTCACTGGATCCGTCTTCGTACTTATCCGTTCACTGGAAATATTTTAACATCAACTACTGAACTATTAACTAATATCTTAGAAAAAGACAGGCGGACTGTCAAGCTCCCCGCTCGAAGCAGCGGTGACCGAATGACAGCTTATTCAGGCAGACCGCTGTCGCCTAGTTTCTTGCTCCTTTTGGACTTGGACTGCCCCTTCGGCGGAACCGGATCCAGGCCACCCGGGTGAAAAGGATGACATCTGGCGATGCGCCGGGCCGCAAGCCAGGATCCCTTTAATGCGCCATGCACCTCAATCGCTTCCAGCGCAAAGGCCGAGCAGGTCGGATAAAACCTGCAGGTCGGCGGCTTGAGCGGTGAAATAAATTTTCGATATACGATAATCGGGCCTTTGATTGCTTTGCGAACTATGCCCATTTCAAGAGGTCCCGCTATGCTCGGGCAATCGTTCGCCTTCCAATTCAGGGCGGCAATCTTTGCAATAGCCGAAAACTTCAAATTTATGCTTCACCACTTGGAATTGCTCCGGCGCATCGGTCAAAGGCATCGGACAGAAATGAATCGGATACGTCCGTTCGCACTGCAGGCAGATCATATGGTGATGATGATGACCTTCGCTGCAGCTGGCCCGGAACTTAAGGCCGTCTTCAAACATCACCTGCTCGAGAACGCCAAGCTCCTCCATGACTCTCAAATTACGGTATACGGTATCAAAGCTGAGCCCGCTATATATTTTTTCCATATATTCATAAACGTCTTTAGGCGTTAAATATCCGTCGCGCTCTGCAAACAGCTTGGCTAAAGTTCTGCGCTGGTCTGTTATCCTTAATCCCCGGGCAGACATGATTCCGATAATTTGTTCATTCGACAGCATGTACAATCCTCCCGTCTGAGCTTGCGCTGAGCATGTGTCTTTACTATCTTATAATGCCCCAAAAAAATCGCACCGTCAATGAACGGTGACGCCTCTTCCGCTTGCGGCGAACAAGAAAAAAAGGCAAACCAGTAAAGTAAGTGCTGGTCTGCCTTCATCGCATCATATTATAAGTGCTAATGTTTGATTTCAGGTAATGGCTGGAACAGCAAGTTTACCGACAAGCTGCTGCCCGGCGCAGCCGTAAATACCAGTTCCACCGTTTCCTCACGGTCCCCAGTCCGGTGCAGTACCCCGGATTCGTGAGGAGCTCTTAGGCCGCTCGTCTCGGGCACTTGAACGACGTATCCGTTCACCATGATTACTCCGTCATATTGTCCTCCACGCGGATTGAACGTAATCAGCGTTTGCGGCGCGACACGGTACAGCTTGATCCGGTATAATACGCCAAAGTTTCCGGCATTCACCTGGTACGCCTTGGTCATGCCGTCCGTACCGATTAAATAAGGATCCTGCGAGTTGTCGCCGATCAACAGGCGGGAAGGCGTTAAACCAATTAACTCACCATAGTGGATATTTTTTGTCGCATCATAAAAGGTTCCCCGGCTATGATTGTCCGGTGCTAAAGCAGGCAAATTAGGCAGTGCTTTGATCGGGTCTCTGCTGCTGTCAATCATAATCACATGATATTGAAGCGTACGATCGCTATATAAGTCCGCAAACAATGAAATGACGTCACCCTGCCTCATTACGGTTGAACTTAGCTCGCTGAGTATCACCTTGCTTTGTCCCGGGGCAATCCATATATCTTTATATTTGTTGCCATACTGCATCGACTCGAAATAACGCTGGACCGACATTTTACCGGAAGCGGTCGCGTATTTTGTCGGTCCCCCCATCCCGAGATTGGTCTGGGTCAATCGTGCGGTTTCCGAATTCCGGTTTGTGGCAATCACATACATCCTCACATTTTTACGTGTTGCATTCACATGGTGCAGCATAAATCTTGTGCTTCCGATCGCCGAATCCCGATAGACGACCCCTTCGGAATAAACGGTCTCGGGGCTGTTGCTGCGAATCAGTGTTACCGGTTCCGTATCATATTGATAAGGGACTTTGTCCCAGGCAGGTATCTTTGTGCCGTCAAATGAGTATTTCCAGCCAACCGGCGTATAAATTTTGTAAAAATCATCGCGGGTGTAAAGCGTCTCGTCACTGATCATGATCGTCTTTTCATACGTTGAGGACAGCCCGTACTTGTTCTCTACGACCAGACGGATCGTCTTGGGTCCCGGCAGGAAGAAGGCCAGCTCATTGTTGTACCATTCCCGCTTCACAATCGCGTTGTTCTCGTCCGTACTATAATCCGTGTATGTAACGAGCTCTCCCATCTTATAGGTGTCTTTATTCGTCGTGAAGCTGGCAACAGGCGGCGAATGCGGCTTGCTGACCCGAACGGTGAGCCAGAACGTATCGCTCCATTGTCCGCTAGAATCTTTAACGCGATAACTGACAACGAAACTGCCTGGCGACATAAATATGTCTTCGCGGCCCTCCCACTGCTCCTCTATGATGGGCAGCCCTTTGGGCGAGAACGCACTAGGAATGTACTGGACTAACGTTTCCCCGGCAAAAATCTCCGGATTCCCGATGCGGAACGAGGCAACCGGTTTTGATGACAGGCTCAGAATGACTTTCTTCTCCTGCTGGTTCACTGTATAAGGGATGCCTAGCGCTTGCGTGATGGAGGTTAGCGGAACCATGAACACATCCTGGGAGGAATAGGAAGGTCCTTTCATCTGTTTAACGGTTCCATTTACTTTATAGCTCTTGCTGTTCAGCTTGAATCGCAGCTCGTCGCCGCCCCGCCTAATAATTGTCTCCTTCGTTTTATTATCGAAGGATAATTTCAGCCCGGTCCGTTCAACGATGGCCCGAATCGAAATATAAGAGACACCGTCTTTGACCGTCATTGGATGAGGGGCCAGATACTGCTTGCCGTCCTGATACATTTTGTTGCTATTCATCATTAATACCAGCTGACTCACATCCGGATCAGTCGGGCTGGCCGACCCCGCAGTTGCAACTCGCTGTTCCTGAGGAACGATTGGATAACTATTCTCCAGCGGTTGCTCTGTGCCGTTAAGCAAGGGTGGATCGTCCGTTGGGCTCTGATCAGGCTGTAACAGCTCGGTACCGGCATTCATTCCTTGCTGTGTCTCTGTCAGATCCGTTGTTATGCTCATTTCGTCTGTTTGTTGGTCTGTAGTACTAAGAACACTTCCTGACACGGTCTCCGCTGCATTTACGGGTAGTACCATGGTCACTAGTGAGGCAACTAAAACGCTGATGAGGACCATTTTTTTCAATTTCATTGCTAAACTCCTTCTGCTCCCAATGATAATACTGTCATTTGTACATTAATATTAAACGCGGAAAAGGGGTAAAAGTTGCTCCTGTTATCAGCGACACGCAAAAACCGGCAAAATCCGTCATGTAATACGGACTTATACCGGTTTAGTAGGTAATTAGTGCCATATTAAAATGATGCCGCTCTCCGAGCTCACAAGCCGTGTCCAATCGGGAACCGGGGATTGAGGCCAACCGGAAGCTTGCCCTGCGGGCGAAGCTGCCCGAACAGCACTTTGGCAAGCGCGTCAAGCGAATACTGCCGATTCTCATACAGGCACAAATAGGTTCCGATTTCAGGAAAAGAATTGATATCATATGGATTCCGCGTAGATACAACTATAATACTAGAACCATGAATTTCATTCAATCCCTGAATTAAGGAAATTTGTCCTGTCGATACCTCTCCTTCCGCAGTGTAAGTAAGCACGATAATTTGCTTAAAATTTCTGCTCTGTTCTATCGCATCGCGAATCTCACCGCTGTCCGGAAACGTGCCTACGGTAACCAGCGTCACTTGCTCCGCATATGGAGCGATCGCGTCTGCCAGCGTATAACGATGCACAGCTGGCTCATCCACCTCGGTCCGGCGGCGCAGCTCCGGCCAAATGACGAGCACAGGCTCGCCTCCGTCTAAGGGCAAATTGCGGCTTGCATCGCTTACGAGCGTCACGCTGCGCTCTGCGATTTGCCGCAGCAGCGGCTCGCTCTCCTCCTTGGGCGTGAGAGGGTTGCTGCAATCCCCCGGTGGCGGGCTCTCTTGTGCAACGCCAGCAGCAGCAGCACCAGTAGCAGCGCCAACGCCTACTCCTGCTCCAATGCCGATGCGCTTCTGCTTCAATGACAGAATACGCCTCACGGATTCATCGATTTGCTCCTCGCTTAACCGTCCGCTTTGCACGGCGGCGAGCACCGTTTGGATGGCCCGCACCTGCTCCTCCAGCGTATGGCTCACCAGGACGATATCCGCTCCGGCCTCGATGGCCCGTACGGCGCCCTCGGCGATGCCGCAGCTTTTGGAGATCGCATGCATCTCCAGGCAATCCGTGATGATGATGCCCTCGAAACCAAGCTCGTTGCGCAGCAAGCCGGTAAGCACGCGGCGGGACAGTGTTGCCGGGATCCCGTCCGGCTCGAACGCCGGAAATATGACATGTGCTGTCATGATCATGTCTACGCCGTTCTCAATCGCCTTGCGAAACGGCGGCAGCTCGACGCGGTATAGCCGCTCTTTGCTATGCGGCACGCTGGCCAAGCCGTGATGTGAATCAACAGCTGTATCGCCATGCCCCGGAAAGTGCTTGGCCGTAGCGCTGACTCCCTGGTTCTGGTATCCTCGGATCGCTGCCGCGCCATGTTCAGCTACCCGCAGCGGGTCCTCGCCGAACGAGCGGACGCCGATCACTGGATTAGCCGGATTGTTGTTGACATCAACACACGGCGCAAAGTTCAGGTTGATGCCCAGGGCGGTCAATTCCTTAGCTGCCAGCGTAGCGGCCTCTTCCGTCAGTGCCAGATCGTTTGCGGCTCCGAGCGCCATATTTCCCTGAATTCGGCTTACGCCGTCATGATCCAGCCTTGCCACCATCCCGCCTTCCTGATCCATGGAAATAAACAGAGGAATTTCCGGTGTACTGCGGGGCAGCTGCTGCAATTCCCGGGACAGCCTGGACAACTGTTCCACGCTATCGATGTTCCGGCGGAAATAAATGACACCGCCCAAGTGATGCTCCGCGATCAGCGCCTTGATTCCTTCATCTGCTGCGGTTCCGGGAAAACCGCAAATGAACATTTGCCCGATTTTTTGCTCTAACGTTAGATTTGACAGTTCCAACCTTCTACACCTGCTTTCATATATTCGACTATTAAGTAAAACCATGTCTCGGAATGACGCATTGAATCGTCGTGCCTTGTCCGGGAGCCGAGCAAATGAACAATCCGAATCTATGGCCATACTGCAAACGCAGCCGGTCATGAACACTTCGCAGTCCCAGGCCCTGTCTTTCCGGACTCGGATAAGGCTTCAACGCATCGTACTGAACTTGCCCTAGCTCCGCATATTGGATGGAGGATAGCTGCTCCCCGGTCATGCCGATCCCGTTGTCTTCGATCCGCAGAATCATCCGGTCTTCCTCCAGGAATCCTGTAATCGTGATATGCCCCGGATATTCAATGCCGTCGAAGCCGTGCTGAATGCTATTCTCCACGAGCGGCTGAAGCGTTAATTTGAGCAGCTGGCACGGCATCATTTCCTCCGGGATATCGATGGTATAATCGAACAAATCGTCGAACCTGATCTTTTGGATTTCCAAATAGCTGTACAAATGCTCGATTTCGAGACTAAGCTTGATCTCTTCCTTCTCCTGAATGCTGATCCGCAAAATGCTGGCCAGGCGCAGCACCATTTCGCTTACCTTCCGCCCTTCGTTCTGAATGGCCAGAACGTTGATCGACTCCAGCGTGTTAAAGAGAAAATGCGGCTTGATTTGCGCCTGCAGCACCCGCAGCTCCGCATTGGCCTTCTGCTCCTGCTCCGTCTTGACCTGCTCGAACAGCTCGTTGATTTTATTCATTTGATTGTTAAAACCCTTTTGCAGCAAAAATAGCTCGTCATCGCCTTTCTCTTCGACTCTGGCTTGTAAATCCCCCGCCTCGACCTTGCGCATAAACCGGACGATTTTGCCGATATTGCCGGTGATCCGGTTCATGAACAACACGTTGAACAGCGTCGCCGTGATCAAGCATATCAGCAGGATGGCGATAAACCATTTGGCGAAGGTGGTAACCTCCTGCGACAAATAGCTCCAGGAAGTCACGGATACCAGGCTCCAAGGATAACCTTGCAAATTGTAAATGGAAATGATGCTCTCCTGCCCGTTGAACTTTCCCTTGAAGCTCTGATAGGTATCATTCGGGAGAAACGCTTTGTTAATATGCTCCTGGATGTGCTGCCCGTCAAACTCGGACTGGTGATCGTATAAAACAAGACCATCGTCATTCACGAGCATAAAGCGGGTATCCTTCATTTCACTGCCCAGCCTCAAGTTCTGGAAAATTCGCTCAAACTCCCAGTTCTTAATCTGCACCGCCAGAATGCCGAGCGGCTTCATCGTGTTTTTATCCTTGATCAGCCGGATTTGCGTGAATACGTTTTCAGAACCTGTCAGCTCGGGATACTCATAAGGTGCAATCCACTTGGATTGGCCCTTGAGCGCCTTCACTTCCTCATACAAGGGATGCAGCTTAAACTTCTCGTACGGCAGTGTCTTAAAGCTCTCCTTGTTAAACAAAGTTACCACATTCGAGGTTTCACCGTATCCCCGTTCGCTGTACAGAAAAGCATAATCAATCGCAGGGTGATTATACAGCAGGGAACGGAAATTTTTCTGGTTCTCGTTCAATTGAATTTGGCTGACCAGGTTCTGGGAGTCGGGATCCTCGGCCATAAGCGCCATCTTGAATATTTCGTTGGAAATTCCGTTATCCGTCACATTGTCCATCTCTTGAAACACTTTTTTGATGCTATAGCTGATGGCCTTCAGCGAATATTCGGCCTGCTGGCTATGCTTCGTCTCGATCGATTGGAAGGTAACGAAAAACGTGACGACACCCAGAATGAATAGCGGTACGATAACAAGGCCGAGAAAAGCCGTCAACAATTTAATCCTTAAATTCATAGGTTGTCTCCTAATGGAAAGTAGTTCTTACGGAAGCTCCGTGTTTGCTGCCTGCTGCGTCCGCTGCAGCGCTTCGAGCATTGCTCCCGGCTCCGCCGCCCCGCTGAGCACTTGCTGGAATCCGAGCCCCAGGGCCTCATTGACCGGCGTCTGGACAAGCGCGTCATAGGCGGGATATGAAATATCAATTTGCTCTACGCCGTTAAAAATGTCCTGCAGCAAGGGATCGCTTACCGTATCCGCAAGACGTTCGGCATCGATGACCAAAGCAGGGAGCACGCCGTCCTCTTTCAGCCCGCGCAGCTGCATTTCCTCCGTCCAAAAATTCACGATGAACCGCTTCACCGTCTGCAATTTACGGGGATCGTCCGCCAGCGAGCTTGAAAAACCATACCCGTTGTTAAAGTCGTTCATGACGATGTATGGGTCACCCTCCGCTTCCGGCGGCATGTTGAAATAACCGATTTTGCCGATTAAATCACCCGCCTGATCAGGATCTCTGAAAACTGAGTTCGCCCAAGATCCGTCCATCATCATCATCGCTTCGCCGCTAATGATTTGATTTCTCATTTCGGTATATTCCGAGGCCAGCTCGCCGGGCATGTAATATCCTTTATCAACCCATTCCTTATGCTTCTCGAAGGCCCGTACGACATCCGGGTCGGTCCACTTGGCAGTGCCTGACCTGAAGCCGTACGTAATTTCGGGCCCCGCGAAATACGACCACAAATTGTTCGTCGTCATTAACGGAACCCACGCTTCCTTAGAGGACTGGGCAAACGGAATTTTGCCGTCCGCCTTAATGAATTCCGCCAACTGCTCCAGCTCGTCAAGCGTCCGTGGCACGTGCAGCCCCTTCTCTTCGAAATAAGCTTTATTATAAAAGAAACCTTCGATTGATGCTCCTGCGGGCAAACCGTAAATTTTTCCGTCATGCGTATACGCCTCAAGGCCCCTGATTTTATTTTTGAGCCCCAGCTCATCCAATATGGGGGTCAAATCGAGCATCAGTCCTTCCCGCGCATAAATCCCGGAATCCGGGCTGCCAAACACGTCAAAGATGTCCGGCGGCTTGCCGGCAGCCATCTCGCCGCGCAGCTTCTCCTTGCGGTTCACCTCGGAATCCACCGCATCCAGCCGGATTTTCAAACCGGGAATATCCGCTTCGGTCTGCCGAACGACATCTTTTAGAATCGCCAGCCGAAATTTCTTGGATTCCCCGACCTGCGTATGCCGAATCGTCACTTCAAAAGGCTCGTCACTAATTTTTTCCTGCTCCCGGATGGAGGATCCATTCGCCCCTGCCGGACTAGCGCCCTCGTTCCCCTTATCACATCCAGACGCAAGCATAGCCGCAGTGATAAAGAGCAGAAGCAGGCATAACATGGAACGATTTCTCATTGAATGCAAAGCCCCCTATTTTATATGAAGCTGTCACTATCTGTGACTATCTAAAACTATGTGTCATAATCTGTCACTTTCTATCGAGTGCATATCACTACCTATCACTACCTAACTCTATTATAGACCGTGCACATCTGTTTCGTAAGTGAACAAATCTATGGAACAGGGGGAGGATTAGACGGTGAAGCCGCGCACAAAAAGGCCGTCCCAATTAGTCGGCAACTAATTTGGGACGGCCCCGTCCAACATAGATCGTATTATGAAATCGCGGATACCGCTTGCTTTCTTCCTTCTTCAATGAGCTCGTATGCCCGCTGAACCTCCGCCTCCGTCGGCGAAGGCACGCCTTCCAATGGATAACTCCAACCCAGCTCCTGCCATTTGTATATGCCCATCTGATGATAAGGAAGTATTTCGAATTTCTCTACCGCGTTCAGCTCTCCGATAAACCGTCCGAGATTCAGCAAATCCTGCTCATCGTCGGTAAGGCCTGGAACAAGCACGTACCTGATCCACATGCTGCGGCCTTCCTTAGACAGCCATTTCGCCATATTCAGCATCCGATCGTTCGGCTTGCTGGTCAGCTTGATATGCTTCTCGTTGTCGATATGTTTCAAGTCGAGCATGACCAGATCGGTGACATCCAACAGTTCGATAATTTTCGGGCCTTCATTGTAACCGTTCGTATCAAGCGTTGTATGCAAATTCCAGCGCTTCTTCACTTCACGGAACAGTTCCGTCACAAATGGCGCCTGCAGTGTAGCCTCTCCACCTGATACCGTCAACCCGCCGCCTGACGTCCGATAGTAGTTAAGGTACGGCTCAATTTCAGCGAGCACCTCTTCCAGTGTCATTTCCTTCCCGTCCGTCAGGCTCCATGTATCGGGATTGTGGCAGTATTGGCATTTCAGCAAGCAGCCTTGCATGAAGAGGACGAAGCGAATGCCTGGGCCATCGACCGTTCCGAATGTCTCCAATGAATGTATGCGACCTTTAAGCATGTTTCGTCACCCTTTCTGTTGTTGGCTGCAGTTATTGATTTTCATACCCTGTATTTATTTCATTGAAGCATGTATTTATTACATTTATTACATTGCACCATGGAATGTGCGGTTAATAACATCGAGCTGCTGCTCACGAGTCAGTTTGATGAAGTTAACAGCATAACCGGATACGCGAATCGTCAGCTGCGGATAATTTTCAGGGTGCTCCATCGCATCCATCAATTGCTCGCGGTCAAAGACGTTGACGTTCAGGTGATGGGCTTTGCTGCCGAAGTAGCCGTCCATCATGGCAACCAGATTGTTCTTGCGAATTTCCGGTTCTTTGCCGAGCGCTTTTGGCACGATCGAGAACGTATTGGAAATACCGTCAAGGCTGTGCTCGTAAGGCAGTTTCGCTACGGAGCTCAGGGATGCCAGCGCACCTTTCTTATCGCGGCCATGCATCGGGTTAGCCCCTGGCGCAAACGGTTCGCCTGCTTTACGTCCGTCAGGCGTTGTACCTGTCTTCTTACCATATACTACATTGGAAGTAATGGTCAATACGGATTGTGTCGGCATGGCGTTGCGGTACGTTTTGTGCTTGCGGATCATCTCCATGAAGCTCTCTACAAGTTCAACGGCAATTTGGTCAACTTTGTCGTCGTTGTTGCCGTAGCAAGGGAATTCGCCTTCGATTTCAAAATCTACCGCGATCCCGTTCTCGTTGCGGACCGGTTTGACTTTAGCGTATTTAATCGCGCTAAGTGAGTCAGCCGCTACGGACAAGCCGGCGATGCCGCAAGCCATCGTGCGGAGAATGTCGCGGTCATGCAGCGCCATTTCGATCCGCTCGTAGCAATATTTATCGTGCATGTAGTGAATAACGTTCAGTGTGTTCACATACAGTTTAGCCAGCCATTCCATCATCGGCTTGAAGCGTTTCATCACTTCATCGTATTCCAGATATTCAGACGTGATAGCCGGGAATTCAGGAGCAACTTGTGCGCCAGATTTCTCGTCTTTACCGCCGTTTATCGCATACAGCAGCGCTTTAGCCAAGTTCGCACGGGCGCCGAAGAATTGCATTTGTTTCCCGATTTCCATCGCGGATACGCAGCAAGCGATACCGTAGTCGTCGCCGTAGATCGGACGCATCAAGTCATCGTTCTCATATTGGATCGAGCTGGTCTCGATAGATACTTTGGCGCAATATTTCTTAAACGCCTCCGGCAATTGCTCAGACCAGAGCACTGTAAGGTTAGGCTCAGGCGCAGGACCCAGATTATAAAGAGTATGCAGGAAACGGAAGCTGTTCTTGGTCACGCGAGTCGCTCCTTGTACCGTCATCCCGCCGATCGATTCAGTTACCCAAGTAGGGTCTCCGCTGAACAGATCGTTGTATTCCGGCGTACGCAAAAATTTCACAATACGCAGCTTCATGACGAAATGGTCAACCAGCTCTTGCGCTTCTACTTCCGTAATCGTGCCTTCGGCAATGTCACGCTCAATGTAAGCATCGAGGAAGGAGGATACGCGTCCAAGGGACATAGCCGCACCGTCCTGCTCCTTAACAGCAGCCAAATATGCGAAATAAAGCCATTGGAATGCTTCTTTTGCTGTCGTCGCAGGTCTGGAAATATCGAAGCCGTGCATTTCGCCCAATTGCTTCAATTCACCGAGTGCGCGGACTTGTTCGGACAGCTCTTCGCGCAGACGGATAACATCTTCGTCGATCACATCGACTTCAAGACTTTTCAGTTCATTCTGTTTTTGCTTGATGAGGAAGTCTACGCCATAAAGGGCCACCCGGCGGTAGTCGCCGATAATCCGGCCGCGTCCGTAAGCATCGGGCAGGCCTGTAATGATGCCTGCTTTGCGAGCCGCTCTCATCTCCGTAGTATATGCATCAAAAACGCCTTGGTTATGCGTCTTGCGAATCGTCGTAAACATATCAACAATGCTCTCTGGCAAATCAAATCCATAAGCTTTGCAAGAGTTGAATACCATATTAATTCCACCGAAAGGATGGATCGTACGCTGGAAAGGCGCGCTGCCTTGCACACCGACGATTTGTTCCTTGTCCTTATCCAAGTAACCTGGAGCGTGGGATACGATCGTGGATGGTGTGTTCACGTCAACATCGAGCACTCCGCCTGCGTCCCGCTCTTTCTTCGTTAGGTCGGACACGATGTCCCACAGGGCGACCGTGTTGTCCGTTGGTCCTGCCAAGAAGGATTCATCTCCGACATAAGGAGCAATGTTATTGTCGATAAAATCGCGTACATTGACTTCCCTCATCCATTTTCCTTTTTTGAAACCTCTCCAAGCGGACTGTACACCTTGTACTTCTCTTTCAATCACCGACATCTTGATTCCCTCCATTTATATAATGTATGCGGGCTGAAGGTTTATAAATCCCGCACCCTTGGATCCCTAAAATTTGTGATAATTTTCACAACTTTGACACTGATAAGCTATTTCTATCTGTATGCGAATCCACTGAACTCATCAATCATTGGGGGATCTCTATACTGCAATGATATACCAGTTTGGACAAAAGGATTGTGACAAATATCACTCGAAAAGTGATATTTGTCACTATTTTTTGAACGCATTAATTTTAATACTTTAAAATTTTAGACGGCCCGGATTTTACTCTTCGAAGCGGCCGTAGAATGCGTCGCGGTACACTTCAGCAAGCTCGCTTACGAGCGGCAGCTTCGGATTCGCCGTCGTACATTGGTCTTCAAATGCACGGTCAGCCAAGTAGTCGACGCGCGATTCGAAGTCTTTTGCATCGAAGCCAAGCTCCTGGAAGCTCTCTGGAATGCCAAGCTTCTTGTTCAGATCGCGAATCGCTTTGATCAGGCTCTTGACGCCTTCTTCCGTCGTGCGTGCAGGCAGTCCCAGGATGCGGGCTATTTCCGCATAGCGCTCGTCGGCCACGAAGTTCGTATATTTAGGCCATGCTGCGAATTTCGTAGGCTTTTTCGCATTGTAGCGGATAACGTGCGGCATCAGAATCGCGTTGGTGCGGCCGTGTGCGGTATGATACTGACCGCCCCATTTATGCGCCAAGCTATGGTTGATGCCCAGGAATGCGTTGGCAAAAGCCATACCTGCCAGCGTCGAAGCGTTATGCATTTTCTCACGCGCCAGCTTGTCGCCGGTCAGCGCCGATTGCTCCAGGTATTGGAATACGAGTTGAATCGCTTTGATCGCAAGTCCATCCGTATAGTCGTTAGCCAAAACCGATACGTAAGCCTCGATCGCATGTGTCAAAACGTCCATACCTGTATCTGCGACAGCCACTTTAGGCAAGCTGTACACAAACTGAGGGTCGATAATCGCTACATCTGGAGTCAGCTCGTAATCCGCCAAAGGATATTTCGTGTTGCCGTTGATTTTATCTGTAATAACCGTGAACGGAGTAACTTCCGAACCTGTACCCGAAGTGGTAGGAATCGCCACGAATTTCGCCTTTTGACCGAGACGCGGGTATTTGTAAGTCCGTTTGCGGATATCCATGAATTTTTGCTTCAGGTTGTGGAAATCAGTATCCGGATATTCGTAGAACAGCCACATTCCTTTCGCAGCGTCCATCGGCGAACCGCCGCCGAGTGCGATAATGCAGTCCGGCTGGAACTTGGCCATCATTTCAGTACCGCGTTCTACCGTCGTTGTCGATGGATCCGGCTCAACATCCGAGAACACTTCAATCGCAACCGGGGTTTGGCGTTGGCGCAAATAGTGCTCCACTCTTTCCACATATCCGAGCTTAACCATCATCGGGTCAGTAACGATCAATACGCGGCTGATGTCCGGCATTTTGGCCAGATATTGCGTCGAGTTTTTCTCGAAATAGATTTTGCTTGGTACTTTGAACCACTGCATATTCACGGTACGACGATTCACCCTTTTCACGTTGATCAAATTGACAGCCGTTACGTTCGACGAAGTCGAGTTGCGTCCGTAAGATCCGCAGCCCAGCGTAAGCGATGGCAGGTTCGTATTATAGATGTCACCGATACCACCTTGCGAAGACGGTTGATTCACCAGGATCCGGCAGGTTGGCATGCGGTCCGAGAACTTTTGAATAATTTCTTCATTATTGGAATGGATGACCGACGAGTGTCCCATGCCTCCGAATTGGACGATTTCCAGCGCGCGGTCGATGCCTTGCTCTGCGGTTTTTACTTTGTAACAGGCGAGCACAGGGCTCAATTTTTCAGCGGACAACGGGAATTTAGGTCCCACGCCTTCGATTTCGGCTACCAGAATTTTCGTTCCGGCAGGTACGTCGATGCCGCACAGTTCGGCAATCTTCGTAGCAGGCTGGCCTACGATTGTAGGGTTCACCGCGCATTTATCAGCAATGATCGCGCCAGCTGTCAGCTTGGCAGCTTCCTCTTTGTTGACAAAATAACAGCCGTTCGCAATCATTTTCTTCTTCACTTGATCGAAAATCGGTTCTTCGATGATGACCGCTTGCTCAGAAGCACAGATCATGCCGTTGTCAAAAGTTTTGGATAAAATGAGGTCGTTGACAGCTTGATCCAGGTCAGCGCTTTTCTCGATGAAGCAAGGCACGTTGCCAGGGCCAACGCCCAGCGCAGGTTTGCCGCAGCTGTATGCCGCTTTAACCATTGCCGAACCGCCTGTCGCCAAAATACAGGCCACATCAGGATGATTCATCAAGGCGTTCGTCCGATCCATAGAAGGATCTTCGATCCATTGGATGCAGTCCGCTGGCGCGCCATGCTTAACCGCTGCTTCCAGCAAAATTTTCGCCGCTTCAGCGCTGCAGCGCTGTGCGGATGGATGGAAGCCGAAGATGATCGGGTTACGGGTCTTGATCGCGATCATCGCTTTGAAAATCGTCGTGGATGTCGGGTTCGTCACAGGCGTGATCCCCATAATGATGCCGACCGGCTCAGCGATTTTTTGGAAGCTGTCATAAGGATTATCCTCGATGACGCCCACCGTCTTGTCGTACTTGATGCTGTTGTGGATGTACTCGGTCGCGAACATGTTTTTAATAATTTTGTCTTCATATACGCCGCGTCCAGTTTCCTCCACAGCCATCTTCGCCAAATACATGTGCTTGTCGAGACCGGCCAGAGCCATCGCTTGTACAATTTTGTCGATTTTCTCCTGATCCAAGCCCATGAATGCCTCAGTCGCTTTCTTGGCTTTGTCGATCAAGGATTGGATGTAATCCTCTGCGGTAGGCTGCTGCTTTGTGGTCACATTGTTTTTTACGGCCATTTCTCTCATCCTCCTAATTTCAAATGGATCAACCTGTCTAGTCTCTCAAAGGGGGCGTTGTGAATATTTTCACTTTATGGTTTATCCATTGGAAGCTTTTTGCTTCTCTTTTGTTACCTTGATCATACCACACGATTCTCGGTTTGTATAGTGAATAATTTCACATACTTTAAAGAAGTTGAAAACTTTCAACTGTATTGACGTTATTTTCAAACCTAGTTTACATTGGGATAGACGAAATTGCTTTCTCCACAGCGCCTTCTCTTACCCGATCCCCTGATCTGACGAAGAATACATTTCATAGCGATTCCCGTTCTGCAATGAGTTTTTTGGCGTTATGATAGTGAAAATAGTCACAATGTTAGAATTTAGACACTTTTCAGGCCTTGCAAGCCGCCCCAAAGCTTTGCGTTCAGTATATAATTAATTTAAATTAATTTAAAATTTTCAGAAAAATTTGGAGTATGAGGGGGATTTAAAATGACTGAATTCGCAACGGCAACGGCAACGGCAACCCCGCCCCGTGGGAATACGAGCTGCTTTACGGAGCAAAACTTCAATCGTCTTCTCGTCACGATGAAAGATAAGACGTATCCGGAAGGAACGCATCTGTTCTGGGAAGGCGACTTCTCCGACAAGCTGTTCTTCGTAAAAAGAGGGCGCATCAAATTAACCAAATCGACGGATGAAGGCAAAGAGCTTATTCTATATATGTACGGGCGCGGAGACATGGTCGGCCAAGCTGATCCCTTCTTCAGCTCGAAGCACAGCTTTACCGCCGAAGTAATTGAAGACAGCGAAGTCGGCATTATTGAACAAAAGGATCTCGAAATCCTGATCTGCCAGCATTGCGATTTTGCCATTGACTTCATGAAATGGATGGGCATCCATCACCGCCTGACGCAGACCAAATTCCGCGACCTGATGATGTACGGCAAGCCGGGAGCGCTCTGCTCGACCCTGATTCGTCTCAGCAATACCTATGGCGAGAAGCAAGGCGATAACATTTTGATCAACAAAAAGATTACGCATACGGATCTCTCCAACATGATCGGCGCGACCCGGGAAAGCGTTAACCGGATGCTCAGTGATTTGCGCAAGAAAGATGCGCTGGAATACGTAAACGGCATGATCCTTATAAAAGACCTTGTCATGCTGCAGGACATTTGTCACTGTGAGCTGTGCCCGAACGAAATATGCCGGATTTAATAGAGGCAAGACGCAGGAAGCAACCTCATCTCGACCGGGAGGAGGTTGCTTTTCATTTTGCCGCAAGCGCAAGGCTGTTCCTGCGGGACTTAAGTTTGCTGTTTGTTTGAATCCCCGCTCGAATCCGTACGCACATTCTCCTGCGCATTGCCGCTCCCTGGCAGTTCTTCCTGCTCCCGGTACTCGGTTGGCGTCACGCCGGCATAGCGCTGGAACACCTTGGAGAAATAACGCCGGTCGCTATAGCCGACCAGGACGCCGATTTCAGTAACGCTGCGGGAAGTCAGACGCAGCATCGTCTTGGCCAGCTCCATGCGCTGCTTCCGCAAATGTTCAACAAACGTCTCCCCGTAATAGTTCTTAAACAAATGGCTGAAATAGCTTGAGCTTATATTCAGGTAATTCGCAATATCGTCGACCCCAATATCCGTACTCAAATTGCGTTGAATATATTCCCCTGCAGAAACCATCAGCAGCTCGCTGGACTTCTTATTGATTTCAAGCTCCCGGATATGGCTTTCCAGCTCCGTGATGACGTTTAGCAAATCCTTCACGTTTTGGCTGTGCTGCAAATGCTGCCACATCTTCCCCTCTTCCTGGGAGTTCATGAAATCCAGCTCACGCATTTCCCGCAGCAAATGAATGATGCTGTATTGCAAAAACTTCTCAATGCCGAGCACCGAACGCTCGGAAATATGCGGCAAATTGGTTTTCAACTGCTCCAGCCCCTGCTCGACCTTTGATTTGTCGAACATTTTCAGCCCCGATGTAATTTCCTCGACGAGCTGCCATTCCGATACCGCCGCCGCATCATGTGCCAGCGCATCTTCTGTCAAGGGCAGCAGTTGCTCATGGCCTGCATGGAGCATGAGGCCACGCTGCAGCTTGTTGTACGCCCCGGACAGCGCCCTCAGGTTCAGCAGCTCTTGATTCCAGGCTAGGCTGACCGTCAGTTTGATATGCTGCTTGACGGCACGCTGGATTTCCCGAGCCCATTCCTCCAACCGCTCCAAAGCAGCCTCATCGCGCGAGCGCCGCGCGAACTCAATCAGCACGCACCACTCCCCTTGCCGCATTTGGACGACGGTATAATGAGGTTGCTGGCCCGGGATCGCCTCCTGCAGCACATTGCGCACCGCAAAGTTCCACAGCTTGCGCTCCTGCTCCGTCCAGGACACAGTGTGCTGGGCATAACCGTCCAGATCGACCAGAAACAGTCCGTATCGAAGCTCGCCGCCCTGCTCCTCCTCCGCAGCCCAATACCGCGGCAAGCCGTCCGCAAAGCCCATCAGCACGTCGAACATCATTTTCTCGTGCGCCAGCCCCGTCATCCTTTGCAGCTCCTGCTCCGCATTGCGCCTCTCCGACCGCCGGCAACGGACCTCGTCCGCAAGTTTGCCAATCGCCGCTTCCAGCTCCGTATAATTGATCGGCTTTAATATATAATCCTTCACTCCATGCTGCAGCGCCAGGCGGGCGTATTCGAACTCCTGATACCCGGTCAGCATAATGACCTCAGTCTCATACCCGAGCTGGCGGAGCTTACGGAGAAATTCCAGGCCGTCCATGAGCGGCATCCGGATATCGCACAAAATGAGGTCCGGCTCGTATTCCACGACCAGTTCCAGCCCCTTGACACCGTTCCGGGCCGTTCCAACAAGCTCGATCCCCAGCTCGTTCCATGGAATCGCATTTTTCAAATGATTGAGTATAAGAGGCTCGTCATCAATGAGCAGCGCCTTGATATCCACAGAGCATTCCCCTTCGTAGTCACCGTTCTACTGTTAATCTATCCTTTTACGCCTCCGGCCGTCAAACCTTCTATGATCTTCTCTTGCAAAATCGCATAGATCACCATGACAGGTACGACACTGTAGACGATTCCCGCCGACATTTGCGCATAGTTAATGCTGAATGCATCGCGAAAGCCTACCATCCCCACTGGAAGCGTCTTAAGCGAGTCCTCGGACAAAAAGTAATTGGCAAGCAAAAATTCATTCCAGTTGCCAAGGAAGTTAACGATAAAGACGGTCACGAGCGCCGGAACCGTAAGCGGCATCACCACTCTGGCAAAGATACCGGGAGATCTCAGCCCGTCCACGACGGCGGCTTCCTCGATCTCGCTGGGCAGCGATTTCATGAAGGCCGTTAAAATGACGACCGAGAACGGGATAGAATTTGCCGCATAAGGGATGAGCAGCGCCCAGTGCGTATCCAGCAGGTTCGTCGAGCGCATCAGATTATATATCGGCAGCAGCAAAGCGTTGCCCGGTATGAGTATGCCGAGAATGATGATCTGGTACAGCATTGGACTAAGCTTCGTGAACCGCATCCGGGTAAGCGCGAAGGAGGCCATGGAAGCCATGATGATCGTCGCTACCGCGGCGATGACGGCAATGTATAAGCTGTTCAGAAAGTAAGTGCTGATTTTCGCATTCACCCAGGCTTCCACGTAGTTCGTCCACTGGAATTCCTTCGGAAAGCCGAACGGATTTTGGGCGATCGCCAGATTGTCGGTCTTCACCGATGAGAACACTACGAACAAGAATGGATACAGTATGACCAGCAAATAAATCAACAACAGAATATGAGCCAGGCTGCCCTTGAGTTTTTTTGTCATCAGTATTCGATCCTTTCCGTTCTTCTCACTACAAGGACTTGATAAAGCGCAGTAATGATAAGTGTAAAAATAAAAATCAAGACCGCGATGCTGTTCCCGTATCCGTACTTAAAGCTGGTGATGGAGTGCTTCAACATATAGGTGGCCATCACCTCAGTGGATCCAGCCGGTCCGCCCTTGGTCATGACGATGATGATGTCCGCCGCCTTCATGGCTCCGGCGATCGACAGCATGATGACGACCGACACGATCGGCATAATGAGCGGCATCGTGATCCGCATGGCCCGCTGGAAGCCTGTCGCTCCGTCAATCATCGCCGCTTCGTCCAGCTCCTTCGGAATGGAGATGATCGCGGCCAGCACCATAACGATATAGAATCCTGTCCACTGCCAGGCATTCGTGATCAGGATGGAGATCATGGCCCAGTTCCGATCCGACAGCCAATAAACTTTGTCGATGCCGAACAGTCCAAGCACATTGTTGAACAGCCCGATATCCGGTTCATAAATAAATCCCCACAAAATACCAATCACCGCCGTCGACATGACAGAAGGCATAAATACGGCCGTTTTATACAACCCCTTCAGCTTCTTGACGTTCGCAATTAAAAGCGAGAAGAGGATAATAAGCGGAACTTGGATAAAAACAGAAAACAGAATAAAGAAGCCATTATTTCTGACCGACACCCAAAACGCGTTTTGGCTCATGGACTTCGTATAATTTGCGAACCCGTTGAAGTTGTACGTCTTGGCAATCCCGTTCCAATCGGTAAAGCTGTAAAATGCGGCATTAATTACGGGATAAATAAAAAATAATACGATACCGATAAAGGTCGGAATTAGAAACAACGCATACATCAGCGGATTTCTCATCGCCTTATTCATAAAAAAACCTCCAGCTTCTTACTTGGTTGCAACATGGCTATGCTGTGAAAAGGAGCACCACCTGGATTGCCTGGGGTGCTCCACATGTTTCGCACGTTCCGAATGTTCTACATGTCATCCGAATGTTCTACATGTCAATTGAAATGATTATTCGCCGGCTGCATTCGCTTCCTCTTGTACTTTTTGCAGGGCGTCAAGCATAGCCTGCGGATCCTGCACGCCTTCGATGACGCGATGGATGCCGCTGCTAAGCTCGGTGTTGACCTCAGCCTGCACCAAGGCATCGAACGCTGGCCATTTATACTCTAGTTCATTCATGCGCAGAATAATTTCCTTGATCAAATCATTGGCTGCATTAGCCTGCAGGTCTCCCTCGCTCAAAATCATCGAAGGCAGCAAGCCGTCCTCCTTCAGACTTTGCAATTGAACTTCATCGCTGAAAAAGGTCTTAATGAACGCCTTGACCGCTTCCAATTTCTGCGGATCATCCGCTACCTTCGCAGAGAACCCGTAACCGTTGTTCGAATCGACCATCGAACTGAAGCCGTCTCCTTCATTCAGCGGAGGCATTACGAAGAAGCCAAACTTGCTCTTGCCGTCAGCGTCCACCGCATCGTTGAATACAGAGGATGCCCAGGAACCGTCGTACATCATGACGGCTTCATCCGTCAGCAGCTGGTTGCGCTGGCTATTGTAGTCGATGCCGAGCTCGCCCTTCTTGAAATAACCCTTTTTCACCCATTCCTGATGCTTGCTCACGGCCTCGACCATTTTCGGATCGTTCCATTTCGATTCCCCGGTCTTGAATCCTGCCGTGAAATCCGCTCCCGCATAGTACGACCACAGGTTATTCGTCGTCATGAGCGGTACCCAAGCATCCTTGGAACCTTGGGCGAAAGGAACCTTGCCATCAGCCTTCACCTTCTCGGCAAGCGCTTCCAATTCGGCAAGCGTTTTCGGAACTTCCAGTCCTTTCGCAGCAAAGTACTCTTTATTATAGAAATATCCTTCGATCGATCCGCCCTTCGGCAGGCCATATATTTTGCCATCGTATGTCCAAGGATCCAAGTTGATGAAGCGCTCCTTCAAATTCAACTCGTCCAGAATAGGACCGATGTCGAGAACCAAGCCTTCTTTGGCGTAAACGCCGATATCCGGGCTGCCGAAGGCATCGAAAATATCCGGAGGATTGCCTGCGGCCATTTCACTTCTCAGCTTGTCTTTCCGGTTGACCTCGCTGTCCACGCCGTCCAGCTTGATCGTCAAACCAGGAACCTGCTCTTCGGTCTTCTGCTTAACAGCCTCCAAGCGAGCCAAGCGGTTTTTGTTCGGCTCCCCGATTTCGATGTGGCGCATTTTCAGCTCAAACGGCTCCACTTTGCTGCTTTGCGACGCATTCTCGCCGTTGGTGGTGCCCGTATTCACCGGCTCTGCGGAGTTGTTGCTTTTTCCGCAGCCTGCCACCAGAGCGCCGGCTACAAAAATCAGACTTAACATCATAATCAGACTTTTTCTCACTGTTTGACCTCCCTAATAATTGAGTAGTTTTGCTTTGCATCCTCATTATAAAATAAGGCCTCCGGCCTGTAAGGATGACAAATCCACTATTAGAGGAGATATTTCTATGGACTTCATTGAGGCAGCAATTTGGCGCAGCTCCAGCCAAAAAAAGCGCCCTCCAGCCGTATGCGGCTGACAGGGCGCCTTATTCAAAGCAGCTCTATCATTTCGAAACGTTGTTATTGTTACGTACAGGGGAGATGAACCAGTAAGCCATGCCGACAAATACGATGCCGCCTACCATATTCCCTAACGTTACCGGAATCATGTTGTGGAGCCAGCCGGCGATCGAAATAGTTTCCGGATGGTTTGGCAGCAGGACGGATAAGCTCAGCAGGGTCATATTGGCGACGCTATGCTCGTAGCCGCTCGCAATGAAGGCAAAGAGGCACCACCAGATCAGCACCAGCTTGGAAATATCATCTTTCGCCCGGTTCGCCATCCACAGCGCCAGACAGACGAGCCAATTACACAATATGCCGCGAAAAAACAGCTCTGACACCGGAGCGGCCATCTTCTTCGCAGAGGCAGCGAAGATCAAATGCTCCGGTCCTGCGGCCTTGAACAAGCCGGAACCGACGACGAGCAAGCTTAACACCACCGCTCCCGCCAAGTTGCCGAGGAACACGATAACCCAGTTCTTCAGCGTGTCCCCCGGCGTCGTCCGCTTAGCTAGCGTGCTGATCGTAAAGAACATGTTGTTGCCTGTAAACAGCTCCGAGCCGGCAAATACGACCAAGGTGAGAGCAATCCCGAAGGATGCGCCCATGACGAGCGATTGAATAGGGGATTCCGCCTTGGCCAGCGGAGCTCCAAGGCTAAATATAAGTATGATCCCTAGTCCCACATAGGCGCCGGCCAGCAGCGCGGATACAATGTACCTGGGCAGACTCTCCTTCATCGCATCTCTTTTCTTGACTGCCGCTTCAATGATGGCCTCCAAATTTTGCGTATACATAACAGTTCTCTCCCCTTTGCTCCCATCTTGCATTAAATGCGTTTAACGCCGTGTCCAGATCTGCTGCTTATGTCTGCATCTATGCCTACATCTTCTGACTGTGTCTATCGACGTCTTATGTCTGCATTCATAACCATATCTTCTAACTGTGTCTATCCACGTCTTATGTCTGGCTAAGTGTTCTTAACTAATGCCGGCATCTAACACCCGCATCTAATGTCCATGTCTTATATCTGCTTCTACATCCTCGCCTTACGGTCCGATCCAGACGCTGCCATCTTCTACTTTCACCGAATACATCTTTACCTGTCCGGTATCCGGGGCTTGAACGAGCCCCGTAGCCAGGTCGATCTTCCAATCGTACAACGGATCGTATAAATACTGGCCCGATACGATGCCCTCGGCCAGCGGTCCGCCTTTCGGATGCGGGCTCCTGTTCTCCACGGCATACAACCGGTCGCCGGAGTCACGGAACACGGCGATCTCCTCGCCGTTTAACTCCACCACCCGGCCGATCTGCTTCATAAACAGTTCCAGCGTACCTACATGGTACATCGTCTTCTGCTGTGCTCCCATATTCATTCTCCTTTCGATTGTTATCCCTTCATTTCTACGCTATGGAACATTTTGCTGCAGCTGTCATGGTCATTCAGCATTTTGCTCCATGGCTCCTCCACCTGCTTCAAGGCAAACTCGACGCGTTCCACCAGGGCCTGGCGATTGTCCACATTGTCGACAACTACAGCCTTGATTTGCTCTAGGCCGATTCGCTCGACCCATTCCGAGGTTCTCTCCAAATAATTGCCCGTTTCCCGGTAATATTGGATGACCGCGCCGCATACCTCGATCAGTTCCTCATCCGTCTTCACCTTGCAGAGCGAATCTGCCAGGCGGGCTTTGATGCCGCCGTTGCCGCCAATGAAAATTTCCCAGCCTCCGTCGTTGCCGACGATGCCGATGTCCTTCGTGCATGCTTCCGCACAATTGCGCGGGCAGCCATTAACGGCCATTTTGAACTTGGCCGGGTAGTCGATCCGCTCGAACTTGCGTTCCAGCAGCGCTCCCATGCTCATCGAATCCTGAGTGCCAAAGCGGCAGAACTGGGAGCCTACGCAAGTTTTGACAGTACGCAGCGATTTTGCGTAAGCATATCCCGACGGCATGTCAAGCTCCTCCCACACTTTCGGCAGGTCTTCTTTTTTCACGCCAATCAAATCGAGACGCTGCCCGCCGGTCACTTTAACCACCTTAACGTCGTATTTCAGCGAAACATCGGCAATTTTCTTCAGATCCTCCGGCGTCGTTACGCCCCCGTACATCCGCGGCACGACCGTATACGTTCCATCCTTCTGAATGTTGGCGTTCATCCGCTCATTGACGAAGCGCGATTCCTTCTCATCCTCATGGGTGTCCGGATAAATCATGCCAAGGTAGTAATTGAGCGCAGGGCGGCACTTCGAGCAGCCCTCCTGCTGACTCCAGCCGAGAACATGCATGACCTCCTTGGTCGTCTGCAGCCCTTTCGCTTTGATCTCGGCGACAATTTCGTCGCGGCTCAGCGTCGTGCAGCCGCAAATGCCTTGTTTCGCCGCAGTTTTGAACCCGTCTCCCAGCACATATTGTAAAATTTGTTCGACGACCGGCTTGCAGCCTCCGCACGAACGGGTTGCACCGGTGCAGGCCTTGATTTCATCCACGGTCGTTAAGCCCTGGTTTGTAACCGCATCGACAATATTCCCTTTCGTCACACCGTTGCAGCCGCATACGATTTCATCGTCGGCCATCGCTTCGACCGAGGCCGCTTTCTTTGCTCCTCCGCCGCCGCAGCAGCCCGAGCCCATCAGCGTATTGTACAGCTCGTCGGTCATGGCCGCTTTTTGCTTGATCAGCTTTTGCAGCTCTGCCGAATCGGTAATATCCCCGTACAGTACGGCGCCGACCATGACGCCCTCTTTGAGCAATATCTTCTTATACGTGCGCTTCCAGTCATCCTTGTTCGCGATAACCGTATGCTCTGGCCCGTCGATGAATTCACCGGTTGAGAATACGTCCACCCCGGATATTTTCAATTTCGTGGATACGATCGAGCCTTCATAGGCGGCGGTTTCTACGCCGCAAATATGCTTGGCCAGCACCATTCCCTGCTCGAAGAGCGGAGCCACGAGGCCGTAACATACGCCGCGATGCTCATTGCACTCGCCTACCGAATATACGTCTTTCATCGATGTCTGCATGTAATCGTTGACGACGATGCCGCGATTCACCTCGATGCCGCTGTTCTTGGCCACCTCGACGTTCGGCTTGATGCCTACGGCCATCACGACGAAATCCGCGTCCAGCACAGTATCGTCGGCAAAGCGAAGTCCGCTTACTCTTTCGCCGCCAAGCAATTCGACCGTCTGTGCCTGCATTTTGAACTTAATGCCCTGGCGCTCCAGCTCCGTGCGCAGCATAAGCGCAGCCTGATGATCGAGCTGCCGCTCCATCAGATCCTCCATCAAATGGACGACCGTAACGTCCATGCCCAGTTGCACAAGTCCTTTGGCAGCCTCTAGCCCCAGCAGTCCCCCGCCGATGACAGCCGCCTTTTTATACGTCTTGGCCGCCTCCAGCATCTGGTTGCAATCCGCAATATCGCGGAAGCCGATAACGCCCTGCTTGTTGCTGCCCGGAATAGGCAAAATAAACGAATTTGATCCTGTCGCGATAATCACCTTGTCGTAAGGAACCCGTATTCCCTCTTCCGTCACTACTTCCTTGTGCGATTCGTCGATTTGCACGACTTTGGTTCCTGTGTGCAGCGTAATACCATTATCGGCATACCATTGCCAGTCATTAAGCACGATATCGTCGATCGTCTTGCTTCCCTCAAGTACATAGGAGAGCATGATGCGATTGTAGTTCGGATGCGGCTCACTGCCGAATACCGTAATTTCGAATTGTGTTGTCAGCTTCAAGATTTGTTCGACTGTACTAATTCCGGCCATACCGTTCCCGATCACGACCAGTTTAGGTTTATTTTCTATCATTAGGAATGCCTCCTTTTCAACTGAAACCTTTCATTCACTTGCCACGATATACCTAAATTATATATTTAAATTCCAAACTATATTGTGATTTGTTTCACATTGATTGTGAAAAATATCACTTTAAGTGCCACATTTTTCTCTTATTTTCTATTGCAAAATCCAATTCGCGAAGAACGCGTCATGAACAAATATAATTTGTCCGGTTCTTCGCGAATGGTTCACGCTGTTCCCTGCTTAAAGCCGTTACAAGCGAATGAGCTCCAGCTGTACATTATCCTGCGGCTTCAGGCGCATTTCCAAGCCATTCTCCATCAGTTGCTTATTATTTACTTTCAGTATCCATCGCTCGTTGATTGCCGGCTGATGACCGTTTACGGCAATGATATGCTTATTGTTCGGATTGAATTTAACGATACCGCTTAATCGCAGCAAATCCCTCACCGTCATGTTATCTTCATAACGATTAACATAATACCTTAGTTCTCCTATGTTGCCTGAACCGCTATTTACAGACAATATGAGCGATCTCTGCTCGGATAAATCTATTTCACTGTTTACCGTCTTGACATAGACGAGAATCACGTCGCCTTTTTTCAGCTTGGTGCTCCAGGCTTCCGGCTTCAAATCCTTCTTATTTAATTTTACGCCCCATTCCAATGTTGAATCAAGCGATACATCGCCAACAGACAAAATTGCTTTGCCATCGCTCGTAAGCTGGATCGTTTGACTGCTCTCCAAGGCCTGGCGAACAGTAATACCTTCCATATAATCAAAATGCAGGCTGCTTGTAACGTCGGGTATAAATGTACTGCCATCGATTTTCAGCGTAAGGTCATGCTGATTTGCTTCGTGTGGCTGAACCGGCGGCTCATCCTTAGGCACAGCTGCGCAGGATGTCCCGAGCAGAACGAGGGCTACTGCCATAATTAGAAGTAATCCGGATTTGTATATCATTACTGCACCTGCTTTCCGTAATGCCAGATAGAGTTTTATCCCTTTATAGCATAACGGACTTGATAGCAGTTCTCAAACTAAAAAACAGGGTGATTGAAAAAAATAAATAAAAATATATATCGTACATCCTAAAAAAGATGCACCCCATTCAGCCTATTCATATCGAGGAAATAAAATGTTATTTTCCAAATGTACGTGCGTAAAAGTCATTTCCTCAAGCTCGCTCAGCCTAGCATAAGTCAACCGGTACGTTGTGCATGCATGATCCGGGACCTCAAAATCCTGCGTAATCCGCCGGATTTGTTTGAGAATATTTCCAGCCGTGTCATGCTCTGCCTCCAATGCCTCAATGGCCTCGCGCAGCTTCGCGCGTACTGCAGCATCAGCGGTTAGATCGGAGTTAACCATCTTAGGAAACACTTCGGCCTCCTCTTTATCTGTATGCTCCAGCAATTCATGCTTCAACTGGCCAAACAACGATTGCATTTCCAGCAAATGCGGCTCCGAATCTCCATGAACCCTGGCAACCTTAGTCACGTATTTTTGCAGTTCAGGAAGCTCCTCGCGCAAATAAGCATGATGCTTGCTTACGATATGGCTAATCAACTCTCCACTTTCCGCCTCTGCCCAATTATAGTCATTCCCGGTAAATGGCTGCTCTGTCGTGAACTCGTTTAACTCCTCAATCAGCTGCTCCACTGAAACGCTGCTCTCATCGGCCGCTTCCCGCAGAGGGCGATTTCCTCCGCAGCAAAAGTCAATGCGATGATTCCGAAAATAATCCGCAGTTCTAGGATAGCGAACGACAACGTCACGAACGAGAGTGTTTTCATGCAAATACTGCTGTTCCATTGTTCTCCCCCTCCATACGATGAAACTTCTCCTTACAAGGATACCTCCATCGTAAAACAGTGTAACAGACGACCTTGTGATTGCAGTCACATGAACATTAATTTCTATGAAATTGAATTTCTTCTGTGAAAAAAGAAATGAAAAAAAGGCCCCCTCTTGTCTGGGCAGCCCATAGTAACGAACAATAATTTCTACTTTAATATATCGTGATCCACATAGCGTTCGCCATTCAGTTCACTGAGCAGCTCAATGGCTACTTTAGCGCCGTCACCTGCAGTAATAATTGTATGCACACTAACCCCGGCAACTGTTCCGGCAGCCCATATCCGTGCATTACTCGTTCTGCCGGCACCATCGGTCTTTATGACCGTTTTGATCCGCGGCTCAGTTCCTTCTCGCAGCTCAAGGCCAATGCTGTTAGCCAGTTCGGTCAAAGCACCGGTAGCCAAAATAATATGAGATGCTTCAAAGCTGCGGCCTGAATCCGTTTTAACGGTTACTTTAGAGCCACCGTTCGTATCAATGTCCGTTACTTTCTCTGTGATGAATTTGGCCCCGAACTTCTCTGCCTGTTCACGTCCAACTTCAAGTAAATCCGGGCCTGATATTCCATTTACTCCGTAATGGTTATCAATCCAGGCCCGCTTCGTCATGCTCGTATTGCTGTCAAGAACAAGGGTCTCCTTCCCTGCCTTTGCCAGGAACAAGGCTGCGCTGGCTCCCGCTGGCCCCGCCCCGATCACAATGACCTCAGCCACAAGTACACCCACTTTCTTTAATATTCGTGCCGATCCGTCACAGGCAACGGCACGAATCTAGTCAATCCAATGTTCGGCCCAGTTCTGGACTTCTCCCATCACCCGCTCTAAGGCCAGCCCTTTATCCGTTAATTCGTATTCAATCCGAACGGGCGTCTCCGGATACACATGCCGCACAAGGATGCCTTCGTTCTCCAAATCCTTCATGCGTTCAGACAACATCTTGTCACTCATCGAGGGAATCAGATTCGAAATATCCTTAAACCGCTTCGGCCCGCTCATTAACGAGTGTATGATCAATCCGTTCCATCGCTTCCCCAATATTGAGAAAGCAGATTCAAACCGGGGACATAGTATTGGGGTGCAATCTTCCACTCTTCTTCACCTCTCTTATCCGAGACGGACTAAAATAGCCTAAAACTTACGTTTTGTTAGTATGTATCATACCTTAACATATTTTCTTAACTGTGAAAACCGGGATAATATTCGATTATACTGTAAAAAGAGTGTAAAATGAATCCGCTTTAAGTTTTATTTTGAAATAACCGGTGCTTGGACTGTATCAGCCATTTTACTAAAAAAAGCGGCTACCCTTTGCGGGCAGCCGCTACTTCTATTATATTGTTTCCGTGGCCAATTATACCCACCACATATCCGCTGCAGCGTCTTCGATAATAATACCTTGCAGGTTGCGCACCGCTTTAGTGAATCCTTCCTCAACGGACATCAAACCATCCTCATGCTCAATGCTTACAACATAATCATAGCCGACCAAGCGCAGAGCGCTAATTATATCGCTCCATGTTTTCAGGTCATGTCCGTATCCAACCGTCCGGAACTGCCATGCCCGATCCATCATCGCCGTATATGGCTGCATATCGGTAATGCCATGCATATGAATGTTCACCGGGTCCAGAGACGTATCCTTCGCATGGAAATGATGAATGGCTCCCGCGCGGCCAAGGATGGATATGGCCTGCACAGGGTCAATTCCCTGCCACCACATATGACTCGGATCCAGATTCGCTCCGATCACTTCACCAGCCGCCTCACGCAGCTTAAGCAAAGTTCCCGGTGTATGAACCGAGAATCCACCATGCAATTCAAGGCCGATTTTCACATTGCGGTCTGCGGCATATTTGCCCCACTCGGTCCAGTATGGAATCACTTTATTTTCCCATTGCCAGTCGAGAATTTCCTGGTAATCGTTCGGCCAAGGCGCTACCGGCCAATTCGGATATTTCGCATCCTCATGGTCACCCGGACAGCCCGAGAACGTGTTCACGACCGGAACTTCAAGCCGCTCGGCCAGTTGTACCGTCTTGACAAACGTATCATGAAATGGCTGAGCGATCGCTTTCTGCGGATGCAGCGGATTGCCGTGGCAGCTTAGGGCGCTGATGATCATCCCGCGGGATTCCACCGCTTTCTTGAAGCGTTCCAGGGCTGCTTTGTCTGCAAGCAGTTCATCCGGATTACAGTGGGAATTGCCCGGATAAGCCCCTGTGCCGATTTCCACCGCTTTCAACCCTTGTGCTGCTGCCATGTCCAATGCATCCTCCAAAGAGCGTCCGCCGAACAAGACGAGAAATACACCTAGTTTCATGAAATAGCCTCCTTAATTAATCAAAATATACCGTCTTGCCTGTTTTGGCGGAAGTGTAAATAGCTTCCAAAATTTCAGTGACTACAAGCGCTTGCTCCGGTTTGACCAGCGGTTCCTTGTCCTCCAAAAGCGCCTCGACCCAAGCTCTCGCTTCGCGGGTCGCATCGGTCTCTTGCTCGCCGTCAAAAAAAGCGACGCCGCCGGAACCGAAATCGACCTTTGTCTCATACAGCCTGCTCAATTTCTCGCCGTTAATCCGCAGACCGTCCTTCATGTCCGCTCCGCCTTCCGTACCGCAGAGCAGCGTCTTCGCTTCGCCCGTCTCTACCACGTTCAGCGCCCAGCTGGATTCCAGCATGATCGTGGCGCCGTTCTTCATCGTAATGAAGCCAAAGGCCGAATCCTCAACTTTGAATTCCTCCGGATTCCATGGTCCAAATGCGTTGGCTGCATTTTCGCGGCTGCCCAGCTTGTGGAATACCGAACCTGTAACGCTTTTTGGCTCATAGTTGTCCATCAGCCATAACGTCAAGTCGAGCGCATGCGTACCGATATCGATGAGCGGCCCGCCGCCTTGCTTCTCTTCATCCAGGAACACGCCCCATGTCGGTACGGCGCGGCGGCGAATGGCGAGTGCTTTCCCCAGATAAATGTCGCCAAGCTCCCCGTTTTCGCACAGCTGCTTCAAATACAGGCTGTCGCTGCGGAAGCGGTTCTGATACGCAATGCTCAGCTTCTTCCCAGTACGCTTTGCCGCATCCAGCATTTGGCGGGCCTGTTCCGTCGTTTTGGCCATCGGCTTCTCGCACATGACGTGCTTGCCGGACTCCAGCGAAGAAACCGTGATCTCAGCATGCGAGTCGTTAGGCGTACAAACATGAACAACGTCGATATCTTCCTTGAGCAGCTCGCGGTAGTCCGTGAATACTTTAGCGCCTTCCACACCGTATTCCGCCGCAGCTTTTTGAGCCCGCTCTTCTATAATATCGCAAAAAGCGACTAATTGAACCTCCAGCTGCTGGGCCAAGCTTGGCAAATGTTTGCCGTTAGCGATTCCTCCACAGCCGACGATAGCTACTTTTAATGTTTTAGACATTGATTTTTCCTCCCTCTCGAACATAACCTTTAATCCATTCCATACTTGCCGCGATGCTGTCCAGCGAATCTCCGGCACAGTAATCCTGCTCTACAACAACCCAATCGATCCCGTCTTTAGCCGCTGCATCGGCAATCGCCTTGACGTCAACGATCCCCCGGCCCAGTTCTACCGTTTCCGCCGAACCGTCCTCTTTCTTGACCATATCCTTCAAATGCAGCAGCGGAAGTCTGCCGTTGTACTTCGCTATGTACGCCAGCGGATCGAAGCCCGCATAGGATACCCAGCACGTATCAAGCTCCACCTGCAGCAGTTCTGGAGCAACGCGATCATAAATCGCATCCAGTACCGGCTGACCATCAAGCGTCTCCGTCAGCTCAAACTCGTGATTGTGATAGCAAAGCACGATGCCTGCTTCCGCGCATCTTTGGCCAATCGCTTGCAAATCTTCAATCACTTCAGGCCAGCGGTCGCGCTCATCCTCAGCCAAGTAAGGAAAAATAAGATAACGGTTGCCAATCGCCTTGTTAAAAGCAATCTCCTCATTCAGAGCATCGCGCAAGCGGCTGTATGGCGTATGAGCACCTATGACGGCTAATCCTGTTTCTTTCAATAAGGCTGACACTTCCCCAGGCGTACGGCCGTAATAGCCGGCGAATTCAACGCCTTTATAGCCAAGCTCCGCTACTTTACGCAATGTACCTTCAAAATCTTTTTCCAAATGATCTCTAACTGTGTACAACTGCAATCCTACCTGTGTCATATTATCACCTCATATGATATTTAGGATGAAGCCTCAACCAAACCGCCGCCGGCAAAACGCCGCTATTCTGCGCCGTCCCGGCAGCGAAAGCTCTACAGGAATACCGCTTTAACTGACTGGCTAGGAACAGCGCCA
Source organism: Paenibacillus fonticola DSM 21315 (assembly GCF_000381905.1). GTDB lineage: Bacteria > Bacillota > Bacilli > Paenibacillales > Paenibacillaceae > Fontibacillus > Fontibacillus fonticola. The sequence continues at coordinate 50,648 of NZ_KB907266.1, read as the reverse complement.
AGACTTAACGATGAAGCACTCTCCAGTAAAATATGCCTGCCTTCTGCAGATGAAGCATGAAATGCGTGCATCGCTTCGAGCACATGATAGGCAAGCATGCCGCTAGCCCGGTGCTCCCTGCCCTCCAGAATAGCTCTGGCCATATCCTCTATGCCTTTCCCTCTCTCATCAGAAGCTGCGGCAAATACATGCGGGAGGATACTCCATTCCTCTGAACCGTACGTGCGGATTTTTACATCGCCGTCAAAAAAGTTCGGATCAGGAACAAGCAGGGAACCTTCTGTCCCGTATATTTCGATTCGCGGCAATGTGCTGCCTCCAGGAATATCAAAACTCGTGACTAAGGTGCCAATCGCGCCAGAAGCAAAATCAAGCGTCCCGCTATAATGCGTCGGAGTATACACCGGAATACGCGCACCCGCGCGCGGACCGGATTTCACAACGCGCTCTGGAACGAGGCTGGCCGCAGAACTGCTAATGCGGTTGATCGGCCCCAGCAAACTGACGAGTGCCGTCAAATAGTAAGGACCCATATCAAACATCGGTCCCCCGCCCTCAGCGTAGAAAAATTCCGGATTAGGGTGCCATCCTTCGGGACCTGCCCCCATCATGAAGGCGGCGGCCGCTACCGGTCTGCCGATAAGCCCATCCTCGATTGCCATGCGGCTGGTCTCGATTCCCGCTCCCAGGAACGTGTCTGGAGCACAACCTACCCGTAAACGGCTGGCCGCTGCGAGCTCGAGCGTTTGTTTCGCATCTTCGAGTGAAATCGATAATGGCTTTTCTGCGTAAACATGCTTTCCATGTTCAAGGGCAGCGATATTGACTGCCGCGTGGGCAGCAGGAATGGTCAAATTCAGTATGATATCAATATCGGGAGACTTCAGCATTTCATCTACAGTAAGCACCCGCTCAATCCCATACTCCTTAGCCCGCTCTTCCGCCTTCTCCAGCAGTAAATCTGCAAGCGCTGCCACTGTCACAATGTCACTTTGTCTTAAATACTTTAAGTAGGCTGGGCAGATGTTTCCGCATCCGATGATTCCTATTCTCATGCCCATCATTGTAGAGGCACCCCCAAGAAGCATTATTGTTGTTTTGACTTCACTCTATTAACATAGTAATCAGAACAGCTTCATTATAAAATGAATAATATGATTGAGACATGAACAATCTGCTCATTATTTTTTAACAAAGCAATGGAGGACAACATATGAGAGTTCATACTGACTTGCAAATACTGACAGCAGGCTACTCACTTCACCGCAAGCCGTTCCACATGTCCAGGTGCGAAGGACTCGGTCAATATTTAATACGTCTGCAGACGGCAGGAAGATGCCGAAGCCGGATCAACGGCCAGCTAGAGCTGCTTGAACCGGGCGATCTGCTCCTCTTCGCCCCTGATGAGCCCTATGAACTAAAAATCGAAGCGGAGCAAAATAAGCTTGGCGAGTTCACGGTGGACAGCGCGGATTATCATATTTTCCTGTCCGGCGATTGGATTGAGAAATGGTGGAAGCAAGCTTCACGTCCTAATAAAACCAAAGTCACACTGTCCGAAGGTATTGTTGGCGCCTTCCGGCAAATTATGCTGGAGCAGCGCAGAATTTCAAATCCCACGCCGGAAATAGCTGAATATTATTTAAAAATTTTATGTCTGGACATCGACCGGAATTTACAGCAATATCAAGTTCCGTCGCATCAAACCTATCTTGCCCACCGCATTAAAAATTATATCGAGGAAAATGCCTCATCCCCTTTCAAGCTGGAGGATGTAGCTTCCCATATCGGCATTAGCGTGTCCCGGGCTGTCTATTTGTTTAAAGAAGCGTTTGGCACCAGCATCATTCAATACACGCTGGAAATTCGCATAAATATGGCGCGTGAGCGCATCATTTTTAGCCCATTATCTTTAGAGCATGTCGCCGAAAGTTCTGGTTTCCCGAACTATAATTATTTCCATAGAGTATTTCGCAAACGTTACGGAATGTCGCCTAAAGAGTTTCGTCAGAGCGCCCGCAACAACGTTTAGCTGCAGAACAGCAAGTACAGCACAGGGAATAAGGAAGCACAGCCAGCGGCAGGATGCCGCCTGCCGACCGCTGCGGCTGTGAATATAAAAGAAGCCCGAGTAAGGGGTCCCCTGCTCGAGCTTCTTTTGCTATATAATGTTAAGCTTTGTTCACGTGCAAGCTTAAACCGGAAAGTCTCCTTGCTTCAAAGCCTGTTCGATTTGGCGCTTCTTTTCTTGATTTTTTTTCGCGTAGGTTCCGATCGCCAAAACGATCACAATACAAATGATTTCAAACCCGTATTTTACCCAGCCATTTACAAACCAGCTATGAATGAGCGGCTCATCGATGATCATTTTTGACGCTGTCCAGACGAGTACGGCCGCACCGATCGTAATGACGAACGGATACCGGTCGGTGAGCTTCAGAATCAGTGTACTTCCCCAGACCATAATCGGTATGGAAATGGCCAGCCCGATCACAACCAGCGTGAAATGGCCATCCGCAGCACCAGCCACCGCCAGGACGTTATCCAGTCCCATCATCGTATCGGCGATAATGATCGTGCGAATCGCAGCCCACATTTGGCTTCCTGCATTAATTTCATGATTTTTCTCATCGACCAGCAATTTGTATGCAATGTACAGCAGCATCAGGCCCCCGGCAAGGCGAAGCCCTTTAATGTTGAGCAATTCCAATACAGCCACGGTCATAATGACACGAACGATAATCGCACCGACGGTTCCCCAGAGGATTACTTTCTTCTGATCCGCCTTCTGTACGTTGCGCGCTGCAAGCCCTATAACAATAGCATTGTCTCCGGCAAGAACGAGGTCAATCAGCACGATCGACATTAAAGCGGTCCAAAAATCCAGCGAAGTAATGTCCATACTTTCTCTCCCTTCTTCTCTAGCGATGAACTTGTCCCATAAAAAAAACGCCGTGCCAGTATCGGGCACGACGCTTACGCATCAAAAAAACCTTCACCCAATACTCATGCGGGCAAAGGTCTCGCCAACAACATAAATGTTGTCAATAAAGCCGGGGATGGTTGATTTCCCGTAATGACGACTTTACTGTTACAGCTACTCCCCTTTGGGAACCATGCATCTTATAATGGGAACATTATAGCATGAACTTTCCGCTTGTGCCATACATTATGAAAAAATATGAAACCAACACGCAAGTTTCTAAAGCCTTCGTCTCTCTGGTATGATACGAGAAGAAGGAGAGGCTTCCCTATGAAGAAATGGACCGTTGTTCTAATGTACTCTACTTTATTTGGCGTTACTTATATATACCGCCATGAGCTTGCAGTATGGAGCCAGGAATCCCCGCCGGTATGGATGCTGTTTGCCCTCTCAACACTGCTGGCGCTGTTTCCCGTCATGCCATATAAAATTGTAATCGCAGCGGCAGGATATGTGATGGGGACATGGATCGGCGGAACGGTTATAATGTTCGGCTCTACACTGGCTGGAGCTATTGTATATTGGGCAGCAGCGATTTTCCGGAACTCGGCTTCAGGCTGGTTAACCCGATTTAAACAGGTTGAGCGGCTGGCTGAATATGCGGCCAACAGACCGTTTCGCACCATAGTGATCTGCCGCTTGATTCCGGTCGTTCCCCAAACTGCGGTTAACATTTATGCAGGGGTGACGGGGATGTCCTTCATTCCTTTTATTGTTGGCTCCCTCGTCGGCAAGATGCCCGCGGTTTTCATTTATGCTTATGTCGGCTCAGCTGCAGAAGAGCAGCCTGTAACGGCAGCGGCTATCGCCATTGCCTATTTTGTCATTTTATTTATGGGGCTGTGGGGATACAAGAAGCTGCGCGGCCACAGAAGCCTGCGCTGATTCTGTTCACTGGCAATAGTTTGGGGATTGCTGCAAAAAAAGATATAATAAAAATCATACAAGTGAAACGGAGGGATAACGATGAATACAACACCATCTTCCAATAAAGAACTGGCTACTTTTGCCGGCGGTTGTTTCTGGTGCATGGTCGCACCTTTCGAGGAGCTGCCTGGCATTTATGGGATCGTCTCCGGCTATACCGGCGGTCATACTCCAAATCCAACATATGAAGAGGTCTGCTCTAACCGAACCGGGCACTACGAGGCTGTACAAATTACGTTCGATCCCGCTTTGTTTCCTTACCGGAAGCTGCTCGAGCTGTTCTGGCAGCAAATCGATCCGACCGATGAGGGCGGTCAATTCCATGACCGTGGAGATTCATACCGGACCGCTATTTTTTATCACAGCGATCAGCAGCGTAAGGAAGCCGAAGCGTCCAAAGTGGAGCTGGAGCAAAGCGGGCGGTTCGACAGCCCGATTGTTACCGCTATTCTCCCGGCAGCTCCCTTCTATGCTGCGGAAGAGTATCACCAGCAATATCACAAGAAAAATCCCGCTCATTACAAGCGGTACCGCAAAGGCTCCGGACGGGAGGACTACATTGAGCGCCATTGGTCAGGCCCTGCCAATGCGGAGGAACTGAAGCAGCGGCTCACTCCGATCCAGTATGAAGTGACGCAAAATAACGGTACGGAAAGACCGTTTACGGGAGAGTATTGGGATCACGAAGAAGATGGCATCTACGTAGATATCGTCTCCGGCGAGCCGCTGTTCAGCTCCAAGGATAAATACGACGCCGGTTGCGGCTGGCCAAGCTTTACCCGGCCTTTGAGATCGTACAGCATTAAGGAAAAGGTGGATACGAGCCATTTCATGGTTCGCACCGAGGTTCGCAGCCGTGAAGGCGATTCTCATCTGGGTCACGTGTTTGAGGATGGGCCGCAGCCGACCGGACTGCGGTACTGCATCAATTCCGCCGCACTGCGCTTTATCCCCAAGGAAGAGCTGGTGCAGGAAGGATACGGGGAGTACCTCTACCTGTTCGAAGAGCCAGGGCAGCCCGGCAGCGATGAATAATAAACCGCGTTAGCGTGCGTCTGAATCAGGGTAATAAATATAGGAATACTACTCTCACAAGGAGGAGATCATCCATGCCTTGGAGCAAACAGGATTACCCGGTATCCATGAAAAACCTGGACGCGCGCGTCCGCAACAAAGCGATTGAAATCGCAAACGCCCTGCTTGAGGAAGGTTATGAGGAAGGAAAAGCCATCGCGATCGGCACGGCCAAAGCGCATGAGTGGGACGAAAACCACCCCAAACATCATGACGACAAAAAATAATGCCGCCGCAAACGGCAAAAAACAGCTCAGGCCATCAGGCCCGGGCTGTTTTTTCTTTGATTGCATATGGCACACGTAGAACTGCGGTATCTTGCTTTCCGCAGTGTACGGTCCAGGTGATCGTCTTGCCGGCGATCAGCACAGCCATGATCGTGAACACCGTTTCCGTAAATGGTAAATATATTAAAGATATGCCTAGAACCAAGGCATCCATCAGAATGAAAACCGTACCGATCTTCAGGCCGGATCGTTCACTGATAATAAGGGACAGCATATCGTCCCCGCCGGTAGCCCCGCCTGTCCGCAGTACGACGCCTGCGCCAATTCCCGTGAACACACCCGACAGCAGCGCAGCGATCGGCAAATTATTCTGCAGATTCAAGGTAAGCGGCGAGAACTGCTCGCACAGCTCATAAAATGCCGAGAATGCCAGTGATGCAAATAACGTATTTGCAATAAACTTGCGTCCTTTTAAGAACACGGCGGCGATCAGTACCGGAATATCCAGCATGATCATGCTCAAAGCCGGCGGCAAATCGAACAAATACTTGCCCAGCAGCGCCAAGCCCACGAATCCGCCCTCGGCTAAACCGTTCTGAAAATTAATATGATAATACGTGAAAGCCAATAAAAACGTGCCCAGCAACAGCATTGTTACCTGCAAGCTCAAGGCCTGCCAGTCTACTCTTTTCCCCATTTCCAATCCCTCTTATCGTAGTTTGGTCAGCCTTGCGGCCGCACCCTACAAAGAAGGTTGGTGAGGAGTTCATCCTTCGCATGATTCCACGCTTCCTTCGTAGGGTGGTTAAAATAAATCACCGGCAACACTACGAAAAGAAGCTAAGTGTAAGAGAGATCACAACGTTTCCAAATCGTCCTTAGGGATTTCGTCCTTCGGGAACCCATGGTATCCTGATCCTTTCTTTTTTGGTTTGTATCTATCTTTATTATAACACAGCGGGAATGATGACTAAACAGCTAGGAGGCGGATCTGTTTTCTTTTTTCGTTAATTTGTGACGAATATCATTGCATTTTTGGGATTGTTCACATTTTAGGAAATTTTCGTGTGATGATAATCACCTTTTGCTGGCAATTGCAGTCCTATACTGATGAGGATGTTTGAACAATTCATGAAGAAAGAGGGTACTGTTATGCTTGATTCCCGAACAATTGCCATCATTAAATCCACTGTCCCGGTACTGGAAATTCATGGAGAAACGATTACCCGTACATTTTATCAGACGATGTTCAGAAATCATCCGGAGCTGCTGAATATTTTCAACCACGCCAATCAGCGCCAGGGCAAGCAGCCGACAGCGCTAGCTAATGCGGTTTATGCCGCGGCCGCCCATATTGACAACCTAGGGCAAATCCTTCCGGTCGTGCGCGGTATCGCCCACAAGCACCGTGCGTTAGGCATCCTTCCGGAGCACTATCCGATCGTTGGCGAAAATTTGCTCGGCGCGATCAAAACGGTGTTAGGCGAAGCTGCGACAGATGATATTTTGGAAGCCTGGAGCAGAGCTTACGGGGTCATTGCCGATGCATTCATTAGTGTAGAAGCCGACATGTACGAGCAATCTGCCCAGCAACCTGGAGGATGGCGGGGATTTCGCCGGTTTGTCGTCGAGCGCAAAGTGCAGGAAACGGACGAAGCAGCGTCTTTCTATCTCGTACCGGAAGACGGCGAAGCGTTCGCCTCCTTTGAACCAGGGCAATACATTACGGTTCGCGTTAAGCCTGAAGGGCAGGAGTTTACGCATCTTCGCCATTACAGCCTGTCGGCTGCACCCGGAACTGCGTATTACCGCATTACCGTCAAACGGGAAGACGACGGCCTGAACAAGCCGGCTGGCATCGTATCGACCTATTTGCATAACAATGTGAAGCAAGGGGACGTACTTGAAATTAGCGCCCCGGCAGGCGACTTTACGCTGAATCAAAACCGGCAGACAACTGTCACCCTCATTAGTGGAGGAGTCGGTCTTACGCCGATGATCAGCATGCTGGAGACGCTGCTGGCGCATTCTGACCGTGAAGTTGTATATATTCACGCTGCGCGCAGTGAAGACCGCCATATCATGAAGGAGCATACCGCTGCCCTTGCCGCCAAGCATTCCCAGCTCAAATGCTATACCGTCTATGAAAAAGCCGAAGCAAATGGCAGCTGCGACAAAATCGGTTATATCGACGCTGCATGGCTTTTGAGCGTAGCGCCGCCACAATCCGACTTCTACTTCTGCGGCCCCGTGCCGTTCATGCAAGCCGTCTATCAAGCGCTGCATGAAATGAATGTGCCGGAAGACAGCATTCATTACGAATTTTTCGGGCCAGCTGGCAGTCTGAGCAGCGCCGGTTCAGCCCCTGTCTCCAATTAGACGATGGGCTATAGACCCCTTACCGGTCAACTGCAGCTAGGTTAAATCTATAGGCACTTATGGATTACTTTAACCTATAGGTCTTACTTTAAACGTAAGGCACTTCACCTAAAGAGCTGACTTAAGTGTGCTGCCCGCGCAGCAGCCGATTGACCGTCTCACGCCGGATGCCGATTAGTTGTCCTATCTCCTCCTGAGTTAAATAGTCCGTAAGAGGCATCCCGTTTGCGTGATGACTCAGCCATTTTTGCAGCAGCTCCAGCCGTTCGCTAGGCGTTCCTACGGTCAGGTGATCGAGGCGCTCCTGCATGAAACGTACCTTCTCCTGAAGGAGGCGGGCTACCTCAAGCGGCTTTTTAGGATTGTCCTCCAGCTCACGGTACCACTCCTGGGCGGATATGACTTCCACCTCGCTGCGAATAAGCGCCACAGCCGTACCGTGGATTTCCTTCGGAGAGATCAGGGAGTGATGAGGCACGGTTTCGCCAGGATACAAAATATTAAAAAGGACCATATTTCCATTTTCGTGCAGGCGGGTTACCTTGAACAATCCGCTCTTAATATGGTATAAATACTTGCCGTCATCTCCCTGGCGAAATAAAATCTCACCTTTATGCAAAATCATCGGAATCGCTCCATTTCGTTTGGTACACAGCTTATATAGATGATTATAACAAAAAAAATCATTCCCTAAAAAAGTTTCATACCACCAGCAAGCCCAGCACCGACAGGCGCTGGGCTTTTTATTAGTAAAGCTATTTGGACTGGCCGTCCGAAGACGCTTCCTCTTCTTTATGGGCAACCTTGGTTTCCTGCTTAGTTCGCCATGCTTCATAGTTATGAACGGCCACGCCTTCAAAGGAGGAATGCCTGTTCACGAGCGGAATCAGCTTATTTATTTCCTGGTGTACGGATGACAGCGATTGTTCGTGGAAGGATACTCCCGGTCCCTCCGTACTCTGGCCCAGTTCAACTCCGACCCACACCTGCTTTTTTTGCTTGTCCGCTTCCTCCAGCGTTGTACGCGACACATTGTAAATCGCTTCGGCAGAATCGCGGTAGGCCATAATGGCCACATAATCAAACTTATCGACCATCCACCGCCTCAAATCGTTGCCTTCGCCGAGCTCCTCGTGCTCAACCCCGTCGAGCCAAAACGGCACTGCGGCTCCTATGGTGAGTTGATCACGTTCCGCGTTCTCCACCCAAACCCGCGCGCTCTCCATCCACTGTTCAACGATCGAGGCCTGCTCGGTACTCCAGCCTTTTAACAAATAAGGCTCTACGTCCAATTGAACACCGGCGAACCTCTCCTCAGGCTTAGACTCCCTATTGTACTTCTTCACCCAATTCAGAAATTCGGCAGCCTCCCTGCGCTGCTCACGCAGCGCCCATTCGGGATGTCCGTCCAAGGCATGAACCTCCATGTCTGCCTTGCTTGCAGCCGCTACAAAATGCCGGTACGACGACTCGGTTACGCCATTTCCAATTTGCAGAAATATGGTCACAACCCCTTGCTGTTTGGCAAACTCAATAATATCGTCCGTATGATGCACAACCTGCTGGCTGTCCCACAGCCAGGTCGCCTTCGATTCGGTTACAGAAGGACGGAGTACAACAATAAACAGTATGGCAAGCAGGGCAGCTACTCCTAATGACATAATCACAAGTCCTTTATATTTTGTATAAAATGCCTTGAGATCCATCTCCTCCCCACTCCTTCCTTCTATAAAAATCTCTTTTTATCCTACGATCAGCACCTCTTCCTGTTCATTTACATGCTGTACGGAATGGCCGATTTTGTACACATGCGGCAACTGGAATTCCTTAAATGCATTACGGGTATCCAGAATAGGAACCCCGAGTCCAGCAATGGCACTGTAATCCAAATTCGTATGATTCGTCACCAGCACCATGCAATCATAAGTTTTAAATTTGTCCAGGTCGTATGCTACGCTTTGAATAGTAACTCCTGCTTTGTCTCTAAAGCTGGTAGCGAACGGATCATAATATTCGACCTGCGCACCGCTGTCTTTATAAAGTTCATATACTTCAAGACCCGGCGACTCCCGAAGATCGCTAATATCCGGTTTATAAGCCATACCGAGAATAAGAATGTTCGATTTTTTAATAGATTTTGCATACTCATTCAAAATTTTTGATGTCTTGTTCACTACATAGTAAGGCATATTATCATTTGTTGATTGAGCGAGTTCAATAAACTGACTGTAGAAGCGGAACCCTTTTGCTTTCCACGACAGGTACATCGGATCCAGCGGGATGCAATGCCCGCCGATTCCCGGTCCCGGGTAGAACGGCATGAAGCCGAATGGCTTCGTCTTCGCAGCATCGATCACTTCCCATACATCGATGCCCATCCGATCGCACATCAAGGCCATTTCATTAACAAAAGCAATGTTTACACTGCGGAATGTATTTTCCAGAAGTTTGGACATTTCAGCAACCTTCGGCGAAGATACGGGAACAACCGTCTCGACATATCGGCTGTATACAGCGACGCCAAGACCAAGGCAAGCCTCCGTCGTCCCGCCGATCACTTTCGGTGTATTAAACGTATTGAATCTAGCATTGGACGGGTCTACCCGTTCCGGTGAGAAGCAGAGAAAGAAATCCTCGCCCACAACATGGCCCAGGCTCTCCAGCTCACGTTGAATGAGCTCTTCTGTCGTCCCAGGATAGGTCGTGCTTTCGAGCGTTATCAAAATTCCTTTTTTCATATAGCGTTTAATGTTTTCTACTACTCTTACGATGTAAGAGGTGTCTGGATCCTGATTTTCACTGAGCGGCGTCGGTACGCAGATGCTGATCGCGTCCACATCCCGCAGAGCGGCATAATCTGTCGTAGCATAAAAGCGTCCCGACTTGACGACTTCGTTTAACGTATCTGAAGAGATATCATGAATATAAGATTCCCCGCGAGAAATTTTATCGATTTTTCTGGAATCCAGATCAATGCCTACGACTTTAAATCCTTGCTTGACCATTTCCACAGCCAGCGGGAGCCCGACATATCCCAAACCTACGACACACAGCACGGCTTCTTTCGATTCGATAGCTTTCAATAAATCACGGTATTGTTTATTCACAGGTTTCAACCTCCATTTATTTATCTATTATGAGTGTTTTTCTGTTCAGTGAATGCAACGTCGAATCCGTGCGTCCAGTTCAACCGGCGAGAAAGGCTTTGTAATATAATCGTCTATGCCGCTCTTGAAGCATAAACTAATGGTTTGCTCTACCCGCTGCTCGGTCAATACAACGATTTTCGGGACAGTTTTGACATTAAGCTGCTGTATATGATGAATATAAGGCAGACCATCAATCCCATACAGGTTCAATTCCGTCAGCACCAGGTCAGGGTTCCAGCTCTCAATGAGCTCCAGCGCAGAAATCCCATTATCCGTCACGGCCGTCTCATACCCCTGCATCTGTAGTCTGATTTGCAAGAACTCCCTTACGGTGGCATCGCCTTCCACGATAAGAATGCGGGTTTGTGACGGCTGGAATTCTTCTTTGGTGAAAATATGGATGTCTCCGGCCGGGCTTAGCTTTGCGGACTCTTCCATTTGTTTCAGCAGCTGCTCATTCAGCTCGCCTTGCTCGGGAAAGCTCGACAACGCCATGTGAAGCTCCAGGTCTCCGTTAATCTCTTGAATCCGCTGCTTTAGCAGCAAGCCTTGAAAATGAACCGTGTCAAGTGTTTGCCCTGGCAGCAAAACGGCTATGCTCCCAGGCTGATGGCCGCTCCACATGGCAAAAGTTACGCCAGGCTGGGATTCCAAAATCCCGCTAATTTGCGATTCCAGATAAGACGGAGCGTTTACAGAATAAATGAATAGAACCCCGTTTGCCTCATGGGCAGACTCCTTCACCTTTTGTATGATCGTTACATATAAATTGGATTGCTCAATTTCAGTTTGCAGTGCTGCCGTATTCGGCATGATTGATTCCCGCCTTTCTTTTATTTGGATTGTTCAGCTGCTTTATTTCATTGTTCTGACCTTCATCAACTCCCTTCCTGTCTGCTGCGGATTAGCGCCAGTTTCTGCTGGTTAGCGCAGGCTTTGTTGATTAGCGCCAGATCCTGTCGGCCAGCACAGGCTTTGTTGATCGGCATCAGGTCCTGCTCGTTAGCGTTAGGTTCTGCTGGTCAGCACTAGTCCTGCTTATCAGCGTGAGTCCCCGCTGATCTTCCTTACGCCGTCTTCGCTGCTTTGCTCTCTTCTTTCCAGCTCGTCCGGGTCATTGTGCCCCAGGAATTGTTGTTGCGCAAATATTGAATGTGGCCTTGAATCCGCCACAACCCGCCAAGCTGGGCATACCCGAAAAATTTCAATGCGGAGAAGAGCAGCAGACGGGCTAGGTCGGACACCTTCGTAAATCTCTTGAAGGCGAGCTCCTCCAAAAACAAGGCGCCAATACTGAGCAGATAACCGCTCAAAATGTTGATCAGTCCAAACACCACGAGTATTTTCCAGTTCGTCATATCCAGCAGTGTATACCCGACCAGTGCGAGCAATCCGGTAATTTTGAAATAAGGATTGAGCGCTTCGAAAATAATGTTATAAGGCATTGTCAGCAGCCCCATCACCCTGTATTTCGGATTAAAGGCCATATCGTAATTCTCAATCATGTTCTTCAGGTTACCGCGTCCCCAGCGCTTCCGCTGGTTGGACAAAATACGGTAGGAGTCTGGCGCTTGCGTCCAGCATACCGCTTCCGGGCAAAAAGCAACCCGGTATTTCAGCTTGTTCTCCAGCATGTAACGATGCAGCTTGATAATAATGTTCATGTCCTCGCCCGGATAGCCTCCGCGGTATCCCCCTACGGCGATGACATAGTCCTTGCGGAACATCCCGAACGCTCCAGATACGATAATCAGCCCATTAATGGCACTCCAGCCGATACGCCCGCCAAGAAATGCCTTCAAATATTCCACAGCCTGGAACATCGGCCACATTTTACGGGGCAGCGATACTTCCTTAACCGCGCCATTCTCGATCAGACAGCCGTTAGCAATCCGCACATCGCCGCCGATAGCTACCGTCTCCTCCGGATTCTCCATATACATTCGGGCCATTCTGATCAGTGCATCCTTTTCCAGCAATGAATCGGCATCGATCGAAGAAATGAGCGGATAGTGAGACAAATTAATACCCGCGTTCAAAGAGTCCGCTTTACCGCCGTTCGGCTTATCTATTACAAACAAATGGGGATACTGAGGATTATGATAGACCGCACGAATCGGCTGACAGTCGATAGAGTTGCGCATTTCCGGATTCGGAAGCGGCTCCAGACCGAACTCCTCCCGCAATACCTCTAACGTATTGTCACTGGAACCGTCGTTAATGACAATCACTTCATAGGTCGGATAATTCAAGGTCAGCAAGCATTTCACATTTTCGATTACCGTAAGCTCTTCGTTAAAGGCTGGCACCAGCAAGGACACCGAGGGTACAAGCTCCGAGCCGGAAAGCGTGTTATATTTCGAATACGCCGATCTGCGAAATATCGTCATAATGTTACGGAATGAAAAAGTCAAAATCGTAAAATAAATCGTATTTACCGTCATCACGTAATAAATAGCAAACAGACCGTAAATAAGTAAAATATCTCTAAGCAGTGTAATCGCCTCCGACCGCTGCGACCTGACGAATCGGCCTTTTTTCGGCGACGCCGAAATACCGTTCGTACAGCAGCTTTTTTTTGTTATAGGCGACCATTTGGTCGAGTTTCTCGTGTTCATTGTTCTGCTGCATCGCTCTCTCAATATGGTACATCGCGGTCTCACGCTCGACTCCCGATCCATTCATCGCGACTTGACAGAGCACTTCAAAACCGGTCTCTCCCAGCTTGGTCAAGCTTTCGGCACTGTTGTTTCTCACCCACCAGTTCGCATCCTTAAGGGCGCTGCGCAGCAGCGGGATACTTCCTGCAGCATGCAGGGAGCCGAGAGATTTGGCTACGGCGGCCCGGACTTCCCAGTCTTTGTCAGCCATCAGGCTCTTGATCGTGTCATCTTTCAACACCGGGTTGGAACTCAAATAGAGCCTCACCGCTTCGGCCCGGACATCTGTCTGTTCGGCGCCAACCAAGCGATCCAAGGAAGGCACTACTTCCGGTATCGCCTGCCCCCACATCGCTACAAGGGCAACCTTGACCAGATCCGGATTTTCGTCATCCAGCAGCTTAAGCAGCAGCCGGCTGGCATCCAGCTGCGACTCCATCACAATGTCCGCAGCCATATTGTGAATTGGTTTACCGTGACGGAGCAAATGCTGCAGCATTTCTTTTAACTGCTCCTCCTGCTCAGCGCTTTTGGCCACCGCACGGGCTACAACGATCGTAAGCGGCGTGTACTTTTCACTTTCCAGCATCTTCAGCAGCCGGGGAACAGCCTCGGCCGCCCGCATTCCGCCAAGCCGGTAAGCAGCGGCAATACGCCGTCCGTAGAACAAGCTGTCGAGCAGCTTAATATCTTCGCGCACAAAGCCTGCCTCATAACATAGCCTTACCAGCTTCTCGCGATAATCGCCCTTGAACTGGCCGATCCATTCGATGCATTTCTGCTGAATGACCCGCCACTCCAATTCCTTCAGCTTACCGGGCGGAAGCGGCAGCGCTGCCGTGCCGTTCAAATGCGTTTGAATAAACTTGAAATAATCCTGATGCTTCTGCAAATAGTACTTGCTCTTTTTCTCTTTATTCAAATGGCTGAGCCGTAATGTGAATAAGAGTGCAATGCCAATCCCGATCAATCCCAGGCATACGTAAATGAAATAAATAGCCAAGGTAAGATGCGTGTACATAAAGAACATTCCTCCTTCTATATACCAGACACCGGACTATTCAGGCTCATGATCCGGCAAGCTTTCGTAATACTCTTTCAGGGCATAATAGCCGGATTTCAAATTCTCGGTGTAATTTACAGTTTCCCAAGGCGACCAAGTATATTTGGGCTGCTCCGCAAAATCGGCGGGTCCATCACTTCCTGGTCCGAATACTTTCTGGCTTTGACGGTCCTTGACCCAGGGGACGAAGGTAATCCCTTCGCTTTGCGTCGTTGTGAACGTGCGGTCTTTCTTCAGCGGTCCATAATCAATCACCTGAAGTGAGCTTGGGTCCGCGAAGCCGAGCAGCATCCACGGAATACGCAGCTCCACTTCTCTGCCGCTATATTGCCATGAAGTCAGCGAGTTAAAGTTGTCACTTTGGCGATCTGAAATTCCACGCACCAGCTTGCCTACCGTCATATCCTTAAAAGGCTGACTTAACCTCGTATCCGGCGGTGACATCGTCAGGCTGACAGCAAGTTTCCAAGGCTGAAACTGCACTTGCTGCTCCTCTGCCGGATCATCCAGCATCCAATAGCCATACCGCCCATAAAGACGCTGATGGAAGTCATAGCTCGGTGCTATCCTCACTTCCGTCTCTTCATCCCGCCCGACGATGACTAAGCCTTCCAGACCATCGCTCAGCTTAATTCCGGGAAGTTCCGTGACCGGCTCGTCCCCTCCTTCTTGCGTATGCGTCCCAAGGTATATTTGCCGGGTTTCCGGATCAAAGTCTTCACTTAGCGTAAGCCCCACATAAACATAAGCCTCGTCATGGGTCACGCGGAACCGCTCTATGCCGGGAGCGGGTTTGTCCCAGTACTTCACTTCCCCTTCCGGCAAAGCATCCCAGTCGTTCAACCGGCCGTCGATGATAATATCGTCCTCCTTGCCCGGACCCATGGCGACGATGCCAAACAGTTTCTCGTTCGTCAGGACATTCAGCCAATAAGAACGGCGGTCCTCGGGAATTTCAAAGCGCATCGTATTCCACGTCTTCTTGAACCATTCATCCTGCCACATGAACAATATGGCGCCGGAATAGCCCTCATCGTAAATGTCCTTGGTCAAGGATACGTCGATTTCAGCCTTTTCGGCATCGCTGTGCCCCCCCTGATTCCGTCCCCCGGGACCGATATGCGATACGCCCAAGGACGCAGGTACGCCGTACTCGGTAACCATGACCGGGATATCCTTGTAGTGCTCCTTTAACTGCCGTAAATAAGCCTTATACGTATTGAACCCGCCGTTTCCATCCGGGATCGTTTCCAGCGTCTTGTCCAGATGGAAGAAATCCGGATAATACGGGTAGACGTGATAGGCAGCGAAATACCCGGCTTCCCAATCCACCGGCTCGATATGCGTCGCATCCACGCTGGCTAAATCCTCTTCAAACAGAGGCTCGCCGGGATGCTCAAGCACGTCCGTCGTGACCCAGTTCGTGAAGGTCATCGGATGCTGCCAGCCGTAAGAGGATTCCAGCTCCGCCGTTTGATCGATCAGCTCGGCCAGCCAGCTCTCGAACGGGCTAGCTTTATCCAGCGCCGAGAAATGCTTGCCCTGATAAGGCTCCGTTGAGGCATACAGCTTGTTCGTATTGTCAACCATCTCGGGATCCCACTCCGTGCCGATATGCCAGGCCATCAAATAAGGTCCTGCATTCGCCCGGTACTTTCCTCCCGAGGCTCCCGGATGAACTGGTACTTTCAAATCTCCATATACGGCTTTCACCGCTTTTTCGATTTCCTTGTGGAATGTCTCCTTGATTCCCGGGTTGTACGCATCCTTAAGCTCGATCAACTGCTCCTCCGGCGACCAAATGCCCTGGATGAAGTACAGCGGGTCGTCTCCCTTATCCTTGTTGTATTTAACTAAAGACGTATAGAACACCGGGTTGTGAACAGTATAAATACGTATGACGTTTGCACCCATGTCATCAATTTGTTTGAACCAGCGCATATAATCTTGTTCTGTAATCGGGAATTCTCCCGGAAAATGTCCAGGAACCGTAGCCCCTAAATTCACGCCTTTTACAAAAATTTCCTGCCATTTACCGTCACCTTTATACTTCATAAAGCGGTCACCTGATGTTTGGAATTTGATTTTCGCACCGTCCGAAGCCTCGAATGTGATGTGGGACGGCGGGAAATTCCAAGCGATGAGGTAAATGCCCCCGGCGATAAAAATACCGCCAAGTACAAGTAAAACTATCAGCCGTTTTCGCGCTAACGTTGTCATCGGTTTTACGCTTGTCACCTCGCTATTTTTTTGTATGCAGGCGATTTACAGTACGGTCCCCTCACACCTCCACTCCTCGTATTACCTCTATCATTAACCAAGTACTCGAATAAAGTAACTAGGCTAATAGAAGCGTTTTGCATCTGGGCCTTCCTTGTGTAGTTTAGAGACTTCCAGCACCTAATTGCCTGTTTATTACATTAAAACCTTTAAATTACTTCGTCCTGCATCGGCATGAAAACAACTTGAAAATAAAGCAATACCTTGCTATGTTTCCAAGTTGCTGTTTTCATCAGAGCCCAGTGCTCCTGCTGTTCGCTCATATTAGACGCACAACTTATTGCGAAGTTTCGTTCTATTTTTACACCCGTTTCCATAAAGGTTACAAAATTGATACCAAAGTCTCGCTAAAAAATCGCCTAACCATGCGGCTTTCGAGCGTTTTGCCAAATTGTGGAACCCTTCTAAAAAACGTACGCTGGTCCTATATTAGGCTTAATGGTTGCCTTCCTACTTCAAGAGAAATTTTCTTGCCAGCCTGCTTGGTCCCGCAAATGACTTCTTACCTATATAATTTTTTGTTTTTAAATCCAATATATTACATTTTACTTAATATAAAGGAATCATCTTTACTTAAATAAACGAGCCATTTTCCAGAAAATTCACTTGCATAACGAACTTACGTTCGGTATATAATAAATAAAACGAATATACGTTCGCATTATGGTGGTGTGATATCATGACTAACCCAACATTCGAGACAGAAGAGGATATTCAAATCATCAAAGAGTACACCTTGCTGCCTATTTTGCTGGATATGCTGGCAAGGGATATCGCTGAACTCAGCAGGCACCAGAATAAAATGATCTACAATCTGGTTATTTTTTATCTAAAAGGCGTCGAGGATCTGATTCATCGTGAATTGAAAGCTCTGAGGGCCAAAATGAGGCAGCAGCGCATCCAAATCCTTGCTACGACGATGGACGCGCTGGGCGTTGAGGTGGAGTATAAGGTTCGAGGTTATATTCATCATTTCAAAATGCTGAGAAGCTTGGTTAAAGCGGAGCTTATGATTCTTTTTATGAAGCTGTGGGAGGCACCTAGATGAAACACGCACACGAAAGAACGATCTTCCTGGCAGATTGCCAGAGCTTCTACGCCAGCATCGAGAAGGCGGATCACCCCGGTTGCAAGAACAAGCCGGTCGCCGTTGCCGGAGATCCGGCCCGCCGTTCAGGGATTATTCTGGCGGCTTGCCCGATCGCGAAAAGCTTTGGAGTGACGACAGCGGAGCGATTAGGGGAGGCGATCAGGAAATGTCCTGAGCTCGTAGTCATACGCCCGAGGATGCAGCATTACATCAATGTATCCCTGATGATTACGGAAATCTATAAGGAGTATACGGATTTGGTAGAAATTTTTTCGATCGACGAGCAATTTCTTGACGTATCGGGAAGCCTTCATTTATTTAACGGCGATCCTTTGGCGATGGCCAGGTCGATTCAGCAGAAAGTGCTGAAGCAAACCGGAGTATGGGTACGAATCGGCATCAGCTCCAACAAAATGCTTGCTAAGCTGGCAACCGACATTTGGGCGAAGAAAAATCCGAGCGGGCTGTACACGCTCCCCCCTGCCAACGTCCCCTCCGTGCTTTGGCCCGAGCCGATTCACAAAATGTTCGGCGTCGGCTCGCGCATGGCAGCTCATTTTACCCGGCTCGGGATGTACCGGATTGGAGATGTCGCCAGAACGCCGCTGCCGCTCCTGAAGGATAAGTTCCGCGCCCGTTTTGGGAAGCAGAGCGACATCCAGGCGGAAATCATGTGGCGAACGGCGAACGGCCTCGATAATTCTCCGGTTACGCCGCGAACGTTTGAGGCCGCCCCGAAATCGGTCAGCCATATGATGACCCTGCCGAGGGATTATGCCGAGCCTGACGAGATCGACACGATTTTACTGGAGCTTGTAGAGGAGGTGTGCCGGGATTGCCGGCGCAAGGGATATATGGGCCAGGTCGTTGCAGTCAGCTGCCTGTGCAGCCCTTACGACGCACGAATCGGCTTCTCCCGGCAGATGAAGCTGCCGGACCCGACGCACCATACGAATACCGTATATGAAGCGGCCAAAGCGCTATTCTACCGCCATTGGAACGGCTTGCCCGTGCGCCGGGCAGGCATCGCACTGAGCAGCCTGGCGTCAGATAGCCATTACCAATTGACCCTTTTCGAGGATCAGATAAAGTACAGGGCCTTGGATAAGGCGACCGATGAAATTAAAGATCGTTTCGGCAGTGCAGCTATCATAAGAGCCTCCTCTTTAACCGCATCAGGTCAAGCGAATGAACGGGCACAGAAAATTGGAGGGCACTACAAATGAGTAAAAAGCTTACAAACAATGGGTTATGGGAATCAAGCCGCATGATGCTTCCCCAGCATAAGGAGGCTCACATCCTTCGAGAGAAAACTGCAGGCAAGAAAGAACGGCCGCAAATCGATGAGCAGGAGGCGGACCGCCTTTCGCGCATCATCGCCGAATCGATGCTGTACGGCCAAGAGGTGACGCTGCTTGTATTTGGACAATTTAATGAAACAGAATTAAAAGGCATCGTGACGAAAATAGACCAGCAGCGAAAAAAAATCAGGCTCATCCAGGGCCATGATGTATTTTGGGTGAGCATAACGGATATTATCGGCGCGCAATTGCAATTTAGAGATTTCTGACTACTACTTCAAGCCCGGTACCCCGAGACGTCCCCTCTGAACTATAATCTGGATCGGCTCTAGGCCGTGGGCTACCTGAATCGCCATGCTGCAGAGACCATATCCTGAGCCGTGCTGTGGAACATTCGGTGAGCTATGCCTTGAGCTATACCCTGTTTTGAGAAAATCAATATAGGATATCCTGCCTCCTCACCTATGTGGGATTTAGCTGCCGTAAGGCCCTCCAGCAACCTTTTTAATTTTGGCTTGGTTAAACTTTGTTGTTGATATTTGATAACTACGAACAACAAGGGTAATATCACTGTTCGGAGATGATTTGCCCTAATATCACTGAACGCAAGCCACGTAAACGTGGTGGAAAAGCCAAGTATCGTGGTATCAGTTATGACCAAGTGTGTGTACTCGTTGCTCGTGACCGCCAGAAAATGACGTACTCTGGCGTTCTTGGACGTGGGCGTATTCGCACAACGAAATTGAATGAGGTAATTGGTGGTCATTTATCCGACTCAAACGTGCTCTGTACTGATTCATGGAGAGCATTCAGTTCCTATGCGAATGCTAAAGGATTAGCTCATTTCCGATTCAAGTCCGATGGAAAACAACGTGTGAAAGGCGTGTACCATATCCAAAACGTCAACAGCTACCACAGCCGCTTGAAAAAGTGGATGGATCGCTTTAACGGTGTTGCAACTAAATATTTGCAACATTATTTGGCTTGGTTTCGTTACGTAGACAGCAAGGAATATGAAAATACCGCATCGAATAAGAAAAATATGTTGGTCAAATCATGCCTGTTTACTGTGACCGACACAAACACCAAACTTCGGCTTTCTGCTTATTCTTGTTAAACTAACAGACGGTTCTATAACATCATGCGAAATATATTACTTTAATCTATATAAGTTGAACTAGTAATAATGGATGTGGGTAATGGGGTAAGTGCGTAAATGTTCAAAAGGTCGCTGTTGCTCAACAAGCTGTCTTATATTTAGATGCCGCACACTAAGATGCATAGACCAAGTTGTCGCGCAATAAATGGAATTCATGTATCTAATTATGCTCTAAACGAATGTTTCAGGGGATTAGATGGATTCTATGCACTAATATCAAGGATCCAGCCCATGATAGGAAGCCTCCCTACTTTTAAGGACATCTGATACATTTAAATTTATTTTCCCTTCTTTTTCGCAGAAATTAAATACTACGAATCCATTTATATAAGTTGAACTATTATAATACAAGTAAGGAGGCAGTTATGAAGGTTAGGTTAAGTGAATTCAGTGAAGATTGGATTAGGCTTTTTCACGAGGAAGCTAATTTTCTGAAAACCATATTTAACGATGAGATCGTACGATTTGAGCATTTTGGAAGCACATCGGTTCCTGGAATGAAAGCCAAACCTGTAATTGATATGATGTGTATTGTAACAAGCATCAGTAAAATTGATTTGTTTAACGACAAAATGCGTTCTCTTAATTATGATGTTGCTGGAGATTGGGGTATCCCAGGAAGAAGGTTATTCCGCAAAGGTGGAGAGAACAGAACTCACCACATCCATTTCTATGAAATTAATAACCCCCGAATCGAACGGCATCTCGTATTTAGAGACTATTTAAAAGCATCCTGAAGAGGTTTTGAGATACAGTCGATTTAAGGAAGAATTAACCCAACATTTTGAAAACACAAACGAATATAGCCCAGCAAGAAGGCGTTTGTAATGGAAATGAAGCAACTTGCTCTTGCTTGGTTTATAAAAAACAAAAAATACTAATTTATTCCACTAACAGGAAGCGATAGCTCAATAAAGCCGCCTATTTACCAGGCGGCTTTATTATGGTCAGTTATCAACAGTTGAATTTAACATAGCCTTAATTTTAAAATTCCAGCTTCTACTTGATTAGATGTAAATAACCTATGTGGGCCGCCCAACAAAAGGTTGCCTGTCATAGGTCCAGTTGCTTCTCACTCCCTTTGCCTATTAATATAGGGGACAATAAAGCGCCGCAAAATGTGAAGAAACCGTTCGCCCCTGGGCGAACGGTTTTTCCTCCTGACGTCTCTTACTTTGAGTCTTGCTGTTGCATCTGCTTACCTGAACATTCCCCACAGCTTAAGCAAATGAAGCGTGTTGCGGGGGTCGATTTTCTGCGCAATAACGAACTGTACCATTTGCTCCTCTTGCTGGCCGGTCAAGCGCTCATTCAACACCGAGGCTGCCGATTTAACAAGCCGCTTCACCTTCGCCCGATCTTGCAGATCCGCTTTGGTAAGCCCATCAACCAAGCCCTTAATACGTTCTTTGATGACCGGGTTTTTCATTTTAAGTTTAACCCGCTCCACCAGCTGCGGACTAATGCCGTAGTGCTGATAACTCAAAGCTGTACTACACCTCCCGTCACATGCTGATCCTCATTAATATATGACGGATAGGATGTACATGTTGCCACAATTCAGGCGCCGGAAAATATGCCCCGCATCGGGAAGCCCGTTTAACCGCTCTCACTCATGTTTCCCAATACGACCGTAACCCTGTTATTTCAGGAATGAAATCGCCTCATGAGTACGTCCGAGCTTCGCAATAGTCTCCTCATACTGCCTTGAAGCATATGCAAAAAATAAAATATCGATTACAACGAGCTGAGCCAATCGCGAGCCCGTAGCTCCGCTGCGCAAAGTCGCTTCCGGGGCAAGCGGCGTAAACAGCATCGTATCAGCCAATTCCGACACTTTATGATTCCCGAAGCGGGATAGGCCGATGCTGCGCACTCCGTACTGTCTCGCCACGCGGAACAGCTGGACGACTTCCTTCGTATTGCCGCTGTAGGAGACGCCCATAAATAGCGCTTCGGGCGGAGCACTGGCCAGTGCCGCCGCAAGTAGATGCCCATCCCCCAGTGCGGAAGCCTGCTTGCCAAGGCGCAGCCATTTCTGCGCCGCATCGGCAGCAACAATCCCGGACGCCCCGACACCGTACATATAAATCACCGGCGCTTTCCGAAACTGCTCGACCACTTGCTCAATCTGCTCCGGCTGCAAATGCAGCACCGTATCCTGAATAGCCTGCAAGCTGTTTGCCACAGTTTTCTGAATTACATTGTGCACCGCTTCATTATGCTCAATATCATAGTAACCGGGCTTTTGCGGTTTAGCGTTGTCGACCGACAGCCGTACCTTTAAATCCGGGAACCCGCTTAAGCCAAGGGAACGGCATAGACGGGTAATCGCAGCCGCGCTCGTTCCTGCTTGTTCCGCCAACGCATGAATGCTCAATTTGGAAACCTGTTCAGGCTTATCCAAAATATACTGAGCGGCTTTTCGCTCGGACTCCGGCAGCTGCGGCAGCACAGCCTCGATTTGCACTACAATGCTTCCCGTCATACTTCATCTCCCCTGTCCATGAATCACTCTTACTTATTATGCTCTACAAGCATCTGCTTTGTAAAACCGAAGAAATAAGTAAGCAGAAATCCAGCGGTATAAGACATGACCAATCCAGCCAAATAAGCCAGCACAGTCATTCCAAAATCCATCGGTCCCTTCATTAATGGAATCAGAACGAGACCCGAAGGCCCGATTGCGACAGAGCCGATGAACCGTTCCGACATTGCGAACAATCCCAGCAGCGCACCGCCAAAGCCTCCGCCAAGACAAGCCGTAATAAACGGGCGCCCCAGCGGGAGACTGACGCCGTAGATCAGCGGCTCTCCTATACCGAGAAATCCGACGGGCAGCGCCCCCTTGATCAAATTGCGCAGCTTTGTATTATGCTTCAGCTTAATGTAAATCGCTATTGCAGAACCTACCTGACCCGCGCCAGCCATAGCCAGAATAGGCAGCAGTGCCGTATAGCCTACCTGATTGATCAGCTCGGCATGAATTGGAATAAGTGCCTGATGCAGACCGAACATAACGAGCGGTAAAAACAAGGAGGCCAACACGAACCCGGATAATGGCCCGCCATGAGCCAGCAGCCATGTCGTTACTGTACCGATTCCTTGGGAAATAATTCCCGTAACCGGCATAAGCAGAAATACCGTTAACAATCCAACGATAAGCAAAGAAAGCGTAGGCGTCACAATGATATCGATCGAAGCGGGAACACGCTTGCGGATAAATCGCTCGACTACACAGACAAGTCCTGCGGCCAAAATCGCCCCAATTATTCCGCCCTGTCCGGCATTCAAGCTGATTTCGCCGAAAAATGGATATGTGTAACTGATTTTGGTCACAGCAGGCGCGACGATAATAGCGGCAACTGCCCCGCCCAAAGACGGTGTCCCGCCAAATTCTTTAGCCGCATTAATGCCGGCGAAGATCGTCAAGTATCCGAAGAAGGCGGAGCCGATGACGCTCAGAATTGGCTGCAGCGTAACGAGCCAGGCAGCCTCGTTGCCTGAAGTAATAAGATTGTTCATCAGTCCGGCGATACCGTTAATAATCCCAGCACCGACCAGCGCCGGGATGAGCGGGATAAAGATACTGCCTATTTTGCGCAGAAAATTTTTAAAGGGAGTATTATTTTTGTTTTTCAATACCGTCTTAATGTCCTCACTGCCCTGGGCGGCAGACGCTTCGCTACTCTTCCCGCCGGACAAACCCTGGTCGGGTGTTTTCTGGCCTTGCGGCTGCTGAAGGAGCTTGCCAAATTGCTCTGCTACCTTGTTTACAACCCCCGGTCCAAGAATGACCTGATAAGTCTCATCATTGACTACACCAAGCACGCCTTCTGTCTCCTTCAGAGCAGCCTCGTTAATCAGGCCGTGATCCAAAATACTGATGCGGAGCCTGGTCATGCAATTCGTAAACTGCCTGACATTGCCGGCCCCCCCGATATAATCGAGTATTTCTTCTGCCAACACTGCATATTTGTTCGTTTGCGTCATCTGCTTAACCTCCCTTATCATTGTGGGAATAGCTCAGAGAACTTCATTTACACTTACAGCTGGACATACAGCTTCACTTACAATTTCAATAACAATTTCACTTACAACTCTGCTTACAACTCTGCTTACAACTCTGCTTACAACTCTGCTTACAACTGCATTTCAACTACTGTACCTGCAGCATTCTAGCAGCCGATATTTACAGTTACAGTTCGCCTACAGCCGGACTGATAAAGCCTTCTGTCCGCTTCAACTTCTCTGTCGCCTCCGCATACGAGCAGCCTGTCAATATCATTAAAATCGCCGGCTTCGCTTTATGTTCAGCCAGCTCCAGCGTCTGCTCAGCAGTGGTGAAATCGCATCCGGTCGCCTCCATAACGATCCGTTTTGCCCGCTCCACCAGCTTCTCATTAGAGGGCTGAACATCGACCATCAGATTGCCGTATACTTTACCGAGTCCAATCATAGATGCGGTCGACAGCATATTGCAGACGAGCTTCTGCGATGTTCCCGCTTTCAGCCGGGTCGAGCCGGTAAGCACTTCTGGGCCGTTCTCCACTTCAATCGCAATATCCGCTATCGAGCTGATCAACGCCTCTTTGTTGCAGCTGACGCTAATCGTTACCGCCCCTGCCTCCTTGGCATAGGCAAGACCGCCAATAACATAGGGTGTCCGGCCGCTGGCCGCCAAGCCGACTACAGCGTCACTGCTAGTAAGCTGCAGACGCTGCAAATCCTGGGCCCCAAGCTCCTGGCGATCCTCCGCCCCTTCAACGGCCTTAATAAAAGCATTGCTGCCCCCGGCGATTAGGCCTATGACCTGATCCGGCGAAGTGCCGAAAGTAGGCGGGCATTCCACGGCATCCAGCAGGCCGATTCTCCCACTCGTGCCAGCACCCATATAAATGAGCCGGCCGCCGCTGCGCAGGGCGTCTGTAATAGCGCGAACAGCTTCAGCGATTTGCGGAATTTGCTGCCGGACTGCTTCAGCAACCTTTGCATCTTCCTCATTCATTACCGCAAGCAGCTCGGATGTATCCATTCGATCGAGATGCATCGTCCGTTCATTCCGCGTCTCTGTTGTCAATTTGTCTAACATCTGCCAGCCTCCTCGCTATATGCGTTAATTTTGGAATCGCTTTCTTCACCGTCATTATATACCCTTTGATATATAATTTCAATATATAATATTATTATTAAAATAATATTTCAATGTCATTTTCTTGCTCGCCTTACTTACAGCATTTCAAGCATTTCAAGCATTTCAAGCATTTCAATATTTCAATATTTCAGTATTTCAGTATTTCAACATTACATGGTTTCATGATTTCGGCATCCCAGCACCTCAGCACCTCAGCACCTTAGCACCTTAGCACCTTAGCATCCCGGTTCTCGCGCTCTGTCCCCTCGGTGAATTGCCCAAATATAAAAATGCCTTCCCCAAGCTACAAGACGCTTGTGAAAGGCATTTTCGCTCATCTAATCGATCAATTCACCCTGAAAAACCTGCTCCCGCTGCAAGTACCCGCGCAGCGGCTCATACTGCGGCGACGTCCAAAAGGACGCGTCGCGGACCAGGCGGGCGGCATCGTCCCGCGCCGCCTCCAGCACCGCAAAATCGCTGACCATGTCCGCGATTCGGAATTCCGGCACCCCGCTCTGCTTGGTGCCGAAAAAATCCCCGGGACCGCGCAGCTCCAGGTCCCGGCGAGCCACTTCGAAGCCGTCGTCCGTCTCGGTCATGACCTTCATCCGTTCCTGACCGACCTCCGACTTCGGCTCGGCGATGAGCACGCAGTACGAAGCGTGCTCCCCCCGACCCACCCGGCCGCGCAGCTGATGGAGCTGCGACAGGCCGAAGCGGTCCGCGTCCATGACGATCATCAGCGTCGCATTCGGCACGTCCACCCCGACCTCGACCACGGTCGTCGAGACGAGCAGCTGCACCTCATTGTCGTAGAACGCCCGCATGACCTCATCCTTCTCGGCCGCGGTCATCCGTCCGTGCAGCAGGCCGACCTTGAAGTGCGGAAAAGCCTGCTGCATCGATACGTGCAGGTCGATCGCATTTTGCACATCCAGCTTGTCCGATTCCTCGATCAATGGACAGATCAAGTAGGCCTGCCGGCCTGCAGACACTTCACGCTGAATGAAGCCAAGCACCCGGTCCATCATATGATGCTTCACCCAATAGGTCGAAATCGGCTTGCGCCCCTTAGGCCGCTCGGACAGCGTAGACACATCCATATCGCCGAAGGCGGTAATCGCCAAGGTCCGGGGAATCGGCGTAGCCGTCATCGTCAATACATCGGGATTAAATCCTTTCCGCCGCAATATGCTGCGCTGATTCACCCCAAAGCGATGCTGTTCATCTGTAACGACCAGACTGAGTGACCGGAAAAAGACATCCTCCTGAATAAGCGCATGGGTCCCTACAACAATATCGGTTAAACCCATTTGCAGCGACGCCACCAAATCCTTGCGCTTGCGCCCGGTCACACTTCCGGTCAACAGCCCAACGGTTATGCCGAAAGGCTCAAAGAGCCGGCTTAACGAACGCATATGCTGCTCTGCCAAAATTTCCGTCGGCACCATAAAAGCGCCTTGATGCCCTGATTTGACCGCGGCATACAGGGCGATCGCCGCCACGACCGTTTTGCCGGAGCCGACATCCCCTTGCAGCAGGCGATTCATGCAAAATGGAGCACGCATGTCCTGCAATATTTCCAGCTCGACTTTTTTTTGGGCATCCGTCAACTCGAAGGGAAGGCTGCGCACAAATTCGCGAATCGTCGCGTTATCAACCTCATGGCTGACCCCATCCATCCGCTCATGGTTCATGGCGCGGTACGCCTGCAGCTTCAGCTGAAACAGAAACAGCTCCTCATACACCATCCTGCGCCGGGCCTGCTGTCCTTCATCGCTATCCTGGGGCTGGTGAATACGCCAAACCGCTTGCCGCCTCGGCATCAGCCCGTATTCACGCAGCAGCTCGGGCGGCAAAATTTCCGGGATCATTTCCCCGTATTGCTGCAGAGCCTGTCCAATCGTCTTGCGCATCCATGCCTGCGTAATTTTGCCTCCTACGGAATAAACCGGCTGGAGACTTCCGCTGCGCAGCGTGCCGCGGTCGGGAAACTCTGATTCCGACACCGTCAATTGACTGCGGCGCTGATCCCATTTTCCCGTCAGTACGATTTCCCGTCCTGCTGTCAGCTGCTCCTTCAGAAAATGACGGTTGAACCAGGTCGCCGTAAACATCCAGTCCTCCGCCACCATTTTACACGTCAGCCTGGATTTCCGGCCATAACGCTGCAATACCGGCAAACCGATAATTTTGGCCTGGACTGTAATTTTCTCCCCGTCCTTCACCTCGAACAATGAACGCAGCCGATAGTCCTCATATCGAAACGGATAGTATTCAATCATATCGTTTACCGTAAAGATGCCAAAGGCGTGAAGCTCCCCTTCTTTGAGAGCACTCACGCCGCTAACTTGCTTAACTGGAATTTCATGCAAATTCAAATTCATTTAAATCCCTCGCTTCAAGCCGGCCATACGAATATAGCTACGACACCGGGACCGGTATGTGAACCTACGACTGCGCCGATGTCCGTACGAACAACCTCATGCAGCGTGAAGTGCTGGGACAGCAACTCCACAAATTCCTGCGCGAGCTCCGGGTTCACGCCGTCGCAAACCGCTACATTCAAATCTTTATGATCTTTAAAATCATTAACGAATAACTCAATCACCCGGGATACGGCCTTCTTCCGGCCTCTCGCCTTGTCCACTGCATAAATAATGCCTTCCTGATCCACAGACAGAATCGGCTTAATGTTAAGCAATGTGCCAAGAATAGCTGCCGCTTTCCCGATCCGGCCGCCCTTTTGCAAATACTCCAAAGTATCAACCAGGAAATACAGTCTGCGGCTCTGACCCAGGCGCTCCACCTCAGCTTTAATTTCCTCTACAGACGCTCCCTTGCGGGACAATCTGGCAGCTTCAACCACCTGCAGTCCGAAGCCGTATGAAGCGCATAAAGAGTCGATGACCGTAATATCGAGCTCGGTTCCCGCCTCTTCCTCCAGCATCGTCTTGGCCAGCAGCGCTGACTGGTACGTTCCACTCATACCGGAAGAAATATGAATCGATACAATCGGCGAACCCGGATGCTGATCCAGTAAGCTGCGGTATACCTCGGCATATTGGGAAGGGGAAGTCTGCGAGCTCTTCGGCAGTTCACGCGACTTCGTCAACTTCTCGTAGAACTCGTCCGCGCTGATATCGATCCCTTCTAGAAAAGATTCCTCCCCAATCGTAAGACGCATAGGTACAATATGAATGCCGTATTCCACGACTGTAGCTTTAGGTATATCCGCCGTACTATCCGCAACGATAACAACCTGCCCCATGAGCTCCCCACCCTTTCGACTCTCATTCATTTCCAGTACATGATCAGGCTTCTACAGAAAACAAATAATAATATATCGGCTGTCCGCCGCTGTGGATCTCCACCTCGACGTCCGGATAAGTTTCATGAATCCAGGTTACTAGCCTATCCGTCATATCCGAAGCGGCTTCCTCTCCAACGAGGATCGTAACAATCTCGTCGCCGCCTTCCAGCATTTTGGCGATCAGCTCCTGACTGGTTTCCAACAACCCGGGTTCCGTTGCCACAATTGTGGAATCTGCTATCCCGATATAATGCCCGGCTGTAATTTCCAGATCATCGAATACGGTATCTCTGACAGCATAAGTAACCTGTCCTGTCTTCACATGGTGTACGGCATCTAACATGCTTTCCCGGTTCGCATCAACGCTCTCGTCCTCCTGAAACGCAAACGCCGCTGCAATGCCTTGCGGTATGCTCTTGCTTGGGATGACGGTTACTTCGCGTTCCCCTTCCAGAAGATCACGCGCTTGCTGGGCTGCGAGCACGATGTTGGAGTTGTTCGGCAGCACAAACACATGCTGGGCCGAGATGGATTGAATCGCTTTGACGAAATCCTCCGTGCTCGGATTCATCGTTTGTCCGCCGGACAAGACGACATCTACACCAAGGCTTGTAAAAATATCCGCTATCCCTTCGCCCGAAGCTACGGCAATGAAACCGTAAGGCGCCAGCTCATCCGCCGGCATTTCCGCCCGGTCTGCCTGCCGCAGACTCTCGGCCGGAATGTCCGCGAACAGCTCCGGCATCGGAGCAGCATCCATACCTGCAGACAACAGCTCACGATGCTGCTCACGCATGTTCAGAATGTGAATTTGCGTAATTTCTCCATAGCGCAAAGCGAGATTCAAAACTTCACCAGGCGCTTTAGAATGAACATGTACTTTAATTACTTCATCGTCTGCGATAACAATGATTGAATCTCCATTTATAGACAGCGCTGTCCGGAACTGATTTTCGTCAAATGGCGTGTTTTTGGCCTCACCAAGCGTACGGTTAATGAAAAACTCCATATCGTACAAAAACTCAATATCCTCGGTCTCCAGCCTGGACTGTGCTGAAATTGGCGCTTCTGGTGTAATTTTCAAACCAGTAGAAGCTGGCTTTGCAGCCGATGAAACAGCTTGTCCCTCTGCCGGTATTGCGGCCGGGACGGTCCCGTCAGTCAAGACTTGCAAAAATCCCTCATAAATATAGACAAGTCCTTGCCCGCCGGAATCTACTACTCCCACCTGCTTAAGAACAGGCAGCAGCTCGGGCGTATGAGCCAACGCCTCTTTTGCCTTGGCTAGAACCTCTGTCATCAGCTCCGTAATATCCGTTGTTCGTCTGGCATAGAATACGGCGTGCTTGGCCGCTTCCTTGGCAACAGTAAGTATGGTGCCTTCTACCGGTTTCACAACGGCCTTATAGGCGGTATCGACACCGCTTTGCAGTGCAGCGGCAAAATGGATTGTGTTCAGTTCCTCATAGGAAGCGGCATACCTTGCAAAGCCGCGGAATAGCTGGGACAAAATAACGCCCGAGTTCCCCCGTGCCCCCATTAGCAATCCTTTGGACAGTACGCCTGCTCTGCTGCCTACGCCTCCTGCGCCGTTGTTTTTCAACTCGGACACGCCTGCGGTCATCGTCAAATTCATATTCGTTCCGGTATCTCCATCGGGTACCGGGAACACGTTAAGGGAATTGACGTGTTCGGCATGCTGGTGAAGCCTCTCCGCCCCGGCCAGTACCATGGCGGCAAAATCTGTTCCATTTAGAGAACGCTTACTCAATGAAAATTCCCCTTCCTAGCTTACTTCCTAGCTTGATACACGTACGCCTTGAACCGAGATATTGACATACGCTACTTCAAGTCCAACGACTTCAGTTAGTACATATTTCACTTTTTGTTGTATGTTGTGTGCAACCTCGGAAATTTTCGTGCCATAACTAACTATAATATGAAGATGAATTGACAATTCATTATTCTCCAGGTTAACTTCCACACCACGGGCAAGATTCTCCCGCCCAATCAACTCGGCAAAGCCGTCCTTTAACTGTTTGCGACTTGCCATTCCAACCAATCCATAACATTCCATGGCCGCTGATCCGGCAATGATCGCTATCGCTTCATCCGAAATTGTAATGTCTCCATAATCGGTATTCAATTTAATAGCCATACCCGCATCTGCTCCTTCCTGAAATTATTATGGACTAATCAACATTGTACTATAAGAAGTAAGAGAAATAAATAAAAGAAGAGCAATGTAGCTAGAAATAAAGTAAAGTCACTGGTTGACGCCGCTTTTTTTACTGTGATATTATAGATAAGTGTTGTTTTAAGAGGTTGTTATTAGGAGGTGTAATGAATGTCTCGCAAATGTTATGTAACAGGCAAGAGCCCAAGCACGGGGAACAATGTATCCCACGCAAACAATCACACGAAGCGTACTTGGGGCGTGAACGTACAAAAGGTACGCATTCTTGTAGACGGCAAACCAAAACGCGTATACGTTAGCACACGGGCCTTGAAATCCGGAAAAGTGACTCGCGCGTAATGGTTGTAATAGGTATATAAACAAAAAGCACCTTTTCTAAAATAGAGGTGCTTTTTTGATGCCTGTTTTCCGCGGCACCTTCAAAATTTTCCCGCAGCAAAAGGCGAAAGTGAGGCCGTCTCCCTTTTTCCGTAAGTCCGGTACATGCCCCCTCTTAGCTTTTGTGAAAAGTATTAAGTATAGCTTTGACGAATCCGCCCAAAAACTTAGGCAGCTTGATCGTATAAAATTTCATCCTTCACCCTCCCCATCATTCTCATGCCTTCACAACAGTCTATGTTTCAAGTCTGCTTCCCGTGTATTCAGGACGAAAAAAAAAGGGCACATGAGAACCTTGCTCATGTAACCCATTGTATGCGAAACAGCCCATCCCTATACCACTCTGATACTATTACGAATTTCCGCAATCGCAGCCGCCCGGTCCTCGCGTCCAAACACGGCGCTCCCGGCCACGAGCACATCCGCGCCTGCTTCAGTTACAAGCGGAGCAGTGGCAGCGGTAATCCCCCCGTCCACTTCGATATGCAGGCCGCTTAGCCCTAGCTGCTCCCGCCACTCGGCAATTTGTGAAATTTTGCGCAGTGTTCCCGGTATGAAGGCCTGTCCTCCAAAGCCCGGGTTTACGGTCATTACAAGCGCAAGATCAACATCCTCAATGACTTCGCGGACAGCCGCTGCAGGTGTGCCTGGGTTAATAGCGACACCGGCCTTAACGCCCAAGCTCTTAATAAGCTGAATAACCCGGTGCAAATGCACACAGGCCTCGGTATGAACCGTAATTAGGCTGGCCCCCGCCTTGGCGAATTCAGCGACATATTGTTCCGGATGCTCGATCATCAGATGCACGTCCAGAAACAGCTTGGTATGGGGAGCGACCGCGGCCAGTACAAGCGGGCCAAACGTAATATTGGGGACAAAATGACCGTCCATCACGTCGACATGAAGCCAGTCCGCACCGCTTCGCTCTACTTCAGCGACTTCTTGAGCCAGTTTCCCAAAATCCGCAGACAGAATAGACGGTGCTATGTTGATTTTTCTCATGTAGTCAGTACCTCCGTTTTTTATCCTTCATTTCCTCATAAAATTGCATATAGTGCTCGTAACGGCTAGCCGTAATCTCGCCTTCCTCCACCGCCGCCCTGACATGGCAGCCTGGTTCATGCAAATGGCTGCAGCCGCGAAATTTGCACCGCTCTGCATAATCGTTGAATTCGATAAAGCAGGAGGCGAGCTCCTCCACACCAAGCTCCAGGAAGTCCAGCTGGCTAAATCCAGGCGTATCCGCGACATAGCCGCCGTTATCCAGCGGAATAAGCTCGACATGACGGGTCGTATGGCGCCCGCGCCCCAACTTTGTGCTGATTTCGCTCGTCTCAAGGGACAGTCCCGGAAGCATCGCATTCAGCAATGATGACTTGCCTACACCCGACTGCCCGGCAAAAACGCTGATTTCACCCGCAAGCCGGGCTTTCACCGCCGTTATTCCAGTGCCTGCCAAGGAACTCGTAACAATGACCTCGTAGCCGACCTTTTCATAAAGCCCGACCACCTGCTTCGTCAGATCGCGGTCCGGTTCATTCTCCGGTTCATCCAGCAGATCTTCCTTCGTCAAACAAATCAGCGGACGCAGTCCCGCGTGCTCGATATGTACAAGAAACTTGTCCAACAGCTGAAGATTAAAATTCGGCTCCTTCAGTGAAAACAGAAGAACAGCTAAACGTGCATTGGCGATGGGTGGCCGGATCAGCTCGGTTACCCGCGGCAATATTTCATCCACCGTGCCTTCCCCGTTCTCGGTTGGAGTATAGAGAACATGATCACCTACCAGCGGAGTAATCCCTTTTTTCTTGAAAATGCCGCGGCCCCGGCATTGGAGAATGTTCTCCTCTGCCGAGGCTTCTGGCTTTACGTAGTAATATCCGCTTAATGCCTTAACAATTAAACCTTCAGGCATATGTTGCCGGCCTCACTTTCGTTTCTTTCTGTCTAATCTCAGTGCATATTGTTACGTTACTTATACCCTTTATCTTTATCTTTATCTTTATCTTTATCTTTTCCTTTACCATTTCCCTTACCGTTATTCTTGCTTTTATTGTCTTTTACGGCCTGCGCGACAGCGCCATTATCTATCCATCCGGTATCAGGGTTCTCCATTTCCCCCTCTTCCCAGTCATTGTAAGAGTTCTCCTCTACACTACTTCCCGGAAGCTGTGGAACCGGTACTGTTCCCTGCTTGGCATCGATATACGAAACAAGATACGTATCAAACAGCTCGCCATCCCGAATGACCGAGACGGCCCCGTTTTTATTCGGGGCAAGCACCAGCTCTACAGCGAACGTTTGGGTCGTATTGATCGTTTTGGTGCCCCACTCTTTGTTATCTCCGCGGGCGTCGCCGTAAACGATGCGAATTTTACTGTTCTTGCCCTCCTCAACCGGGGCAGCCGGCACTTCGAACGTGTATTTGATCGCTTCTGGCGGATAGCCCGAGCTCACGGTCAGAACCATTTCAGTACCTGGTGTTGCCAGGCTGTTCGGCGCAAACGGCCATTGCCCGATCACTTTGCCAGCCTCATATTCAAAGCTTGGCTCGGTCTTGATCCCGTCCTTAGCCAGCTTCAAGCCCAGTTCCTTGATCGTTGCCTCTGCCTCTTCCTGAGTTTTGTCAATTAGGCTCGGCATATTAAATTCCTTAACTCCTTTGCTCACTTTAAGCACAATGCTGTCAGTGGAAGGATCATAATCGGCTTTGGCATCCGGGTCTTGCGCGATGACTTTGCCTACTTCCATCTCGCTGAATTCTTCAGACTTGGTAATCCGATCTTCATCAACCCCTGCCTCAACCAGCTGGGCAACGGCGTCATCGTAGGTATATCCGATCAGCGGCGGCATTTTCTCCGGCGGCTTGATTATACTAACTTTTAAATCAATAACTGCACCTTCTTTAACTTGAGCTCCGTCCGGCCTGCTCTGTTCATAAACGATCCCTTCATCGAAGCCTTCTTTGTATTCCCGCTTAACATCGCCTACTTCCAGGCCTTTATCCTGCAGCGTTCTGACTGCATCCTCTTCACTTAGGTTGATTACATTCGGTACTGTAACATCCGGGACGGTAAAGGTTTTGTTTACGTACCATACTACCCCCGCCATAGCCAAAAGCAACAACACGGTAAGACTTACCCACAATACGGGTTTGAACCAAATGCGCTTGCTGGCCGCCTCTTCCCGCTCACTGTCTCCTTGTGCATCTCTGGACAGCTTGGAGCCGCCTCTTGCGGAGGACGACACCTGCGGTTTAATCGCTGGGACAATGCGTGTGCTGTCCTCATCCTCTTCGTCGATGAAGCTTAGCTTAGACTCCATTCGTCTTTCAGGCAGCAAGCAGGTCTCTAAATCATGGAGCATTTCCTTGGCCGACTGATAGCGTTCCCCCGGATTTTTACGCATCGATTTCAGAATAATATTCTCAA
The DNA here is from genome assembly GCF_000381905.1 of Paenibacillus fonticola DSM 21315. Lineage (GTDB taxonomy): Bacteria > Bacillota > Bacilli > Paenibacillales > Paenibacillaceae > Fontibacillus > Fontibacillus fonticola. The sequence continues at coordinate 15,900 of NZ_KB907266.1, read as the reverse complement.
CGCTTTGCGGAATCATCGGATTCACGGAACGAGGCTCCTCAAAATGTTCCTGCAGATGCTTCAAAGCAACGCTAATCGGGCTCTCTCCTAAAAAGGGAAGACGCCCCGTCAGCATTTGATATAATACAATGCCCAGCGAGTATAAATCTGACTTCTCCCCCGTAGCTACTCCTTTAGCATGCTCCGGTGAAAAATAGTGCACAGACCCGACTACGGACCCGGTTTGCGTAATTGTCGTAGACGTAACCGCACGGGCAATACCGAAATCCGTCACTTTAACCCGGCCATTGCGGCCGATCAATATGTTATGAGGCTTAATATCCCGATGAATGATTTGGTTATGATGGGCATGATCCAAAGCATCGGCAATTTGCGATGCGATGCGGATGGCCTCGTCCACTTGCAGCGGGGCGCGCTCCTTAATAATTTCATTCAAATTCTGGCCTTCCACGTATTCCATCACAATATAATGAATATCGTCTTCCTGTCCTACATCGTATACGCTCACTACGTTAGGATGAGATAAAGATGCGGCAGATTGCGCTTCCCGCCGGAACCGGCGGATAAATTCCTCATCGTTCACAAATTGTTGGCGCAGCACCTTGATCGCTATATTGCGATTAAGCAAAATATCATGGGCTTTATATACAAGCGCCATTCCACCGCCGCCAATTCGTTCGATAATTTGATAACGACCGCCCAATTCGTGTCCGATCATGAGTTCCACTCCTTTATGCTTGGCCCAGCCTCTTCGTAATTCTCGAGCAGTGCAACGGTAATATTATCGTCGCCTCCTGCATTCAAGGCAAGCTGAAGCAGGTGCTGAGCGCGATCCTGTAAAGAAAGATCGCCCGCTCCGAGCGTAAGCATCATTTGTTCACGGGTGACATGATTGCTGAGTCCGTCACTGCAAAGCAGCAAAATATCCCCTGCTTCCAAAACAATCTGGTCCAAATCGACCTCGACCTCGGAATCGGTGCCAAGCGCTCTCGTCAGCACGTTGCGCCGCGGATGAGTCAAGGCCTCTTCTTCACTGATCTGCTTGTTCTTAAGCAGCTCATTAACGAGCGAATGATCTTCCGTTAACTGGGTAAGGCCGCCTTGACGGTACTGATATACCCGGCTATCGCCAATATGACCGACGACTCCATTTTGACCGCTCAAAAGAACAGCAACGACCGTCGTCCCCATGTTGTGATATTCCTGATGCTCCGATGCTTTGCGGAATACGACTTCATTGGCATGTAAAATAGCTTGCTTCAACGCTTCGCCGCACGCTTGAACAGACAGGTTCGGAGCTAACTCCACCATGTCCTGCACAATTGTTTCTACCGCCAGCTGGCTGGCCGTATCCCCGGCCTGATGGCCGCCCATGCCATCGGCAACGATGCCGATCGTGTAGCCTTGCTCAAGGCGGGAAATCCATGCGCTGTCCTCATTGACGGGGCGAACGCGCCCAACATCACTTACATACACCATTTTCATTGATCAGATCACCTCACACCAGACTCCATATGCTTTGCCCGCAGCTGACCACAAGCAGCTGCGATATCATGCCCTTGCTCGCGGCGGATCGTCACATTGATGCCATGGTCCGCCAGTATGCGCTGAAACTGAAAAATGTCATTTCTCGCAGTTCTTACATATTTGCGCTCCGGCACGTGATTAACAGGAATGAGATTCACGTGACAAAGCATGTCCTTCAGCACACCTGCCAGTTCTTCCGCATGCTCCGGCTGATCGTTGACACCGCCAATTAGCGCGTATTCAAACGTAATTCTGCGGCCTGTTTTGGCAAGGTAATACCGAAGTGACTCCATCACATCGTCAAAAGGAAAGCGGCGATTTACCGGCATCAATTTGGAACGGAGCGCATCGTTGGGCGCATGAATGGAAATAGCCAAATTAATTTGCGTATCTTCGTCAGCGAACTTGTAAATGTTCGGAACAATTCCGCTCGTTGATACAGTAATATGTCTTTGTCCGATGTTCAAGCCTTTTTCATGAATCATAATCCGTAAAAACGCCATCGTCGCATCATAGTTTTCGAACGGCTCTCCGGTTCCCATAATTACGATACTGCTTACCCGTTCCCCGCGGGTATCGAGAATTTTCTGGGCTTGCACGACTTGAGCGACGATTTCACCTGCAGTTAAATTTCGTTTCAGCCCACCGAGCGTGGAAGCACAAAACGTGCAGCCCACCTTGCAGCCGACCTGCGTCGTTACGCAGATGCTGTTGCCGTAGTTATGCTTCATAATGACCGTCTCAATCGCATGATCGTCATGCAGTCCGAACAGGAACTTGACCGTTCCATCTTTCGATTCAAACTTGGTGATCTCCTTCAAAGTGACGAAAGCGAACTGGTCGTCCAGTTTCTGACGGAGCGACTTGGACAAATTAGTCATGTCCTTAAAAGAGTCTACACGTTTTACATACAGCCAATCAAATATTTGCGCGCCGCGGAACGCAGCTTCCCCTTGCTCAACAGCCCATTCTTGCAGCTGCTCCAAAGTATAATCATATATAAAGGGTTTCATTGTCACACACCTGTCCTATAGTATATCGTATGCAGTTGTCCACTCATTCTTTCTATTTTAGCACAAATCATTTTTACACTAAAGTACGGCAAGTTTCAACCCTAAAGTGCAGCAAGTCTTAATCTTTACTGTGAATCTGCCTGAGTAAAAAGTATTTTTTAATAAAAAACTATGTTAAACGATATTGTTGATATTCGAAAAACGAGAACGTACGCTCCATAATTATAAGTACAATCCAAATTCAGGTATGATCCAAATGCGGAGTGATTTCACCTCGATTTGAAGGACTTAAAGGGACTCCTGGCTTGGTTCCGTTATTTTAAATAGCAAGGAATATGAGAACACAGCGTCGAATAAGAAAAACATGTTGGTTTCTTTCCGTTTCCTGTAAACGAGACGAAGGCTCATCTTCGTCAAGCATTGTTTGCTTGCTAAGGGAACGGGTCATTTTTATTCTCGAGGTGATTTCAATGGATTTAGAACAAAGGAGAATTTGGAATAAAAACCATAAGGAGTTAACTGAAACCATATTAAATCCAAGCGAACACGTTCGAGTAATTGAGCTATTTCTCAATCACCATGCTTGGTTGTACTCATCAAGAATGAGTAACGCCAGCATCAATACTCTGGAGGATTTTGTTTTGGAAAGTCTGGAGGAAAGTGTGTTAAGGAAGTATCCTGTAAATGCTCCAGATACAAAGAATTCAATCGCATGGCATCTCTGGCATGTTGCAAGAGTCGAGGACATGACGATGAATATTTTAGTTGCAGACCGTCAGCAGGTGCTTCACTCTGGTCATTGGCTGCAAAAAATGAACATCAGATTTCCCCATAGCGGGAACAGCATGAGCGATGACGATATCGCAGAACTAAGTTCAGTTATTAATATAGATTCACTATTAGAATATAGAATAGCTGTGGGAAAACAAACCCGACAAATAATTTCGTCACTGCAACCAGGCGAGTTTAGAAATAAAGTGCAAGATTGTAGAATCAAAAAGTTATTTGATGAAAATGCTATTCTTCAAGAAGCAAGCGGTATTGCTGATTATTGGAGCAAAAAGACCATTGCAGGACTTGTGCTAATGCCAGCAACGAGACATAATTTTTTGCATTTGAATAAATGTGCCCGTATAAAGGTTAAGCTCCAAAAGGAAATGAGAAAATCATACCGATAAGATCAACAAACTGGCATACGATGCCTCAACTACCGCCTTGGAAAGGCGGTTTTCATTTTGATTAGCAATCAACAATGCTAATTAACATAGCCAACAAAAAGAAAGCCGAGCATGTGCCGGCAAACCAGCGCTAAATCACTAGTGAGGGTTGCTTTACAAAACTAATGCGTCACCATCGGACTGAAATCACCGCGGCTTAAAGGGTCAGCATCGTACAATGCGACGGCTCGTCCTGCAGCCGGCAAGTTACGCCAGAAGGTTTCTGCACACTGCGACCAAAGCCCTCTATCTGGTACGACTGGATAAAGTGATAAATTGAGGGATTTATGCCCGCAAAAAAACACACCCCGCTAATCGACCATGCCGATAGCAGAGGTGTGCTTCACCACTAACTATTGTAAACGAGATTGCGTTAGGCGCAAACCCTTTTTTTCCCAATCATGATATTGCGGAAGTACGCTTCATTAAGCGGGCGATGTAAAAGCCATCCGAGTGATAATGCTGGGGCAGAAGCTGCAGACCATAAGCTTCCTTGTCTCCAGCCTTATTCAATTCCTGTCCGGCAAATTGAGCAGGAGCAAGTTCATATTCGGGATGGCGCTCCAAAAATTGTTTTACCATCCCTTCATTTTCACTCGGTTCAATCGTGCAGGTGCTGTATATAAGCACCCCTCCAGGCTTAAGCAGTGTACTCGCCGCATCCAGCAGCCTCTGCTGGATACTTGTTATTTCGGCAATATCCTCCGGCGTCTTCGCCCATTTCAAATCCGGCTTGCGCCGGATCACCCCGAGGCCGGAGCAAGGGGCATCGAGCAATATGCGGTCAAAAGTTTCCGGCGCAAAACGCTGAGGAAGCTCCAGTGCATCTCCTGATAAAGTCTGTACATTATCAAGCTTCAGGCGTATAGCCTGTTCCTTGATTAGCTTCGCTTTATGGGCATGAATATCGTTAGCGGCAACCTCGCCGTTTCCGCCCATTTTTTCGGCGATATGACAGGTCTTGCCGCCAGGCGCTGCACAGCAATCCAGTACGGACATCCCGGGCTTTGGATCGACTGCTTCGGCCACCAGCATCGAGCTCTCATCCTGAATAGACAGCAAGCCGTCGCGGTACCAATCAGTTAACGCCATGTTGCCTCCGCTCGTTACGATAATCCCATCGGCTGAAATTCGAGAAGGGACCACCTCCAGCCCCTGCTGCTCCATCCTCTTCATCAGCTCGTCCCGGCTAATTTGAAGCGAGTTGACTCTAACGCTTACTGGAGGAGATTCATTATTTGCTCTGCAGATGGCTTCGGCCGTTTCAACACCGTATTGCTCAATCCATCTGGATACTAGCCATTCAGGATGCGACTGCTCAAGGGAAATTCGTGACACAGGAGGCAGATCAGCTGGCAGCTGCAGCTGTTCTTTACGCCGGAGCACATTCCGCAGCACGCCATTGACCATCCCCGAAATCCCCTGATGCCCTCTCCGCTTGGCAATATTTACGGCCTCATTCACGGCGGCATGCGGAGGAATCCGATCCAGATAATAAATTTGGTAGAAGCCCAGCCGCAGCAAATTCCGCACCCAGGGCTGCAGCTTCGCTACTCCTTTGGCCACAAATTGATCCAAATAATAATCGATTGTATTTTTTCTGGAAATAGTGCCATAGACAAGCTCCGTGGCAAGGCCAGCTTCAGGTCCGGTTAAGCCGGCCTTCTGAAGCGCCGTATTCAACAGCAGATTGCTGTACGCACCCTCCTGCTCCACCTCTGTAAGCACGTGCAGCGCAGTATCGCGGGCGGAAGCTTTGAACCGCTGCGATTTCCCGCCATTAGAACGCTTGCCGCTGGCTGGAGCCCCGCTGCCTTGCTTGCCGCGTTGCTCGCTCTGTATTCCTGGCTTAGCGCTTTTATTTTGCCCGCTCATGATAGTACCGTCCCCGGCTTCATCACTCCGCCGCGAATAAACTCGGACGCGTCCATCGCCTTTTTGCCGGCAGGCTGAATCCGGGTGAGCAAAATAGAAGTATCCCCTGTCTTGACTTCGATCCCCCGCTCCGATAAGTCCAGCACTGTACCGGGAGCTTGTCCGCTTGCCTGAACCCCTTCGCCTTCAACAAGCTTCGTCGCCCATATTTTAAACACTTCACCGTTCCACAAAGTGTAACCACCGGAATACGGCACCAGCCCTCTGACACGGTTATAAATGTCTCTTGAAGACGCCGCCCAGTCGATCCGTTCATCCTCGCGGGACAAGTTAGGCGCATACGTCGCTTCGGATTCATTTTGCGGAATGCGCCCGGCTCTGCCCTCGATGATAAGCGGCAGCTGTTCCGTCAGCAGAGCTGCTCCTGCAGCACTGAGCTTGTCAAACATCGTTCCAGACGTATCTTCGTCCCCGATGGTCACAGCCGATTTAGCAATCATATCGCCGGTATCGAGCCCTTCAGCCATATACATCAGTGTAATGCCGGTCTCTTTCTCCCCATTTATAATTGAGCGCTGAATCGGCGCGCCGCCCCGATATTTCGGGAGCAGCGAGCCGTGTACATTCAAGCAGCCATACTTAGGCAAATCAAGTACAGCCTTCGGTAAAATTTGTCCGTAAGCCGCGGTAACAATTACGTCTGGCTGCAGTGCCGCAATTTCCTCTATCGCCTCAGGCGATCTCATCCTGTGCGGCTGCAGCACGGGAATGCCGTGACGCTGTGCGGCTTCTTTTACAGGCGTAGGCGTCAATATTTTTTTCCGGCCTTGCGGACGGTCAGGCTGCGTCACAACGGCCACCACGTTATATCCCTCGCGAAGCAATGCTTCGAGGGAAGGTACGGCAAAATCCGGAGTCCCCATAAACACAATATTCAACAGAGACGTCACTCCTTTTCCTCACCCTCAGGCGTAATTTCGTACACTCTTTCGGCGATATCCGTATAAAGCACACCGTTCAAATGATCGATCTCATGCTGGAACGCCCGTGCCAACAGCTCTGTTCCTGTATAAGTCACTTCCTTGCCGTTTCGATCCAGGCCTTTGACCGTAACTTCCATCGCCCGTCTTACATCGCCCCGGTAGCCCGGAATGCTGAGGCATCCTTCAGGACCAAATTGCTCGCCCTCCGCAGATACGATTTCGGGATTAATAAGCTCAATCAACCCATGCTCATCTCCGACATCAATGACGATTAATCGTTTAAGGATTCCTATTTGCGGAGCGGCCAGTCCTACTCCTTCCGCATCATACATCGTATCTGCCATATCGCTGAGCAGCTTCTGTACGTTAGGCGTAATCTTCTTCACTTCTTTTGCTACCTGATGCAGCACTTCATCCGGTTCGTGGACAATAATCCGAATCGCCATACTGTCAACAACCTCCTATAGCCTCATCTTATGTTTAACCTGATCTTTACAAAATATATGCAACTGTCCACACCGATGCTCCGGCTGGATCGCTATAAAATAAAAATATTGCCGTATATTACATAAGCATTTGCGGATCAACATCAATGCTAATTTGCAGCGACGCATCCCGCAGCTGATCCATCGTAGCGGATGCCGTCTCCCGGACGAGGGATACCGCATCGAGATCCCCCCGATATTTTACCATACATTGAAATCTGTAACGGTTTTTAATACGCGGAATGGGCGAGGCTACCGGCCCTAGTATGTCAAGCGCCTCGGCTGTTCGTCTGTCCAGATCTCCGTACCAGCCAAGCCGCTGGGCTCTGCCCCGCAGCTCGCTGGCAAAGTTCTCGGCCAGCCGCAGCAGTACAGGGAGTTGTTCATGAGATAGCGTAGTGAGAATAAGCCTGCTGTAAGGCGGATAGTGGAGCGCTCTTCGATGCTGCAGCTCGTCTCTCACAAAAGAATGATAATCATGCCCGCTGGAATGGATGATCGAGTAATGATCCGGCATATACGTCTGTATAAACACTTCGCCCGGCAACTGATGGCGTCCGGCCCGGCCCGCCACCTGCGTAAGTAGTTGGAACGTCTTCTCTGCCGAGCGAAAATCCGGGAAATAGAGCGCCGTATCGGCCGCGATGACTCCAACTAGCGTAACATCGGGGAAATCCAGCCCTTTGGCTACCATTTGCGTGCCAAGGAGGACATCTCCTTTTTTGTCTCGAAACGCCTGAAGCAATTTTTCATGAGCGCCTTTCTCACTCGTCGTGTCCACATCCATGCGAATAACCCGGATGCCCGGGAACAGCTTGGACAGCTCTCCTTCGACCCGCTGGGTTCCGGTTCCGAAATAACGAATATGCTCGCTTTGGCACTCCGGACAGACGGATGGCGCAGGAGCGGCGTAGCCGCAATAATGACAGCGTAAATTGTTCGACTTCTGGTGATAAGTTAGCGAAATGTCGCACTCTGGACAGCCTGCCACATAACCACAAGTCCGGCACATGACGAACGTTGAATATCCGCGCCGGTTCAGAAACAATACCGTCTGCTCTCCGCGTTCCATCCGCGCCGCAATTCCCTGGTGCAGAGCCCGGCTGAACATCGAACGGTTGCCCTCGCGCAGTTCCTCGCGCATGTCCACGATATGAACACCGGGTAACCGGCTTCCAGAAGGGCGCTGCTTCATCTCTAAAATATGCGGCGCAAAATGGTCATTCGCCTGGGAGCGTGCAGCATGATAGCTTTCCAGCGAAGGGGTCGCAGACCCCAAAATGACCGCCGCGCCTTGCTGCCGGGCCCGCTCCACCGCTACATCACGAGCATGATATTTCGGCGTTTCTTCCTGCTTATATGAAGTTTCATGCTCTTCATCCATAACGATAAGTCCCAGATCAGCAAACGGGGCAAACACAGCAGAGCGCGCTCCAATTGCTACCTGCACTCGGCCTTCACGGATTTTGCGCCATTCGTCATACCGCTCCCCCGTAGATAGCCGGCTGTGCATTACCGCAACTTTACTGCCGAAGCGCCCCTTAAACCGCTCCACCATTTGCGGTGTCAGCGAAATTTCCGGCACGAGGACGATTGCCTGACGACCGAGGGAAATACAGCGTTCAATCGTCTGAAGATAAATTTCGGTTTTCCCGCTGCCAGTTACCCCGTGCAGCAAAAACACGCCATAGCGGCGGGCATCCAGCACCCCTGTTACCGCCTGGTATACGTACTCCTGCTCCGCAGTTCGTTCCAGCGGCTCCGTCGCTTTGAAGCGGCGATCCTGATACGGATCGCGAAACACCTCTACATCCTCAATCACCGCCAAGCCTTTGTCCGCCAGACTCTTGACCGTTCCTGCTGTGACGCGCAAAGTCGACAGCACTTCCTGCATCGATAAAGGAACGCCCGTCTCAAGTAAAAATTGCAGTACTTCCTTCTGGCGGCGCGCCTTTGTCCCGAACGATGCTAAAGCTTGCTGCGCCGCCTCGCCGCTTACCGCTGCCGCGACCACTTTGATTGTCTTCTTCCGTACCTTGTCCTTAATCGCCTGGCTTTCGAACAAAATCCCTTGACCCAGCAGCCCTTTGATCATTTGTGCCTGTTCTGGAAAACGGGCGCTTAAATGCGCCATCGTAACGGGGCCGGAACGTTTGACGTAAGAGACGATGTCCCGTTCGGTTTGTCCCAGCAAGGACCAGCCATCGAACAGCAAGCTTTCCTCGGCCCCAGCTGTCTGCCTTTCAGCCATCTGGTGCTCTTCGGTCACGTGAATGTATCTCTCTGCCTTCCCTTTTAAGGCGGAAGGGATCATCGCCTGCAATGCCGAAATCATGCTGCAAGCATATTTGCGGCTCATCCATGCCGCTAACTCCACTAAATCCGGCGGAAGCGGTGGGAGTAAATCCAGCAGCTCAGCAATCGGCTTCATCCTTGACGCTGCCATTTCCAGATCTTCGTGGAGGGAGATAACAAATCCTTGCACCGTCCGGCGGCCAAACGGCACACCTACCCGGCTGCCAATTTCGATCCAGCCGTTGAACTGCTCAGGAACTAAATAGTCAAAAGGCCGGTCGGTCTCCCGGCTCGGCACATCGACAATTACTTTTGCCATTTTGTACATTACTTAAACTCTCCTGTCAAACGCTCTGCAGCCAGTTCCATAATGCGCAGTCCAATTTCCTCCTTGGACAGCTGCGGGAGCGATTGCACCAACCCGTCCTGATCATAGACATGCACGATATTTGTATCGGAGCCGAAGCCTGCGCCTTCTGCAGTCACATCGTTGGCAATAAGCAGATCGCAATTTTTCCGCCGCAGCTTGTCGAGAGCATTTTGCTCCAATTGATCCGTCTCGGCGGCAAAGCCGATCAAAAATTGCCCCATCTTGCTGCGGCCGAGCGTTTCCAGTATGTCGATGTTTTTAACGAGCTCCAGTGTCATCGTCTCCCCGGATTTCTTCATTTTCTGCTCCGCAATTTGTTTAGGCCGATAATCAGCTACCGCTGCCGCCTTCACCAATATATCCGTATCCGCCCAAATCGCATTAACCGCTTCATACATCTCCAGGGCTGATTCCACGCGGGTGACCGTTAGCCCTTCTGAAAAAGCCGGTGGCGACACTTCCGTTCTGCCGGCAACGATGACCACCTCCGCACCGAGAGAGCGGGCTGCTTTCGCGATCGCAAATCCCATTTTTCCCGAAGAATCATTAGTAATATAGCGAACCGGATCCAGCCGCTCCACGGTCCCGCCCGCGGTAACGACCACCTTTTTGCCAGCCAGCGGCTGCTCCGCAACCCGCTTTTGACGGGCAAAATAGTTGGCCAAAACGGCAACAATCGCCTCCGGCTCCTCCATTCTTCCTTTGCCAGTATAGCCGCAAGCAAGCTGACCGCTGCCAGGCTCGACGATCAGCACCCCTCGCCCTGTAAGCTCAGCCAAATTGCGCGTTACCGCAGGGTGAGTATACATATGTACGTTCATCGCTGGTGCGATCATGATCGGGGCCTCCGTGGCCAACAAAGTCGTGGACAGCATGTCGTCGGCAATGCCTACGGCCATTTTGGCAATGATATTTGCCGTAGCCGGGGCAACGAGGGCGAGATCAGCCCAGTCCGCCAGGTCGATATGAGCGATAACCTGCGGGTTCTTCTCATCAAATGTGTCCGTATAGACGGGATGCTTGGAAAGCGCCTGCAGCGTCAGCTCTGAAATGAACTGGGTCGCCGACCCTGTCATAATGACGCGAACCTCCGCACCTTGCTGCACCAGCTTGCTGCAGAGCGATGCCGCTTTATATGCAGCAATGCCCCCGGTAATGCCTAGTAAAATTTTTTTCCCGGTTAACATAGGGTAATCCCCTCTCTTTCCTACCTATTCATTACAGAAAAAAACAACAACCTCGCGGTTGTCGTATGGTAGCCCGAAAGGCCATTCCTTATGATTCGTCGTCTGTAAGGGGCGCTCCTTTGGCATCCCGCTTAATCCGTACGAAGTCACCATATATTTCTTCGAGAGCTACGCCGACCTGTTTATGGGATTTCGGCTGCTGCAGCTCACTCTTCTCCCCTTCTCTTAGCTGTCTTGCTCTCCGTGAAGCAGCAACTACAAGCGAGTATTTACTATCGACTTTATCCAACATTCTATCAATCGATGGATACAGCATGTTCCACAACACCTCTTCTAAATTATCAATGTCACACCAAATACGTACCCGGTTATTTTCTTATTTTACAATGCTCGGCCGTAATGATGGATTCTATTCTTTTGCAGGCAAGATCTATTTCGTCATTGACGACGGCATAATCATAATTTTTGAGCAATCCGATTTCATCCACCGCTACCGACATTCGATGATCGATCGTTGCCTGATTTTCGGTTCCCCGCCCTTGAATGCGTCCCTTCAGTTCATCCAATGATGGCGGAAGCAAAAATACAAAGATGCCTTCAGGAAACTTCTCTTTCACTTTAAGGGCACCCTGAACCTCAATCTCCAAAATAATATCTTTACCGCTCTCGATCGTCTGTTCCACAAAATCCCGCGGCGTGCCGTAATAATTGCCGACATACTCGGCGTATTCCAGAAGTTGATCATTATCAATCATGTCCAAAAACTGCTCGCGGGTTTTGAAAAAATAATTTACACCGTGTTCCTCACCGAGGCGCGGCTGCCTTGTCGTTGCCGACACGGAATATACGAGCTCCGGCAAACGTTGTCTTAATTCGCTGCAGACCGTCCCTTTACCGACTCCAGACGGTCCGGATAATACAATAAGTAGCCCTTTTGCCATTGTTCTCTCCATTATTCGTCGTTGTCGTCGTCTTTGATGGACAGACGATGCGCGACCGTCTCCGGCTGAACCGCCGACAAAATCACATGATCGCTGTCTGTAATAATTACCGCCCTTGTCCGGCGGCCATAGGTTGCGTCAATTAGCATATGGCGGTCCCTCGCCTCTTGAATAATTCGCTTAATAGGCGCAGATTCAGGACTCACAATAGAAATGATCCGATTCGCCGATACGATATTGCCAAAACCGATGTTAATAAGTTTAATTGCCATGGTTAGGTAGTTCCCCCTAATTTCCTCGACTCACCTGCATCGAATGGTCGTATTATTCCATATTCGCTGCCTGTTCGCGAATCTTTTCCAATTCCGCTTTCATTGTTAAAACACGGTTCACGAGAGCCAAATCGTTGGCCTTAGATCCGATCGTATTGGTTTCACGATTCATTTCCTGTATTAAAAAATCCAGCTTGCGGCCGATCGGCTCACGGGTATGCAGCAATCCGCGACACTGCTCAAAGTGACTCTTCAGCCGGATCAACTCCTCGTCAATGTTGGAGCGATCCGCAAATAGAGCAACCTCCATCGCAAATCTTTGCTCATCCAGCGTCCCTTCAAACAATTCGCTGAGACGCCCCTGCAGCCGGGTGCGATAGTCGCTAACCACTTCCGGGGCCAATCCGACGAGTTCCGCATGGATTTCATCCAGCTTATACAGCCGGCTTTCCAAATCGCGAACAAGATGAAATCCTTCCTGCTCCCGCATTTCCAGCAGCCCTGACAGCGCCTCCTCCAGTCCTTCATGAAGCACGGCCTCCCATCCATGATGCTCTGAATCGAGGCCGTCCAAAGACGGTTCCGGCGCGGTAAACACATCGGGTAAGGTCAAGATGTCTGTTGCGCTAAGATTAGCGCTGATACCGTAATCGCGGCTTAGCTCCTCCGCAGCCTGCAAATAAGACCGCACGATGGAGTGGTTCAATACAAATGGCAAAGAGCTGTCATTGTCACGCTCTTTGCTAATGTATATATCAATCCGGCCCCTTTTGATATGACGCTGCACAAGGCGCCGCAGTCCGTCTTCATAGCGTGTCCACTCCCGTGGCAAACGAAGCACGATTTCAGCATACCGGTGATTGACGGATTTCATTTCAAATTGAATAACATAACCGCCGAACTGTCTGGCGGACTGTCCGTATCCTGTCATACTGTGAGACAAAGGTATCACATCCGTTACCCTATTGTAATTGATAATTATGAACGAGACAAGTAGCGTGATTGATGTGCGGTTTTCTCCCAAACATAATTGCTCAAATCAACAGTCATTTCATAGAACATAAATGGCGTTATCAAATAAATACCGTTAAAATGCTTCACTGCCGTATCCAGCAGCTCCTTGGCAATTTCTACCCCGACCTTGCGGCCTTCCTCCCCTTGCAAGCCCTCCATCCGCTTCCTTACGCTGTCTGACAGCCTGATTCCGGGAACCTCATTGTGCAAGTATTCCGCATTTCTGCCGCTGGCCAGCGGCATGATCCCGATGAAGACCGGGATGTCCAAATGCGCCGTAGCCTCTTTGATGGCAACGATCAGTTCGGGATCGTATACAGGCTGCGTCATAATATAGTCGGCACCGGAGGCTATTTTTTTCTCCAGGCGCTCGACCGCCTTATTTAAATGCTTCACGTTTGGATTGAATGCGGCGCCGACGACAAAGTTCGCTTTCTGCTTCAATGGCTTGCCTGAGAAAGCGACGCCTTCATTCAGTTGTTTGATCATGCGAATAATTTCAAAGGACGTTAAATCATAGACCGAGCTTGCCCCTGGCAAATCGCCGAAGCGGGCCGGATCGCCAGTCACCGCCAGGACATGGTCGATGCCAAGCGCATCGAATCCCATCATATGCGACTGCGTACCGATCAGATTACGGTCACGGCAGGCGATATGAATAAGCGGCCGCAGCCCCGTCTCGCTCTTGACGAGATGGCCCAGCGCCATATTGCTCATCCGTGTAACCGCCAGCGAATTATCGGCCAGTGTCAGCGCGTCTACGCCCGCTTCCTTCAAGGCAGCTGCGCCGTCCATAAACCTGCGAATATCCAAATCACGCGGGGGATCAAGCTCCACGATGACAGTATGACGCTCCTTGACCAATTGTACAATGTTCGGCTCCGCCGCTTGTCCGCCGGAGATGTTCTCCGCCTTCTCCTCCCGCTCTGCAATAGCGATGGCGGGATGAACAACAGGCAGCGTCTTTCCTTCATGAAGCGGCTTTGGCACATAACCTTGCAGCGCACTGGCGATTTCTGCAATATGCTCCGGTGTCGTACCGCAGCACCCGCCGATGAGACGAGCCCCCAAGTCTGCGAAAGAAACTGCGCACTCGCCGAAATATTCCGGCGTTGCTCCATATACATACTCTCCATCTACATAGTCAGCTAAACCCGCATTTGGAAACACGGATAATGGCATGTCAAGCGGCCCTTCCAATCCTTCCATTACGCTCATTATTCCTTTTGGACCGGAATGACAGTTGAAGCCGAGAACGTCAGCGCCTTCCTGGCGCAGCATGCTGAATGCATCGGTAATGCTGTAACCGTCCAGTGTCCGGCCGATCTGGTCGACAGCGAACTGGCAAATGACCGGGATTGAGCTTAATTTGCGAGCTCTACCCAGCGCGATTCTCATCTCTTCCATATCATAGAACGTCTCCAGCAATAAAGCATCGACGTCTTCCGCCAGCAGTGCAGCAATTTGCTCCTCATAATATTGCTTTAGCTCCTGCACGGAAACGTTAACTCTTTTGCCGCCGCGGATCGAGCCGACCGCTCCGGCAACATAAGCGTTGTCCCCAGCCACACTTCTGGCGATCCGGACGGCCGCTCTGTTGATTTCTTCCACCTTGGATTCCAAACCGAATTTAGCGAGCTTATAGTAATTCGCGGAGAAGGTGTTTGTCTCCAGCAATTGAGCCCCAGCTTCTATATAACGGCGATGTACGTCACCGATGACTTCAGGTCTTAATAGATTAAACTCTTCATATGAAATGCCGACAGGGAATCCCAGCTGATATAAGTAAGTGCCCAGTGCCCCGTCGCCGATCAAAACTTCCTTTTCCATTCTCTCCCGCAAATCCGGCCTCATCTTGTACCTCCGCAACTTTATTCTTGCTAAGCTAATTGTTTTTGTATTCATCATTATTGAGTCTAGTAAGGCTATCAATCTATTTCCATTCTTAATGTAACATAATTTCGCTCTGAATGGTAAGAAACCGCCTCGATTCCTGCCTTTTTAACACTTCCTGCCTCATTTAGCAGCCCCGATCCCCAGCCGATCACGAGACGATCCAGAGACGATCCAGAGACGATCCAGAGCCAATCCTGAATCGTTCCCAAACCTGTCCCGGTAAAAGGACGATTGCCAGCTATCCAGCAACAGGGCCTTCTCAGCTGTAAAGCAACAATGCAACATTGTAGCAAAGCAACAATTCAACATTGTGACAAAGCAAATGGGGCGTTTTAAGGTACTTAGAGAGCTTTAATTTATATAAAAGCATGACCACCCGTCCAACGGGTGGTCTGCTCTTGGGGTATAACCCCCTGTTGCCAAACTGCGCCTAAAGACGCTAGCCTGGCCACAAATCTGTTCAAGCTCAGTGTTATTTGTCACTTTCACTTACCAGTTAAACTGTTTTATTTCTTTCTTGCTCTTGTTGCTGCTGAGCGGATCTTTATACTCTTTTACACTCCGCTTATCTATGGCTGGATCATGTGCTTCTTGTTCACGAATGTATTTCGCTACAGTTCCGCTACAGTTTCGCTACAGTGGCTTCATTTAGGCCCACTGTACTTACATCATATCCTTCTGCCCAGGGCTTAGATCGAAAATGCGACTCAAAACATGAACGAAATTTTATAACGAAGCTGATGATCGCTATCTGTGTAAAAATAACCCTTCCCAAAATGTAACGAAGCTGGGCAACGTTATTTCAGTCTTTACTGCTCCAAACAG
>NZ_KB907265.1 GCF_000381905.1 Paenibacillus fonticola DSM 21315 | reverse complement strand
GCTACCGAGTAAATGTGTATGATTTTTCAAACACAATTGCAGGATGGGGCGGCTACCCGAGTGAATGTGTATGATTTTTCATATACAATCCATGGATCAGGCGGCTAACCACCCCCACGCCCATTCAAACGCTGGATTGGGTTCTGCTGAGCGGCAGCAGTGTAACAGCAACTGTCTAGCAACTGCTTACCAACAATTTACTCACCGGATGAGCGAAATCGTCACAGCTCGCGCAAAGAGCAGTAAATAAGCCTTCGGCATACTTATTTCGCCAATTTCAGCAATTATCGTATCGTCAATTTCAGCAACTATCATCAATTCCGGTAACTATCATCAATTATGGTGACTATTATCAACCCTGGTAACTATTATCAACTATGGTAACTATTATAATTCAAGAAACTAATCCCGCTATCTAGTTACATTTGACTGACGCGCAGATTGCGAAGGCCCATTTGCAGATTTTAATTTCGAACGTTGCTTATCCTTATCCTTAATTCAAATAATCAAAAAACATTTTTAGGAGGAATAAAAACAATGAAATCCAAAAGACAGACAATTTGGCTCGTATCTATGCTCAGCTTGATGGTCGTTCTCTCAGCTTATTATTTGTTTACCGAGGACACTGCTCCTACTGCGCCGAAAGTTGCTGATGGAAAGCAGGTATCCACAACGAACTCAGCCGAAGCCGAAGGCCAGAACACGACCGCGGATGATCAAGCGCTGTCCGAAGGGGACATTATCGTTTCGGAAGTAATCGTGGAAGAAGCTGGAGAAGATGAAGGCGGTGGAGAAAAGGGTCTCGTATCCGAGGATCAGTCAGGTCAAAGTACAGATGAGGCAAGTGCCTCCAAAGAGCCGGCTGTAGAAGGCAGCATAGCAGATGAAACTGTAGACAGTGTCCAGAAGAACGACCAAGTAAAAGCTGCTGATCCTGCGGCAGAGGATCCGAAGGATGAAGATGTGCTTAAGAAGCTGGAGTCCCAAGGGTTTTCGGCCGCGGATTCCTTGACGGCATACCAAATGGATCGTGCAGAACAAAATATAAAGAAGCAGGAACAGCTTATTCAAACGATCAATGACGAAAAGAAGCCGCTTGATGAATCGATGATGGCTTCACAGCAGCTGAGCGCACTGGAAGAGAAAGAAGAGAAAATTACAGATATTGAGCAACGGCTCCAGCAGCAGTACGCCAATGCGGTTGTAGCTGAAGATAATGATAGTTATAGGGTTGTTGTTATTAGTGAAAAGCTTCAGGTAAAAGATGCGGTCAGCATTATCGATATGGTGATGAAGGAGCTCGACGTACCCCAGGATAAAGTAAAAGTACAATATGTGTCTCAATAATTTTGAATGTGTCTCAATAATTTTGTTCACTTGTTCAGTAGATTAAAATTATTCATTCAAGTGAGACGCGGGTCAGATTCAAGCGAGATTCAAGCGAGTTTCAAGCTAACTACAGGTCAACTACAGGTCAACTACAAGCCGACAAACGAAAGAGTTCAGGGCGATCCTGGACTCTTTCCATTTTGATTGATTGTGATATAATACATAAAGTTATGATGCGAAAAGGCCCGAGCTTTGCGAAAAAGCTGAAGGAGTGTAGAAAAAATATGTTCAAATTAAATGAAATCAAAGAGCTGATCGAACTGGTGGACAAAACCTCGGTTCATGAGCTTGAAATCGAAAACGAAGGTACAAGGCTATGTATTCGCAAACCAGGCAAAAGCGAGCTTGTGCATGTTCAACCGACGGTAGTGGCCAGCGCGCCGCAAGCTTTGGCACCGCTGCAAGCCCCGCCAGCCGCTGCAGACAACGCGCAAGCACAAGCTGCCGGACAGAGTGCTGAAAGCGCTGCTGCCGATGCTAACCTACATAAGATTGTGTCCCCGATGGTTGGAACATTTTACAGAGCTTCTTCCCCGGACGCAAACCCTTATGTCAATGTAGGGGACAAGGTAGGCGAGAAGACGACCGTCTGCATAATTGAAGCGATGAAGCTGATGAACGAGCTGGAGGCGGAAGTAAAGGGCGAGATCGTGGATATTCTCGTAGAGAACGGGCAGCTCGTGGAATACGGACAGCCTCTCTTTTTGGTGAAGCCGGAATAAGCTACGGTTGAAAGAGGCCTTTATGTAGGTCTTATCTAGCTTCCAAGGAGGATGGGAAATCAGTGAAATTTCAAAAAATATTAATTGCGAACCGCGGTGAAATCGCCGTGCGGATTATCCGAGCGTGCCGGGAGCTCGGCATTTCGACCGTGGCCGTATATTCCGAGGCGGACAAGGATTCCCTGCATGTCCGTCTTGCGGACGAAGCTTATTGTATTGGACCGACTCTGGCCAAAGACAGCTATTTGAACTTTACGAACCTGATGAGCATAGCGACGTTGACTGAATGCGACGCGATTCATCCGGGTTACGGCTTCCTGGCCGAAAATGCAGATTTCGCTGAAATTTGTGATTCCTGCAATATTACCTTTATCGGCCCTTCCCCGGATGCCATTACGAGAATGGGCGACAAATCCGTGGCGAAGCAAACGATGAAGAGCGCGAACGTCCCGGTTATTCCTGGCTCCGACGGCCTAGTACAAGATCTGGATGAGGCGGTCATGGTCGCGCGTGACATCGGTTACCCGGTCATTATTAAAGCGACGGCAGGCGGCGGCGGCAAGGGAATCCGCTTGGCTGAGGACGAAGACTCGCTGATTCAGCAAATTACGATGGCGCAGCAGGAGGCCCAAAAGGCATTTGGCAACGCCGGTGTATATTTGGAAAAATATTTGACGGGCATGAAGCACGTTGAAATTCAAATTATTGCAGACAAGCATGGCAATGCGGTTCATTTAGGCGAGCGCGACTGCTCCGTACAGCGCAGACGCCAGAAACTGGTAGAAGAGGCGCCGTGCCCGGTGCTTTCGCCTGAGAAACGTCAGGAAATGGGCGAGGCAGCCGTGCGTGCCGCCCTCGCCGTAAATTACTCCGGGGCGGGAACGCTGGAATTTCTGCTCGGCCCGGACGGCCAGTTTTATTTCATGGAGATGAATACGCGCATTCAGGTAGAGCATCCCGTAACCGAAATGATTACTGGAATCGACCTGATTCAGGAAATGATTTCGGTTGCCGAAGGCAATCCGCTCTCTTTTACGCAGGAGGATGTTGTTTTGTCCGGCTGGTCGATCGAATGCCGGATCAATGCGGAAGATCCATTCCGCAATTTCATGCCGTCTCCTGGCAAAATCGGTTTCTATCTCGCGCCCGGCGGACCTGGAGTCCGCGTGGACAGCGGTGCGTATCCGGGATATACCATTTCTCCGCACTATGATTCCATGATCGCCAAGCTGATTGTCTGGGCGCCGACCCGCGACGAGGCAATCGTCAAAATGAAGCGTGCCCTGGCCGAATTCGCGATCGAAGGTATCCATACGACGATTCCATTTCATCAGAAGCTGCTGGATCATCCTGTATTTATCCGGGGCGATTTCGATATTAAGTTTTTGGAAGAAAATGAGATATAGATTTCGTGAATGGTTTGTCATAATGATCCTGAAATGATATAGTATTTATAATAAGTGGCCTGTCTCTTTGACTTGAGGCAGCGTCAAACTTATTGAGAGGTGGATGAAGTAAATGAGTACATTGCCAACGGAATTCGAACGTACGGATATTGGAGAAATTCAGATTGCGCCAGAGGTAATCGAAGTGATTGCAGGCCTAGCTACGGTTGAAGTAAGAGGCGTAGCTGGCATGAGCGGCGGCTTTGCCGGCGGCATCGTCGAATTACTCGGCAAGAAGAATTTGTCCAAAGGCGTAAAGGTCGAAGTCGGTCAGCGCGAGGCGGCTGTTGACGTATCCGTAATTGTAGAATATGGTAACCGCTTGCCGGAAGTGGCTACAGAGATTCAGCGTAATGTCAAGCGCTCCATCGAAACGATGACAGGATTGACCGTGGTGGAGGTTAACGTACATATTCACGACGTCATCTTCAAGACGGCGGAGAAGAGCGATGATACGGAACTGAACCACAGGGTGAAATAGTGTTCAACATCAAACCCCCGACGAGCAGCGTCAGGGGTTTACTATAATTTAAGGAGGCTCTATCCGTCGTGCCCAAAATTTTGGACAGACTTCTGCTGTTTGTGTACAGCTTAAGTATCGGAATAATAACTGTAATCACCATCCTCCTGGTGACGAACGCCGTGCCTTTTGAATGGAGCAAATACAGTGAGAAAACGCTCATTACAGCTGTTATTATTACTGCGGCTTTGCTGTTTCTGCTCAGCATTCGCTTCTTTTACATTTCGGTCAAGCGCGAGCGCAATTCACTGCCATCCATCGATCAGCGGACCGAATACGGGGACATTCAGATTTCCGTAGAGACGATCGAAAATTTGTCATACAAAGCGGCTTCCCGCGTCCGGGGAATTCGCGATGTGAAGACGCGAATCCGGATTACGGATTCAGGGCTGGAAATCGTCGTCCGCGCGCTGGTTGATGGCGAGTCTTCCATTCCCGCACTGACGGAAGAAGTGCAGAAGCAGGTACATGATCATGTGGAGGAGATTACGGGGATTCCCGTATCTTATGTCTCCGTCTATATTGCGAATCTTGTCCAGTCTCCTGCCATTAAAAGCCGGGTTGAATAGGGGTGAACATCCCGATGAATTGGAAGCAATTGTGGGAGAGTCATGCAGGCCGCCTGCTCGGAACGGCAGCAGCGTTATTATTAATCCCAATTTATCTGTTTTTCGGATTTTGGAACATGTTGTTTTGTGCGCTCCTTTTATATGTCGGTTATACGATCGGCAAATATAAGGATCTGGACCAGGGCTCGATCATTCCTTGGAGAGAGCTGATGGACTGGTTGAACGCGCGCTGGCGCCCTTTTAAATGATTCCTGTGATATGCTGCCCTCCGGAAAAAGAGCTGTGTTTTTATCTGCCCATTTTGTGGAGGCCGCATGTCACGGGTTTTTTTTGTTTGAAATGACATCAGGGTGAACAATCTTAATATAGGAATTATTTTTGCAGGAAAACTACAACGAGGGACATTGCTCATACGGATGTTAAGGAGGAAGTACATGAAACGGAGATTGGCACGAGAAATTGCAATCCAGAGCTTGTATCATATGGAAATGAACGAGGTTGAAGCAGAAGAAGCAGTCTCGATGCTGCTGGCAGAAGCGGCTGGCGACAATGAAAGCGAAGTTGAGCTGGCAGAAGCGGACAAAACGACTTCATTTGTGTTGGAGCTTGTAAAAGGCACTTGGGAGCATAAAGTGGCTATTGATGAAATGCTGGCGGATTATTTGAAAAATTGGCAGGTTAGCCGCCTCTCTAAAGTGGACAGACAGGTGCTGCGGCTGGCCGTGTATGAAATGGTGTTCCGTGAAGATGTGCCAGGCAAGGTGGCGGTAAACGAGGCGATTGAATTGGCCAAGCATTTCGGTGTGGAGGAGTCCGGTAAATTTGTTAACGGAGTACTCGGCAAAATGATTCATGATCTGGAGCAGCTGAGGAATAAAAAGTAAATAAATTTTTCTTAAAAAAGATAAAAGTAAAATAAAGTTTTTTGACTATTTTTTGATGCCATATTAAAAAAGGTAAGGGGAGAAGTCTATGTCAGCATCGATCATTAATGGAAAGCAAGTTTCAGCAGAAATCAGGGAAGGCCTACGTCAAGAGGTGGAGCGTCTGGAAAAGCAGGGTTTTACTCCAGGACTTGCCGTCGTGCTTGTAGGCGAAGATCCTGCATCCCAAGTGTATGTCCGCAACAAGGAGAAGGCCTGTCATGATCTCGGCTACTATTCCGAGGTACATCGCTTGCCTGCTTCTACGACACAAGAGGAACTGCTCGCTCTCGTAGATAAGCTGAACCGTCAGGAGAACATCCATGGCATACTTGTGCAGCTGCCGCTGCCGGGGCATATCGTGGAGAAGGCTGTGATCGATGCGATTGCTGTAGAGAAGGATGTGGACGGCTTCCACCCGGTCAATGTCGGTAATTTGGTAATCGGTGACGACAGCCTGCTGCCATGTACACCGGCAGGTGTCATCGAGCTGATTAAACGGACGGGGATTGAGCTGTCCGGCAAGCATGCCGTCGTCATTGGACGAAGCAACATCGTCGGCAAGCCGGTATCGCTGCTGCTTCAGCGGGAAAATGCCACGGTGACGATGTGCCATTCACGCACAGCGAATATGAAGGAACTGACCAAGCAGGCCGATATTCTCGTCGTGGCGATTGGACGCGCTAATTTTGTGGATGCTTCGTATGTGAAGCCGGGTGCGGTCGTCATTGATGTAGGAATGAATCGGCTGGACAACGGCAAACTGGCAGGGGACGTAGATTTTGAAAGTGTACAGAGCATTTCAGGTCCGATTACGCCGGTTCCAGGTGGGGTAGGCCCGATGACGATTACGATGTTAATGCAAAATACGCTGATCGCAGCGAAAAGACTTCAAGGACTTGCGTAAGCGAAACGAAAAAAGGGGGAATGGGGCCCCGTGGAGCAAAAAATTTTCAGTATTAAGGAATTGAACCGTTATATCCGCATGAAGATGGAGTCGGATACATTGCTTTCCGATGTATGGATACGGGGGGAAATATCCAACTTCACGCATCATTCCAGTGGGCATATGTATTTTACGCTTAAGGATAAAGACAGCAGGATCAAGAGCATCATGTTCGCGTCGCATAACCAGCGGCTGCCGTTCATTCCAAAGGAGGGTACCCGGGTCATTGCCCGCGGCAACGTATCCGTGTACGAACGAGACGGCCAGTATCAGTTTTACGCGACGCAGATGCAGCCCGACGGCATCGGCAGCCTGTATTTGGCTTTTGAGCAGTTGAAGCAAAAGCTGGACGCGGAGGGCTTGTTTGCACCGCAGCGAAAGCGGCCACTGCCTGCGTTTCCGCGCGTGATCGGCGTCATCACCTCCCCGACCGGGGCTGCGGTCCGGGACGTTTTGACGACGCTCGCACGCCGCTATCCGCAGGCGGCCGTCGTCCTGCACCCGGTGTTGGTGCAGGGCAAAGGCGCAGCGCCGTCCATCGTCAACGCGATCCGGACGATGAATGCGCTGGGCGAGGCCGACGTGCTCATCGTCGGCCGGGGCGGCGGCTCGCTCGAGGAGCTGTGGGCGTTCAACGAGGAAGCGGTCGCGCGCAGCATCTACGACTCGGCGATCCCCGTCATTTCGGCCGTAGGCCATGAGACGGACTTTACGATCGCCGATTTCGTCGCTGACCTGCGCGCCGCCACGCCCACCGCCGCCGCCGAGCTCGCCGTGCCGCACGCCGCCGAGCTGCGCGAGCAGCTGCGCCAGCGCGAAAGGGTGCTGCAGCAGGGCTTGCAGCACCAGCTTCGCCAGGCGCAGCAGCGCCTGCAGCGCCTGGCGGCGTCGCCAGCGCTGCGCCAGCCGCGGCGCAGCCTGCTCCAGCACGCGGAGCGGCTGGACATGCTGAAGGCGCGGCTGGTGCGGCGGATGCGCGCGCAGGCGGAGCTGACGGGCGGCGCGCATGCCCGCCTGCATCAGCAGCTGCTGCGCTACCATCCGCAGGATGCGCTGGCGTTGGCGCGGCGGCGGCAGCAGGACGCCGATCGCTTGCTGCGCTCGGCGATGACGGGGATTTTGAAGGAGAAGAGCCAGCAGTTATCCTATGGCATACGTCAGCTGGATGCTCTAAGCCCGCTTAAGGTGATGGCCAGGGGATATAGTCTCGTCTATGACGAGAAGGAGCAGAGGCTCGTCAAATCGTTAAAAGATGTGGAGCCGGGAGACTTGGTCAAGGTGAAGCTGACCGACGGTGTACTGGATTGCCAAGTATGGGGCATGAGGGGGGAAGGAGACGAGGATGGAGACGGAACAGGATTATAGTTTTGAGGAAGCGATGAATGAGCTTGAGGAGATCGTATCGCAGCTTGAGCATGGAGACGTGCCCTTAGAGAAGGCGATCGACCTGTTTCAAAAGGGGATGCAATTGTCACAGCTGTGCAGTCGTAAATTAGCGCAAGTAGAGCGCAAAATTGAAATGATCGTGGAAGCCGACGGTGAAATCGTAAAGAAGCCCTTCGATCCACTGATCGATGAGGGCGGGGATTCAGTTGGGTAGTCAGCAGATAACGCAATATATCGAAGAGATTTCAGTTATGATGAATTCGCATTTGCAGCAGGCGGTTCCCGCAGAATGGAATGTTCCTTCGCAGCTTAAACAAGCGATGCAATATTCATTGATGGCCGGCGGTAAGCGACTGCGTCCGCTGCTCGTCATCGCTGCAGCGGAAGCGCTGGGAGGGAGCCGGGAGGCAGCCCTGCCTGTCGCCTGCGCTGTGGAAATGGTACATACGTATTCCCTGATCCATGATGATTTGCCGGCGATGGATGACGACGATTTCCGGCGGGGCAAACCGACGAATCACAAAGTATTCGGAGAAGCGATGGCGATTCTGGCCGGCGATGCACTGTTGACGCATGCTTTTTACCATATCGTGCAAGCGAGTAAAGTTCATGGTGTTCCGGCAGAGGCGGCTCTGGCTATAGTCGAAGAGTTGTCGCGTTTTGCCGGCCCTGCCGGCATGGTGGGAGGACAAGTGGCCGATATGGAGGGAGAGCAGGGGCTGACTAGCCTCGAGCAACTGCAGTACATTCATGAGCATAAAACGGGCGATTTGATCGTCTTCTGTTTGAAAGCTGGCGGACGGATTGCCGCGGCTTCTCCGGAGCAGCTGTCTGCGCTGGAAACGTTCGGCCGCGCGATCGGGCTTGCTTTTCAAATCCAGGATGACATTCTTGATCTTGTTGGTGATGAAAGCAAGCTGGGGAAGAAAACGCAAAGCGATTTGAAGCAGCAGAAGGTAACTTATCCGTACTTTATAGGACTTGATCCGTCGCGGGCCGAAGTGGACAGGCTGACCAAGCTGGCCAAGGAAGCGGTTTCAAATGATTTTATTCCGTATCCGGAGCGCTTGATGGGAATCGCTAGTTATTTAATGAACAGGGATCATTAGCTTACCCGTTGCGTACGTGCAATTTTTGCGCTGCCTGTTGACTCCCTGTCGGCTACCTGTTGGCTCCCTGCTGACTCCCTGAGCTTCCTGTTGGCTCCCTGCTTACTCTTTGCTGCCTGCTGGCGACCGGTGCATGAGCGGGGATGACTTCGACAAAAGTTATTCATATGATATAATTAGTGTCATTATAATTAGCAACAACAAGATAATCCAATGAAGGAAGCGGGGAATTCGCTTTGCTGCTCTCTCAAATTCATGAGCCCAACGACTTAAAGCGATTTTCAGTCGAACAATTGACGCCACTAGCTGCCGAGATTCGCCAGTTTCTAATTGAGAAGCTGTCGGTGACAGGCGGGCATCTTGCGCCCAATTTGGGCGTGGTGGAGCTGACGATCGCGCTGCATTACTGCTATAACAGTCCGCGGGATAAATTTATTTTTGATGTAGGTCATCAGGCGTATGTTCATAAAATATTGACCGGCCGCATGGACCGGTTTGATACGCTGCGTAAATATAAAGGCTTGTGCGGCTTTGTTAAGCGCTGTGAAAGCGAGCATGACGTGTGGGAGGCCGGTCACAGCAGCACGTCTCTTTCAGCCGCGATGGGCATGGCCTTGGCCAGAGATTTGAAGGGCGAAGACAACAAGGTCATTGCCATCATTGGCGATGGCGCTTTGACCGGAGGCATGGCTTTTGAAGCGTTGAATCACATCGGTCATGAACAGAAGGACTTAATGGTTATTTTGAACGACAATGAAATGTCGATCGCGCCGAATGTCGGGGCGATGCACAATTATTTAACGAAGATCAGGTCTGACAAAAATTATTTGCGCGCTAAAGACGAAGTCGAACAGCTGTTGAAGAAAATTCCCGCCATTGGCGGCAAACTGGCCAAGACGGCCGAGCGGCTGAAGGACAGCTTGAAATATATGATGGTGTCCGGTGTTCTGTTCGAAGAGCTGGGCTTTACTTACTTGGGACCGGTAGACGGCCATGATTTATCGGGCTTAATCGAGGCGTTCACGCAGGCGAACAATGTGAGCGGCCCGGTGCTGGTTCATGTGCTGACTACGAAGGGCAAAGGCTATACGCCTGCGGAAGAAGATTCACACAAGTGGCACGGCATTTCTACACCGTATAAAATCGAATCGGGGCAATTGCTCAAAGCGGTGGGCAATCCGACTTATACCGATGTATTCGGCCAGACGCTGATCGAGCTGGCAGAACAGGATGAGCGGATTGTTGCGGTAACGCCAGCCATGCCTGGAGGCTCCGGCCTCGTTAAGTTCGGGGAGCGTTTCCCGGGGCGGATGATTGATGTCGGCATCGCTGAGCAGCATGCGGCTACGATGTGTGCAGCGCTGGCTATGGAAGGGATGAAGCCGGTCTATGCCGTTTATTCCACATTCATGCAGCGGGCTTACGATCAGATCGTGCATGATATTTGCCGCCATAACGCCAACGTCATGTTTGCAATTGATCGCGCCGGTTTTGTCGGTGCGGACGGCGAAACGCATCAAGGGGTATATGATATCGCCTTTATGCGCCATATCCCGAACATCGTGCTGATGATGCCGAAAGATGAGAATGAAATGCGCCATATGATGAAGACGGCGCTTGAATATAATGATGGACCCATCGCTTACCGTTATCCGAGAATTAACGTTCCTGGAGTGCCGCTGGACGAGGAACTGGTGCCTATTCCAATCGGAACTTGGGAAAAGGTTCGCGAGGGGGATCAGGTGACGATCATTGCCGTCGGGCCAATGGTGCAGGTGGCGGAAGAAGCGGCAGAGATGCTCAAACGCGACGGCGTCAACGCAGGTGTCGTGAACGCCCGTTTCCTGAAGCCGCTAGACGAGAGTATGCTGCTTAGTTTGGCCAGCGCTAGTACGAAGCTGATTGTGCTTGAGGAAGCTTCGCAGGCGGGCAGCTTGGGAAGCGCGGTGCTGGAGTTCTACGCCGAGCAGGGGATTGTGGATGCGGACGTGTCGTTAATGGGCATTCCCGACCGGTTTATTGAGCATGGAAGCATTAAAGAGCAGCTGCAGGAGGTTGGCCTTACCGCTGAAGCTGTCGTCCAGCGTATTCAGCAATATCGTGCTGAGCACCAGTTCACGTTCGGCAAAAAGGTCAAACCATCTTAACAAGACGGAATCAGGTGAATGTAATGGCTGTTTCGAAAGAGCGCATTGATGTCCTGCTCGTAGAGCAAGGATATTTTGACAGCAGGGAAAAGGCGAAAACCGCCATTATGGCAGGGCTCGTGTTTGGCAACCAGGAGCGGATCGAGAAGGCGGGAACCAAAATACCGAGGGATACGAAGCTGACAGTCAAGGGTGCGCTTCATCCTTATGTCAGCCGGGGAGGATTGAAACTGGAGAAGGCCTTGAAGCACTTCCATATTGATATGGAAGAACGGGTCATGCTTGATATCGGGTCGTCTACCGGTGGGTTCACAGACTGTGCGCTCCAGCATGGCGCCAGCTATGTATATGCGATTGATGTCGGATATAATCAGCTTGACTGGTCGCTGCGCAATGATAGCCGTGTCAATGTGAAGGAACGGACGAATTTCAGGTATATGACACCGGGGGATTTGGACGGCCCGAGGCCAAATTTGGCCAGCATCGATGTATCGTTTATTTCGCTGAAAATTATTTTGCCGCCTCTCGTAGAATTGCTGGACAAGCCTGCAGATATCGTCGCTTTGATCAAGCCTCAATTTGAGGCGGGTCGCGATAAAGTGGGGAAATCAGGGGTAGTGCGGGATTCTAAAGTACATCAGGAAGTGCTTGAATCCGTACTCGCCTTTGCGGCGGAATTAGGATATCGTTTGCAGGGACTTACATTTTCGCCGATTACGGGCGGTGAAGGAAATATTGAGTTTTTAGCTCACCTGCAGCTGTGCCTCCCGGAAGCGGAGGACCACCAGGCAGCGAAATCTCTGCAGCGAATACGCGATACCGCAATTCGTGTCGTACAGGAAGCGAAGGATACATTTACGACAAAAAGCCCATCCTATTGATGGGTTTTTTTTGTTGATCTCATCCGTTCATGTAAGCAACAAAAATTTTTATGCACTTATGCATTAAAAAGTTGCATGCAGAACGGGTGTTCGCTTATAATGGCAGTATAACGAATAATTATGTACCGCTACTTAATAATATCCACCTATAAAACAGGAGGTTAACGGGTTTCGTCGAATAATTCATCTGAGGTGATATTTCGATGAACGAATATACCGATGGTCTTCTGATGGTTATTATAGCTGGAATCGTGCTATTTTTACTGTACCGGGGATTTGCCTCCTGGCTGCGCAAGCCATTTAAGCTTGGCTCAAGCATTAGCTTTCACTTCAATGAAGTCATAATGGATCATCCGGCCATTGACTTGCTGGAAGCTGCGGGATATGAGGTCGTGAGTGATAAGCTGAAGGTTCCTCTGGCGTTCCGCGTGGAATCGCAAGTGTGGCATAGCCGGTTATTTATTGATTATGTCGCCAGGAAGCATGGAGAGTACTATTTGGTAAGGAAATCGCGGGAACGGCAGCCTATGGAATGGACAGGCTCCGGGCTGCGGAGGGATATTCTTCCCTACTTGCTGCTTTACCCGGATTGTGCTGGTGTGCTCTACATCGATACCGAGTCGGGACAAATCAAAGAAATCACCTTAAGCACCGATTTGGATGAAGCTGAAGAGGAATCACATATTACAGAAGCATGGAGGACAAGATGAAGGGTCAACGTCATATTAAAATCAGGGAAATTATTACGGGGCATGAAATTGAAACGCAGGATGAATTAGTAGAAGCACTGCGCCAGGCTGGGTTTCAGGTTACTCAGGCTACTGTATCACGGGATATTAAAGAGTTGATGCTTATTAAGGTTCCGACGGATGATGGAAAATATAAATACTCGATGCCGACGGCACAGCGGTTTAATCCTGTCCAGAAGCTGCAGCGGGCCTTGGTGGACAGCTTTGTGCATATCGATCATACGGGAAATCTTGTTGTGATGAAATGCCTGCCGGGAACTGCCAACTCAGTTGCGGTTCTGCTTGATAATATGGAATGGCCGGATTTGCTCGGTACAATATGCGGAGACGATACGATTTTGTTAATTTGCCGCAATGAGCAGTACAGCCACTATGTGATAGATCAAATTATGTCATTTATTTCCTGATTCATTAAACTTGTATTTTTTTATTTCGGGCGAAGGGGGCTGCCGTCACTTGCTAGTTCATTTATCTATTCGGAATTTAGCCGTCGTGGAAGCGGTGGATGTGACGTTTGACCGGGGCTTTCATGTGCTGACTGGTGAGACTGGAGCCGGTAAGTCAATTATTATCGATGCATTGGGACTTCTTTCCGGCGGGCGAGGCTCAGCCGAGCTGATTCGTTACGGCTGCGACAAAGCGGAAATGGAGGCGGCTTTTGCTCTGGCAAAGCATCATCCGGTTTGGTCTGTTTTGGAGAAACTGGGAATAGCGGCCGAAGCCGGGGAAGATCTCATTATCCGGCGCGAAATCAATGCTCAGGGGAAGAGTTCAGCCCGCATTAACGGACAGTTGGTCAATTTATCGATGCTTCGTGAAGTAGGGGAAGGACTAATTAACCTACACGGACAGCATGAACATCAGACACTGCTCTATCCGGACCGGCATTTACAGCTGCTTGATGCTTTTGGCTCCGAGGAAATTGCTCCTGCCAAAGCCAAGTACCAGAAGGCATATGCTGAATTCGTCCGAGTAGATAAAGAGTGGAGCGAGCTGCGGAGCACGAGCCAGCAAGCACTGCAAATGCTTGATTTGTACCGTTTTCAATTGGAGGAAATCGCTGCAGCTGCCCTTAAGCCCGGTGAGGATGAATTACTTTTAGAAGAAAAGGTCAAGCTATCACATAGCGAGAAAATGATGGAGTCCATTTCTGGCGCTTATGATGTTCTATATGGTCCTCAAGGGCTTGATGCTATCGCTAAGGCGGTATCCAGACTGGAGGATGTCGCCAGTTATGACCCGAAGGGAATCGCCCCCTTGTTAGAACAGTTGAAATCCGCCTACTATCAGCTGGAGGACGCTTCGTTTGGGCTGCGCGATTACCGGGACAACATTGAATTCAATCCAGTGCGGCTGGAGGAAGTGGAAGAGCGTTTGGATACCATCTCATCACTGCGCCGTAAATATGGAGATGATGTCCACGGCATACTTCAGTACTATGAACAAATTTCCCGCGATACAGACATGCTGGAAAACAAGGATGAACGGCTGGAGAAGCTGTCCGTGCAGCGAGAGCAGCTTCTCCAGACCGCTCTGGAAAAAGCGGCTCATCTTAGTTCTGTACGCCATAGAAAGGCCCGTGAACTGGCACGGCAAATCGAGGGTGAGCTTCAGGACTTGCAAATGGGACGAACTTCTATTCAAGTAAAGCTGGAGTTCACAGCAGATCCTCAAGGTGCAGAATGGAACGGTACGCGCGTTCGCTTGGGCAAACATGGAATGGATCATGCGGAGTTCCTTATTTCACCCAATCCAGGGGAGCCTCTCCGCTCTTTGAGCAAGATTGCTTCTGGCGGAGAATTATCCCGTATTATGCTGGCGTTGAAGAGTATTTTTGCGCGTCATGATGAAGTTCCTGTATTAATATTTGATGAGGTGGATACGGGGGTTAGCGGCCGTGCCGCACAGTCGATTGCCGAGAAGCTGTATCGGTTGTCAAATACGTGTCAAGTCTTCTCCATTACCCATCTTCCCCAGGTGGCTTGTATGGCTGATCAGCAGTATCTGATTGAGAAAGTCGTGGCGGATGGCCGGACGATGACCAAAGTTGAGCATTTAGGGGAGAGCGGGCGAATTAATGAGCTGGCCCGTATGCTTGGGGGCGTGGAAATTACCGACCGCACCCGCCATCATGCTCAGGAGATGCTCAAGCTGGCCGAAGCGCAAAAGGGTGCGATTTAGCGGGCGGAACAATGATTGACAGTAATAAAAGACCACACCCGGGGTATCTTATAGGTACGCAATTGGCGACCACCTTTTCGTCAAGCGAAAGAAGCTAAGGGAGCGTGACAGCCATTGAACCCGAACCTCAGGAGTAGATTTCTCGGTCTTTTACTTGCCTTCTTCTTTTGTTTTCTTGGCACGTCTGCAGCTGAAGGTCATTCGCCGAGTCTGCCGGACGAACTGCGCATGTTTCAGGGCCAGGGCGCACAAATTGATTTGGCCATACCAGTTTTGGCGGAAGTTAGTGTTGATCGGCCCGACGTCGTAATGTTAAACGGTCAACCTAACCCGTCGATGAAAGTATCCCTCGGCTCTCCGCTTAAGCTGTCCTCGCTTAACAGCGGCGAAGCAAAGCTCCGCATGAAGCTTTTTGGACAAATTCCTCTCAAGACAGTTAAAGTAAATGTCATACCAGACTTAAAAGTAATTCCCGGAGGACAGACGATCGGCGTTAAGGTGAAATCAGATGGTATCCTTGTAGTGGGGCATCATTTGGTCGCTACTGCCGGCAAAGCCAAAATATCTCCCGGAGAAGTATCAGGAATCCAAGCGGGCGATCTCATTACGCATTTAAATGGTTCCCGCCTCAAAGATGTGCATGATGTAGCCTCCCTGGTGGAGCAGGCAGGAAAGAAAAATGAGCCCCTTAAAGTAACCTATAAAAGAAATGGCCGAGAATATACCACATTGTTAACTCCCGTTATGGATAAACAGGACAAGGCATGGCGGCTTGGGTTATATATTCGCGACTCGGCAGCGGGTGTGGGCACGTTAACGTTCTATGCGCCTAAAGAGGGGGTATACGGGGCGCTCGGCCATGTCATTACCGATATGAATACGCAAACGCCGATCGTTGTGGGAAGCGGACAGATTCTGCAATCCAGCGTAACGTCCATTTCCAAGAGCGAAAGCGGCGAACCTGGCGAGAAACGAGCTCATTTTGTCAAAGAGGGAAAAATTCTTGGCACGATTGAGCGTAATACGCATTTCGGCATTTTCGGCAAGATGTCAGAGAATCCGGATCACAGCGTTTATAAAACACCGATTCCGGTCGCTTTTTCAGAAGAAGTTAAGGAAGGGCCGGCTGAAATTTTAACGGTGGTGGAAGGGCAGCAGGTGGATAGGTTTAAAGTGGAAATCGCTCATGTGTCGAAGCAAAGCGCTCCGCAAACAAAAGGTTTGGTTATCCGGATAACCGATCCTCGCTTAGTGGAGAAAACAGGGGGCATCGTGCAAGGGATGAGCGGCAGTCCGATTATTCAGAACGGTAAACTAATCGGGGCAGTGACTCATGTGTTTGTGAACGATCCCAGATCGGGTTATGGCTGCTTTATTGAATGGATGCTGCAGGATGCGGGTATTTTAAAAGGCCAATCAACAACAAATCTTAAGGCGAGCTAATTGCCTTAAGATTTTTTTATATTGAATGGTTGTAATTATTGGCAAATTGTCGTACAGTAAATGACTTGAGGGACTAAAAAGAAACAGCATGGCTCTGCTGACTCGTTACGACATGGTGAACGGAAAGGTGTGTCGAACGGAAACGAAATATCTCGTTATTTGTAAGTAACAATTTATTATATATCAAATATTAAAAAAAATAAATAAAAATAATTTTCGACAGAAGGAATTTACTATTGAATGTCGAATCCTTATCCTGGAAGAAGAATTAAGGAAACTCATAAACACAAGGAGGAAGTCGTCAGTGCAAAAAATTGAAGTGTTGTTGGCGGATGATAATCGGGAATTCACAAATTTGCTTGCAGAGTACATTTCCGAGCAGGACGATATGGTCGTTTCAGGTATTGCCTACAATGGCGAAGAAGTTTTGGAGATGATTGAGCATGCTTCCAGAGTTCCAGATGTACTCATCCTGGATATCATTATGCCGCACTTGGATGGATTGGGTGTGTTGGAACGTCTACGCGATATAAATGTCTCCCCACAACCTAAGATCATTATGCTGACCGCTTTCGGACAAGAGAACATTACACAACGCGCGGTTCAGCTTGGAGCATCGTATTATATTCTGAAACCGTTCGATATGGATGTGCTGGCCAATCGAATCCGGCAACTGGTTGGAGTCCAAAGCCTTTCCTCCAGCAGTTCACCGTCTTCTTCTTTTACGAAGTCGAATGTCGTTCCGCTTGGCAAGGGCAAAAATCTGGATGCGAACATTACTTCCATCATCCACGAAATCGGCGTACCCGCTCACATTAAGGGATACCAGTATTTGCGCGAAGCAATCACGATGGTTTACAACAATATTGAAATATTGGGAGCCATTACAAAAACATTGTATCCAGCGATCGCCGAGAAGTTCAAGACAACACCCTCCCGGGTTGAACGCGCCATCCGTCATGCCATTGAGGTGGCCTGGACACGAGGCAACATCGACAGCATCAGCCACCTGTTTGGCTATACGATCAACATCAGCAAATCCAAGCCTACAAATAGCGAATTCATCGCTATGGTGGCGGATAAGCTGCGCATTGAGCACAAGGTGAGCTGAAAAGGAAAGTAAGAATGAGGGGATGATTAACGTAATAGTAATCCAATCCCTTAAGTACTTTTTTTGTGACCGTTTTAATTAATTTTTGCAATAAACTTTTGAATAGCAAAGAACGAATACCGCTTATTTATTGGTTTACTATAAACCAATGCATAAGCGGTATTTTTTTATGGAAGCAGCGCAGCAGGGTCTTTAATGAAATGAAGGGTAACTATTCAATTAAATACAAAATTTGCCGAAGTAAAAACGAGGGCGTTCTTAAGTAACGAATAGAAAGGTAGGTAAGCATGAGTCCTTCAAATGAATATCGTTTTCAAGTCAATTTAAGCGGTATGATTGATATTTTATCCAATCATTTATACAGCAGTCCTAATGTTTTTATCCGAGAAATTTTGCAAAATGCAACGGATGCGATTACAGCGCGATATCAACACGATCCGTCCCATACTGGCAAAGTGGAGATTGAGCTTACGGGTGGCGGCGAAACCCCTGTACTGATGATCGAAGACAATGGTATCGGACTGACGGAGGCGGAGATTCACGAGTTTCTGGCGATGATCGGACATTCTTCAAAGACACGTACGGATCAGCTGCCGAGGGAAACCTCCTCTTTTATCGGTCGATTCGGGATCGGGCTGCTGTCCTGTTTCATGGTCAGTGACGAAATTGTATTGTTGACGCAATCCGTCCAAGGCGGTCCTTCTATGGAATGGAGAGGGAGGCCGGATGGAACGTACTCCATTCGCCAGCTAGGCAGTCAGCTTTCAACCGGGACCCGCATTTATTTGAAGTGCAAACCGGATTATGAGGAGTATTTCGATCATGAGTTTGTTGAAGAGTTGATTTTCTATTACGGGGCATTATTGCCTTATCAAATTACTTTGAAATCAGAGGCCAGCGGGATTCAGGTTCTGAATGAGGGGATGCCGATTTGGCTGTCCAATCCGGAACTGTCCCGGACACACAAAGAGGAAGTGCTTCTGCTGGGAGAGAAGCTGCTGGGGAGCACTTTCTCTGAGTTTATTCCACTCACCACCGCCTCCGGGAAAACAGGCGGCATCGCGTTTATTGTTCCGCATACGGTGGCGCTCAATACAAAGCGGGCTCATAGAGTGTATTTGAAGCAAATGCTAGTATCGGAGCGAGCCGAAAATATTTTGCCAGAGTGGGCATTTTTTCTGAAAAGCATCATATGGACTCAGGAATTGCAGCCGACAGCATCGCGCGAGCAATTCTACGAGGATGAATCGCTTGAGCGGGTGAGGGAAGAGCTTGGTGGATGCATTCGTAATGAACTAATGAGAATGGCACAGACAGACCCTGGGCGCCTGGAAAATTTAATGGTGCTGCACAGCCTATCCATGCGTGCGCTGGCGGCAGAGGATCAGACCTTCTATAGCATTATTTACCGCTGGCTGCCGTTCGAGACAACTTTCGGTACTAAAACGTTGGGCGAATTGGCCGATAAAGAGCAGGTGCTGTACTACACTCCAACGGTGGATCAATTCCGGCAAATTACACATGTGGCATCAGCGCAATCCTTTCTCGTCATTAACGGCGGATACATATATGGGCAAGAGCTGTTGGAGCACTTCCCGGAAATCAGACCTGAGGTTCAAGTAGAACAATTGAATCCAGAGGACGTATCGCTTGTTTTCACGGATTTAACGCTGGAGGAACGCAGTCAATATTATGATTTCGTACATATAGCAGATGCGGTTTTGCAGCGATTCCGCTGCCAGGCGCAGCTTAAACGGTTCAAGCCGAATGATCTGCCGGTAGTGTTTATCCCATCTTCAGATTCTTTGAGCTTGCGCTCTTTGGAGAGGGCGCAGGAAAGCAGTACAGCACCGTTTGCTTCTATATTGGGCAGCTTGAGCTCCATATATAATGAGGCAGCTTATTCCAATTTGTATTTTAATTTGGATAATCCGCTTGTAAGGAGACTTTGTACAGTTCGGCATGCGGAAGCGTTAGCTGTATCGGTAGAAACGCTGTATGTTAATGCATTGCTGATCGGACATTATCCGGTTAATCAGCAGGAAATGAAAATTTTTAATCAAGGCATTTTGCAGTTTATAAACTGGGGCATGACTTTGTTCGATCATAAATTAGGCGGTGAATATAGTTAATGACGATTTTTGAAGAGCTGATGATGGATGCGGAGCAGCTTCCGGATGGTCCAGCCAAACTGTCATTGCTGGAGGAAGCGGCAAAAATCGCCGATGAAGCTGGAGATATTCATCAAGGGTATAAAGCTCGCTTAGAGATTGTTGATGCTGCGAATTGGAGCGGGTATCCGCTCAAAGTGATTGCAGCCTACTCATGGATGCTAGGAAAATACGATCAATTTCCGAATGAGTTTGACGCTTTCCGCCTGTTGTGGAGGTATAAATGGATTATTTCTACGGTTGCCGGCTTTCCCGAAGTCTCAAGGCAGCAAATAGAGGATATGCTGGCAGATATGCGCAGACGCTTTCTGGAGCACGGTTACAGTGAACGGACTTATTTATCTTGCGAGTATTCGGCACTCCTTACTTTGAATGAAATAGAGGACGCAGAACTAATTTTTAAGAAATTCAGGCAGATGGACCGTGATGGTTTAAGTGATTGCCTCGCATGCGAGCAGAATGAGCTTGTAAACTATTATAATATTATGGATGAAGATGAATTAGTTATAAAATACGCAGAGCCTATTCTTAACGGAAAGATGAGGTGTAGTCGCGTACCGCATTTGACATACTCCATGGTTATGATGCCACTGTATCGCTTGGGCCGAATAGAGGAAGCCCTCCAGTACCAGAAGAAGGGATACCGTATGATTAGAGGGGATATTAGTTATATTTGGGGTATAGCTAATCATTTGGAGTTTTTTGCTCATCTGGATTTGGCAAAGGGATTGGGCATTTTTGAAGAGAGTATTCCATTGCTGTCCGAAGTGGAGGATTCTGAGTCTCGGATGGTCTACTATACGAAAAGCGCATTTTTTATGAAAAAGCTGGTTGAAGCGGATGTACCATTTATGGTCAAGCTGCCTAAGGCTTTAACGGACCAGCAAAGCTTCGGCAGCTTTACGGATCTGCAAAAGTACCTTGTTAACCAGGCTCTGATATTAGCTAAGCTTTTCGATCAGAGAAACGGAAATTCAGGAAATTACGAATGGCTGGAATCTTTGGAAATTTGGTAGAATCCTCATCGATTTTATAAAAGCCCCCCTAGAAATTCATTGGATACATTCCAGGTGTCTATTCTAGGGGGGACTTCATTTGGTCAGGTAATGGATCTTTTTTAGCACCAAAAAACTCCAGATACGAGAGTACCTGGAGAAGAGAAGTAAAAAAGGTTATGAAGAACGGTGTCTTCATTATCATTGTAGTATTTGAATATAAAGAAGACAAGCAGCATTTGCTGGAAAATACGACTGCCATGGAAACGGCCATCATGGTGCCTGAACCGGAAATATGAATGGCCTTGTCATCGCCCTGATGATCACCACCACTATAGGTATCGGCATTTTGTTTTTTAACGTCCGAAATCGACGTTTCAAAGTGTGATACAATGAAGCTGTCAATGGCAAATTAAGAGGAGTAGGAAGATGAACAAAATAACCTTCGATGAACATAAATATCAGTCCCTGCTTGATGATCCGGCGATGACAGAGCAGTATAAAGAGCTAATCCGAGAATTGCTGGAGCAGGCGGGGCAATTGACGGCTGAAAATGCGCGTCTGCGGCGAGCATTGCTGCGAGCATCATCCAACGGACCGCGAATGTCCAGTAAGTTGAAAGATGCTCTGTATGAATGACATTGCTAAACAATAAACCCTCTTTATCCCGGTTTGCCGGATGAAGAGGGTTTATTGTTTATAGTCATTTTTATGTCGAGAAAAAATGACTAGCTGGGAAAATTTATATTTGAAGAGTGAAGCGTTAAAATGTAAATTGTGAATATATTATGTCGCCGGAGGTTCTGTTTTTTTCTTGAACCGTGGGCTGAGATAGTTCCGTTTATGATCGCGAAAAAAGATCCAGCCGCCCAGAAAGCCGATTCCGGCAAAGAAAAGAACAACGCCAAAACCAAAATCAAGCCAGTCGAAGTAAACATGGCTTAGCGAATCGTCACCGTGCCTGGACATATATAGAAATAAAGCGTCCTTCATTTTAAGGAAGCCGATCATGGCCGCGATACCGGGAATAACAAGAATAATGATGGCAATAAAACGGGATATCATCAATTTCATAAATGTCGAATGTCCTTTCCTCGTAAAGTGAGTCGTGTCATTTGTCTATATTGTTTATCATACCTTCTTCTAAGACGGCTGTCTATTTAGCCCGTCTTGTTTGTATTGTGGCGAAAAGGAGGTACAATAAGGAACGAGAAGTATTTTCGGTAATCTATTGGGATAGGTGGAGATCGGATATGACGATAACATGTGATGTGGCAGTGTTAGGCGGAGGAACCGGAGGGTACGTGGCAGCGATTCGCGCAGCCCAGCTCGGTAAACAGGTGATCATTATAGAGCAGGACAAGCTTGGAGGGACGTGCCTGCACCGGGGCTGCATTCCGAGCAAAGCACTGCTGCGCAGCGCAGAGTTATACGCACAAATGAAAGATAGTGCGAGCTTCGGGATTGAGGCGAGCGGATTATCCCTCGTTTTTCCTAAGGTTCAGGAGAGGAAGCAGGGCATCGTTGATCAATTGCATAAAGGCATCCAATATTTGATGCGCAAACATAAAATACAAGTTATCCATGGCAAAGGCAGAGTGATCGGCCCTTCTATTTTCTCCCCGAAAAGCGGGGCTGTGGCGGTTGAATTAGCTGATGGAGAGATGGAGACCATTGTGCCAGCCAATTTGATCATTGCGACCGGATCCCGTCCGCGGACGCTTCCGGGGCTGCTCCCTGACGGCAAACATGTGCTTAGCAGCGACGAGGCGATGGTACTGGAGGAACTGCCTGCATCGATCATTGTTGTCGGGGGCGGAGTAATCGGCGTGGAATGGGCGTCGCTGCTTCATGACTTTGGCGTAGAAGTGACCGTGGTGGAAGCAGCCTCCCAGCTGCTGCCAAATGAAGATGAAGAGGTGGCGAGCGAACTTCGGAAGCAGCTGCAGCGCCGCGGTATTCAAGTTTTGACCGGATACCAGGTACAGCCGGATACATATACCCAGGACGATAACGGAGTCGTTATTACGGCAGTACGCGGGGAAGAAACGGTGCAGCTGCAAGGGGAAAAGCTACTGATATCTATCGGCCGGCAAGCGAATGTGGAAAGTATCGGTTTGGAAAATACGGATATCGCCCTTGAGCATGGCTTTATTCGTGTCAATCAAGCTATGCAGACGACGGAGCCGCATATTTATGCCATCGGAGATTGTATCGGAGGGCTGCAGCTTGCTCATGCAGCAAGTCATGAAGGGTTGACCGCCGTGCATCATTTGGCAGGAGAGCCGTCTCATAACTATGATGCTGCTCAAGTGCCCCGTTGTGTATACAGTCGGCCAGAAATTGCCTCGATCGGACTGACAGAGAAGGAAGCAAGGCAAAAAGGACTGGACATCAAAATAGGCAAGGTGCCGTTCTCGACGATCGGTAAAGCGCTCGTTCACGGCGAGAAGGGCGGTTTCGTGAAGATTATTGCGGACAGCACAAGCAACGATATTGTCGGTGTTCATATGATTGGCGCTCATGTGACAGAGCTGATTGGACAAGCGGGGTTGGCACAAATATTGGATGCAACGCCATGGGAAGTAGGCCAGACTGTTTTTGCCCATCCTTCCCTGTCGGAAATATTGGGCGAAGCCGCCCTGGCCGTTGATGGTATGGCGCTTGGAATATAGGGAATCTTTATATTGCCCGATAAAGTCACATAATCATTACAAAGTATATTTTCTTTTTGCAGTAAAAGGGATTATAATAAGGTTAAGCCAAGTCTTAGTACCAGGTTTTAAGATTAGAACAAACCTGGCTGCTAACGGCTGAGGCTCTAATCAAAGGAGGTAACTCCCATGAACGCAAAAGTATCAACGAAAACACAGCCTAAGCATGAGCAGCTCGGATTGAAGGATGCTGAAGTGGTGGACATGTACAAATATATGCTGCTCGCACGTAAGTTTGATGAGCGCAACCTGCTGCTGCAGCGGGCGGGCAAAATCAACTTCCACGTATCCGGCATCGGGCAGGAGACGGCACAAGTAGCAGCTGCATTTGCACTTGACCGAGAGCAGGACTATTTCCTGCCGTATTACCGTGATTATGGTTTTGTGCTGTCCGTCGGCATGACGCTGAAAGAATTAATGCTGTCCGCGTTTGCCAAAGCGGAAGACCCGAACAGCGGCGGGCGGCAAATGCCAGGCCATTTCGGCTCAAAGCGCCTGCGGATCGTTACGGGCTCCAGTCCAGTGACAACGCAAGTACCGCATGCCGTCGGCATTGCGCTTGCCGCAAAAATGAAGAAGCAGGATTTCGTATCCTTTGTGACCTTTGGGGAAGGCTCCAGCAACCAGGGAGATTTCCATGAAGGGTTAAATTTTGCCGGTGTGCAGAAGCTGCCGGTCATTTTCATGTGTGAAAACAACCAATACGCTATTTCGGTTCCGGTGAAGAAACAGCTGGGCGGAAGAGTCGTCGACCGGGCACAAGGCTATGGTTTCCCTGGCGTTCGCGTGGACGGCAATGATGCTTTAGAAGTTTATCGCGTCGTTAAAGAAGCGCGCGAGCGCGCTCTCCGAGGGGAAGGGCCAACGCTGATCGAAGCGATGATGTACCGCCTGTCCCCCCATTCTACGTCGGATAATGATCTCGTATACCGTACGAAGGAAGAAGTCGACGAGAATTGGAAGAAGGATGGCATTCCTAAGATGAAGAGCTATTTGATCGAGAATGGCTTATGGAGTGAGGAGCAGGACGAGGCTTTAACGAAACATATTTCGCAGCAGCTCAAGGAAGCGATTGAACAGGCTGAGAACGCGCCGTTTCCTAAGCCAGAAGATACGCTGCTGCATGTGTATGCGGATAGCGAAGGGGAGGAATAATCATGCCGGTAATGGAGTATATCGACGCTATTCGCCTGGCGATGAAAGAAGAGATGGAGCTTGACGACAACGTCTTCGTACTTGGAGAAGACGTAGGCGTGAAGGGCGGGGTGTTCACAACGACCAAAGGCTTGCAGGAGCAGTTCGGGGAACAGCGCGTGCTGGATACACCCTTGTCCGAATCGGCGATCGCCGGCGTAGCTATCGGGGCCGCGATGTACGGCATGAAGCCGATCGCGGAAATGCAGTATTCGGATTTCATGCTTCCGGCAACAAATCAAATTATTAGTGAAGCGGCTAAAATCCGCTACCGTTCAAACAACGATTGGAATTGTCCGGTCGTTATCCGCGCTCCGATCGGAGGCGGCATATTTGGTGGATTGTATCATTCCCAGTGTGCGGAGTCGATTTTTTTTGGGACGCCGGGCTTGAAAATTGTCGCTCCTTATTCGGCATACGATGCCAAAGGGCTGCTTA
The DNA here is from genome assembly GCF_000381905.1 of Paenibacillus fonticola DSM 21315. GTDB lineage: Bacteria > Bacillota > Bacilli > Paenibacillales > Paenibacillaceae > Fontibacillus > Fontibacillus fonticola. Next base: position 91,832 of record NZ_KB907265.1, on the reverse strand, counting down.
AAGCGGCTGTACGCGATCCGGATCCCGTCTTGTTTTTTGAGAACAAGAAATGCTATAAGCTGATCAAGGAAAATGTACCGGAAGACGATTATATCGTACCGATTGGCAAAGCCAAAGTGCTGCGTGAAGGTACGGATATTACGGTTATCGGCTACAGCCTGCCGCTGCATTTTGTTATGCAGGCTGCGGAGGAGCTGGAGTCGGAGCAAGGAATCAGCTCTCACATTTTGGATTTGCGGACGCTTCAGCCGCTCGATCGTGAAGCGATCATTGAAGCGGCACGTAAGACAGGAAAAGTATTAATCGTGCATGAAGATAACAAAACTGGCGGCGTTGGGGCCGAGGTGTCGGCAATTATCGCGGAAGAGTGCCTGTTTGAGCTGGATGCCCCGATTGAGCGGCTGTGCGGTCCGGATGTTCCCGCGATGCCGATTAGCCCGCCGATGGAGAAGTTCTTTATGCTCAATAAAGATAAGGTCAAGGAAGCAATGCTTCAATTGGCTCTGTATTAAATGGGAGTGAGGGACAATATGCCATCCAATAAAACATTGCAAGATGTAGTCATGCCGCAGCTGGCGGAATCGCTCGTTTCTGCAACAATCGGCAAATGGCTGAAGAAACCGGGAGATGCTGTAGAGCAATACGAGCCGATATGCGAAGTGATTACGGATAAGGTAAATGCCGAAATCCCTTCTACTCTGGACGGAGTAATGGGTGAACTGTTAGCGGAGGAAGGCCAGGAAATCGAGGTGGGCGCGGTGATTTGCCGGATTGAAACGGCAAGCGGCAACGCGTCATCCGCATCGGGCGCAGACTCGGGCCAGTCCGCAGCTTCTGGTCAAACCGCGGAATCCGGGGGCCGGTCTGCTTCAGTTTCCGCTGCCTCCATCGCCACCACAGCATCCGGTGACCAAGCGCAGCGCAGTCGTTATTCTCCTGCCGTACAGACGCTGGCGCAGCAACACGGGCTCGATTTAAGGGCAATAATCGGCAGCGGACTGGGCGGCCGCATTACTCGTAAAGATGTGCTCAATTATTTGGAAAATAATAAAGGATCTGCTGCGCCGCAAACCCGGCCTGCGGTGCCCGCACCTGCTAATGCGCCGTTTCAAGCGGTGTCTAACGAGTTGAACGCCATCTCCGAGCCGGTGCGCAACTCTGGTTTGCATTTGTCGGAGACACCGAAGATTCCGACGATAGAAGTCGAAGGCGGAGACCGCTCTGAATATTTTATAGATGTAACACCGATCCGTAATACGATCGCTACGCGCATGAGGCAAAGCGTATCGGAAATTCCTCATGGCTGGATGATGATCGAAGTAGATGTGACCAACCTCGTACAGCTGCGCAACAAACTGAAGGATGAGTTCAGGCAAAGAGAAGGCGTTAACCTGACTTATCTGGCTTTTCTCCTAAAAGCGGTTGTTGGTGCGATCAAGGATTACCCGATCATGAATTCGGTTTGGGCGGTCGATAAAATTATCGTGAAGCGGGATATTAATATTTCCCTTGCTGTAGGCACAGAGGACTCAGTTATGACACCGGTGATCAAGAAGGCTGATCAGAAAAATATCGCCGGCCTCGCCCGGGAAATTGAAGATCTGGCCACGAAGGTAAGAGCTGGAAAACTGAAGCTGGATGATATGCAAGGCGGTACTTTTACAGTAAATAATACCGGATCTTTCGGCTCAATACTCACCCAGCCGATTATCAATTACCCGCAGGCCGCCATTTTGACTTTTGAGTCTATCGTGAAGAGACCGGTCGTGATCAATGATATGATCGCCGTACGATCGATGGCGAATTTGTGCTTGTCGCTAGACCATCGGATATTGGATGGCGTCATCTGCGGCAGATTTATGCAGCGCGTGAAAGACAATATGGAGAGCTATTCCTTGGATACGCAAGTGTATTAATAATACAGCTAACTAGTAAATAAAGGAAGTCTTCTGAAAGGCGATGAACCGTATGACGAAATCTTTGGAAGTCACCTATTTCCCGATGATGGAATACGGAGAGGCTTGGGACAGGCAAAAAGAGATCGTGAAGGCGATCGACGAAGGGCAGCAGGGTCACCTGCTGCTTCTTCAGCATCCGCCAACTTATACGATCGGCTCATCCCGCCATCCGGAGCATTTGCTGTTAAGCCCGGAGCAGCTGCAGGAACGGGGCATTTCCTTGTTTGAAATTGATCGCGGGGGAGATATTACATACCATGGACCCGGTCAGTTGGTCGGTTATCCTCTGCTGTGGCTGGACGGCAATGAAGGGATCGATCTGCGCGGATATTTAAGGGGAATTGAGCAGGTCATCATTAACTATTTGGCTGAATATAATGTGACGGGTTCGCGAAAGCCGGATTATACCGGCGTATGGGTTGGGGATGAAAAAATAGCCGCAATCGGCGTGAAATTCAATAAATGCCGCCGGAGAAAAGGCTTTATTACGAGCCATGGCTTTGCGTTTAACATTAAATCCGGCATACAGCAAGACGGATTTCAAGGCATTATCCCCTGCGGCATTCAAGAATATGGGGTAACCTCCCTGGAGGATATAACCGGGCGTACCTTTTCCGTGGAGCAGGTCGCGGGTGAAATCGTCCCTTATTTTACAGAGGTTTTTGGCATTTCGAGCATCAATGGCCCTTGGCAGGGAAGCCCGAGAGCTTAACGGAACAGCAATGGCTCAATGAGAGCGAGCACTACGGAACCGATCATGGCGAATAACATTAAATATACGATGACTTTGAACCACTTTTTCTGCATCATAGGTTAAAAATCTCCTTTAAGAAATATACTCTCATTAATATTAGCGCAAAATAGAAAGCGAGGAAAGTCCAGTGATCAACAAAGACAGAATCATCGGACAATTTATAGAGCTGGTGCAAATCGATAGCGAGACGAAGCACGAACGGCAAGTTGCCGACTTTCTGAAGGCAAAGCTTGCGGAACTTGGCCTTGAAGTAGTAGAAGACGATTCTCAGAAAAGAACAGGGCACGGAGCAGGCAACCTCATTGCGACACTGCCGGCAGTACCGGGCATTGATGCCCCTTCCTTCCTGTTTACATGCCATATGGATACGGTGGCGCCGGGTAACGGGATTAAGCCTGTTATCGGTGAGGACGGATGGATTCGCAGCGACGGAACAACGATACTCGGTGCGGATGATAAGGCGGGATTGGCCGCACTGCTTGAAGTGATCCAGGTGCTGCAAGAACAGCAGCTGCCACACGGGCGGATTCAATTTGTAATTACGGCCGGGGAAGAATCCGGGCTAATGGGGGCTCGTGCGCTGGAGCGCCGGTATTTGGACGCCAGCTTCGGCTTTGCTATCGATTCAAACGGGGAAGTCGGCTCAATTTGCGTAGGAGCACCAACGCAAGCACGGATCGAAATTGAAATATTTGGGAAGTCCGCCCATGCTGGAGTCAATCCGGAGGATGGCATCAGCGCGATACAAGTGGCAGGGAAAGCAATCTCCCGTATGAAGCTGGGCCGGATAGACGAAGAGACGACGGCGAACATCGGCAAGTTTGAAGGCGGAGGACCGACCAATGTCGTCACCGACCATGTCAAGCTGTACGCTGAGGCGCGCAGTCTTTCGCCTGAAAAGGTGGAGCGCCAGTTGGCCTTAATGGAGAAGGCGGTGAATAGCGCCTGTCAGGAGTTTGGCGCCCAAGGAGAATTCCGCAGCCACATTATTTACCCTGGATTTTATTTGACCGAGCAGGATGCTGTCGTTCGATTGGCGCAAACTGCTGCGGAGAAGCTTGGTTTATCCGGCCGGCTGTTTACTTCCGGCGGAGGGAGCGACGCGAATATTATTAACGGGCTAGGCATTCCTACCGTCAACCTCGCTGTCGGTTATGAAGAGATTCATACGACGCAAGAACGCATTAAGAGCGAGGACATTGTGAAGGTAGCCGAGTATGCGCTTGAAATTATATCTGAAACAGTAAATGGCAATCAGAAGCGCTAAGCCGTACTGAGCGTATATATATCTGATTGTTTGATTATATTTGACTGATATCTGACAGATATTTGACTAGTATTTGACTAGTATCTGACTAATATCAGTTAAGTGCCGGCTTAACGTCAGTTGACTGCAGCGGGCATCTTTTTTTGTTGTTTAGTTGATCAGGTCAGGCAGCGAGGCCTCCATGTTTCTCAACTGCGCAGGGCTCCAGCGCGTATGCCAGTGGGTTCCCTCAATGATGTTCAGCGTTTGCTGAATTTTGTTTAGATATTTGAAAATTTTCTCTCTCTCCTCTTGGAGCGGATGATAAAGCTCGATCCGTCTTAACAGGTTGTCCATCGTTTCCTGCAAATGACAGGATACCGCCCCGAAACGGGCAGAGGACAGCTCGGGGGCCTGCTTGATCAAAGCCTCAAAAATAGGCGACGCCTTGGTATAACGCCGTTCATCGTACAGCATTTCGGCCGATATATAAGCGGCCTGTTGGAAAAGCTGCTGTGAACCGAGCGTGAGCGGGTCGGGAAGGCGGGACAGTTGGGCTTTGGCTTGACGGGTAAAGCCTTCGCGATATAACGCCGATACCAGGAGGCATTGCACAAATTCATCGCCCTGTGCAGTTAATTGCTGTGCAGCTTCATGCATGCCTAGCGAAATAGCCAGACCTAGAATCCGGCTTAAGTGGGAAATGTGCATGTGTTCTATTGAGGAAACGCCCTGTTTCTGCAGCTGACAAAGCTGGGCCAGCTGTTTTAGAGTCGCAGTGTGGCCGTTCTCTGTCTGCTCTGCGTTGTTTAAGCAAGTATCGATAAACGGGCCAGCCTCTTCCGCCTTCCCGGTACGAAGGAGGATTTTGGCGTGAAGTACGCACATTTCCTGGCTATGCAGCAGTTCGGGAACGAAAAACGATGCAGCTGTCTCGTATGCCCCTAGCTTAAATAAAATGCGGATAAGCAGTTCCTTGCCCGCGGGAAGCTTGTGCTGTTCAATAGCAGTCCAAAGTGCTGCTGCGATTTCACTGTCCGGCTTATGCGAACGATACAGCTGTAATCCGAAATCCAGCAGCGTTTGCTCTGCACCGGAATCTGATTTGAATTCAAGTGCATATTCGCAAAGCTTGGTTTTCACGATCGATCACCTTCATAGCGGCTTGATCTTCTTGAGGCGATAAGATCCTTTACTTTTACATTTGGCCCGGATTGCTTTTTCCACTGCGACAGAAGTATCCGGACCTCCCAGGCTTTTCCTTGAACGTGAAGAGATTGAGGGGTGAAATAGCTCTTCATAGAGGTGCACCTTCCTTGTTCGGGTTTGATATAATAACACCATATGTTCAAGCAGGACAAGTTATGATTATTAATTTGAAGAACAATAAAGGGAGATTTAAGGAGGAAATTCCATGCTGCCATCCAATGATCGGTTGAAGGAAACAACTGTATCAACTGAGCATATTTTTACGGGAAAAGTAATATCTCTTCAGGTCGATACGGTGCAATTGCCTGATAGAACTAGCGGAAAACGGGAAATCGTTAAGCATCCCGGCGCCGTAGCGGTGCTCGCCATTCATAACGGACGTTTATTGCTCGTGGATCAATATCGCCAGGCGATGGGGCGCTGCGAGCTGGAAATACCGGCGGGGAAGCTGGAGCCGGACGAAGATGCTATGGAAGCGGCAAGACGTGAGTTGGAGGAGGAGACAGGATACAAATGCGGAAAGCTGTCTCTGCTTCATTCTTTTTACACTTCACCTGGATTTGCTGATGAAATCATTCATTTATACTGGGCGGAGGAACTGATGCAAGGCGAAGCCTCGCCGGATGAAGATGAATTTTTAGAAGTTATTGAAGCGACTTTCGAGGAAGCACAGCAGTATATTTCTTCAGGGCGAATTTCAGATGCAAAGACGATTTTAGCAGCATATATATGGCAGCAAAAGCTGTCTATCCATAATAGCAATCAGGGATTACGATGATGAGCGGCAGCGATAACAGCAAGCTAACGACCTGCTATGCCGATCTTCATGTACACATTGGGCGAACGAACGCCGGGAATCCCGTCAAAATTAGCGGCAGCCGCAATTTAACGTTTGGCAACATCGCCAAGGAAGCGGAGGAGCGCAAAGGAATTTCACTGGTGGGCATCATAGATTGCCATTCTCCGGGGGTACAGCGGGATATCGCGGAATATTTGCAATCGGGAGAAATGAAAGAACTGCAGCAAGGCGGTATCGCCTACGGAGGGACGACGATTCTGCTTGGCTGCGAGCTTGAAATTCGGGAGCCAGGACTGGGACCAGCGCATTTGCTCGTTTTTTTTCCTGATTTTGCGGCGATGAAGTCATTTACGGCTTGGCTGGAAAAGCATATGAAAAATGTAAATTTAAGCTCGCAGCGTGTATATTCGTCCGCACGCAACCTGCAGCAGGAAGTTTACAGCCGTGGTGGAATGCTGATTCCGGCTCATATATTTACCCCGCACCGCAGTATTTATGGCAGCTGTTCCCCGCGCATGGCAGACGTGCTTGATCTGGAGCTCATTAGTGCCGTGGAGCTTGGCCTTAGCGCTGACAGTGAGATGGCTGGATTGATTAGTGAGCTGGATCGCTACACGATTTTGACGAATTCGGACGCCCATTCCTTAGGGAAGATCGGCAGAGAATATAATGAGCTGTCGATTGCCGCGCCGAATTACCGCGAGTTTGAAAAAGCGCTGAAGCGGGAGGAAGGCAGAGGAATCGTCGCTAATTACGGGTTGAATCCGCGCCTTGGCAAGTATCATCGGACTTTTTGCGCGGGATGCAGCTATATTATCGATGAGGCGGATATCGCGGTTGAGCGCTGTCCTTATTGCGGCTCGGCCAAGCTTGTTCGCGGCGTACTGGATCGTATCAGATCGATTGCGGACCGGGAGGATCCGGCTGTGCCTGCCTATCGTCCGCCTTACCGTTATCAGGTGCCGCTGGAGTTTATTCCGGGCCTTGGGCCAGCGAAGTTTGCTGCATTGCTGCAGGCCTTTGGCACTGAGATGAACATATTGCACCGGGTGTCGGAAGACGATTTAGCCCGGGTAATAGGGAGTGAATTAGCTGCACAAATTGGTGCCGCCCGCGAGGGACGGCTTGCCCTAAAGTCCGGAGGCGGCGGAACGTACGGAAAGGTCGCTAAAGACTAAACTATAGGCACGCAAAGTCTAAAATAATGGCTAACCGAAGCCCGGTCAAACTTAGCAAAGCCTAATCAAACCCACTCCAAACCCCAAGTCTAGCCAAAGTATTAACAAATTTTAATCAAATCCTGAACAAATCTAATAAAAGCCTAGTTCAAAGCTCCACAGACTGGAGCCAGTGGAATGAACAATAACGAAACATAATGACAAGGGAAATGAAACTAAATGGCGGGCATAAGAGAGCAAGCTTGTTCATATTTTACTGTTAAGAGGTAGACTATGGAACGGTGAAAGGAGTACTCCCGCATGATCCAGCCTTTTCGTTACGCATTGAAAGATCAGACGCCCCTGTACGTTTTCGTAGCAGTGCTCTTCCTAATGGGGGTCGTGTTCGGAGCTTTAATGGTCAATGCTTTGACGCTTGAACAGCAGCAGGACCTGTCCCGCTATTTGGGCAACTTTTTCGTATCAGTAAATGAGGGAGGAGCCAATTTTCATCCCGTGACATTTTGGGAGTCCGCGATGCTGCATTTGAAGTGGCTTGGGCTGATATGGATATTGGGATTGTCCGTTATCGGCCTTCCGGGCATTTTAATATTAGATTTTTTTAAAGGCGTTCTAATTGGCTTCACCGTTGGTTGTCTCGTAGGGCAGTTTTCCTGGAAAGGGCTGTTGTTTGCCCTCGTATCCGTCGCTCCTCATAATCTGCTCGTTATTCCGGTATTGTTAATTAGCAGCGTTGCCGCCATTGGCTTCTCGCTAAATATTATAAGGAGCAGGGTGCTGATGAGCCGCAGCGGAGGGGCTTCTCGGCCATTTTTAACTTATGCAGGCCTGACGGCTGCTTTATGTGCAATTCTCCTTGCTGCGTCTTCATTTGAAACCTGGGTTACCCCAGTCATGATGGGATGGGTTACGCCTATAATGTAGCGGAGAGTCTTGTAACTATAGGTGACATGGCAGAAGCAGAAATCAAACAGCTTGAAGCACAATTGCTTACTAATCCACAGATAGACGTGTTTGTATTTAGGAGAGATTACTCCTTAACGCATTGTGGTATAAACCGCAATATGCTAAGATAATAATACAAAAAGGAGCCGGTCGCCACCGACTCCCTGCACAACACTTGGGTGGGAAACCCCCAGAACAAGCTGAAAATAACCCGTTCCCGTGGCGCTAACCTGGGTGGGTTATTTTCGTTTATTCAGGTACGTGAGCAATGCGAGGACAAACATTCCAAGCATTAGCACTTCTGAAAACGAAAATTGCATAAGCATCACCTCCGTCTGGAGGCGATACTATCCCACCCAAGTTCAGTTGTACAAGCCAAATTATAACATGAGTCTGCGCTTTCCGCAGGCTCTTTTATTGATTACTGAGTGTAGGTGCAGCTATAGATTAGGAATAAAAAATCACGGAAAAATCACGAAAAAGGAAAAGGCCCGGAAAGCCATACGGAGGAGGAAGCCATAATTACATCTGTATCTACTTAAAAATGGTCAAGAAAGGCTTCGTGAAGATGTGTGGAGAAATACTTAGGATGGGATGGGGTACGCCTATGCTTGAAGTGAGCCTGGCTCTGTTGGACTCTAGCAAAATGTTTGACTTTGTTCATTAACTCCCCCTATAATGAAAGAAGTGATTGTAGATATTAGAACAATGAGCGGCGATTCCTGGGGGAGGGAGAACATGGAAGCAAAGATCGACAAAATCAAGCAGCAGCTACAATCCCAGGGTTATAAATTGACGCCCCAACGGGAAGCTACGGTACGGATACTGCTCGAGAATGAAGACGATCATCTTAGTGCGGAAGATGTTTTCATGCTCGTTAAAGACATTGCTCCTGAAATCGGTCTTGCTACCGTCTACCGTACATTGGAGTTGCTGAGCGAACTGCATGTTGTGGAAAAAATCAATTTCGGCGATGGCGTGGCCCGCTATGATTTAAGAACCGATACGAGCAAGCATCACCATCATCATCTTATTTGCGTACAATGTGGAGCGATGGATGAAATTCGCGAGGATTGGCTTGGGCCTCTGGAAGAAAGACTGGAAGAAGAGTTCGATTTCACTGTGCTCGATCATCGTCTTGATTTCCACGGGATTTGTCACCGCTGCAAGGATAAGAATGGTGACGCCTCCGACGCCGATAATAAGAAATCTTAAGTCCGCATGTAAAGCTCCACACGGCCGCTGTGCTGTGAGGGGCTTTTTTTGAGTCAATTTTTTAACTGGCCAATTCAAAACATAGCTGCTAGCTGCGGAACATTTTTACTTGAAACAAGCCACATATAACTTTGAAACAAGCTACATATTCCCTCTACTTGCTTTATATACTAACAATAAGATGCCTGGCCGGCTGAGGTGTGTTGGAAGGCAGTGAGTTCGGGTAAAAAGAGAGGGAGAGGCTTATGGTTATTTCGCTTCGTAAATATCTGCGCACTTTAAGGCTTATCGTCGTTTTTTGTGCGCTAACTTATTTGTTGTACAAAATGATCGGGCTGTTCGGTGTGTTTTTGTTTCCTGCGGATAAATACCGTATTCCCGATGGGGCTGCAGTAAAAGCGTTTCATATCGAGCGAAGCAACAGTATGGGGCTGGAATATATGGCCGACCGTTTGAAGCTGTTTTACTGGTATGGCGAATAAATGCAGATTGGAGGCGCGGCACCTTGGAACATTATGTTGCCTCATTTCTAAGCTATTTAGCGGATCATAAAAGGTTAAGCGCTGGTACTTTGGAATGCTACAGGAGAGATCTGGAACAGTTTACCCTTTATATGCAGGAGCGTGGCCTTATGGAGCCGGGCGAGATGACGGGAGCCAGCGTGAAACTTTATTTTTCGGCGCTGGACAAGGCGGGAAAAGCAGCGGCTACTATTGCCAGAGCGTCCGTGTCCCTGCGGGCTTTTTTTCAATATTTACAGCGGGAACGCCTGACAGAGCAAGATCTTAGCCTTTCGGTTGAAGCTCCAAAAGTCGACAAAGCTATGCCGCAAACATTGACGATTGATGAAATGGACCTGCTGCTGAACCTGCCGGATGTTTCGAGTGCGGCTGGCCTGCGCGATAAAGCGATGCTCGAGCTTCTCTATGCAACGGGAATTCGGGTATCGGAGCTAATCGCGATTCATGTGGAGGATGTGGATACCTCTCTGCGGTATGTGAGATGTTCCAGCGGCAAGGAACGGATTATTCCGATCGGGGCCGTTACCGCCGAATGGATTCAGAAGTATATAGCCGACAGCCGTCCCGTTTTAGGGAGCAGCGGGGATGACGGTCCCGGCGCTCCTGAAACGCCAGATGCAAAAGGTGCATTGTTTGTCAATATTCGCGGTGAGGCTATTTCCCGCCAGGGTTTTTGGAAAATCGTGAAAAAGTACGGTGAGAAAGCCGGGTTTGACTTTGCGATTACTCCGCATACGCTTCGCCATTCTTTTGCCGTACATTTGCTTGAAGGCGGGGCAGACGTGAAATCGGTACAGGAAATGTTAGGACATGCCGATATGGTTACTGTACAAATGTATTTAAGCAGCAAGAGATCCAATTTGAAATCCGTGTATGAGTCCTTTCATCCTCGGGCCCAGGTCCAAATCATGCATAAGGAAACCACAATACAACAAAAGGGAGAGTAATTACGATGACGACCACATTGACACAAGGAATGATTCAAGAGGCAGCAGACTTTATTTCATCGAAAACGAGTGTATCGCCGAAGGTAGGCTTGATTCTCGGTTCAGGTCTTGGCGTACTGGCTGATCATATTGAGAACGCCGTAAGTATCGCTTATCAGGAAATTCCTTATTTTCCCCTATCGACAGTAGAAGGGCATGCCGGAGAACTGCTCATCGGCTCGGTTCATGGTACCTCTGTAGTGCTCATGAAGGGACGCTTTCATATGTATGAAGGCTATGGCCCGGAATTAACGGCGTTCCCTGTGCGGGTCATGAAGGCGCTGGGCGTAGAAAAGCTGCTTGTCACGAATGCGGCCGGCGGTATCAACACATCCTACAATCCTGGTGATTTAATGCTGATTGCGGATCACATCAATATGACGGGCCGAAATCCGCTTACAGGACCGAATGATAACGAGCTCGGCGCTCGCTTCCCAGATATGTCCGAAGCATACAGCCGAAAGCTTCGTGAAGTGGCAAAGCAAGCAGCTGAGGAGAAGGGAATCCCGCTGCAGGAAGGGATTTATGTCGGATTGCTGGGCCCTTCCTACGAAACGCCGGCTGAAATTCGCATGTTCCGAACCTTGGGCGCGGATGCCGTGGGCATGTCTACGGTATCGGAAGTTATTGTGGCCCGGCATGCGGGAATTGAAGTGCTGGGTATTTCCTGTATCAGCAACATGGCGGCGGGAATATTAGACCAGCCATTATCCCATGAGGAGGTCATCGAGACGACGGATCGGGTTCGCGAGAAGTTCCTAAATCTCGTTTTGGGCATCATCCCCAAGCTGTAAGAGAATGCCCATTGAAATAATTGTTAAGCGGCGCTGCCAAGTGATCTGCCCAGATCCTTGGTACGCCGTTTTTTTTGCGTGGACAGGAATATATTGGCTTTGTTTCGCCGATACTAGGTTAGCAGAATCCAATAACTAGTAGAACTTGTTAAAGGGGGACTAATTTTGAGCAAGCGGCTGTTAATATGGAGCATCGTTATGTTGCTAACGATCTCGGTTTGGCCAATAGCTGTACCTGCAGCGCATGCTGTATCTCAGGAGGAAGACGAGGATGTTCTGCTTGCGGCGAATGCCAATTCCGCCATTCTTATGGATGCAGATACAGGGACAGTGATTTATGAGAAGAAAAGCCATGAGAAGCTTCCGCCGGCCAGCATTACCAAAATCATGACGATGCTGCTGACGATGGAAGCGATCGATAAGGGCACTTTGAAGCTGACGGACAAAGTATCGACGAGTGAACATGCTTCATCCATGGGCGGATCGCAGATTTTTCTGGAGCCTGGAGAAGAAATGACGGTAGATGAGCTGCTAAAAGGAGTAGCAATGGCTTCCGGAAATGACGCTTCCGTAGCTCTCGCCGAGAAAGTTGCCGGTTCCGAGAAAGCTTTCATCAGGATGATGAATGAGCGGGCTGCAGAGCTTGGCATGAAAGACACACACTTTAAAAACTGCAATGGATTGCCCGTAGAAAATCATTACAGCTCTGCTTATGATATTGCTGTGATGAGCCGGGAACTGCTGAAGTACCCGATAATCACCAAATATACCGGGGCCTACCAGGACTATTTGCGGCAAAATACGCAGAAGCCGTTCTGGCTTGTCAATACGAACAAATTGGTGAGATTTTATAACGGAGCTGACGGTCTGAAAACCGGGTATACTTCAGAAGCGAAATTTTGTCTCGCAGCTACCGCGCAAAGAGATGGGCTGCGGGTCATTGCGGTCGTCCTTGGCGAACCTAACACGAAGACGCGAAACAGTGAAGTGACAGCGATGTTCGATTATGCTTTTTCTCAATATACGCTGCTGCCGATTTATAAAGCGGGCGAAGTGATCGGGAAGGTAAAAGTCCAGAAAGGGCAGTCCTCTACACTGGAGCTGGCTGCGGCCCGGCAATTAAATGTATTGGTCAAAAAAGGTGCGGCGCCAGACAGTATTACTCATAAGCTGGACGTGCCAGAGAAGCTGGCTGCACCGGTGAAAAAGGGACAAAGCATCGGCAAGCTGATCGTCTATCAGGATGAGAAGGTGATTAGGGAATTCCAATTGAAATCGCCGAATGAAATTGCTAAAGCAGGCTGGTGGACGTTGTTTAAGCGCTCGGCATCGCACCTGTTTTTTGTAGATTCTTAGGGTTTTTCTTCTAGTTTTGTCAATGAGAAGGAATTTGTTGTGAAGTTGTTGAATAGTTGTGTTCATGTCAGGGAGGAGAGTGAACAGACGTGAATTTGCATGTAGAAATGGTACGGCATCGCGAGACGCTGATTGTGCGTTTAAGCGGGGAATTGGATCATCATACGGCAGATGACGTAAGGATGAGAATGGATGAGGAAATTGCCCGGGGGGATTGCCGTCATCTTGTGCTTAGCTTGAAGTCTTTGCAATTTATGGACAGCTCAGGTCTGGGCGTCATTTTGGGAAGGTACAAGCTGATCAAGCACAAAGGGGGAAAAATGGTGTTGTGCGATGTAAATCGCTCGGTTTATCGGCTGTTCGAAATGTCGGGGCTCTTTAAAATTATGAGCATTTTCGAGAATGAGAGCGCCGCGCTCTCTGAATTGGAGGTCGCATTATGAATCAAGCCGCCAGCAATTTTATGTCGCTGCAGTTCGCCGCAAGATCGGAGAATGAATCGTTCGCCAGGGTTGCGGTTGCTGCTTTTGTCTCACAGCTAGATCCGACGATGGATGAAATTACCGATCTGAAGACCGTCGTTTCCGAAGCCGTAACGAACTGTATCATTCACGGTTATGACAGCGACCCCGATCGGGTGGTAACCATTTCAGCGCAAATTGAAGGTGATACGGTTACGCTGGTCATTGAAGATGAAGGCAAAGGAATAGAAGACGTAGAGCTGGCAAAGCAGCCTTTATACACGTCCAAGCCGGAACTTGAACGTTCGGGGATGGGCTTTACGATCATGGAGAATTTTATGGACGAGTTCGATGTGGTGAGCGAAGTGGACGGCGGCACTTCCATCCGGATGAAGAAAAGGATTGTATCCAAGAAAGCTTTATATAATTAGGGGTTGGATCTATGGACGCTGAAGTGAAGCAAACCTCAAGGGAGTTTTTGGACGATGCAGAAGTGAAGCGGTTGATTGCTTTAAGTCAATCCGGGGATTTCGCTGCCCGCGATCGGCTTGTGAACTGCAACATACGGCTCGTCTGGTCGGTAGTGCAGCGGTTTATGAATCGGGGTTATGAGCCCGAGGACCTGTTCCAGATCGGCTGTATCGGCTTGCTGAAGTCAGTGGATAAATTCGATCTCAGTTATGACGTCAAATTTTCCACGTATGCCGTACCGATGATTATCGGGGAAATTCAGCGGTTTCTGCGTGATGACGGGACGCTTAAGGTCAGCCGCTCGCTGAAAGAGATGGCGAATAAAGTTCGCAAGAAGAAGGATGAGCTGTCCAAGGTGCTAAATCGTCTGCCTACGGTCAAGGAAGTGGCCGATGAGCTCGGTTTAACACCGGAGGATGTCGTCTTTGCCCAAGAGGCCAACAAGCCGCCGACCTCGATTCATGAGACGGTGTTCGAGAACGACGGTGATCCGATCACTTTAATGGATCAAATCGCCGACGAATCCCAGGAGCGCTGGTTCGACAAGCTGGCGCTGCATGAAGCGATTGATGGTTTATCCGAGCGGGAACGGTTGATCGTCTATTTGCGGTATTATCGCGATCAGACCCAATCCGAGGTGGCGGCCCGGCTCGGAATATCTCAAGTACAGGTATCGAGGCTGGAGAAAAAAATACTGCAGAACATCCGTGACCAAATTGCGCAATGACATGAGTAAAATATTGTACAAGAACAAGCACAGTTGCTGAAACGGCTTTCGGTTAAATCCGAAAGCTGTTTTTCTTTTTGAAAATTTTAGAAAATATATTGGCTAACGTTTTCTCGCCTGAAATATGCATACGCATTCAAGGAAGCTGGAGCTGGCCGAATTGATGAATCGCGAGTAAAGCGGCGCTCCCCTTGGCATACTATGGACAATTCGTCCTGGAAAGAGGTGTTAGGATGAAACAGGGCGCTGCTACGATCTTCTTGCAGCTGCGCAAGCATGTCAAGCTCCCGCCTGGCCAGGCCATACGGCTGCGCGACGTGGCGCGCGTGCTGACCGATTCCAGGCTGGAGTCAGCGCTTCTGGATATGATTCTGAAGCAGCCAAGGGAACAGGACGGCAATCTCGTGCTGATCGACATGCTGCTTATTATAGAGCGCATCCAGGAGCGCATCCCGGATATACATGTGGAGTACATCGGCGAGCCGCAGGTGCTGGTGGAAATGGTCAGCACAGGAAAGAAGCCGCTGCTGCTCCTTTTTATTATCGTCTGGCTGCTCCTGTTTTTCGGTTCGGCCCTGACGATCATGAATTTCCATGCGGATGTAAGCATGCAGGCGGTGCAGGTGCGGATCGTCGAAATGATTACTGGAGAGCGGGATGAACATCCTTACTTGTTCCAAGGGGCATATTCCATCGGCATTGGTTTCGGAATGGTCGTGTTCTTCAACCATTTGTTTAAGAAAAAGTGGAATGAAGAGCCGACTCCGCTTGAGGTAGAAATGTATCTTTACCAGGAAAACCTGAACCAATTCGTCATTTCCGAGGAATATAAAAAAATGCACAAAGCGGGGGGACGGGAGGAGGAGAAGCGTTGATTTCACTCTGGTTGGCGGCAGTGCTCATTTTTCTCGGGTTAGCGGGCGGCATCGCCGTTGGAGGAGGAATCATTGCCCTCTTCATCGTACTTGACGTCATCCCGAGATTGGCGCAGGTGACCAGCTCCTATGACAAGGTGCATTGGTATGAAGGTGCGATGGTCAGCGGAGCGTTTGTCGGAACTGTCGCCGATTTTTATAAATGGCATATTCACGGCCCTTGGCTGGTCAGCGGATTTGTAGGCTTGCTGAATGGCGTGTTCATCGGTCTGCTGGCCGCTGCCTTGACCGAGGTGCTGAATGTTTTGCCGATTCTCGCCAAGAGACTGCAAATGCAGCATTATTTATTGGGATTGCTTCTGGCGATGGTATTCGGAAAAGTTGCTGGCTCCATGTTTGAATTTTTTATATACACACCCTAGATTGAAGGCCGCTTGGCTGGATTGTAAGGATACTTTAGTTAGATTGAAGAGAACCTTAGATCATAGGCGGTTTGATGCTAGCTTAAGGTAAGGAGGTAAAGCATATGACGGACCGGGAGCACAACGAACATTCGCAGGAGCAGCCGGATTTTATTCCTTATCCAGAAGAGTATTCCGTTGAAGAGACGGACGGCGTCGATGAGGGACAGGGAAGCGGGCATAAGACGCAGGAAAATAGGCAGGATGAGCTGCGAGGCAGAAAGGCGGAGGAGGAGCGTTCCGATTCGATCGAGGAATCGGTGGTCTATTGGCAGCAAAGCGACGATATTAGCGAGGAGCTGGCTACGACAAAGAAAACGCTTGAGGAGGTTGCCAGCCTCGGCAAGAGTTTTGACGTTGATTTCCGTGAAATGACGTTCGGAGAGACGCGGACCGGGCTGTTCTTCATTAGCGGCTTTGCAAAAGAGGACATTTTACAGGAAATATTGAAGCGGCTGACGTATTTGACACCCGATAATTTATCTTCGGGTGCGCTGCATGCTTTTTTTGATCTCTATATCCCGCATATCCAGGTCAAAAAAATCGATAAGCTGAGCGATGTTATCACGATGGTGCTTAGCGGAATGAGCGCTTTATTTATTGAAGGCGAGCGTGAAGCTCTAGTGATGGATACCCGGACTTATCCCGTGCGGAATCCGGAGGAGCCCTCGCTCGAGCGTGTAGTAAGGGGGGCGAGGGACGGTTTTACGGAAACGCTGCTCACGAATATTTCCCTCGTGCGCCGGCGCCTTCGCGATCCTGGACTCACCTTTGAACTGCATAAGGTAGGGCGCAGAACGCAAACCGATGTCTGTATCGCGTATATCGACGACATCGTAGATAAAACACAGGTTGAGTCCGTGCGTGATAAGATCACTTCGATTGATATCGACGGCATTCCGCTTGCAGACAAGCAATTGGAGGAAGCGATCGTGCGCAAGGGCTGGAATCCGTATCCGCTGGTCCGGTATTCGGAGCGGCCGGATGTCGTTGCTTCGCATATACTGGAGGGGCGGGTGGCATTGTTTAGCGATACGTCGCCCAGCGTCATTATTTTCCCGACGACCTTTTTTGACCTATGCCAGCATGCGGAAGAGAACAGGCAGACGGCGTTTATGGGCTCTTATTTACGCTGGGTGCGCTTTGCCGGCATATTCGCATCGCTGTTCCTGCTTCCGCTATGGCTCCTCATGGTGATTCATCCTGAGCTGAAGCCGGCTGCCTTGTCGTTTATTGGTCCGCAGACCCAGGCTAAAATTCCGTTGATCGCCCAATTTCTTCTGATTGAATTCGGGGTCGATCTGTTGCGGATGGCCGCCGTCCATACGCCAACCCCGCTGGCTTCGGCCATGGGCTTGATTGCCGCAATACTAATCGGAGATATCGCTGTTAAAACGGGCCTGTTTGTCAATGAGGTGGTGCTGTATATGGCCGTCGCGGCGATCGGGATGTTTGCCACGCCGAGCTATGAGCTCGGGCTTGCGAATAGGGCGATCCGGCTGGGCCTGCTGGTCGCTGTCGCGGTGTTCGGGGGACCGGGGCTGGTTGTGGGCATGACGGCGTTTATTATATGGCTGACGCTCCGGCGCTCCTATAATTCCTCCTACCTGTGGCCGTTTATCCCGTTTAATGCAAAGGCGATGGCCGCTATTTTATTCCGTTTTCCGGTAATGACCTCCAAGCAACGGCCGTCCATCAACAAGACAAGGGACCGCTCCCGTATGCCGCGGCAGGAGTAGGAGAACAGGTTGTCCGACAAAAAATACAAATGATCATCGTAAAAATCCATTTTTCAGTTCACCTAATGTTTGCTATACTGGTGTAAAAATCGAAAGTGGAGAGTGCTAAATGTATTTACATGGTACTAGTAAAATTAATGCCAAAGGGCATCTTGAAATCGGCGGCTGCGATACGGTCGATTTGAAGCAGCAGTATGGTACGCCGCTCTATATTGTGGATGAAGCACTTGTCCGGCAAAGATGCCGCGAATATATGGATGCATTTAAGCAAGCGGGCTTGCCGTTTCAGGTGGCCTATGCGAGCAAGGCTTTTTGCGTGATGGCGATGTGCAGAGTCGTGGAAGAGGAGGGGCTGTCATTGGACGTCGTCTCCGAAGGGGAGTTGTACACGGCCCTGCAGGCCGGCTTCCCAGCCGAGCGCATTCATTTCCATGGCAACAACAAGACGCTGGATGAGCTGGAAATGGCAATTAATGCAGGCATTGGCTGCTTCGTCGTGGACAATTTCACGGAGCTGCATTTGCTGCAAGCAGTTGCTGCGGAGAAGGGCGTCGCGGTGAACGTACTGCTGCGGGTTACTCCTGGCGTGGAAGCTCATACGCATGAGTTTATTTCGACGGGGCAGACCGATTCGAAGTTCGGCTTCGATCTCGGGAACGGCTCGGCGAAGGAGGCGGTTGAGCTTGCTTCCAGCAGCTCGAATCTCCGCTTGCTGGGCGTCCATTCCCATATCGGCTCGCAAATATTTGAGGTCGAGGGCTTTGAGCTAGCCGTAGAGCGCGTGGCACAATTTGCGGCAGGCGTTAAGGAGACGCTAGGTGTTGTGTTTAAGGTGGTTAACCTCGGCGGTGGATTTGGCATCCGCTACACTGAGGAGGACCAACCGCTGCACGTGTCCCATTACGTTAAGGCGATTACGGATGCGGTGAAGAAGTATTTCGCAAAGACTTATGCGCAAATTCCGGAAATTTGGGTGGAGCCAGGCCGCAGCATCATCGGCGATGCGGGCACGACGCTGTATACGATTGGCTCAACGAAGGATATTCCCGGCGTACGCAAATACGTCGCTGTTGACGGCGGAATGACCGATAATCCGCGCCCGGCGCTGTACGATTCCAAGTACGAGGCGATGCTGGCGAACCGGGGCAACGATGATAACGAAGAGACGGTATCGATTGCCGGCAAGTGCTGCGAGAGCGGGGATATGCTCATCTGGGATTTGGAGCTGCCCAAGGCGAATCAGGGAGATTTGCTCGCCGTAGCCTGTACGGGGGCGTATAATTACGCCATGGCCAGCAATTACAACCGCATTCGCCGTCCGGCGGTCGTCTTCGTCAAGGACGGGGTTAGCGACGTTGTCGTTAAGCGCGAGACGCTGGAGGACATCATTTCCTGCGATGTCATTCCCGAGCGTATTTCCAAGCAGCCGTCGTTTAAATAAGGCATAAAAGTTCCGCCGCCAAAAAAATAGGCGGCGGAACTTTTTGCTCATCGCCCGATTTCATAGTAAACTGTAAGAGGTTTGTCTTACTGAGAAAAAAGAAGGAAGTGATCCGATATGAAGAAAGGCAAGATCGTACTGGAAAATGGCGGAGAGGTGGAAATTCAGTTTTTGCCGGAAGAAGCGCCGGGCACGGTTGCGAACTTCGAGAAGCTGGCCAACTCCGGTTACTATAACGGACTGACGTTCCACCGTGTTATCCCTGGTTTCGTAGCGCAAGGCGGCTGTCCAACTGGAAACGGCACGGGCGGACCCGGCTACACGATCAAATGCGAGACGGCAACGAATACGACCAAGCACGAGCGTGGTGTGCTGTCTATGGCGCATGCGGGCAAAGATACAGGCGGGAGCCAGTTCTTTATCGTGTACGAGCCACAGCCGCATTTAAATGGCGTACACACGGTGTTCGGGAAAGTGACTTCCGGTATGGAGCTGGTGGATCAAGTCCGCCCTGGCGACAAAATGAAGGAAGTTACCGTTTGGGACGAAGCTTAATTTAAGCAAATGAATTTTCAGAGAAATGGCATCGATCAAATGATCGGTGTCATTTTTTATATGCACCGGGTTGTGGATTGTAACTTTTTCCCATCATCAAACGATTAATTGCCAAACGATGATTATTATATGGAGGCTGTAGGGAAATGAAATATCAAATCCATTGTTTGCGCAAAACGGTATTATTGTTCTTTGGATGTTTCCTGGTCGCGAGCTGTGTGCTGATCGCGGGCTGCTCGTCTCGTCAGGAAGGAGATACTTTGAAGGGGGATTCTGCATTTAAAATTATGTATGCAGACGATCGTACTTTTTTTAGTGCTTACGGGGACTTGTTCTCGATGAGACATCCTGATATTGATATTAAGGTTGTGTCAGACTTAGGGCTTTATGATGAAGGCAAAGATCCGATCCAGTCGATGAAGGAGTATGTCGATCGGGAGCAGCCGGATGTTATCGTGCTTAATACTGAGCAATATGAGTATTTTGCCGAGGAAGGGCTGATCCTGGATTTGGAGCCTTTGATACAGCGGGATCATTATGATATTGCAGGGATTTACCCGGGAGTAATTGATATTTTGAAATTTTTGGGGAATGACAAGCTGTATGGGTTTTCCCCTGACTTTTATAGCGATGGCATCCTTTTTAACAGGGAAATTTTTAAGAAGTATGGGGTGGAAGAACCGACAGGCCCGCTTACCTGGGATGAGATTTTTGCGCTGGCTGCACGTTTTCCTATAGATGGGGACGAGTCGGCGCGAATATTCGGTTATGATGAACAGTATTCGCACAGCAGCGGAATAAGTAATTATTTACATGCTGTTTCGCGGACAGAGGGCCTGAGTTGGGTAAATACAGATACGATGACCGTGACGGTTGAAACGGATTCATGGAAGGAAGTTTTTGAACTGGCTGTGGATGCCTTGAAGTCGGGAGCGCTGCCGGCTGCAGGTGAAAACGAATTATCTCCAGATATGAGCAATTATTTCGCTAGAAAGCTGTTTTTGAACGGCCGGGCTGCCATGACGACGGGAAGTGTATTTTTTTTCTACGAGATGGAAGAGGCAGACAAGCTGCTGAAAAATTTTAAAAAGTTTGAAGTCGGAATCGTGCCCGGACCAGTAAGTTCATTGGAACGAGACAAAACGACGGGAATTATGATGAATGAAATTTTCGCAATTAATGCCGCCTCCGCAAATGTTGACGCTTCCTGGGAGTTTATCAAGTTTGCAGCAGGGGATGAATTGGCTAAGATCAAGTCGCGAAGAGTAAGCAGTTCGCTCCTGGCCCGGACCGGATACAGCACGGATTTCAATGGGCAGAGTATGGAAATGTTCTATTCGCTGAAACCCGTTTTGAGATCGACCCTAGATGACAGCAAAATTCCTGCTGGCTTTAATGGCCCGTTTTCCGAATTGCTAAACAGGGAGTTGATGCTCGTGAAGGAAGAGAAGAAATCGCTGGCAGAGGCGATGAGGCTTATTCAAGAGGAAGGTCAAGTGATTCTGGATCAGGCGATCCGGGATCAAGCGATGAAGGGAAGCGGTGGGAATTAACGAAAAATAACGGAACTAACAGAAAAAAGATGTCAAGTAAAGCTTCTAGGCTGGGTAAAGCTTAAAGCTTCTAAGTAAAGATTCTAAATAAAAAAGATTCTAAATAAAAAAGATTCTAAATAAAGAGGAGAGAACGTTAGCACCATGTCTACGTTCTCTCCAGGTCAGTCCTCTCAGGTCAGTTCACTCTAGGGCGATATGCGCCGTAAGTTATCACTGCCGTAGGCCAATCACTATTCTGAGTCGGCTGCTTCGTCCTTAACCTCTTCTCGGAAGCCCTTAATACTTTCAAGACGGCGCTTATTTTTCTCCTCAATGCTCGCCTTTTCTTCGCCGCTAATTTCATCGGCATGTTCACTTAAATAGTCCTGACCTTCGCGGAAGTTCTCAATAGTATCCTGGATTGCATCCTGTAATTTCTCCACATTATCGGAGCGATCGTCCGGCTTAGCCATAATATTACCTCCTTGTAAGCATGTGGTTGTAATTTTCCCCTCGACTCATGCTTTTATACAAGCACGGCAATTCGATTTATATTATCGTTGATTCCTTAATTGAGCCGTTTAGAAGAGCTGTTTAATTATTTTTTTCTTTGCCCTTCAGCATGGCAATTTTCTCTTTAATGAACTCTGGAAAGGGGAGTTCCAGTCTCCCGTAATTTTCGGCCAGAGAAATAATTTCATTGGCATACCAGAAATAAATACTTCCGATCATGACGGCATTCGTATTCATCACAAGATCAACATGGTGCGCGATCAATACGGCAAGGAGCATCAGCCCTTTTTTAATAAGGCCCCAAAAAGATGCAGCGCTTGCGATTCCGCGGCCTTCTTTCAGGCTGGCGAGAATGCCTGTAATGTAGTCAGAACCCATAAGTATAATAAGTAATGTCATTGCTGGACTCCAACCTCCATATGTTTGAGCAATCATGCTCCCGATAAGGCCAAAAATGCCGTAGAATCCAATTTCTTTTGTAGTAAGTGGTTTAAGATAGGTGAAGATCAAATGTTTGATCTCGAGTAATTTAATATATAGTGCCATAGTTCCCCTCCTTGTTAAAAAAATGAAAGGAATGCCCTGTGAAGGACATTCCTTTTGGATGATGTTACAGAATAAACACATAGTTTCTATTGCCTTTACCTCTTATGGTAATGATACTGTTAAGGTCACTAGCGTCTCTTTTCCTGATCAGGGCTAACACTGACAGATCTTCAATCCCCTCAACGCGAGGACTCAAGAAGCCAGCTAAGTCAGGTTGACTAACGATGATCTCGGATTCGGTGTCATCAAACTGATTTACAGTTATTATTGATACAAGTTCACTAATATTTTTTATGTCAATTACAGAATCAAGATATTCTCTTTCTTTTACCTCTATGAAGCCATCAATTTGACTTGCATGCTTAACAGAGATAGTTGAATTCAGGTCTGGATGTGACACTGTGATGGAACTACTTAGATTTTCATATTGTGGCACTTCCAGTATGCCATCCAGCGTATCGCAATCCTGAACTCTGACTAGAATATTGGCGCTTATATCAGGTTTTGATACTGTAATTACAGATTCTAGGAGCGATTCTTTTTCTGTGATGACAGTAATTTCAGCACCAAGCTCATTGAGGTTTCTTTTATAATCAGATACCTCTAAGACTGCTCCTAAATCCCTCTGATTTACAGTTATAACACTATCAAGAGTTGAAATTTCTTTTATTGAGACGGTCATCTCACTGGGTAAAGAGATGTTAGGATCGACAGCAATGATTCCAGCTAAATCAGGCTTACTTACAGCCATCATAGATATGAGCTCAGTTGTTGAATTATATCTAACCGTTATCAAAGAATCCACTTCATCATGATCTCTAATAACTACAGTTAGTGATGAATCGACTTCTCTTCTATTTACTGCAATATTTGCTTCTCGATACTCATACAATGGATCTTCTCTTCTGTGTACATAAAGCAAAGAATCGAACCATTCTATGCCCACATCGCTTTTGACGGTGATCATTCCCGTTATTTCTTTATGGCCCTTACCATAAATAAAAATTCCAGACTCTAACTCACTGCGTCCAATCGAATACACTTGAGAGGTAATATATTCAATAATTAACAAGGGAGGCTTATCGGACTCTCTCGTGGAAAAGCTTAGAGTTCTATCATCAGAAGTTTTAATGATAAATCCAAAATTGTCTAAGGATTTTTCTTGCCATTTTAACGCGACATCAAGAACGTCAAACTCAATATATCTTTCCTTCGTGTTGATCACATATTGATTTTTTAACAGCTCAACAGAGTATGGCTGGTTTGCATGAGTAATCCCCATTTCTCTCCATACTGTATCGGGCTGATGCAATTCCAAATTACTATTGATGGGGAAATTAATGTAATAGAGTCTTAATTTTGCTGACTCTAAATACTTCAAATCAGGAATAGATGCTTCAAAGTTTGCGAACTGTATAAAAGAGTTAAATAGCTCTTCGCTGCTTCTGCCAGTCAACATACTTTTTGCATCGCCATAGTTGATGGTTTGTAAATCAGAGCGGCTTCTTGTCGTTGCATCTGCAATTGGAGGCAGGTTAACTGTCACTCTAGGAGCTTCAAGCAGTTCAAACTTTCCATACATTTGATTATGTGGCCGTATTTCTATTACAGAGTCAAGAAACTCTGCTGCCATGGCTTCGATTTCTGATTCAATCTCATCATTGCCACGATATTTAATGTCCAGTGTTGCATTTAATTCAAGCTCTCGCAGTGTTCTCACTGACAATATTGAATTTAGATCGTTGCCCGTTGACTTTTTAATCAGAATTGTTGACTCTAGCTCTTCATCAACTGATCTATAAAGAATAAAGCTGCCTCCCATTCGGTTAGACAGCCTGCTCTTTACTGTGATTTCACTGCTTATGTCAAATACTTCATCCAAAGTTTCACATCCCATCTCATTGTATTGAGATTATTTACACGGTATCTGCTTTTGCTCTAATTTCAAACGTGCCATTTGGTGCTGGAGGGGCTAAAAGGTCTGTTGAAATTCGTACATAAAACTCAAGCTCCTCGTCCTCATTAAAAAACCTGTTAAACAGAAGAGGGTCTTCAGCAACAAACGGGAAATTAGAGCGTGATATTTCTATGGTTACTCCTTCAGGCAGCTTCTCTTTCGTCACCTCAAGCAATAAGTTCTGGACACGATAGCCAATTTGGTTTTTTACGATAATCTTTTGCTCTAAAGTTGTCTGTGCAGCAATGATAACTCCAAAATCAAGATGTTGTAAGATGTCACCGAAAGAATTGGAGTAATAATTTCTATTTTCATCCATGAACATGATGCCAGAGTATGTGCCGATAAAAGTGGTTTCCCAATAATCTTGCTCACCCCAGGCGTCCCGGAAATCTATTCTTAAGGTGTTATATACACCGAATAAAATATCTCGATCTGAAATATTAATATTTATTGCTTGCGGGGAGTTCATTAGTGGTGTGTATTTTCCATCTGAAGGGTAGTAAGGGTTTCCGTTCAAAGATACTTTGTACTGCACTTTACCTAAATCTTCATCAGAAATCTCACCACTCAACTTATTTCCAGCAAACTCGACTTGAATTGTGGCGGCTGTATTAAGTATGTAAAAGGCAACATCACTGAACTTAACTGTTCCAGTAGGGGAGGTAACACCTACTTTAGTATTTTGTAGAATAGTGTGTCCATCAGCAAGGTGAATATTATCAGCAATTAAGTACCCGATTCTGATCTTATCGCTTTTATTCTTGAACGATTCTTCTTTTAGCTTCGAAACGTCATATGGTGACATGCCATGCGAAATGATCACATTTTTGTTCGTATGGTCGATAGTTAGCCATTTTCCGTATTTATTGGATTCCCATGTTCGCCCACCGTCAAAGGATATGATGACTCTTAACTTGCCTACAGACTCATTTGAATTTTCCTTCAGGATAAGGGATTGCAGCTTGCCGAATATTTCTTGATCACTCGATTGTAGCACGATTTGCTCAAACGGAACCCCTTCGACTTGAAGCAGGGGAGGGGTGTCTGAATCACTCCAAGTTACCACCTCAAAATCTCCATCTAATTCATCGAGAGGGGAGTAATTGGCATTGATCTCCAGTTCAGCGGAAGTCTTGCTTGGGTCGTCAGTGTAATAGAGAACATCTACTTCATCACCTAATTCATCGTAGAGAGTGAATGGTTCTGTTTCTAAAGTGATGCTTGATTCTGTTTGGTTGGGATTATCAGTGTACTCGATGACCTTGATAGTTTGACCTGCAAATTCATCTTCAAGTGTAAACGGTTCGGTTTCAATGGTGAATTGGGCTTCGGTTTTGCTTGGGTCGTCTGTCCAGTGACACAGCTCAACATCGCCAGAGAGTTCTGCCCATGCAGATTCGGGGATGATGGAGATATTGTCCATGCCTTCCGTGAGAAACAATTGATCGGTTAGAGAATTAGAAAGAGATATCCAGCCGTTGTCATATTTCTTGTATTCACTGTTGTGGTAGATCAGTGTTTTATTGTCGTAGAATAGTTCCATCATTTCTAATTGATAAATTCGAGCGTCAGTATTACTTGATGTAGTTGTTACATTAAGCCTATAATTTAAGTAACTAGAGTTGTTGCTGAAACTATATTCTTTTTTTAAAATTCCAGTTTGTGTCCATCTTTGGTCACTTCTTGAATCCAATATTACCCAATCTATCCCATTAGCAGATCCTTCGAATGTCCAATCTTTAGGGCTTGGATTGCTCGCTTCTGCACTAATTACGTATTTGGCAATCACTTTAGCACCATCAAATTTATAACTAAGTTTAAAAACTCCTGTCCCACTTCTGTATGGATTAGCTCCAGCATTACCATCAAACGCAAGCCAAGCAGGAAAAGTATTTGAATACACAGCACTTGCACTAACAACACCACTCGGAGTTGTATTTGAGGTCATTTTTGGAATCGCTGTTGTATTGCTTGTATATGCCATACTCTATACTCTCACTCCTTTCATTTTCACTTAAAACAATCATTTTATTTAATCAATTGATGTACCTTTAATAGGTGTCTCGACAGGATTAATACGCTGTTTAAACACTTTCCCTGAACCTAATTCTTCTCCTGATTGAACAATGAACTTTTTTAATTTGTTTGTTGCATGCAAATTTAACTCAGAGCTTTTGCCAGCACCATGTTTCACAAAAGTTTCTTCTGTAATTGGGAGATTGACAAGTGTTAGTGATTGGATTTCTCCTTTTATTTGCTTGTCATTATGATACACTTCAAATTCAATGAAAGATGCGTAGTTATACGTAGCACTATACCTATTCAATACTTCTAGTTTTACAAAGGATGTTTTTACTTTATCGAATTCTATTACATTCCAGTCCGAATCAGAGATCAGTTGACCAGACGCCGCGCTTCTATCATCTAATGATACTTTAAGCGAAGTCTCATTAGAGAATGATATTCGACAATCTTTTATTCTTGAATAAGTTCTATTATTCCCAAATTGCAAGAGCCTTATCTTATTTATTGTAATACTATAAGGAAAATCAACTCTAAACCAAGGATTTTCATCAGAAAGAGAGCTGGCCCATCTTTCACCAGGGGAAATACCTATTTTCCCATTGACCGCACTCTCAGGTGGGAAATTAGCATTAACTGTCGAACTTGCGGATGCTGTAATCATACTATGCTGGTCTTGTTTAATAAGGGCGTTATTTTCAGTTAAAATCAAGAATTTATTTTGAACCTCATTGTTATAGGCATTGTATCCTTTTGGAACTGGGTGGACAAATGGCGTTGCTCCAAAATTAACAGTGACATCCCTACTATTTCCGGCAAAATGAATGTATGGATAAACCTCACCCAAATTCTTTAGATCGGTAAAGGCAATACCTTGGTGTGTGCCATTGATCCAAAATTCGAGACTTCCAACATCCATATTTAAAAGAACACTAATGGTCCCACCTACAGGAGTTGCTTGCCCATAGCTCAAATTTGAGGGTGTTTTGTTACCATTGCCTGAAACGTAGACTCTTGCCTCTGTAGCTGTAGAACTTAAACTTGTTAGTGGTTGGCTTCTGTTAGCTACCCCGACATAGGCATCAGCAGCATTAATGACCACTTCAAAATACCATTTCCCCGTTGATCTTCCATGTGTTGCCCTTACACCGCCGCTTCCAGTAGTATTCGAATATATTCGGAGATTCCCATCATAAAATTTAATTATAGGAGCGCTATCGCTTGGATTTAGGGTTACATTATGTATTGGCACTACTCTACCTCCTGTATGACTCAATTTAATATTATCTTATCTACCCTTCGCTTACTTAAATCAACAGTATGCTCAAATATTTTTCCTGTATCTAGAGATGCATTTTCTGAAACGATATTTATAGTACTGGAATAATTCTCAGAAAACAGTGAAGAATCTAAATCTACTCCATAATTAAAGAAATCAATTTCATTATGAGATGGAAGGTTAACTACAATATCAGTAGATTGCTCATACATCTTGAAAGCCGAAATGCCTGTAGTAATTCCACTTGATCTAATATTCAATCTGTACTTTTTGAATAATCCTGCTTTAACTAAATCAAATGTTGTTAATACTAAGGCAGTTAATGTGACTGTTCGTTCATCTAGGATGACCCAACTTACCCCATCATTGGAACCTTCAAATGTCCATTCTTTAGGGAGTACACTCGTCACACCTATTAGCCCGTATCTTCCGATCCTAATTGGGGTCGGGAATTCGTATTCCAAATAAACCGGGTAGACTGTGTTATTTGCAGACCTCCAATACGAAGTGCCTGTGTCATCTATGTCAAATGCTTTCCAAACATCATAAGTTGAACTATAGATTGAGCTTGCGCTTGCCACACCGCTCGGAGCGATATTAGAAGTCATCGGTGGAATGGCATTTGAATCATCTATAGCTCCTTTTTTGATTCCCTTAATCTTACTCTCATTTGATGAAAGTAAGATTTTATGCGAAGGATACATAGCATATGGCATAAAACCATGAGGAATATTATAGGTAAATGAAGTCGCACCAAAGTTTATATTCATCGTTTGACTAGTATTCGAATAGAAACGCAACGTTGGATAAACTTCACCTAATTCCTTCACATTGGCATGACTTATTCCCATACTAATTCCATTTTTATAAAACTCTAAAGTTCCATTATCTAGATCGAGAGCCACACCGATGGTATTGCCTACTGTAGAAGGCGTTCCGTATGTCGTATTTTCAGGAAACTTCCTACCACCTGCTACATTATATACTCTCCAATTATTGCTGGTATTAATTTCTGAAGAAATCATAGAAAATGATTTATTTGAAATTCCTATAGTAGAATCTACTCCATTACTTAGTTTAACTTCCCAATACCACTTACCAAGTATTTTGCCATGTGTAGCACGGATACTATTATTGTTTGATGCAGTAGTTACAGTTAAATTACCATTACTTAGCGTAATTCCTGATCCCATATCATTAGGATTCAATGTAACATTAATGCTCTCCATGTGTTACTATCTCCCCTTCCTATATAAAGTTCACCTTTCTACTCCCAAACAATCTTATCTGTCCTTAGCTTACTTTAATCAACTGTATGCTCAAATGTTTTTCCTGATCTCGGAGGAGAATCTGAATCTAATATTCTGTCCCATCTTTTAAAATTGGTATTTTAAACACAAAAAAGAAGTAGCTGAATTTGATCAACTACTTCACATTAATACTATTGATTTCCATGTATTTCTTAAGATTGATCTTTTCTTTAAATACTCTACCATTGCCTAAAGGCTGTCCTTGTGGAGTGTTGTCATCCATTGGAATTGTGATTGTAGTTTGTTTTCGATCTAGGGCTGATAAGCTATACATTCCCTCATCTTTGAAAATTGGTTCTGTTGGCAGTGTTGTCGAAATTGTTTGCCAATGATCATTATTCCATTTTTTGTAATTTCCTTTATTATAAAGGAATGATGTATTTATTGGTTCGAAGAATAGCTTAGGATATTGTCCCTCAATAAATTTCCACACATCTGTATCCCATGCACTAAAGGTGGAGGGAGTTTTCATTTCCAATGTTGTTTTGCCTTCAATCCCACCGGTGTAAGCAGTAGTACCTGAGATTGCATATAAACTACCACTTCCTGCTGTTGCCTCAATGTCACAATAGTTATTTGAAAAAGTTACGTATCTAAAATCTACGTTGGAAGCAAAAGCAGCCTTCTGATTGGTAGTGGTTGTGACAATCACAGATACAGTGGAGTACGAGTTTTTTATGGTTGAGGGTAAACTGCTATTGCCTACTGTATACCCTGACAAGCCTCCAATTCTAAGGTTCCCTATAATACTACCATGTCCATAGCAGTTATTTATTATATTTCCACCATAGACTGATCCGAACACACCGCCACTGTTGAAAGTATTGGGTGCTTCAATTTTTACATTAGAGTAGCAAGAGCTAGCATTTGTATTTGTCAGATACCCAATCAAGCCTCCATACATTTGACCAGTGGATGTAGGGGCGGAGATAACTCCAATAGCTGATGATTCTGATATGTCTACATTATCAGAATACCCAATTAACCCACCATAACTACTGCCCGATCCTGAATTGATTATGGTAAATTGCGAATGACAATTTTCAATGATTATTCTCTGAGTTAAACCCCTTATTCTCCCAACTAGTCCTCCGCAATTAGAGCAGTTTGAGGTGGATATAGTGAGGTTTGTTTTGCATTTTTTAATAGTCACGTTTCCAAATAAATCTCCAATAAGACCACCTACATAACCACTATCACTAGTACCAGAGTTTCTTACAATCTCCCCCTGAAATGAACAGTCTAATAATTTTACCGCTCCCCCTGCCTGCCCACAAAAACCTGCAATGCCGTTCGATGTAGACTCTATCCTAGAATTAATAATATGAACATTTTGTATTGTGTTGTTTTCTCCGACAGCTGCACCAGCTAGTACAGCAGATGAGGCTGCACTAGCGATACGGGCATTTTCAATGTTCATATTTTTTATTGTTGCTCCATTAATACCGCGAAACAATCCGGCATTACCTGTAACTCCCAAAGTTCCAAAAGAGTAATTTGAAATTGTGTGCCCATCCCCATCAAGCGAACCAGTAAAAACCCCAGCATCAGGGCGATTAAAACCCACAATCGAAAAGTCAATATCATATACCAATTTATAATGACTGCTCAATCCAGAATAAATTCTATTAAAATCATGAGCATCCTCAATCAGATAGGGATCATCAATTGTTCCAGTACCGCCCGCAAAGTTACCATTTGCCAAATAATTCGCCTCCTTTACTGATCAGAATTTATATGAATACTATTAATTTTATTAAATTTATTTCTTTCAATTAATTTTCTATGAATATTTTCTTGTCCGAGTTCATTGTTCATCTCATATTCATAAACCCTCTTTAACTCCAAGACACCCTTATCACTATTCACGAACTCATTGCTATACTTTCCTACAACCGTGAAGTCATCAACCGTTACAATCTCATCTGACATTGTGGATTTAATTTCTATTCTGACTTTGGCATAGCTATTTTTAGGACTCTTGATTGTGCCATCGGCATAGTCTATTTCTTCCCAAGCGCTCCACACAGCTCTGTCCTCAGAGGAAGAGGTGAAGATCTTATAAGTTGCACCATTTACTAATTGAGATGTCTTACTAATTCTTTTGAATGCTGTAATCTTGTCTTTTATATCAATAATCTCAGACTCCCAGTAGCCAGATTCTGCATAGATGGCATTACCTATATCCGAAACTTTCATAACTTTTAATTGTAGAAAACCATCTGTATATTCCGTATCAGCAAAAGTACCCTTACTTAAATCAAGAGGTAGTCCAACTTCATGTGTCACAGCCATATTTACACCTGCTTTTAAATGGAATCAAAAAACGCTTCAAAAAACGTGCCGTTAATATCTTGAATCTCGGAACCATCTGACAAACGAAAAACGATGGAATTATACTTAACATCTTTATGATTACCGCCAAGATACACTTCAACAGGAAGCTGGTTATGCTCAAACTCTTCAGCAATCGCTTCAACAAGCTCAGATTTGTTCAGCGTATACTCGGTATGATAAGTACCTGGTGGAATGGTCACTGTATAAATGTTGCTGCTGGATTCGATATTCAGAGTGTTGTTTGAGGAGGTGACCGTCATATCTCCACCAATATCTTTGTTGCCCCAAACTCTGTTGTATGGATCAACGTAAAAATAATCTTGCATTTATGCACGTTCCTTTCTAATTTTTTTAAGGAGTCCAGTTTATAATGCCAGCCATATTAGCTTTAAGCGGCGCTTCAATTTCACTCGCAACTAGTCCATTCATACGAACTATTAATTTCCCATTCAAATCTTGACTAGAAGAAATTTTAATTTGTACATATGCAGGTTGATCGAGCGGAAGATGCAGTATCGTTTGAAAGTGGATATTCACACCTGCCAAATCCATTGCTTTCTTATAGCCAATAGCGTGCGTTACTATGCTGCTATGCATTCTTCCCTCGGATTTTCCCTTAGTTAGCAGGTTTGCCTCTGCGGTAGCCTCTTTAAATTGGATAATATCATTGTAAAGAAGCGTCCTACCCGTCAAGGGATACTCTGTGTCTTTGGTGACATATGAGATCATAATTCGGTCATGGTTGATATTAAAAATACCATTAGCTACATCAAAATATATTTGGTTGCCGCAACCGATTAACCCAAACCTAATGAGTTTATTTTTGTCTATATCATAAAAACTATTTGTTTTTCGATTTTCAAGATCATATTCTGTTAAAAAAGTACCGTCATAATATTCTGCCAGCCAGATATACTTTTGAGACTGGACTGGAGATTTTGCAAAATGGCCATTGCCAAAAATCATTAGAGCGTACCTCCCATTGTATTGTGAGTTGTGTTGTAAAATAAAAAAGAGACAGAAATAATTTCTGCCTCTTCAAATAACATGAACCTAATTAAACGTAACGATATGAAATTCTTTTTTTAAATTGTTGCTGCCCACTTTTTGCATCGAGCGGGACTTCAGCCCGAAAACTAATTGTTACATAGTTTCCTGCGGCATCTGTAGGGTTTCCATTGTTTCTGACGCCCAGTATCTCTTTGGCTCCTGGAACAAGGGGAGTAGGATAGCTTGCACCTGTATTATCTTTTGTAGTAGAACCTTTAGTGCCAATCGGCTTTGAATAATCTTTGCCAATGCGGCTAGACTCTTCATTGATATCTGCTTCATCTAAAGAATCAACTTGGGCATGAAACCAATTGTTTTTTACTACTTCAATCTCATTTCCTACTGTGTTGCCAAGCCCACCTGACATATCCCTAGTTGTAATGGTGCAGTCTTCCATTTTGGACACATCAGTCGTTCCACCTCTGTTATTCCAGATGTTGAATGTATGGACAGGAGACCAGTCCCCTGCATCAATTACTCCATAGTTATGAGGAGCTGTTATTTGTTGAGTGTGAGTTGCGTTCATCCATGTAATGACAGGTTGAGACATTTTACATTTCTCCTTATATTTAAATTTTAATGCGCACGGTAACCGTAGCGTTGCTGATGCCAAGTCCAAGATGGGTTACGTTTATTCGAAAAAAGTCCCCAGGTTCAACTGTATTGCTGGTTAGCACTATTCCTTTATCATCCATATGGGAATTCGGCTCGAATCGCATTCGCCTGGAGGTGATTTCTGTCCAATTCGCCAAGTCTCGCGACTTTTCAATTGATAGTTCGCTCCTCGTTTCTCCAGCAGTAATACAAAAACCATCCACCGCTACAATTTCTCCTTTGAAGGGGAAGGGGGTGAATGGCAGATCTTGAATTCCTTGAGCCATATCCGCTAAACAGAAGATAAGGACTCGATCCTTGAGTTCAACTGGAAATGACTTTAACTTCAAATGTTCCCCAACAGACATTAGGCCATCTCTGTGCTCATTCACAACCTGAAGATTTGATCCAAAGATATCTATCAATATCCAGTGGTTTCCGTCAAACCTATACCGCTTGCCGTCTCTTGTGGTCTGAACGACCCAGCCAACGGAAGGGTGGGGGTAGGTGGTGTAAATATCCTGCTCTCTGTCAACAGGCTCTTTCCAGACAAGTCTTGTTGTCTCATAGGCATCTAAAGCCAAGTCTCTTGCAGCATCAGCTTCTTGGGCTGCTCGATTGGCATTATCTGTAGCCTTCTCGGACTCCTCGATGATAACCCTTGTTTCGGAAATTAAGTCCTCAACACGTTTAATTAGCGAGGTGTTTTCTTTGATTTTTATTTCTATCTCTTCTATGTAGTTTTGGAGTGTAATAACCACATCTGGATTTCTTCTGACCATGGCATAAATGCGCGAGGCCGGGTACATGATTAATCCACGACCCTTGTATCTGCATAGAAGAGTTGTTCCCTCATGCTTAGGGTGAAATTGTACGATCCCGATCGAATAATGGACAAGAAATTCATTTTCCTTTAGTTCTTTTCTACGCTCATAAATTTCTTGATCAATTTCAACCATTCCTGAAATCTGTACGCGATCACGAAGTGATGGAATTTCAAAAAGCGTGATAATGCCGTTCACAACAGGTAGCGTATCTGCCCGATCTTTAAGGGGATCATCGTCCGTTCCTTTTCTAAAAATGATTGTTAATGGGTCATTGTATTGCAGTTGAGTTATTAAATCTGGCAATATTCCACCTCCTCTCTTATCATAGCAATGTAAATTGGTATCTGAACTTGATGTCAGCATTACCGCTTACTCGAAGTACATTTTTCCCAGGAGGAAAGTTTAAGTAGTTATCGTTGAAATCTTTGTATCTATAAGTAACTGCCAGCGTGGTTTCAATGTCTTGGTTTTCATTGTCTATATAGACCGTTTCCCCATCAAGCAGATTAGTGAACGCAAATTCTTCATTGTTGTGAGTAATATTTTGAATGCTAAAATCACCATTTCCTGATTTCGTAATCCAGATTTCTGGCTTACAGTTTAAATCGCCTTTATTGTCAAAAACAAGCACAGGCTCGAAGAAAAAAGTGATCTTTTTAAAATTAGGTTTAACACTATAAGAGTTAGATTTCATGATGACTCGATACATAAGGTATGTTTCATATAAGGGTGTGTCTTCGTCAATTTCAGGGATTTGTCCACCGTTCGTGCAAGCTCGCCACTCTGTCCAATTGTATCCGTCAAAACTTAGCCGGGTCTGTACTACGATTTGGCTGCCCTCAGGAGTACTGCTTTCCCAAGAAACCTTGCTAAGCGCTCCATCTGCTTGCAGCGGAATTAATATGGAAGGGGAGGTGTATATGCCTTGTAGATTTAAAAGAGATATCCATCTAGCCATTTTTCATCACCTACTCAATTTTTCCGAAGGGTCTATATAGTGCCGCTACGCCAGATTCCTGCCATTTAGCTATTTTATATCCATGCCAGACCGCATTTTTATCATAGGTTGTTGCCCCATCGATAAGACTCCATGTAGGCTCAACATCTCCAGATTCACCAGCTTGAATACAAATGTAGAACCGTCCGTTATCAATTGTCGGCAGAGCAATATCATTCACTTGGTAAAGGTGGTTTGCATTCCAGGTATTGGCCCCTCTAGTATCCTGAACTTGCCCCTGGTCAGAAACAGGGAAGATCGGTTCGATTAAACCAGAATATCCACTTTGAGTGCATGTGTAGTAATGGCCGTTATCATTTTTAGGTACGATATGTGAGCCATTAGCATAGTATTTCAACTTTTCCCAAATTGGCGCTGCTTTTCCTGTTCGAATGTTTACCCAGCCAATATGCCCACCAATCGACAATTGATTGGCATACAATATGTGCTTTGCTGGCCAATCACCAGATATAGGAGGTGCATCGGCATAATCGGCAGAAATATCATCTAGGGTTTGAAAATTTTGAGCTATTGCATCTATAGTTGAGCCGATCTCATCATTTGCCCAGTCAGGTTTGACTAAGCCCAATTTAGCAGTAGTAGTTGCCATTGTAACTCCTTTCTCATGTCAGCAGCTGATCCAACTCAGTCCACTTCATGTCGTATGAAAAATCGCTCCATTTTGTTCTGTGAGGATTAAGAATCAACCCTCCGTCTGTACCGGTAATCATTGATTTCTTATCGCCTTGAGAGAAATTAGAGATTGTATTTGTATGACTATTCTTTTCCCATTTGTACAATTGCGATGTTCGCGTTGGGGAGTATGCATACGGACTATCGCAGCGAAAAGTAAGATTAATGTAGCCCTGTGACAAACTATTGTGTACTAGGGTTGGGTCATCAACGACAAGAGCATAGTAGATGCGCTCAGGATCTCTTCCGATATCGTTAGTAAAAAAAAGCTCTTGGTAGTAATCATGTTCAGTGAGCCATCGGGTAACTTCTCTTAATTTTTGAGAATCCCAGTTATTTTTAAAGGCAAAAGAAACGTTAAAGCGCAGTGGATCTTTCTCCATGCCTTGAAAATAGGGCTGATCTCTTCCTTTGACGGAAACCTCATAGATCTCACGGCTTGACGCCAAGGGTTCTTCTGCCATTCCGCCGCTTAGGCTGACATTTAAAATGCCAAACTCAGCGGACACTCTGCCAGCGTATGAAAAATATAACGAATTCCGAATTGTGATTTTGAACACCTCCTTTCCTGGCTGGAAAGATTAGTAATTGAATTTTTTATTTTTAGCTGCTGAATTTCAATTTATCGCTGCCTGTTTTGATAGTAGTTGTAGTCCCTAAACAGGTTCTTACGGTTGAACCGATTAAGGCGATGGGCTTACCGTCTAGTTTAGCCTTGGTACTGCCAGAGATGATTTCACCTTCGCCACTCCCCTGTCCTCCAGGTGGTTGTATGTTTCTAATTTGAGTACTGCTGTCACTGGATGGCACAGGAGGATCAGCCACCCAAGTCTCAATTGTCTTATCTCCTACCACAGCGACATTAGCTCCGCCGACTTTCATCTTGGAAGATGCAACTATATAGCCGGTTATCTTAGCATTTCTACTTCCAGATCCTGTCGGCGTCCATCTATAAATAGGGTTACCATATTCATCAGAATCTACAGGTATCTCAGTCCAAATCTCATAGGTTACATAACCAGGTTTTCTAACTTCATATATTTCTGATCCATGTACAGCCACTCCAGGCATATTAATTCACCTCCCATAACATAATAAAGTAAGAAAAAAGCCATCAATAAGATGACTATTTGAAGATGAAATCTACCGTTCTGTGAATACAAACTCCGTTCCAGAAAAATTGATAGTGCCAGTTGCTTCTAATTTAATACTATGAGCCTTGATCGTAATATGTCCTTGGCCATCCGACTGAATCGTAATGCCGTTGTCACCCAGATCGATGCTTCTTTCGATCACCGAACCGCTGGAATGATAGGAAGTTTTTAATCCGCCGTCGTATTTACCGATTCGTGATTTGCCACCGAGGCTTCCATCATTCCCGTCCCCGATCCCCATTTGAATAAATGGAGTAGCGCGATCTCCATCCCCATTAAGTCCAATGATCATCTTGTCGTTTTCATCCATGTCATAAGTCATGACAGGCCAATTCGTTACCTCTGTTGTCATTTGTCCGCTTTGGGAAGCGTTGATCCAATAGAGCAGTCTGCCGTCAGGGAGAGATTTATGCACAGCAGAACCAGGTTTAATGTTTCCTCTAATGAACTTTTGCGTATGGCCGTCAATTCGAATGTAATCCATTGCTCTTTCTCGGATCTGACCGGTCAAGGTAGTCATTCGGGATGCCGTCAGATCGGTGACAAATCCGTCCATCGCAGTTACGATGTTGGCGGAGAGCAGATCCGTGTCAATGGCGCCGGCACCTACGATATCCCAGTTGTTCATGAAAATCTTCTTTTGTTCACTGTCGATCAAAAGTTTGTTCTGCCCATCGGTGACGATCAATTTCTTGAATTTTGCCGTGCCGTCCATGGCTATGCTTGCGATAGCATCGTTAAACTGTTCCGCTCCAAACCAAAGTCCATGTTCTGGATACATCTTGATAACCCCGCCAAGGGCGTCACGCAACACGAGGGAGGAGCCTTCAATGTGACCATCTTTGAATAGCGAATTTTTTATTTCAGCGTTATTAGCGAACAAGGAATCCAGCCAGCAATTGCCGTGCATGTCTACACGAAAAGGGGCGTCATTCCAAATGCTTGCGCCCACGCTTATCCCGTTGCGGTCGGCTATGAACACCCGCTCATCTTCACCAACCCGCAGATTGCCGATCATATATAAATCCCCGTCCGTGGAGGTGTAGAGCGTTTTTTGGAAAGACCCATTGCGATTTCGCTCCAGTACAAGCCCTTCATCGGCGGTAATATTCACCCGGTTCAGAATAGTTGTGTTGTTGCAGTCCGCTGGAGAAGCATAACGATTTACGAAAATGCCGAACTTATCCGGGGATTCGGACAGTAAGCCAAGTTTGAGAACTTCCCTGCCGCAGCGGTCATCGATCATCAGCCGAGAGCCTTCGATCGTAAAAACTCCTGTTGTATCGCCAATGACGACCCTTTGGCCGAGGATGATTTTACCAAGCACCATTTCCGCAATCACACCGTCGGGGGAGATGGCTGTTTCATACTTCAATCCGCCAGAGCGCGTCAAGCCCAATACGCCATGGGTTGCACGCAGAAATCTCAAAGGATCATTAGGGTCGATGATCGTAATGCCTTTGCGGTCAATCACAACGTGTTCATTGGAGGCCATATTAATATCATTGGTGACCTTGTTCCAAAAATTCTCGAACAACTGCGACATTTCGGACACATCGACGATGGCTTTGCCCCATTTATGCTTGCTGGCGTCAACGATGATATTCGTATTGGTCGAGTTCTGGATAAATTTCTCCATATCCTTGCTGTCGTCACTGACGTCTTTAATGTTGGACAGGGTAAGGCTGATTTCTTGGCCTTCATAGTCGTAGCTGATACTTACAATCCGGGCCGTGACATATGTATCCGTAGGTTCGTACCTGATATTAACAAAATCGCCGAGTACAAGCTTATGCCAATTTCGCTGTTCGCCGACGATTTCCAGAAAGTTTACGATATCGATATCGATCGAAAGCTGAGGCTGCTGCAGCTCTCGCAGCTTTTCCTGAGCTGCATCATAAAGATCATGCTCGTCGACGTACACATCGTCACTGAACTCCCGCTCTATGACAAACTCGTTTAGCTCCTGAAGCTGAGCAGGGGAGAAGTTGTTGTCGGCTGCTAAAACAACCTGAACGGCATCGATCTGATTTTGAATATCGGCAATTTGAGCCTTTTTGTTGTTGATTTCAATTTCCTTCAGCCGCAGTTGATTCTCCTTGTGATCCAGGCTGTATCTCTCCACGATGGCCTGCTCATTTCCTGAACCGGTCCATTCATCGAGGCTTATGTTGGCTACCTGGATGAAAACTCCTGTATTACCCCCTTGGAGCGCAACCTGAATGGAGGCGACATCCTTCACTTTGCCAAGCATAGCCCATTGTCCGGAGGGCAGGCTTCGGAGCTGCCCATTAAAGTAGACAGATAGAGCAGCTGTATTGTCGGCTTTGATCAATACGGCATAGGCATAAGTACTGTTTACTTCAAAAGTGTGCGAGGAGCTTCCGTTATGCACATATTTTTCGAAAAACATTTTGCCATCAAATTGCTGGCTCAGCATCGTGTCTGTTATGACTTTTTCGTTGTTTTTGAGCCTGTTATGGTCAATGTCTAGTTGATTCAGCTCATCCTCATAGACCTGTCGCTGCTTAATGTAGCTTTCAATCAGTCCTGTCTTCGATTGCACAAGCTCTTCGTAGTCGAGCAGGGCGTGGCAGAGGGAGTCGCTCATATGAAAAGAAGAAGAGAGGACCGTTCGTTGGTCATCTCTGCGAAAAGGGTATACAAAGTAGCTAAAGCTCTCAACGTACCCTTGGCCTGTAGGATTGACGTGATGGATCGTCTGATCGTCTTTGCCTTTAGCTGTAAGCCTAGTCACCATTTGGTCGGCCGAGGTTTGTTTATTCATGCTTTTGAGATATTTGCCGAAGCTGAACGCAAGGCCTCGATTGAGGCCGAACAATTCCGGCTTTTTGAAGCTTAACGTTCTTGCATCCGTATTAAACTCAACGATAGCATTATATTTGTCAGCAATCGAATAAATAGCGTCCAGAACTGTACTCGATTGGAACTCAAAAGCACGATAGGAAAGGTCGAAATCGGCATCGATATAATCGATGTCCCATACGGTATTAGCGAGCATATCCGTCAGCACCTGCCGGCAATAGTAGGCTTCGACGTTATAGCTCTTGATCATTTTGTCAGTCAGCATGTGATAGGCGGAATAGCATTTTACCGTCATGCTTTCCTGGTCATTCTCGGAAGCTTGGGACAGGCTGACCACGATAAACCAGTCGATTTTCTGGCCGCGCACGACTTTGATCAAATATCTCTCGCGGATGAGCTCGGCATATTTGTTTTGGATGAGTTTATGGTGCCAATCGATTTGCAAAGGGATGGTGAATTCTAGTTCGCCAACCTGGTTAAGCGGCTCCTGGATGGAATCATTATAAATATGTTTCAGTTTGCCAATGATTTCACGGTTTGGTTTACAAAGAAAATACTGCGGTTGTATCGGCTTTAAGTTGTAATCGATCTCTCCGAGCACGTGGATAATACCTCCTAAATCGCAAAAAGCAGAGCAGGCTTTCGGATCGGAAAGCGGCTCTGCCAGCATATCATTTTTTAAACGTTCCTATCTTAATGGACCTGTTCATCGCGGATTCGAACTTGTTCAGCAGGCTGGTTCCCGTCTCGCGGTCATTGGCTTGAATGATAACGGTATCGATCGCGACGCCTCCGCCAGAGACCGCCTGAACCGCATTGGCCGTACTGCTGGACGGAGAGAGGAGAGAGAGTTTCTTGGACATTTCGCCGGCAAAGTTGTAAACGAATTGCAGAGGATTATCCAGGACAACTTCGCCTGTCTTGAGAATGCCTAATTCTTCGTTAGGCTTCAGGGTGCTCTTTATTTTCTCCCACCAGGTTTGAGTCGTGGTTCCAGCTACTCCGACTTCTCCGCCGTCATGGTATAATTTAATTCCATTTTTATACCATATTCCGGTTTTGTCGTCACGCGTTGCTCCAATCTGAGCTCCGAGCCGCAGGTTTTCTGCTGCAATTTCATTTTTTCGGTTCTGATTTGTGTTAGCCGCCCAAGCTTTGCTGTTGCCTTTCATCATTTCGATAATTTCCAGTTCTTTTGCTGTAAAAGAAGGGGAGGCAGGAGAGCTAGGGCTGGTAGTATTGCTGCTATTGTTACTATTGTTGTAAGAGCTACTATTATTCGCAAAAGGGAAATTGAGCAGCTTCTCATACTCGAGTTGGGTATCGTAAAGTAAATTTTTAAGTGTTTGACTTGTTTTAAAAGCATGCCTATCAAGAAAGTCAAAATATATGTCATACTCACCCTGTATTTCATTGAGTGTTGCTTTAACAACAGAAGCATCTTGACTGAGCAGATTTTTCTTCATTTCATAAAAATACTTCTCATTTTCGAGAATATCTTTATATTTTTGCTGCGTTTTCTCTTTCTCGGTATCGATTTTCTCGAGAGTTTCTTTATGAAGGTCGTCTTGATCCTTTTTGATCTTCTCTGTATACTTCTTCCGATCATCCAGCTGATCTTGCAAGCCTTCTTTGGTGAGGGTTCTTTCACGTTCTAATTTAAAGCGCTCGATCTCTTCGTCTGCAGCATCCAACTGCTCCTGTAGTTCTTTTCGTTTCGCTTTGCCTTCCATGGATTGATCCAGGGACCATTTGTTTAGGCTTTCCTGGATCTTTTGCCGCTCTTTGAGTTTTTTCTCCAGTTCAGTTTCATAGTCATCGGAGGCATTCTGACGGTCAAGCAGCTTGATTTGTTTGTTGATATACTCTTCAAACCGTCTGTCTTCCTCATCGATGTTCTGCATGAACGTATCGTGCCTTTTATTTTCCGCTTTGGTCCGTTCCTCGAGAGCATCCAATTCAAGATCACGTTTTTTCTCAATCATTTTCTTGAAGTTGCTGATGATCTGATCGGCGTAGGTTTCTGCTAAATTGCTTGCAGCCTTCTGGGCATCTAATAGAGCTAATTTATTTTGTTTTAAATATTCGTTTAATTCTTCTATTTGCTCATTGGTTAGATCGCCTTGGGCGAGCTTTTGAGTAGTCCAATCTACTTCATCCTGTAAGAATTTGATTTTTTCTTGCAGCAGCCCATTTTGAATTTTAGTTTGCTCGCTATATTCTTTTGTTTCTTCGGAAAACATCGCTTGGGTTTTTTCCGAAATGTCCATCTCATAATTAAGATCTGCCAAAATGTTTTTCTGTTGTTCAAGATAAGCTTTCGTTTCTAATAGTTTTAAAGCATCCAGGGATTCCGTGGTATCTTTAATAGCACCATTTAATGAAGCCATTTTCTCTTCATTAGCCGATAAGGCTTCGGAGAAAACTTTCCATTTGTCAAAGCGGTCTTGCAGTACTTTTTGATCAGATTCGGATGAGCTATTGAATAGTTTTATAAAAGCATGAGATTGTTGGCCAGAGTTATCTAACCAGGAAGACATATCATGCTTTGAGTTGCTCTGCAGTTTATTTCTCTCAGCTTTTAATTTTGAGTTTGCTGTGTTGAGATCTTCGATTTCTTTATTTTGACTAGCTAATAATACATTTGTTTTCTCTATAGCGTCAGCGTAGCGTTTTTCCTCTTCTAATTCTTTAGCTCGTTTACTGATCACTTCATTAAGCTTTTCTCTCGCAACTATTTCTTTATTGATTCCATTAATAATTGCCTGAGTCTCGTCCAGATGCTGTTTATTGCTGCTGGTACTACTTGAGTTTGATTTAGAACTAGATTTCGAGCCAGATGATCTTGAGGTGTAGGAATAAATATCTTTTAATGACTTTTTTGATATTTCGAGTTCTAGCAGTAG
This sequence comes from Paenibacillus fonticola DSM 21315, assembly GCF_000381905.1. Classification (GTDB taxonomy): domain Bacteria; phylum Bacillota; class Bacilli; order Paenibacillales; family Paenibacillaceae; genus Fontibacillus; species Fontibacillus fonticola. The sequence continues at coordinate 49,592 of NZ_KB907265.1, read as the reverse complement.
TCCTTCTAATTTCTTTTCTTCTTCTTCAATAGCTGCATTATAGCCTATACTTACAGGTGTAGGCCCGTTAATCTTCTCAAGTATTTTAAAAGCTATCATTGTTGCTTTCATTGCCGCAATGCGCTTTTTTGTTTGATCTATTGTTGTTTCGGTTTTCTTTATTTCACTACTTATTTGTGCAGCTTCTTCTTCTTTAATAGCCTTAATTAAACCTTTAATACCATCTTTAGTTAGTTTGGAAATATCGATACGATCACCGTATTTTTCCACAATCTTTTGAAGAGTACCAACAGAAAGATGATTTGTTTGATTTAGCTCATCTTCAGCTTCTTCTAATAATTTGATACCATTTTGGGCATTGGACACATGCTCAGATAGGTATCCCAATAGACCGCTTAAATTTCTTAATGATCCAGTGAAACCAATGACAGCGCCATTATCGTCAAGTTTCGCTTTCAAGTTATAGAAATTATCAGCCGCTTTATCAGCTACTCCAGAGATTTCTCCGATTTTTTTACCTAAAGCATCATATACAGGAAGCAAGTTGGAATCCGGATTAGTAGCTTCTTTAGACTCTTTGATAGAATTCGCCATATGTTTAAAGGCTTGAGCATGTTTTGGATACATTGTTATTAAATCGTCAAAATCACCTGTGTCTAATGCGGCTGCAAGATTAATCTTGTTATCTCTGGCATCTCTGGCAATGTCTTGAATCAAATTTTTATAATCTATTTTTATTTTCTGTGCATTATCTTCTGTAATGGTTGAGGTTTTGATGAAAGAGTCCGCCAAACTATATAGAAATACATCAAGATTCTTATCATTTACGTCAACACTAGCAACCGTTACTTCTCCTAGAGATTGAAAGACCTCTTTGTAATTATTTATCGTATCATCTAACTCATCTTGTTTATTCTCAATTTTACTTGCAATATTATCTGTGATAATTTCAAACCGTTCAGAACTATTTATCAATTCATCTAAGTTAAAATACTTTAGGTTGGTCTTTTTATAAATGAAATAATCGGAAGCGATATTATTATCTTTCAGCTTTTGCTTTACTTCTTTATTTAATTGTCCTAATAATTTGTCATAATTATATGCATCACTAAAGGAATTGTTAGAAGACTCTTTAAGTTCGACCATATTATTGTCTTCAATAAATGATTTTGCGTATAAAGCTATATCTTGACTAGCTGATGCTTTTTTCCATTCTTCTGTTAATCCAGTGATTTCCTTTTTCTTTTTACTAATGTCAGGTAACGATTTTTCAAGAGAGTCAAGTGCTTCTTCTGCAGCAATTTTCTTTTTTAATACAAGTCTTTCCTTTTCAATTTTAAGTAATTGATCTATTTGTTCTTTATTTTTATAAACTGCTTCTCCTTCTGCTGTATAGTGGCTTATAACTTTAGAAGAAATTTTAGCTAGCTCGCCATATGTTGCTAGTTGTTCTTCATGTGAAAGTGTATTATCTTTCAGCTTGATACTTAATTCATCCAGAGTATTAATCTTACTTTCAGTATCTTCAATATTTTGCTTCAAAGAGTCAAAATACTCTTCTTGAGATTCTCCCGCATTCCCAAATAAATTAATGACCTTTTCAATTACAAAACCAAGAGCTGCCAGAGCTAGTCCTACTCCTGTGCTTGCCAATAAGCCTCTTATGGCTATTTTTGCGGTTGTTGCAGATACTCCAAGCGATGTCATGCCTTTACCAAGCGTTAAAACGGCAATCGTAGTTGTTCTAAAGTTTTTACTCACAGTGGCAGCCGAAGTACCGACGATCCCCAGCAGAGTAGGAAGCAAACCAAGTTTATCAACACTAAGTGTTAGCACCTTCATCAAACCCGTTAATACACTCGTTACGCCAATGATGGAGTCGTTGATCACGGCATTTCCCATCGATAAGGCGAGCGTGTCCCAGGCGTTTTTCATCGTTTGGATTCTGGCTTCGAGGGAGTTCATGTAATCGGCATTTTCCTGCATGGCAGAACCCTGAGAGTTGAGGGCGGCTTCGCTTGCTCTTGTGCTGGTGTCATAGTTCTCCATAAGGGAGATGAACCGGGAGAGCTGGGACTGTCCGGCCAACTGCAGTGCGGTATTATACTGCTGCTCCTTGCTTAGATTACTCCATTTGCCGGCCACTTCGTCCAGAACATCAGCTCCGTTTTTCACGTTGCCGTGCATGTCTTTCATGGAAATGCCGATGCTGTTCAGTACCTGTTCAGATTCGCCGAGAGTTGTCAGGCGCGAGTAAATCGTGGTTAGTGAGTTCAGGCTGTTACTTTCGGACTTATGGCGTCCTACGGACTGCACCAATCGTAAATCCAGTAGAAGTGCAGCGGAAACGGTGCTTCCAGGAGTGTCTTTACACTCGACCGCTTCTCACACTATTGCTAGTGTGTTCAGACTATCGCATCATCTTCTACATTCTTAAAGTTAAAGAAGGGAAGATGTCTCGACATTTAGTCGTTCAGGCTGTATTTAAACTTGCCCCTTGTTGTCCTATTTTTGAAAATAGGAGTTCCAAGTCCATTAGTCGAGATTTTCACTGATCAATCACTTGATCAGGCGGCAACGAGTTTACCGATCACTTCACCACTCTCACGCGTAGCTATGGAAATGGCTGTCGTATCACCGATCAGCTTTTCCATGGAAATTCCATAGTTACTGGCCGCAGTACCGGCCTGGGTTAAGCTGCTGGCTAAATCCTGGCTTGTCACGGAGAATTTATTGTCCACGGCATTCAGCCTGTCGGCAATTAGAATGCTGTCCTCCGCTTCAATATTGAACGCGGACATCGCGGCCGTCATAGTCTGGATGGTTTGATCCGGCGTTAACTCCGAGATGTTTTGAAACAGGGCGGCCGTCTTGGAGAGCGCCACAGTTTGCTCCTCGTTATAACCCATGCGGCCAATATCGATCATCAGGCTGTTTACTTCACTAATGGAATGTCCCAGCTCATTCGCCGTTTGAATGCTTCCGCGCAGCATATTCTCGAAATCTGTTCCTTCATTCATCACGCGTTTGAGCTGCGTAATTTGCGTGTCGACCTCGAGTATCGTGCCAATAATATCCTGCATGCCTTGCTTCAAGAGAGCCTTGTTATTTTTAATGAAAGTTTGCGATTGTTTGTAAACAGACTTTAGTGCTTGGCCGAAGCTGCTGCCGACCTTATCGCTTTCTTGTCTATCAATTTCAATACTGATTTTGATTTTCTTCAAAGAAGGGTTTTTTTCGATATTTTTTATAGCTTTGTTCAGCGCGGTGATTGACGGACTTATGTTGATATCGGCTGTAATTAAAATCTTCGTATCATTTGCCATGGTTCTCACTCCTTTAAATAAAAAAATGACCAACCGATGGCCATTTTTACAAACTGTATATTAAAATTCGTCCAGATTCAGTTCTTCAAATTTTGCCGCTAATGCATCGTATTTGAACTGATCGTCGCCTGCGAATTCCAGACCGCAATGCAGCACGGAGTAGGCAACGCTCTTCAGCATGTTTCGGTTGTTGTCCGTAATCCCAACGACGAATTCCTCATTCAGCAAGGGGGCAAGGGACGTTTGGAACGCTTGAAGATCTTTGATGTTGTAACGCTGGACCTCACCCTCCGTAATAATTTCCGGCTGACCATCGCCATCCAATACACAGTGCTCCATCACGAGGTCCAAATATTCTTCCTTATATTGCTGAAAGCGCTCCGCCAAAATTTTAATAAAGCGGGTTCTCATACGAGAGCTAAAATCCAGCAATTTCAGACGGTACAGAAAAGAGATGACATATTCCAGTTCATGAATAAAAAACTTCAAAACGATTCGCTCCTTTGGCATTTAGTTGTTTTGGATCAGAACGTTTTTGATGACGTCTGTATTTTCTAAATTCGCATTATCGATGTAATCCAGCAGTCCGCTTTGTAGCTCTATATTGTCCTGGACCATTTCCTCGTACATGCTGAATTTCTTCCAGATACGTGAGTAGATTTTTTGGATTTCTGTCTTGTCAAAATGCTCAAAAATGGTCTCGGCCAGCTCGCTGTCCAGCATTTTAGTGAAAATATCGACTTTTTCATCAAAGGAATAATCGGTCCGCTCCGTTAAGGTAGAGAAGAATAGCAGAATATGCAGGCTTAAATAATCCATTAATTTGTTCTCTTTCAGCTCGGAAAATCTGCGATTATACTCGGTGATGAATTCAGAGAAATTAACGAGCATTTCATCGATCCGCGTTGGCCTGAAGCAGGTATATACCTCTGTATAACGGCCATCTTCAAAGCTGACCCGATGCAGCTTTTCGTACTTATCTGCATCTTGAACCAAGTTATCTAACGTTAGCTTCGTATTTTTTACTTTTTTCGATTTGGTGGATTTCTTGCTGCTAGCTGCAGTTTTGATTGCTTTGCTTGTATTGGTGCTTGGATTGGTGCTATTAGCCGCCTCGATTGTTCTAGTTGCTGCGGTTGTTTTGGCCGTTGTAGACGCTTTAGTCGCAGTCGACGCCATATAAATCATCTCCTAGGTTCATATTCTGCTTAAGCAGTCATTGCTATTAAAATAATGTGATGAGCTGTTTTCTTTTCATCTGAAAATGAGCAAAGGACGCATTCACTAGCTTTGAGATGAGAAGAAAGGAGGGAGGAGGGGGAAGCCCCCCCTGAGTCCTTATGCCAAATCTTCCTCATCGTAAATCCGCATCACGTACAGATCGTGGGAGTCGGCTGGCTTCAATGCCTCCATCGGAATATCAAGTGGAGAAGGTTCTCCATCTGGCTGCATATTGAGGTTCCAGTTATCCTCGATCTTTGCATTATCAACCGTAATTTGAGCTGCATAGTCCTTTTGAAGATGGTAGTCGCGCACCAGAACGTCGAGTACAAGCTTGAAGCTGCCTGCGAATTTATCGGAGGATGCGCGGATTTCCTTCGTATCCGGGCTTGCCGCTGTTTCGTAGTAAACGATGATTTTGCTTTGATCTGGAATTTCGCCGCTTGCGAAGGAAACCGTCTTGCCGCTTACGGTATAGCTGTTCGATGCTGGTGCTGAGGCGACATATTCAAAGGCTTTGCCTACCGTTCCGTCCGCATAGAGCAGGTTCACGCTAACCAGTGCTCCGCTGCTAGCCGGCGTATATGTAAGTGTAGCGGCATCTCCATTCACTACGCATACTTCATTTTTAATGACATTCTTCGCACTGGAAGTGACCTCGTTGCCAAGCAGCATGCCCAGCATTTCGTTGGAGAACAGGGCATCCTGCAGTACGAACCTTGCAGAACGGCCACCCGAGAAGCCAACCAATTTAGGATTGCCGCTGCCGCCTACGGCATATACCGTTTCAGCGGTGTTCTCAATGTTAGACATTTTCAGTGTGTCGATTTTAAGCTTCAACTTCCCTGTTTCGATATCGAAAAATGATGCTGTTGCAACGTCCCGTACTGCCCATCTATTTGTAACTGCCATAAAAAAATTCCTCCTAATAAATGATTTTTGTCCAATTGATTTCTTGCATATTAATCTTTTTTGCATCGATATTGCCGGTATAAATGCCAGTGACGACGCTGTTGTAATGATCGATATTTTCAAGCCGGTAATAGCCGTCATAGAACTGATAAATACTTAGCTCGAAAATATTATGGATGTTTATGCCGCTGGTCGATTTCCAGGACAGACCCGATATGATGCTGTGCAAATTCATGACCGGTTTCTTGGCAGGCTTGTTCGCCTTGCCCTTCATCAGCTTCTCAATCATTTCTTTGGCTTTGGAATTGCCAGGATTGTAGTTTTCCTTGTCGTCGGCTAATTCAGCTTTGTTGGCGATTTTCACAATTTCCTGGAAACGTTGAAAATTGCCTTCGTGTAGGGTCATCCCATCTCCTAGGTTGAAATAGGGAGCCTCCTCTGCATCTACAAGCTCGATCTCTTTTTGTAATAGAAGTTGGATCCCGTTGGAAAACGAATTTCGGAAGTGATCGTTCTGCATGAAGAAATAACACGCCAGCACAAATCCCGATTCTGGCACTTCTCCCAAGCCGGATATCCGTGACTTGTCAAACAATAGAGACGACAGGGAGTCCATGTAGCTGCTGTACCCCAGCTTAATGACATCTCTCAGCTTCGGTGAGCGAATATGGCCGATATCTGTGACAAACACCGGTTCATTCGCCAGCAAAGCCAGATGAATGTCTTCTTCAAGGGTCATTTCGGCGGCTCCATCCCTTCCGATTGATTCATAGTTAAGCACCTCCTTAAAAGCTAAATATTTATTTAAAAGGAATATTCCAATTCCTATCACTAATACAAATTTGGCCCGATTCTGTTAAAGTCCTGATGTATCAACGTTTAAGAGAGTTTTCCATCACTTCACGAACACACGTTCCCTTATTTTCTTCATGCTATTGCGCTGCCACTCCTTTTGTTTTGCCTTGGAGCATTCGCTGCAGTACTTCTTGCGATTGGAGGTTTGTCGAAGCAGGATGCCGCAGCTGCAGCAGCTCATGATCTTATCACCCCGCCACTCCAAGTAGAGATAGATGTAATTTCTGAAATCTCGCACAATGATTCCTGCTGTGTCCTGATCCTCCGCAAACAACACTCTTTTGCTCAATTTTTTGGTGTTCAAGGTCGGTTCAATAACGCCGAGCGTCATGAGATCATTGACGAGTAGGCCCTGCTTGACGTTATTCGCCGTGATCTTGGCATCTTTGAATATGTCGCTTCGCGGCGTGTTCACCCAATAGGAGTCATTGCCGTTCATCTTGTTGAAAATTTTGCCGTACACCAAATAGACGAAGGTCAGCTTTTCATGAACGAGACTATTCAGACTCTTGATATGTTCCAATTCTTTATTCGTTATGACGACTTCCGTGATTTCTAGAAGCGAATGATGTTGTTTTTCAATCGTTTTGACCCACCGGTCCAAAGTATCCTGCCACTTAACGCTGTTGAAATGCGGATAATGGTTCTCCATGAAAAATTCAATCTCTTCGCGAACCTCCAGCCGATTCATACCAAGCGAATAGTAGTGTTTAATCAAACAGGTAATCGTTTTAGAAGTTTTCTGATGAATATAACCTTCTGTCAGCGCCTGTTGAACCAGCTCTTTTTCGTTAATGATCAATTTCATGCGGGTTCTAGCTCCTTATCATCAAAATCTTTTAAATTTACGGTTTCAAGCGAAAACAAACTTCCGCCGAAGGAAAGGCTGCCATACCGATCCAAACGTGGATAAGTGATGGTATGACCTTTTCTCTCGAGCAGATTGCATAGGATCTGATCGCTGCAAATGTCCCAAACGATTTGTTTGGTCGTATTTTTGCTGTAGCATAGATCCAATAGAATATTGCATACATCTTCTGTGTTGCTGCACTTTTCATATACTTCCTGCTTGAAGGATTGCTTGAACATCATTCTGGCGGACTGAGCTTCATCTTCCGTCATTCTAGCTTTCCTGGCTGAGAGGACATGGCTTTTAACGCTTTCCTGATAATTCTCCAATACTTCGGATAATTGCTGATAGGTTCTTTTGGAATAGGGCTTCGCTGTTTTGTAAATGCTGTAGTCAAATTCTGCATTAGAAGCGGTTTCCTTCGTGCGGTCGAATACGTCCTCAACCATTCGGCACAATCTGTTCATGACGGACTCGGTGATCGAGAGGGGCATATAGTCATAGTAATTTTGTAAAAATAATTGCTCGTCGTCTGTCCGATCCTCTTTCACCATAAGCTCGCTAAGGCTTACTCTGAATCTTTCCATACAGTTCATTTCATAGGCTTTAACATGGCCGCGATATTGTTTTTGCAGCTCGGGATAGATGTATCCGAAAAAATAAGGCTTCTTATCGGCGAGGATGCGCAGATTCATCTCCCGATCCTTTGAAGCGTCGGCGGCATGGCGGTCATACCACTCTTTGGGCATGTCCTTACTATTGATGCCTTTCGTTTTATCGATCGCATTCTGCTGATAATTTTGGCCGCATTGAATGCGGTAGGTTAATGTTTTATATTCTTTGCTGTCTTTGGGAAATTTGGCGCGGACATCGAACATGGACGTAATCCGGTTTGTGACTTTGCCGATTTCGTCGCCGAAGCTGTTTTTATTTGCTTGGATCGCGTCTTTTTCGGTTACGATCTTTTTCTCGGCGATTTTCTGGACGCATACGATAGCAGGTAATCTCTCGATGCTGTCCAACAGCACCTTGTTATTGGTAGTAAGGACGGCGTCACCGTCCTTGTCCGCTCCATTCAGAGCGTGGGTGGTGGTGTCCCATGAATTGAAAATCGTGACCGTATTCATATATTTGTACCAGTAATTCATTTCCGGTGTATTTTTCAATTGCAGAATTGTTATGTTTTCCGCACAAGTCATCGGCGCCCTGAAGCAGGCGACCTGACTGACGTTTCTGTCATTCCAGTATGCCGAATAGAAGGAGCCCGCTGGGAGTAGTCCCGTAACCTCCATTCCGAACATGCTCTGACAAAGGCTGAAGGGATCGCCTGAGATGGTAGAAAAATTTCCGGCTACTTTTATTACGCCGACCTTGGCGTCGTTCATTCTTTTCTTGATCATTCCGTAAATTTTGTTCCTTATGAACGGATCATGAATGATGCTTGGATCAGCCATCAGGGCCTTGGAGAAATCATTGCCTTTCTTATGAAAAGTATCTGCTGTAATATCTTTGCCGTTTAAAAACAAAATGCTCTTGTAGGGATCCAGCCCTAAAATATCATTGATTTCATTCAGGGTCGGCGTAATTAGCGTTCGAATTTGCTCGTCGGATAGATCCAGGGACTGAATGAACTGGTAATTAAGGTTTCGTTCATCCTCCAGCGTTTCCGGCGTCACTTTGGTTACGCTGAAGGTATAGTTGTTTTGCCGGCAGTGATGGAGATAGTGCTCAAGATGATCATAGGAATCCCATAACTTGAGCATGGAGGCCGTCAGAACAACTTCAGCCTGACGGATGTCTCTTTCATGTCCCCAAACATCCATTACGATATAGCTTTCAGCTATTTGCTCCGCAAAAGCGTGGAAATCGAACGTAAACAGCATGCCTTTTGCAAAAGCATTTCTAATGCAAAAGCCGCTAGGGATATAATTTTCCCCGAGCTGCTTGGCCCATTTTTGGCTAAGGGAAGGGAGGATCAGTCCATAACCATCGCTTTCGTTCAGTTTGATATCATAATTTTCTTTGTATCTCATTTTTGGAAACTTCTTTGTGACCGAATCGTCAATTTCAATGACATTGCTGAAAAACGAGGTTTCGCAATCGTTGACGACCAGAATTCCATTAGGATGGGGCACGGGTGTACTCGTACTGCATACTAAAGATTTGTAAGCTTCAAGTCTGGCAGGGACAAAAGGTTTGTTCATATTCCTGCCGTTATCAATTCTTCTCATTAGCTCGTCGTAGATGTCACAATTCACAAACACAACGGTACTATTCTTTGCTCCGCTTGTTGTTGCCAGCAATCTTCGATATTTTATGCCATTGATATAAAAGCCTTTTTTGCTGTTTAAGCGGTCATAGTCCTGATTGTTGTCCATAACGACGCTTAGGTAACTTGAAACGAACGAGGCTTCGTACAATTTTTTATATAAGGACCTGATCTTGTTTTTGTTAGCCAGATTGTTATCTTCTATTTTTAAAGCATGGATTTGCTCTCTGATGCTCAATATGTATGGATCTTGATTTTCTTTATGTTCTATTTCCAAAATAAACCGCAGCGCGGTACTATCCGCCAATGCTACGATTTCTTCGTTTTTCATTGCTTCATCAATCGAGAGGGTAAGATTCCACTTGGCTTTCCGGAGCCTGGAGGAACGAATTTTAAAGACGTATTTTAAAGAAGCTGATGGTTTGGCCAATATAATTACCTCCTGCTGCATAACGATCCTCTGCCGTAATAATAATGATTTCCTGCATGTCTTCATCAAAAATTTCGGATCTGTCGTCGATTTCGCCGTCGTAATAAAGGTCTTGCCAGCTTAGTCTGGAATGTCCGCGTCTCATCCAAATCACCTCCCCACGGAAAGGCACAATAGCGCTTATTCGTACTTGTAATCATAATGATCCTCCCATGATATTTTTCATTTTATAAGAGAAATAAGCTTGTCCTTTAATCATCTAAACTCATTGGCCGTCAGCACATGGCCATGGCACTTGAACATCTAAAGTGATGTCCGAAGACGTGGAACGGTTCCGTGGAACCCCTCCTTATTACCGAAATGGTATTATCGTTGAACAAGCTTGCGGCGACTTTTAAGAGTCTTTCTTTAGTAGGTAGGTATACAGGAAAGCATGCGCGTAGAGTGGTTTTCCCGGATTTGTACCATGTTTTCTGTTTTTTCATATTGAAATCTCAACTCCATCATGTTTTAATAAAAAGTAACCCGATGTTACCAATAAGGTAATACTAGCATGGATATTTTTAGATAGCAAACATATGTTCCCATTCACGGCAGATTCTGATCGGAATATTTATGAGGTTCTTCGCATGGTGCTATCGGAAATTTGAAGGCACATTCATTGACTTCGTTGCGCGGCCTGAATAATGAGGAGTATCTGAATACCGATGAGATCAGCAAGTTTTACGCATTTTCTGAATAGTGAGGGGTTTTTAGTTACCGGATGATAAGTGTGGAATATTTAATTACTAGAAGAGCATATCGAATTAGTGAGCTACAACCGCAATCGCAATTATTACCGGGAAAAAGGTCAGTATGTCCTTGTACCTATTGAAAACAATGGCTTGAAAATGATGGCTGCAAGAGATATTCTTTTTCTCAAACACTCTAAAAAAGGCAAAGCATTTATTTACACTGCGGTTGAAATAATCGAGCATTCAACAACGGAACCTTTGTAAGTATTTCATTTATATTTTGATATAAAGTCCTTGTGAGCCTAGAACTATTTCACGTAAATGTAATCTGATAAAAATGAAAATTGAATTGATATAAAATCATAGGGGGTATTCGATGTATAACTGTGTGCACTGCGGCAGTGTTTTTTTGCGGAAGAAAGATGCGGAAGAATGCGCCGGTAAAGAAGTGGAGGCGCCGATTATTGAAGTAGGCAAATTACTAGTAGATTACTCTTATAATCAGGAGACAGTAATACGATGCTTCAGTGTGAGGAAGACAGGACACAGCATATCGTATTTATTTGAATGGCTTGAACCGGAAGAAAATAAGTGGAAATACGTATTTACCGTACACAGCAATAAAAGTTTACAAGATCACTTTTCGGAGCAAATATGATAAGAGAGTCAAGTGAAAAGCGGGGTTTTGCAAGGTGGGCTGTACATTAGCGCCTTGCTTTTTAATTTTTTTGGTGGTAACATCTAAACGAAGTCATTTATACTTCAACTGAGTAAGTGAGTTAAGAAGACAATTAAATATTCTAACGTTAACTTCGGGGCAGGGTGAAATTCCCTACCGACGGTGATGACTGCTTCTAGCTCAACAATATGAGCTGAAGGAAGTACAAGTCCGTGACCCGCTTGCGCTACATATGAAGCATGCGGCTGAGCCGGTGAGATTCCGGGACCGACAGTATAGTCTGGATGGGAGAAGGAAACGCGCAGGATATATGACGTAACTTAAACGAGTATATCCAACTCATGCAATCATAAATTTCAAGTACCATTTTTCACAAAGTGCGCTCAAATTGGGGCTCGTTATGAAGCTCTATTTGTGCCAGCTTAAGATACTTGAGAAAGGATATGATCGATAACGGCAAATGGGATCTTGTTGTTACTAGGCCCATTCGTTCGTTTCGTTTGCGATATCCATTTATTGCTTACTGCGTATATCACTCTCATCAACCCCATCGGATTGGCCGACGGGGTTGTTTCTATTGCTGACAGCGGAGGTGGGAAAATTGGAGATCATTAATGACGAATACTACATGAGGCTCGCACTCGACATGGCGAACAGGTCTCAGGGACAAACCGGCATTAATCCGGTCGTCGGAGCCGTCATTGTGAAGGATGGTGAAGTGATCGGGCTAGGCAGCCACTTGAAGCGCGGAACCCCCCATGCGGAAGTCCATGCGCTTAATATGGCGGGGGAAGCGGCAAATGGAAGTACAGTGTATGTCACGCTCGAACCGTGCAGCCATTATGGAACGACGCCCCCGTGCAGCGAAGGGTTGATCAAGGCCGGAGTAAGCCGCGTAGTTGTGGCGTGCGAAGATCCAAATCCTCAGGTTGCGGGAAGAGGCATTGAGCTGCTGCGGCGAAACGGGATTGAAGTACACATCGGTGTACTGCGGGATGAGGCGATCAGGCTGAACCGCAGGTTCATCAAGAACATTACGACCGGACTGCCGTATGTCACGATCAAAACCGCCAGCACTCTGGATGGGAAAATCGCTTCGAGAAGCGGAGACAGCAAATGGATTTCCAACGAACAATCGCGTGAACTCGTACACACGATGCGCCATCGGCACGATGGAATTATGGTCGGCGTGGATACGGTGATTGCCGATGATCCGTCTTTAACGACGAGACTGACCGTACCAGGCATTTCTCCGGCGAGAATTATCGTCGACTCTACTCTTCGCATACCCGACGAAGCCAAAGTGCTCCGCGACGGGGCTGCACCGACGATTGTGCTGACTACGGAGAGGGCTGCGGCAGAGAGACGGGCAGCTGTTTCAGAGCGGGGAATTCAAGTGATCGTTTGTGGTGAAGGTCCGCAGGTGGATCTTCGCTCCGGATTGCAAAGGCTTAGCGAGCTCGGGATATGTTCCCTTCTTGTCGAAGGGGGAGGTCGGCTTAACGGATCGCTGCTGCAAAACAAGCTGGTCGATGAAGTAGCTTTGTTTCTGGCACCTAAAATTATTGGCGGATTGCATGCACCGGGCAGCTTTGTGTTCGAAGGTTTTGACCTCATGGCGGATGCGGTTGCCTTAAGCGATTTGTCCGTGGAGCAAATCGGCGACAATGTTTGTATTACGGGATATCCTGTCTGGAATGCCAAGTGAAGTGAAATGAAGTGAAGGGTTAACCGTTGGAGCAAGCGGAGGAAGGAGGGAACCGCATGTTTACTGGATTAGTGGAAGAAGTCGGGGCGATCAAGTCGGTGCAAAGCAAGGGCGAGGCGATGGTCATCAGCATATCGGCAAGCACGGTAACGGCAGGAATGAAGCTGGGAGACAGCGTGGCCGTGAACGGAGTTTGCCTGACGGCAACGCAATTTGATCGTGCATCTTTTACGGTGGACGTGATGCCGCAAACGTATCGCAACACGAACTTAAGTCAGCTCAGATCGGGCAGCAAGGTGAACCTGGAAAGGGCGATGGCTGCCGATGGCCGCTTCGGCGGACATATCGTTCAAGGACACGTAGATGGAATAGGGACAATCATGGGAATAAAACAGGATCAAAATGCGGTCGTTTTCGATATTTCTCCTGTGGAGAAGTCTTTGTTCAAATACATTATCCCAAAAGGCTCCATTACCATTGACGGTATAAGCCTGACGGTAGTTCGCGCAGAGGGGCACCGCTTCAGCGTATCGATCATTCCCCACACGTTGGCGGAAACCGTTCTGGCATTTAAGCGCCAAGGAGATACGGTCAATCTGGAATGCGATATTCTTGGCAAATATGTAGAGCATCTGCTTGCCTATGGCAAAGGAGTTAACGCGGAAGAGCAGTCCGGGACGGAAGACTCTCCGTCCGGTATCGATATGCCGTTTCTGATGAAGAACGGATTTGTGTAAATTTTAAGCAGCAGAGGACAGCAATCTGGTCACAGCGTTGGATTTGCATAGCTAAAGGAGGGGCAAAAATTATGAGTGACATTAAATTAGACCGGGTAGAAGAGGCCATTTACGAGTTGATGCGCGGGCAAGTGATCATCGTTGTGGACGATGAAGACCGGGAGAATGAAGGGGATTTTGTCGCACTTGCTGAAAAGGCGACGCCGGAAGTGATCAACTTTATGATTACACAAGGGCGCGGGCTTGTCTGTATGCCGATTACGGCAGAAAGAGCCGAAGAGCTTGATCTGAAGCCGATGGTAGCGCAAAATACCGATTTTCATGGTACTGCTTTTACAGTTTCAATTGATCATAATGACACAACTACCGGGATATCCGCACATGAGCGGGCTGTAACGGTGAAAGCGATTATGGATCCCAATGCGAAGCCATCCGACTTCCGCAGACCGGGGCATATGTTCCCGCTAATCGCGAAGAAAGGCGGAGTACTGCGGCGTGCTGGGCATACGGAAGCCGCTGTCGACCTGGCACGGATGTGTGGTTCTTACCCGGCCGGGGTCATCTGCGAGGTCATTAAGGAAGACGGAACGATGGCCCGCTTGCCTGACCTGGTCGAGATCGCTAAGCAGTTCGACTTGAAGCTGATCAGCGTAAAGGATTTGATCCATTACCGCAACGAGAAAGAGAAGCTGGTTACCCGCGAGGTTGAGGTACGCATGCCGACTGACTACGGCGAGTTTCGCGCGATCGCATATTCGAATGATGTGGACTCCAAGGAGCATGTCGCCCTTGTCAAAGGGGAAATCGCCAGCGAAGAAGCGGTGCTGGTCCGTGTGCATTCCGAATGCCTAACCGGAGACGTATTTCATTCACACCGCTGCGATTGCGGACCGCAATTCGAGGCGGCGCTAAGGCAAATCGAAGAGGAAGGCAATGGCGTTCTGCTGTATATGCGCCAGGAAGGACGGGGCATAGGGCTGATTAACAAGCTGAAGGCCTACAAGCTGCAGGAGCAAGGGCTCGATACGGTAGATGCCAACCTGAAGCTGGGCTTCCCGGCCGACTTGCGGGATTACGGCATCGGCGCACAAATTTTGAAGGACCTCGGCGTCCGCAAAATCCGCTTGTTGACGAACAATCCCCGGAAAATTACGGGACTTGAAGGCTACGGTTTGGAAGTCGTGGACCGTGTTCCGATCCAGATCCATGAAAATGAGGACAACAGCAATTATTTGCATACGAAGCAGAAGAAACTGGGGCATTTGCTCAACTTTGACGTCATCGAGCAGAACGAATAACCGGATTAATATTGCACGATGTACGGTTTGAAATTACAAATTACCAATCACAAATTACCAATCACAAATTACCAATTGTTAATTACCAATTACAAAGTAACAAATGCACAATTTGCAAAATAAAAATTACAACTAATAAATACAATTTACTTATCAGGAGGAATTTAGTTATGGCACACGTTTTTGAAGGACATCTCGTCTCGGAAGGTTTGAAATATGGTATCGTGGTCGGCCGTTTTAACGAGTTCATTACGAGCAAGCTGCTGGGCGGAGCGCTCGATGCTTTGAAGCGGCACGGCGTGAAGGATGAAGAAGTTAGCGTAGCCTGGGTTCCGGGAGCATTCGAAATCCCGTTCACCGCGCAAAAAATGGCCGAAAGCGGTAAATACGACGCCGTTATTACGCTCGGCACGGTCATCCGGGGCTCGACATCTCATTATGACTACGTCTGCAACGAAGTGGCGAAAGGGGTAGCGGCGATCGGCCTCAAAACAGGCGTTCCGACGATCTTCGGCGTAGTGACGACGGAAAACATCGAGCAGGCGATCGAGCGGGCAGGTACGAAGGCAGGTAATAAAGGATGGGATGCAGCGATGGCTGCGATCGAAATGGCCAACTTGACGAATTTGATGAAATAATACGGACTTTACGAATACAGAAAGCTACAGCGTGCGGCAAGTATCGGAGATACTTTGCTCTGCACGCTGTTTTAGTTAATCAAAATATGAACTATCGAAACAAGGACTAATTTAGTTTATCATCATTCATTTTATCATCATTTACATCGTCAAAAGTTAGCTGCTGCTCCTCCAGCTTCTGAAAGAGAAGCTGTGTTTCTTCCTCCAGATGTTCCGCGTTTTCGTAATCGGCTAAATCCGGTAAGTCATGCAGACTGGCTAGTCCGAAATAATCGAGGAATGCATTCGTCGTACCGTATAGGATCGGCCGGCCAATCGCCTCAGCTCTGCCGACTTCCTCGATCAGATCCTTGTTAACCAGCGTATGAATCGCCCGTTCCGATTTTACGCCGCGGATTTCTTCCACTTCGATCCGGGTGATCGGCTGGCGGTAGGCGATAATAGAGAGCGTCTCCAGTGCAGCCTGCGACAGCGAAGAGCGGGAAGGAGAATAGGCTAGCCGCTCGAAATATGGAGCATGCTCAGGCAGGGTGGCCAGCTGGTAATTGCCGGCAATCTGTACAATTTGCAAACCTCTCCCGGCGCGCTCAAAGGAGGATTTCATATCCGCCAGCGCATCAAGTATAACTTCCTGACGCTGTTCAGTCACCTCCGCGAGCTGCTTGACGCTTATCCCTTCTTCTCCAGTCAGAAACAGCAAGCCTTCAATAATCGATTTCAAGTCCTGAAAATTCATCGATCTTAACTTCCCCTCTCCACTCCATAACAATATCTTCGAACAGCTTGTCCTGATAACAGACAATCTGCTTCATTTTCATCAATTCCAATATAGCGAGAAATGTAACGACGATTTCATGGCGGTACATTTCGGGATGCAGCAGCTTGGAGAACAGCAGTCTCCCGCCTTGTCCCATATGTCCAAATGCGGTTATGACATCTTTAATCCGGTCTTTTACGGAAATTTCATCCCGGTGTATGCGCGCAACCACATTGCGTTTAACCGCCCTGCGGAGCGCTTTCTGAAAGACCGCGATCAAATCGCTGGCATGCAGCCCTTTGACTGGATTCTCAATTACTTCGGGCATGAACGGGGTTAAATCCTCCGGTTCCTTCGAGAAGATGAGACTTCTTTCCCATTCACGCTCATGCAGGTGCTCGGCGATTCCTTTATATTTCCGGTATTCGATCAGCTTGCGGATCAGCTCATCCCTCGGATCTTCTTCATCATCCATGTAATATTCAAAATCATCGTCCAATTCGATAACGGGCGGTTTGGGCAGCAATTGCTTGCTTTTCATGGACAGCAGCGTTGCCGCCATGACAAGAAACTCACTGGTGATCTCCAGCTCCAGCTCCTGCATATTATGCAAATATTCGAGATACTGGTCCGTGATTTCACTAACAGAAATCTCATGAATATCGATTTCGGCCTGGTCGATCAAATGCAGCAGTAAATCCAGTGGTCCTTCAAAGGTTCCCAGCTTATAAAGCACTGTCAATCTGTATTCCTCCGCCCCCGTATGAAATATTTATAGTATATCACGAGAACGATTCCTGTTCCATGAATGAATGGCAATTGGCGAATGACGAATGATTTCCTTTTTATGAAGCCATACTATTTCAAGATGGTCATTTGCATTGGTATGGAGGGCTTTCCTGTGTGGATTTGGCTCGGAGTCATCCTGATCCTGTTGTTCCTCATTATAGCTGTTGTTGGTATCTTGCTATCTCCGATTAAGTTCCATTTGGTCGCCCGAAAAAAAAATCGGAATGAGTATGTTCAGCTTAAAGTTGTCATGCTCTTCGGTATCATACGTCTGCGCTACGAAATACCCGACATTATTTTTAAAAATATAAAAGAAGGGTTTTTTCTGAAGCAAAATCGGACGGACAATCTGAGGCAAGATCACGCTGCCAGCGATGAACAGGAGATCGATAAGGATAAGGTCCGATTATGGGCGGATGAGTTTTATCGATTGTTGCGGGCGACAAAGGGATTGAAGAAATGGATGAACAGCACGCTGAAGCATATTACGTTCAACAAGCTCGATTGGTCAACGAATGTGGCCTTAACGGACGCGGCGCATACGGCCACATTGACCGGAGCACTGTGGGGCGTAAAGGCTACGCTAGTAGGCTGGCTGTCATATCATATCTGTTTAAAGCACAGCCCCAGGTTGTTCGTTGTGCCTGTTTTTGGCCAGCCTCCGCTGTTTGCTACCGAATTCGAGTGTCAAGGTAAAATACGCTGCAGTTATGCGCTTTACGCCGCATTCGTACTTATCGTTCGAGTGTTAAAAGTAAAAGGCGGTGTCAAAAAATGGCTGGATATCGTCGCCAAAGGACGTAAAGAAGGGAGCTCGCGGTCTTAAGCCGGCTGACCTTCTTTTGTTCTTTTTTCGGCGCATATTACGTTTCCCGGTTGAGCAAACTGTAGGAGTGAAGGCGGTTCTCATTATTTTAATTTGAAGAGGAGGAGTAATCCATGTCAGATCATCCGATCCAAGGGCTGATGCAAACAGCCATGGAAAACATCAAAGATATGGTGGATGTAAATACGATAGTCGGTGAGCCTGTCGAAACTCCGGACGGAAGCGTCATTTTGCCGATTAGCCGCGTAGGCTTCGGGTTTGCTGCTGGAGGTAGCGATTTTAATGTAGATGAAAATGGCCACCCATCTTCCGGTTCATCTGATCCGAGCAAAGTACGTCCTTTTGGGGGCGGAAGCGGGGGAGGCGTGTCGATAAATCCGATTGCCTTTTTGGTCGTTGGCCAGCAAGGCGTACACATCGTTCCGCTTGACAACCAAACCCATCTGTTTGAGAAAATGATTGATGCTGTTCCGTATGTGATGGACAAAATTCAATCGATGATTCCGGCTAACAACGGGGCCGGGACGACTCAAACCGGTTCGGTACAAGATGTTCCCGTAACAAATCAACACGATGGAAATACGTATAGCTAAAGTGGGCTGACAAGCCGATAGGGTTGAAGCGATCCTTTCCGCCAATTTCGGGAGGGGTCTTTTTTTGCCGGGGCGAGGGACATACTCCCTTTATTTCCTGCATATAGTGTACAAGTATTAGCGCCACATAGCGGAGGAGTTCATGATGACAAAACGCTCGAGATTACATTTAAGCTTCATTGCAGTATGGGTTGTATCTCTGCTCATCAGCACCGCGGCTGCTGGAGAAGAAAATACCGTTTCTCGTGCCCCTGCCACGAACGCGCAGGCTGCTTCACTGATTGATGTCAAGTCGGGCCGCATTTTGTACAGCCATCAGGGAGATGCTGAAATGCCCGTGGCCAGCTTGACTAAAATTATGACAGCGATCGTAGCGATCGAGCATGGCAAGCTGGATGAGAAGGTGAGCGTCTCTAAACATGCGTATCGCAAAGAAGGCTCCTCGATTTACTTGGAACTTGGGGAAGAGATGACGTTGGAAAATATGCTCTACGGGTTAATGCTGCGTTCTGGGAACGATGCGGCAACAGCGATTGCGGAGCATGTCGGCGGATCAGAGGAAGGCTTTGTGCATTTAATGAATGAAAAGGTAAAAATGCTCGGCCTCAAGCATACCCGGTTTCAAAATCCGCATGGACTAGACGCCAAAGGCCACTATTCCTCGGCCAATGATTTAGCGGTCATTACCGCCTATAGTCTTAAAAATCCGATTTTTAAAGAAATCGTAAAAACACAGACCAAAAAGGCCCCTAACCCGAATCACCCCTGGGATTATAAATGGGATAACAAAAATAAAATGCTTCGCTTTTACGAAGGCGCAGATGGAGTGAAGACAGGCTATACGAAAATTGCCCGCCGTTGTCTGGTCAGCTCGGCAAGCCGTGCCGGACAGCAACTGGCTGTCGTCACCTTGAATGACGGTGATGATTGGAATGACCATCAGAAGCTGCTGGATTATGGCTTTGCCCATTTCCCGCTGCAGCAAATTATTGAAGACAGGCAGCCCGTAGAAAACGGGCTCGTTACCGGAGCCGGCTTTAGTTATGCGCTCGCGGGCGGGGAATATGAACGAATCGAGCGGAAGCTGCTTCTTCAGAACGCAAGAGCCAATGCATTTGGATACCGGGGGCACATAAAAATTTCGCTGGACGGTCAGGAGATCGGGCGGGTTCCTGTTTACGAGCAGGGGAGCTTCATCCCCTCGCCTGACGTAAATCCCAGATTGTCAGCAAATATTAAACCTGCATGGCGAAGCGCGTTCGCGGCTGTCATTAAATCGCTACTGCTCATAGATCATGTAAAAAGTTAATACCCTGGAGGAGAGGAGGAGGCAGGACGATGGTAAATAAAATCTGGCTGGGCCTCATTATAATCGGCTTTGCCTTTGCGGCGATAAAGGGGGACATTAATCTCGTCACGCAAGCTGCGTTTGAAGGGGCGGCTACCGGCGTCACCGTTTGTTTTGGACTGATTAGCGTACTTGTGTTCTGGATGGGAATGATGCGCATGGCAGAGGATGCCGGGCTCGTAAAAGCGATTTCCATCCTTCTTGGCCCGGTAGTCAGATATTTATTTCCAGACGTCCCGAAAAATCATCCGGCGATGGGGTATATTCTTTCGAATATGAGCGCCAATTTACTTGGGCTCGGAAATGCGGCGACTCCGATGGGGATTCGGGCGATGCAGGAACTGCAGGAGCTCAATCCTGATAAGGAAACTGCTTCTGCTGCCATGTGCACGCTGCTTGCTTTGAACACCGCCAGCATCACATTAATTCCGACTACGCTGATCGCGATCCGTCTGAATTTTGGCTCGGCTAATGCCGCGGAGATCGTCGGGTCGACTCTGTTAGCTACAGCGATTGCCACTACGGCGGCAGTCGCGGCTGACCGCTGGTACAGAAACAGGACTTTTCGCCGTACGCCAACCCCGCCTGCGCCTGCTGCCACAATAACTCTGAAGAGGTGATTGTCCTTGTTAGGGTGGATTAATATCATTTCGGCTTGGGCAGTGCCTGCGATGATTGCGTTTATTCCATTATATGCTTTTATGAAAAAGGTTCCCGTCTATGAATCTTTCGTAGAGGGAGCGAAGGACGGCTTCTCAACAGCGATTGGCATTATTCCCCACTTGGTGGGAATGATGGTAGCGATAAGTGTGTTTCGGGCTTCAGGAGCGCTGGAGTTTTTTGTAGGCTGGATGGGGCCATGGCTGGAGAAGCTGCAAGTCCCGGCAGAGATTTTACCGCTTGGCATTCTCCGGCCGCTGACAGGAACCGGCTCCCTCGCATTTACGACTGACCTCATCAAAACGTATGGCCCAGATTCAATGATTGGCCGGATTGCCTCCACGATCCAAGGCAGCACCGACACTACCCTTTATGTGCTGACCGTCTATTTCGGGGCTGTCGGTATTCGAAATGGGCGCTATGCCCTCAAGGTCGGCCTGTTCTCCGATTTTGTCGGGTTTGTCGCCGCAATCGGTGTATGCTTGCTGATTTTCAGTTGAACAATAACGGATAGCGCTGGTGGCCGTATCAACTATAAAATTATAGTTGAGCGGCTTCTTTTGATGGAATACAAGCCTTTTATTTTTAAGCTGGGACGTCTGAGTCCCCCCTTGGGTCCATCCTATTGTGATTTTTCTTTCCTATATGTATCATGTTTATGAGGTGACGAAAAAACAATGGAAAGATTACAGAAAATATTAGCCGCCGCCGGCGTGGCGTCGCGGCGCAAATGTGAAGAAATGATTTTGAACGGGCTGGTGCAAGTGAACGGGGAAACCGTTACAGCTCTGGGAACGAAGGCCGACCCTGCCGTGGATGTAATAACCGTAAATGGAAAAACGGTCGGTGCGGAGAAGAAGCTGTACATTATGTTTAACAAACCTAAAGGGGTCATAACGAGCGCATCCGATCCGCAGGGAAGAAAAATTGTCACCGACTATTTGAAAGCCATACCCGAGCGCCTCTATCCTGTAGGCCGCCTGGACTATGATACAGAAGGATTGCTGCTGCTAACTAATGATGGCGAGTTTGCGCATTTGCTGACCCATCCGAAGCATCATGTTCCGAAAACCTATTTGGCCACTGTAAAGGGAGTGCCGCACGGCACAGAACTGGACAAGCTGAAGCAGGGCATTATGCTGGAGGATGGCCTGACATCTCCGGCGGAAGTCGAATATTACGATGTGGACCCTGAAGGGAAGCAATCGGTGATTTCGATTACGATCCATGAGGGCAGAAATCGCCAGGTGCGGCGAATGTTTGAGGCGATTCAGCATCCGGTCGTCAAGCTGAAAAGAATTTCTTTTGGCGGCGTTTTCCTTGAAAATTTAAAAAGAGGGCTGTATCGGCATTTGACCAAGGAGGAAGTAGAGGGGCTGTTCAAGCAGGCAAGAAACGCGGGAAAGCCAGGAAAACGATAGAAGGACACATAAAGTTCAAATTTACCCTAGCGGAATCTATGACACTTTTCGTTATAATGTTCATAGGATATTCACCTTTCGTCCATAAATTATGAGATTTGTCATAGAAGGAGTGCTGATAATGGGTAGAGCTAGACGTCCGGTTCAAATTATTATATTGACGCTCATTGTCATTTTGGGCGGTTATGCAATAGGCACTGCTGTATTTGGAGGTGAGAAGGCCAGACCTGAGAACGGCGATTCACCTCCTGCCTTTAATTTGCGTGGTCTCGACGGGCAGGTACATAATCTGGAGAAATATGAGGGCAAAGCGCTGGTCATTAATTTCTGGGCTACCTGGTGCACGTATTGTGTCAATGAAATGCCGGCATTGCAAACTCAGTGGGAGAAATGGCAGGATCAGGACGTGGTCATCCTCGGCATCAATACCGGAGAGGATGATTTGACTGTGAAAAACTTCGTGAAGCAGACAGGGGTAGATTTTCCGATCTTATTCGATAAGAAGAAGGAGATCGTCGGCAAATACGGAGTTGTGCCGATGCCGACTACTTTTTTTGTAAACAAAAATGGCAAGATTACCTCCATCGTTCAGGGCGAGCTTGATTTAAAAACGCTTGACAAGCAAATTGATCGGCTTGTGAAATCCCGATGAGAACAGGAGGGTTAGACATTGATTAAAAATACAAAATGCGAATGCGGACATCAGAATCCGGTTGGTACCGTCCTGTGCGAAGCTTGCGGGAAGCCTCAATTTGAGGAGAAAATGGAAAATTCCGGCGAACTGCTGGAAATGCGCTACGACGGGGTAGCACGCCGTTCACAACGGGCCAACCCGAATTTTATTGATAAAGTTTGGAACTTTTTTTCCTCGGTCAAAGTCGCCGTTTATTTAATCATTATTACTTTAGTAGGCGCAATGCTTGGAACCGTCTTCACGCAGGAAACGATGTTCGTCACCATTAATCCTGAAACTTATTATAAAACGAAATACGGCACGATTGGCCACATCTATTACAAGCTTGGGTTATCCGATACTTTTAACTCATGGTGGTTTATTCTGCTGCTCGTCATGATTGGCGCTTCGCTGGTCATTTGCAGCCTGGACCGTGTGCTGCCGCTTTACCGGGCGCTTTCAAAGCAGAAAATCCGCAAGCATATGCAGTTTCTCACGCGTCAAAGGGTTGTATATCAAGGGCCGATCCATGAGAACAGCGCAGCCTGGATAGAGCGTGCGGTAACTCCGCTGAAGAAGAAAGGATACCGCGTTCATACAGAAGGCGGAGCGCTCCTTGCCGAGAAGCAGCGATTCAGCCGCTGGGGCCCGTATGTCATCCATATTGGCTTGATCGTATTCCTGCTTGCCGTTTTATTTCGCGGATTGCCAGGACTTCATATGGATGAGCACTACTGGTTTCCGGAAGGTGAAATTACGCCTATCCCGGACACTCATTTCTACTTGAAAAACGAGAAGTTCACGGTGGAATATTACACGGAAGATGAAATGTCCGAGGACTTCAAAGACCAGGGGAAAGTTGTTCCTAAGCTGTTTGAAACAAAAGCGGTATTGTATCAATGCGTTGCCCGCTGCGATGATCCGCTGGCTGAACCCGAGCTGAAGGAAGTCCACCGTCATAATATCCAGGTAAATGACCCTTTGAACTATAAAGGCTTCCAAGCCTATCAATTCAGCTTTGAGAATATATCGGAACTCCGTTCCGTGCAGCCGACGCTCGTCGATAAGGAGACAGGCGAGGTTTACGGTAAATTCAAGCTGACGATGAATGATCCCGACACCGAGTATCAAGTAGGTCCTTATAAATTGGTGCTGAAAGACAAATATATGGATTTTGGGCTGGATGAGCAAAAAAGACCAATTTCCAAATCCGGGGAGCCGAACGCTCCGGCGTTTTTATTTACGATTACGGGACCCGGTCTGCCCGAAGACGGGGGACAATACATTTATTTCCCTTATTTGCAGCAGCAGCAGTATTATGGTCAGGACCAGCTGAACCAAAGACTTGGCGGAACCAACAACAAGCTTGAGCTGGATTTAGCCGCTATGACGGATGTGGATATTATTGAATACAACAGCTATTTGAACATCCGCGTTGATCGCGTCATGCCTTTTGTCTGGACTGGACTCGGCATCGTCATGATCGGGCTGATCATGGGCTTTTACTGGCAGCATCGCAGAATTTGGCTGCGCGTGGATGATGGCATTGTAACGTTAGGCGGACATACGACGAAGAACTGGTTCGGAATGCGGCGTGAAGTTTCCTCGTTCCTGCAGGGAATGGGGATTGAAGTGGATGAGAAGTCTTTGGATAACGGAGGAAACCGGTCATGAATTTATTGGAGGTAAGTAAACAGGCATTTGTCATTGCTTTTTTACTCTATTGTGTGGCATTTTGTTTCTATGTGGTGACAATTACAGGAAAAACGTGGAAAAATCGCGACCCTAAGCAGCATGAGCGGAAATGGGGGAAAATTTCATTTGTCACTACTTTATTAGGTTTACTTAGCCATTTAGTATATGTCGCTACAAGATGGGCTTGGTCAGGGCATATTCCGGTAAGTAATATGTATGAATTTATGACCTTCCTGTCGTTAATGATTATTGTAGCCTTTACGATCGTTTACCTTATTTACCGTAAAGAGCTGGTTGGTTTATTCGCTTTACCGCTGGCCATCGTGGTCATGGCCTATGCTGCCGTTTTTCCACGGGACGTGCAGCCATTAATTCCGTCATTGCGGTCCATTTGGCTTTATATTCACGTTACTCTTGCTGCGGCAGGGGATGCATTTTTTGCCGTCGGCTTTATCGCCGGGTTAATGTGTTTGCTGCGGACAATTGATTTCAAAGGGACGGATAAATCAGCCCGCAGGCAGAAACTATGGCTTGAAATTACGTTTTATTCTATTATTATAGTAGTGGGCTTTATTGTTTCAGTCTTTGCATTCCGCGCATCAGGATACGAAGCGGTATTCACGCAAAGTGCTGAAGCAACTGAACAGTCCAGCGGTACTAAGGAAGTGTATAACTTACCGCCTATTGTGGCGCCTTATGAGAGTCAGCTGGAGAGTGCAGACTCTTTCCTTGGTATGAGTAAACCGCTGGTGGAGGTCCCCTCCTGGTTTAAAGGAGTGAATGCAGGCCGTAAATCCAACACGATCGTATGGGCTTTAATAACAGGCACCTTACTATATGGCGTGTTGCGGCTTGTGCTGCGCAAGCCGCTCAGCGAGGCGCTTGCCCCGGCTCTTAAAGGAATGGACGCGGATGACCTGGATGAAATCAGCTATCGGGCTATCGCGATCGGGTTTCCGGTGTTTACGCTTGGAGCTCTCGTATTTGCGATGATATGGGCCCAACAGGCCTGGGGAAGATTCTGGGGCTGGGATCCGAAAGAAGTATGGGCCTTAATAACCTGGTTATTCTATAGTGTGTATCTCCATCTTCGCTTGTCCAGGGGATTTCATGGCCGTAAAGCCTCGTGGCTTGCCGTTCTTGGATTTTTAGTTGTCATGTTCACGCTCGTTGGGGTTAATCTAATCATCGCTGGTTTACATTCTTACGCGGGTACGGACTAATGATATAATGGAATTATTACTAAAGCTCAAGTGAATGGGAAGATGATGAAGGGGTTGTTGTTCATGTCAGATCAGGAAAACCGCATTCTCGTAGTGGATGATGAGGAACGTATTCGCCGTCTGCTGAAAATGTACTTGGAAAAAGAAGGTTATGAAATCGATGAAGCGGAAGATGGTGAGACCGCTCTCAAAAAAGCAACCTCCAACGATTATGGATTGATTTTGCTCGATGTGATGCTGCCGGGAATCGATGGCGTGGAAGTATGCAGCCGGCTGAGACAGGTCAAATCGACACCGGTATTAATGCTAACGGCCAAGGGCGAGGAAATTAACCGGGTACAAGGATTTGAAGTGGGTGCGGACGATTATGTCGTCAAGCCATTTAGTCCGCGTGAAGTAATATATCGTGTTAAGGCGATCATGCGACGGGCTTCAGCTACAGCATATTTGACGAAAGAAAGTGGAACAAGCAACAATATTGTATTCCCGCACCTTGTCATTGAGCATGATGCGCACCGAGTCACCGCAAGCGGGCAAGAGGTCAGCCTGACGCCGAAGGAATACGAGCTGCTGCATTATTTGGCTACTTCTCCTGACAAAGTGTTCTCGCGTGAGGAATTGCTGAAGGACGTTTGGAATTATGAGTTTTTTGGAGATTTGCGGACGGTGGATACCCATGTGAAGCGGCTTCGTGAAAAGCTGAACAAAGTATCGCCGGAATCGGCAAGCATGATTACTACGGTTTGGGGCGTCGGCTACAAGCTGGAGGTCGCGAAATAACGTGAGCTTCTGGAGAACGCTTGTAGGCAAGCTGTGGATTACGATAATAGGCCTAGTGGCCTTTGTATTGATGAGCATGGGGCTGTTTCTGCTGCCCTATATCGATACGAATTTTACCGATCCGGTAGCCGTCAAGAAGCTGTTTGTCATCGTAGCGATCATCGGCTTTTCCTTGACGACCTTCTTTGCTCTGTTCTTGTTTACGAAAATTACCCAGCCGATGCAGCAGCTGATCAGCGCTGCCGACGCCATCCGCAAAGGGAAGTATGATACGCGGCTGTCGCTGCAGACAAGCGATGAAATCGGTCAATTAGCGAATACGTTTAACCATATGGCAGAAGAGCTGGAGAATACGATTCGCAGCTTGAACCATGAGAAGGAGCACCTTTCCAGCGTTTTAAGAAGCATGAATGATGCGGTTATTTCGTTAGACTGGGGGGGAGGCGTTATTTTAACGAACCCTCCGGGTGATCATTTGTTGCAGCTATGGGGAGATTTGCCTGATGAGGAAAATGACGGGCTGCAGTTAAATGTGCATGGGGAGCGTTCGATAACGATACCCAAGCCATTGCTGCCGATGTTCAGAAAAGTGCTGAATCAGGAAGGGGATCAGAGCGCCAACATTCACGTCAAGCAGAGCGTTTGGTCCGTTCATATGGCACCGCTCTCTGCGGATGGTGAGATCAGGGGAGCGGTAGCCGTTCTGCGGGATGTGACCGAGGAGGTCCGATTGGAGAAAATGCGGCGGGACTTTGTCGCCAACGTGTCCCATGAAATTCGTACGCCTCTCTCGATGATGCAAGGATACAGTGAAGCGCTGCTCGACGGAATGGCCGCCTCACCGGAAGAAAGCCAGGAGCTCGTGCAGGTCATTCATGATGAATCGCTGCGTATGGGCCGCCTCGTTCGCGATCTGCTCGACCTCGCCCGGATGGAAGCTGGCCATACAGATATTGCCATGCACCGGGTAGACGTTAAAGAGCTGATCGAGCGGGTATACCGCAAATTTGCCGTCAGAGCGAAAGAGCACCAAATCCATCTTGATTTGGATATGAGCAGCAAGGCGATGATTGCTCAGGAAGCGAACGAGGATCGATTGGAGCAGGTGCTGACCAATTTGCTGGACAATGCATTTCGGCACACCCCGGAAGGACGCAGCATTTACATCGCTGCCGATACACTGGAAGGGAAACAAGGTCATGAACTGCACATTTCTATACGCGATGAGGGGTCGGGAATCCCGACTGAAGATTTGCCATTTGTGTTTGAACGATTTTACAAAGCAGATAAAGCCCGGGTCCGCGGCACGGCAGCAGGAACAGGTTTGGGACTGGCTATCGTGAAAAACATTGTAGATGCGCATCACGGCTCGATTCAAGTTCACAGTGGGGTAGGCAAAGGGGCAGAGTTCCATATCGTCCTCCCTGTCGAAAAGGTTCAATAAACGTAAAAACATCCTTTTGTGAGGATGTTTTTTGTTGATTTCCGCAGATTAATCTTGTTCATCGTGGAACATTTGCCACAAAAGAAAGGGTTTTTCCAATGTGTATACAGTACACTTGGAACAACCCTTTCTTCCTATTTAATACGGTTTACAGCTTAATATTATTCGAAGGCGATTTGCTGAGCGGTGTTCAGCTCCTGCAAGCTCATTAATTCATCGAGCACTTCCTTGGAAACCGTCTTATCCACGTTCAGCACCATAATCGCTTCGCCGCCAATAATTTTACGTCCAACTTGCATCGAAGCAATGTTTACCTCATTTTTGCCGAGGAGGGTGCCTACGCTGCCGACAATGCCCGGCTTATCATTATGAGAAATAAAGATCAAGTTGCCTTCCGGAGCGATGTCGACCGGGAACTTGTCGATCCGTACGATCCGCGGGCCATACTCTTTCAGCAAAGTGCCTGCGATGCGGCGATCCTGGCCGTCTTCTGTTTTCAGCGTAACGCTGATCCGGTTCGTAAAGCCTTTGGAAGCCGAGGATTGCGATACAACGACATCAATGTCGCGTACCTTGGCCAGGTGAACCGAGTTGACGATGTTTACGTCATTGCCGAAGTGTCGGGACAACACCCCTTTGATAATGTAGCGGGTTAGCGGTTGTGTATCTACATCTGCCAGATCTCCGGCGTATTCGACATGGATTTCATGCACAGCCTGGTTATTCAACTGGGCCGCAAATGTACCGATTTTTTCGCCTAGATCGAAAAACGGCTGCAGCTTGTTCATCACGCTTGCTGCTACCGGCGGCATATTGACCGCGTTCTTGAACGGCTCGTTGCGCAAAATGTGCAGTACTTGCTCCGAAACGTCGATCGCTACGTTTTCCTGAGCTTCTACGGTCGATGCGCCCAGGTGCGGTGTAACGATGATTTTCGGGTTGTGCAAGAACGGGTGATCCGCTGCCGGCGGCTCCTGCTCGAATACGTCGAAGGCCGCGCCGGCCACGATGCCTTGATCGATCGCATCCACCAATGCCAGCTCATCGACTACGCCGCCGCGAGCGCAGTTGATAATGCGCATGCCTTTCTTCATCACCTCAAACTGCGGACGGGAAATCATATGCTTCGTCTCCGGCGTCAACGGTGTGTGGATCGTCATGAAGTCGGCGTTGCGTACAATTTCGTCGACGGTGGCAAGCTTCACGCCCAGCTTCTCGGCGCGCTCCTCCGTCATGAACGGATCATAGCCGAGGATGTCCATGCCGAACGCTTTGGCGCGTTTGGCAACTTCGCTGCCGATGCGGCCCATGCCGAGTACGCCCAGCTTCTTGTTGCGCAGCTCAACGCCGAGGAATTTGCGGTCCCAAGTTCCTTGAATCGTCTTGGCGTAAGCTTGCGGAATATGGCGGGCAAGAGCCATCATCATTGCAAAAGCGTGCTCGCATGTCGTAATCGTGTTGCCGTCAGGAGCGTTGATAACGATGATACCGCGTTTAGTTGCCGCATCCAGGTTGATGTTATCGACGCCGACGCCTGCGCGGCCGATCACTTTCAGATTGGTTCCGGCTTCCATGATTTTCTCGGTGACTTTCGTTTGGCTGCGTACGAGCAAAGCGTCATAGCCGGAAATGATTTGGATGAGCTCATCCTCCGAAAGTCCCGTCTTTTTCTCTACTACAACGTCGCTTGCATCCATCAACTGCTGAATTCCCAGGTCGCTGATCGGATCTGATACTAGTACTTTGAACATGATTTCTTTTCCTCCTAAAAGTTTTGTATATAGCATTGCTTCTTCAGAAAGTCTTCGATACAAAACTCTCTTCGGAAGCATTCGCTTAAGTTTTGTATATAGCATTGCTTCTTCAGAAAGTCTTCGATACAAAACTCTCTTCGGAAGCATTCGCTTAAGTTTTGTATATAGCATTGCTTCTTCGGAAAGTCTTCGATACAAAACTTTCTTCGGAAGCATTCGCTTAAGTTTTGTATACGGTGCTATAGCCCAATGCCGTCCCAATGCGTTAGAGAAGCGAAGCGTCACGTAACAAGCTGCCCGCAGACAATGGTTGAAGATGAGGCACAAACATAAAAAAACTCTCAATCCGCACACTACTTCCGTAGTAAGGGACGAGAGTTGTTCGTGGTACCACCCTAATTCGCTGCTCTTCACAGATACAGCCTCAGTTGTCATAAATGACATGTTGATAACGGAGTTCCTCCGATTGCGCCTACTAAAAAATATGTTCAACGCAATTACTCAGGATCGCTGGAGTTCCCATTCCGCTACCGGTTTGCAGCACCACCGGCTCTCTGTAAGCTTCGCGAAAACTCGTTTCCTTCATCGTGCTTTAGAAATGTAATTTTTCATAATGTATCACGAGCTGAATGAATGTGTCAATACCTGTAATCATAAGGGACGGAGGAACCTTGAATAAGCTTGCTATTTTGGTTATGCTTTTAGTACTGTCGAATATCGCCGTTCCAAGTAATGCATCGCTGTCTTCTATTGTTCCGAGAAGAAAGGCAGCTCAGGGATGAACTCGCTTGCATAGTAAGTCGACTTCCAGCGTATGAACTCTTTGCCTTGCACCGCATCTGTGTCCATGAGCACTTTTACGATCGATGTGACTGAATTCAGCTTCATGGAGCTGGCTTTGCCGCTGTCGATCATTTGGTCAATTTTGGCGGTCATGTCCTGCGGAAGGTAAGATACATATAAATTGCTGCTAGCCATCATGTCGCTGACAATTTTGTTCTTTACCGCTAATGGAAAGTTTGTCCATTCCTTGACAGTTGTACTGTCTTTGAAAGAAAAATCTGCAGGAATGGCTTGGTTGCTTTTCGCAGCCCATTTCATCATCGATGTATAGTATTTTTGCTGGGCTTTGAGCCCGTAGTTTTCCGCGCTTTTTGTAAAGTCGTCATCAGCGAGCAATTTAGCAATTTCAGGACCAGCTTTATTCCCGGTTTCAATGCGGCCTATGCTTTCGTCGAACAGCTTCAAGCTTTTCAAAATATCGGTTTGTGCATCTTTTAACAAAGGTGAAGACACTGTAATAGATTGATAATAAATCTGGTCATACTGATCACGTGAAGCATCGCGGATATTTTTCAAAATACTGTGTGATTTCAACCGGGAATCACTGCGTTTAAGCTGATCTACAAGCTCGAAATATTGGTCCTTGAACTGCTCGTAAGGCTGGAACACTACGTAGTAATAAGCAACCAGATCCTGCTGCTCGTAGGAAACCGTTGTTTCAAACCCGGATTGAATTTTCAGGTGAGCGTACTTTGCTTCCGTCTGATTGATCCCCATTTTGAAGCCCAGGAAAAAAGTTCCGAATGCGGCGATCAGCGTAAACAGAAACCCGAGCATAAAAAAAATTTCGAAGCGATAAGATTTTTTTTGCATAGTCAAAAACGCTCCTCTGTAAATGTTTTTTAGTCCGAGAGCACTATGAAGCTTTAAATGCCAGGAACTAGATTGTAGTTAGAACTATAATAAAGGACAGGGTTTGACAAATACTATGAAAAAAAACAAGTTTGGCAAAATAAAAATTCAAAGAGTCGATCCCGGTCAACTTAATGAGCGCTTATTATTAATTAATTTATACATTACTCAAGGACTTACTTTAATTATCGGAATTGTCATCTTGTTTTTTCAGAAGAGAAATGTGATATCATTGTTACAATTTCCCGAAAACACTCACTTTCTGTTCTGGGGATGCGGCTTGGCAGCGGCCATGTTCAGTTTGGATTTTATGTTGTCCAGGTTTGTCAAAGAAGAGAGCCTCGATGACGGGGGCATTAACGAAATGCTGTTTCGGAACCGTCCGATCTGGCATATCGCGGTCATTTGCATCATTGTATCGATTTGTGAAGAATTGCTGTTTCGCGGTGCAATTCAGCATGGAATCGGGCCGTATTGGACGAGTATTATTTTTGCATTGATTCATATCCGCTATCTGAGGCACTGGATTCCGACAGGGTGGGTATTTCTAAGCAGCTATGCGCTTGGTTACATTTATATACAGGCGGGTACGTTATGGGCACCGATTGTATGCCACTTCCTTATTGATTTCATATCCGGACTCGTCATTAAATATCGGAGGGAAAAATGAGTGAACGCTTGAGCAGGATAGAGCGGTACGGTCAGCGCCGCATTGCCAAAGACAGACATCATCGGTCCGGGGAAGATCACCGGAAGCAGCCAGAGCATCAAATGCCAGGCGAAACGAAATCCAGAGCTCTGAGGAGCAAAAGTTCGGCAGCAAGTCCAAAAAAATCAGCAAAGGAACGGAAGCCCTCGCGCAAACGGCATTTGGAGAGCGGGTTGAACGCGGACTATGGCGCTAGCGCTGTTGCGGAAGCTGCTCCAACGGATTATCGCCGTTTTGCAGAGTATTCGGACAACCCGTTAATTGAAATCGAGGCGCCTCCAGTGTCAGCAGCCCAGGAGCTTCCATCCAGGCGGGAAGTTTATCCTTCCCAGCGGGTAAAGTTGACCAGATATTTTTTTAATGCCCTGCTGTTTATTTTTATTGCCGTGATGGTGGCGTTGTTCTGGTGGGGTATTAGCGAGTCGCCATGGGGACAAAGCAACGGGATGTAACATCGCAGTTTTGTATATCAGTGTAGGGCCAACGCTTTCTAAGTAGTCTCCGCAAAAAAATCCGATCCTGTAGTATAGAAAGGGTAATAAACATACAAAATAACAGGGGTATTCCTGGTCTTTTATAGACCTTGCGGGATACCCCTTTCCGTTTGTCTGAAGCTGACGGCAGCCAGCGTATTTACGATTCCGCCTCAATTTTCGGGAGGAGCCGAGATCGTCCGCGGATCGACGAATCCATAGCCTTCCGTCTCTATTTTCGTCAGCAGCTCATCCAGCGCCTCCTCGGTCCAAGGGAGCTCATGCATCAAAATGTTGCTGCCAGGGTGGAGCTGGTCCATCACATTTTGAATGACGCCATCCGGCTTGTTTTTGAACTTGGCGTCCCAGTCAAGCGAGCCGTTTGACCAGGTCATGTAAATCATATCGTTCTCTTCAACTATGCTGTGAAGCGTCTCATTGCCTGAGCCGAAGGGAGGACGAAAAAATCGCGGCCGCTCACCGACGGTTTCCTCGACGATCTGCTGAACGTCTTCCACCTGCTTGCGGGCACTGTCGGCGGATTCCTTTTTCAAATCGATATGATCCCAGCTGTGATTGCCAATAATTTGGCCGCGGTCATAAATCAGCTTCAATAAATCCGGATTGCTTTTCACCCGGTAGCCGTTGACAAAAAATATCGCTTTAGCTTCGTGTTTATCGAGCGTATCCAGCAAACCCTCCAGCATTTCCTTTTCTTTAGGCCCATCGTCGAACGTGAGTAAGACGACTTTCTTCTCGATCCCGTCCTCATTTGGCACGACACGGTACACATTATTAATGTGATACTTATGTTGTGGAATTTCGGGGGGCTCGGTGGAAGCTTCTTGCGGCTGTACATTTTCTGTGGGGGCGGAACCGCTGTTGCCGTTTAAACTGCTGTCATTGGCCTCCGTACCGCTTTGATCCGGTAAATCCACAGAATTCGCTTCCGGAGGCTGGTTTGATGAGGCGTTGGAAGCGATAGGCTTGGATGCGGGACGATCCTGACTGCATGAGCTAAGTATTATACAGCAGGCGGCGAGGAGCAAAAGCTTACTTTTAAACAAAGGAATTCATCTCGCTTTCCGTGTTCTTTCCTGTAATTAATACGCATGAGTTTAATTCTTTACGCGAACACTACAACTGATTTTAACACAATTGAAGGAGGTTTTTTGGGTGAGATCTGTCTCATTTTTATGTGGTGCATTAGTTGGAGCAGCGGCTGTCGTCTGGGCAGCCAAGAAAAACGGATCAATGTCAGGTCAAGAGGGAAAAGGAACGATTATGAAATTAGCAGGGTTATCGATGGGGGGCGCGGGCAAAGGGAATTCCCATCAATCGGCGGGGAATTCGGGCTCTGCGGCAGCAAGCGGTGCAAGCAGCACAAGCAGCACAAGCAGCACAGGCAGTACTAGCGGCGAAAAGGTGTATCCCAGTTCCGCATCTCCGGCCAATGCGAGTCATTCGAAGGAATACAATCTGAAGCAAATTACGGACTTTATCAAAGGCAATGCGGATGTGCGCCGTGAGGTTGAGCAAATTTTGAAGGAGACGAATTCGGTCATTCCCGGACTATAAAATATACCAATTTATGGATCATTTTCAGCTCCTATGTAGTTGGGCGGAAAATGATTCTTTTTTTGTCTATTTTATTGCGTGCATTTAAGTAAGATAAATGATAACATACTTACAAAGAACCATTTCCAGCACATATTACAGCAGGTTTCATAATCTGTTATAACAAGGCTTGGGGAGGAGGATCCTGTATGAGAATAGAAAGAATTGGCCAGGATAAGATACGGATTTTCCTCACGTTTGACGACCTTAGCGAACGCGGCATTCAGAAAGAGGACATGTGGCAGGAAATTCCCAAGGTACATGACCTGTTCACGGAGATGATGGATCAGGCTTATAATGAAGTGGGGTTTGACGCTACAGGCCCTTTGGCTGTCGAGGTATTCGCGCTTCCTGCTCAGGGAATGGTCGTCATAGTGACGCGAGGTAAGTACGATCACAATCATGGGATCGGAACGCACTATGAGGATGAATTGCCGGATGAAGTATATGAGATGGAAGTAACGCTAGAGCAGAGTGATACGATTCTATATTCTTTTGATGATTTTGAAGTGCTGATTGAAGCGGCTCACGTTCTGCGGCCGATGCTTACAGAAGCTGGCAGACTGTATAAATATAATGGGAAATGGATTCTTCAATTAGAGCCTGACGAATTGGAAGCTGGCAGACATCCAGCTGTCATTGCGGTTCTCGCTGAATTCGGCGAGGCTACATCGGTAACCCCTGCGATGCTGGAAGAGTACGGCAAGCGGGTCATGGCCGATAATGCAGTAGGGATTATCTGCGATAATTTCAAACGTCAGGACTAATTTAGATAAGATGAACTTAAAATGAATGCAGGCAAGGGAGAAAATGATTCCGAAGGAACTGATAGCTTTCTGAAAGAAAGCTGCTTCGAGAGCATACGCTTGTGGTCGCCTTTGTGAGGTGATATTCTACCTCTTAAGAACCTATAACATCTTAAGAAATTTGGGAGCAACAGTGATCGCAGAATCATTTTACGACTTGCTGCACATCCATTTCAATTGTTCAACTTATATAGATCGTCGAATTGTTCGACATCGCCAAAAGCTGGATAAGAGTTGTAAACGGTCGATGAGGGGGGATAACCGTTGATTTTTATCTCGATTGTGACCGCAGCGGTAGCCCCTGGAATCGCCTTGTTAACTTATTTCTATCTTAAGGACAAGTACGAAGCCGAACCGCTGCATATGGTTATTAAAGTGTTTTTTCTCGGCTTTGTCATTATCCTGCCGGTTATGATTGTACAGCAAGGATTGATGCTTTGGCTGGGGGACGGTTCCTTGGTCAATGCTTTTTTGATCTCAGCTGGTGTGGAAGAGTCGTTGAAATGGTTTGTTTTGTTTCATATGATATACAATCATACGGAGTTCGATGAACCCTATGACGGTATCATGTATGCTACCGCTATTTCACTAGGTTTCGCTACGGTTGAGAATGTGATTTATTCTTTCGCTCAGCAGGCATCCGTCGCAACCTTGTTAATCCGGGCACTGCTGCCGGTTTCAGGTCACGCGTTATTCGGAGTCATGATGGGCTATTACATGGGACGTGCCAAATTTGCTGCAGGTAAAGAAAGCCGAAGATTCCTTGCCTATTCTTTACTGATGCCTTTATTTTATCACGGGGTGTATGATTGGATATTGGAGAACATTTCACAGTACTGGATCTGGTACATCATCCCATTGATGGTGTTTCTATGGTACGGAGGCATTGGCAAGATGTATCGGGCTAACAAGCGATCTCCTTTCCGCCGCCTTCTGGGGGACAGGGTTAACAAGACCGAAAACAGGGCATCCTAAAAACAGTTTATCCACCATTTGAAAATCGTGGAAACTGAAAGGGGTGTCTTTTTTGTGCGGGTAAAAGTAAAAATTACGTGCAAATCCTGCGGTGAACGTTTCGTGCTTCGCGGTAGAAAAGAGCGGGGACATATCGAGACGGGATTTAAACAATGTCTTTGTGACAATCGCCATTATTTCGATATTGAAGAGGATATGCCTTAACGACAAGAGCAGACCTTGAGAGGTGCCAACAACCAGGATGACCGGCAAATATTTCGAACAAAAAATGAATTTAGGAACTGCAGCTAATAATGAATAAACTTACCTCCTTCTTGTCAAACTAACTTCAGTTCGTTGAAGGAAGGAGTGTAAATGATATGTATAAACGTTTAAGTGCCATTTTGTTTCCGATCGCAACGGTTTTGTTAATCGGTGCTTTAATGTGGGGATACCAGGAAAATCAAGAAAAGAACGCGATTTTAATTAAAGCGGAGAATCAGTATCAACGGGCGTTCCACAATTTGTCCTTTCATGTTGACAAACTGCACGGGGAGCTCGGAAATACGCTGGCAGTTCATAGCGCCTCATCGGGGTCGCAGCGGAAGGGACTCGTAAATGTGTGGAGAATTACGAGTGAAGCGCAAAATGAAATCAACCAGCTTCCTTTGACGCTGCTTCCTTTTAACAAAACGGAGGAGTTTTTGTCCCGCATCTCGAAGTTTTCTTATCAAGCAGGGATTCGGGATTTGACGAAACAGCCGCTCAGTGACGGTGAGCTTAAAAATTTGAAGGAGCTTTACAAAAGCTCTTCCCAAATTTCTAAGCAATTGCAGCAGGTTCAGGACAAGGTTATTGCCAATCGTCTGCGCTGGATGGATGTGGAGACGGCGCTGGCGAATCCGGATAGTCAGCAGGACAATACGATTATCGATGGCTTCAAGACGGTGGACAAACGTGTTGGCGAATATCCGGAGCTGGATTGGGGACCGTCCGTATCAAGCATTTACAATAAGCGCTCGGTAAAAAAACTTGGCGGGAATCCGGTGACGGTTCAAGATATTAAAAATAAAGCCGCTCATTTCGCTGGCGCTCAACATACCCAGGACATTAAGGTTACCGAGAACGGGAAAGGGACGGAGTGGGCCTCGTATACAGCGAAAGTTCCAGGCAGCACTAAAGATGAAGCGCTCACTATGGACTTTACCCGTAATGGCGGACATTTGATCAATTACTGGAGCGATCGCCATATCGGTGCAAAAGCGGTTTCCCACGAATCAGCCAGAGTGAGCGCGGATCAGTTTTTGTCCAGTAAGGGCTACAATGATCTGACGCCGGTTACTTACGATGAATACGACAATATCGGCAGCTTCACTTATGTAAGAAAAGATGGGGATGTGCTGATCTATCCGGAGAAAATAACGTTAAGGGTTGCGCTCGATAACGGCCACGTAATAGGGATGCAGGCCAGTGACTACGTATACGAGCAACAGGAAGGCAAGGACAGAAAGCTGGAAAAGCCAAAGCTGACTCTGCAGCAGGCCCGTAAACGTTTGAATCCCGAATACAAGGAGCAGTATCAGCGCCTGGCGCTGATCGAAAATGACAGGGCCGAAAAGGTGCTGACATATGAGTTCGGCGGCGCGATTAACGGCTCAAAATATCGCATTTATCTAAATGCTGATAACGGAGATGAAGAAGTCGTGGAACAAATTCGCGACGGTCATGTGAAGCCGGAACGGTCATTCTGACCTTACACATTTTATCGGCCGATTGAACGAATGACTAGGAGCATAAGCTTCTAGTCATTCGTTTTTTTGGAGCGTTTTTAAGGATTAAGAAATGAAGAGGTAAGGGCTATTTAATTTGTTGCTCCAATAGACCTAGTGCATGCTATAATCAATTGGTAATAGTTATATAACGAATTGAGGCGGTGGAGGGGCTTGTTTCCTAATGTGAATGACCTGTTATATATTCAGGTTGCATCAGCGGACGGCAAAGATATGGACAAAGAATGCAAATCGCGGATCGCGGATATGGAAGAAGATACGCTTTTGATAGAAGTACCAATTGAAAGCGGCAGCGGACGGATTAAACGGCTGTATATGGGAGATGAATTATCTGTTTACTTTTTGACTGAGCAGGGCGTGAAAAATTACTTCAATACCTATGTACTCGGGTTTGCAGATGATGTCGTTCAGCTTGTAAGGATCAGGAAGCCTGAACCGGAAACGATTACCAAAATTCAGCGTCGCCACTTCTTGCGTGTCATAGCCAAGCTTGATTTGGCAGTCAGGCTGAAGGATAATACCCGCTTTGTAGCCTTCACTGAAGACGTCGGCGGCGGCGGGGTGTCTTTTCTTGCGGACAGCAAGTACAAGCTTGCTGAAGGGGAACCGCTGTTTTGCTGGCTGCTTCTGTCGTTTAAGAACGGCTCCATCGACCATGTTCCATTTGAAGCCCAAATCGTACGTACGAAAAAGCTTGAGACAGGCCGGACGATGACGATGGTGAAATTTGTAAGCATCTCCGACATGGAGCGGCAGAAGCTGATTCGCTATTGCTTCGAACGCCAGTTTGATTTTAAAAATCGTTAAACTGCTTAGAAGATACGTGGTACGGGATACGTCAGAAACGTTAATTAGCATATCGTATGGATACCGCGGGTTGGCCTGCTGTTTTGTTGGATAAAATATCAGTATCTAATGAAGCAGGAGGTTCGTTATGGCGAAGGACAGCGGTTCTAAGGAATATACGGAAATGTTTTTGCAATTCAGCAGCCGGGCAGAAGCGGTGTTAATCCGAATGACCATCACCTGTTTGATCGGACTGTGCCTCTTCCAGGCGGCACTTCGTATTCCCGTTTTAAGAGAATATATCGCCTCTGCTGATAAATTTGAGGGCGTTGCAATCGAACAACCATTAGGTCGCTAGGCAAGCCAGGAAAGTTTCGGTTTTTTTGCATCCCATTCCGTTGTGTGGTATAATTTTCACGTCGCAGGCAATGCCTGCTTTTTTATTGAGACCGTGTTTTTCATGAGGAGGCGTCACCGTTGGCAAGGACATCGTCATCACAATATGGCAAGATCAACATCGCGATTGACGGACCTGCCGGTGCGGGTAAAAGCACAATCGCCCGGATGGTGGCAAGCCTGCTGTCCTACGTCTATGTAGATACTGGTGCAATGTATCGCGCAGCAACCTGGTATTTGCAAAATCTCGGCATACAGCCGGAAGAAGTAGACAAAGTGCTTCATTCTATACAGAACTTGGGTATTGAATTAATACCGGGAGAAGATGGACAGCAAGTCATCGTAAACGGTCAAGATGTTACCGCGGAAATCCGTTCTCTAACGGTTAGCTCTCAAGTGTCCCGATATGCGCAAATCGAGGGGCTGCGGGCATGGCTCGTATCTCTTCAACGCCAAATGGCCTTGCGCAAAGGCGTCGTCATGGACGGACGCGATATCGGTACGACGGTGCTTCCCGATGCCGAAGTGAAAGTGTTTATGACGGCTACCGTAGAGGAGCGCGCCCGTCGCAGATTCAATGAAATGCAGGAACAGCAAGGAATTACGATGGAGAAGATCGCCCATGATATCGCAGAGCGGGATCGGCTGGACCAGGAGCGGGAAGTGTCCCCCCTTCGTCAGGCTGAGGATGCTATACTGCTGGATACGACACAATTGACTCCTCGTGAAGTGGCAAGCCGCATCGTTTCATTAACCGAAGCTTATGGGAGAGAGAACAGGAATGATTTATAGCTTTTGCCGTGGTGCATTAATACTAATTTATAAAGCGCTATTCCGTTTGGAGGGGAAAGGTCTTGAGCATATCCCCAAGGAAGGCGGCGTACTGCTCTGTTCCAATCATATCAGTGTACTGGATCCGCCAACGATCGGAATCCTTTTGAAGCGAAAAGTGCATTTTATGGCGAAGAAAGAATTGTTCGACATTTTCGGATTTGGCTGGCTGATTACACAACTTGGTGCGTTTCCTGTCAAAAGGGGAGGCGTTAGCAAGGAGTCGATCAAGACGTCGTTAACCATTTTGCGGACGGGCAAGGTGATGGGAATTTTCCCAGAAGGGTCCCGTTCAGGCGGGATGGGCAAAAGAGGAGCAGCGACCTTCGCACTTCGCAGTGATTGTGCGGTCATTCCCGTAGCTATAGTCGGCAATTATAAATTGTTCAGGAAAGTGAAAGTTGTCTACGGAGCTCCAATCGATTTAACGGAATTCAAAAACGGCGATGTGCCTGACGCCGCAGAACGGGCAACGGAGATAATCATGGCCCGTATTAACGAGCTTAAAGCTCAAGGGTAAGGAATGATCGCTGAATAAGCTCTGAATATGCATGAAGCTATAGAGCATTTGGAAAGCTATCATCAATAAAGTTGTTTTGAACTTCGCATTAAGCGGGTTTAAATAAATGGGTTGCTGAATTGAGGAGGGTATTGACATGTCGGAAGAAATCAAAAATCAAGAAGCTGTCGAGGCAGTGAGCCAGGATGAACTGGATCAAATCGTATCCTTGAAAAAAGGGGACACCGTCAAAGGAACGATCGTCAAAATCGAGGATAACCAGGCTTATGTAAGCATTGGATATAAATATGACGGCGTTATTCCTATTCGTGAATTGTCTTCTGTTCATTTGGACAGCGCTGCGGATGCCGTTGAAGTGGGCCAAGAAGTAGAGACGAAAGTCGTCAGCATTGACGATGAGAAAGAACGCCTCGTGCTATCCAAGCGTGCGATCGACAGCGAGAATGCGTGGGAAGTACTTCAGCAGCGTTTTGAAAGTCAAGAGACTTTCGAGGTTACTGTTGCTGATGTCGTAAAAGGCGGAATCGTCGCTGATGTCGGCGTTCGCGGATTTATCCCGGCATCGATGGTGGAGCGTCACTTCGTTGAAGATTTCAGCGATTATAAAGGGCGCACACTTCGCGTTAAAGTGAAGGAAATCGATCCTGAGAACAACAAAGTTATTTTGTCTCAGAAAGATGTGCTTGACGAAGAGTTTGAAGCGAACAAGCTGAAAGTGATGAGTGAATTGCAAGAAGGCCAAGTGATCGAAGGTACGGTACAGCGCCTGACTCAATTCGGAGCATTCGTCGATGTAGGCGGCGTAGACGGACTCGTTCACGTATCCGAAATTGCCTGGAGCCATGTTGAGAAGCCGGCCGATGTGCTTTCTGAAGGAGAGCAAGTGAAGGTGAAAGTTCTCAAAGTTGATCCTGAGAAAGGGAAGATCAGCCTTAGCATTAAGGCGGCAACACCTGGCCCTTGGGAAACGGCTGCCGAGCAATTTAAATCGGGAGATATCGTGAGCGGTGAAGTGAAGCGTCTTGTGAACTTCGGTGCTTTTGTTGAAATTGCACCTGGGGTTGAAGGACTTGTTCATATCTCTCAAATTTCCCATAAACATATCGGTACACCGCATGAAGTGTTGAAGGAAGGACAGACGGTCCAAGTTAAAATTCTTGATGTGAATGCGGCTGAGAAACGGATTAGCCTTAGCATCAAGGAGACCGAAGAAGCTCCAGCTGTGCCGGAAAGAAGCGAAAAACCGTCCAGAGGCAGCAGCGTGAGAAAAGAAGACTTAGGCGATAATCCTAACGTGTCTTTGAATAACCAAGGACTGAGCATTACCCTTGGCGAGCGCTTTGGCGACAAATTGAGCAAATGGAAATAAGCGACGGGATATAGCAGGCATAAAATCGGCGACCCCCTAACATGGGTTCGCCGATTTTTATTTTTCCGGGTCGACT
The DNA here is from genome assembly GCF_000381905.1 of Paenibacillus fonticola DSM 21315. GTDB lineage: Bacteria > Bacillota > Bacilli > Paenibacillales > Paenibacillaceae > Fontibacillus > Fontibacillus fonticola. Next base: position 7,950 of record NZ_KB907265.1, on the reverse strand, counting down.
TATGGCGGCTCCAGAGTAAAGAAAGCGGGACCGGCAATAATAGTAACGTTTGTTGTTCCTTTTTTAGGTACAAAGTGATGCAGAAAATAAGCAATGAAACGTTAGCCAATTAAAGCTTTTTTTGCTATGATGATATTCGTGAATCATTGACATTGTAAGCTTTTCGTTTAAATATAAGAATGAACTGGGAGGTATCCTTATGGCAAGACCCGTTGTGGCGATTGTAGGAAGGCCGAATGTGGGGAAATCCACGGTTTTTAACCGGATTATCGGGGACCGCCTTGCAATTGTGGAAGACAAGCCCGGAATTACGCGCGACCGCATTTACGGCTTGGGCGAATGGAACGGCAAACCGTTCAGCATTATCGATACGGGGGGCATCGAGCTCGGAGATGAAGAGCCGATTTTGAAGTCGATCCGGATGCAGGCAGAACTGGCGATCGAAGAGGCGGATGTCATCGTCTTCATGTGCGATGCCAAGGCCGGCGTAACGAGCTCGGATGAGGAAGTCGCAAATTTACTGTACCGCTGCGGCAAACCGGTTATCGTTGCCGTGAACAAAGTCGATAATATCGGACGTTCCGATCTTATTTACGAGTTCTATAATTTGGGATTCGGCGATCCTATTGGCATTTCTGGCAGCCACGGGACAGGGATTGGTGACTTGCTTGACGCGATTTCGGACAATTTGCCCGAACTGGCGGATGATGAATATGACGAGGACGTCATTCGCGTAGCTTTGATTGGGCGGCCGAATGTAGGAAAATCGTCACTGATTAATGCGATTTTAGGTGAGGAACGGGTTATCGTCAGCGATATCGCCGGAACGACCCGCGATGCGATCGATACGCCGTTCGAGAAGGATGGGCAGCGTTACGTGCTTATCGATACCGCTGGAATGCGCAAACGCGGCAAGGTGTACGAAACGACGGAGAAATACAGCGTGATGCGCGCTATGAAAGCGATTGAGCGGGCGGATGTCGTGCTCGTTCTGATTAATGGCGAGGAAGGGATCATCGAGCAGGATAAGCATATCGCCGGTTATGCCTATGAGGCGGGTAAAGCTTCCGTGTTCGTCGTCAACAAATGGGACGTTGTAGAGAAGGACGACAAAACGATGCATCAATTTGAACAGAAAATCCGCGATCATTTCTTGTTCATGACTTATGCGCCAGTTGTGTTCCTTTCCGCTAAAACGAAGCAGCGCCTCCACAGACTACTCCCTGTCGTACAGCATGTGGCGGATCAGCATGCAAAAAGAGTACAGACGCATTTGCTGAACGATGTCGTATCTGATGCGATTGCGATTAACCCTCCGCCTACCGATAAAGGCAGAAGATTGCGAATTAATTACGTAACGCAGGTCACGGTAAAGCCGCCGACCATCGTTGTATTTGTAAATGATCCGGAACTGATGCACTTTTCCTATGAGCGTTATTTGGAGAACAAAATCAGGGCGGCTTTTGATTTCGAAGGTACACCAATTCGCTTGTTTACGCGCCGGAAGTCTGATGAAAGTTAGGAGAGGAAAAATGTGATTTTACCCGTGATTGCAGTAATTTTCAGTTATTTGTTGGGATCGGTCAGCTTTAGTGTCGTGCTGGCGAAGTCCTTGAAAGGAATCGATATCCGTCAGCACGGTAGCGGGAACGCTGGAGCTACCAACACACTGAGAGTGCTCGGCAAAGGGCCGGCGATCATGGTGCTTGCGCTAGATGTTCTCAAGGGTATTGCTGCTGTTTGGATTGGCCGCTGGTTAGGGGGAGAATATGTTTGGGTTCCGCTGCTATGCGGCCTTGCAGCCATCATCGGCCACAATTGGCCCCTGTATTTCCGTTTTCGCGGCGGCAAAGGGATTGCGACAACAATCGGCGTAATGGCTACTTTATTTTTCTTTCCGGCGCTTTATGCCGGAATTATTGCTATTTTGTCTATTGTCATTACAAGATATGTTTCTCTTGGCTCTTTGCTGTTTGTTTTGCTTACCCCGTTATTTCTTGTTCTCGGGGGAGAGATCGGCCCATATTTATGGACTAGTCTTATTATATTTGTCTTTGCTTTCTGGAGACACCGTTCCAATATCGTAAAACTGGTTCAAGGCAAAGAGAATAAATTAGGCTCCAAGGGAGGTAAACGCGTTGTCTGATAAAGCGGCTGTATTGGTAGCGGGCAGCTGGGGAACAGCATTGGCCAGCGTCCTAGCTGAACAAAGGGATGTAATGATCTGGACCCGTAACGAGGCGCAAAGAGACGAAATTAACGAAAAGCACCGGAATGAAAAATTTCTGCCCGGGGTCGAATTAACGCCCCGTATTGTAGCGACGACAAATATGGCGGAAGCGGTTTCTGGCGCGAAAGCCGTGGTCATCGTAGCTCCTTCTTCTGCCGTCCGCGATGTAGCCCGTGCTCTAAAGCCTTATTGGACAGAAAATATGACTGTCGTCCATGCGACCAAAGGCTTTGAAACCGAAACCCTGAAACGGATTTCTGTCGTCATTGCCGAGGAGTTGGGATGCGATGCCGGGCGTATTGTCGTCCTGTCCGGCCCGAGTCATGCCGAAGAAGTCGTGAAACGCTGTCCTACGACCGTTGTCGTAGCCTCATTAGATGAAGAGCAAGCCCAAATCGCGCAGGATTTATTTATGAATTCGTACTTTCGGGTATATACTAACCGGGACATGGTCGGCGTAGAGCTGGCCGGTGCGCTAAAAAACATTATCGCCTTAGGTGCCGGCATGTCGGACGGTCTCGGATACGGAGACAATGCCAAAGCAGCGCTCCTCACCCGCGGACTCGCAGAAATTACCCGCATAGGGGTGGAAATGGGAGCAAATCCGCTCACTTTTGCCGGCCTGGCTGGAGTGGGTGACCTGGTCGTTACCGCTACAAGCCGTCATAGCCGTAATTGGCGGGCAGGCTTTATGCTCGGCGAGGGCAAAGCGCTGGATGCGGTTCTCGGCTCGATGGGCATGGTCGTGGAAGGGATTCGTACGACAAAGGCAGCGCGGACCATTTCCGAAAAATATCAGGTGCAGATGCCGATTGCCCAGCAGCTATATCATGTGCTGTTCGACGGCATTGAGCCAAGAGTTGCTGTAGAGTCCCTGATGGGACGGGATCGAAAAACCGAAATGGAAGTGATGTCACTGGAAACTTGGGAGCAGTGGCACACCTAAATTGTTTATCTTGCTGCGGTAATTGCACACACCTTTTTCGGCTGTTTCTCATACATTGTGAAAGAGGACAGCCGAAGGGGGGAGAATATGAGCAAAATTTCCAAAGATGCCCTGAACGCCATTAACAAAAAGGCCGGCAAAAATATTACCGAAGGCTCTGTAAAAAAGCTGGCAAGCACTGTCAAACCCTCTACTTTGCAAAGTGAAGCAGAGCTGCGGAAGCTGATCAAGCAGGTATCGGCTATGGCAAAAGTACCTGTCTCGGAGAGCACGATCACGGAAATTATCGGAGCCGTCAAGAAGAGCGGCATGAATCCGAACAATATGGAAGCATTAATGAAATTAATGCTAAAGAAGTAAAGGTGCTGATGAGGTACCTGCAGATTTGCAACTCCGCGGCGATTTGCCGCGGTTTTTTTCGTTGGTGTCAGTTCACCGGGATCAATAACTCTTATACATAGCCTGTTTCGGTGCAAAATGCTATAATATTCATCATATCATTAACGTTAATGGGAGAGTTTAGTTCATGGATGCAATGACGAAAATGTGGTTATCGATAGCAGCAATTTTGGTAATGGGTTTGTCCGTCTTTTTGGTCACCTTCGCCCGTACGAAAACAAAAGGAATTGTAAAAGGCATATTGTCATTGCTTGCTTTTGTCATTATGTTAACCGGGTTCCTGATGGGGCTTGTATCGATTACATAATAACAGCAAGGCGGATACGGCCTGGACAACGGAGCAAAGGAAGAGGAAGTTGATGAATAAAGACGTAATTGGGGATAGCCATGACGATTTAGCCGCAGCATTAACCGAACTATGCGCTCAATTAAATAATGCCGGGGCTACTTGGCTGTTGGGGGGAAGCTGCGGTTTATGGCTGCAAGGGGTTCCGCTTGAGCGGGCTCCGCGTGACATAGATGTGTACTGCGACAGAGCGGATTTAAGCGGGCTTCATGACCGTTTGGCCGGACAGTCCCTGGATGAGCCCAAATGGGACGAGAGCGGCTGCTATGCCTCCCTGCTTAGCCATTATCGTATCAAAGCTATAACGATTGAACTCGTCGGCAGCTTTGAAATCCGGAAGGGAAAATCGATTTACCGGACGGAAGTCAACGCCGTTTTAAAAGAACACGCTCATAACAAGCTGCTGGAAGGGGTCTCGGTCCCTTTGATGCCGCTCGCTCATGAGCTGCTGTTCAACGTGCTTAGAGAGCGTCCGGATCGCTACACAGCTGTGGCGCAAGTTATCCGCTCTTCGCCGGACCATCACATGCCCCTGCTGCAGGCGCTTTTAGCGGGGAATGTGTGGGAACCCCAGGTGGTGAGCGGTGTAGCCGAACTGCTGCAGGCGCCTCAATTGTACGAGCAATGGCTGATCAAGCGAAACGCCGAAGCATAGGAGGAGCCGGGAGTGCATATATCAATTCAATTTATGCCGTCAGGGAAAACCGTAAAGGTACGGCGGGGAACTACCGTCCTGCGGGCTGCACGAGATGCCAGAATTCATATCGCTACGCGCTGCGGGGGCAATGCCGGCTGTTTAATGTGCAAAGTGAAAGTAGATGAAGAGCATGGCAAAGCGCTTACCCCTCCGACCGCTAGCGAGCTTCGCAAGCTAGGTCCACTGTTGGAGCAAGGAGTTCGTTTGGCGTGTCAGGCGAAAATATGCGGCGACACTGCAGTAAACGTCCCGGAAGATCCCCTCAAAGCAGCGATCCGCAAGCAGCTCGAGCAGCGTAATGAGGATTTATGGTAAATGGCCATAGATATAAAATACGGATAAACGACAAAAAGGATGAAGAGCTTTGAAACGTTCAGTTAATTTTTTAGCGAGAAGCAAGGGGGTTGTCCGGTATGCCGGACTGCTCATTATTATGATGTTGGCGGTATCATTCATGTCAGGCTGCATGTACCCGGGAGATAAGCGCCAGGAGAATGCGGTGTCCTACCGGGAAAGCGTAGACCGGATCCAAAACGCGCTAAATCAATTTCAGGCCGACAAAGGAATACTGCCGATCATTACAGCAGGGGAGGAAGTGCCTCGATACGAAAAATTCCGTATTGATTTAGACAAGCTGCATAAAATGGGATATATCGACGAGATTCCGGCAACGGCTTTTGAGCAGGGGGGCAGCGCCTATTTTCTCGTCATTGATGAAGAGACGAATCCGACGGTAAAGGTGATGGATTTAGTCACGGTACAGAAAGTTAATGATGTACAGCGGCTGGTAGATCAATATGGGCGGTCCAATCCGGGACAATGGCCGGTAACATCCGAGACGGAAGTGTATCCCGGATTGCATGAAGTCGATTTGAACAAAGTTCGCGGTGAAAATTATGCGCTAACTAGCGTATTTTCCAGGGAGCAGCTTCCTTATATAGTCGATGCAAATGGTCAGGTGTACGTCGACTATGCTTGGGATATTATGCAGGCAATCGATAAATCCGGCTCAGCAGTCAGTGAGGAAGATGGTGATCTTCGGGTAATTTTAAGCAACCAATCTTACTTCGTACCGGTCAAATCACTGCCTTATGCTTGGCTGGACGGTGCCCCGGTACCGCAGGTCGAATAGTGAATCACATACTTTGAAGGATCGAAATGAAGGCTCAAAATGAATGCTCAAACTGAAGGCTCAAAAAATGCCGTCCTATTACTTTGCTGAAGTGATAGGGCGGCTTTTTTTGCCTGTCATACGAACCGGGAGGTTCACATATATTTGTAATATGGCGGAAAATAAAGAGGATCCATAGAGGGATAGTGTGCAAAAAAAAGTAGGCTTGGACGGTATAATCCGTCATAATACAGCATTTGCTACATATGATGTTACTAGTCCAAATGAATGTACGAGTTGTCGCAAATAACGAAGCGGATGCTCTCAAGGCATTTTTCCTTCGGCGAATTTTGAGGAGGGGATATCATTGGTATTGGAGAAAGTGGACATTTACAAGGACATTGCCGAACGCACCGGGGGAGATATTTATCTCGGTGTGGTTGGAGCCGTCCGAACCGGAAAATCGACCTTTATTAAACGCTTCATGGAAACGGTCGTTCTGCCGAACATTTCCAGCGAAGCCGATCGGATCCGTGCAGTGGATGAACTTCCGCAAAGCGCAGCCGGCAAGACGATCATGACGACCGAGCCGAAATTCGTGCCCAACAATGCGGTGCAAATCAAAGTGGCAGAAGGGCTGGAAGTAAATGTCAGGCTCGTAGATTGCGTCGGCTACGCCGTCGAAGGGGCAAAAGGCTATGAGGATGAGAACGGCCCGCGCATGATTTCCACACCGTGGTTTGAAGAGCCGATTCCGTTCCAGGAAGCGGCAGAAATCGGGACGCGTAAAGTCATTCAGGAGCATTCCACACTTGGCGTCGTAGTAACGACGGACGGCACGATTGCGGACATTCCGCGCTACTCTTACGTGGAATCCGAAGAGCGTGTGATCGCGGAATTGAAGGAGGTCGGCAAGCCGTTTGTGCTTGTCATCAACTCCACGCGCCCGCTGAGCGAGGAAGCGCAGCAGCTTCGCGGGGAACTCGCCGAGAAGTACGATATTCCGGTCATCGCTTTAAGCGCGGCGACAATGACGGAGGAGGACGTGACCGGAGTACTGCGCGAAGTGCTGTATGAATTCCCGGTGCACGAAGTCAACGTGAACTTGCCGAGCTGGGTTATGGTGCTGAACGAAAATCACTGGCTGCGCAGCAACTACGAAAATTCCGTTCGTGATACGGTCAAAGATATTCGGCGTCTCCGTGACGTCGACCGGGTCGTCAGCAATTTTCTTGAATATGAATTTATCGACCGGGCTGGACTCAGCGGCCTGAATATGGGGCAGGGCGTAGCGGAAATTGACCTATATGCGCCTGACGATCTGTATGACCGAATTTTGATGGAGGTCGTCGGCGTTGAAATCAGAGGCAAGGATCACCTGCTGCAGCTGATGCAGGAGTTCACGCATGCGAAGAAGGAATATGACCGTTTCGCGGAAGCGCTGGAAATGGTCAAGACGACCGGATACGGCATCGCTGCTCCTTCTCTGGCCGAAATGGCGCTGGATGAGCCGGAGCTCATTCGCCAAGGCTCCAGGTTCGGGGTGCGACTGAAAGCGACGGCGCCGTCGATTCATATGATCCGGGTCGACGTCGAGTCCGAATTCGCGCCGATCATCGGCACGGAGAAGCAGAGCGAAGAGCTGGTGCGGTATTTGATGCAGGACTTCGAGAACGATCCGATAAAAATATGGGAATCCGACATATTCGGCCGCTCCCTGCATTCCATCGTCCGGGAAGGCATTCAGGGCAAAATCGCCATGATGCCGGACAACGCCCGCTACAAGCTGCAGGAGACGCTGGGCCGCATTATTAATGAAGGCTCCGGCGGGCTGATTGCCATCATTTTATAGAAACATTGTCTCCCAACCGCGCACAAAGCTGATAAGCTGTGTGCGGTTTTTTTTGTTTAGGCTTTAGCCAGTTGAGTGCGTGAAACGCGCAAAATAAAAAACTACCCGCTATTGAACTGCACCCCAATATGTTAGATGGTGTCTAACACTAGGGGGCAGTTCACTATGCGGGTGGAGGGATCGAGGGTTTGACCCACAAGGCCATTCCAATACAATTGAGATGTTCAGGCTCTGTTGTTTGATTCTAGCTATGATGAACGTAAACAGACAGCCCTCCACATTGCTACATCTCGTAGGTTAAAATGGAAAGTGGAAAGACCAACCATTTCAGAGCTACATAGCAAAGGAGAGCTGATACTATGCAGTCTA
>NZ_KB907264.1:76024-122478 GCF_000381905.1 Paenibacillus fonticola DSM 21315 | reverse complement strand
AGCTCACGCCGGAGCACGAGGCCCGGGAGCAAACGAAGGTTCGGGAGAGAATATACGTGATTCGTTTGCACTAGGTTTGCCAAGAACTGAACGTGCGTTTCTAGCTTGCAAAAGCTCTCCTTGACGAAGGCATAACATGTGGTACCCAACCCACGGATAGCAGCGTGCCGACCGTCGCTCGCATTTTTGCTCTCGCGCCACGTGCTCAGGCAGAAAAAATAGAGGGTTTGACAAAAACGTTCATAGCAACGAATCTCAGACACTCTATTTGCCGTTTATCCTCTGTTTGGAGCAGTAAAGACTGAAATAACGTTGCCCAGCTTCGTTACATTTTGAGGAGGGTTATTTTTACTCAGTTAGCGATCATCAACTTCGTTATAAAATTTCGTTCACGTTCTGAGTCACATTTTCGATCTAAGCCCTGGGAAAGGAACAGTCTTGGATAAGAGCTATAGCTTAGCTCACACAAAGTGGATGTGCAAATACTACATTGAAGATCCGTTATGCAGCAACAAGAGCAAAAAGAAATAAACCAGTTTAACTGGTAAGTGAAAGTGACAAGTAACAAGTAACACTGAGCCTGAACAGATTTGTGGTCAGGCTAGCGTCTTTAGGCGCAGTTTGGCAACAGAGGGTTATACCCCAACAACAAACCACCCGTCCAACGGGTGGTCATGATTGGATAAACTAATGTAATTTCTGGACTTCACTTATTTCGCTGCATTAGGCACAGGTTCGCTCTCAAGCTTCGCCAGAGCCTCCTTACTTACGTCTACGCGCTTGACGAACAGCGTAAGCACTAGCGCAACCACGGTCGTCGCAGCCGCAATCAGGAAGGAATATTGAATCCCTTCAAGCAGAGCTGTTTGGCCGATTTGGGCCTTCACTTGATCCGTAATCGTGGTTGGATCCATGGCTGCAATTTGACTGGCCGCACTCGATTTCGTTTTCGAGTTCATGATCGATACGAAAATCGCGGTACCAATCGCACCAGCAACCTGCTGAACCGTGTTGTTCGCTGCCGTACCATGCGGATTCAGGCGCGTAGGCAGCTGATTCAGGCCGTTGGTCATAATCGGCATCATGACCATGGAGATCCCGAACATACGCAGGGAGTAGAGCATGATGATATGGTTATACGTCGTCTCCAAATTGAATTTGGACATCATAAACGTAGCAATAGCGGTAATGGTCAAGCCGACAAAACCGAGCACACGCGGTCCGAACTTATCGAAGAGCTTCCCGGTGATCGGGGACATGATCCCCATAACGATAGCACCCGGCAGCATCATTAGACCGGAATCCAGCGGCGTAATGCCGCGCACATTTTGCACATAGGCTGGTGTCAGAATCATACCCGAGAACAGCGCCGCCGCATTGACGGCCGAAATGATGGCAGCCATCGAATACATCGGATATTTATAAATGCCCAGGTTCAATAGCGGAATTTCAAGGCGCAGCTGACGAATGACGAACAGCGTAACTCCAATGACGCCGGCAACGATGCAGGTTATGACCAGAGGGTCGCCCCAGCCGGCGCTGCTGGCGTCACTGAAGCCGTACAGCAATCCGCCAAAACCGATCGTGCTAAGCACCACGGAGAAGTAGTCCAGCTTGGTCTCCTTCGTCGGCATCACGCTGCGGAACTTCCAGATGGCCAGCAGCAGCGCGATCACCGCAAACGGTAGAATCATCTCGAACAGCAGGCGCCAATCGTGATATTCCACGATATAACCGGAAAGCGTCGGCCCGATGGCCGGGGCCACGATCATGACCAGACCGAATACCCCCATAGCTGCGCCGCGCTTCTCACGCGGGAAGCTGATGAGCATAATGTTCATCAACAAAGGCGACATGACGGAGGAGCCTGCGGCCTGGATCATCCGGCCGGCGATTAGCCAGCCGAAGTTTGGAGAAATCGCAGCGATCAAGGTTCCTACGGTAAAAATGGATAAGGCCGTAATAAACAAGGTGCGATTCGTAAATTTCATCAAAAGAAAGGCCGATACGGGAATCAGAATCCCGCTGACCAGCATATAGCCGGTGGACAGCCATTGAACGGCGGAATAATCGATGCTGAAATCATGCATGATCGTCGGCAAAGCGACATTAAGTAATGAATTATTAAGAAAGGCAACAAAGGTTGCAAAAAATAACAAGCCAATCATTAAGTAGGGCGGCTTTTCTAACTGTTTGACAGTGCTGCTCATACAGAAGTTTCTCCTATCTCTATTTAAAATTTAAGTCACTTGATGATTTTATATCATCGGTACAATAAAATCAAGTTTTTAGACCCAGGGTATAATTCACATTGTATTTCTGAAGTTTCGCGGATATACTTGTTGGTATAATGATGTACGGAGGAACTCATGAATCGACGTAAAATGCAAGTGGTGGACCATGCTTTTGCCCTGTTTATTGAAAAGGGCATCATGCAAACCTCTATTCAAGATATTATTGAACGAGCAGGCATCTCCAAAGGGACGTTCTACAATTATTTCTCATCGAAAAACGATTGCGTCAGCGCCGTATTAGAAAAGCTGCGTTACGAAGCCCGCATGAAAAGAAGCGAGCTGCAGATCGGCAAGGATCCCAGCGATATCCACGTCTTAATCGAGCAAATCGCGATGATCTCGCAAACGAGCCAGAAATACGGCTTATCCGCCTTGTTCGAGGAAATCCTGCATTCCAGGGATAAAGAAATGAAGCAATATGTCATGCACCATCGCATCGTAGAAATCGGATGGCTCGCGGACCGTCTGGTTGACGTTTACGGCGAAAAATTACGCCGATGCGCTTTTGAGGCCGCTGTAATTTTCATGGGGATTCAACAGCACCTGATGTTCACGGCCAAGAATATCAATCAAACCCTCGATCCAAAGGATGTCGCCAGTACAGTATTGCCGCACTACATGAGCCATATTATCGAATGCCTGGTTGAGAGGAACACCTCCGTCATTGACGATGAGAAGCTGCATGTGATGAAAGGCCAACTGACGCAGGAAGAGGTCAAGCAGAAGGATATTTTGCAGGCGATGGACGATTTCTCATGCCAGCTTAGATTCACGAAATCGCAAGCCGATCTGTCGGCAGCGCTGCGCTATGAAATGGAACAGCAGCCTCTGCGCGAGGCGGTCGTCAACGCACTTCTGAAGCCGTATATTGAGGTTTTCAAAGGCTCTGACGGCTACGACCAAGCTAAGGATATTATGACCATGATCTGGAGATATATGAGACAATAGATGAATAGATATCCACATCATGCAAAGCCCCTGTTCTCCTAAGAGACAGGGGCTTGCTCATTTAGATTGGACCAAAAGGGATCTTCGGCCAAGCGATAATCCTCGCCGTGTACAGCAAGAAGAGCAAGGCAGCCTTGTCCTTCGTGAATGCGGCAATCCGGATAATGGGAGCCGATAGACGTTACCGATGACTTCAGCTAACAGACAGCAATTGTATTCATGAAAATACCGCCAAGCGGCCACACTTGCTGCCACTGGACGGTATTTTTCATAGTAATTATGTACTTAAATAAATAAGGGAATAAGGCCCTTCTTATTGCCTTCTTAAGAATTACTTGTTTAAAAGCGCATTTGCAATCAGCATGTCGAACCTGCGGATATCGACGCCCTTTTGCAGCTTCACTTTAATATGGCCTGCGCGAGTCCATAATTCCACCTCTGCGTTCATATCGAGAAATCCGCCGGCATTTTCCGTGGACCACATATCAATCGAAGAGTAAGGCAGCGAGTAAATCTCGACCTTCTTTCCCGTTAAACCCTGTGCATCTCTGACAATTAACCGTTTGTTGGTAAATATAGCGCTGTCCCTAAAAGTTTTGTAAGCAGCAACTGCCGCTTCCCCTGGAACGAGCAAACCATTTACATCCGGTGGAATCGGGCACTCCGCTACCAGTGTCCATTCAAGAATATGACGTGTCTCTGCCATTGATATAACCTCCTAATGATACCGCTCTCAATCCAATTGATAAATTGATAGATTCAGAATAACACAAGTTCAGATGGCCGGGAATGCTTGCGTGGGTCGATTTTGCAAAACTTTTGAGCTTGGCTCAGCTTTTGAGCTTAATTGTGCTTTTGAGCTTGGCTCAGCTTTTGAGTTTAATTCGGCTTTTGAGTTTAATCCGGCTTTTGAACTTGATTCGGCTTTGAGCTTGAATCGGCATTTGAGCTTGTGTGGCTTTGGTATGATCATCCAGGCAGGCTGTCGGGCACCATGTAGTCGATATTTTCGTGGCGGACGGTGGTACATCGTTTTTTTAGAGCTTGTTTCGTTATTCGTTATTGGCATCTAGTCTAGCAAACAAAAGACCGCTATACTGTTAATTATACATCTGGTCACTCCTCACAGTTGGATTGGTAGCACAACAACCATCTATCTTACGGGAATGGCAGATGTTTTTCTTTTTTTTCAAGCACTATGCTCTGTTTAGATCTTATATTTAGGAGGTTTTTTGTTTGTCTGTTGTTGTCAAAAAGTTTTCACCAGTAAGCATGAATAGTCGCGGGGTAGTTAAGCTGTTAAAAAGTAAGGTGCTCTTATCCTTCCTTGTATTTATGTTTGGATGGATTGGGTCGGCCAATACCTTTGCTGCGGGAAATACCGAGGAGATTCAAACTCCTGTAGAAATGGTAGTTAATGGGGAGTTTATTTTAACTGATGTATCGCCTGTTTTTGATCAGTCCCATTTGTTGGTTCCGATCCGCGCTCTTTCTTCCATGGGGTTATCCTATGAATGGCATCCTTCTACGGGGAAAGTCAGGATTTTCAATCATTATCAGGGTATTTTCCTGGAAATTATCCAAGATAGCCAAACCGCTCTTCGGGACGGGAAACCTCTCGAAATGACAATTCCGGCTCAAAACCGAAATGGGCGTATGATGGTGCCCCTTCGTTTCATTACCGAGGCATTCGGCTACAAGGTGCAGTATGAAACGATTCGCAAGATGGTTTTTATCAACTCGCCGGAGTATAAGTTTAATCCCTCTCTAATCGAACAGGGGGATTTGCAGGCTGCACGCAAAGCTGCCATTGCTCTGCCGATCACGTCCGATTTCAAAGAATTAGGCTTTCCAACAAGGCCTAACCATGGGTATGTTTTTATAGCAGGAAGAGCAGATTCATATAGATTCGATGATCAGTACACTACTTCATTTGTGGAGATTAAAGATGGGGAGGCGAAGCTTATTGCACAATATGTATCTGGACCACGTTCGACTTTTTCGCATAAGGCAGGTAACATTGAAACCTTTGGAGAGCCTCTGATGCAGCAGTATTATGGTCCTCCCTTTGGCGATCCGGTTTCTTTTGTTGCATTGGGAGATGGAACTTCTATAACGGGGTATTATGAAGGAGAGGTATCTCCTGGCTTTATAACTCCAATCACTCTTTATTCCGATATCATCCAGGAGATTCCCGGAAATCGGTGATCTCCACCGATCTAACCATTGATCAGCGTTAGAACGCCCTCTACAGCAATAGAAAAGCGGTAAGCCGCTATCTACATCGTTAGAGCGGTGAGTCTGCATCATTGGAACTGTGAATCTGCATCAAAATCGGCAAATCCTTTTTGTGGATTTGCCGATTCTTTTTAACGTTGGCTGGAGTTGATAGTTCAAGAGCTTTGTTATCCCTTGATCGAACCGATCATGACACCCTTCTCAAAATATTTCTGGATAAACGGATAGATCATCAAAATCGGCAGCGTGGATACGATAATGACGCCGTACTTGATCTGGTCGGCATATCTCTGCGCGTATCCTCCCGCGTCTCCTCCGGTGCCCGCCCCACCGGCAAACACCTGATTAGACAGCAGGATGTCCCGCAAAATAATTTGCAGCGGCTGCAGGTTATTATTGCGAATATAGATCAGCGCCGTAAAGAAGTCATTCCAATGCCCGACCAAATAATAGAGGCCGATCACGGAGATCATCGCTTTCGAAAGCGGCAGCGCCACCTTGAAGAAAAAGGTGAAGTGCGAGCAGCCGTCCATGACCGCCGCCTCGTGCAGTTCCTGCGGCAGCGAGCTCTCGAAGAACGTCCGGGCGATAATTAAATAGAAGATGTTGACGCAGAACGGGATAATGAACACCCAAATCGTATTCGTCAGATGCAAATCCTTCATCAGCAGGTAAGTCGGAATAAGGCCGCCGTTGAAGAACATCGTCACGACAAAAATAAACATAATGACCTTCCTCGCCCGGAACTCCCGCCGGGACAGCACATACGCCGCCGGCAGCGTGAACAGCATGTTGACCAAGGTGCCAAACAGGGTGTAGAACACCGTGTTCCGGTAGCCCGTCCAGATCCGCATATCCTTGAAAATCTCCTGATATCCAAAGAAGCTGATATTTTTCGGCACCAGCCATACCTTGCCTGTTGCTACGAGCGTGGAGTCGCTGAAGGAAGCGATCACGATGAAATACAGCGGATAAATGATGATTAGAAAAATAAACGTGCACAGCAGCCCAAGCGTGATTTTGAAGGCCAGTTCTTTGCCATTGAGGCGGGCTCGTCCCCGGGCTTTGCTGCTAGGCGGCAGTGCCCCAGGGAGGCCCGGTCCTGTGCCATTTAGGCGTGGCCCGGCCCGATGGATATGTGGGGTTCCGCTGCTGGCCCCGCTACTGATCCCGTGGCTTCCGTTGCCAGCCCCCTTGCTGCTCATTCGCGTAGAATCCATGTCCGTTCCTCCTTTCCTCGCTGGCTTTTAGAATAAGCTCGTCTCGGATACCCGCTTCGAGATCGTGTTCATGGCGAACAGGAAGATAAAGTTGATCACCGTATTGAACAGGCCAATGGCCGAGGCCAGGCTGAACTGGCTCGAGACGATCCCGATTTTGTACACATAGGTGGCAATGACCTCGGACACGGGCAGATTGAGCGAGTTCTGCATCAGGAATATTTTCTCGAAGCCGGTACTGAGAATGTTGCCCATGCTGAGAATGAACAAAATAATAATCGTCGGCACAAGCGCCGGAATATCAACAAAGCGAATCGTCTGCCAGCGACTGGCCCCGTCGATGCGGGCTGCGTCATAGAGCTGGGGATCAACCGTGGACAGGGCGGCCAGATAGATAATGCTGTTCCAGCCGCAGTGCTGCCAAATATCCGAGAGCACATACACCGGAATGAAGGTGCCGGTTGAGGCGAGCAGGTTGATATGCCCCAGCCCGACCGCTTTCATCAAATGACCGACGACCCCAGTCTCCGCCGACAGCAGCACATTCAGCATGCCCACCAGCACGATCACCGAGATGAAGTGCGGCAGATAGACGGTGGTCTGCATGAGCTGCTTCATTTTTTTGCGCCGAATCTGGTTGAGAATCAACGCCAAAATGATGGGAGCCGGAAAACCAAGCACAATGCTCGCCAGGCTGATCAGAAAGGTGTTCCGCATCAGGTCGGTGAACAGATAACTGTCAATGAATTGCTGAAAATACGCCAGTCCCCGCCATTCGCCCCCGGTCAGTCCCTTGCTGAAGTCATAATCGCGAAAAGCGAGCTGAATCCCGTACATCGGGATGTAATTGAAAATCAGAATGACGATGATCGCCGGGAGGATCATGATCCAGAGTTGATAGTCGCGCGTGACGGCGTGAACTAGCCCTTTGCGAGTCTGCATATGAACCCCCCTTATTTTTTGCTCTTATATTCTTCGTAGTATTTTTGCATGATCTCTAGATTCTGGGTGATGCCGGCCTTCTGGGCCTCCTTCACGTACGCGTCCCATTCTGCCTCGATGCCGCCCTTGGTCACCCACTTGGCGAAGGTGGACTCGGCCAGGTTCATAATGTTCGTGTTGTTCAGGCTCATCGTGTTGTTGTCCATGGTCGAGTATTTGATAAACAAGCCGGGAAAAACATCCTTATCCAGATCCACCTTCAGCGCTTCCTCCAAAGGCTCGGATTGGCCGAGCACCTCCTGCATGTCTTTGCCGAGGGTCAGCTGCAGATCGTCCGGGATATAAAAAGCCCCGTGATCGGCCATCGTGGATGTCCATTTCCAGGTGCCGGGGTCCATCTCCGGATTGGCCGGAGGCAGCACGCTGTAAGTCCCGTCTCCATGATCCTCAATATTCGGACCGATCGAACCGAACAGCACCTGCATGCCGACTTTTGGATCGTATAGCTCGTTGATAAAGCGCATCGCTGCTTCTTTATGCTTCGTCTTCGCCGACATGACGACGTGATTCGTGCCGTAGTTCAAGGAATAGTGGTCATAGCTCCAGGACAGATCTCCCGTATAATCCGCAGAGACCTTCAGCGGAGGCATGGAGGCGTACTGCGGGGCAAGCTGCTCCCCGAACCGGTCGGACGCTACCCAGCCCCAGGTAAAGCCGACCTTGGCCGTATCCCCTTCGCCGCGGGCAATCGATTGATATTTGGTATAGTCGTGCGTAAACACTTCAGGATTGATCAGTCCCGCCTTGTACAGCTTATTGAGGAAAGCCACCATGGTCTTGTAGCGTTCGTCGATGAGGAAATTCTTGATCTGTCCATCCTCGACAAAATAGCCCTGACTGCTGCCCTCCGACAGCGTGATGCCCATGCTGCCTAGAAGCACCGCCGGATTGAAGTACCCGCCGATCCCGCCCGGCCAATCCATCGGAATTTCGTCCTTCGGATCGCCATTGCCGTTGGCGTCCTTCTCTTTAAAAGCGACGAGGACGTCATACAGCTCATCCCAGGTCGTCGGCTTTTGCAGCCCTAGCTCATCCAGCCATTTCTGGTTGATGAACTGCCTGCTGGCAGATGCCGGCCAGAACCGCTGGTATTTGGGAAGGCCGTAGATTTTGCCATCCGGCTGCGTGGCGATGAGCTTCGTCTCTGGCTTCTCGTTGAACATCCTCTGCACGTTCGGAGCCTGGTCGAGCAGGCCGGACAAATCCTGGAACAGCCCCTGGAACTGGGCAAAATCCGCATCCGTGATGACATTCGGCCCGATGAACAGGTCCGGGATGTCGCCGCTCGCCAGCATCGTGCCTTTCTTTTGCCCATAGTCGGTGGTAATCTCCTGCCACTCAATTTCGACTCCGGCGGCATCCTCGACCGCCTGCAGCCACTCCATTTCCGCCAGTGGCTTGGTGAGCGGATGCTTGGTCATAATGGCCGTCAGCTTCACCTTCTCCCCGGACGCATTCCCGGGCGTTGTCCCCGCGGATTTGCTATCTCCCCCTGAACCGCACCCCGACAGCAGCATGGCTGTGATCAAGACGAGTGATGTGAGAACGCTTACCTTTTTCCGCATATCCATACCTCCACACATTTGATATGGGCCCGATCGATACAGACCGCTGCCACAGCTTTGCCTGGACTGAATCGCAGGCACCTTAGACAGTAATGGGAGATGCCAAGCCGCGTAAACGGGCAGTTTTTGTGCGGGTCTTCATTTTTTGAAAGCGCTTCATGTAGAGTGTGGCTAGACTGTGGTTCCCGGCCGTTCCGGGAGCGTCTTCAAATATTGTAGATGTTCAAAAAGTGCCTCTTGCGATGGTGTATGCAGGTAGATTCATTACCGGCCATACAGCGGCAGTTGGTGGAGAACTGCATCGTGCGCACTGCTCCCTCTGCGGACCATGCAGATCCGGGCATGCTTGGATGGTTGTCGACCATCCGCAGCTTGCCATGACAGCTTCGGATCGAACCGAGCTTAGCTTCTGTGGGTGGTGCGGTATTGGCCGGGCGTGGTGCCGACGATTTTTTTGAAGGAGCGGATGAAGCTGGACGTGTTCGTGAACCCGACCTGGGCGGCGATGCCCTCCAGCGTCTCCTCGCTCTCCCGCAGCAATTGAATCGACCTCTGGATCCTGAGACGATCGATGTATTCCTTGAAGTTCTGGCCCATCTCCTTCTTGAAATGATGGCTGAAATTCGAAACCGACATGCCAAAATGATCGGCCATCAGCTGCAGCGAGCAACTCGGGTCCATCCCCTTGTCTTCGATCATCGCAAGAATCTCCTCGCGGGAAGCCGTGCGTCCCTTCGGCAGCGTCTCGCGAATCATCTCGCACAGCTTGGCGCCGCTCTCCTGCAGAATCCCCGTCATCTGTTCCAGTGTGTAGCGGGGCTGGAACGCCGCATCTGTCAGGCGCAGCAGGCTCTGGTCATCATGGCGGAAGCGCTGCAGCCCGTTAAAAATCACACTAGCCGTGTTCAAATACACGCTCCGCAGCATATGCGGCGGCAGTCCTTCGCTGCTCAAATAGCAGACGATCCGCTCAATCAACGAATCCACTAGAGTCGCCTCGTTCTTCAAAATCGCCAGCTCCAGCGACTGCAGCAGCTCCGCGAAATAAGAAACCGTACCGGACGGCGACGTCTCAATCTCAGCAAAGCTTAGAATCGGGCTCGACTGGCGCAGCCGCAGCTGCTCGACCGTACGGAGCGCCTGTAAGTAGGAGACATGAGCCGAGTTGGGGTCAATGATGTACGTACAAGTTCGTTCAGGTTGATCCTGTCCCGCAGTCCTCAGAGCTCCTTCTGGTTGCCCATGTCCCGCTGTCCTTACAGCCTCCCCTGGCTCGCCGATGCCGATGATCGTCTTCCAGCCTGCTCGCACCTGGAGCTCCTCTTGCAGCCGGACTAAATACGCTTGAACGGAGAAGTCCTCTCCATGGGAGCAGACGAATACGATCTCGTGATGGTAATTGCTTTTGAAAAAATAACCCTGAACGCCCTCAGGCAGCTGGCTCTCCCGGTTTTTGCAGTAGAGCAGCACGAGATTCGTCTCCTCTGTCTCGGAATCACAGGAGATGACCGCCACCGTCAGGCGGGCTCCGTCCAGACTTACCCCAACCTTCTCCGCTTCCTGCTGCAGTTGCTCCCCGCTCAGGAAATGCCCGTTGACCAGCTCCAGCAGCATATTGTCCCGCATGATCGGCAGCGTCTCCTTCACCTCTTCATCCAGTCGGCTGTTGACCGCGGATAAGCCGCTTAACGTATAGCGGATCGCCTCGATCTCATTCATCGGCCCACGCTCCTCAGGCTCGAACAAGCCTGCGGCAAACTCGACCAGACGCTTGATCGGGTGATAATTTTTGCGGATCGAGACGTAAATGACAATCACTTCAAGCAGCAAAATGCATCCGACAAGCAGAATCGTGTTCAGTTGAATCGTGCGCAGCCCCTGGAGCGATTCCGACACCGGGAGCAGGCTGACATACTTCCAGCCGTTCTTATCCGAGACCGTATAAGATACGAGATAGGACACACCGTTGATCCGGTGAATGCCGGAGGATGAGCCCTGGGTCGAGCCAGAGGCCGTACCAGTGGACGTACTAGCGAACGTACCAGAGAATGAATCGCTATCTTTTTCTAGACGGCTTACCAGCTGCGGTAAATCCTCCGAGCTCTGAATCAACTCCTCGTTGGAGGCAACGAGCGGCTGTCCCTGCGCATCAAAAATAAAGAAGTCCCCCTTATACGCTTCCGAGACCGACCGCATCATGCGGAGGATCGTATCCTCCCGGACCATGATCATCACCACACCAGGCGAACTCGTGCCGCCCACCGGAAGCGGCTGCAGGAAGGTCAACATCCGTACCCGGTTATGACCGGGGAGCAATACTCCCTCTACGGGCCGAACCATGAGGGAATCCAGCGTGTCCAGCGTCTCGGTCAGATCATTATGAGGCCAGCCCTCATAATAAAAGCCAACCCCCGGCTTCCCCATATCCTCCACACTGTATGCGCTTCCAGTTTTGGAGAACAAATAACCAGTGCTTCTTACATACAGCAGGGTGTTGTAGATAAAAGCATCGGTCGCGTTGTATTTTTTCATCTCATTCGCAATCAGCACGCGCTGATAATCACTCTCCTCAGCTTGATACAGCCGAAACTCCCGATTCTGCACCAGCTCAAACGGCAGATTGTACACATACCGCGTGAACGTATCCATCGACGTCATGAACTGCTCCGTAATGTGGGCGTTCCAGTCCATCTCCTTCACCTTGACTACCTTCGCCGAATACGGATAATAATAGAGTAGAATAATCATGACCGGAAATAACAGCACCAGCAAATAGGAAATCAGCAGCTTGGTCAGTAAATTCACCTTAGTTTTACCCATGCTGGCTCACCCCCTTTTTCTTTTTTCCACTTCAAAACTATCCAAAAGCCCCCAATGAGGTTCTTAACGATTTTATCAGGATCAGGCCTAATCATTTAGAAACGAAGAGAGGACAACACTAACATGGAGAACGTATCCAATTCAGTTCGAATGGAATCCATTAAATCCTTCCAATCGACAATCAGCAAATGCGAAAATGCCTTGGCTCAGATGACACAAAAAGGTGCAAATACCACCTTAATCGCGAAACGACTCAAAGCTCTTTACATTGGCTTAGCTCTGCTAGAATATGTATGGAATCAAAAACCCCATCATTACACCCAGGAAGATCTAGCAGAAGCTCGCCATGTGCTTACTGGTTTATTCCCATCCATTGAGAACAGTTATGCCAAGTCAAAGGCAGGTAGTCCGCAAAAAACACTTTTAGAAAGAAGAATGAAATCATTGGAACTGGCTGTTCAAGCGATTGATGATCTTTCTAATGGATAACTCATTTTCCTACTCGCTTCTAGTTTTGGAGAAAAGATTAGCCCCCGTACAAATTAATGATAAGTCTTTTAGTAATTCTGAATTATCTTGTAAGGTATTATTTCGTTTAATAATTAAGCTATAATTATCAATTGTTTCAACATGATAAAGAAGATAATCATATTCAACAAATTCTTGATTAGCACTAAATATATAAGAAATAAATAAATTTTCCAAATTGATTGCTTTAGACAATTCATTTTCATTTGAGATTTTAATCCATATCATTTCTACATTGTTTGCAATATTATCTTCGTTAAATACTTTACCTACTGTTGCTTTAACTATTCGATTTTCGACAAACTCTTTTGCATCAAAATCAAACATATTGCTGTTTTTACACTTACCCGAGCAAAGAAATTCATAAAAATTAGTTGTAATACCAAATACTAAAGTTTTATTTTTGTTCAAAAATAGCTTCATCACTTCAATTAATTGTTCAAAATGATTATCTTCATTGAACTCCGAAATTATAATATCTAGATTATTTTCATGAATTTGCATAACCCTTTCATCCCCCCATTGAAAATTACCTTGGATACCCTTTATCTACCTCTTCAATTTAAGAAATCATCGGCCATAGTGCAGGTCCAAATAAGCCGCTATCTTTTCCCAGACTGCTTACCAGCTGCGGTAAATCCCCCGAGCTCTGAAGTAGCGCCTCATTGGAGGCAACGAGCGGCTGTTCCTGCGCATAAAAAATAGAAATCCCCCTTATACGCCTCAAAGACCAACCGCATCATACGGAGAATCGTATCGTCCAACCATGATCATCACCACGCCAGGCGAACTTGTGCCCCACCGGAAGCGGCTTTAGAAAAGTCAGCATCCGTACCCGGTTATGTCCGGGGATCAGTGCCCCTCTACGGGCCGAACCATAAGAGAATCCAGTGTGTTCAGCGTCTCGGTCAGATCGCTATGGGGCCAGCTCTTATAATAAAAGCCAACCCCCGGTTTTCCCATATCTTCCACACTGTATGAGCTTCCAGTTTTGGAGAACAAATAACCGGTACTTCTTACATACAGCAGGGTGTTGTAGTAAAAAAATATAAGAACAAATTGAAATTTACAACCATTTTTTGAATTGTCGCTGGGGACAGTGATGGATGTAGGCAGCAAAGAGGCAGAGATCATAGGTGTGAAGCGACCGCTATGTGGCCCGTCACCTGCAGTCCTCGTTAGGTAGTAAATGTGGCTTAAGTCAACCATGCTGCTGATTGACTATATTATAAATGTAGACGTAGAGAGGAGTTAGAGAACATCGGAGGAATTTGGGGGGACTTAAGGGTGAAGAGTATTCGTGAGGGGGAACTTTGGTTAGCATGGGCTGGGCTGGGTTGGGTTGGGCTGCTGCTTACTCATCATCTTGGTTAGCGATATTACCCACCCCATGATCGAGGTGGATTTCAATAATCATCACCGCTCCTAACTTGAAGCCGTAGGTGAACGCCGCCGTCATCTCCATGCTCTGAATTTGCTGCTGTAAGTCTAGCAACGCCTCAAGCTCGGCAAACTCATCACTGGACAGCTTTTTCTTCCAGGCTTCTATTTTCTCAGACAGTTCCCTGCCCTTCTTGCGATATAAGGGAATTTTGGGAACCAATTGTTCTTCAGGGATGAGATGACCGTAGTATAGGGATTCGAGAAGGGATTGCATGGGGGTGACCTCCTTTTAGGATGGGTTCATTAGACAATCATGAATCATAGCATAAAAAACCGCTTTCGATACGCATCCACGTACCACTAATGAAATTATTATACATTACGCTTATGCGTATAGTCAAGTTGGGAATGATTTCATTAGAGGTGATATAAATGAAGAAGGTTGTCGTAAAAATCGGGGATCTCACCAAAAAACATAAAATTTCCTTACGGGAACTATCAAGGCTATCTGATGTTAGACACGCTGCACTAAGCGAGCTTTCCAACGGTAAACGAGAAAGCATTAGTTTTAGTCATATTGAAAGAATCGCGGAGGCGCTAAATATTAGCGATATTCGGGAGATTATTGAGTTGGTGGAGGAGGAAGAGGAAACCATACTAGAACAAAAAAGTTAGACAATTGTATTTCATTAGGCATCTTTTAGACACAGTCCTGTACCCAAAATTCCGCCTCAGCATTTAAGTAATTCAATTACAAATATAACGAGTAGAAGGATAGTCCCTCCATTTTTAAATTTTTAGCAGATCAATTGTAATATATTGAGCAAACGGTTGCTAATGATTTTTATTTTCTATTGTCACTTTCTTATAACTGTATTTTGGTACTTGCAATCCCCCCCCCAAAGCCAATTGTCCTATGCCCACACGAAACCGAAACTAGTTTGCTCTTTATACTTGATTCACAGCAAAACCTCAGATGTGAATCGTATAACTGAATTATCACATTTCATTAGATCGTTGATCACGATGCATTTCCGTTAATATATAAATTCAAGACGCATATATCCATTCGAACAAAAACAGAAAGCTTTTAGTTACTCTTTTTTTAATGTGGCCTTCAAGGTGATTTTTTTCCAATACTATGATTAATTTTTGGCTACAGCTTCTAATTGATCCGAAAGAGCATCTCGCCTTTGTTCATAATCAGTAGCTGCCACTAACCTCCGTAGGGCATCTTCCTTTTCATCCTGTACCCTTTTATACCATGAAAGGATATACAATCCAAATTTAATACCTTTCTAATAGACAAGAATAAAATCAGCTAGAACCCAACATCTAGGTATATTTACTCAATTGGTATATAATAACAATATGGCTTTCTAACTAAAACTGAAGGAGGCTACCATACTAATGATATTAAAAAGCCTTGACAGCTTACGTAGCATAAATGACATTCACGAATGGCTGAATAGATGTGCTTTCATTTTTAAGACTCTCGACCACAATGAGCAAATTACTGTTGACCTGAGCAATTTACAATGGGTCTCTCCTTTGGGAAACGCCACGTTAATTTGCACTCTACATAAACTTAATTCTCGTTATGGTTTAAAAATTAATATCCCTGAAAATGGTAGGGATGAAAAAGTCATCGGTTATATGGAACGCATGGACTTTTTCAAAATTTGCCCTCCATTAGTTAAATCAGCATTCGATGAGAAAAGAGATATGGCATCTTTTTACCAAAGAAATAGATACGATCAAACTAACGGATTATTTGAATTGCGTGAAGCCAAAGAATACGGTGAGATTGGTTCTCTACAATCTTCTGTTAGAGAAATTATGAAGAACAAACTCCAACCTAATCGAATTTCAGATATCGCTAGAATTGTTGGTGAACTAGCTGGTAACTCAATTGAACATGGAGGCACAGCATGTTTTCCATGTGTTCAGTATTATCCTCATCTTAAAAAAGTTGAAATAGCTATTTGTGATTATGGAAAAGGTATTGTGAAAAGTTTGCGGGGATTTGTACCGCATTCTAATTTACATGAAGTTGTTGAAAAAGCGATCCTTACAGACGCATCAAGTGTAAGAGAAGAGGATAGAGGACGAGGATTAATAGATGTTAAAAATAGGACTTTCGGGTGGTCAGAAGTTGCAGAATTCTATGTACGCACACACAATAGCGCCTACAGGGTATTTCCGAATAAAGTGTCTCTTTTAAAGGAGGGGGATTACTTTTTCGGAACCCATTATTACATTGTTATCAATGTAGCATAATTTACTTGACACAAATAATAAGTATACGCTAAACTAGTTTCAGGTTTTCAAATTTGAATTTGAAAACAAACCTAAACTAGAAATGGTGAATTTTATGCGTCTTATCACTTTGCTACGAGAGGAAACAGATTTTATTGACTTGGTTGGCAGAAGACCTACAATTCCATTAAAAGAGTATGTGATAGAGCAGTTTGCCGAGGCACCTGGTGGCACAGTTTTTTACTTCGACTTGTCTGAAGTACGTGAAGTTAATGGCTCAGGTATTCATGAAGTGATTATCAAGCCTATGGAGTGGCTTAACGAAAATTACAAAACCCATAATAAATTTTTAGTAATCAAAAACCTAAGTGAGGATTTTGATCACTACTATAATATTCTTCTTACTTGTAATGAAGAAAAAATAGCTGTGATTGCTGAATCAAATGGAAAACACTTAGTGATAGGTGCAAAAGTTGGCGATGCTCTGCGAGAAGTACTAGATATTGTTTATGAACGAAAATTAGTTTCGGCACGAGAAATCTCTGAGGCATTGGATAAAAAACACACCTTGATCTCTACGCATTTAGTAAAGTTATATGAAATGCGTCTAGTTAACCGTCAAGAAGATTTTCTTCTAGAGGGTGGTAGACAGTTTGCTTACAGTAGTTTATTTTAATTTAGGAGGTAGCCCCTCCTTTTTACTCAGCAGGTTTCAATTAAGTAATTGAAACCTAAAGCAACGGATGGTTTCAATTAAGTAATTGAAACCATCCAGAAGGGAGTCTTCTGCATGCCTTAAAAATCTTTAAAGCACCTGTAACCATGTAAATTAAGTTATATATTTCAAAAATCTTCCTATGTAACCTCTATAGTTATTAGGTTCTCTCGTTTTAAGATAATATTATCGACACAATATTTCTTTTCATTAAGAACTAATATTGTTCCTACAGAGATTATTCTCTGCTGATTAAGCAAGTCATCAAGAGTAACACTACCTAAAAAAGATTTATTATTGAAAATGTCAACATTCTGCACAATATTCTCTCCTTCTAAATTAAAACTTTGTTGAGGTGTTAATAATGGAATCAAATAAAATATTGGAAAATATTATCTATTTTAAACAATTCATTACTAAATCAGGTGTAAGAGAAAAACTCAGTTATATGAAGATCTTTCCCGAATTTGAAGCATTTTATACGCAAATCAAGTTAGAAAGTGAAGATGATCGTCCAGCATGGATAACTACTTGTTTAACTTTGGCAAAAGGATTTGAAGAAAACCTATTATCTATGCTAGATATCGATGAAATTCTCTTTCGACTAATTGAAGACAGTCTTTTTAACTCTTTTCTTTATAAGATTGATTCCCATGAGATCTCATTAAATGATATCGCATCGGTGCCAGCCATCCTAAAGGCTTGGGGAGCGCCAAATGAAAATAAACTGCTTAATAATGTCCTAACACAAGAAAGCTCTATGAAGTATCGAATCTGTGGTTTCAGGACCTCCCCACTTACAGATTCGAAATTAACACACCTACGTTTGCTCTTACTAGACGAAGGTTATGTAAAGCATCAGCCTAAAAATCAAGACGTTTCCTTAGTTGTCTATCCTACGTTAATTGAATTTGATTTTGAGAAAAATTTAGCACACATCCGCATTAAAGATATCGAAAATATTGCTAGTGAAATTGAAGAAGTTAGGACTGTAAAAGGGCGGGTTTCAAACGCATTGGATTTTATTTCAAAGCTTTCTCCAGCTATTAAGTTGTCTGAATTCACAAATTTTAGAGAATCTCTATTTCTAATTGAAGAAGCCCTATTAGTAGATAAAAGGGATCAAGCTGAACAATTAGTTAAACAGTTTAACACTAATATTCAAAGTTTTGCCGATCTAGTTATTGATACCTTTAATCCTCCCACATCGAACGAATTGCTGTCACCTTTTGAATATATCTCATCTGCAGTGTTATCTATTGTATCAACAACCATTGAAAATAGTGAACTAGGTGATATAGTCGGAATACGATTTAGAAATCATAGAGAAGATAGTGACTATAAGTATGCCGAAATTCATATAGTGGATCGGGATTTCAAATGCATCTCTTCTAACGAGCTTTATTGGATAAATTTACCCATTCTTAAATCAGAGCGAAAAGTCGAACATTTAAAAATTGGAAAGTCATTTGAAAGTGGGTTTGCAGTCTTTACACTAGACTTTTCACTAGATACAGCTAACATCAGGTTATTAAAAAGAAGCTCTCACCCTGATGAGGAAATACAGAGACAGCCTTCTGATCAAAAATATCTTGATGTGATTCAATTCATATATCCATTTATGAAAATAAAAAATTAACACTAGGGGAGCGCTTAATTAATTATGGCAAACTATGCTGTTGATAAAGTTACTGGACTGAAATATAACGTCGATGAGTGGATGATACACTGTGAAAATCGTTCGATTGGCGAGTGTCCTATTTGCGATGAAGATGTTTTCATTAAAGCAGATAAGTCACCTAAACGCAGCACTCACTTTTCTCACTATCCTCACTCTAGCTGTCCTACAATAAAAGAAAATAGAAAGCCATTTATTGATTTACCTCCCTCGGATATTGATGAGAAAAATGCAATCCGACTGAAAAAAGAATTTACAGAAAATTTATATGGGATATACTTGAAATGCAACTCTTTGGCAGATGGAATAAAATTCAGTGTTTTTAGAGAACTCATTCTATCCTTTACTCAGAAAAATATATGGAATTATAAAGGACTCACTCTAAAATATATCCCCTATATTTTGTTAGCTTGTCGCGAAAAATTTCCTACGAATGAATCGTCATTTAGGAAAGAGAACGTTTACTTTATTTTTGAACCTAACATGAGATATGGGGATGATTTATGGAATAAACCACAGAAAATCAAACAAAAAATGTGGAAAGTTTTTCTGAGTAACGGTGACTTTGAAGAGTTTAATATATCGGATGAGTGGATAGTCGAACCTTATTGGTTTGAAAATACAAGAAGTAAAATCCAAGACATCATAAAATGAAGTTCTTGAACTATATAGGAGAGCTGGGGCTAAAAAAGCTGAGTTTTCCACACTCAGCTCTCCCAATTGTTACAAACAATCAGCCCCATATTGTCTTTATCTGCCCTTAAACGCTCGGCAATGAGCCCTGTTGTGGTATATCCATAGTAATAAAAGTGAAGCTTATTCTGCACCATAACAAAGATTTCCTTAAGAAGGCAAGCACTTGGTTCATAATCAATAAATGTTGAAAACAAAAATCTTTAATTTTGCGATAAAATTAATCTCCGATGCCAATGTTTCAAAAATGTACCTCTGCGCGAACAACGCTAGTTCACTTCTTTACGACGTAGCACTTTGTATTCTGTATCCTCTTTTAATTTTTAATATCTTTTGCTTGTTTTCTTTCTTCCGGCATACGTAAAAGTAAATCTTCTAGTTGCTGGATGAGCCCTTCCCTAATGCTATTTTTGTTTTGAAAAATATCATTAACTATATTATCCTTGGTTCTTTTATATAACGTAAAAATTGCAATCACTATCAGAGAGAGGAGCATGCTTCCTAGAAATAACTCCAGCACCTCATATGGTTGCATCCGTTCCTTATCTTTGTAAATATAAAATAGGAATTGAGTTAGATTAGGAGTCAACACGGCTAGGAATAGACTAGGTGCAATTAATGGAGGTAATTTGGACTTCTCTCTATCATTTTTATATAACTCAATTAATTTTTCTATTTTCCATCTCGTTTTTAAATCTTTATTATGGAGAAAGTCGGCGAGTTTATTCGATTGGAGCTCCTTAAATTTCTCTGTTCTCCAAGTTCCCTTCCCGATACTTATTTTATATCTCTTTCTAATGACTTTTTTGGCAGCGTTGGAAAAGCTAAAACCTGAATATAAAAATGCAGCGATTGAGGCTATAGACGAAATAAATAACCATAACCCACTACCTTCTTTAAATACAAAAATATAAATACAGGTTAGAATTATTGCAGGGCATAGTATCGCCATAGTATTGAGAAAATAATAATGTTTCTTGATATGTTTATGAACCAATGCTTGAGCCCTTACTTTGTTTTGGTAATGTTTAAAAACTAGATCTTTCATCCGGATCTCAACTTTCCTAGAATTTTAAACTACCTATTCAACCCGCCCTTACTCCTCCACCCGAATCCCCACCACAGACGCTGCTAAATCGACATCTGTATGATCCAGCTCTACTTTGACCTTGCCGACTCTTCGGACTTCGCGCCATTTTCTCAGATCCTCATCATTCTCTAGCTTCAATTCCGCAATTTCATTGGCACGATCAAACATGTATTTGCTCGTATACAGACAGGTATAGATGCCCTGTCCACCTAAGGCAATGGGCTTGTCCCGTCGTTCCCAGCGTTCAATCGTAAATTTAACATATAGCTCCTCTTCTGTGCCTGGCCGGGCAGGCCGCTCTGTAATCTCTCCTCTTCGAACGACTTTCCAATCCTGAATCCGGCCGAACCAATGGATGCCCGTATTTCCTGGCTCCTGAAACTTCCTACGGGACTGGCACATGGCGATATATTCTATTTGGGTGAGGAGCTTGTGATCGACGATATTTTTAAGCGGCATATGATAGAATCGACGTGACAGAGCTACATCCAGTTGGGAGGGCTCTCTCAATGAACCAACAAGGACATTCTTCCCCTCAAGTTTATTGGAATAGTATTCTTTCGTCCCACGTGGACGGGTAGATCTCTCATAAGCCTTCTCTGGACTATCCATGATGATTTCGTCCAGGAACTTCTCCATCAGGCTTGTGGCATTAGGTAGAAATGGGAAGGCTCCCACGTTGACGAGCTCAATACTTTTATAGAATTTATGATCGCGAAACTGCTCTTCATTGTCATAGGGGAATAGAACATAGGCCCCAAACATGCTACGTTCCAATTCTTGTTGTCCATCCCCATATACAATGGCATCCCGATACCTGTGCATCGTATTAATATCTGATTCCTCAGGTCCAGGATTGGTGTACATCCTCCGGTACGGAGTACCCTCATAAGCTGGATTTAAGCGATACTTCGCATCAAAAATATATTTATATTCAATCGATGAATCGCTTTTTTTCAAGGTCAGAACATTATCCGGCATCTGACCCACCGTAGGGGTCTGCTCTCCCCTTGGTAGTGAATTATAATAAAGCGTGAATACTTCACCATTCTGGGGATTCCGATACATGATTTTGGACTTCTGAGTTTTGTCGAGCTTCACAAAAATCCCTGAACGATTCACCTTGACGATGTCTTGTTTGATGAGTTCATATTTACGACTTAATAAATCGTGAATTTTCAGGAAACACCAGTACTCATACAACTGGGCTAAGTCCTTTAACGACAAACGAATGAGATCTCCTTGCACCGAGAGGCCCTTCATCAGCATGAGATAACAACGGTATACCTCTCTGTATCCAGGTGCCATCTGTAGAACAAGGGATACTGACATATGCGTCATCTCGCCGACTGCCAGAAAGTCGTATCGTAGCAGCCTTTGTAGCTGAGATTCCATTAGATCTACACTTCTTAATAGATGAGGGTCGGAAGTACGCTCTACGGACTTTAACCGAACACGAAGAGCTTGCAATTTCTTTGAAATCCGTATTAAAACCCACCGAACAAAGCGATTCTCCCCTGTATCGAAGTCCATGTACTTTTTTGATTCCAATACATGAGTAGGATACATTTTTTGACCATTAATCTGAACAATTCCGTTCTTGTTATCCCTAACAAACAGCTCCGGATGTCTAGAGAGGTAAGCTAAATTACCTTTCCCAGCCTGTCTTGCCTTACCAGAGGTTACTTTCTGATTCACGATATTCGTCTTAATGTGAGGCGCATTCTTGATGCGCTCCACGGCCTGAACCAGATGCTGAAACATATGTCTTAAGATTGCAAAAAACTCTGTCATACTTTGCTGGGTGGTATCTTTTAGCCCTGTCAAATGATAGGTTTTCCGCAAAAAATCAAAGGACAGATTATAAATTTGTTGATTCACATCGCTCAGTATCGTTTCATAGTCCTTTTTATAATCCATCTTCGTCGGAAAAATTTCTAACTGTAATTGCATGAGCGCTTGTCCATGTAAACGAAGCTCTAATTCCGTAAATCCAACCTCATTCTGGAAGTTCAAAATACCAGATAATATATTTTTCCCGAGTGGCTTTACCGCCTCTCTTAAATACCTATTCTCATGATAAAACTGAATAGCCACATCTTGCTTTTTCTCCACTACAATTTCATAAGCCTGCGTCTCGAAGAAAAGAGGGGCGCAGGCTTGGCCCTCTTCCCATGCTTGCAAACCGTTCTCCTCTGGCGAGAAGACCGATATGGAGCTAATCTCTAGATTGGAGGAGAATTTCTCTATACGACAGTGGGCATTTACCAGGGCACCCTCCTCATCCCGGTGTAGCTGTAATGCCTCTACCGTGGGGTGAAACGGCTTGCCCTGAATATATAAGTTAAATAGATTGGTCTCGATCCGTAGTAACTCTACCGTCCCATTACGATAACCAGTATGAAGTGAATCCATCCTCTTCTAACCTCCGTAACATGAACACAATCTTGCGGGCACTTTGCGGATATTTGATCTGCGACTGTGCATTGAGAAACTCCGCCTCATTATATACTGGGGATAAGTCCTCCATTAGTTCGTTGATGGCAAGAGGTCGATCTAAACACACCTTCAACAATTCCAAAAGAACTCGTCGAACTGCTGAGCTACTCCCTTGGATTCGAGGTAATATTTTCTGAAGTAATTGAAGGTCGAACGCCTCATCAGCCGACATTAAGTTGTCACGGCGATTGTATATCATATAGAAGCTTACGGAGTCACGAACTCGAAACCCTACATGGGCGTGTATCCCTTCTAAAATTTCATTCAATTGAGCTAGACGTTGTGTCGTTTCAGAAATGAGTTCCCTGTTCTCTTCCATTGCGTCGACAAGCTGAAGGAAATCACTTCTTAAAAAGGAATTCGGAGCAACGGCTTCTGTTATCGTCTCTCCCACCACTTCATCTGGAAGCTGCAATAAATTGATATAGTTAAATTCAATGGTATTGGCTCGGTCGAGAACTTTTTTACTAAAAGGATGGGTGGTCTCATCCATATTGACCGTACCTATGAAATACACGTTATCAGGAAGCGATAGGTCCCCGTACTTCTGATGATCCTCCTCCGAAGATAGAGAAGCAGCTGAAATTAATGGAGCCGTCGCAATTTCACCATCTCGCCATTCCTGGGTTTCCAATACACTGAGAAGATCGCTAAAATAATGCTCTACCCTGGCTAAATTCATTTCATCTAAGCAAATAAAGTAGGGTTTCGAGCGGTTTTGCGGCTTAGATGCTTCATATAGCACTTCCGTTAATCGCCCAGGACGAAAGGTTCCTGATAAGTCCTTATATCCTAATAAGTCTGAAGGATCGCTCCAATCAGGTCTAACTGGGATAAGCGCGAACTGTCCATTCTGCACGGTTGCCCCCATCGCTTCAGCAAACAGCTTAACCAATTTTGTCTTTCCCGTGCCTGATATCCCAGCTAGTATGACAAACGGCTTTGTTTTGATAGAAAGATAAAAATTCTCTATTAATCCATCTGGATACGAGAATCCTCTATTCTGAATAAATGAACGTATCTGTGACAGCCGTTCTGTTACGGACAGTGTCTCCACTTCTTCTGACTCCTCATCCTCGATTTGGTCATCTACCTCTTCATGCGCCGTCTGCAATTGACTTTGTACATATATCTGATAATCCCCCATCATCCGCCTTAAGTCAGCTACAAGCTGTTCGTTTTCTGGAAGGTTATTGCTATCATATCGGACGTAGGCAACGGTAGATACCTGGTAATCACGTCCTAGCCCGCTTGTGGTTAACTCAATTCGGTCGTCCTTTGTAAAGCCAACCAAAGGCAACTGTTTTCTTATTTGGTCGACTTTATTTTCAAGGTATGTGTAACCTGCCCTTCTCCCATGATCACGAATAGGTTTAGTCACACCTTGATTAAAGGTTAAATAGACAGAACTCATATCTTCTGCAAAAAGATAAACTAAATACTCGCCATATTGAGTTGATCCCGTAAGACGTGTATCCATCAATGCAATCCAGGGAACGGTAGCCCAATTTCCTTGACCTACAGAACCTTGAACCCGAATATGATCTGAGATAAACGGGTATTGCCTTATTCCTTCGGGAATCGTTCTGCGAAAAGCTGTCCCCAGAGGATGATTCGCAAACGGTTCCTGCTTAGCCGTTCTATATGTAAGTAATATCTGGCTCAGGTGCTCCTTTAAAGAGAAAGAGTTAGACTGAAGCTCCGTATAATAGGACTCTAATTCCCGGTTCGCATATCTTTCGAGTTCAGTCAGAACTTCCTCCCCTCCGTCCCATATCGCATAGGTGAATGTTAGCTCATTCCTGTCGTTTTTAGCTAGAATACTTCTAAGAGCCTCGACCGGGGTATCTAATATCGCCTTCACTTGCGTAGCACTCACCTCTGACCAACGAGAAGCCATACTATTCGGTGGAATATCCACGATTAGATTATTAACTTCCCGATCTCTGCAGTAGCTTAAAAACCGTTCCGCAATGGAATCTAACGATATAAACCTTTGCTGGGTTTCGCGCCAAATGCCAATCATAGAGAGCACGAGTACCATCTTGTAAGATTTTTGCTTCACACGAAAAATAGATGCTAATTCAGTCGGTAATGACATTTCCGTTCCTCCAGGTGAAAGTTGAGTTTAATAAATATATCTTGAAATATAGCGTTTATGCATCTTGTTATACATATTATAGTCCAAACATGATGTGAGGGAGAGCACCTTTGATTAACTGTTCACTAAGCGTTGATCGTCTCTTTCCTTTAAACCTCAACCCACCATTTTCAATTCGAGCAATGGGCCCCTTCTTAATGAACCTACTAGTCCCCACTGTCCCATCCAAGCTCAATCCGTCCTTGATAAATACTAGAAAGCCCCAAACTCACCTTCTCACAAACAGCCGAAGAACATTCAACACCATAGAAAACACCCCACCACCCAATGCAAATAGCAAAGTTAAACGAAAGCCGGCCATGGGATTCGATGTAGGATTGATCAATAAAAACAGTCCACCCATAATGAATCCTCCGAGACAATACAGCAACAGATGGGCGAATTTCCCATACTTCTTGATTCTTAAATCGATAAATATAGATATAGGAACTGCAATAAATAAATATATGGCCAACAAAATGACAAACCCGGTCAAAAACTTACTTGTAAAGGTGTAAGATAAGACATTGTCCTCATTCGTATGGCTAATCATAGTGAATACAAGAGATAGAATGAATGCAGAAATGATGGATGATATCATCCTAGTCAAAAGACATTCCTCCTTATGCAGAGTTATTATGACAAACGCCTGCGAATATCAGCGATATTACAGGCGTTTGATTTAATTCTTGGGTATTTATAGAAGATTATAACCTAAAAATTAGAATATTGTGCGGAATCAGTTTTACATATATCGGAAACTCCTCGCGCCTCTAAAGCGTCTTAATCAATAAACCAGGAAAAGAGGTTAGTTTATTGAAAAGAAAAAACCTAATTATTACTGCTGTTTTTGTGGCTGGCGTTTTGAGTGGATGTGGTAACACAACTAATACAGCCCCCAATAGCTCATCTACCCCCATTACAAAAGAACGAACTAACTCAGTACAAGAAAATGCGGAGAATTCCGCTATTGATTTTACTCCCGGAGTTTTCATTGATTGGGACTCGGTCAATGAGCCATTAATGAATGAACAAATCAAGACGGTTTTAAAAGAAACCTTGGAAGCCTTAGTCAATAAAGACAGAGAAAAATTTAAAAATCAATTTATAGATGCTGTGACATTAGAGGATAGTATGTATGTATTTGATACGATAGCTACCTTCGATCAAATAGATAGCTTAGAAGAAGATCGGAGTGGACGCATATCCGTAGGAGTTCTTGGAACAGCCTTGCAAGATAACAATATTATAAAATACGCGAAGTTTTTCTATTTCAATAAGGATGACCAGGGAAATTGGAAGCTAGTAGCAATCGACTAGTTGATTAATCCGCTATTAAATTACGAATCCCAAATAAAAATCCCCCTAAACATAATGTTCAGGGGGATAACGCTTTAGGGATGATCCAAGGAACTTTATTATTGTTTTAGGAAATCAATTTCTATTTCATTTCTTTGTGGTTCACGTTTAAACAGATATTCACCATTGCGAATGGATGCAAGTACTTCTGCACGCTCACGAATAGCTTCATATGCATCTTTTGCATCTAAGACGATAAAGTTTGCTGGTTTTCCTGCTTCAATGCCATACTCATCGTTAACTCTCATGATGTTTGCGCCGTTGATTGTAATCAGGTCGAACGCCTTGTTGATTTCATCAATATGTGTATAGTGTGCTAAATGAATTCCATTGTCTAAAATGTTCATCATATTTCCATTCCCTAAGGGATACCAGTAATCTGCTATCGAATCTTGAGCAAAGGCGACATTATTGCCGTTATTTAATAGCTCTTTTACTCGTGTTAGGCCACGACGTTTGGGATAAGTATCGCCACGTCCTTGTAAATGCGCGTTTTCTGTAGGGCAAGAAATAAAGTTAATTTGTGACTCTTTAAATAAACCTAACATTTTATTTGCATAGCTGTTCTCTACTGAACCAAAGCTGCAGGTATGGCTTGCTGTTGTGTATATACCATAGCCCTTTTCCATGACAAGCGCATTTAACACTTCTAAAAACCGACTATTGGGGTCATCGTTCTCATCACAGTGAATGTCAATCATGACGTTATATTTTATGGCCATGTCTACGATAAGTTTCAATGACTCAACACCATGTTCATAGGAAATTTCAAAATGAGGGATGCCACCAGCTACGTCAGCACCCATTTTCAGCGCCTCTTCCATTAACTGTTCTGCACCTTTGTATCTAAAAAATCCCTCTTGAGGGAAGGCTACAAGCTGTAGTGTAACGATATCCTTCAATTCTTCCCGCAGCTTAATTAGAGCCTTCATCCCGGTTAGATTAGGATCAGTAATATCTACATGTGTGCGAATAAATTGAACCCCTTTACTCAATTCTTTCTGAATTCCTTTAATCGCACGCTCGCGCACTAATTCTTCCGTCAATGATTTTTTATTATCACTCCAACGCTGAATCCCTTCAAACAACGTACCTGAAACATTGGCATTCCCCTCGCCTAGCCCTGAAAAGATATAATCTAAATGTAAATGAGGGTCAACATAAGGTGGCAGCACCAGACGGCCTTGTAAATCAATCACTTCATCTGCGTTGTCTAAATGATTACCGATGGCTTTAAATTGACCGTTCTCCACTAATAATTCATGAGATTCTGGATCTCCGTAGATATTGGCATTAATAAATTTTTTCATATCTATCACTCCTATCCATCATTGTAATGAATACATTTTTACATTGCAAAGTTAGCCATATACCAATGACAACATGTATTATTATTCCCCACAGCCACAGAATTACCCCTAAAGCCTCCAACGCACCACCTAACCAAATTCCCATAATCCTTATCCATCCGATAGTTCCACCCGTCGCGAAGAAGATGGAGGAGTTCATGATAGAACTAGTCCAATAACAGCAAAAAAAGCCGCTCTAAGAGCGGCTTGAAGCCCTACTTGATCTGCTAGCTAACTACAAACTTCTCATTTAGGTGAACGTACGCTAGCTTCGGGTATAGAGCTCATCTCAATCCCTTTCCCCTCAACTTGTGCCTTTGGCTATTAGGACTGCACACGGCCATGATAGTGTTTGAATCTTTTTTTCACTTGCCATATATTCCATAAATCCATTCTAACAAAACTTTCCAAACCCTTTATGCGTCTAATACAGTAGAAATGAAAAATTTTCACGGAGGTAACGTACCATGAAGAACTGGCTTCGTCACGCCGTCCTTGCGGCGGTAGCTTTTGTTGTACTTTTTGCTAACCTTCCACCGGCCTATGCGGCCTCTGCACCTGCCACCAAGCTCATTGTAGAAGGAAAAACAATCACCGAGCGCCTGCCCGTCATCACGGATCGCGGACGGACTCTGGTCCCGCTGCGTATTATTAGCGAAGCGCTGGACGCCCAGGTCCAATGGAATTCCAAAACATCCACGGTCACCGTACAGAAATGGGGAGAACGCCTAAGCTTGAAGCCCGGTGCCAAAAAGGCCACTTTGCAGGGGATAAGACCCGGCGATATAGCTCTAGACCTGGATGCGCCAGCCAAATTAAAAAATGGAACCGTTTATGTTCCGATGCGCCTGATTGCACATACCTTTGGATATGAGGTGGAATGGACTCAAGGGGTGATTAAAATTCACTCGCCGCTTAGTGAGGAGACTAAGGAGATCTTGTATCGTGGTTCTCTCGAAGAGGCGAGAGCGAAGATTCGGTGGCTCACTCAGTCCCTTCACTACATAAACCCCCCGCTGGAGACCAAGTTTGTAGATGAAAACTACGATACTTCGTTTATTTTTCCGGAAGGCGAGGTGTTGGGCTTTTACTACACTTACGGAGATACGATATCCTGGGTCGAACTGCAGGATAACTTTCTAGTATGTACTTGGCAAGCTAACTTTGAGTATCCCTCTACTGGTCACGCGGAGACCCTCAAGGGAACGAGCATTACAAACTCCATAGGCAATGCGCCTAAAATTAACAAAAATATGCTGTTCTATTCGTATGGTATTTTTGGCGACAGCAGTCGTGCCGAATACGGGATGATCGATACAAATTACCAATACACGAGGCTTGCTTACGAACGTATTGTTGGCGGGACAATCTCCAATTCGGAAGGAGTCATGGCATTTACGCTGCCGGGCGAAGTACGAACAGATTATCGATAAGAGGCATGCCTGATGTGTTCTTTAGCATGGCCCTGTAAGCACATTATAGGGCCATGTTCAATTGCTGTGGTTCGAACCGCGAACTTTTTTCTATCTAAGCAGGTTTCGTTGGGTTTAAACAGAATAGTCCACTCTAGTCTGCCGGCAAGCTTTCCACCGCTGTAAAAAATACATCCAGCAGTTCTACTTCAAAATTAGTTTGGACATACTCCGAGATTTGCTCCAGTTCTTCGGCATTCCGATACTCCAGGCATGGACGCCCTTCGCTCCACAGAACTCTGCATTGAAATATGTCTGTGACACGCTCAATAATGTAATCTTGCTCTACAGCTCCACGACGGATGGCCATGTCTGATGCTCCCTTGCTAATTAATCTAAGTTGTATAGCAATATATTAATATTATATTTGTTTTCGTAGAAAGGGTATTACATGGAACACATTTAGTACAACCCGCCGTGGCAAAAAATAAAGCTAAGCGGAGGCCTGCTTAAATTCCTTGATTTCATGCTTCATTAGTTGATGTACAGTGAATAAGTTACTTAAATAAATTTCCGATTATTTCCAAATCAGATTCATTTGTTATTTGATAGGAGGAAGTTCTGCTTGGATTAGACTCTTCACCATGTTCAAATACACTCATATATTTTTTATCATAAAGAGTAATTCCCATCTTCTGCTGCTCTTGAGTTTTCAATGTTATCCAATAGGACTCGTTAAATTTAATATTGGATAATCCCTCCTTTTTTAATTTGATTGGAGCAAGGGCTGCCATAACCTTTTCAATCTCGCTCGGATCGACGACAGTTAGTTCCTTTTCATCTTTGCCTGATCTAATGATTTCAATCGAGGTTATTTCGGATCCATTCAAATGATTCGTTACTGCTTCATTAAAGGTCATATTTCTTGTTGAATTATATTGATATACAGAGACAACAGCAGCTACCAGTATTAATACGATAATAATTATAACCATATTACGCTT
Organism: Paenibacillus fonticola DSM 21315; assembly: GCF_000381905.1. Taxonomy (GTDB): domain Bacteria; phylum Bacillota; class Bacilli; order Paenibacillales; family Paenibacillaceae; genus Fontibacillus; species Fontibacillus fonticola. The sequence continues at coordinate 92,282 of NZ_KB907264.1, read as the reverse complement.
TGCCACATCATCATCACCTTTCAGCAACATTTTACCATGAAAAGGCGAGATAGGTGGATAATGGGTAAGGGGCATACTACATATATTCTTCTTCAATACGGTCCTGTAAGTACTTACTCTTCCCTCTTCACTCCTTACAGGACCCTTTTAAATCGCTGTGATTTGATAAACTTCGAACTACTGCTAAAAGTAGGATGTTATGCTAAAAGAAAGCAGCTTCAGCTGATTAGCAGCTCCAAGGGCATCCGAACGATCTCCGCATAACGCCTCGCGTCCTGCAGAAGTTCTGCATCCGTCGCCTTCGTTGTATTGTACGTCACGAATGGCGGTAGAAATTCGGCTTCGCACCGGGTCAACGTTCTCTCGATCGGCCGCAGAAGCTCACTAAGGGTGTAACGGTTAAAACCTCCTGAGCGATACTCTTTGTCCGACCCTCCAGTCGTCGTCGCCACCATAAACGCTTTGCCCTTCAGCTTATCCCCACCTGTTCCGTAGGCCCAGCCATACTCTAGTACATCATCGAACCATTTTTTTAACAGCGGCGGACTGCTGTACCAGTACAAAGGGAATTGAAGAATGATTCTGTCATGCTCCAATAACAGCTTCTGTTCCTGCTCCACATCGATTTTCCAGTCCGGATACGCCCCATACAGATCATGAAGCAGCACTCCTGATCGTTGTAACTCCTGACATAGCGCCCGGTTTGCACGAGAAGCCTTCAAATCGGGATGTGCTAAAATAGCTATGATTTTCATCATCATATCTCCTTCCAACAATGGTGCATCGCGATGCAATCCCATTATTGGGGAGAATGCTCCGGCCTGTAAAGTACGCATTATTTTCGTACTATGTACGTCTAATCGTACAATTGTCGTGCATTTAGTCACCCATCTAGTCGTAGTAGCAAAGTCTTTAAGAATAGAACTCTGCGAGTATCTCTACCACCCTCGTATGTCTACCTACTCTTAAAAACGGATGTTCCCGAGATTTTATTCTCCGCAGCTACACCAAGGTGCTTTTTAAGCGCTAAATAGGTTGAGAAACGTTCAATATCCCCAATAGCGCCGATAAATGTACAGGCCATAGATTCCTCATGATAGGGAAGGACATAAGTATTATTGTATAAGGATGAGGTTTTTAGAGAAGACCTGAGATGATTCGCTGTAAGCCTTGATTTTACACATCAAAAGGAATTAATTCTGTTAGGTCACAGCCACGCACCCTAATTAGAGCGTCTCAACCAACTTCTGAATCTTTGAGTGGGAAATTAAATATACAGGACCCATTATTTCTATTTTGCCATCCTTTACACGTATAGCGCTCTCCTGTTCTGCCGCATAAACATCAATCTCTTCAGACAAGGGGAACAGGTAGCCTTGAACAAACGTGGTGTAGTCGCGTTTAGCATGAGATTCATAGGCAAAATGATCCATGCCAATACCATCATAAATAGTACTTGTTTCAACTTCAGAGCCAGTGTTTATCAAGCTTAACCATTTTGCAGCCATGTTTATCGCACCGGCGCTGGCCCCCATTATAACGGCATTACTGTTCTTAATAACATCCGATAATTCATATTCCGCCAAAAAATCGTTCTGCAAAACAGGATCTCCACCGCATAAAAAAATGACAGAAGCGTTTTGAAGTAATCGCTGGGCATCTTCCTTCTGCATGCGGTAATCAATGAAATGATATTCATTAAAAATAATGTTAGCCTGATTCAACCATGTCCATTCAGAAATATCATCAATGTTAACTTGCTCATCTTTATAAGCAGACGGTTGAGCGCTAATCATAACAAGCGATTTTCTGTCTGTTATATCCTCATGCAACAATTTGACCAGCTTCTCTGAAAAAAAATCATTAAACCAACTGAAATAGTAGTGAATTTTCAAACTTAATTACCTCCATATGTACTATTTACATTCATCCATTCTTTACGATAAAACATAGTTTACACGCTAGAAAGATGAACGGTTCTTCAGCCATTTCGTTTACACACCCTTGTACACTTTTCATAAATCCAACTCTATATTACCATAACATGGAATTGGGGTATGAGAAATATGTCTCCATGTTAACCTGCCCGCTAGTTCAATAAAAAGAACGCTCCAGCACCTTCGCTTGGGCTCCTCATTATATTCCATTTCCAATCACCTATTAAAGAACGTACAATACTTAGTACTGTAAACCGTACTAAGTACTTTTAATGAGCGTACTGTTTTATTTCCTTGCCCTCTGGTAAAATCTCTGGTGAATAGGGACCCATACGCACACGAAAGGGGAACGGACTGATGCAAGACGAAATGCAAAACAAGATCCACGACGGGATACACGATGAGATGCACGGCAAGATACAAGGCAAGATGCAAGGCAAGATGCAAGGCAAGATGCACGACGGGATACGCGATGACGAAAAGACGGTGGGCATACTGACGACACTCCGTGTGATCGGAGGAAAATGGAAGCCACTAATTTTATTCATTTTGCTGCAGGACGGCACGAAACGCTTCGGCGAACTAAGACGCCTTCTTCCGAATATCACGCAAGGAATGCTGACCAATCAGCTGCGTGAGTTGGAGCGAGACGGCCTGGTGATCCGAACGATTCATCAAGAAATCCCCCCTAAGGTGGAATATTCCATATCGGACTACGGCAAGTCTCTCCACAAGATCCTGACAGAGATGTGCGGCTGGGGATATGATCACCTGGAATATATTCAGCGTGCGACCAGCGAGCAAGCCGCAAAATCTTAATACACCCAACAACGTACGATCTCCTCCGAATCACTGCTGGAGCTTCAAATGCTGGCGATGATTCCGCCGCAACATAAACAAACACGCTCCGTCCAAGCCGCATTGCCTCTGCTTTTCATAAGCGCTCCTGCGCTCCTGCGCTCCTGCTTTTTACGTAACTTTTTTGCTACTGAGGCAAAATGACTAATAGCAAAGCGATGACAAGGATCAATTTCGTCAGCCGTTCGACTTGACGATGCCCTCTATTTTGTTCCTCGCTGTTGACCGCAGCCGCCGCATGAGTGTTTAGGCGCAGCTTCAACTGCTTATCGACGGCAAGCTTGCCAGTAAGGGCGGTCAGCATCAATAAGGTCAAGCCCAAGTGCCAATAGGCCGCTGACAACTGAGTGAGGAACCGAATTATATCGACGACGGTCAATGCTGCTGCCGAGGCAAGCGCCAGCCTGTTGTACCTGTTCCAGGAGTTAATCGATATTTCCTCAAGCGTCGCGACTAATCCTGCATCAGAGCTTAAGGCCAGCTTCTCAGACAGAAACGGGCGAACCGCCGCGGCCATGACAATGGCTCCGCCAACAATTAGGGCCAGCGCAACATTTTCAATAGCTTGTAAAAGAATAGTGAACATAGCTAATCATCTCCCTTTTTGAAACACCATATTTTGAAAAAGCGCATTAGTTGGTCAACCAACCAAACTTGCTTAAAAAAGAAAAGCAGCCTTTTACCCAGTCATGCCAGGTCAGGTTATGTGATGTTATGTCATGCGATGTTATGTGATGTTATGCGGTGTCATGCGGCGTCATGTGATGTTATGCGATGTCATGCGATGTGATGTTATGTTATTTCATGCGATGTGATGTTATGTTATTTCATGTTATATCTAGCTCTTATCATTTTCTCGAGCTCCAAGTATGCGCCGTCTATATCAAACTCTGGATTCAGCAGCTTCTGTAAAGCTAATCCATCAAAGCAAGCCAGCATGATTGCCGCGACTGCGGCTGAATCAGCCTCTTCTCCAGCGCTGTCCGCAACCTTGTGCAAAATGTCCTCAATGCCGGTACGGGCATTTTCCAGCAAAGCATTCACCCGATCCGAAATTTGCGGATTGCGAAGCCCCATGGCAAATAATTCAAAGCGGAGTTTATACCAATCCGGCTGCCGTTCAATACGCTCTTTGGGCTCGTTTAAGGCTGCTTTCGCGAGATGTGCGGACGGTACGCTGGATTGAAGCCGCTGCATATCCTGTGTGTACTGCTGAGAGGAAGCTAATAGCAGATCCGTCAAGATTTCCTCCTTATTTCGGAAGTAATAATGGATCAGGCCCGGTGTAATCCCTGCCTCGTTGGCAATATCTTTAATGGATGCTTTCTCATATCCCTTTTCTGACATCACTTTGGATGCAGCTTCCACGACTTTATCCCGCTTTTGCTGTACCATGCCATCACCTCTCCCCCATTTGGTTGGTTGACCAATTAAATGAAATATAACACAGCTGTATGCAGACTGCAAGATTCATGGATGCCATACTCATAGCGAACCTTCGTTTATTTTGCGTCGTCCCGTCTAACTGTAAGTATATTGGGCTTATCTCCATGGGTACGGCGAAGCTTTTTTCTCGCTTCCACTGGAGTTCTAGCTGTAACTGGAGCCACTTGTTGTTCCCCGTCGATTTCATAAGTTACGAGGAAGCATTTTTCACCACATCTCATTATCGCACCCTCCTATCTGTCAAAAAAATTAATAGCTATTATAACATTAAGCTTGGCACCTTACAGTATTCACTATTAAATTTAAGTAATCGATATCAATTATTTATAGAGCGGATTCCCTTGAACAAGAGGGTCCGCTCTTTTAGTATTCATTTAATCGTTCTTTTGCCCAACGTCTGAATTGTGTACCACACTACAAACACATTCAGCCGAATGCACAATGGCTTCAGATATGGAGACCTGTAAGAAACACTCGACTGCATTTTGCCCGGTCAGGTTTACTTAAAGAAACTAGAAGTACTGCCCTCTATTTCGCTTACGAAAAAAAAGGTTGTCCAAAAAGTCAGTAAAAACTGATTTTTTGGATCAACCCCTTGATCTTCATGAGGATGGTCTGGGGGTAGTAGAGCTGGTGAGAGTGGTGAGAGTGAATTGATAAGACTGATGAGAACGATGAGACTGATGGAATGGGCTGAATCCGTACAACTGCTCATCCGCTAAAGGACAGGAGATCCGCTATTTGTTGTAATAGGCCCTCTTTCGCTATGCTTACGGACCCTGGTTCCGCTATTCGACCAAATGGACTGCAATGAGCAGGTTTTTGGGATCAATTGCGGAACGTAGGTCCGTTAGCTCTGGAGATGCCTCGTTATTTCACAAATAACGTCCCCTGTGTCCGTTACCGTTACGTTAGATTCGCATGCCAACCGGTTGCCCATCCTCCCAGCCAACCTCCCGGCACTCTGCTACTTATCTACCCGATCCACACAGACCGTCAACCCAACCGACGACAACCAACTCCTCACACCACCAACACCTTCCACCAGCAAAACAGATGTGTAAAAAGAGTTGGACGGAGAAACACGATGTTGGTGCTGCACCTGTTTTCCGTCCAACTTTTATTTAGGGACTATTGGACAGCCCTTCCAGCTCCCCAATCCCTTAATATTCCACGCGGTACTCTTACTCTCCATACCAGAGCTTAACGCGGTCTTTAACAAATTGGCCATAAGCCTCTTCCATTTCCTTGACGCCGGCTTTTTCAAGATCCTTCATGTAGCTGTCCCAAATGGCATCGAAGTCCGCCGGCTTCGCCATGACCGCTTCCGGGATGCGCTTCCATGTAATATCCTTCATTTTGGCTCCCAGTATCGTCGCCTTGTTATCTGCCGGTAATGATATGTTGTATACTGCGCCGGCCTTTCGCTCCGGGAAATCCTCTTCACTAGGGAAGAGCCCCTTCCAATGCTCTATATTGTATGCGGCCAGCGCTTCTTTCTCCGGCTCACTGTAGGAAGCCGTCAGCTCCTCGGCATTTGTCTTGGTGAAATAGTTGCCTGTAGAATCTTTAATTCCATCTCCATAGTGCACCATCATGTTCCAATAGAATCCCAGGCCGGATTCTTTGGTGTAAGCCGTGCCCTCCCGGTCCATTTTCTCCTGAATGTCTTTCGGCACAAAACGCTTGCCATTCTCCACTACGTAATCGATACCTTCAACGCCCCAGTTCACCAGAACTTGCCCTTCTTCGGAAGCAAGGTAGTCCAGAAACTTGATGGCTGCTACAGGATCTTTGCATTCACTGGATATCGCTACACCATATCCGCCGTCAAAGCCTGCTGACCAGAAGCTGGGGTCTTTATATTCTTTGCTCAGCGTTACTGGATAATGTCCATAGGTATGATCGAACTTGCCGGCTGCTTTCAGCGATTGCTGCGCATCACCGAACTCCCATAACGGAACAATGAGACCAAGTACGCGTCCTGACGCTACTTTTGACTTGAACTGATCTGTTTTCTGAACGAAGCTCTCCGGGTCCAAGAGGCCGATATCGTTCATATGGTTTAGCCAGCGAAAATATTCCTTCTCCTCCGGGCGGCGGAAGTGATATGTCACGTCAAAGGTTTCCTGATCCACATAGTATTCTCCATCGTCAGGCGCGCCCGTCGTCATGAAGCCAACGTTAGTCACCATGTACATATGCCAATCATCTGCATTCAGGGAAAGACCGATATTCTTATTTCCGTTCTCATCGGTAGGATGCTTCGCTAAAAAGTCGGAGATGACCTTCTCATAATCCTGAAGGGTGCGAATTTCGGGATAGCCAGCTTCTTTCACAACCCGATGCTGCAATTCAAAGCCGTGCTCAGCTCTGAATTTCTTCTCATCTACAGCAGACCAAGTAGGAATGGCATAGATCGCCTGATCCTCCAGGCTGTATCTTGCCCGGACAATTTTATCCCCTAACATCTTCTTAATATTGGGCGCATGCTGTTCGATCAGGTCGGTCAAATCAAGCACCGCTCCGACGTCGACCAATTTGCCCAAATCAGACTTGGCCGCGATAAGATCAGGGTATTCCCCGGTAGCAGCCATAATGGACACCTTCTGGCCGGGATCACCCACCGCAAACTCGGCATCCAAGACTACCCCCGTCTTTTCGGTAATGATTTTACCAATACGGTCCTGCATCTTATTCCAATTCGGATTCGCATCCTCAGAGAAATACGTCAGTGTGATGACTTCACCCGGCTGTTTTGTGTTGGATTGCTGTGATTCGGCAGGCTTCCCCTCATTTTTGGCCCCGCCACAACCCGTCAATGCGGTAGACAGCATGAGCAAAACGAGCAGTAAGACTGCCAGTCCTTTCCTTCTTAGCCTCATATCATAACACCCCTTATTTGTTAATTTCGTATTGAACAGGTTCACACCTGACGATACCGGTCCCACAGAAAAACGGGTTCCACTAACTATGTCTAGCTTTTGGCTCTTAGCTAACTTTGGCTAGCTTTCGGGCTTTCGGGCTTTTGAGCTTTTGAGCTTTTGGGCTTTTGAGCTTCGGGCTAGCTTTGGACTAGCTTTGGACTAGCTTTGGACTAGCTTTGGGCTAGCTTTGGGCTAGCTTTTGACTGCGCCGAGAGTCATCCCTTTCACAAAATACTTCTGCAAAAATGGATATACGACGAGAATCGGAACCGTAGCTACGATCGTGATGGCCATCTTGACGGAATCCGGAGAGATCTGGGCCATTAATTGGTTCATGTTGTCCCCGCGCACATTGTTCGCATTCACTGTCGTGCTCTGCAGCACTTTCATCAACTCATATTGCAAAGTAGTCAGCTTACTGTTAGAGCCGTTAAATAAATAAGTATCAAACCAGGAATTCCACTGACCAACAGCAAGGAACAGTGCAACGGTAGCCAGCGCCGGCTTGCATAAAGGAAGAATTACTCTGTAGTAAATCGTGAAGTCATTCGCCCCATCCAGCTTCGCAGATTCCTGAAGGGCATACGGAATGCCGTCGATAAACGACCTTATGACAAAGATATTGAAAGCACTTACAAGTCCCGGCAAAATATAGACGGCAAACGTGTTCACCAAGTCCAAATTACGAATCAGCACGAAGCCTGGAATGAGCCCGCCTGACACGTACATCGTAATCGCCAGAAAGGTCGAGATGAACTTTCTGCCCTGGAACTCGGTCCGGGCCAAGGTAAAGGCAATCATCGAGCCGCTGATCAATCCCGCAATCGTGCCGACTACTGTACGGAGAACGGATATTTTAAACCCGGTAATGAGACCGTCGTAGCTAAAAATCAGCTTGTAATTTTGTAAGGTGAACTCTCGCGGATAGATCGTAATGCCGCCCCTGACGGTATCTACCGAATCGTTAAAAGAAATCGCCAGCACGTTTAAGAAGGGATACAGTGTAATAATCGTAATGAGCGTAATAAGAACATAGACAACGACGTCAAATAGTTTATCGAATATCGATCTGGACACTATGGCAAGCTCCCCCTTCCCTTACATGATGCTTTCATTCGCTATTTTTTTGAACGTTCCGTTCGCAATAAACAGCAGCATGAGACTAATGACGGAATTAAAAATGTTAATCGCCGTACCAAAAGAATACCGTCCCATTTCAAGCCCATATTTTAGAGAATATAAATCGAGGACCTCAGAATAATCACTGACCAAATGGTTGCCAAGCAGAAACTGTCTCTCAAAGCCAATGCCAATCAAATGACCGATCGACATAATTAATAGAACGATAATCGTCGGGCGAATGCCCGGCAGCGTAATGTGCCACATCTGGCGCAATCGGCTAGCCCCATCCACTCTCGCCGCCTCATATAACTCCGGTCCAATCCCCGCGATGGCGGCCAGGTAAATAATGGCGTTCCAGCCGGTCTCCTTCCAGACGTCCGCCGCGGTTACAATTCCCCAGAACATGTGGCCCTTCGCCATAAATTGAATAGGCTGATCTATCAAGTTAAGACTCATTAAGACGGCATTCACTACGCCTCCGTCTGTGGACAGCATTTTACTCACAATTCCGGCAGCAACGACCCATGATACAAAATGGGGCAAGTACGATACCGTCTGTACAAAACGCTTCACCACCTGCATCCTAACTTCATTCAGCAGCAAGGCAAACGTGACGGGGAATACAAATCCAGCGACGAGCCCCAAGCCACTCATAGCCAGCGTATTTCGAAGCACGAGATAGAATCGGTCATCCTGAAACAAAGCGACAAAGTGCTCGAATCCTACCCATTTTTGTTCGAGGAAGCTCTTTCCCGGTTTGTAATTTTGGAAAGCCATGGTCCAGCCCCACAAGGGCAAGTACTGGAACACCAGGACCCATAGCACGAAGGGTACGGACATCATGTACAACACTTTTTGGCTTTTGAATGTTTTCCACTTTGTCCCTTTTCTAGCTAATCCCAGATCAGGCTCACTTGTTGTTACCGCTTTCATCCTTTTCTCCCCCTTCCTGCATTTCATAGTAACGCAGGAGGCGAGCGCCAAAACAGACTAGGGATTTCGCATAAATTCATCCATAAATCTTAGATTTTTTCTGAAATTTTCAACCACTTCCATCGGTTTTCATCTTTTTCTGATAATCAGAGGGGGATTTGCCATCGTACTTTTTGAATTTGCTGTAGAAATAATTTACGCTCGAGAAACCGGCCTTTTCAGCTGCTTCATATACTTTGTCTCCTTGGGCCAGCCATTCCTTCGCCTTCTGAATTCTGACCTTATCTAAATAGGTGTTGAAGTACTCCCCCGTCTTGTTCTTGAAAACTTGCCCTAAATAAGCACTGCTGTAATTAAACATGCGGGCCAAGGTTTCCAGCTTGAGGTTCTCCGCAAAATGGCGGTCTATAAAATCCAGCATCTTCTTAATTTCGCTATGTTGACCCGAGGAACCGGATACGATCGACAATTTCTCCAGTACGCTAAGCACATCTTCAATCAGCCGGGCCAAAGTACGATGTCCATAAATACTGCTTAAAAATTGGGCTGGGCTAGATGCCAGGTTCGCTTCGTTCCATGTTTTCTCCGGAATTCTCCGCATCACTTCATTGATCATTTGGAAGAAGGCCTTCTTTACCTCTTGCTCGCTGCATCCCTTGTTCATATAAATTTGGGCTGCATTTTTCAATAAAGGCTCCAGGTTGCCGCCATCCCCGACATCTATAAGGTAAAACAACCGAAAGCCCCATTCCTGCACATCGGGCAAATCGCAGCGCTCCGGTATTTTCATATGGGATAGGTTGGCTGTTGTAGTATCAGGGCATAGAATGGCACCTTCCCCATAGAAAAAGCTCTTCTCCAATAAACTCTGGGCTGCGGTGTAGGACTGTCTAATCTCCAGCAACTGCTTTACTTTACCGCCTGCGGCTACCGTTATATAGGGGCGTAGTTCCCCTGATAGGTGCTGCTGTAATTCCTTATAGAGCTCCGCTTTCTCCTGTTCTCTCTCCAGCGGATTTTTAAGAAGCAGGGCGATGTAAGCCGCAGTATCGAGAACAACACCGCGCTTCTGGCGGTTAAATACATCAGCAAGCTGCTCGCGGAAGCGATGGATTTCGGCTTCACTCTTGGAGGCCTCTCCCCGAAATTCTACAAGCACCATTTCATATTCCGGCCAGTTTAACTCGTATTCTATAGCCATATCCTGAACCGTACTTTCATCCAAATTAGAGCTGCCTGATAACAGCGAATAGATGAGCCATTCTTTCGACCGATGGTCACTGCGTCCGGAGCTTTGCTGCTGCCTCTCTTGTACCATTTTCTCTCGCACATTTACTAACAATGAGGTCATTTCGTCCTTATTCACCGGCTTCAGCAAATAGCCGTCAGCTCCTAATTGCAGCGCTGTCCGAGCATATTCAAAATCGGCATAGCCGCTAACGATCACGTAACGCATAGGAATGCCAAGCGTGCGAATCTCTTGAATGAGCTGCAAGCCGCTCATGCCAGGAATGCGAATATCGACAATGAGTAAGTCAGGCAACTGGGTATCGAATGAACGAAGCACTTCTTTTCCACTGGCCGCTGTCCCAATGACTTCAAAGCCTATCGATTCCCATGGAATCAAGGTTCTCAGTCCGTTGCGGAGCTTGGGCTCATCGTCTACGATCATCACTTTATACATGAATATGACCCTCCTTCGGTATTAAAAATGACACCCTCGTCCCTTTCCCTTCACCGCTATCGATTTGAAGCCCGTAGGGCTTGCCGTAAGAGAGGATTAACCGGTCATGCACATTGCGCAATCCAATTCTTCCATCCGGCGCCTCTTCCTCAAGGCACTCCAAATGGCTATGTATCTCAAGCAATTTGTCCTGCGATATGCCCGCGCCATCATCGATCACTTCAATTCGAACGCCCTCCTGTGTACGATATACATAAACTTGGACTAAGGTGGCTCCTTCCTCTTTATTTTCAAGCCCATGAATAATGGAGTTCTCCACCAAGGGCTGAATAATGAGGGGCAATATCTCCACTTGCTCCGTATCCGGTTCAATATTCAATTCGTACTGCAGCCGCTCCTCATGGCGGAATTTCTGCAGCTCAAGGTAACAGAGCACGATATTCATCTCTTCTCGCAGCTGGATTTTTCTGTTCCCAATTTCGAGACTGCTCCGAATCATATTGCTCAGCTGCCATACGGCCTCGGCGATGTCCTCCTGCCCGCGGACATGGGCCTCCATGCGGATCGAATCGAGGGTATTAAATAAAAAATGAGGGTTGATCTGACTGGCCAGCATTTTGAACTTAATATCGTTTTGCTTCTGCTCCAGCAGGCTTTTCTGGTAATTGCTCTCCTCGACCTCGTTCATAAGCTGATTCAACCGTTCGACCATTCCATTAAATTGTCTGGACAGCTGCCCGATTTCATCCTTGCCGTCGATGGTCAGGAATGCCTTCCACGACCCGCTCCCCACTTTAGACATGTGCTTGCTAAGACGCAGCAGACGTCTGGTAATAAGCGAGGCCGAGCTATACACTAACAGAATTGCAACGAAGAAACTGGCGGCAATGACCAGGGCCGCACGCCCGATCACCCCATTCGCTTCCTTTACAATTTCCGGAACACTGAAGACGGAGATGACTCGAAGTCCGTTCCAGCTGTTCTGGAGACTAAGGCTGGATATGACGACTTTGGACGGATGCCCCGCCAGCATGACGTCAAAGCTTCCTTCTGGCTTCGTTAAAAAATCCGGGTTGTCCCCATGCACTTCGTTCAGATTTTCCCCGTACAAATCCGGACGGTTTGCCGCTACAATGTTATTCTGGTCATCCACAATCCAGGTGGCGAAAGTTTCCTGTGCTAATATCGAATCCAGGAGCACCGTATCTACGTTGATGACAAGGACGCTATCATAGGGCCCATCCTCGAGGTTAATTTTGCGTACCAGACTTAGATAGGACCGCTGATCCCGCTCATCCTCAATATAGTTCCACCCGGCAAGCCCCCTTTGGCTTAACGCTTGCTTGTACCAAGGCAGGTTCTGCAGAGCTTCATCCGGCTGCATAAAATCCCAGTTATTCAGCATCGTCGAATTGGGGGTGTACAGGCGAATCCCCTGAATCTCCTTATACATATGGACATAATTCCGGAGATCGGTATATTGCTTATACGTATGGACGACATCGTAATTGCTGCCATATTCCCGGCTAACGACGGTCTTTAATCGCGAGTCATTGGAGAGCTGATAGGAGATGTCCAGGGGAACCTTGACCACTTCCTCGGTTCTTTGTCTTACCCGCTCCACGTTGCTTGAAGCCTGCTGAAATGCGCCCGCAATTAAAATTTCGCGAAGCTGCACCGTAAGGATGACGCCGCTGATCAGCATCGGAATAACCGCAACAGAAATGAAAATCAATGACAGCTTATTTCGTAGCTTAATATCATTGAGTATCTCGATTAGCTTCATGATTAGGGACTCTCCTTAGTCTAAAATGCGTACACGCCTGAAATCATCCAACCTCTGACGTACAGCCCCTTTTTAATAAAAAGAGGCTGCCGGGCATCATAAAGTTATAAGGCATCCTGCTGTAAGGTACATCATGCAGGACAGCATCCCGTCTAAAGTTTCAGCACCTCTCGGACTTCGTTGGAAGCAGGATTTACTTTGTCTATGAACCCACCCTCTTTCCCGGAATAATAGAAAAAATAATTTATATCCATCCTCATCTTCCCATCTTAAGATTACCCGCCCCATCCAGTAAATGGAACACGGCTATGTAAATATGTCATAAAGATTGATTCATCTGCGAATTTATTAATATAATCATTATTAATATGTTATTGTGCTTGATACCACTTCGTTCCCGTGGAGGCTTGAGACCAATGATTGAATATTTTGCGAGCAACCCCTCTTTTGCCGATCTGCATATTACGCAATACGGGATAGAGCAATGTTCCCCCGGCCATCATTTTGGGCCAGCTATTCGAGACTATTATTTGATTCATTTCATTCTGGGAGGCAAAGGCACATTTGAAATGAGGAACGATATTTACCATCTTGAGCAAGGACAAGCCTTTCTCATTCCACCGGGTATCGTCACTTATTACCAAGCGGATGGCAGCGATCCATGGAAATATGCTTGGGTAGGCTTTCAAGGCATTCAGGCCGAAGGTTACTTACTCCGCACCGGCCTATCGGGTTATTCGCCAATTCTATATGGAATAAACCCTGAAGTTATTGAAGAGTGTGTACTGCAGATGGAAGCCTCCGCAGCGCTGCCTGACGGCCGCGAATTCAAGCTGTCCTCCCTGTTATATAAAGTGTTTGCGCATATGGCCGAGATCACTTTAACTGCTCCGAGAACATCGCGAGACAACCAGCACGATCTATACATACAAAAAGTAATCCAATTTATTGACACTAACTATGCCGGTAAAATTAGCATTGCTCAGATAGCCGATTTCGTCGGCTTGAACCGCAGTTATTTATGCGCGGTCTTCAAGTCGCGGACCCACTCCAGCATACAGCAATATCTCATTCAGTTTCGTATGAACAAAGCCTGCGGATTAATGCGCAACAGATGGTTATCTATCGCTGATATTGCAAGATCGGTCGGATATGACGACCCGCTGCTATTCTCTAAAATGTTCAAAAAAAACAAAGGGCTCTCCCCCCGCCGATACCGCTCGGAACGGGTATGATATTTTCATATTTTCAAATTTGCATATGTACGCTATGAGGTAATTCAAAAAGGGCTTGGTTGTCCCCAGCCCTTCATTCATTAACTATTCACTTTAACTTGCCTGCATTCCACTAGCTAATATTGCTAAATCCGATTTGAATGGCTGATGCTCAACCTATACTTGCAGCCTTTCCATCCCGTGCAGGCTGATCTTCATCCCCAAAGCAAAAGCTAATTTAAGCACTGTATCCAGCCGAGGAACAGACCCGCCATTTTCAATACGAGCAATGGACTCCTGATAAAGCCCTACTTTATCTGCCAGCTTCTGTTGTGTCCATCCGAGCTCGATTCGTCTTTGGTGAATGGCATTCACTAGTTGTGCGACCGATTCAAGTTCATTCATCCGCATTGGATCAATGGACTTTAGTTCCTTCTTTTTTTCGCTCCAACTTTTCATGATCAGTCACTCCTTCCGTTTCTCGTTAGCCAGTTATCCATTCGTCTTCTATACTGATAAACGGTTTTCGAATGAAATATCATCAACTTTACCTATTAATTCTTACTTCCTTCCATATCCATAATACTCAGGCAGGAGATTTTCTCCTTCCTGTACGCTTTTATTGACGATTTCATTCAGTTCTTCCATGGATCCATAAATTTCTTCGGTGGGAATCACGTCGCCAAAGTGTTCTTGAAATATGCTGTTCAATTCGCTGAATTCTTTAGTGTGCAAACACCTCAATACATTAGTGATCCCGTAGTAACTAGGTAATAAATCATACCCCGCAGCAATGCTCTCCTGTACTTTATATTTTAGACCGCCTAAAGTTTCATTTTCCGGGATGCTAAATATATCGATCACACCATAATATTTTCTATGTTCTGCCACAATCTCTTTAAATTCGTTCGTCTCTATAACATCCCGTATCAATTGATCATCCAGCCTTGTAATTTCCCCGCCATTCCATAAATTCATTTGCATGACAAGTTCTTGGTTTACGGAAATGAGTTCATTCATTTTGTTAAAATAAAACTCCACTTGCTTCTCCTTCGACCTCAAAAGCAAATCCATCTCTTGACGTTGTTTGGACTCTCGCTGGGAATGCTCCAGCAATCTGAAATAGCCAATTTGTATGTAAATGATATAAGCAATTAAGAGTAAAATTACAGTTACTCCGGTTATTCCGGTTATTCCGCCATATGTACGCCATTTATTTTTCATAAGCCTTCTACAATAACTCCCTTAATCTATGCCTTTAGCAAAAGTAACATAGCAATAGTGTCAATAATAAGCATCCCGGTTGCTCCCATATCCATAATACTCGGGCAGGAGGTTTTCTCCTTCCTGTACGCTTTTATTGACGATTTCTATCAACTGCTCCATCGTTCCGCCAATTTGTTCTGTCGGTATGACATCGCCAAAGTGTTCTCGGAATGTGCTGTTCAATGCTTTAAACTCTTTCGTATCGACCCACAACAGTACATTGGTTATCCCGTAATAACGCGGTAACAGATCATCCCCTGCAGCGATACTTTCCTCTACCTTATATTTTAGTCCGTTGAGCGTTTCATTTTCCGGAATGAAAATTTTGTCCAGGATACCATAGTGCTCTTCATATTTTGTCATGATTTCTTTATATTCCTTCGAGTCCAAGGCTTGCCACACCAATTGATCATCCAGCTTCAGCGTTTCTATACGGTCAGTGAACCATTAGTCATTGCAAGTTTTTGATTTGCGGCAATGAGTTCATTCACTTTATCAAAATAAAACTGTACTTGCCTCTCCCTCGACTTCAGCAGCCACTCCATTTCTTGACGTGCTTGGGATTCCTGCTCCGATCGTTTCAGCAGCCTTTGATAATTAAACTGCATAAAAATAATATAAGTGATGAGAAGTGAAATCACGGTTATCCCACCATATTTACGCCATTTATTTTGCATAAGCTTCCTCCGATAATTCCTCAAATCTTGTATAGGCAGAGTAGTTTCTTCATAACCTTCTGATAAGGTAAATACCTCCTATCCCATTATTATGTAAATCGGTTTATTTCATTATCTATGTTAGGGCCTAGCCGCTTGCCGCTGTCTGTGCCATTAAAACCGCGAAAAACCGCGCTAAGAGCATAACTAGCAAATCGCTTGCTGCTTTCAATTTTCTTCCGGGCGTAAAAATTTGCCCACAAAAATTTGCCTAAGGTATTTTTATCCGAGGAAAACCATACAGAAATCGCGAACAGCGGTGGGAGACGGGATTTGTATATGAAAAACCATACAGAAATCGCGAACAGCGGTGGGAGCCGGGAATTGTATATGAAAAACCATACAGAAACCGCGTACAGCGGCGGGAGC
>NZ_KB907264.1:0-75833 GCF_000381905.1 Paenibacillus fonticola DSM 21315 | reverse complement strand
AGCAGCGGGAGCCGGGAATTGGATACGAAATATCATACAGAAATCGCGAACGAGCGGCGGGAGCAGGGGATTGTATACGAAATATCATACAGAAACCGCGCACAGCGGCGGGGGCAGGGGATTGTATACGAAAATTCATACAGAAATCGCGTACAGCGGCGGGAGCAGGGGATTGTATACGAAAATTCATACAGAAATCGCGAACGAGCAGCGGGAGCAGGGGATTGTATATGAAAATTCATACAGAAATCGCGAACAGCCGCCTGGTTCAAGTATTGTATACAAAATATCATACAATAGCAGCCCCGGAGCCCGGAAGAGTAAGACCGCAGCACCCATCCATGGCCGCTGCGGTCTTCACCCTACTTACTATGCATTCACTCACATAGGAGAGTATGGATGCATCCCTTGAAAGGCTGCATTTCCTCCTCTTTGATGACAACTATTGTACATCTGCTCCAACTGCGAATCATTCAAATTCGGATGCATTTCTTTCATGAATGGAAGCATGTCTCTGAAGGCAGAAGGACCTGCCTCTGCAGCATAGGCGGCTGTGCCGATTCCGATGGTCAGAACTACCGCACCTATGATGGCGATGGTTTTTGCTCTCATGATGTTCACCTCCCCTCAATAGCCCGGACCATGACTCAGAATGAAATCGTATTAAACAAATTACGAAACAATAGCATCCAGTTCATCTTCGCCGCTGGGCGCATCACGGATGATGGTAATATACATGCGAAGCGGCAAGCAGATAATCACTTCCCTGGACTGCGTGATATGTCCAAACGTAAAGCATATTTTCTCCGGGCAGTCGGACTCTACCACTTCGATGCCGTAATCGCGAACCCGAAGCCGATCATAGCCCCTGTCGGTCTTAATCTCTATCCACTGGGTCTCTTTGGTCAGCTTCACGGTCTGATAGATCTCGCCATCCACCTGAATTTGCGCATAGGCTTCTCCCGGCATGATCTGCTCATGCATGGGCCGCAAGAGATTATACCCGTACATGATCGCTGCGATCAGCAGGAGAGCTAGGATCAAGGCATAATCCCCTTTTTGTATTTTGAAAGGCATTCACTCACATCTCTTCTTATAGCCCTAGCACTTCAGCCGTTTCTGGGCTTCGCCACTACCTACTTCTATTTTACTATGCAAATATGTTGAATCTGTGTAGATCGTCACATCTGCAAATGGAAAAAAAAGCGACTTCTCCTGAAAGTCACCTTTTCTTTCTTTTCCCTAGTATGCATCGAAGGATACGATAGCCGAGATAGATGCCAGCCCCAGCAAGCCCATCCATAGGCACGTGGATTTGAACATACCGAGTCCACGGTCGGCTCGATAATAGGAAGCTGAGACGGTTAAACATGAGACGTTAAACACAGCAGCCCGGTACCAGCAAGGTCATGCGAGGCGGTTCCTTTCTATGCCGCACTTCCATCCAGTTAATATGGAATACTAACTTGGGATCATTTAAACTTTTTCACCCCAATCGCTCGTCATACATCAACTGGATCTGCACCCCGAACGGGTCTTCTATGATGCCGTAGGCTCTGCTGAACACATTGCTGGACAGAGGAACAATGATTCCCACCCGGTCATCTGAAGTTAGACTTCTGTAAAAGTGTTCAATTTCCTCCAGGTCCGCACTTTGAATGCACCAGGAGGTGTTGTTGCCGACGGTGTATTTTTCACGGGGGTCCATCGTGTCCTCGGCCAGCATGATCTTTGTTTTGCCGATTTTTAAGACGGAATGAGTAATGTAATGCTTATTCTCCTCCGTGAGCTGCAGCGAGCTGTCGCGTTTTGCCATGTCCTCATAGGTCACCAGCAGCAATTCCTCGGCGTTCAAATGCTTTTTGTAAAAATCGATGGCCTCTTTGGCTCTTCCGTTCATGGATAAGAAAATAGCCACTTCCAGTGTTGTATTCATGGGATCAGTCTCCTTTGATATTGTGATTTGAGATACATCTCATCTACATTTGATATTTGCCCCTGAACTCATCATAATTTATAAAGGTATCAAAATACGACACCTTTATAAGGAGATCCAGTATGAAGAAATCGGAAAGACTAAATGACATGATCCGATACTTGAACGGCCGGGAGTTTTTTAATTTACATGACCTGATGGATAAATACGATATTTCCAAAAGTACCGCCCTGCGGGACATTCATTCGTTAGAGCAATTAGGCATGCCGATCTTCTCCGAGCATGGCCGGTATGGCCGATATGGGATCTTAAAGAACAGACTGCTGTCCCCCATTATTTTTACGATGGATGAGGTGTACGCTCTATATTTTGCCATGTTGACGCTGGAGGCCTATCAATCCACTCCATTTC
This sequence comes from Paenibacillus fonticola DSM 21315, assembly GCF_000381905.1. Classification (GTDB taxonomy): domain Bacteria; phylum Bacillota; class Bacilli; order Paenibacillales; family Paenibacillaceae; genus Fontibacillus; species Fontibacillus fonticola. The sequence goes on along the minus strand of NZ_KB907264.1, from coordinate 73,486 downwards.
ATCTTAGTGTGAATAAGCTGAATGAAAAATTTGAAAACTGCCTTTCTGAAAAACAGCTCGAGCAGATCCACAACATGAAAAAAGTCCTGCATTTTGAAATGGTTCAGCATGCGCATACGAGCCGATTCCTGGATCACATTCTGAAAAGCATTCTTCAGGAAAGCAGCTGTACGATTCAATATCGAAAAAATAAGCAGCAAAAAAGCTACCACGTTCAATTTTCCAAAATATCCGCTAGGTTTGGTCAATGGTATGCCACAGGAATCGAGTTAGGTACGCAGCAATATCGGGTTTTCAGATGTGACCGAATTGCCTCTGTAGAAGAGGGGGAAGCTGAAGCTCCTTTTTCTATAGACGAGCTCCTTCGTCGTTCACTAGAAATTTATCAATCTGAGCATAGTATTGGCTTTGAAGTGGAGATTTTAGAACAGGCCAAGGATCTTTTTTATAAAGAACATTATCCTTCAATGACCCTAGACAGCGGGAATAAGACGGTCATTAGGGGATTCTATAATCCGGGAGAAGAAGAGTTTATGGCTGATTATTTGATGAGATATGGCAGCTCTGTTGTATCCGTGAAGCCTGAATCCTTGAAACGAGTAGCCCAAGACAGAGCAGAGCGTCTCTTAGGCCACTATCAGAAATTATAAATCAGCGTGCAGATCACACGACGGGTCTCAGTGGTGAGGCATCCCCCCTCATTCCCCTCATTTCCCCTCCCCTGCCTTCATATAATGCTAAAAAAGACTTACCGCGGAGGTACCAAGAAATGGGCGACGTGCTCCGTGCAGTGGATGATGAAATAAAGCGACTGACTACAGCTCTGCTTCAGCGGCAGCGGGAGAACGGGTCCTGGCATTTTTGCTTTGAAAATGGGACGGCTATCGATGCCTATGTGATCATTCTCTTTCGAGTGCTGGGCATCGAGAATGAAACGCTGATTCGGCAGCTCCATGACCGGATCCTCGCTGAGCAGCAGCCCGAGGGCTGCTGGAAATGGTTCTTTGATGAAGCAGAAGGTAATCTATCCGCTTCGGTGGAAGCTTATTATGCCCTGCTTTATTCTGGTTACAGCCAAGCGACAGACGAGCCGATGCAGCGGGCCAAGCGGTATATTCTAGCCCAAGGTGGTGTTGGAAAAGTCACCAATCTCCTGACCAAAGCGGTCCTCGCCGCCACAGGGCAAAGGAAATGGCCTAGGTCGATTTCGTGCATTCCGTTGGAGATATTGCTGTTCCCGGCTTATTTTCCGATTAATTTCTTCGACTTCTCCGGGTACTCCCGGGTCCATCTTACCCCGATGCTGATTATGGCCGACAAGCATTTTTCCATAAAAGGAGCTCATACCCCTGATCTGTCTGATCTGTCCAATCTGACTGGCCGACCTATGGACGAGGACGAGCAGCTCCCTCGCGGTTATCAGGATATGCTGGACGGCATACAAGCCGGGCTAAAAGAGCTTATCGGCATTCCCCAAAAAATACATGAAGCAGCTGCGACCAAGGCTGAGCAATTTATGCTGCAGCGGATCGAAGCCGACGGTACTCTCTACAGCTATGCCAGCAGCACGATTCTCATGATTTTTGCCTTGCTAGCCCATGGGTATGATCGTCAGCATCCTCGTATCACCCGCGCCATTCAAGGGCTTACCGCTATGCAATGCCGCCGTTATAACGGAAAAACCACCATCCAAAATTCCCCTTCGACCGTATGGGATACCGCTTTGCTGGCCTACGCCCTGCAAGAAGCCGGGATTGCCGCTGATCATCCAGCGATTCGGCGCGCTGCTTCGTATCTGTTGTCCAGACAACAGCATAAAACGGCAGACTGGAGCCTCCATAATCCGGGCACCCCTCCCGGAGGCTGGGGATTCTCGGAGACCAATACGATCAATCCCGATGTGGATGATACAACGGCGGCGCTGCGGGCGATCGCGGGTTTATCCCATACCAGTCCTGCCAGCCTGGAACCGTGGAATCGCGGACTGAATTGGGTGCTATCCATGCAAAATAACGACGGCGGATGGCCGGCCTTCGAGAGAAACACGAATAATGAGCTGCTGACCTGGCTCGCCATCGACGGTGCCAAATCCGCTGCCATCGATCCTTCGGAGGCGGATCTTACAGGCCGGACCTTGGAGTATCTCGGAAACTTTGCCGGACTGGATACCCGGCACGAATTCATCAAGCGGGGAGTAAAGTGGTTGACTCAACATCAGGAGAAGGATGGCTCCTGGTATGGGAGATGGGGCGTTTGCTATATCTACGGTACGTGGGCAGCAATGACTGGCTTAGCGGCGGTCGGCCTCCCGGCAAGCGATACGGCTCTACAAAAAGGAGTCCGCTGGCTTGCAAGCATCCAAAATCTGGACGGCGGATGGGGCGAATCCTGCCACAGTGATCGGCTGCAGCGCTATTTCCCCTTAGGGAACAGCACGCCTTCCCAAACCGCATGGGCATTGGATGCGCTTATCGCTGTTCACACCCAGCCAATGCCTGTCATAAATGGGGGAGTCCGTAGACTTATCGCATTACTGCATGAAGACATAGACTGGAAGAGCACTTATCCAACAGGTGCGGGTCTCCCCGGTCATTTTTATACCCATTATCACAGCTACCGGTACATCTGGCCGCTTCTGACGCTAAGCCACTATAGAAGGAAATATGATGAAAAGCAAACCTAAAAAAGACCCCAATCCCAATGATGATCAGGACCGAGGCCGTTAAATATATTATTGATTCCGAATGAGATAGTCGAATGCACCTAATGCTGCAGTAGCACCGGATCCCATCGAAATAATGATTTGCTTGTAAGGTGCGTTCGTGCAGTCACCGGCAGCGAATACGCCAGGGATGCTCGTTGCGCCATGATTGTCGACAACGATTTCGCCCATACGAGTCCGTTCGATCGTGTCACCGAGCCAATCGGTATTCGGTACCAGACCGATTTGAACGAATACGCCTTCCAGATCAACGTGCTTCGTCTCACCGCTTTCGCGCTCGATGTAGCTGACGCCATCAACTCTGTTGGAACCAGTGATTTCTTTCACTTGCGCATTTTTGATGACAGTCGTATTTGGCAAACTATTCAGACGGTCTTGCAGTACAGAGTCTGCCTTCAATTCCGGCATAAATTCCAGAACCGTTACATGCTCGGTAAGACCTGCAAGGTCAATCGCTGCCTCAATACCGGAGTTGCCGCCGCCAACTACTGCAACGCTTTTGCCTGCGAATAGAGGTCCGTCGCAATGCGGGCAGTAGGCCACGCCTTTGTTCTTATATTCAGCTTCGCCAGGCACGCCCAGGTTACGCCAGCGGGCCCCTGTGGAAATGATGACCGTTTTACTCTTCAGGATTGCACCATTTTCCAGCTCAACTTCAATAAGATCTTTCTTCTCCAGACGCTTCGCACGCTGTGCCTTCATAATATCGATGTTATATTCTTTCGCATGCTCCTCAAGGCTTGCAGCGAGTTTAGGCCCTTCCGTGTACTTCACGCTGATGAAGTTCTCAATGCTCAAGGTATCATTGACCTGTCCGCCGAAGCGCTCGGCCACAATACCCGTGCGGATTCCTTTGCGCGCTGCATAAATCGCCGCACTCGCTCCGGCTGGTCCGCCGCCGATGACCAGAACGTCAAACGGCTCTTTATTCTCGAACTCGGAGGCATCCGAAGTAACCAGCTTTGCAAGGATATCATCGATGGTCATGCGGCCGCTCTCGAAGAATTCGCCATTCAGGTGAACGGTAGGCACGGCCAGGATGTCCTTGCTTTCCACTTCTTCCTTGAAGGCTGCACCGTCGATCATCGTATGCGTGATGCCAGGGTTCAGAATACTCATTAAGTTGAGCGCCTGCACAACGTCAGGACAGTTGTGGCAGGATAGGCTTACGTACGTCTCGAAGTTATACTCGCCTTTAATGCTCTTGATTTGGTCAATTACGCTTTGTTCAACTTTCGGAGCTCTTCCGCTGACTTGTAGTAGTGCCAGGACAAGCGAAGTGAATTCATGTCCCAATGGAACTCCGGCGAATACTACGCCAGTATCTTCTTCACCTACGCGATTTACGCTAAAACTTGGCGTTCTAGCCAATTGCGTGCGCTCTACAGTGATTCTGTCCGACATGCTGGACAGTTCATTCACTAAATCCAGCATGTCGTTAGATACAGAATCCGTACCTGCACTAACTTTCAGCAGAACATCGCCCTCCAAAAGCTGAAGATATTGCTCCAGTTGTTGTTTAATGTCTGCATCCAGTTTCATATTTTCTCTCTCCTTAGATCTTGCCTTAGATCTTTTCTTAGATCTTACCTACGAGGTCAAGGCTTGGCTTCAATGTTTCTCCGCCTTCTTTCCATTTAGCCGGGCATACTTCGCCTGGATGGTTGCGAACGTATTGAGCTGCCTTGATTTTGTCGATAAGTGTGCTTGCATCACGGCCGATGCCGTCTGCAGTAATTTCAACCGCTTGAACTACGCCGTCTGGATCGATGATGAATGTAGCACGGTTTGCCATGCCAGTTGCTTCATCCAGCACGTCAAAGTTGCGGGAGATAGTATGGGAAGGGTCACCAATCATAATGTAAGTAACCTTACCGATGGCTTCGGAGCTGTCATGCCATGCTTTGTGCACGAAGTGGGAATCCGTGGATACGGAGTACACTTCTACGCCAAGGTCTTTCAGAGTAGCATACTGATCTTGCAAGTCTTCAAGCTCAGTAGGGCACACGAATGTGAAGTCTGCTGGATAGAAGCAAACTACGCTCCATTTTCCCTTCAAGTTCTCATCACTTACCTCGATAAATTCACCGTTGTGATAAGCCATTGCGTTAAACGGCAGTACCTCTGTTCCAATCAATGCCATAATTAACTCTACCTCCTAAGTATTGTAATTCGCAATTAGTATAGCTGCATAAGACTAGTTTATCACACCGCCTCACTCAACTAAAACTAATTCTTATTTATAATCATTATTATATGCTATTGATTCTCATTGTCAAACATATTCACGAAGTCTTCATAATTTTATTATGCCCTGAAATGGGAGTAATCAGCCCGCTTTCTTTTTACTAATATGTCTTTAAGGCTCAGGGTAGTCCTTGAATACCTAGGTACACAATGACGACAACTCGGGGTTATTAGCAACCTCTCCATCGTCCTTCAAAAAAAGATCTGACTAGCTGTTCCATGATCGTCCACTCCTTTTCCCTCGTTGGTGTACTCGTAGTACCAGTACCCTCTGGGCGCAAGGGTTAAACTCATTGGAACAGGTCAGAGACTAGATGCCGGTAGTCTTAGATTAGGCGTCCGAATTGGTATCGTTTTGACGGGCTGCCCCAAGTACCGATTCGGGTAATTCCATCGTATCCGTCGTTGTCTCCTCGATCAGCCCGTTATCCATCGTCACATTGCCGCCTCCCAGACCTTCATTGACCATGCGGTCGATATCCAGGAAACGATTCTCTCTGCCATCCTTCTGATTCCCGCCTGCCATTCTGCATTCGCCCCTTCCGATTGTGTATATTGCAGTATAAACGGCATTAGTCTTCCCAGATCGGATGGAGATAATTCGCAACTTGTCATTAATAAGAAAGAAAAAAGCCCCTTTAGCAAACCATGGACAATTCAATTCAAGTCATCCATGCTAATTCCTCATGCACGAGATATAACACATGAAGTATAATAGTTCAAAATGAATAAGGAGAGGAATTAATGACAGTCCAACGACAAGCCGCCATGGAATCCATGATCAACTGGCTGGCGGATGAGCGCGAACTCGGCCGCACTCCAAGCAAAATTGAAATTGCCGGAGAATTTGATTTGCACGATATGCACTATTACATACTCAAGTATAAGAAGAACATAATGGGAAAATGGCTTCTCGCCGTTTGCGGCGGCTATGAAAGTCCGACAGATACCGAGCATTGCGGCCATATTTTCAGTGAAATGCAGCCCTATGATCCAGCAACGGCCGAGCAGGATGCGATCGCAATGGTTGAAATGATCCGCCAGTTCTGGATGGAGCAGGCGGTTGCCATAGAAGCTGAGCAAGCGGAAGGCGATTCATCTGCGCCACAGAACGATGCCTCCGGCATCTTCAACGGATTCGTGTTGCTGAACTCCTCCGAGTGCGATCTAGAACAAATTAAGACTCATTTGCTTAACGATTGGAATATTGCCTATAGACCGGACGAGGAAGAAGACACGAATTCCGATGCGGAAAATGAAGGCGTCCTTGTGTTTGATGCAGAAGGCTTCACCCTTGCCATCAGCTTCGTGGATGCCCCGATACCCGACGGCGAAGCTGAGCATTTCGTCCAAGGGAACTACCTCTGGCCCGGAGGCCTCGATGTCGTTAAGACCCACACTGCGCAAATTATTCTTGCTGTCTTCACCCGTTCCGGCTCTCCGCTGAACAGTGGCCGGATGTACACCAAGCTGGCGGCCAGTTGTCTGAAGCTGCCGAATGCTGTAGGCCTATATTCTTCCGGCACCGTATTCCAGCCGGAAATGTTCCTGAATATGGCAGAGATTATGAAGTCCTCCGAGGAGGAAGACTTCTTCCCGTTATTTAATCTGGTCCACTTCGGACTGGTGCAAACCGAAACCGGGTTGAGCGGATATACTTGTGGACTTAAACCCTTCGGCAAAGACGAAATCGAAGTGCTGGACAGTCAGGCTGCCCCAGCTGACCTTCGCGAATTCCTGATCGATATTTCAAGTTATGTTGTGGAACAGAACGTCACCCTGAAGCATGGGGAAACCATCGGCTTTAATGCGGAACAAAAGCTGCCGATTACGCGGTCGGAAGGCGTGTATGTGGAAGGGGAGAGTTTGAAGATCGGGTTTTGATACATAGGATGAAAAGAAAAAAGGACCGGAGACTGTTATTATTGGTTTCCGGTCCTTTCATATTAGAAGATATCGGATCAGATATCTCCTGCCCCCTACCCTATTTCAAATTTATATAAAATAAGTACGAATCAATCTTTAATTTCGAGTAAGACAGCGCCCCCTAACGATGATATTATTTGGGCGTGAAAGGAGGATTACCGCAAAAGCATGTAAGCGCTTAACCTATTTAACCAAATTAATTGAGGGGGAGTGCAATGAATGCGTAAGATGATCAAGCAAGCCATCTCGATTTCCATTGCCGCGGCTTTGCTGATTCAGACAGGCTGGTTTGTCCAGGGTGGCGGGACAACTGCAACGGCGGCAGAAGACACAGTAATTGTTTACCACGAAACTTTCAAAAACGGCAAAGGCGACGCTGTTCAATCAGGAGGCGCTACATTTCAGCCTGTCACCAGCAAGGTATTTGACGGCAATGAGGATGGGGCAGCTTTATACGTCACTGAAAGAACTCAAGGGCATGATGCCGCTGATTTCAAATACTCAAATATCGGTCTGGAAAACGGAAAAACTTACACAGTGACCACTGCTGTTTATGTGGATCCTGATGTGATCGTACCGAGCGGAGCGCAAGTTTATCTTCAGACGGCAGATATAAAATATGGCTTTTTGGCGGGCGCTGATTTTATTGCCGGAAAGTCCATCACTTTGACGAAAGAATTTACCGTGGATACGAACACGGATAACCGTATACGTATTCAATCCAATGACGATGGGGCCACGGTTCCATTCTATATCGGATACGTGCGCATTACCGAGAAAGTAGCTTCCGGCGGTGAAGAAGAAACACCTAGAGATCCGGCTTTGCCTTTTAGCACCGTCACCTTCGAAGATCAAACGGCAGGCGGCTTTGTTGCCAGGGGTGGCGTTGAAGCGCTGACCGTTACCGATGAAGCAAACCATACTGAAGATGGCTCGTATGCTTTAAAGGTTGAAGGCAGAGAAAAAGATTGGCACGGGCCGTCGCTCCGCGTCGAGCAATATGTGGACAAAGGCAGCGAATATAAAGTTACCGCCTGGGTCAAGCTGATCAGTCCGGCAAGCTCACAGATTCAATTGTCTTCCCAAATTGGCGAAGGAAGCAGCGCAAATTATCCTGAACTGGCCAGAAAAACAGTCAGTGTCGGCGATGGCTGGGTGAAGTTAGAGGGAACCTACCGCTATAACAGCGTGGGGGGCGAGTATTTAACGATCTATTTGCAAAGCCCTAGTGTGGACACCTCCTTCTATATCGACGACATCAGCTTTGAGAAATTAGCATCGGGGCCGATCGACATCCAGAAGGATCTGCTTCCGGTCAAAGATGCCTATCAACCTCACTTCCTTATCGGCAGCGCTATATCTGCGGAGGATCTCGACGGTGTTCGGCTGGAGCTGCTGAAGATGCATCACAACACCGCCACAGCAGGCAACGCCATGAAGCCGGATGCGCTGCAGCCGAGCAAAGGGAACTTTACCTTTGATGCCGCCGATGCCATGGTGGATAAAGTTCTAGCCGAGGGAATGCAGATGCACGGACACGTGCTGGCCTGGCATCAGCAGTCACCGGCCTGGATGAATACGACGACGGATGCTTCAGGGAATACGGCTCCCATGGGCCGGGATGAAGCGCTCGCGAATTTAAAAGCCCACATCAAAACGGTCGTTGAGCATTTCGGCGACAGAGTTATTTCCTGGGACGTCGTCAACGAAGCGATGAACGATAATCCGCCTAATCCGTCCGATTGGAAAGAGGCGCTGCGCAAGGCTCCATGGTACCAGGCCATCGGTCCGGACTATATCGAGCAGGCGTTCCTCGCAGCCCGGGAAGTGCTGGACGAGAAAGGCTGGGACATCAAGCTGTACTACAATGATTACAACGATGATAACCAGAATAAAGCCGAGGCTATCTACAGCATGGTTAAAGAGATCAATGAGAAGTATGCACAAATGCACCCAGGCAAGCTGCTGATCGACGGCGTCGGCATGCAGGGGCATTATTCGGTGAACACGAATCCCGCCAATGTGGAGTTGTCCTTGAAAAAGTTCATTTCCTTAGGTGTGGAAGTGAGCATCACCGAGCTGGACATCCAGGCCGGCAGCGACTACCAGCTCTCCGACAAGCTGGCTAATGCCCAAGGCTATTTATATGCAGAGCTGTTCAAGATCTATAAGGAGCACGCCGATCATATCGCCCGCGTCACATTCTGGGGCTTGGATGACGCCACAAGCTGGAGAGCCTCAAGCAATCCATTGCTATTTGATAAAAATCTACAGGCCAAGCCGGCTTATTACGGGGTCATTAACCCGGATAAATTCATCGAGGAGCATCAGCCCGAGACGGGCAATGCCAACCAATCCACCGCTAAATTTGCCACTCCGGTCATTGACGGAACGGTCGACGCGGTCTGGAACGATACAGCAGGCATGCCGATTAACCGGTATCAGATGGCCTGGCAGGGAGCAAGCGGAGTTGCCAAAGCGCTGTGGGACGATAAGAACCTGTACGTATTGATCCAGGTAAGCGATTCCCAGCTCGACAAGTCCAGCGCCAACGTATGGGAGCAGGATTCCGCCGAAGTCTTCCTGGACGAGAACAATGCCAAAACCTCGTTCTATCAAGATGACGATGGGCAGTACAGAGTCAACTTTGCTAACGAGGCTTCTTTTAATCCACCAAGCCTTGCCGCAGGCTTCGAATCGGCTGCCCAGGTTTCCGGTTCGAACTACACGGTGGAAATGAAGATTCCGTTCAAGTCGATTACACCGGCCAACAATTTGAAAATAGGCTTCGACGCCCAAATCAATGACGGCAAGGACGGCGCCCGCCAAAGTGTGGCTACATGGAACGATACGACCGGCAACGGCTACCAGGACACTTCCGTGTACGGCGTGTTGACGCTCATCGGCAAGCCAGGTACTCCAGGTACTCCAGACACGCCGGGTACCCCGGGCGGAAGCTATAGTGGAAGCAGCAAAAATGGAAGCAACAGCAATAAGGCCAGCGGCTCTGCCTCGCAGACCGGAACCGTGGAGAGCAAAGACGGTGTAGTGACAATTACGCCGGAAATAAAAGTCGAAAAGGGACGCGCAACCGCCACGATCAGCAGCAACAGCCTAAGCAAAGCGCTTGAGCAAGCCATCCAGGGAGCCAACGGCAAGAAGCAGATCGGCATTGACGTGTCGCATCAGACGGATGCGGCTTCCTATGAAGTGCAGCTTCCGGCGCAAAGCCTGAATGGGCAAGATGCCTTCGAGCTATTGTTGAAGACCAATCAAGCAACACTGCAAATTCCCGGCGGTATGCTGTCCAATGCAGCCGTAGACGCTGACCAAATATCCATCCGCATAGGCGCAGCCCCTACCGAGGGATGGAGCGCAGCCGCCCGCGAGCAGATCGGCAGCCGTCCGGCTATCGACCTGAGCATCACAGCAGGCGATGATGTCATCGCCTGGAATAACCCTGATGCGCCTGTAACGGTAGCCATCCCTTACACGCCGTCAGCGGAAGAGCTGAGCCATCAGGATCAGATCGTTGTTCTGTACATCGACGGCAACGGTAACGCGACAGCAATTCCGAACGGAAGATATGATGCAGCAGTGGGAACGGTTGTTTTCCAAACTGACCATTTCGGCTCCTACGCTATAGCCTTCTCATCGAAGAGCTTTGGAGATTTGCACAATGTCCCTTGGGCCAAACAAGCCATTGATACGCTGGCAGCTCGCGATATCATTAAAGGAACGAACGATAACAGCTTCTCTCCTGAAGCTTCGATTAATAGGGCCGAATTCATCACGCTTCTTATTAGAACTCTGGAACTAAAAGGTAGCGGCAGCAATGAGAACACCTTCAGTGATGTTCCATTCACTGCTTACTACAGTCATGAATTGGCCATTGCCAGGGAGCTCGGCATCGCTGCCGGGTTTGCGGACAATTCGTTCAGACCCGACACTCCAATCTCCCGCCAGGATATGATGGCGATAGCGGCACGCGCACTTGCGGCCGCCGGCAAGCAAGTCGAAGGTAACCGAACCGAAGGAAGCGGAGCCTTGGATGCTTATGCGGATGCAGACAGCGTTGCCAATTATGCCAAAGACAGCATCGCAGCTCTGGTGAAGAGCGGCATCGTGGTTGGCAGGAGCGACAAGCTGGCGCCGCATGATCCGCTCAACCGTGCTGAAGCAGCGGCCATCCTGTACCGCATTTGGAAGCTGTAACGCACGGCATTAATGAACAAGCTGACGCCGATATGAATCGGCGTCAGTTCTTTATTTTTTTATAGTGGACCCTAGATCTCTGCCAATCCTGCTCCACAACTATTTCATTCGATAACATTCATCACCATGTGGGCTCCATGCGAGAGGGCTTATCTTTTCACCGCATGAATATAATGGATCGTCTCAAACGCGGACAAATCATCGTTCCGCTGACGAAAAAAGCGCTCATTTATGCCCGCTGGCGTGAGATGCTCGTAAATTAACAGCCCCGATTGATCCAGCATGCTCTCCATCTCCTCATACGTGAAGCAGGATTTCATCGGTTCTCCGCTTGCCGCAGCCATGTTAACCATATTCTCGACTCTATTAAATAGGCCTTTCTCCGTAAAAAGCTGTTCATCAGCGTAATCCATAACGATCGAGCTTCCTGGCGGCAGCAAGGAGAACAACCGATCGATCAGACCCGAAATCTCCTCTTTTGTTAAGTAGTAAGACACACCGAGCAGGCTGCAGCACGTTTTATGATGACATACAAAACCCTTATCCACCAGATTTGAATAAGAGAAGCCACCGGTAAAGTCCATAGGCACAAAATGAAGGCCGTTTGGAGCTTCAAAGTTGGCCCTAGCCAATCTTTCCTTCTTAATTTCCTGTGTGGCAGGGTGATCCACTTCAAATATTTGCAGCAGCTGCTTTTATATGAAGAAGGAAAGGGCAACATACTAGAAGAAAGATATAACGAAGCCAAACCACAGGAGGAGATCATGGGAAGAATCGTTCATTTCGAAATTCATGTAGACGACATGGAGCGCGCTAAGAAATTTTATGGTGAGGTATTTGGATGGACCTTCGAAGATTGGAGCGAATACGCGGGTATGCCGTATTTCGGGGCTACAACGGGCGATGCAAATGAACTTGGCATTGACGGGGCCTTGATGCAGCGCAAAGGCGCTGCTCCAGTACCAGGCCAAGCTATGAACGGTTATGCATGTACAATAGGAATCGGAGACTACGATTCTACCGAAGCAAAAATTCTTCAGCTTGGAGGCAAGGTTACCGTGCCGAAGCATGCCCTGCCTGGTATGGCGTGGCAAGGGTATTACGAGGACACCGAAGGCAATATTTTCGCTATTCATCAGCCGGATAAGAACGCGAAATAAGCAGAACCTTTTCCCGGCCGCGTGTCGGAGAACAGCAAAAATCCATAACCGAATGGGGTTATGGATTTAACAATGAAACGAGGGGAGCGAATCCCCTCGATCACTCCAATTGTCTTCTTCAGCTAGCCGCAATCGTGAGACTAGATAACATGCTCTATTACGGACAAAATCCCGTTTATGTCATGTCGGCTATATAATACTTGGCATGCTTCTCCAAAGTATCGTTGGACTCATCGGTAATAATCGTACATTCTTGAATATCGAACGCCTTGCAGAAAGTCGTTTTATTCGCCTTGGAGCTATCCATTAAAACATATACATCCACCGTGTTGTTCTTCACGATTTCCTTCTTCTTGGCTTCTTTTGGATCAGCCGTATTAATTCCACTTTTGAGACCGTAACCGCTAGCGCCTAGAAATGCCTTATCAAAAAACATGCTTTCCAACTGGGTTTCTGTTAATGGGCCGGAGATGGACGCTAAAGACTTCGTTACTTCTCCGCCTAAGACGATGCAGCTGAATTTGGCATCATAGATTTCAGGGATGACCTTCGTATTGGAAGTAACCACTTTAATGTTTTTTTCCTTCAAATATTTAACCATTTCGAACACGGTCGTTCCGGAATCGATGTAGATGACATCTCCTTCATTCACAAGGGACGCGGCAAATTTAGCGATTTGATCCTTCTTCTCAATGTTTAATAATTCTTTTGTCCGGATTGGGGTCTCATAAGAATCTTCCTTGATCCGAACGGCGCCGCCTCGCAAAAGCTCGATTTGCCCTTCTTCGGCAAGGGTTTTCAGATCCCGGCGAATTGTAGACAACGAAGCGCTATTAATTGTTTCAGCCAATTCCCCGACATAAACAATTTCTTTCTTTTCTACCTCTTCAAGAATCTGCTTTCTGCGAACATATGGAATCATGTTTGGTCACCTCAACCCTTAAACACTACAGCCTTCTGCAACAAAAGAAAGACTATTTTAATTATATCATATGCCCCGTTTTATGAGATACGGGGCATTTCTATCTCTTTTAATGCCGGCATGGCGGGCTGTCCTCCTATTCGGGTTACCGTTATAGCCGCTGCTTTTGTCGCATATTCCGCTGCAGCGGTAATTTCCTGGTTCATTAAGAGCTGGCAGGCCAATGCGCCGATAAAGGAGTCCCCAGCACCGGTCGTTTCAATCGCTTCGACTGGCCTTGCTGGAATATGAATAGGAGAGGCCCCGTTAAACAGCACGCTTCCCTTGCTGCCTAATGTAATAATCAGCAGCTCTCCGGTTTTTTTATAGAGCTCTGGTCCATATTGGATTGCCGATTGCAGATCATTAATGTCTTTCCCGCAGTAGAAGGCAGCCTCCGGTTCATTGACAACCAAGCAGTTTACCTTCGCTAATGCTTCTGCTGAAATAGCTGCTGCAGGGGCCGCATTCAAGATGACAAAACAGCCCAGACCGCTCGCTTTATGAATGCAATACTCCACCACTTGGGCGGGAATTTCCAGCTGCAAAATGACGATCGAGCTCCGCTTCAGAAGAGACTCGATTTCGTCGATTCTCTCCGTCGTCATCGTATAATTGGCGCCTTTAGAGATGGTTGCCATGAGCGCCCCATCCTCTAACGCGTTCACAACCCCTACGCCTGTCGTTTCGTTCACTCGTGCAACATGGTCGATATTTACGCCATAAAGCTTCAAATCCTGAAGCAATTGATCTCCCAGAACATCTTTGCCTACCGAGCCGACCAAATAGGTAGAGACGCCAAGCTTCGCGCATTGTACCGCTTGATTTGCCCCTTTGCCTCCGCCTGTAATAGACATATGATCAGCCGAGTAAGTTTCGCCGATCACTGCCAATCGCTGCTGTTTAAAAATAATGTCAAAGTTTAAGCTGCCAATTACAGTAATGATCTTCTCTTTCACCCAACCTCACTCCAATCCTGCTGCATCGTTCGTTGCTGCTACTCTGTTCCCTGCTTACTTCTCTTACTTCTCTTACTTTCCTCTTTCTTATTCTCTTATCTTTTCCCTAATAACCTTCTGCCAAAACTGCCAATTTTGCTCTGAACGATTTCAAAATAAGCCGCTATAGCAATAATAGATCCGGTAGCTATATATTGCCAGAATGAATCCACGCCAACAACGACCAGACCGGTCTTTAGTGCAGATAGGATTAGAGCGCCAAGCAGCGTACCAATAATGCTGCCCTTCCCTCCTGCCAAACTAGTTCCGCCTATAGCAGCCGCCGCAATGGCATACAGCTCATAGCTCTGTCCTGCCGCCGGTTCGCCTGTACCCAGCCGGGCCAGCATGACCATCCCTGCAAGCGCGGCTCCAACGCCACACAACGCATAGGTAACAACTTTGGTGAAATCTACGTTAATGCCGGATAAACGGGTTGCCTCTTCGTTGCCTCCAATGGAAAATATAAAAGTACCCGTTCTTGTCTTCTTGAGAATGACGTGGCTAATGATGGCGAAGGCCAACAAAATCGGAATGGAGATAGGAAAATTGCCGACCAGATCGCCATCCATCACATTCCGGTAGTTTTGCGGAATATTCAATACAGGCCAACCATTAGTAATGATATAAGCAACGCCCCGGAAGACGCTCATCGTAGCCAAGGTTGCAATAAACGGCTGCAGCTTAAACCTGGTAACGAGCAGCCCGTTAAATGCCCCAATCATTGCCCCAAGCAAAATGCCTAAAATGATGGCTAAGAAAGGATTCATCCCGCCTTTGGTCAAAAACCATCCTACACTGACAATGACTATCGCCATAATCGATCCAATGGACAAGTCGATACCGCCTGTAATAATGACAAAAGTAATGCCGATGGCCAGAAGACCGTTAATTGTGCTCTGATCCACGATGTCCAGCAGATTAGCAGGGCTCAGATAAATCGGGTCGATCATTGCGAAAATCGCAACCATCAGGAATAAAGTGACGAGTAGACCTAGCTCCCTACCCATATTTTTAATCGTACGGTTTATTAAATTCATGGCTACTTCACCGAACCTCCCATGGCATAATGTAATATGGTCTCTTCATCAAGTTCATGCCTGTGAAGCTCTTTCATCATTTTCCCTTCATGCATGACTATTACTCTGTCGCTCATTCCAATGACTTCGGGCAGCTCGGAGGACACCATAATTATCGATTTGCCCGCTTCCAAAAGCTCTTCCATCAGCCGATATATTTCAGCCTTGGCACCGACGTCAACCCCTTTAGTAGGCTCATCAAAAATCAAAATATCAGTATTCGTGGTGAGCCATTTCCCCAATACAACTTTCTGCTGGTTACCTCCGCTAAGATTGTAGGTCATATACTCCGGATCCTTTGGATTAAGCTGAAGATTGTCCGCAAGCTGCTTGCAGTTGTCGATTTTTTGTTTCTGATTAATGAAGCCTAGGCGTGAAAATTTCTTTAAGGCGGCAAGCCCCATATTGTCCGCATTCGTCATATTACGGATAAAGCCCTGCGTTTTTCGATTCTCTGGAATAAGTCCAATGCCCTGCATCAACCCCTGCTTTGGAGAGTTAATCCTCCCCTTCTTGCCCTTTATAAATATTTCTCCCGACGTCTTCCGGTCTGCCCCGAAAAGAGCGCGCACCACGTCCGTGCGTTTAGAACCAACCAGGCCTGAAAAACCTAAAATTTCACCCTTATTCAAATGAAAGCTTATATTTTCAAATACGCCGCTCCTGGAAAGACTCTTCACTTCCAGTACAATTTCATCAGTTTTTAACCCCGGCTTCTTGCGTTCGGCGAATGCCGCCACATCCCGGCCCACCATGCTTTGAATAAGCTTTTGGCGCGTCATTTCTCCCGTAAGATATGTTCCGACAAATTTCCCGTCCCGCAGTACCGTAATGCGGTCACAAATCTCAAACAGCTCGTCAAGCCGATGCGATATAAAAATGACCGTAATGCCATTGGCCTTCAGTTCCCGAATAATTTCAAAAAGTGCACGAGTCTCGTTTTCAGTCAGGGCAGCGGTTGGTTCATCAAAGGAGATGATGCGCGCTTCATGAAAAAGAGCCTTGGCGATCGAAAGCATCTGCATTTCGCCCGTGCTCAAAGTACTGACCAAGTCTGAACTTTTGAACTTACAGCGCAACCGTTGAAGAATGCTGTCCACTTTGGCATTCATCGTTTTAAAATCGATAAACATTCCTTTCCGCGGTTCATGCCCAAGAGCCACATTTTGACCCACCGTCAAATCTGAAATCAAGCTCACCTCTTGATGAACCTTGGAAATGCCGGACTTGATTGCATCATTTGCGTTCTTAAACGCAGCCTTGTTTCCTTCAATCCAAACTTCACCTTCGTATTCGTTGTAGATGCCATGCAGAATGTTAAGCAAGGTGGACTTGCCCGCCCCATTCTCCCCAATTAACGCATGTATTTCACCCTCGAGCACATCAAAGCTAACGCTGTCGAGTGCTTTTACTCCGGGAAATGTCTTCGATATTGTCTTGAAACTAATGATTGGTTTTGACATCGTTCTCCACCTTCTTTATGTAAACAGCCGGAAGATACCAGGCAGCGTCTGTCCGGCTGTTTATTTCGGTCAGATTAATTCATTATTCAAACACCGCGTTCTCCCAGCCAATGATCTCCTCCGCCGGCGTATTCACGTTCGTGCTGTCGATCAAGGCCTGAGGCGTCCAAATGACTCTTGGCATTTCCTGTCCTCCAAGGATGCGAAGGGCGACTTCTACGGAAATTTGTCCTTTGTATTTAGGAAAAGAGTCGATGGTCGCAGATAGTTCGCCTTTTTTAATAGACTCGTATGCTTCGCCGATCCCGTCAACGCCAACGACAAGGATATCCTTCCCGGAGGCTTTAACCGCTTCCACAATACCGAGCGCCATCGTATCGTTATTGGCAAAAATCGCTTTCAGATCAGGATGTTTTTTGATCCAGGTTTCGGCCAAATCTCTTGCTTTGGAACGATCCCAGTCGGCATTTTGCTTCTCGACGATTTTAACGTCGGGTGCATTCTCCGTAATCCAGTTCTCGAAGCCTGCTGTTCGCTGGCGGGCAGCGAACGCTTTCGGCATTCCGATGACGATCGCGATATCGCCTTCATAATTTAGTTGTTCAGCGATCCATTCCGCAGCTAATTCTCCATTTTGAATCGCTTTAGGGCCTACGAAATAAGGAGCGGTCGCAATCAAACCGTCGTTTACATTAATCACCGGAATATCGTGTTTTTTCGCGTCTTCTACACCCGGCGTCAGGTTGCCGTCAGAAATTGGTGAGAGCAATAATGCGGAATATCTCTTATTAATCATATCTTTAACGATAGACAGCTGACCTTGTTCGTCTCCTTCACCTTGCGCTGCCTTCACATCGATGCTAACATCGATGCCAGCACCTCTCATCGTCTCTGCACCCAGCTCCATTCCTTCTTTTAGCGTTCTCCAATATTCATTTTCAAAAGCTTTGGAAACCCCGCCCAGTATAATCGGTTTCTCTGGTTTCGGTACCGCTCCATACTGTTCTCTCAATTGCTTAAACTCTACGCCATCCGCCTCATCCGGATTAAACTCCACCGCTGGCGCCGGTTCCGGAGAGGAAACCGTCTCCCCGCCTGATCCTTCCTTCGTGCCACAAGCGGCAGCAAACACGGTGATGCACAACATTAATATAAGCGTTTTCAAAATAGCTGTTCTTTTCATTCTCGTCCCCCCAAAATTAAGTATAACTCGCAAACTATAAACCGTGGGAAACACGGTTAAGGTTTCATAACTGCAACTGTTGAGAGAGTTTGCATACGCCCCCAGAAACTGCCTCCATCCTTAACCGTACATCCATACATCAATGGCCGTACATCCACAAACATGAAGATGAACCCGTATTACTTAAGGCAAGCAAGCATAATTTCTTGAGCCGCGACGGCATCGTTGCGATCAATGATCGACTGGATATGACCGATTCCGATTTGATCTACTAGTTGATCCAATTTTGTAAACATCGCTATGTTCGCCTGAAGCTCCTCTAATGGCTTTTCACGGACCGGGAATGTATCAAAGTAAATAACGCCCTGATAATTATACTTCTTCATATAAAAGATAAACTCAAGCGTTTGAATAAAGTTGACCGACCCTACCATCAAGCCGTCATCATTGAGCTTATTCCCATCGTTTAAGTGGATGCCATGGAGCTTGTTACGCTCCGCGACCAAGCTTAACCCATAAGAAGGATTCTCGTCCTTCATCAGCATATGGCAGAAATCAAGGGTTACGCCCAAATTGCTGGCTCCTACATCTCCAACCATCAGCAGTGTGTCCGCATAGCTGGAAATAAACGAGTAAGCGCGCGGCTGGAATGGTTTATATTCAATACTGATTTTTAAATCGGAGCCGTAGCTGCAAATTTCTTCGATCGCACTAGCGACCTGCTTCCACACCTGTGCATAGTTGATTTGGAAGGAGTAGTCGAATCCCTCATAACCCAGCCAAATAATTACATGTTCGCCGCCTAGTTCTCTACACACATCAATCGATTGCTTGCAAAGATCAATGGCCTTACGTGCCACCTGCGGATCAGAGTTTCCCAGCTCACCGTTAATAAAGTCACTCCGGAATCTCGGGTTAATCGCATTCAACTTGATGTTATTCCGTGTGAGCGCTTCTTTGATGTCTTCTACTTTGTTCGTTTGAAAATGCTCGGGATAATTCAAGTCCACATGAGTCACACCGGATACCGCAGCGATTTGGTCTATGGTCTCAACGACGGAGCGATTAGGAAAAGAATTAAGCCTAGTTGCGAATTTCATGGATAACTCTCCTTTTCAGTTAGGTTCCCTCTTATTTATCTTCTCTCTGTACTAGCAGGCTATGGTTGGTCTGTTCAGAAAAAGCGATCCCCCCTCTTCTCATTCGACGATTTTTGTCTCTTTTTGATAATTTATAAAAAATAATGACCGTTTGTTGCTTTTATAGTAATATATTGACTCTATTATGTCAATTAGTTTCATTAAAATTCATTATATAATGATAAAAAAAGAAATTAAATGACTATTTATGAATCTATTTTGATAATTGGGTGATATCCCATTTTGTAAAAAACTTTGATAACAAGAAAAACCCAGCCTCCTGCGGACTAGGTTGAAGTGAACGCTCTTATCATATTGTGTCAATTCCTACAATGTTCGACTACTGCAATATTCGATGGAACAATAACAGCAATGTAAATAATCGAAATGCCTTACTTTTGCAGCTATACTCCTATTTCTCTCATCTTCGCTGTTACCTGCCCGACCCTTCCATCGGTGTCCGTCCCGTTATACTTCGGAAGCTTCAATTCGCTGACGATCGTTCCATCGCGCATGAACATAATACGTTCTGTCCGTGCCGCAACCGTGGCGTCGTGAGTGACAAGCAGAATCGCGGTCCCCTCTGCATTGATTTCTGAAAACAGGTCCATAATCTCCTCGGCCGATTTAGAGTTGAGCGCGCCCGTAGGCTCGTCGCCGAATATAATTTTCGGGCTGTTCATCAGTGCGCGGCATATTCCCGCCCGCTGCAGCTGGCCTCCGGACACCTGGGTCATGTCGCGCTTCTCAAGCTCGGCAATGCCTACCCTTTGCATAAGCGCTCTTGCCTTTGCCGTAATTTCTGCGGCGTTCTTTCTGCTCCCCCGCATGGACGGAAGAATGATGTTGTCAAGAATGTTCAAGTGCTTCAGCATGGTCGGCTGTTGAAATACAAAACCCATCTGGGTTCTGCGCATATCCGCAAGCTCATTCTCCCCAAGCTTGGATAGATCCTTGCTATCAAACAAGACCTTTCCGTCATTTATACGATCCGTACCGCTCAGCGCAAACATCAGCGTTGATTTTCCCGAGCCCGAAGGCCCCATAACGGCCACGAACTCGCCTTTCTCTATTTCCACGGTCACGCCGCCCAATACGTTGCGCCTTTCATCGCCTTCGCCGAAGGTTTTTACGAGGTGATCTCCAATAATGATTTTCTTCATAGGCCTACTCCTTTATATGTTCGGAAATGGTGATTCGACCCGCGCCCAAGGTGCCGAGGATGGTGGCGATCAGCACCGTGCCAGTCATCATCAGCGGATTTAGCAAATAGGCCGCAAGCGGCTCGACCGTAAAACGAAACGCTGCCGCTCCAAAGGAGGAGACCACCGCCCCGGCAAGCACCTCTCCGAGCGTGTTGGCCAGAAGCGTGCCAAGGACAATGCCGATCATCAGCACGAACACCGCACGCGATACATACTGCGCCTGAATATCGGAGCCTGTGAAGCCGAAGGCTTTCATGACGGCGATGGAGTATCTATCTTTGGCAACAAGCAGTTTCATGAACAGCAGCGTAACCAGTACCATGATCATGAGAGCTACTGCAACGGCCGCATAAGAGGCCTTTTCGATGGAGCTTATGGTGGAACCAAACGTCTGTGCAATATAGGCATCCATGTCAGAAACCTTAGCGTAAGCAAACCTGCCCGCATAGTCCGCGACCTTGCTGTGGATGAGGGATGGGTCTGCAAGCTCTGCAGAAATGATGTACCACATTGCGTCTGCCGTATGATCGTTGAAAACAGCCTTCGCTGTTTTGCCTCCGTTGGTGATGTCGGAATAGATGCCGCTGACCGTCAGCTTCCTTTCCTTCCCCCCGATCACCAGGGTGATGACATCGCCGGTCTTCTTGCTCAGCTCCTCCGCGTTCAAAGTGGACAGCGCAATCTCGTCTGCTGCGGCAGGTGCTCTGCCCTGGGAGTAGGCGATAGGGAATATCGAATGGTCGCCGAGTTCGATTTTTAAATTTTTTTCCGCGCCGGCTTCTGTTGTTACTTTGAACGTTTTCGTGGCAAACACGGCATACTCGGAAATGGCCTTATCCTCTTTCATTGCCTTTAAAATTTCAGCGGCTTTGGCGGAAATGCGGTCGGTCTGCTGGAGATCAACGCGCAAATCATAGCTCCCGACTCCCATATATTGAATGAAGCTCTTGGAGGAAATCGTGTTGTATAGATTCTGCGGCACAATCATGATAAATACGGACATGATCAGCACGATCAGCATGGTGGCGTACAGTTTTTTTCGGGCCAGAACATCCTTGACCCCTAGAAAAATATTCGTGTTGAACAGCCGGTTCGTGCTTAGGCGCATGTGCTTTGTTACTGTCGTCTTTTCCTGAGAATTGCCGAAACGAATGGCTTCCGCCGCAGAAATTCTCCGAAAGCGTCTCAGCACTCCACTCACATAAATCATAATGGCGAGAAAAACAAGCAGAATGCCGATGATTCCAAGAAACGGCGCCAGGGATGCGCGGCTGCTCTCCCCCATATACAGCCGGATATTTTCAAGAAGCAGATCTTTGAAGACCAAGGACAATCCAAAGCCCGTCAAGCCCCCCGTCACCGCAATGGCCGCGTATTTGGCAAGATAAATCTTCTTAATGTCGGAAATACGCAGCCCTAATGTCTTCATCACTCCGATTTCTCGGTAATCGTCTTCGATTTTCGCAAGGAGCGTAAAACGGATGCACATCAAGGCGATGGCCACGACGAGCACGCTCACTAGCAGGATGACCCCAATCATCATTCCATCGGAAAGTGCATTGATCATTTTAAATAGCGGATATGTAATCGTTGGCCCGTTCGCTTCCAGTCCTGCAGCAGCATAATCCGTCTCGAAAGCCCCTAGTGCCGATAAATCCTTCAATCTGAATTCGATCAGATATTCCGTATTGCCCAGGCTTTGTAATTCTGCGTGGTCCTGGGGACTAACCAGAAATCGCTTGGAGGAGGAAAGCATCGAATTCATCTGTGAATCGCGCAGAAATCCCGCTACGGTAAATTCCTTGCCGCTGATGACTGCCCTGTCGCCAAGCTTGGCCGTGTTATCCCTCATATAGTTGACGGGTACATACAGCTCGCCGTCAGATACGTCTATGATATTCCCGTTCAGATCAAGCAGATAGTCAAACTTATCGCTCTGGACGCTGAATCCGTTATCCTGGACACTATCCGCAAGCGAACGATCCCCTAGTACAATCCGGGCGCCGTCCATATTGAGAAACTCCAGCACCTGAAATTCATCGACATTGCTGTGCCGATTCGCAAATTCCGTCAGCCGGGCAGGATCAAGTTCACCAGCATGCATCTGCATAAAATGAGGCGTCTTCGCCCGGGTCATCAGCGTATCTATCGCCCCCGACAGATGGACAACGAGTATCGCCGCAAGCGAGACCAGCATAGCTGCCGCTGCTACAAATATCGTGGTCGTCAGCGTGATCAGCTTGCTGTTTGATATATCATTGCGGATTAATCTAAAATACATAAGTCACCCCTATGCTCAAGCTGTCTAACCGACTTCAAGTTATATGGAACTAAAAAAGTCACGCAGTCACGCATAACCGTTACTCCTCATGGTTCATCCCGAACATTTTCAAAACGCCCCTCAGACTTCCGCTTTCTGCACCAAGCAGTCTCTCCACATTGCAGATCAAGGCTTGCATTCGTGATAGGCGCTCCTCCTCCGTCAATGCAACCATGTCACCATCAAAGACGCTATTCGCATAAATCACAACCATCTCCATGCATTCATAAGGATACGGTGTGCTGAACATTCCCTGCTCTATCCCCTCGCGGATGATTTCCGTTAATATCGGCGGCACGCCATGGATAATGACCCTTTGGATCTTCTGATGCATCAGCGCGTTCTGCGGCTTGTGGATATGCTCCATAATCTCCTTGCTGCTTCCGCCGCTTATGTTAAGCGCCATAACAACACGGATCATCCGCTCGACAACGGGGATGCTCTTGTCTGCGGCCATATTCTGAGCTGCGCCTAAAAGACGGGCGCTATACCGCTCAATCAGCGCGTCCATAATATCCTCTTTCGACTTGAAGTGATGATACAATGTTCCCCGCGCAATTCCGACCTTCTCGAGAATGTCGTTTGTGCTTGTGCCGTCAAAGCCCTTAAGAGCGAAGAGCTCGTCCGCCGCATCCAGTATTTCGTTTTTACGCTCCTCTGCACTTTTTACAATTCTCATTGGCATGCCTCCCTCACCTTCCCCCGCATTACCTACCGACCGACTGTCTGTCTATTATATCGTAACATGTCATTTGGAGATGTCAAGAGGTGGCCCGTATGTTACTCCTTGCTGTTAACTGCATCCGCAGTGTTAATGCTTAAGCGCTGCTCCGCCTTTGTCCGTCAAATATGGTTGACCACCGTCATAGGACGCCAAGCACCGCTTTGGACATAAAAAGCCCGGCCTCCACGCGGCCGGACTTAACATTCACCTTAAATGATACGGATACTCCTCCAACAATCTTAACCTAAGAAAGCTATAGAACGCTTGACCTTCCTTGCGAATGCGATGGGATCATCGATTGATTCCCAGTGGATATACATTAGACGCGGCTTCTCAAACAGCCAGTGATTATGAACCGCTGTTACTGTAATCCCGTTCTTGCGAAGATTGCTGAGCAATTGATTGACTTGGCTTTGGAAGAGAGCCGTTTCCCCTAGACACAGCGCGCGGCCTGAACTGTCCAGCGATTCGAAAGAGAACAGCTGATAACGGATTAAAGGTGATGTGGTCTTTCTTCCCAAAATCGTAGCGTTTATTCTCCTATTTCTAGATACAAAACAAACCGGGCCCTTGGTTATCTCGTGCTCCGTTCCACCTAAAATGCTTGAAAATCGATCACATAATCTTCTAAAGCGAGGACTTGCTTTCACCTGTTCCGCCAAATGAGTTCATCCTTTCAATTCGTAATTAAAAAAACCTCATAGCCCAACTACGTCAACCCAAGAATGCAATGGATTCTTTTGTGTTTCTGGCAAACACAACAGGATTCGAAATAGCTTCCCAATGCATATACATTAAACGTGGGTTTTCTTTTAGCCAGTGATTATGAAGGGCAGTCACTTTTATTCCTCGTTTACGAAGATTTGAAATCAATCGATTAACTTGATTTTGATGTACGGCAGTCTCCCCTAAACAAAGCGCACGACCCGATTTATCCAGAGATTCAAAAGAAAACATCTGCATTTGAACCAAAGGGGAACGGGTTCTTCTTCCCAGGATCGTCTCACTTAAATTCGTCATCCGCGTGACAAAACAAACCGGCCCCTCCTCAATTTCAGATTCGCCCCCCAGAATTCTTGCAAATTGATCGCACAGTCTTTTGAACTGCGGGCTTACCTTTACTTGCCTCGCCATGTAAATCCTCCTTTGATCATTTTCTAACCATCTTATGACCAGAGAAGAAAAGTGAATTAGGCGATTTACTCATTCTGAACCAATAAAAAATAAGGCAGCTAATCCCCCCCTCCTGGAACCCAAAGAGAAAAAAACACTAACCCTTACAGGTCAGTGTCTTCCGTGGTGAATCGTTCAATGCCCTTCAAGGAAAAATCCAAATTGAAGAATAAGCTCATTCTCTTTCTCAATGTAGAAATCTTGATCCAGCGTCGCTTTTCCGCCCTGCAGCCTATCGGCAAGCAGAGGAGAGACTCTTCCACATTGAGGCCGGGCTCAAAAGAGTTATTTTTCTACAGACCGATACTGATCGGGGAAAGAAGCCGTAAAATTAATCATTTCCTCCGTAATCGTCCATCCAAATGCTTCTGTTAGTACCGGATTTCGAAAAAACGAATCCACAACGATCCGGTTCATTTTCGAGTTATACTGTTCAAAACAATCATTAAGAACTCCACCGTCTCGTTGATGTAAATCGAGCACCTTTGCATTGGATTGCAAAGAAAAATCCAACTCTTTAAGTCGAATTACTTTCCTCTCTGGATAGCGATTCGACAAGAAATGAAGCTCCAATTTTGTCAATTCGTAAACTAGGCTATAAACGGTATCCTCTCGCTGAGCCGATCGAAGCGCTTCAAATAGAATTTCAATTTGTTCTCCCTTGCCGGACGGGATCGGAGAGGCAATGAAAGCTGCTGCTTTCTTGAAGCGTACCATAGAATTCCATGAATAATCATCATATACATTATGCCGCTGTTCCCTCGTATTTTCTATGTCCCTAACTGCCTCAACATAAGGTGTATTTGCCAAAACCGGGATCGGCAGCGTGTTGTCTCGATACACATTCATTTGCCCGTTTAAGAACTCAATGACTGCGCAGTCTCCGGAGCGATCACAAATCATATAGTGAAGTCTGGACAGGGGTTGTACAATGCGGATCCTCGATGCGGCTTCTATCGCTTCCTGTACGGATGCACAAGTATCAAGCAAAAGCTGAATCCAGGGAAGCTCGCCAATCGCTGGAAGGGAACTGTCTTCGGGATAAGCAGACTGCCATAACGTTGTCTGTTCCACTACGAGACCGGCTTCATTCATTCCGCCATTCGGCAGTTCCTTGCCAACCTGTGAGACGGTCAAGCTGCCATAACGTGAAATCCATTCTGCCGGATGATCCGGTGGCAGGACCATCGCTCTTTTTACAACATTACGGCTATTTGTAAATATGTATGCTCCATGATAGGGAACGTCTTGGTTTTTGCCAAAAAGGTTAATGCCTTCCCGACAAATATATACCGCTGTGCTCACTTCGGTCCCTCTCCTTTCTGCAGCTTTCTGCTTAAATCCTCCAACCGTCCGGTTTCCAGCTCATTTAGTACGAAATCGATAATGGCATCCGTCCGCTCATCCCCCTGCTGTAAAACTGCGGCAACCCGCGCAAGGCGAAGCTCATCCGTTCTCTCCCGCTGAAGTTTTACTTTACTCTGCCTATAGGGCTCGATATCTTCCTCATCCGCTCCCTCTGCTTCCAGCTGCGCGACCTTTTGTTCTATTAACAGGATATGAAGCTCGATTTTGGCCAGGGTAGTTAGCGGCTTCGTATATTGATGGTTATCAACCAACACGGTTTCCTCAACTCCAAAATACTGCGCAAGTGCCTGCAGACGTTCTTGGGGAATCGGCCTGCGTTTTTTAATCCAATCCGAGAACTGCTGCGGTGTAATGTTGAGCTCCCGTCCGATTCCGGAATAAGACAACTCATTAATCATGACCAAATATTCCAATACAGTTCTGGAATGCTTCAACTCTTGTTTATTCATTCGAAAACACCCCTGACATAATTTATGTCATCAGCATATACTTCGACATAAATTATGTCAAGGGTGGTTTGAATATTTTATGTCTGTAAGCGGCCTGGTATGTATATTGGCTCGACTAGTTCCCAGGGTTACAGCATTTTTTTAATCTAAGAAAAGCAAAAATCCACGAACCTCATACGGTTGTGGATTTGATTGTGCATATTGCATTAATGGAGGCGAGGGGAGTCTAAGCCCTGTCCGAAGGCAATGCCATCATAATGTCTACGGTTGCTCCATTTCTTCTATTAGTAAAGTTAATACATTTCTTAATCGAGTACTATTAAAAGGTGACTTAATCATTGCATCCAATATTTTATCGGCATCAGCATTTGCCCAATTTATAGAATAGCCGGACTCTAAGGCTAAACAGCGAAAAAACTCACGTTGAACCCTACCATTCCCTTCTCGAAAAGGGTGAAGAACATTTAGTTCTGTTAGATAATATGTCAACCTATCTATAAAGACAGCTTTCGATAAGCCCTTTAAAATCTTTTCTTGCCTAAGCTTGCTTAGAAGCTGATTGGTCTGCTCAAGAAGAAATTTCACATGAGCAAACCGAAAACTTCCTTTTGAAATGTCTTCCTCACGTAGCTTCCCTGCAAAAGGATAAACATCTTTAAATATGAATCTATGAATATCGCATAAGAGTTTTAAGTTAAAACTACCCTTCAATGGTTTTAAAGCAAGTATTCTTAAACGATCTGCTGTTACCAAGCGTTCATAGGCATCAAGCTGTTTTTGTACTCGAAGCCCAGGTATATTAATTAAAACTTCAGTACCAGGATAGAAGTATGGGGACTCATCATAATCATACATTCTTTGCAATTTCCAAAGCACGGGCTAAAAATTCAGAATTCTTCATTCGTCCGTTACTTCTCTCTAACAATAATTGATTTTCTTCTACTGTAAGATAAATGCCTTCGATCGCAAGAGACGAACGAGCATACAATAGGGCCGCCTTTTTGCGTTTTGAAAATCTTCTCAATCGAATCATTCCTTTGTGGTTCTGACTTATTACATTAATATGCATTAAGTATGTCCACCTTTCCCCATGAATATGCTCATATAATCTATTATACCACATTCACACTTCTCAACGCCTGTTGAACTCTCGGGGTCATTGCGAAGCAATGCTAGCATCGTAAGTGATACTCCTAATGATCTAACTCTAACTAGGAGTGAGAATATTGTATGATGCTTGTATATATGGAGACCCACAGTACAGCAAAAGATAAAGGTCAGCATTTAAAATAAACAGCCGCCTCAAAGCTAATTGCTTTTGAGTGCGGCCATTGTCTTTATGATCAGGAAAGGAACCGTTACGCCCCAATGTCCGAAAGTTCAAGCATGCCGCTTCGTCTATAACGACTACTTTCTTCGACGGGTCATAACTCTCCTATTTCAAAATTTCTTCAATCCGGTTCAGAACATCTTCGCTAAGATCGATGCCCGATGCTTTGGCGTTCTCCGTTACTTGTTCTGGACGGCTGGCGCCAACGAGCGCACTCGCAACGTTCTCATGGCTCAGAATCCAAGCCAGCGCAAGGTTGCCCACGGTAATTCCCAGCTCCGCTGCAATCGCTTCAAGCTGCTTAACCTTAGCAATCTTCTCTTCTGTAATGCCTTTGCGCATCCAATCAAGCTTAGCCGCACGGCTATCCTGCGGGACGTCGGTAGCGGACGTGTATTTGCCGGTCAGCAAGCCTTGTGCAAGCGGAGAGAAGACGACTTGGCCGATGCCGGAACGTTCGCAGAGCGGAATGACTTCCTTCTCGATATAGCGGTCGAACATATTATAAACGGGCTGATTGACGACGATACGATCCAGCAGATAACGGTCGGCAACGCCAAGCGCTTCTGCAATTTGGGAAGCTTGCCACTCACTAACACCGGCATACAACACTTTGCCTTGGCGAATCAGATCGTCGATGGCGCGCAGCGTTTCATGCAGTGGTGTTTCCGGATCATGGCGATGACAGTAGAAAATATCAACGTAGTCGTGGCCAAGGCGCTTCAAGCTGGCGTTCGCCTGTTCGACAATATGCTTGCGCGACAATCCGCGGTCGTTCGGACCTTCACCCATGGGCCAGAACGCTTTCGTAGCCAGCACATAGGATTCGCGCGGATAAGCCTTCAGCGCTTTCCCTACCAGTTCTTCCGCAGCGCCCTTCTCATAAACATTGGCAGTGTCGAAAAAGTTAATTCCCAGATCATAGGCAGTTTTAATGGAATTTACCGCGTTCTCGCGTTCTACGTAACCTCCATATGTAAGCCAACTGCCCAAGCTGATTTCGCTGACTTTAAGTCCACTTCCGCCTAATCTTCTATATTTCATCTTATAGGCCTCCTTATTAAAAGTTGCAACCCTTTTCATGTCTCCCTTTTCATTCTATATAATCTCATATACAATTGGAAGCAGTGAAATGTTTTTCACTTAATTATATGAGGTATAGGTACTATACAAAGTATAGTATTGTTTATCGGAGGAGATAATCTAATGGCAACAGCAAAAAAGGCTAGCAGCTATATTCCAAAAACGCCTGAGCATATTGAATGCAACATCGAAAAAACGTTAGACGTTCTGGGGGGCAAATGGGCGTTTCTCGTCATCCGGGAACTGTTCAGCGGCACGCTCCGGTTCGGGGAACTGCAGCGTAAAATTCCAAGTATAAGTCCCCGCGCACTGACCAGTACGCTCCGGCATCTGGAAGATCAGGGGGTTCTGGAGCGCAATGTATTTCCAACCGTACCCGTGACGGTCGAATATTCACTGACGCCAAAGGGACAAGACCTGCACGTCATTTGCCATGAAATGAAGCTGTGGGCGGCTCGTTGGACTTAGGTAGACGAAAGAAAGAATAGCCGGAATGGAGGAGCCGGGTTACTTTCCACGAGACGATACGCAAGTGTAAAACGGTCAAGAGAATTTACCCACCTCGACAATTTAGGTATAGGAGTTTCTTTGAATGAATTGGCATATTGCAGCGATTTTTCGAAGCTGGTATTCGTTACCGCAAAGTACTTTTCTTCCTTGATCACTTGTGGGCTTCCATCCACATATTCAATGATCACTGTATTGCCCGTCTTCATGATACATCATCGCAATGGCCAAGCCTTTTTCATTCGTTCCACTCATAGGCAGCTCGCGTCCAAACTGTGCGAAGGTCACATTTCCGTATTTGAATGTCCACGCTGCTCCAATCCGGCCTTTTTTCTTAAACGCTTCCTTCCGCAGGCCTCTTTTACTTGCTACAATTAAGCCATACCCGTAATAAAAATCGTAGTTCTGCCCAGTAAAATGGATTTATGATTCCGAAGCGTAAATGTAGTGCACATCTTAAAATCCCTCCAATTAAAAAAATCTCCCCAGATTTTCAAGCCAACTTCCCGTTAGCTTCAAAATACCAGATTTCTATGACATCTGGTTTCACGGCTGATGTTTTGTGGATCCGTTAATTCTCGCCATTTTAGCCATTGGTGTTGTTAAAAAATAAGCAGAGTATGTGCTGTGTTTATTTAGTTTCTATGTCTTTTCAAAGGCACTCCAATTCATGGAGTACCCGACTCAAATAAATGCCGGAGCTATGATTATGACGCTTTACATTACTTATGCCTTTTTTCAGGGGATTACAGGTACATTTGCTCATCACAAATTATTGAAACAAAAGAAAAGGTTTGTATCGTAGTAACTTAGTCAATAAGTCTCTTGGCTCAACATTTAAATTTTTATATAATTTGCTTAGTTAAGTATTTACTAAGGAGGAATCTATTTGAAGAGGAAAACAATGGCAGCAATTCTTGGCGTGACAATACTCGCTAGCATGGGAACAGGTGCATACGCTGCCACTAAACTTCAAGAAATAAAAGCTTACTTAAATCCGGATATTAAAGTTACGGTGGATGGTACCCCGGTGCAACTAAGAGATGCTAAAGGAAACGTCGTAGTACCAATTACATATAACGATGCCAACTACATACCTGCAAAAGCTATCGCAGATGCCCTAGGAGTGGCTGTTGACTATGATGCGGCAAGCAGGACTGTTATTTTCGGGAACAAAACTGAGGGAACAGCAATATCTGTTGGATTTAAAGACATGTATCATACCAAAGACCCGGATTTGACCGTCTATAAGGGAAAAGATTACAAGGAAGTATATTATAATAATGGCACTGGTAATCGTTCTGCCAGCTTCATGCTTTATCCTAAAAAGCAGCATCAAACCTTGCAATTGCAAATCGCCGCTATTGGTCAAGATCTCGAAGAGCTGGTTATTCAAGATGCGGATAAAAATATCGTTTTAAAAGAAGTTCCCGTCATTAAAGTTGAAGATGGTTTGACTACGGTCGAAGTCAATATTGCCGGCGTTAATACATTGTATGTCTATGCCTCCGCAAAGAAAGACGGCGCTGTATTTGTTCCGTTAACAACATCTCAGTACAAGTAAGCCGCTACGGAGTACTACTGAAAACATAGACCTAATTAGATTCAAAAGCTCTTGCCCTTTACGGTAAGAGCTTTTCCTATTTCATCTCTTACAAGTTAGGAATTTGCCAATCTATTTCTTGCAGCCCCATCTTACGCAGAAATTCGTTAGCACGAGAAAACGGCTTGCTGCCAAAAAATCCTCTATGGGTAGACAACGGACTCGGATGCGGCGAACGGATAATCATATGCCGTTGGTTCGTAATCAGCTCCGCCTTCTTCTGGGCGTGGCTTCCCCACAGGAGGAATACGACTGGCTCATTTTTCAGATTGATCGTCTCTATGACTCTATCCGTGAAACTCTCCCATCCCCTGTTCCTATGAGAATTCGCTTCATGCGCTCTTACCGTAAGCACAGTGTTAAGAAGTAATACCCCCTGCTGCGCCCACTTAAGTAAATGACCGTTGTTGGGAATGAAGCAGCCCAAATCATCCTGCAGTTCCTTGAACATATTTTGTAAGGATGGAGGTGCGCTTATGCCCTCTTTGACGGAAAAGCTTAAGCCGTGAGCCTGCCCCGGTCCATGATAAGGATCCTGACCCAAAATAACCACCTTCGTGTCAGCCAGCGATGTGTAGTGCAGTGCATTAAAAATATCATATTTATCCGGATAAATCGTTCTTGTCCGATACTCATCAATAAGAAATTGCCGTAGATTTAAGTAGTATGGCTTCGTAAACTCCTGCTCTAAATCAACCGCCCAGTCGTTATTCAATATCGCCATGTCAAGTTTTATCCTCCCGCAAGTAAATAATTATAGCTAGATTATACCATATGGCATTTTTTTCCGTCCGCACTTGCTGTCTCTCTCTTTGTAGATATAGTTCGTGATCTAGGGTTATATAGTAGAATACTAGTAAGCATATTATAGTAGGAATGATTAACTTGTTACCTAGCTGAAGGAGATCTATAAATGAAACAAACATTAAATATCCCTGATAAATGGAAACGAAATGGGATTGTAACGATCGGCGGTATACTCATCGGGGCAGGACTTGCCGATTGCCTATTCGCCATGGATCAACTGGATTTAAATCAAATCGCTAGAGGACTAACCATCTTTGGTGCAGGCCTCACGATCCTAGTCATCATGGATAATTCCAAAACGCAAAAGAATACCGAGAAAGTTCAAAAAGAAACCCAACTTCGATTAAAGAAAGTAGAGGAAAAGCTAAATACAATTCATCAATCTCAACAAATGACGGAAGAACAGCTTCAGGAAATAAAAGAATTGCTGAAAAAAACAAATTCGTAGAGACACTGTGTACTCCTACTCCTTGCAGTCCAGATAGCGGAATTGCGTTTGTAAGTGAGGACTGATATAATAAATCTATATATTTTAGATGTCTAAATATTTTAGGTTTATTAAGGAGGGATTATGTTACATGGAAATGGATAGAATGAAATCGATTTTTGCCAAGCTGGATGAAATTAACTATGCCTTACTTCATCATTATGAAGAAATCATTGGTCATCAATTAACACCGAGACAGGCATTGGTGCTAGAGCATGTATATAGACATACTGCATTATCAGTCAACGACTTGGCGAGTAAGATGAATGTTACACCGGGGGCGATTAGTCAGCTTTTAGCAAAACTAGAACAAAACAAATATATTGTCCGTACGATTAATTTAAAATCCCGTCGTGAAATTATTGTCACAATGGGAGAGAAAGGCGTTGACTTATATAATACATACAACAGGATCGACCAAAAAATAGCGGATGAGTATTATTCAAAGCTTCATCCAGATGTCATGGATCAGCTCGAACGTGCAGTAAACGAGCTCCACACCATTGTCATGTCAGAGGAAGGGCGTGAAAATAATGGATTGGAGTAATTGGCTTGTTGTTGCCCTCATTTGTTTTCCAGGCGTTTATTTTATGTACAAGACAGAAGATGTACACGTAAAAGATGATATGTCAGATCGGCAAAGGTTAATAGCGCATTTAGTAACGGTCATTTTATTTTCTGGGGCAGGTGCATTTGCTGCACAACGAGCAGGCTTTAACCTTTATTCCAATGAAGCTGTACTCACAGGCTCTATCATTGGTATGATTTGTTCTATTATTCATTTCATCATGTACTATGGTTACTTAAAACCAAAAATCACGCCTAAAGATTTTAATGAAATTGAAGGTCACTATCGCCAAATGGGAATTTTAAGCCGAGTATTCTATGGTGGTGTTATAGAGGAAGTCATCTTCCGTTGGGGCTTACTATCTCTATTTGTGTGGGTATTGCAAATAATGGGTTTAAATTATAGCTTTTCTTTATATACAAGCGTGTTCATTTCTAGTCTACTTTTTGCTATTGCCCACCTCCCTTCAATAAAACTCGTCGCAACAGAACCAAAAAGGGAAATGTATATCTATGCAGCTGCAGGGAATATGTGGGTAGGCGTGTGTGCATCCATTTCCTTTACTAAATCTGGATTACTTGCAGCTATTATTGTTCATATGCTTTTCCATATAACTTGGTATCCGATTCAGGCGTTATCGAAAAAAAATGGTGGTTCATAGCCTATTCATAATGCGCGGATCGTGGGGAGCAGCTTGTAAAATGGCCAACCCGCATTACGGAGGAGTTATTCTACTATCAGATGATCGAAGACTTAATCCAAAAGCCACTCTAAGTGGAGCGGCCTTTGATGTATGAATACTCTGTTTAGCGGAAATTAAAGAAGATTAGTGAGCAACTTGTCCGCCATCAACGGCATAAACATATCCGTTACAGAAGCTCGCAGCATCGGACGATAGGAATACGACCATTTCAGCAATTTCTTCCGGTTTAGCGGCACGACCTTCAAAATCTTTTAGGCACATCACATGGCCTCCTTAATATTCCTTATTAGCCTCTCGATTTAATATTCCGTTGCCGGCTCGAGATTATTCGCTGCCGCTAAAGTAATAATCGAAATAGTTCCATTGAGTAACATTGCTGCTCTTCATTTATTTAAGAAGAAGGTGATAGTTTTGCTGCAATTTATAGAATCGGCTGTACAAAGAAACCAGCATGTAATAGTTTTCTTACATAATGGTGAAGTAATTTAGACTTCATATTCAAAATTTCCGAAATAATTGTCAAAGTCAAGTTGAAGCTATAATTTGTCTATAATTTGAAATCGAGAAAACCCGCTCCGTGAGCGGGCTTTCTCTATGAAGGCGAACCGTCGATGTGTAAATCCACACTTCGCCGCAGCTAAATTATTGCACAGAGGAACTATTGCTTGGAATTTTTTTTGGGGGGGCCGAAGCCCTTTATCTTTTGAATGCTTCCTGTAATTCCGCAAGATCTAATTTCTTCATTTTAAGAAATGCTTTTGTTATGGAAGCAATCTGCTCCGGTGTACCCTTGCTCATCATCTCATCCATTACTCTCGGCACGATCTGCCAGGACAGACCATACTTATCTTTCAGCCAACCGCATTCCTCGGCTTCAGGAACTGTAGAGAGCTTGTCCCAGTAGTAGTCAATTTCATCTTGTGTATCGCAATACACCATGAATGAAACTGCTTCGTTGAAACTGAACCCATGTTCATGCGCGCTGTCCATTGCGGTAAACCACTGATTTTCAAGCATGAATTCAGCGAACATGATCGTCCCTTCTTTGTCGGGCTCCATACCTTTGGGGTAGCGAGCAGTATGTCCCTGCTTTGAGTTCTTAAATATGGACAAGTAAAAATGAATTGCCTCTTCCGCTTTTCCGCATATATCACCGACAAACAACATCGAAGGGATGATCGCCGGGCGTTCTTCGCCTTCCGGGTTGGTAAGGATTAACTGCCACGTCAAACCATACTTGTCCTGAATCCAGCCGTATCTCTCACTGAATGGATACTTATCGAGCGGCATTAGCGCTGTACCGCCATCCGATAATTTGTTCCAAACCTCATTCAATTTCTCTTCCGCATCCTTGTCTCGAGATGGGTCAAAATTAACCATAATAGACACCGACGGATTGATTTTAAAATAGGGTCCTGCGCTGATCGCCATGAACTTTTGACCCCATAGTTCAAAAGAAACTAGATCGCTATCGCCAGATGGTGTGTTACGTAGCGTGTTTACGTTCGTCATCTGGGAGTCCGGGAACAAGGAAACGTAAAACTCCGCTGCTTCTTTAGCCTCCTTGTCGTACCATAAATGCGGAACGATTTTTTGATCAGTTATACGGATTGACATCATTGAACAGCCCCTTTAAGGAGAATTTTTGACAACTCTATACTGTTATATACTTCCTTTTTTCCTCACACTACTTACACTACAATATAGAAATAGTCCATTCAATAGATGGTGTATTGTTGAATATTCATAAAGAGGTGTTGTCATTGTCATGAGAAAACGATTCGTACCTTTGTTGTTGGGATGCCTCATGCTTGTCCTTTTGCTGTCAGGATGTACGGAGCATTATAAAACGAATTACATCAAGAAATTCGGTGCTTATCTCAACTATTCTCTGGGCCCGTATGAAGTACTGGAGGAAGAACAATTCCATTGGCGAGCGAATCCCTTACCTGTGAAAGGATCGGGTTACCGGTGGGTTGTCGCATTTTCCGATAATCGCGGAATCCAAAGAGAATTTGAATTTCGCAATTATGGATACACCCAAGGAGGGGATAAGCCGAACTTTGGATACGCGGTCATGGATTATGCCCTAGGATTAGGGGAAGAACAAATTAACTTGGATGTGCTGTCCAAATATTTTAAACCGGAAGAAATCGGATTGCACGAATACGAAACGAATGCAGCCCAAACATCGGTAGCTGTGTTCAGTGAATACCCGTCGAAGGGAAATGACTATTTTGCCAGCTTCGTTGATCCCAAAAAAGGACTCCAGTTGAAATCCATTCACCCGAAACAACTCGTCAATGACTGGGGAACTTCCTATAAGTTTAAATTCTTCACTTTAATCGACGACGAAGAGCAAATAAGAGAGTTGTTAGCTAAAATCGAGCAAACGTTACGAGATTATGCAAAATATGTGGACAACTACGATCTGCTTCCCGTCGAAGTTGAAGTAGGGGAATATGGACATGGATATTACGGGACTTATGATAAGGAAAGGGACTCGTTCACCTGGATCACCATGGAGGAATACCACGAGTCGCTAAGATACATAGAAGGCCATTTGAAAGAACTCGGAAGCGTAATCGTCAACGGCAAGGAATATGAGGTTAGAAAACATTATAAAGAGGAAAATAAATACGTTTTTGTCCACCAGGTCAAATATTGTACGACAACCCAGCAATATCATATTGATGATTTTGAAGACGTACTGGCTCTGCTTGGAATTGAGGTGTCTTCTCAGGACCAAGGTAATTATAAGTGGAAAGTAGGCTCGGATACTTACCTCGTCAGTAAATATGGGGGCTGGACCCTTAAGAAGAACGGGAAAAAAAAGAACCTGTTGCAATATCATGCTCATAAATGCGGAGGGCTCTCCCAATCCGACTTTGAAATGGTGAGCAACAGCACGGTACATATCGATGAGGAAAAGGAAGCGCTTGTCGTGACGAGTCGATGACATCCGCAGCAGCATCCTTTTAAAAGCATTGATAACATTTTATATCTAGCGGGAGGAATCTTGTTGAAAAATTCAAATGCATTTACGATTTTGCTTATTTTGAACATTCTTTATAGCCTGACCCTGCTGCTATATCCTATGATGCTCATCGGCGCTGCCTTTTCGTCTGGTGGTCCCATTGACCCCTCCCTGAAAAGGTACGCAAATGCCTTTGTGCTAATTATAATGAGTTATCCGCTAGGTCCGCTTCTGTCGTACTTTTGCTGGCTGTTTTACAAACGTCTCTCCTTTAAATGGGCTTATGTCGTGGCAAATCTGCCGCTATTATGGGTGCTCGCGTTATGGATATGTCACTCTCTTCTTCAGAAAACCCACAGTTAGACTAAGCTTCAGGTCGGCTATGCAAGTTTTCCATATCCCCTGGCCCACTTTATTATAAGCCATCTTTGTTCCGTCATTTCAAGTTCTACAACGCAAAAACGGACACCGCGAGGTGCCCGTCATGGGTGCTGGAGAAGCAGCGTTTAAGCTAGTAAATCAGGATTCAGCCATACTCAGCTTCTCACGGATCAAATCCGTTTCAAGTCGATCAGGGGATCGTTCCCCCCCGGTTAACCTTCATACGATTACACAGCACCGCCACAGCAAGACCCTCCGATGGGTCGGCATATCCTGTCATGCCGCCTAAACCGGAATAGCCGAAAGCCATGGGATTGCCGCCCATAACATCACCCTCTTGGCTAAGGCTATAACCAAGCCCCAATCGAATGGGGGCGAGTCCCACTTCGTCGTTACCTTCAAAATGCAATGATGTCGCCTCCGCTACAGAAGCCGGATCGAGCAACCGTCTACCCTGTACGCCCGCTCCAATCAGTGAAGCATACATACACGCTAACGCCTGAGCCGTGGCGACGATATTCACAGCGGGGACGGCCGCAGCATGGAACCAGGGCGCATTCCATTCCGGATTTGCCACCGGAACCAGGGCAGGAGTTTTGCCAATAAATATCGGTCATGTGCGGCGGAATCTTGCAATAAGATGGGGCACCGATTTTGTGAAGTCCATCGTACGCCCCATAATGATCGATGCTAAGAAAGTGTAGAATGCTGTCGTGATATCCATGACCAAGGCTCCGAGTATAAGTACAAAAAAATCAAATGCAATATGAATCGTACCCATCTTTAGTTTAGGAAAATGAAGTTGAATTAACCGGCCTACCAGGCCAACGC
The DNA here is from genome assembly GCF_000381905.1 of Paenibacillus fonticola DSM 21315. GTDB lineage: Bacteria > Bacillota > Bacilli > Paenibacillales > Paenibacillaceae > Fontibacillus > Fontibacillus fonticola. The sequence continues at coordinate 35,877 of NZ_KB907264.1, read as the reverse complement.
CCCCGCTGGTCAGCCCTCGGCTAAAAACGATTCCCGATCCGAATCCTAAGAGCGCCCCGCCAATGAATATGCCTAACCATAAGGGAGGATGCACCCAATTCCGGATGGGATGCAGCAGGTCAAGGAAGACGGACAAAGCCCCCGCAACAATCACGGTCTGGATGACGAAAGAGCGGCCAATCCGTTTCCAAGCCAGGAATAGCAAAGGAATATTAAGAGCAAACACGACGATGCCTGGACTCCAATTCAAAGTATAGAGTGTAAGAATCCCGATGCCCGGAAATCCTGTACTGAATAAGTGAACGGGGACATAACCTGCGTTTACGCCTAAGCCCATAATGAAACATCCAATGAACGAAATCATAATGTTATTCACTTTCAATATTAAAGAACCTCCGTCCAGTTTAGGCCAACTGGTTATGGGAGATCAGCCTGTGAATATGCACGGCTAGATAGGTCAGCTCCTCGTTTGGAATAGTCTTCCTATACACCTGGTTCATATACTCTTTGATCTTAAAAGCCCCATCCATCGCCTGAGGATACAAACTCGCGATTTGCTCAAACAGGATGTTGTCTGTATCCTCCAGCATTTTATCCGTATAAAACCGCTCCACAAAAAATTTAACATGGGTTACAAAGCGGGTATAATGGACGTTTTCCGTATCCATGTCAATATTCATCGAGTACCTCACCAGGTTGACGATGCTGCTAATCATTTTGGCCATCTTCATGCCGTCTTTGGATTCCTGCCCCCCGGTTTGGGCATTAATTAAATGAAAAGCAATATTAGCCGCTTCCTCCTTGGGCATTTCGATGTCCAGCTTCTCTTTGATCAGCTCTAAGGAGAACAGGCCGATCGCAAATTCCTCGGCGTAGTAATTTTTTATCTCCCAAAACACTTTGTTGGCAATCGCGATTTTTTTGTGATACCGTTCCACCGCAAAATGCAAATGGTCCATTAGGGTAAAATAGATCCCCGTGTTGAGCTTGGTTTGCAGTTGCTTTTCCGCGTAAGCCACAATCTGCCCGGTCAGTTCCACGTATACCGGAGGAATGGCATCCAATACGCCAAGATACTCTTTGACTTTGACATTTTCGACGGGTACAAATATTTGATCGACTTGGTGTTCCTCGACGGTATCGCCCGCTTTTTGGCCGTAACCGATGCCTTTGCCAAACAGAATATACTCCTTGTTCTGATCATCCTCAACCAAAACTACGCTGGAATTCAACACTTTTTTGATTCTGATCAAATGGGTCACCTCCCTAATCGAAAAAAGATGGGGAACTAATCCAAATCTGCGCCATTGCTTTCAATCACTTTTTTATACCAGTAAAAAGAATCCTTGCGGCTGCGCTGCAAAGTGCCGTTTCCTTCGTCATCCTGATCGACATAAATAAATCCGTATCTTTTGGACATCTGGGACGTGGAAGCGCTGATGATATCAATCGCCCCCCAGCTTGTGTAACCAAACAGGTCTACGCCAGCTTCCACCGCTTCTTTCATTTGTTTAAAGTGTTCTCTAAAATAGTTGATCCGGTAATCATCATGGATGGAGCCGTCGCTTTCCACCGTGTCCACGGCACCCATGCCGTTTTCCACAATGAGCAGCGGTTTTCTATAACGGTCATATAACTCGATCAAGGAAATTTTCAGGCCGACCGGATCGATCTGCCACCCCCATTCCGTCGAGGACAAATAAGGGTTTTTTACCCCTGAGATCGTATTGCCGGACGTCCGCTCCAGCCCTTCTTTTGCGGATTCGGTTAATGACATATAGTAGCTGAAAGAAACAAAATCGACGGTGTGCTTCCGCAAAATCTCCTTATCACCCGGTTCCATTTGAAGATGAATATTTTTCTGCTTGAGCATAGCTTCGATCAGGGGCGGGTATTCTCCAAACACCTGTACATCCGCGTAAAAATAAGTGTGCAAATTCCTCATCAGCGTAATCTCCACATCTTTAGGGTGGCAAGTATTCGGATAGGTTGTCAGCATCGTAAGCATGCAGCCTACCTTGCTGCCCGGTATGATGCGGTGGCAATCGGCCGTCACCAGCGCCGAGGCGACAAACTGGTGATGAAGCGCCTGATAAATGACTTCTTCCACCTTGCCCTCTGGACAACGATCCGTGACAATACCCGCGGTCGTGAAAGGATGACGGATGATGCTGTCAATTTCGTTAAAGGTCAGCCAATATTTCACCAGGTCCTTGTAACGCGAGAAACAGACATTGCTGAATTTTACGAAATAATCAATGACCTTTCTTTCCGCCCAGCCGTTGTATTTAATACTTAAGGCAAGAGGCATTTCATAGTGGGAAAGCGTGACGATCGGTTCGATGCCAAGTCGTCTCATTTCCGTAAACAAACTTTCATAAAACTTCAGCCCCAACTCATTAGGCTCGTTTTCTTCACCGGTCGGAAAAATCCGGCTCCAGGCAATCGAGACGCGCAGCGCTTTAAAGCCCATTTCGGCAAACAGGGCCAAATCCTCCTTATACCGGTGATAAAAATCGATCCCTCTGCGTTTGGGATACTTTTTAACGTCCGGATCTTTCATACTCCGTTCGATCATTTCCGAGGTAACGACCTGATGGGCTTCATAATCCTCGACATCTAAATGGGGTCTGTACATGGCCACGTCGGCTACGGATGGACCTTTCCCATCTACGTTCCAAGCGCCTTCCGCCTGATTGGCGGCAATGGCGCCGCCCCATAAAAAGTTCTCCGGAAACCCTTTGCTCATTTCTATTCTCTCCTTTGGTTTAGTTTTGTAAAGCGGTTACAAGCATTAAAGTATCCTGGCGGTTCACCTGCTTTAAATCCGCAACCTCTACCGCGTATTTGTTGTCCTTATTAGTCACGATGGCGATGGTTACCGGATCATAACCTTCCTCAATAATCTTTTCAAGATCGAACTTCAGCAATAAATCGCCGGCTTTCACTTCATCCCCGGCCTTCACCTGGGGTTCGAAATATTTGCCCCGCAATCTAACGGTATCGATCCCTACATGGAACAACAACTGAATACCGTTCTGCGTGCTCATGGCAATCGCATGATTTTTACTGTAAATGAGTTCAATTTTTCCATCCACCGGCGCATATAGTTCGCCTTTAGCGGGAATAACCGCAATCCCCTCGCCCATCGCTTTGGTGGAAAAGACCTCGTCCTTCACTTCGGACAAAGGAATCATGTCACCGATCACCGGGCTTTTGAATTCTTTAACCGTGGTAAGCTGGTTAACTAGTTGCTGCTCTTCCTCTTTGGCTTTATTGGCTTTATTGTCTTTGCCAAGCATAAAGGCCGAAACAAAGGCAACCGCAAAAGAAATGACGAGCGCGATGATGGCATTGATGATATTTCGCGGCAAATCTTCCGAGATAAACATGGATAAACTGGCTATCCCGGGTCCGACCAGCACATAAGCCTGCAGGCCGATGATACCGATGAACGCCCCTCCGATAAAAGAGCCGACCATGACGCTGCCGAGCACTTTTTTATTTTGCAGTGTGACCCCATACAAGGCGGGTTCCGTAATGCCGAACAAGGCGGATATTCCGGCGGAAATCGCCGTGGCTCTTAACGCTCTATCCCGGGTCCGCACCGCAACAGCGAAGCAGGCGCCGCTTTCGGCGATGTTGTGAGCAAGCGATGCGGGTAAATAAAGCAATTCCTTGCCGGTGCTTCCCATTGCGGAAAGAGAGTAAGGAATGAGCGCTTTGTGCATGCCGACGGATACCATCAACGGCAATACGGCGGCCAAGAGCGCTACGGCAATCCACCCTACCTTATCGAACAGAGTTAAGATAATGGATGAGAAACCTTCGCCGAGTGTATAACCGAGCGGGCCCAAAATTAACAACGAAACCGGAACGGTAATCATCAGCGACATCATCGGGACAAAAAAGATCCGGATCACCCTCGGCGATATTCGCGTAAACCATTTCTCCATTTGAGCGTAGAGCAGCACGGTCAGAATCGCCGGGAAGACCTGGTAGGCATAGGCGATATTTTTGACCTGAAAACCGAAGAATTGAACGCCTTCTCCAAGCATGGCCCCCATGTTCGGTAGAAGCAAAGCGCCAACTGCAGCCAGAGCCACCAATGTACTGACTTTCAGTTTGTTGGCGGTGGTAACGGCCACTAATAATGGAAGAAAATAAAGAGCGGCGTCTCCAATTTGAAACAAGATTTTATAAGTGTGGCTGCCCGGGTCCAAAACATTCATTAAACCAAGCAGCAGCAGCAGCGACTTTAACATCCCCGCACCGGCAATCGCCGGAATCAGCGGTTGGAATACACCTACGATAAAATCCAAAATAACGCTGCCGAGTTTTTTCTTCTCTTTCGGTTTAATGACGGATGCTTCAGCGGATTCCGAGTTCGGGTTCGGCGATCCAAGCAAATGATTGACCGCATCATAAACTTCAACGACTTCATTGCCGATGACGACCTGGCACTGGCCGATCATTTTTACGGCGATCACGCCGGGAATGCCTTCGAGCCGCTTGACATCAGCTTTGGTGTTGTCGATCAAGGAAAAGCGCAGTCTTGTCGAGCAATGTTCAAAATGGGCAATGTTCTCCTTACCGCCCACGTGCTTCAAAATTTCCGCAGCGGTTTGTTTGTAATCCATGTCAATGCTCCTTCCTTTTGTAAATTTGTGAAAGGGGACAGGCTTTTTTGCAAATAAAAAAGGACCTAAAATGACAAAGAAAATATTTGTCATCTTAGATCCTGCCCGCTTTACCAGTCACATGTCTAATTAGGTGTATTCGATTAACTTGGATTATATATCATGATTCTGAAAGCGTCAACATGTTTGTTCTCCAGCTGCTATTGTTCTGTGATAATGTCACTATGGGACAGGAGACATTGACTTTGACAAGAGCTGTGGATTCATATGAAATGGATAATTGGGTAAACCTGTCCAAAGGCACGTCACATAGGTATCTACGGACTATGGGTGTAGTCACGGTTTTGGTATCACCCGATCATCTGTACTCCAAAAGAACAGTCTCAGACCAAGCAGGTGTCGACTCAGCACAGTAAATCATCTTACCATTCAGGACTTCAGCCACAATGGAAGGCTCATATGTATTATCAATAATGATTACCTGATCTGCGATAGCTAAAGCAGGTTTTAGATTTTGCAATGATTGACCATATCGAAAGCGAATATCCTCTTCTGCTATCCAATGTCCACCCTGCTCAACACGAGAAGCTACACGGTCTATATGCATTTGGACGTCTTGCAGGCCGATAAAGTAAACGACAATGCTATAACCGATATCTTTAGCAATTTGCATATGTTTTAAAACAAAGGTGCCTGATAATGTAGTTTCAATGGCAAAGTGTAGGCCGCTTTTGATGAGAGAACGGATTCTTTTCACAGCTTCCCTTCCAGCAGACAGATCAGCACTCCGCGGATCATTTGGCCTTAATTCTCGTGCAATCTGATCCGGGTCAATCAGTTCGCCAATCCATTCTCTCATTTGTAAGCTAATCGTACTTTTGCCGGCTCCATTGGTACCAGCAAAAACCGTCATGATGGGTTTAGTATCACTCATGATATTCAAATTCTTGCCGCTTTCCGCTTGCATCAAAAATGATCTCGAACTTATTGCCCTCTGCGTCTTCACGTACACGTCTGTTATTCTTTATATAATAAATAGATGCACCTGACTCTTTTGCTTGCTTCCGCGCATGTTGATTCGCTTTTTTTAAAACTTTTTGGAGTTGTTCTCGATTAACAAACATTCTCAATCCCCTCCGGTTTTAAAGTTATGCTTATTATATCATAAAATGAATTGCCACAAACCAGAACAAGGGTTAATGGCAACTCCAACCTAATTTACCCTCTCTTTGAAGCTTCCTCCAGCGTGTAGATCTTTCCATTCTCAACTTGAATAAAAGACGACTGTAGCTCCTCATCCTTCTTCCATTGTTTTATTAAACCTTTTGAATAATCCCAATAACACTTCACTTCTTCCGCTTTAAAAATTCTATAGCCATTAATCCATAATTCAGGACGTATCTCTTTTTTGTCGTATATATAAAGAAATGCCTTCATAGGGGAATGGATCAATCGATAAATTATCGTGAATCCCCTACACCTTCTCCTTAAATTGTCTACTTCTCTCCAAGCTTCGAAGTTAAAATAAGTTACATGACTTCTCTTCTCAGAATGAGTAAAACAATCACCACACCTGTTACAAGTCAGCTCGATTCCATTATCCTTTTCATAGCTTAGCCCCGTGCAAATCTTAAAAGTATATGGTTGTTGGCATTTCGAGCATGTTAAGCAATCATCAGTTACCTCTTTTAATATGCTTAAAAAGTCAGCAATTATTTTTTGTGTGAAGTCTGGCTCATCAGCAGCAGTTAACTCTCTAATCATTTCAGTTTGAAGTTTGAATAAAGAAAATAACGCTCCCCTCTTGATCAGTTTTTCAATTAAATTCTTGTAATCTGTAATTTGAAGCTTCCATTCTTTCCTAGTAGCCATTAAGGTCATTATTTTCACTCCAAATCTAATATTATAGTAATTAGTTTCACCATAATAATAGATTGATATACAAAAAAGACACCGTACTGGTATCTTTTTTGATAGCAATGGAGGCGAGGGAGTCTGGGGTATTGAAGGGTAAGATATACGGGATTTATCCACCTCTTTTAAATCAAATAAGTTATGGATCTATATTACTATCAATGATTGTTTTTAAATTCGTTTCGTGCCAACTCGTACTCACCGGAACGTCCGGCGCGAAATAACCACAGTGCCATTCTCCCTCAACCCTCCATTTTAAGACTTCAATAAAAAGTGTTCCTCGTTCTTTTGGATACTTCCGATTCCGTTCTCGATATCTTTAAGAGTCTCGTAGAGTAATTGGCCATCCTTCGAGTATCTCAGCTCAGCCAATTTCCGATATAACTCCCTATCCCTTGCCTTCCCGCTAAAATAACGCTCGATAACGTAAGCTACGAAGTCGCTTTCCCTGCGGATTGCGGAGTCAGACAAAGAAACAATAATGGCATCATAGGAACCGAGGAGCTGCACTTTATCACTTTTCTTTAATAAGTCGATAAGGAGATCTTCGGACCATTCAAGAGGCATGTTAAGCTTAGGCAAATATTCAGCATCCAAAAGTTGCCCTGCTAATAAATATGGACGTCCATCCCGGGAGGCTTCTTCCAGCCTCATACTTACCAAGTCTAGTAGCTGCTGTTCTTTGACATCATCCCAGCCCAGATTATCCTGGTGAATGTACTCTCCATATTGACCACGGGCATAGTAAATGATGTCTTTAGAACTTGACAGGATCAGATCGAAGGATTCTTCTCTAGCGCCTAATTCTTCTGTAAGCCATTGCATAACCTGTTCGCGGGAAACAGGCATCTCCAAGCTTTGATCAGCGATATATTGTTCAATCAGCGCCTGCATACTCACTCTTTCAATATCTTGACCGGCAGGGATCACAAAAGGAAAACGGATGAACTTGATGTCATTATCCGCAAATTCCTGTAACAAATCATAGAGTAGAGAAGGAGCATGAACATCAAGAGACTTACAATACTCTTTCATTTCATCAAATAGCAAATTGATGTGAAGAATAGGGCGGCCTTCTAATAGTGTGGTAAGCTTGTCAAGCAGCTCTCTTACATTTGTTTGGTCTAAATAATAAAATTCCCTTAGGCCAACTACTCCATAATCTACCCTTACAAAATCAGGATCTGTGGATAGGTTGTACTCCACAGTAAAGCTCTTCCAGCCTCTGCTCTCCACAAACTCCCTGATCAGATCTTCTCTCTGTACAGGACAGTTCATTTCTCGAATGTAACTTTTAATCATCTCGGAATTATTGAGCTGGAACCCATTGCTTTCATGCCAAATATGCGGGAATTTCCGGAGTTGAAGCGATGAGGAACCATATTTTCTTAATAAGGTATACAAAGCGTATTCATTAGGCACCCCCGCATCCTGAAGGGATCCTTCGAACTGCCCGTATATTCTCCCGATCGAAATAGGACTCCGAACCTCAAGCAATTGTTCGCAGGCAAGGGAAGTCTTCTCAATTAACGATAAATCCGGTTTAACGAAGGAATGATGAATATATACTCCTCGTCCCCATAAATAGGCCGTATCTGCAAATTCATCTCTGCTTATGATCGATGTAAATTCGCGGTCTTTACTAAAGGAATCCGGCCAAATCCTATTCGCTTCTTCGATAAGTTCATCGGCTTTCTTATAAACTTCCACCCCGGATGGGTAGTTCTTTAGCACCATTTCAACAAGATCAGCCTTCTTGCTATTGCTCAAAATAAACCCTTGGTTGCAAGGGAGCAATGCAGATTTTGTGAATAAATACAGCAGCTCTAGAGGAAACTTAAAACTCTCTGCTAAATTAGTCATGGTTCCCTGCAGCATTGGCTCTATGATCACTGTCCCTTTGAAAGTCTGTTTAAGTGTTTTCTGCAGCGATTGGGTCACAGACTCGATCTCGGAGGAAGATCTCTCAGACCACCAACCATACTCCTCCAAGTAGACAAGACCTTGGGCATCAAGAGTATCAGCAATCAGGTATTGAAAGAATGACTCCGTCGCATGAAACGGATAATAGAAAAATCCATTTAAGGGCTGGCAAGCTGACCTGATCAAACTCGCTAACTGCTGCGTATCGTTGGCCAACTTTTCATTTTGCCGGACCAGAATTTGCCGAACCCGTTCCCGGGTCAAACTAAATTGTTGTCCGGTTTCCTCCAACGTAACCTTTCTCCCATCTCTAGCGAAGTTCCAGCGAAATCGCAGCAATTCCAAGTTTCGTTTGCTGCCCCTGGATGTATCTTGACCCTGCAGCCAATCTTGCCAATTTTGTTCGATCTGTTCAATAGCATAAGTGATTCTTTCTTCCGGGGTCATCGCATTTAACTGCGCTGCTTCCTCCCGTTCCACTCTGTACCTAGACAACATATGAACAAGCTGGCTATAAAACTTGTCAATCGCAGTAGCTCCTACGCCTTGAAAAACTTGGAGTCGTTCCAATTCGCTCGGAAGCTCGCCAAGAGTTCGAATCCCGGCCCCATGAATTTCTGATATCAACTTCTGAATCCCTAAGAAACTGCTGTCATCCAATTGTATTGCAGCTTCATCATGACTAACTGGACATACCGTATCGTTCCACACGATTTCTCCTGCTTCAAATACGGAAAGAGATCGCCTGGAAGCATCAAATCGTTCCAGATAGTCCCTTGAAGAAACAGCTTCAGGTCCAAGCAAACCTTTTAACTGTTCAAAAAACTTTGTTAATGCTGTTGCCCCGACACCTTTTATTCTTGTTGGCAGGATTGATAGCACTTCCGGCAGTTCACCAAGAACGTGGATGTTCCAATTATTTTGAATCCCTCTCAGAAGGGCATTGCAGCCTTGGATGTTCAAATCCGCAATTTGTGTAGTACATAACTCCTCTGGGATCAAAAGTTGTTCCCCGTTTAGCCTGATGATTTTATGATCCTCTGTTTGTTTACTTTCGGGGGCCTTCTCCTCAATTGACTCCTCGTACACGCGAATGCGTTCCACCGTTTCCCCATGACGACCCCGCAGCAGCCAGGCCAGAGAGGAAACAGGGATTCCACTGAGCTGATGCGTGCTGGTGATGCCGAAGCGTCCAAGCAATCTGCATACATCCGGAGTTAGGACTTCATCCAGTCTTTTATCAATCTCGATATTACCTATATAACCATCGTTATTCTCACGCTGCAGCTTCAAAAAACGTCCCAGCTTGCCTTCGAACTGGAACCCGAAAAACCAAAGCTGAACCATGACATCGTGCAGCAGTTTAGGCTGTTGTTCGTATAACTGCATTAACCGCTCTTCGTTCCATTCACCGAAAGTAACGACACTTAGAGAAGCCGATGTTTCCGCAAGCCTGTCCGAACCATAACCTCGTATTGGTTGATTCAGCAGCTTCTCAGGAACGAGTACGTCATCATTTGGCGGAGCGGATGCTTCAGTTTCCACTTCTTTCTGAATCTCTAACACCACGGTACTAGACGCGCTCTGTTCCCCCATCGAAGGGACATCTGTGGTGTTCAGTTGATCGCCGTTTTCCTGCTTGGCAGCAGTCTCTGGCTTGGGTGGATCAACATCTTTTGCTGGCTGATGAATCATTGATGATTCTTCAATAGGCGGTGGAGCCGCAACCCATCTTTCTGCGGAAGGATCCTTCCCCAACATAAACCAGGCGGGCTTTCTCTTGGTGGATTGACTTCCGTTTTTGGCAAAGCGGAAATAGATCCCTTGGTCGTTCCACGTGCCCAGTGTTTCTTTTAACTCCCAACCGCCAACCACCCATAATGCCCCGCCGAAAGGCCGTTTATCGATCACGGCCAAATTTCGGCAGTTCAGTTCTGCGGCAATTTCCTTCGAATTTTCGGGAGAGGAAGCACGATCATCTGCCTCAGCCTTCTCCAGCACCGGATGCTTCACCGAACTTTCAGTCGCCGTAACCTCCGCGGTTGCGGCTGCCTGTGTGTTCGCAATACGTAGAAGCGCCTCTTCAATCGACCGAAATTTCTCATCCAGGTTGGGCAGCAATTTGGCTTCCAATTGATCGGATATGACTTTCTCCACAAGGCCAGGATCCAGGACTGGGGGCAGTTCCGCCTGAGGACCCACCTGTTGCTTCAGCACCGGCATTTGATAGGGAGGCACCTCCATATCTACGGAGCCGTATAACTCCACATACCAAACGGACAACTCATACATATGCCTGTGAGCCGTCAGAGCCAAGTCAGGATGTATCTCATCGCTGCTGTGGGCTGCCGCGTTTCCGTTCATCCGCAGCCATTCGAATTTATTGCGAATCTCTTCGGATAACAGCCCTTCGCGCGCCAGCTTATGTAGACGATCGATCTGTTTAATCGCGTAGACCGGTTCCACTTTCTCCTGTGTGGAAATCGTCGTGGCCAAAATCTCTCCGAATAACCTCCCCTGCACAAGTGTGCCGCGCGGGTTCAACCATAGGCTTCCCTCCGCCTGCTCGGCAAGGGCGGCCAACTCCGGATGCAAAGCCTGCAAAAATGCAAAATTGGATGTTTCCATTGCCATTCCCCTTAATATCGAAACTCTTGAGAAGCGGACAAGCTCATCACTTCCGCTTGCTTAAGTACCATGTCAATCGCCATCTGTTCCAGATCTGGCGGGTATCCGTATTTTTTCAGAAGCCGTTTGACCGTCACCTTCATCTGGGCCCGAACATTCTGCCGCAGCGTCCAGTCTACAGTAATATTGTTCTTGATCGACTGCGTCAGTTCATGGGCAATCTGCTTTAGCATCAGATCTCCCATCAGTTCCTTCGCCGATTCGTTGGATGCGAGTGCGTCATAGAAGGCCAGCTCTTCTGCGATCATCCCCATGTCTTCACCGCGTTTGACCGCCTGATTGACTTCCTTAGCCATTTGAATGAGCTCTTCAATAATTTGCGCAGTCTCAATCGTCCGGTTGTTGTACTTACGGATGGATTCATCCAACATCTCAGAGAACTTGCGGGATTGGACCACACTCACCTTTTCAAATGACTTGACTTTCCCTTGCAACAAACGGCGCAGCAGCTCCACCGCCAGATTCTTCTGCTTCAAACCCCGGACGCTCTCGAGGAACTCATCGGACAAAATAGCGATGTTCGGCTTCTGCAAGCCGGCCGCTTCCAGAATATCAACCACTTCCTCAGAAATGATGGACTTCGAAATTAGTTGATTCAATTCGGCGTCCAGTTCGGCGGTCGTCTTCTTCCGGTTTTCAGGCGTAATCAGCTTGATCATCCCGGATTTCACTGCCTTCAGGAAACCGATCTCCACATTAACCTCTTCTGCGACCGGTGTTGTGGCACACAGTGCGTAAGCTCTCGAGAGCTCCGTCACCCAGTTTGTGAAGTTCCGTTTGCCTTCTTCACCTAGGCCAAGCACGGCGTCGACCGTTTCTACAATCGCCTGCATCCGCTCCGACGCCTTAGGTGAGTTATATTTACTGTAATCGTGACCATGCAGTAGATCGTGAATCAAATCCAGCCGTTCCAGCATATAGTCAATCGCCTGGTCGGTGTCGATCCCGGCTGTTTTGCGGTCATTCTCCGTATACTGCTGCAGGGCGGACTTCAACATATCCGCGATACCGATATAATCGACAATCAGTCCTCCCGGCTTGTCCCGGAAGACGCGGTTGACCCGGGCAATCGCCTGCATCAGGTTGTGGCCTTTCATCGGCTTGTCGATGTACATCGTGCTCATGGATGGCACATCGAAGCCGGTAAGCCACATATCCCGAACGATGACGATCTGCAGCGGATCGTTCAAATCCTTCATTCGTTTTGCAAAATACTCGCGCCGCCGCTTCGTGCCGATATATTTCTGCCAATCTTCAGGGTCACTTGAGGCCCCGGTCATGACGATCTTGATCTTGCCTTCGCTGTCGTCGTCGCTGTGCCAATCCGGGCGCAATTCAATGATCGCCTTATACAGGTCGATAGCAATCCGACGGGACATGACCACGATCATCGCCTTGCCGAACATGCCTTGCTGACGCTGCTCATAGTGGGCTACCATATCTTTTGCGATCGCCTTGATCCGCTTCTCCGAGCCAGCCAGCGCCTCCAGCCGAGCCCATTTAGATTTCAGGCGTTCCTTCTGGGTCATTTCCTGATACTCGGTAATTTCCTCATAGGCATTGTCAATGATCGGACGTTCGGCCTCGGACAAATTCAGGCGGGCTACACGGCTTTCATAGTAAATTTTGACCGTGGTGCCGTCTTCCACCGCCCGGGTCATATCATAAATATCGATGTAATCCCCGAACACCGCCGGGGTATTCTTGTCGCTCAGTTCCACTGGCGTCCCCGTAAACCCGATATAGGACGCATTCGGCAGCGCATCGCGCATATATTTGGCATAGCCGTACTTCACGTCTGCCTCGCCAGTCTTCTCGTTCGCCACCATCTCTGCCTGGAAGCCATATTGGCTGCGGTGCGCCTCATCCGCCATGACAATCACGTTCTTGCGCGCCGTCAGTTCCGGATATGTATCTTCATCGCCTTCCGTACTGAACTTATGCACCGTCGTAAAAATAATGCCCCCGGACTCGACCGCCAGCAGTTCCCGCAAATGCTTGCGGTCCTCCGCCTGCTTCGGCGTCTGACGCAGTAAATCCTGCGATTTACTAAAAGTCGTGAACAACTGTTCATCCAGATCGTTGCGGTCGGTCACGACAACAATTGTCGGATTGTCCATCGTTAGGACCAGCTTGCCGGCATAGAACACCATAGACAAGCTTTTACCAGAGCCCTGGGTATGCCAAACGACGCCGATTTTCCGGTCACCCTCGACATCGGCCGCCCGTTCCGTGCTGGCAATAGCCTTGTTGGTCGCATGGAACTGATGGTATCCGGCTAAAATTTTGGTGACTTTCTCCCCGTCGGTCTGAAACAAAACGAAATGCTTGATGATATCCATAAGCCGCTTTTTCTCGAACATACCTTTGATCAGGACTTCGAGTTGGGGCACGGTAGAAGACGCTACATCACTGCCGTCGATCGTCCGCCACATCATAAAGCGTTCAGCGTCTGCGGTTAGTGTCCCTGCCCGTGCGTTAACCCCATCGCTAATGACCATAAACGAGTTATAAGTAAACAGCGAAGGAATGCTACTCTTGTAAGTCTGCACCTGGTTGTATGCCTCACTGATGCCGACTTCCTCGTTGGAGGCGCTTTTGAGCTCCATCACGACAAGCGGGATGCCGTTCACGAAAACGACAATATCCGGTCGTTTCTCGCCGTTCTCGATTACCGTAAACTGGTTCACTACGAGAAAATCGTTCTCTTCCACCCGTTCAGGATCGGTAGCGAACAGCCACACCTTGGCCGTACGGTTCTCCCCTTCCAGCGTGCGGTATTCCGCGTCGATTCCGTCGGTGATCATCCGCTGGAAGGTACGGTTGTTCACCAGCAAGCTAGGACTTTGCGGCACCTCCACAATCCGGATTGCTTCCTCGATCGCATCGCGCGACACACTGGGATTAATTCGGATGAGGGCATCCCGCAACCGGTCCACCAGGATGACGTCGGTATAGAACATCCGCTCCGGATATTCCCCTTCCGGGGAAATCTCCGGCCCGTAGGCCTTGCTATAATTCAATTCTTCAAACCATTCAATCGCCGCCTGCTCTAGGTCGCTCTCTGCATAAGATGTAATGTACACGGCACACCTCCTAAGCTGGTTGATGGTGGGGCAATAAGTATGTTATTTGTTGCTGTTGACGAGTTCTTCCTCGTCCAGCGGTACGCGAATCTCTCCGGACATGAGTTTGGGGAGAAGGGTATCGCGGGTTTGAATAAGAGCGTCCGTTTCTTTAGATAAAGACAGAACTTTTTCATCGATTTTTGAGCAGATTTTTTCGTACTCCTGAACAATTGAATCAGAAGGACGAATTAATTTTATATTTTCCAACTCTTTTTTGGTTATTGAGTTAAAGATTGTCCCGGAACCGTATTGATCCTCTTTCATAAAGAGATTTTTCAATAAATAGAAGAGATAAGAGTTACAATCCAATTTCGAGTTTAACGCTCCTAAACCACGGCCGATAACAATATCAGTATTTGCAATATTAATTCTTCCCACTGGAGCTCGTACACTTAATAGAATACTTCCTTGCGAAGCAACTCTTAGTAGTTGAGAACTGTACAGGTGTAAACTTGGGTATCTAAAACCATAATTTGTGACTCCTTGATGGAAAGGAAGTCCCTCACCTTTTTCATTATAAAATTCCGATTTTGGTGACTGCCCCATTAAAATATCTGCGACATCTGAAAGGACAGATACCCTCCACCCCTTCGGAATCAACCCCAACTCACTTTCCTCAAACTCTCCCCCGCTGGACTTGTAAGGTTCACCATTCTCATTTGGAAATTCAAAGTCAATAAACCAGCGCTTAAAAAGAGCTTGAGCCATTTCTTCGAGGTTTTTGTTGATGGCGTTGTTGAGTCCAATTTTGTCATCTAATGTTTTTAGAATAGTTGCAATCCTGTTCTGAATTTCTAATGGCTTAATTGGTAAAGGAACACGCTTTAATATCTCTTGATTGAGTGAAAGCATTGTAGTCCCTTGAGCATTTTGAAGGATCCAACTTTTATAATATTCAGACCCAAAGAAATAAGAAATATAAGTAGGATTAATGTCGTTGCTTTTGAAGCGAATTCGCATGCAATCACTCCCTTGAATCCAGCCCTCTTCATTTGCAGTAATAAGAGCTCTTCTCTCAACAGCCCCCTTTCTACCGAAGATGATATCACCAGACTTAAGCTTATATTTACTCAGCCTATTAGCATCTGTTTCATTTATACATGGAGATTGTCCATGTATAACCTTATTAACTCCTATATCCTTAACAGCTATTACAGGAACTCCTCTATCAACATATGAGCTTGCTTGCAGCATAGTCCCAAAAGGGCCAGTCTGGATATCAAGTTTATTCTGTTTAAGTAATTCACCAATGGTAACTTCTTCGGTAACCTCAAAACTCAAACCCAATCCCCCCCAACTGCTTCCGAATCTCGTCCTCCAACTGACGGGATTTTGCGAATTGCTCGGCCAGTTCACTCGTCAGGCGCACCATTTTGTCTTCGAACGGTTCGCTGTCTTCTTCGGCCTCTTCGATCCCCACATAACGCCCCGGGGTCAGGATATATTCATGCTCCTGAACATCAGCCAGCTTCGCGGCTTTGCAGAAGCCCCTCACATCTTCGTATTGCCCGGCCTCCGCCTGACCACGCCAAGTATGGTACGTATCGGCAATTTTCCGGATATCTTCCGTGCTTAATTCTTTATGGGTGCGGTCGACCATATGACCCATTTTGCGAGCGTCGATGAACAGAATTTCGCCGCGGCGATCGCGTAGGCCCTTTGGTGCCTTGTTTCTGGCCATAAACCACAAGCAAACCGGAATTTGTGTCGAATAGAACAACTGGCCCGGCAGCGTAACAATGCAATCAACCCTATCATCATCTACGAGCTTTCTGCGGATTTCCAACTCGCTGGTCGTGCTTGTGGACATGGAGCCATTTGCCAATACGAAACCCGCCACCCCGTTTGGAGCAAGCTTTGAGTAGATATGTTGAATCCAGGCATAGTTAGCGTTCCCTGCCGGTGGAATCCCGTACTGCCAACGGGTGTCTTCCGTCAGACGCTGGCCGCCCCAGTCGCTGATGTTAAACGGCGGGTTGGCTAGAATGAAGTCGGCCTTGATATTCTTATGAAGATCGTTATGGAACGTATCCGCATTGAACTCTCCCAGATTACCATCAATCCCGCGGATCGCCAGGTTCATTTTGCAGAGGCGCCATGTCGTCGGGTTGGATTCCTGCCCATAGACGGCGATGTCGCCCATTTTCCCTTGATGCTCCTCGACAAACTTCTCACTTTGCACGAACATCCCGCCGGAACCGCAGCAAGGGTCATAGACTCTCCCCTTATAAGGCTCGATCATCTCAACCAGAAGACGTACGACACTGGAAGGCGTGTAGAACTCGCCGCCGTTCTTACCTTCAGCACTAGCGAACTTGCTCAGGAAATACTCATACACCCGGCCGAGCACGTCTTTGGAACGACTGTCCTTGTCGCCGACTTTGAAGGAAAATACGTCGATGACTTCCCCCAGGCGGGTCTTGTCCAATGCCGGACGGGCAAAATCTTTCGGCAGCACCCCTTTTAAGGACGAATTTTCTTTCTCGATCAAGATCATGGCGTTATCGATGATTTGGCCGATCTCTGGTTTCTTGGCGTTGGCCTGAATGTTACTCCAGCGAGCTTCCTTCGGTACCCAGAAAATATTCGCAGCGGCATATTCGTCGCGATCTTCCGCATCGGCATAGGGTTCAAGTTCCAACTCCGCGTATTTCTCTTCAAACGCATCCGATACATATTTCAGAAAAAGTAGTCCAAGCGCGACATGCTTATATTCTGCAGCATCCATGCTTCCGCGCAGCTTGTCCGCCATCGCCCACAGTTTTTCTTCAAATCCAATGTTTGCTGTTGCCATGCTTTAGCAACCTCCTCGTATGCTTGCTTAATATAGTGCTGAATAAATTTGTTCCCGCTGCTCTTCCCAACGCCGGGAGGCCGCTTGAACTACGTCCGAATAACGCTTTTTCTCTATGATATAGGCTTCGCTAATCGCCCGCTGCTTCTCTAGCGGGAGCAGCGGAACCTCGATTTCTCCGACATCCGCCGGATTCAGGTTCATGACGGTCGTGCCGCGCTGGAAGCTTTGAATTAGGGCGATACCTACCGGACTTTCTAAAAAAACTTTCGCATACATGCTGTCCATCTGTTCCCGAAAACGAATAACAATAATATTGGCCGATGCTATGACCATCTGCGAATGTTCCGGAACAACGGCCAGCTTCGTTTGCGTGCCTCGGCAAGTCATCACTAGGTCTCCCGGAAGCACCTCATAACGTCTTACTTTGCGCGGCTCTTCCTCGATGGTCTCCATCTGCTCAAGCTTCACTTCTCCATCCTCCAGATTCGAGATATTCAGTACCGAAATGGAGCCCGGACGAAGATCCTGCTTTAAAATCGATTTCCCCCGAAAAATATCCGCCATCTGCTTCAGCTTGACTTTGGGCACCGCCGCCTGTTGAAATGCTATTAGAGTATCGCTGTCCTGCTCCAGGAGAAGTTCGATTCGCCAGTCCTCCAGCTGCTGAAAGGAGGCTGCCTTCAGCATTACCGTTTGTTCTTCCTCTAACACATCCGAATCCCGCAACCTGTATCGGCTGATAGGAACTTCCTCTGGAAGTTGTCCGCAGCCAAAAGCTACGACGTAAGTTTTCACCGAAGTGTAGGGTCTGAATAAACCCTCTGGCAGGGAATGAACCGACCTTACTGGGTGCAGCTCGTTCATCCGCTTCCGCCAGTCGCCGATCGCCCCGGACTGAAACATCATCCGCGCCGGCAGAACAGCTACAAGTTTACCTCCGGATGATAAAAGCGGAGCCAAATGCTCAATGGCTGCGCCTTCCGCTTCCCGAACTGCGGCTGACTCGTCATCCAGCTTCAGACCGAAATTAGGAACGGTCAATATCGCATCATACCGATCCGGCAGCGGCAAAGGCTGATAGATGGAACCCTGAACGACCTGTATATGATCCTGACCCGCGAAATGTGTTTTTAATAAACGCCCAAGGATATAGTTTTCGGTTAAAAGTGTAAAATTCACGTTAGGCCGAGGTATGAACCGCGCCAAGCCCTCCATAAACTTCTCGGCTTCGGCAAGAAGCCAACGTTTCTCTTGTTGCCCTTCGGGTGCGTCTGTAAAGGCTTGAAATATACTCGAGTGCACTTGCAGCGTAGCTATAACCCGATCCTGCCGGATCGTTTGATGGCCGTATTCCGCCAGATTGAGATCTTTACCTGTGTGATAGAGTCTGTAAAACAACTCTCGATCCCCCGGAAAATGCCCCAGCTCGATCGTTCCGATTTGAGCCAGCATTCGTTCAAACAGCTTGTCCGGATGACGCTCAAGTTCGGCCCGCTCCTCAGCCGGAACCAGCTCTATGTATTGCTTCATCTTCACCACGCGTACAGCTTCGCGAAGCAATTGGTCTCGCGATTTAATATCATGGTTAAGACATAGATTCCAAAAGTCTTCTATCAACGAATCACCTACTTTATTCCTAGCTTATCTAGGTAAACTATACCACACAATTATTTGGTATTACAATACTAAAAAATAAACATCGTTAAGTTCGACTCTTTTCTGAATCGCTTGAGCAGTTTTGGGCTACATTCGAACTGCCATTTCATCATAGAAAAAGAAAAGACCCGCTCCAGGAGCGGGTCTCATATATATATTGATAGATGTCTTTTCCTATTTACTCCAGTATTCCCGGGCAATTCTTTGTCCTTGATTAATTTTTGCCCACTGCTCAGCCTCAGTCAATTCATTACCCCCATCACAAGAGGCAAATCCGCATTGATGGGATAGCAGCAAACGATCCTTGTCAATAATACTCGATGCTTCATCAAGCATTCTGAGAACACGCTCTTCATCATCCAACATATTCGTCTTAGATGACAACAAGCCAAGTACAATTTCTGTTTCTGGCTTATCCTTGAACACTGCAAGCGCCTCAAGTGAACCTGCACGTTCATCATCCCATTCCAGGAAGAAACGGTCATATTTAAGCTGCTTCAGGAACAGATTAGCGATTTTCACGTAGGAGCCGCCCCCCATATTCCGGGAATCATAGTTGCCGCGGCAATTGTGCGTCCACATTTTCAAACCTAAACCATGAGCAAAATCAATGACAGTATTGTTAATGTCAATAAATTCAGCAGCAAGGGCTTGTACTTCCTCTTGATTGATATTCTCACCGGTATACGGAGAATTCGGATTGTCATCCGCAAACAGTTCCCATAAGCAATCGTCAAATTGCAGAATTTTCCCTCCAGCCGCCGCAAACTCCTCAACAAATTCCTTATATGCCTGGACGAGGCCATTTTTAAGCTCATGTCGATCTTTATAAACCGCATCCTTGCCGCCAATGTTATCCGACCATGATAACTCACCAAAAATGTGGGATGGAGAAGGCACGCATAGCTTCGTTTCACGATCACCAGCATGAGCCTGGAGTTTTTTGAAAATTCCAATAAAATGATGGTTTTTTCCGCTCAATTCACCTGTAATGCGCAAGCCAATATCTTTTCGCGTCTCATATTTCGAACTTCCATCCAGATCGCGGAAGAAGTATCCATGATCCGCAATATAGCGGTCAATTCCTTGAAATCCCCAAACAAAATCTAGATGCCACATGGATTTGGAATATTCGCCATCCGTAATAATGGACAGATCATGCTCCTTTTGTTTTTCAATCACAGCCTCAATTGCCTCTGCTTCACACTGTTTATAGCCCTCAAAATCCTGATAAAATGGATAGCTGATGTCATCCCGATGTTCTATTTGTGTTTTATATCTCAATAGCTCGGACGGCCGCAACAAACTGCCTACTAGTTGAAATCTACTGCTCATTTAAAAAACCTCCTCGGTCTGGCTCGTAATGCTCTGATTGTAGCATGGAAGAGTTATTATAACGTAACACCCAAAAGTCATAACTAGTTATAGCTAAAAGCTATAACGGGAATTAGCTACGAATTATGGAACAATTTCAAACACAGTACCTTGGTTGAAATCAGTTACTTTCATAGAGCTGTAAACCCCTAAATATAGTCTGGTTTGATCTAAATTCGACCCCAAACTAACAAAATAAGCGGATTGAGATCCAAAATTATAATCGGTTTCAATAACACTAAAATCATTTAGTTTACAATCCGCTCTTACCCTAGCATAAGCTAAAACTCCTTTAACCCGAGACCCATCTCCTTCATTCCGGGCAAGGTCGGTAAACAAAACGCTTCCCGTTAAATGGGGGATTTGATTCCCTATATATGACTGGACACCTGTAAGTGCAGTTCCTCCAAATTTATCAGGTCTGGGATCTTTATGATAATAACTTGTTAAAGGCTGAATTCGCCTCACAGAAGTTTTTATGGCTTCATCGTAATAAGCAATTGTCTTCTCATCCAAAGTCGGATTTGCAGAGCAGCCCCTTATAAACGAAGTAGGAAAAGCTCCTTCCCACCCTCGCCAGCCAAAGTTAATAAATCCTTCTTGATCAAGTTCAGAATTCATCATAGAAGCTTGAATAAGCTGAGTAACCGGTATGGGTTTATAATGAACGAATGAAAAAATCGATTCTACCAAATCCTGACCAACATTTCCCACATATTTGATATACGAATTATAATACCTTTGAAATGAAATGCCTGGGATATTGCGAACCCCTTTGGCAATGACCGTAAGGGTTTCCTGAATAGGTGCGGGAAGTTCATTAAAACGTGTGACTACAGGTGGATCATGGATAAATGTATGCTTAGCTACATCAATTTCTATGATTTTACCGGCTATCTCCATATCGTCCTGGCTTAAATTAAAGGGATCATACCCTGATCCTCCATCTCCGGTTGTTAGAATAAGCTTTCCTGTTTCGGGTGAAAAGTTTAAGCTATTAACACCGTTATGATTAAAAAATGGTCTTCTTAAGTGAAGTAGTGTCCGCCGTTTGCGAGGTTGGCCATTCGATTGTAAAATCCATTCTTCAACGGTATCAATATGATCATATTGAGTTTCTCTATTTACCCACCTTAAGTTTAAAGTTCTGGGATCACACGGATTAGGCTTAAAATGTTCAGAAAGAGCACCTGGACCCTGCGTTCCCGCTACTGAATAATGAAGATAAAACAGACCGTTATAATAAAACTCGGGATGAAACGCCAGCCCGACCAATCCCCGTTCATCATATCCACCACGAGAAACGCCCGGTTCAGAAGTACCTAGCTTGATGACTAGGGGGCGAATATCCAAAAAGGTCCTTATATCTCCATTGCCTATGTAAAAGATCTCTCCTACCTGGGTTGCAATAAACAATCGTTCAACTGAATCACCCGGAAGTATAGCTGTTTTCATAACAGTGGGTAAATTGATCTTACTTACAATGGGCCGTAAACTCACCTTCACTTTTATCAACTAACATCACGCTCCTTCCCCTTAATTATTATTTTTGCACGGCTTTTTTTAATCTCGCTAATAGCCGCAGACTAATTTCCGTCCATATCCCGCTATAAAGCAAGCTAAAAAGAAAGACATACACGCTGATGTCCATCTGAAAGTTTATTGAAACCGTCGGTCCGAGTATTGGAAAGCGAAAGGCATATACCACTAGCGCAATACCCATCCATAACGCGACTGCGGAAAATAATATAACCTGAATCCGATTTTTGAAATGTGTCATGCCGATGCCCAATGCTAATCCAAGTAATCCTGTAGTAAATGGAAAGACGATTAATTCGCTTGGTTGGATAAGAAGCAATAACAAGCAGCTAAGTGCATAGGCAGTAAGGCCCGAGCGTAACGAAATGAGCGCCGATAATACAATTGGGGCAGTAGAAAATGGGCTGATCAAGTATCCCGGTCCTGGCAAATAGCCTCCCGCCGATTGGAGTAATGCAGTAAGGGCGCTGAAAAACGCAATGATAATGAGTGTCTTAGTTTGGGTTGCACCAACCCGGGGTAATATTTTTTCGTTCTCCATTTGTGGTAACGGTTTTGTCCAATAATTTAGGAGAAGTTTACGCATTGTTATGAAGCCTCCCTCCTGCCTTTATATTGGGTACAGAAGAATAAATGGAAGCAAGATTGCCAGAATCAAAACGATGATGTCGTGTTTAGCTATTTTCAGTTGAACATAACCCGTTCGCTCGCATCCCGGCTGATAACATCTGGACTCCATGGCCTCTGACAATCGTTCTGCCCGCCTTAAAATCATGAGGAGTACAGGTATTAAAAGTAAAAACATATCTTTCCCTCTCCTCGCTATATTCCATCTGCCGTTACGCAATCCACGGACTCTCTGTGCCTGCATGATTCGCATGGTATCCTCCAAAAGCAGCGGCATATAAATAACGGCTACAGTGAACATAAACACAAACGTTTCCGTATTGATCCCTAAGCGGCGTACAGGGGATAATAATTTACGAAGTCCCTCTATTTGTTTTTCAGGCGGCGTTGTGGATAACATCAATGTGATCATCAGGAAAAAAGAAAGCACTTTTAACGTCACTAGAGCTGCGGCTTCTATCCCATTTAGACTGGCTTGAATACTACCCAATATGAATAGGACGACAATAATACCTCGAAGATTCCTCCATACCATAAGAAGATGAAACCCGGAAAGCAGATAGGAGGATATGACGATAACCATACCTATCCAACTCGTTATTAAGGAGTTGGATGAAACAAGGGTTACCAAATAACTGATAGCAAAACCATATTTTGAACGGGGGTCCAGCCGGTGAAGTAAGGAATCGCCTGCTACATACTGCAAGGAGGAAAATGCGCCAAGGTTACTCATTGTCCATCTCCGAGATACGTAGAATTCGTTCAGATACGTAGTTGAGGAGCTTGTTTTCCTGTACGATCTCTGAATCAATTAATTCTGGGAAAATGACTTCAAGTTCTTTACGTAGACGCAGTAGCGGGGTTGGAAATAAAGGAATGCCAGGATGATCAAGCACGCTATGAATTGCAGTTGTTTTCAAGTCATGGACTAATTCTCCGTGATGTAAAAGGATCAAACGATCTGCATGCTCCAATGCATCCTGAAGATCATGAGTAATGTAGACTATGGATATTCGGCGTGTTCGTTTAAGAAAGGTCAGTACAGCATGAAACTTCATACGGGCTGACGGATCAAGTCCAACTGTCGGTTCGTCCAATATAAGAATATTTGGCTCTTTGATTAGTGCCCCTGCCAATGCAGCAAGTCTTTGTTCTCCGCCGCTAAGCTGAAAAGGGGATCGATCCTTATACCGTTCAAAGTCCAGCCCTACTAGTTCCATGGTTTCCTTCACTTTGGCCATGATTTCATGATCGCTATACTTCATCCTGCGAAGGCCAAAGCCGATATCCAGAAATACCGTTTCTTCAAACAACTGGTGCTCCGGGAATTGGGATACATAAGCGATTTTGTTCCATAATTGAGAACGGCTTTTGCGGTTGTTGATCGGGATATTATCCACGTACACTGTACCCTTATCCGGCTTCAACAAACCCGCACTAAGCTGTCCTAACGTGGATTTTCCAGACCCGGATGAACCCATGATCGCCATAAATTGTCCGTCAGGGATGGACATAGTTATACACTTCACCGCTCTATGCTCCATAGGCGTCCCTTTGGCATGCGTATAGCTTACATCGCAGAAATATATTCCCATATGGATTTAGCCAATTCCTTTTCCGATTTGCAGCCGCCTGACAGCTCTATTCCTCTCCTATAAAGCGATTCCTTGAAGCGTACAACAAAAGGCGGCAGCGTATGAGCATCTTGGAGAATCTCAGGCTGCTTCATTAGGGTGGGGACATCTCCCTCAAAAGTAAGTCTACCTTGATTCAACACCAGTATCCGATCTGCCTTTAATATGTCTTCTGGATGATGAGTCACATGGATCACGGTGAATCCCTTGTGATGAAGATCAGACATTAGGCTGTGCAGATGGATGGTACTTTGTGGATCCAACATGGAGGTGGCTTCATCGAAAACGATGATTTTGGGGTGCATGGCAAGTATGCCCGCAATCGCAACCAACTGCTTCTGCCCTCCGGATAAGGTTCGAACAGGGCGGTTTCGAAACTCCTCCAGTTGCAGTAGTTTCATCATACGATCTACTCTCGAAATGATCTCATCCCTCTGGAGCATCAGATTTTGCAAACCGAATGCAATATCTTCTTCAACAGTTACTCCCACAATCTGTTCATCAGGGTTTTGAAAAATAACCCCAACACACTTGCGAATCTTAAGAAGATTCGCCATTTCGATATTTTCACCAAGGACATTCACTTTTCCTAAACTTGGTTTCAACAATCCGTTCATTAATTTAATTAAAGTCGATTTCCCCGAACCGTTTCCTCCCACGATGGATACCCATTCACCCAGCGCAATGCTAAATTTAATATCCTTGATGATCCATTCACTTTGCTCTGTATATCGAAATGAAACGTTCTCGAAGAGAACAGCTGGTGATTTGGAGGAATCGGTCATATCGTTACCCCATTTCCAAAGCTTCAATATACAATATTTGATCAGCCATTTCGGCCATTTCCTACACTAAAAAAGAGAACATATATACATTCACCATTTATATGATCAAAGGCCTGTTTGTTATGTTACATAGTCAACCAATAGTGGAATTCAAGATCAAAAAGAGCACCCTATAGGTGCCCTCTACCTTAACCTTCTATATATTGCGCATTTAAATGCTCAACCACTTCTAACATTTTCTGAAAAATAATCTCATGCGATACGGCTACATACAGGTCTCCCTCATAATATCGGAATGGAATTGTCGCCTCTCCTAGCCGCCAAAGAAAGAAATCTCCCGGAATCTTCATTGTCGCATCAGCTGACCGAAAGGAATACTCCTGTGCATATACAAAATCTGTTTGAGTTGCAAAGTAGCTTTTACATTCATCAAGAGACATGACTTGATCCGGGTGATTGCCGTCCGCATTTCTCGTAATTCGATACCTCGTATTCATCCCGTACCCCCACCATCTTTATTACGTTATCTTTATTTCACCGATGTGTTTTCCCCGCGTGCGAGGAGCAAGCAGCTATCCATCTTGTTCCGTAATGCATGCGAGTTGATCCGCAAGAGCCATCGCGGCGGAATAGCCGGAGCTCCAGGCCCATTGCAGGTTGTAGCCACCGCAATCCCCATCCACATCCATCACCTCGCCGGCGAAGTAGAGCCCAGGCACGAGCTTCGATTCTAGCGTTCCTTCTTTTAAGTCTATCGTGTCGATTCCCCCGGCTGTCGTTTGGGCGTTCGGGAAACCATTGGTATCGGTCACGATGAAATCCCAATGCTTCATAAGGCGGCACAAGGCTTTTCTGGTTTTCCACGATAGATCCTGACACAGCATATTCTGGTCCTGATCGTCGATTCCCGCCTCCTTCAAGAGAACGGGGATCAGCTTCTTGTTCAAAATGCCGATCAGGGAAGCAGCCACCGTCCGGTGTCCGAACATTCCCCAATGCGTATCGAAAAAATCAACAACCTCTTCCTCTGTCCGGTCTGGCATCAAGTCCAGCGATAAGGTTACCATTTCTCCCCTTGCAAGTTGATATGCAGCCTTTCGGCTTAACTGGAGAATCGGCGGGCCGGAAGCGCCATAATTCGTAAACAGCACCTCTCCATATTCACTGCGGATAACTTCACCATTTACAAGAATATGCCCCCATCCCTCGAATTTAACTCCGGAAAGCTCCTTCAGATAGGGGCTATCCAGCTTCAATTGAACAATCCCGGGTACAGGATCGATCAGGGTATGTCCCAGTCGTTGAGCAAGTGTGTAACCAGAGCCATCCGTTCCTGTCTTTGGAGCGGTTAGACCGCCCGTACAGAGGAAGAGATAATCGCTGGTATATGTGATCTTTCCCTCTGCCTCCGTCTCGCACTGAATCGTAAATCGCGGATGTCCCTCCGACACGGTAACGTCCAATACTTTGGTTTTGAAGTATATCGGAACATTCCGATCCTCCAGCGCAATCCGGAAAACTTCTAACACCGATGCAGCCTGCAGCGACATCGGATACATTCGGCCATTCTCTATCGCGGTCAGCGGGAGGCCGAGTGTGTTAAAGAAGTCGACAGTTTGCCGAACGCCGAATTGCTGCAGCACAGGCAGCGGAAATTCCGCTTGATTGCTGTGATATTTGGTGAATAAATTGGCCGCTTCGTCTGTACCCGTCGCCGTGGATTGGTTCGTAATGTTACAGCGCCCATTGCCGGTCGTTAGTACCTTCTTGCCGACCCGGTCGTTGCTTTCAATAATCGCAGTATCAATCCCCCGGTCACGCGCAGTAACGGCGGCCATAAGACCTGAAGCGCCTGCACCGATAATGAACAGCTTGTGGTGCATTGTAGATTTCGATTTATACATATGTGTTGAATTCATTCCTTTTTCTAATGGCTTTAACTAAAAATGTGTTTCCCTAACGCCATCGCGGCCACATAACCGGAGCTCCAGGCCCATTGCAGGTTGTACCCCCCCAAGTCGCCGTCGACGTCCATCACCTCGCCGGTTAAATAAAGCCCCGGCACGAGCTTCGATTCCAGCGTATCCGCGACGAGTTCTTTCGTAGCGATGCCGCCGGCTGTCGCTTGCGCGTGCTCGAAGCTTTGGGTTTCAGTCACCTTAAAGTCCCAACTCTTCAATAGCTTATAAAAGATCTTTTTCGTTTTCCACGAGAGATCCTGGCAAAGCAGGTTCGGCTCTTGATCGATTTTCGCTTCCTTCAGCAGGACGGAGACCAGCTTCTTGTGTAAGAAACCAACGAAGGATTCCGCGACCGTTCGGTGCGCGAACGTTCCCCAGTTCATCTCCAGAAACTCGATAACCTCTTCCTCCGTGCGGTTCGGCATCAAATCGATGGATACCGTCACAGAATCTCCTCTCGCGAGATGAACGGCTGCCTTCCGCCCGAGCTGCAGAATCGCTGGGCCAGAGAAGCCGTAATCGGTGAAATGAATTTCGCCGGTTTCGCTGCGGGCGACCTTGCCGTTCACGAGAATATCGGCTCGTCCTTGGAGTTTGATGCCGGATAGCGCCTTCTGATATGGATATTTCACCTTCAATTGCACGAGGGCCGGAACAGGCTTGACCAAGGAGTGTCCCATTCGCTGGGCCAGTGTATACCCGGACCCGTCCGTCCCCGCATTCTGGCCGGTAAGACCGCCCGTACACAGAAACAGATATTCGCTAGTATAAACAACCTGCTCCCCTGTTTCCGTTCGGCATGTAATCATAAATCGTGGATGATCTGCCGATACGGTAACATCCACCACTTTGTTGTTAAGGTATACCGGAATGTTCCGCTCCTCTAGAGCAAGTTCGAAAATATCCACCACAGATGCAGCCTGCAGCGACATCGGGTACATGAAGCCCTCTTTCAATTTTGTAAGCGGCAGCCCGAGCACCTGAAAGAAGTCAATCGTTTGACGAATGCCGAATTGCTGCAGCACAGGCAACGTAAATTTAGCCTGACTGCCGTGATACATTCGTGATAAGGCCACCGTTTCGTCGGCCGTATCCGTCGTAGTAGAATCGTTCGTAATATTGCATCGACCGTCGCCTGTCATTGTAATTTTTTTCCCAATTCGGTCGTTGCCCTCCAGAATGGCAGTATCAATACCTAAATCCCGCGCAGTAACGGCGGCCATGAGTCCTGATGCGCCTGCGCCGATAATAATCAATTTGTGGTGCAAGAAAGCCTGATCATCGTGCATGGTTGGTCAATGCACCCCTTGTCCAATGGATTTATATATAGGAAATGTGAAATGTGATTTTCCGAAAAAAACTGTGCTTTTTCTAATTATAACATAGGAGTATGCACCGCATAATCCCGGTATAACGTCCCATTACAGTAATACCCTAAATATAGCAAAAACACCATCCTCATTGCGGATGGTGTTCATGATGGTGGAGGCGAGGGAAGTCGAAACCCTGTCCGAAGGCAACGCCACACAGGCGAGCTTCGCATGGGTGTAGTCACAGTTTTAATGTCGGTAAAACAAACGCCTGCTACGATTCCTGTAGCGACTTTAGTGGTAGAAACGACAATTCTCTACCTTTGCTCAAGTATCGTTTTTTACATATTGGTGTCTGTATTTAGCTCTAAAAATGCGCCAACAAAGCTTGATAAGATTAGGAGCCGAATGTGCATTTTCGGCAAGATAAGAGAACGCAGTACGGTTTCCTCGCTTCGTATTACAATCGCTACATGAAGCAAGCAGATTGTATGGAAGATCCGAGCCGCCTTTGCTTGAGGGGATAATATGGTCCACTGTCGTGGCGGGACGTCCGCACCACAAACAAGTGTGATGATCCCGTTTTAGCGCAACTTTTCGATAGTCACGAAACGAGAACGGGTTATAAAGTAATTGGATCGTCTCCTCATCAATCCAGACGGCACGAGAACGCTCGACTTCCCGCCAAGCTCGATGAGGCAAACATGGTGTTAGTTCTTGACCATCCATATTGAGTACCGTTATCATTGTTCCCTCATTATGACTATGATTCATCTATTTCACTCCAACTGTACGAAATGCTTTGACTTATTATAAACAAAAACACCGTCCTCATGCGGATGGTGTTCATGGTGTGGAGCATCGCTACTCATCACTTTTTAAAATACATTCGATAATATGAAGTGGTATAAGCGTATCTCCTTTTGTATCACACGTAATGGTTATGACCATCTCTCTCGACGGTATCACACAAATATATTGTCCTCCCATACCCATGGCAAAGTAAAACCTTTCATCCTCAGAAGTAGCTGAAGACCACCAATGTCGGCAATAGTGACCAAAATGTTTATAGGTTAGAAAAACAGGCTGCGTTGTTAGTTCAACCCAGTCGCCATTAATTAACTGCTTCCCGTCCCACCTGCCATTGTTCAGAAACAATTGACCCATTTTATGCATGTCTTGAATGGTAAGATGAATCCCAAAGCCACCTATATTAATACCTTGCGGGTCCTTATGCCAAATATAATCACTAAATTTGAGTTTGGAAAATAAGTTGTCATTCGCAAATTCCTGAGCATTTGTTCCTGTCGTTTTTTGGAGTATCGCCATTAATAAATGGCTGCATCCCGAGTTATAATTCATATGCTCGCCTGGAGCATGCGCTAATGGTCTTTCCAAAACATAATTCACCCAATTTGAGCTGTGAATCATCTGCGGCCAGCCGCCCCATTCTCCCATCTCTGGCCAATTAAAGCCTGCACTCATTGTAAGGAGATGATCAATTGTAATAGTACTCTTTCTATGATCAGAATCTTTAACTAGTATCGGAAAGTATTCAACAATCGGCGTTGAGAGACTTGAAATAAGTCCCTTATCATAAGCAATGCCAATTAACGATGAGGCTATGCTTTTTGTGCATGAATTAATTTTATGCATATTGCTTTGTTGCTTTTTATTTTTAAAGTATTCAAATATAAAGTTATTGTTTCTACTGATTAAGCAACTATGTATTTTCTCTTTTCTGAATACATCTGTTAAGTTTTGTTTCTTGTCTTTCCACAAAATATTCAATTAAGATCTCCCACTTTCAACACTACTTAATCCCAATTTTATAAATTGGTTCCTCATGAAAAGCTTTTTCAACTTCCCCCTGATGGTTTACATCCTTATTTCTTATGTAAATAAATGGCATATGTATTATTATGTATGACAGATAGATAAATTTCCTCGCAGTTTTTCAAATTACATTATACTAGAACTATAATTTATTGCTCGTCAATTCAATCCTTATTTTACCACAATGGGGGGGGATGATTGGTCGATTTTATTTTTACTGAACAACAAAAGAGATGGCAGCTTTGCCATCCCTATGTCATAAACTTTGCATTTCATTCAGTACAAAACGGCAACCGGAAATCCTTACAAAAATATATGGTGTTCGTTTTTAATGGTATTGGTGAAGGCCAAACTAAAAGACATGAATCCGGTAAAGTACCGAACTCATGCCCAACTAGTCGCCTGAATCAGACTTACTTCAGTCATACCTTCACCTTGTAAATCGCTTCAACTCCTCCCCCCCCGATCCTATCTCAATACCCTCGCGAAAATTGCGTGCTTTCCTTGAGACGGGCGATATCGTGGCCTGTTGGATTTTGGAAGGCGCGAAGCCCAAATGTCGGGGCAACCGCAAAAATGTGGTCAAAGATATCCGCCTGAATCGATTCATACACTCCCCAGTTGGTATCATTGCTGAAAGCGTAGATTTCCAATGGCAGTCCGTTATCTCCCGGTGCTAGCTGTCTGACAATCAGCGTCATTTCCTGGTGAATTTTCGGATGGTTCCGCAGATATTGATGGATGTATTCTCTGAACACCCCCACATTCGTAAGCTGTCTACCGTTCACTTTGCTTTCCGTATTAATCTG
This sequence comes from Paenibacillus fonticola DSM 21315, assembly GCF_000381905.1. GTDB lineage: Bacteria > Bacillota > Bacilli > Paenibacillales > Paenibacillaceae > Fontibacillus > Fontibacillus fonticola. The sequence continues at coordinate 5,256 of NZ_KB907264.1, read as the reverse complement.
GTGTTCTAAATTATATGCTTTGATTTCATCTAATCTTGTCGTGACATAATCGGAAAGAAGGTGAATCTTCTGGAATTCCTCTATCATTTCCTGGGTACAAAAGCTTATGCTGCTCGTATCGATATGAAAGCTTCGCTTAATCCTTCGGCCACCGGATACCTGCATGCCTCTCCAATTCTTGAACGAGTCCGAAATAAGGGCGTAGCTCGGAATCATCGTGATCGTCTTATCAAAATTCCTAACCTTTACCGTGTTTAACGTAATGTCGATCACGTCGCCGTCCGCATTATATTTAGGCATTTCAATCCAATCACCGACACGCACCATATCATTCGACGATAATTGAACGCCTGCCACCAGGCCCAATATCGAATCCTTGAAAATTAGCATTAGAACAGCCGATAAAGCACCAAGCCCACTGAGAATGATCAAAGGATTTTGACCAATTAGATTCGAGATCACCACAATGCCGCCAATGATGAATAGGACGATTTTCGCCACCTGAATGTATCCCTTAATCGGTCTGATCTTGGAGACTTCAAACGAACGATATATCGCATCAAAAGCATTGAGCAGCGCATTAAGCACCGCGATGGTTACAATAATCATGTACGTTAATGCAGCCTTTTCAATCAAAGCCTGATAGGGCGGAAAGGTGGACGCAGAATAATAGATGATGATGGCTGGCACGAGATGCGACAGCTTATGGAACACTTTTTTCTCCAAAATGACATTATCCCACGTATACCGATTGTTATGGACAATATGAATAATCGTCTTCAACACGATTTTTTTGGCTATGAAATTGGCTAGTATAGAGACCACTGCTATAAAAACGACCATGATCATATTCGAAAGATATCCAATCATCTGTTCGCTCATGCCATATCCGTCTAGTTGGTTCTTGATAAATTCCATTGTCTCCTCCTAAGGCAGTTCAGATTAACCTATAATTATAAGTTAGATTTTAGCGCTAAGCAAAGTCCAAGATAAAGACATTACGGGGACGAAAATAATTTCCTCAGTCTTAGGAGCTAAGTTCAATGAATTGTAATGCAATAGAGTGCAAAAACACCATCCTTATGCGGATGGTGTACTATTATACGCCTTAAAGGAACTAAAACCGATCACAGCATCAGACGAATTTTGGTCACCTACATTTTCTACCTGAAGAAAAACCTTTATGCTTTTTACATTAGTTCAGCGATCAGTTCGCTGTTTTTCATCTAATTCCAAATATTCGATCGATCTTTTCCCTATCATAATCTAAAATCCAATCATTAAATTCGTTATACAATTTCATTAAATCCTCCGTGCGGGCAGCAACTATGTCCAATCCACGGTCATCATACATATGAAACACGATTTTCTTCTTAGGGTGTATAAAGTAAATCCGGTCCGAAATATATTTTCCCATACTCGGAAAATCAACATGGCCAATGGCTTTCAATATGCCTTTGTAATCTACTTTCTTTACACAACATAACAGACTATAACTTTTGGAATATCCCGTTAACTGGTGAGTATCTTCATCGTAGTCTGCTTTTTCTTCGAAACAAGTAACATGTTTGGCGATCTCCGTATCAACATATTTTGCAAATACATTAACCCCGTCAGAATTAATGGTTTCATAGGGTGGCTGTGGTTCATATGTCCCTCTAACAATGTACAATTCGTCACTTTCCGAAAAAACTGACTCAAATAAAGTCTCAGAGCGTTTTTTAACTGTTTCAAAATACGAGGGGTGCTCTACTCCCCTATATGGGACACCCAACTCAAAGCGAATTCCTATAACTGAGTTATAAAATAGTGGCGGTTCTAATGATATTCCATGTAAATTTGATCGCAAATAATCCTGAAAATCTGCGCTCATTTCATCACCTTTATCACTAATTGTTTCACTATCGTTTCCCGTTAGTTGAATCATCTTTTAACAAGATATGATTAAAAACGTTGGTTATTTCGGCATAACCCACTACTCTTGAACCTTCTTGAATAGATATCGTTTTCCCTACCCACAAGCATCTAGGATAAGATTCTGGAGAAATAAAAGTAATCGTACCCAAAACAGTGTCGCCCATTTGAACGATTTCTTTATCGTAATAATGATGGGTACCCGTTGTTAGATAGTCATCTCTAACGCGATGATTAGGACGATATCCAGATAATACTGATCTCGTTCTGCCGCCTTCTTCTTCTTTCAAGAAGGTTATTTTAGCCTCTACATCCGCTAGGTCGTCCATCTATTCCTCACTCCTTACGTAGATGAAAATTCCCATACATTTTAACACAAAAGCACTTAAGACTACTGCCCGATAGCTCAACTTTACGGTATGCTAAAACCCATATTGCTTAAAAGTCATATGGATAGACGGTTTCAGACAGATTTCAATCCAACGTCTGTCTGGACTTGAATACTCCGGAGCATACTGAGCCGTCGGTCCGGTGAGTGAGAGCCACCCATTATTTAGAGTGGCTCTGCAGTTTAGAAATATTGAACTATCTACCCGTTAGCGCAACAAGCGGCTGCCGGAGAACTTCAGCTACCTATTCGGACGAAGCTAATTTTCGATAACCCTTTACTTTATCTGAGCCTCCTGCCTTTAATTAGGTGCTTAAGTTGCGATAGTGATATAATCATATCAGGAAAATTAAGAAAGAGGGTGAATCCTTTGGCTATCCATTTTGGTGTAACACTCGATCTGCTCCACGCAAAGTCTTAAGGGCAAACAGACCCTGAACCTTGTGTGGAGCTAATAGATTGGCATCCTGAGTTAGGTCTGTTGGTCCAGAGACTTTGCATCCTATATGAAATTAACTCATAAAGGAGAGCGGGTTTCGATGACAAGCATGACAAACTTCGCATTAAAGCAATATCGTAAAGAGCAAGACTATAGCTATACCCTTGGCGCATACGCCACTATTGAAATGATTCAGGCACGACCGGAGAACGTAAAAGTCGTTTATATCCATTCTGCTTATCGGGATCGCAGTCTACTTGAAACCCTCTGCCAGACGCAGCATATTCCAGTTGTCCAGCAGGATAAGGCTTTTGCCAAGATCGACCGGAAAGAAAATTGCTTCGTGTTCGGGGTGTTTTCCAAATATTCAGATAGACTTGCTTCCGATAAACCTCATATTCTCCTCGTCCATCCTGGAGATATGGGCAATCTCGGCACCATTATCCGGATAACCGCAGGTTTGGGATTTGGCAATCTCGGGATCGTTACTCCCGGAGCAGATCATTTTCACCCCAAAACCATCCGCGCCTCTATGGGAGCATTATTCCGGATTCAATGTTGTTCCTTTCCCAGCTTCGAGTCATATCGCAGCCAGTTCGGTCGGCACGACCTGTTTTCTTTCATGCTTCGTGCTGCAACCACACTGACACCCGAGACCTGTCCCGTAACGGAGCTGTTTACCCTTGTTTTCGGAAATGAAGCTTCAGGTCTTGACGAAGAAATATTTAGCCATGTGGGTACCGGCTTGAAAATAGCGCAAACCCCAGACGTGGATTCCCTGAATCTATCCATTGCCGCGGGTATCGGCGCCTATTTGTTCGCGTCAAAAAACAAGCTCATCTGACTAACATTCTCTCGTATATACGGTTCTGAAGCTTCATCGGAGGGCGGAAGCCCTCTTCTTTACTTTCCAAATCTCCCTTCATCAAACCGGGCCGATCCCAATCCCGTTACATCAGAGCATGTGCTTAATCTGTAAATTGGAATTGCATATAGTTTTTCTTGGAGGATAGCAATGAAAATAGAAGTTGGAGAATCTTTGTTACTATCATGGCTTCGGCACATTAAAGAATGTCAAATTGTGCAAACGAACTGGAAAGCCTCAAACAAGTGGCAGCTTAGTATAATAAATGGTGAAGAATACTTTCGAGTGGTATAAGGTGCCAGCGAATAATGATCGTCCATATTTATTAAATTGGATGGCATTAAATATGTATTAATGTTTTAAGGTTGGAAGATGGTGTGCCATTGTATAAGGTTTATTCCTTCATTTGATGCAGAGGGGTGCAGGTTTCTTTAAAGCGATGGAACTCTCAAAAAAAACCGCAAGCCTTGGGGAGAACTCCCTTACGCTTGCGGTTTCTTTCGTACTAGTGGAAACTTCGGCTATCTTAAATTAATAGTCGCATTGTCCTTATCTTTTGCCAGCTTTAGGATCAAACCATCTTCTGATTCAGCTACTGTGTCAGGAACTTCCATTACAACAAATCCGGTTTTTGAAGATAACGGCTTAATACTTTCATTGCTAAGGTCTTTATCTATCATCGTAACCGTATAATCATATTCATATTTGTCGTTAAATATTGCCTTCATTTCAACTCCGCCAAGCATTGACGTAAAGTTGTCTGCTTCCGTTCCCTCATTGGTAACCGTATAATTCAAAACTAAAAACTTATTACCTTCGTCTGCACTAGAAGAAAAGTATTCGTCACTGACTTTTTGATTGAATTCAAAGGAGTCCAGCACAACTTCCCAATCACCCAAGTTGAACTTATCCCCTACTTTGTAAACAACCTCTTTCGATTCTTCAGGCTCCTCAGCCGGTTCTGCTGTAACAGCGTCATCTTTCTGCTCATTATTTGCGTTCTCTGCAGAGCCTTGATCCTTTACAGAAGTATTAGCATTCTGCGTTCCTGTTGATGTCGCAGTACCTCCACATGCGGCAACCATTAATAACAGTGCCAAAAGTAAAATTCCCAAACTAGTTTTTCTCAAAACTCTCTCCCCCTTTTCTACATTTTACCACATATTTCGAGTTTTTCGGTTCCAAAGTTTCACTTTTTTCAACATTTTCTCTTCCTTTCGTCCCGAATCGTTAGTCACTGCCTTAATGTAATTTTGCCAACCATTGGGGAGAGTATGTCACATCTCGTCCAAGGGACCATAAGTATCCTTTAGATGCAAAAAAGCGACCAATCATGGTCGCTTTTTCTCATGCTAATTATGGAGGCGAGGGGAGTCGAACCCCTGTCCGAAGGCAACGCCACATAAGCTTCTACGGGTGTAGTGACAGTTTTGATGTCACCCTAGAGACTCCCGTATAATTGTCGGACACCGTTTATCTCCAAATAATATCTGTCGGAACGGATCTCAAATGCCTCTCCCAATCCTCAATAAAACCCATTCTATTAAGTTGACAGACGTGTTTATATCGGTCGATTAATGCACTCAATTTAATGATCCATGGATTCCAGGTAGAATATTCCCGAACCAAATACTTCAAAGTAAAAATAAC
>NZ_KB907263.1:77598-129072 GCF_000381905.1 Paenibacillus fonticola DSM 21315 | reverse complement strand
ACGTGGTTTTCCAGCGTGACTGCGTGGCCATTCGTAAATACTTAGTATAGGATGCAGAAGTATAGGATGCAGAAATCTGTAAATGTTCTGCAGGGTGAAGGACAATATAGGCGTTAGTTTGAGGCCGGGGGCTTTCACTGTAATTTTCGGGTTTGCCATCCAAAACCATTCCTTTCCCTTGAGCCTGAACATCTCAATTGTACGGAATGGTCTTGGTGATCAAACACTCGATCCTTCTACACGCATAGCGGGTAGTTTTTTTGTTTCGCGCGTTTCGCGCACTCAACTGGCTAAAGCCCAAATATAAAGGGACCCGAATGTGGTCCCAAGTCAGTACAACGGCAAAAAGCACCCCCTAGCCATCCTAAGCGGGGTGCTTCTCCACAGACGAGGATAAGTTTACCGTTTCTATACCTTAACCTTCCATATTGAACGGAGTATCTGCGATCTTGATGGAATCCGTTGGGCATCCGTCCGATGCATCCTGAAGGTCATCGTACAAGTCTTCCGGAATTTCCGTTACACCGCGGTTTCCGTCATTTTCGTAGATTACTTCAGCCAAGCCTTCATCGTCATAATCGTAAATATCCGGTGCCGTAGCACCACAAGCGCCGCAAGCGATACAAGTATCTTTCTCTACCCAAGTATATTTCGCCATCTTTATCTGCCTCCTGATAAACGGTACAAGTGCGGTGAAATGCTACCACCATGATCAATATAATATAAAAAGAAAGCAATTTCAAATGATTTGTCATCATTTTCCGTTGATAATCATTATCATTCCTCCCGATTTTCCCGGAGAAAATCGGTTTGCAGAGATGTGCCGCGAATTTTGTAGTTCCGGATAAGCGCAGAAGGATCATCGCTAAGCATGCCTGCGGTCAATATCGCATCCTCCCCGAATTTATCCCGCAGCAAATCCATCGTCTTGGTTAGCGATTCCTTTTTAGGCTGCTGCTCGTAGTCAAACAGATCCAGCTGGAGTGCCGAGCTCTCCCGCGGCACCAAATTTTGCAGTGTGATGCCAAGCAGCCTTATCGGCTTGCCTTTGTTCCAGTGACGAAGATACAGCTCACATGCTTCACGATAAATGTCGTCCGCCTGTTCCGTTACGTTCCCGAGTGTCTGCGATCGAGTAATCGTCTTCATGTCGGGCGTACGAATCGTAATTTGCACCGTTTGCGCCATCAATTGCTGGCGGCGCAAACGCCTAGCCACCTGATCCGCCAAATTCAGCATGATTCGCTTCACATCTTCCAGATCTGTAACGTCCCTGGGCAGCGTTGTCGTATGGCCGATGGATTTATTCTTCTCCCGTTCTTCACGGACAGGTGATTCGTCAATGCCGTGAGCTGCCTGCTTCATCCATAAACCCATAACGCCAAACCTTTCGGACAGCACCTGCTCATCCGTCGCGGCAAGCTGACCCAGCGTGTAGATTCCCATCTTCTTCAGCTTCTCCCCCGTCTTGCGGCCGATGCCGAACAGCTCGCTGCACGGCTTATCCCAGAGCAACGACGGCACGTCGCGCAAACGAAGCACCGTAATGCCTTTCGGCTTCTTCATGTCGGACGCCATCTTGGCCAGCAGTTTGTTCGGCGCGATGCCAATCGAACAAGGCAGCCCTAGCTCTGCGGCAATCCGCGATTGAATTTCATGGGCGATCTCCAGCGGGGTGCCGAACTGCCTGGAACCGGTAATGTCCAAATAACATTCATCGATGGATGTGGCCTGCAGCAGCGGCGTGTACCGATAAGCAATGTCCATAAAAGCCTTCGAATAACGGCGGTACAGATGAAAGTCCGGAGCGATCAGAATAAGCTTCGGATATTTCCGCAGCCCCTCCCTGACGGTCATTCCCGTCCTTATTCCTCTGGCCCGTGCAGCATAGGAGCAGGTGACGATAACCCCTTTGCGCAATTCAACGCTTCCCGCGACCGCTGTCGGTTTGTTCCGGTACTTCTGCGGCTCCTCGGCCTCATGGACAGAACAATAAAATGCATTCATATCGATATGAAGAACCACCCTGCCGTTCACAGGATAATAATCGTCGATATTTCTCACTAGCGTTCCCTCTTTTTTAACAAACTATTTATTTAAAGTGGTGTCATCCTTCGAGAAATTGGTTGGGTATACAGTTTTCTGCCATTAGGCTTCTGTCTTCTTGAACGCTGCCCCTGAAAAGCTATATACAAGGAAAGCATACATTTATCGCCAATCAGGGTCAACACAACCGGGCAAATTCATAAAAACGGTGTCACATTTAAAACACAAATGCTATAATTAGAAATTATAAAATCAGAGCTGACACTCAGATGATATCCAAAAAGGGGGACATTTTCATTATGTCAAAGGCTGTAACCATCTTCGACACAACATTACGTGATGGCACTCAGGGCGAAGGAATTAGCCTGTCTGCGGACGATAAGTTGAAGATAGCCAAAAAGCTGGATCAACTGGGTGTTCATTATATCGAAGGCGGCATTCCTGGCAGTAACAGTAAGGACATTGAGTTTTTCAAAAGAGTTCAGGAACTCAAACTATCTGCTAAAATAACCGCTTTCGGGAGCACCCGGCGTAAAGACAGCATCGCTGAGCACGATCCTAATTTGAAACGCATACTCGAATCCGGAGCCAGAGCGACCTCCCTGGTCGGCAAATCGTGGGATTTCCACGTGCATACCGCTCTCCAGACGACATTGGAAGAGAACCTGGCGATGATTTACGATTCCATCGCTTATTTGAAGCGGGAAGGAATGGAAGTGCTGTTCGATGCCGAGCATTTCTTCGACGGATACAAGAACAATCCTGAATATGCTCTGGCCGTCATGCGCAAGGCAGAGGAAGCCGGGGCAGACTGGCTGGTCATGTGCGATACGAACGGCGGTACGATGCCGCATGAGGTGTATGATATCGTCTCTGTGCTTGCTGGCCGCGTTACAACTGCACGGCTTGGAATTCATACGCATAATGACTGTGAATTGGCTGTCGCCAACGCGCTGAACGCCATTCGCGCAGGGGCCGAGCAAGTTCAAGGGACGATGAATGGCTACGGGGAGCGCTGCGGAAATGCCAACCTGTGCTCGATTATCCCTAATCTGCAGCTCAAGCTTGGCTATGACGTCATTGACCCGGAGCAACTGAATCAGCTTACGAATACGGCACGCTACGTCAGTGAGATCGCCAATGTGCACATGCCGGTAGGACAGCCGTATGTAGGCACGGCTGCTTTCGCCCATAAGGGGGGCATCCACGTGTCGGCGATTTTGCGCGATTCGCGTACTTACGAGCACATTACCCCGGAAACGGTCGGCAACCGCCAGCGGGTGCTTGTTTCCGAGCTCGCCGGACAGAGCAACATCCTCTCCAAGGCGCAGGAAATGGGCATCAAATTTGATCCTGAGAACGAGGAGACACGGCAAGTCATATCAAAAATCAAAGATCTGGAGCATCAGGGCTATCAGTTCGAGGGCGCAGACGCCTCCCTAGAGCTGCTGCTTCGCCAGGCAAACGGGGAGATGAAGGAGCTGTTCGTCTTTGAATCGTTTAAGATGCTCGTCGAGAAATCCGCCGGCAAGCCTGTCGTCTCCGAAGCATTTATTAAACTGAACATCGACGGGAACAGCCTGTATACGGCTGCCGAAGGCAATGGTCCTGTGAACGCTCTCGACAATGCCCTGCGCAAGGCGCTGATTTCTTACTACCCTGGATTAAGCAGCATTCACTTATCCGATTACAAAGTCAGAGTGCTTGACGATAAAGATGCTACAGCCTCCAAAGTCAGAGTTCTAATTGAATCGAAGGATGCCTTAAACTCCTGGAGTACAGTCGGAGTGTCCAGCAATGTCATTGAAGCTAGCTGGGAAGCTCTCGTAGACAGTCTGCGGTACGCCCTGCTTGGGCAAACAAAACATGAGCACGAAGAATTGAAGTCCGCGGGACAAGGATTAATGAATCACTGATCCCCCCGTTATTCAATTTTCCATATGACCAATGGCCGCAGAAAGCCCGGATAATCCTTAACAACAGGACATCCGGGCTTTCTCAATTTAAGCGAGCGGCATTCGCTAGCCGCCTCCTTTACTTAGAAAGAAAGCTAGGAATTCAGCAGTTTCTTTACCTTAGCCTCCAAATCTTTCGGCGGCAAAATACCTACAACAACGTCTTGAATAACGCCATTTTGATCAATGAGTACGTTCGTCGGGAAAGCTATCCCGTTAAACAGTTTGTAGGCTTCCTCTTTCTTATCCAGAAGAACCGGAAATTTAATGCCGTATTCCTGCACAAACGCCTCTGCTTGCTCAACCGTATCGTAGGCGGTGACATTAACGCCGTATATGTCTAACTTATCTCCGTATTTCTCATACATTTTGACCAGATCGGGTGCCTCGTCCTTGCAAGGATCGCACCAGGACGCCCAGAAATTTACCAGCACCGGCTTGTCCCGCTCTCCCCCCACCTTATAGGTCTGCCCATCCATTCCTGGCAAGGCAAAGGAAGGGGATAATGAGCCAGGCTTGGGTGCCTTTTCAGCGACGGCTGTTCCTAAGGTTTTCACCTCTTTTTGTCCGGTTGCCGGCTCCTTTCCCCCCAGTCCAAGCGATAACAGGTCTGACCCGGAATTCTGGTACAGTGCAATCCCTAATAAAATTAGCATAGCCACCAATATCCATAAATTTTTTCTTCTCATTTGACATTTCTTCCTTTGCTTGTTGTAATCGTACATGATCCTGGCGTAAAGGATTGATATTTGTTATTGTACCCTTTTTTCATAAATTGTTACAATCGCTGAAATGAGGTGAACATGTAATGTGGAATCACGGCGAGCAGCACCGCCTTCCCCATAAATGGGTGATCGTCCCGCACGTTTATGAGCAGATGAAGGAAGATGCCTCAAGCCGGTATCCCCAGGAAGCTTGCGGGGTCTTATTTGGCAATATGACCGCGGATCCCCCCGTCATTGACAGCTATCTACCGATCAGAAATGTGTCGCCCCGCCCGCATCAGAACTTTGTGCTGGACCCGGAACAATGGGTAAAGTGCTGCTTCAATTCCAGGCTAATCGGGCTCTTCCATAGCCATCCCTCCGCCCTCCCTGTTCCTTCGGAGACCGACTTGCAGCAGCTGCCCTTATTTTCCAGCTTGTTAAGGCTGTATCTCATCGGATCTTGCCATCCGGCGGAGGATATTGTTCAAGAGGCGCATGACGGTTACCGATTTACTCTGAATGGATATCATGTTACTCGAATGGGATCAAAATTACCAACGTTAGACCCGGCTGACATAGTCATTATGGATTCAAAGATAGTAACTAGCGATTAGAAAGCATAACGTTTGACTGTACAGTTATGTTTCAGGTATCATTATTTTATAGAATCATATATAAAAACAATGAGTCTTCAGGAGTGAGGTGAGCCTTTTGGGATGATCCAATTATACAAAATCGGCGAGCTGGCCAAAGCGGCAAACGTAAGTGAACGAACGATTGACTACTACACGAAGCTGATGCTCATTAAGCCGGAGACACGAACAGAGACAAATTATCGTTTGTATAGCTCGGAGACCTTGAACCAGTTGAAGCGAATTAATCAGTTAAAACAGGAGAAATATACTTTAGAGGAGATTCGCGCAAAACTGGAGCAATGGAACAAGGTTAGTCATGAAGAGCAAGTAACGGAAAAATTAAGCTCGCTCGAAATTCATATGCAGAGGCTGGAGCGGGAAGTCAAGGAACTCGAGCCGCTCATATCCAATTTAAAGCCGGGGCAGGCTCGCAAAGCGTTTTCTAGTCTAATGCCGCAAAGCCTCGCCTGTATCGATGCACTATATATTTTAATTAATCAGGGACCATTTATTTAAAATTAAATAAAATATAATAAATACTAATAAAATAATAACAGAACATCTACGATCAAATTATTCGCCTAAGACTACTATGACACTACATTCAACAGGGGGAATAAACACCATGAACTCTAATGTTATTTTTTTGCTGCTTATTATAGCCATTGCTTTGTCCTTTTGGGCACAATTTAAAGTAAAAGGCACGTTTAACCGTTTCGCAAAAGTTCCCAATTTGTATGGCTTGACCGGACACGACGCCGCACGGCGGATGCTGGACGCCAACGGTTTGTACGATATCCCAATCGAACCTGTGCGCGGCAGTCTGACAGATCACTACGATCCGATGAAACGTGTAGTCCGGCTATCAGAGCCCGTATTTTATGAAAATTCCATTTCCTCGGTCGCTGTAGCCTGTCATGAGGTCGGTCATGCAATACAACACAAGGAATCGTATTCCATGCTTGTGCTGCGTCACAAAATGTTCCCTGTCGTCAATCTGACTTCGCGCGTGTCGCCGTTTCTCATTCTTGCCGGCTTCATCTTCGGCGCACTGAATCTGGCCTGGGTTGGCGTATTCTTCTTCTCTTTCGCCGTTCTGTTCCAGCTGGTTACTTTGCCTGTAGAGTTCGATGCTACCCATCGGGCGCGCAAAGGTATGCTAAGCCTCGGCTTGGTCTCCCACAGCGAAGAGCAGCAGGTGGGCAAGGTTCTAAACGCAGCCGCCCTGACCTATGTCGCTGCAGCGCTAATTTCCCTGCTGGAGCTGCTCCGTTTCGTTATGATTTTACTGGAAAGCCGTGCTCGCGAATAATGCAGCGTGAGCTTAAATAGATGATAATACCCGGAGAAAACTGGCGGATCCGCCGGCGTTTCTCCGTTTTTTGTATTTTCACCCTATCGCCTTTTACTTTTACCGCCTTCCTTTCTTCAAAACATCCATCCATATATTGAAATAAATTGTATAATTGAGGTAAGATGAACGAAACTAGCGCCGTACACTGCAGTTGATAGGGAGGAAATACATATTGATCAGACCCGAGAAAATACTTCTAGTCGATGATGAAGAAGGTATTTTGACGTTATTGGAAATTATTTTAAAGAAGGAGCGGTACGATTCCATCTACACTTGCTCATCAGGGAATGCAGCGTTGGAGCTCATTGACAGACATTCATTTGACGTTATTTTATTGGACGTGATGCTCCCTGACATTCATGGCTTTGAGCTATGCACGAAAATTAGAAGCAAGACGAACACCCCTATTATTTTTATTAGTTCCTGTTCGAGCGATTTTGATAAATTGACCGGACTCGGAATCGGCGGAGACGATTATATTACTAAACCGTTTAATCCACTCGAGGTGGTTGCCAGAATTCAAAGCTTGTTCCGGAGACAAAGTCTGGACCGGGCTAACCTGTACGAAAAACTGGATCATAAAGACAGCCGGGAATACCACTATGGCCATCTTGTCTTAAAGCCGGCTGACGCCCTGCTGCTCGTCAACGATCAAAGCTATGAGTGTACGGCGAAAGAACTGGATTTGCTCGAGTTCTTTTTTAGAAATCCTAATCGAATTTTCACCTCCACCCAAATCTATCAATTGGTCTGGGGAGAAGAACCTTATTACGGAGAAGAGAAGACCGTCGCCATGCATATTTCAAAAATAAGAAAAAAACTCGAAAACAAACCAAAATCCCCCCAAATCATCATTAATATGAAAGGGATTGGATATAAGTTTGTTCCTCCTCAGTAAAGGTGGCGCTTATGAACATTAAACTGCGTTTCGGACTTCATTTTATCATTGGCTTATGCATTTGGCTGTTGATTATGGGCCTTATTTTCATGCTGACGATCGACGGGCTGTTTCCGGTAATCGGGTTATACGAGGACATGCCTGGCTATGACCTGCTCGTACTTGTAGTATTCGCGCTAAGTGTGGCGCTGTCCAGCATCTTCTTCAGCTGGTATTTCAGCAATCCGATATGGTATATCATTTCCTGGATTTCGCAATTGTCCAAAGGCGTATATGGCCCACCTGAAGTAAACAGAAGCATTTTGACGCGGCAGGGAAAGCTGAAGGCTCCTTATCGTTTGTACAGCGAGGTCCTATCCAATATTAATGAACTGTCCCTAAGCCTGCAAAAGGCGGAGCAGGAAAGAGAGCAGCTTGAGCAGCTAAAAAAGGACTGGATTGCCGGGGTCTCGCATGATTTAAAAACTCCGCTAACATACATAACAGGCTATTCCGCCTTATTGCTGAATAAGGATTATACTTGGAACGAAGAAGAAAGACATGATTTCTTGCAAGAAATCTTGAAGAAGGGTGAGCAGATGGAGGCTTTGATTCAAGACTTCAATCTCTCTTTGCAAATCAATCAGACAAAGTCGCTTATCCCGCTTAAGCTGGAGGAAGGAAACATCGTCGAATTTATCAAGGGACTGCTGGCGGACACCTGGAACGACCCGAACTATGAGCAATATGATCTAAGCTTTCACTCCGAAGAAACCGCCGTGCTGCTTTCCTTTGACAAAAGGCTGCTTTACCGTGCGATGCAAAACTTGCTTATGAATGCGATTCTGCATAACCCCGAAGGGACCCAGATCAACGTCTCTTTAAGCAATGAAAATAACCAGTTCGTGAAAATAACGATCCAAGACAACGGCGTCGGAATGGATCAACAAACACTCGAAAATTTGTATAAGAAATATTATCGCGGCATGTCGTCCATTCGCTCCGAGAAATACGGGATGGGATTAGGGATGGCCATTGTCAAAGACCTTATCGAGGCGCACGGCGGCTACATTACAGTAGATAGCGAGCAAGGCAAAGGAACCTCTTTCTTTATCATTCTTCCCTTCGTAAATTAGCAGCTTAAAAGCCGCCCCTTACAGATCTTATCAGACCTGAAGGGGCGGCCCTTCTGTGAACGTCTATTTAATATAAATGCTGCCGGAAGATGACTTGATGGTTAAACTCGGGCTATCTCCCCCTGCGGAACCGATCTGCGCTGTCAATTGCTGGCCTGCCCCTTTTTCGCTTACATCAGAGGCCCCGGTAAGCGAGGAGTCAATTTTTCCCGATTCTGTTGATGCATCCAGCTTTAGAGATCCCGGCGCATCCACAAATTTCAGCTCAATGTTCCCCGTTCCCGTTGTAATCCTGCTTTGTTGCATCAACGCGCCCGAATGCGATATTTTCACGCTTCCCGTATCGTTTCCGACTTGAAAGTCACCTGTAATGTCCTTCAGCTCCAGATCGCCGGCAATTACATTTCCTGCGACTTTGCCGCCCTCAAAACCAGTGATCTCAACTTTCCCCGAATCACTTCCGACCACTAGCTCATCCGCCTTTAGCTTATCGCCTTTAATTTCTCCTGAAGCTGTAGTCAGGCTGATTTTACGATATTGTTTGTCCGGCAGCTCTATTTGCAAAGTATCTGTTTTAAAATTCACTATTTTAGAGGAATCGCCCCAATCAATATTAAGTACGTCCCCATTTAGGCTAATTTTTGCCTCCTTGCCGGCTTTTGCACCTACCTTTACTTCTGTGCCGGCTGCTGGACGAATATCGATATTCTGTCCCCCAGTGTGCACAATAACTTCTGCGACCTGATTGGCGTCAAAAGCTTGCGCACTGCTCTTGTTGTTGTCAGAGTTTGCTTGCGACCCGCATCCCGTTAAAGCTATCGCCAAAATACTAATACATACCGCCGACATTATTGTTTTTATTGCTTTCATTGTTTTTCTTCCCTTGCTTCTCATGAAACTCCTCCTTTGTAGTGCTGCTTTGATCTGCTTTTTTGGAAGCTGCCGAAAGCTGCAGCCCCCGTTGCAATTTGTTGCCCCGCAAGAGCAGCCACGAACAAAATACACGTCACTATTAAATACACTGTGGAATGGTTCGCCGAGATGCCCAGGAAATCCAAGTAAGGCAAACTGTTTACCGGCCCCATATACCACCATAAAATATATACGACCTCAAACATTTTCCGCGTTCCGCTCAAGGTCCCCAGTGTCATGGCCAAAGTCGGAGCAAAGATAGCTCCTGCCATCCAGGTCATCACCGCTTCCCACTTCCCATCCATGGCGAAATGAATGAGCACGCCCGAGGAAATCAGCACGGCCACCACGATCCCTGACACCCAAACGGCAAAAAATCTTTTTAGCGGCGGACAGCTGGACAGTATCATATCCCGGGTAAAATAGTACTTCTCTCTCGTTCCCATTTGCGACCAAATAGCGATCGGCCATAGCATGAGCAGCGGCAGCCAGCTTTGCATTTTATCGAGCGGGATCAGCAGACTGCTGACGATGCTGCCCAATACGAGCAAGTACCACCAGATCGAGCTGCCCTTAAGCATCACGACAAGCTCAGCACGGATTAATCTCATTAAGCGGATGCCTTTCTCTTTCTGTACTGGTGATAGAGAGAAATCCTCCTTCCACCCCGGTTGAGCCGGCGCCTTTTTCCTCGATTCATAGCTGAGAGGAATCACGCTGGTTCTGCGACTTTGCGGCGTTTTGAAGCGATTGAACACAAGCGCAGATAGTAAGATGATCACCAGGGCAATCCCTGTCCAAATCAGCCGCTGGACCAGCATGCCAGGCTCCCAGTCGACCCCATGCCATTCAAACGTAGGGCTTGCTCCTTCCACCGGATAATATCCGAAGCTGCCTCCCTCTTGGCTGTTGTTGAGAAAATCATACTGGAGTGAAGCCTCCTGGACCATATCGGTGCGAATCATATCCAGCCCGAATACGTCCAAAAAGCTGTTTGGCACAGCGATCGAAATGACGCTGAAGAATACCCATAATCCAAAGAAGATGATGTTGCCTACTACGCCCTTCAAGCCGGGAAAGACATCAAAAAATACAGTTAAAGCAGCTAGCACCAGCAACGAAGGCATGACGATAAACAAAAATGGCTGGGCATAATCCAAAATTTGCAGCTGATAATCTTCGCCCCGGATGAGCTGCATTGCCATGAAGGCCAGAAACAAAATCAGCTCAATGACGAGTAAAACTACATAGTTCGATATCGCTTTGCTGGCAATGTACCGAAAATTGGATACGGGCGTCGAGGCGATAACTTGACCGACCTTCCTGCGCTCATCCTCAGACACTTGACTTCGCAGCATGAAGAAGGCGAACAGCCATAGCAGCAAGGTCGAGAGCATCGTAACCATACCGCCTAGCCAAGCGGAGTTGTAAACTCCCCGAACCCCGCCAATATAGAACACCTGATAGCCGCTGGCAGGCGAAGGCACACAAGCATAGCCCAGAAACAGCGTAAGCAAAACGACAATTAAGAAGGAGTAGCTTCTCATCTGCTTAATCAGGTTGTTTCGGATCAGGCAGCCGTAAATATGCCATACGTTCATCATAATGCGCCTCCCAGGGGTGACACGGCGTACAAATAGGCATCCTCCAGCGTAGATGGCAGCGGCAACGCATTCTGGCTGGGCCGGAAATCAGAAACGATTCTGGCATGTACCCCATCGCTGCGGTGAATCGCGCTGCTAATCATATATTTATCCTGCATCTCCTGCAGCTCTGCTGTCGGAATGATACATTGCCACACTTTGTGGTCCGCTCCCTGGATCAGACCTTCCGGCGTCGTGTATGTAACTAAGCGCCCTTTGAACAAAATCGCAATATTG
Organism: Paenibacillus fonticola DSM 21315; assembly: GCF_000381905.1. Classification (GTDB taxonomy): domain Bacteria; phylum Bacillota; class Bacilli; order Paenibacillales; family Paenibacillaceae; genus Fontibacillus; species Fontibacillus fonticola. The sequence goes on along the minus strand of NZ_KB907263.1, from coordinate 117,570 downwards.
GGAGCGATCGATTCGATATCCGTTACGATATGAGTCGATAAAATCACGATCCGGTTGGACGACATCGTCGACAAAAGATTTCTGAACCTGATCCGCTCCTCCGGATCGAGTCCTACTGTCGGCTCATCGACAATCAGCAGTGACGGATCGTTTAACAGTGCTTGCGCAATGCCTACCCGCTGCTTCATGCCGCCGGAAAACCCGCCAAGCAGTTTTTTACGGTCGTTAGCTAAATTTAAAATTTCGAGCAGCTCGTCTATTCTTTTGCGGGCCGATTTCATCCGCAGCCCTTTCATAGCCGCCATATATTCCAAAAATTCGAGCGGATTCATATTCGGGTAGACGCCAAAGTCCTGCGGCAAATAACCGAGTTCCGTCCGCAGAACATCGGGGTGCTTGCCGATGTCCGTTCCGTTCCAGGTAACGACGCCTTCCGTAGGCTTTTCAATCGTAGATAATATTCGCATCAAGGTTGATTTTCCCGCTCCATTGGGCCCTAGTAATCCCAGTACACCTGGTTTTAAATGCAAGGTAACCTGATTTAACGCCTGCTTTGAACCATACGACTTTGTTACGTGCTCAATAATTAATTCTTTCTGCATTTTCACCACGCCTCATCATTTCCATATTTTCCAGCCTTGTCTCACGGCCTTTAATTGCAGTATAAATAGTCAAAGTAAAAATAAAGTAAAAAAAGCGCAAAGGTAACTTAAAAGTGAATTTGCAGATAAAAAAAACCGCCAGTCATTGACTTGGCGGTGTATCGGGGGGTAGTCCGAAATATTCGAGTAGAAAGACGCGAAATGATTGCGCAACAAGAGGCAATTTATCGTCTGCACGGTGGATCAATCCGATCGTGCGCGTTACTTTTGGCGCAGAGATGCGGACCCTGGCCGGCTGAAGCGAGAAGCTCTGGAACAGCGCGACTTCAGGGAGAAGGCTTACGCCCATCCCGGCCGCGACCAGGCCTCGTATCGTGTCTGTCTCCTCCCCTTCAAAGGCGACTTTTGGCGTAAAGCCGGCCTCCAGGCAGGCGTGCCAAACGATTGGCCTTAAAGAATAACCCTTGCTGAATAAAATAAATTTATCATCCTTTAATTGATTCAGTTTAATACTCTGCTCATTGGCAAGCGGATGACCCGGAGGCAATATGGCGACCAAATCCTCGGTGAGCATCACATTCCCGGCGACCTGATTATGATTTTCCGGAAATGGAGATATGAAAGCAAGATCTACTTCCGCGGATACAACGTCACGGATAAGCGTAGGGTACATCCCCTGCTTAAATCTAAATTTCACGTTCGGATACAGTTTGCGGAACTCGGCGACTACACTCGGAATAACATGAACGCCGAGACTATGCGGAAAGCCAAGGCGAATTTCTCCCTGCTCTGGATCAATAAATTCGTGTACCTCATTAACAGCGCGATCCAATTCCTTAAGGATCGTCTCTACCCGGCTGCAAAAGAGCTGGCCGACCGCTGTTAAATGTAAATTTCGCCCCTTCTGCATGAACAAGTCAACTCCAAGTTCCTGCTCCAATTGGTGAATTTGTCTGCTTACAGCGGACTGAGCAACGTGAAGCTCTTCAGCTGCCTGTGTCACATGCTCCTTCTTCGCCACCTTCACAAAGTACTGCAGTTGTCTTAATTCCACGAATCTGATCGCTCCATTTCGATTCCTGTCTTAACCCCTATTGGGAAACTATACTTACATCATATTTAATCTATCATAACTTTACCATTTACTCTGTGGGGGTTCAATGTCGTTTTAACAGCCGTATAATTAACCCATAAATAAAGAAGCCGCTAGCGAGACCGGAAAGATGCCCTACCCAGCTTACTTGTGGTATCAAGAACGAAAAAATAACAAAGACGATTAATAGGCTATAGAGGGTTTTACGAGAAGCTTCATCCATTAAGGCCCTCTGGAACAGAGCTACGTAAAGGAACGCTCCAAACACGCCATAGACCGCCGCTGAAGCCCCATTCGCCAGCATATGCTCTGCCGTTCGCTCGTACACGGCTCCAATGATCAGATTGGCGACGATCCCGCTGCCGAGGTAAAGCACGATATACCTCCAGTGGCCCAGCAGCCGTTCCATTGGCGGTGTAAAGATCAGAATGGCGAAGCTGTTGGAAAATAAATGTGTAAACTCGCCGTGCAAAAATATCGACGCAATATAACGCCACCATTCGCCGGCGAACGGTTCAACGTTGGTGACTGCACCGAATTCCAGTAGCGTGATGTTCGTGGCACCCTTTATCCAAACTAGGATAAACACAATCACATTTATGGCGGCAATGAAACAGGTGACGGGATAAAATTTTAAATAGCTCTTCCAATTTTCATGGCGAATAAATATCATAAAATCCTTCCTTCACGTTGTTTATTTTCCTAATGTTGGACAAGCACTTTCTAAAAAGACTATAATTAAAATTGTGAGTACTCTCAAAAAACGTTTTAGGAGGAGTTAACATTGTCACAAGAACGTACAAATGCAGCAACGTTTAAAGGTAATCCTATTACGCTGATTGGTCCTGAACTGAAGGTGGGCGACAGCGCCCCAGACTTCCGATTGAATAAAAATCTGCTGGAAGAAGCGACTCTTCAGGACTTTGCAGGTAAAATCAAATTGATCAGCGTCGTTCCCTCCTTGGACACAGGCGTGTGCGATGCACAGACACGCCGCTTCAACGAAGAAGCTGCCAGCCTTGGCGATGACGTAGTGATCCTTACAGTAAGCGCAGACCTGCCTTTCGCGCAAGCCCGCTGGTGCGGAGCTGCTGGTGTCGATCGCGTGGTTACACTGTCCGATTACAAGGACAATTCCTTCGGGCAGGCTTACGGCGTACTAATTAAAGAGTTTAAACTGGATCAGCGTTCTGTATTCGTCCTCGATAAAGATAATAAGATTACTTATGTCGAGTACTTGAGCGAAATGACAGAGCATCCGAATTACGATAACGCTGTAGCCGCAGTTAAAGCTCTCCTATCCTAAGATCGGCGTAATATTATGAATAACAAAAGCGAGTAGGAGGAATTTCTTCCCTGCTCGCTTTTTGTTAATTTAAGAGCTAACCTTATAGGCCCCGATCTTCTTCTCAAGCGCCGCATACAGATTTAGAATGTTGCGGTAATTGCCCCCCAGATCGCCCAAAGAGCCCCGGGTAGCCGAATAAATATCTACCGCACTGCGCACCGGGCCCGTCGATACGATCGATACGGTAATATCCATCGTTCTTCCGAAGGCGGTCTTCTTCTCAAGCGTGATCTCACCGACGGATTGTACCTCGTGCAACACTTTATAGCCTGGAATTTTCTTTAATGTCGAGGATACTTCCTCCCAAATTTTATCTTTGGACAATTGATAATACCTTGTTTTCATTTCAGGCATTTTGGCGCGGTCACTCGTTCCTTCTTGACTGCGGAAAACACCGATGAGCGTTCTTTTTAATGACACTCTACTTCCTCCTTCGCTACTCGTCGCGAGACATAAAGTGTATGTAATGCGTTATTACCTTAGTTTAACATTGTTGCGTTACAAACAAAAGCACAGTCATCATACATCGGCACAAATAGGGGCACATATTTGCATAGAAGCATATATTTGCACAAAAAAACACCCTGCAGCCTTAAAATAAAGGTATACAAGGTGCCGTTCATCATCGAATTAAGAGACCCGCCTATGCCGTCCGGTTACGCTGTCTCGAACCTGCATCAGCAGGTGGGTGACCGCAGCATCGTCTTTGAAGTCCCCTCATCGTAAAGATAGGGCCTTTCAGCAACGTTGCAATATAAGTCTCCCGGGACATTGTCATTGGTTCAAAACAACATAGAACCGAAACGCACATCGCAGGACGTAAATCTATTATAGTCCTTCTAGCTGCAAATGTAAACCTAATGTAAAATGACGAGCTATTATTTCTTGTTGCTGTCTTTTTCTTCTCCGTCAGCTGCTCCGCCAGCGTCGCTGCCGCCGTGAACAGTTTCGCTGCCATCGGGAAGCTCGCCAGCAGCTTCATCGCTTTCTGCCTCGTCCGCATTTCTCTCCGCTTCCAATTCCTCTTCGGCCTGGCGCATTTTCTCTACTTTCTCCTGCAGCTTATTGTAGCTGATATAGAAATTATAAAACGCGACAAAGGCTGTAAGCGTACCGAAACCGAACAAAATTAGCCATGTAAACCGCATTGTAATGAAGCCAAGCGCGACCACACAAAGAACGGTGGACAATACGCGAAACGGACGGAGAATCGTCAAGAGCACCGCATTTTTAATTAAATGTGAAGTCTTCAAATGATAGTGAGATACCAATGAGAAAAAGTTAAAGAGTGAGACGGACAGCAGAATCAAGAAAATCAGCATAATAATGCCGATAATTTGCATATTGGCAAATTGCTTCATATATACGTTATAGTCAACAATCATAATAATGAATAATAACGTATAGAAAATTCCGCCGAGCATGCTTTGCTTGTAATTTTCTTTGTAGCCTTTAAAGTAAGTTTTGATTACACTTACATCACTTTCGCCCATTACCCATTTCCGTGTCACAGAAAACAAAGCCGCCGTCGCCGGAAACAGTGTAAACGGTGCCAATATCGCTAATATCCAGGCGATTTGTATCCACATGTCGATATCCGTGCTTAACAATCCTGTCAGCACAAAAAATAGGAAGGGCGACGCACAGAGAATCCACAACAGATTGCTGCCCGAGATTCTCATGATCCACTCTGTAACTTTATAAAACCCGCTCATTAATCCTTTGTACTCCAAAAAGAAAATCTCCCTCCAAGTAAGGTTTTGTCTATAAATAATACTATACATGATTAAATGAGCTCAATCCAGCGCCTATTTTCACTTCCATTGGGTAAGTGTCTAAACTCGGTTAACTATCCAGCCATAGTATATACCGTAACTTCAAAAACAACTTTAAAGGAGGTTGTCACATGTCCCATGTAGGCCCAGGATATGGCGGTTTTTGGACTTCCACAGGTACGATTTTAGTATTGTTCATCTTACTCGTTATTGTGAGCCGTTCTATCCTGTACTAAGATCCCAATAAATAAGAAGACGGAGCGCACAAGGCGCCGCCGTCTTCTTAGTTATGGTTTGTATGCATGTCAGATTATTTGAAGATTAGTTGTCATAAGAGGCGTTGTCATTGCGTCTAGTCGGTCTGCGGTCACCGCCGCTGCTTGCCGGACGCGGCTTGCGATCCGAGGAGGACGAGCGGTAAGAGTCGCGTCCGCCATCCCGGTTGTATCCTCCCTTGCTGCCATAGCCTCCACGGCCTCCGCCATCACGATTGTCCCGGCGATATCCTCCGCCTCCGCTGCGGCTGCCATAGCCGTATGGCTTGCGTCCGCTCGAACGAATATCCGGATTGCGGCGCTTCACGCGAATCGGTTCTTCCGGCGTCAACTCAATGTTCGCTTTCTCGGCCTTATCGCCTGTAATCAGCTTGAAAGCTGCGGCGAGCAGGTTAACGGAATCATATTGCTCAAGAAGCTGAATCGCAATTCCTTTGTACTCGTTCAATTCAGCTGCTTCTACAAGTTCGAGAATGCGCTCTGCTGTAATACGTTGTTTACCCTCAATCGCCTCTGCAATGCTAGGCAATGGCTTGCGAGCGATCTTCTGACGCGTGATCCGCTCGATGAAATGAAGATGATCGATTTCCCGCGGCGTGACGAACGACCAGGCTACCCCTTCCTTGCCTGCCCGTCCTGTACGGCCGATACGGTGCACATAGCTTTCGGGATCCTGCGGGAGGTCGAAGTTAACGACGTGAGTTACGCCGGAGACATCCAGACCACGCGCTGCAACGTCCGTAGCAACCAGAACATCGATGCTGCCATCCCGGAATTTGCGCATAACGTTATCCCGCTGATTTTGGGACAGGTCCCCATGAAGGCCGTCGGCGGAATAACCGCGTTTTTGCAATGCTTCAGCCAGCTCGTCCACGCGGCGCTTTGTCCGTCCAAATACAATGGCAAGCTCTGGAGATTCCATATCTAACAAGCGGGTAAGCGCATCGAATTTCTGACGCTCATGCACTTCAATGTAAGCTTGATCGATTAGCGGTGCACTAACCTGTTTCGGGATGACGGAGACATGCTCCGGATCTTTAAGGAATTGCTGAGCCAGCTTCTGGATATTTATTGGCATTGTAGCGGAAAATAACATTGTTTGGCGATCTTCGGGGACAAGCTTCAAAATCGACTGAATATCCTCCATGAAGCCCATATCTAGCATTTCATCGGCTTCATCCAGTACAACAGTCTGTACGTCATCAAGCTTAATCGTCTTGCGGTTAATGTGGTCAAGCAAGCGGCCCGGGGTACCGATAATGATTTGAGGTTTTTTCTTCAATGCGCGAATTTGCCGGACAATATCCTGTCCTCCATAAATCGGAAGGGAGCGGATTCCTTTGAAGCGGGACAGCTTGCCAATCTCTTCAGCTACCTGAATCGCCAGCTCCCGAGTCGGGGTCATAATGAGTGCGACGATCCGCTCCTCACTGGCCGGAATTTTGTTAATAAGCGGAAGACCGAAAGCTGCCGTTTTCCCTGTCCCTGTCTGCGCTTGTCCGATCAAATCGCGACCGGTCATCGCATAAGGAATCGATTTGGTTTGAATCGGTGTCGCTTCTTCAAAACCGAGTTCTTTAATGGCTTGTAGAACTTTAGGCTCTAGACCAAAATCTGTAAATGTGCTCAATATATTCATACTCCTTCTATAAGTGGACATCCCACTATCTTGACTGTATTCTTAAGTAGCATTGGAACGTTTATAGGCTGTCCCATCAACCCATAAATTTTACATAGCTTACGGATTTTTTAGACAAACTTCACAGATCGCTTATACTTTCTTTGCCATTTATCATGGAAAAGGATACCTACTCAAGAATATCTCAAACATTATAGCACAAAACATGAAAAGAACACCAGCAAGCTGTTTGGCATATTTCTACATTCCTAAGAGGTGAACTTTCTATGCTCAAAACAATTGTTAACAGTATAGTTATTGTGATCGGCGCTGCTCTGATCGCTTCCGGCTTCAATCTGTTCCTCGTACCGCATCACCTGCTCAGCGGCGGAGTGTCCGGACTGTCCATGTTAACCGGTTACTTCACGCCTCTAAGTATCAGTGTCATGTACATGGTATACAACATACCTATTCTTATCGCCGGCCTGTTCCTGCTCGGGCGGCGCTTCGTTATGCTCAGCATTCTTTCCGTCGCCGCCGTGACCTGGTTTATCGCCCTCATTCCGGTAGGGGGCACGCCGCTTACGACCGACACTTTTCTCTCCGCCGTCGTCGGCGGTGTCCTGGTCGGCATCGGCAGCGGAATATCATTTCGGGCCGGCGGCTCATCAGGCGGCTTTGATATTATAGGTTCGATCATTACAAGATACCGTGACTTTCCCGTCGGCAGCGTCCTCGTCTCCATGAACGCGATCGTCATTCTTGCTATGGGCTATATCGAAGGTGACTGGAACCTGGCCTTGGCGTCGATGGTCTCGATTTACTTGAGCGGAAAAGTAGTCGATTTAATTCATGTCAGTCATACGAAAATCACTTTGTTTATCATTACAGACCGGACAGATGACTTGCTGAATAAGCTGCTAAAGCTCCCGCGCGGCGTAACGCTCATCAAAACGCAGGGTGCCTTCTCCCACAAAGAGAAGGATATGCTTATGACCGTAACGACGCGCTATGAGTTGACAGAGCTAAGAAATATTATTAAAGCGACCGACCCGTCAGCCTTTGTCAACATTGTGGAAACTGTAGCCGTTATGGGCTCTTTCCGGAAAAAGTAATTTTTTCCGTCCCCCCTGTCCGCCGTGTCATTGTTCGCCATATTATGTTATAATGAATTACGTGGTTCCTTAGTCAATTTCATAGGATTTCAGCTTTACCTTATTTCACAGGCTTTGTGCTTTTCCGTTTAAGAATGATTCTCTTAACGAATGATTCTGGAGGAAAGGGTGATTGATGTGGATATGGAAACGGTAAAACTGGCTCAAATCGTCATGAAGTGGTTCCCCGACATGCTGCCTTTCTTCGATGAGAAGGAGCTTGACTCCATGATCATCCTCCGAGATGGCATAAACCTCTTGGAACCGAATGATGCTATGGAGATTATTCAATTCAGTATTTGCGAGCTGCAAAATACGAAATTTCTTCATTGAATATGGAGCTTTATTGCTGTACAAAAGCCGCTTTCTTTTGTCTTGACAGAAGAGGCGGCTTTTTTAAGGAAATAAATGATTATGGCAAGTCTATCTTAAGGGAGAGAAGACGATGAACATCATATGGACTCTGTTACTGCTAGCTTTAAACAGCAGTAATGGAGGGAACAGCACTCCAGCTCCGGCAGACGACTCCATCGGCAGCCTGCCGCGCATTTTTCAATCATCCTATCATACTTTTGTAGCTAATGCCGCACAAGGTCGGCTCGATGACCCGCTGCCGCCCTCCATGCTTGTAGCCCCCCCGCAGGTAGAGGCTCCCATTGTCAAGGGAATTTATGTAACAGCTTATAGCGCTGGCGGTGAACGCATGGAACAGCTCATTGATTTATTAGACAACACCGAGCTGAATTCAATGGTCATTGATTTGAAAGATGATACCGGCTACATTACTTACAAAACAGATAACCCGAAGCTGCAGGAGCTCGGCAAGCCGCAGCCTTTTATTCGCGATATCGACGCCCTGATGGCCCGCTTAGACAAACATGAGATTTATCCGATTGCCCGCGTTGTCGTTTTTAAAGACAGCATACTTGCCAAGAAGCATCCGGAGTATTCTTTTGTACATAGCGACGGTTCCGTCTGGAGCAACAGCAAAGGGGATGCTTTCGTCAACCCCTACAACAAGGAAGTTTGGGAATATAACCTCGAAATAGCCAAAGAAGCTGCCAAACTCGGATTTAAGGAAATTCAATTCGATTACGTGCGCTTTCCCGAAGGCTTTGAGAAGCGTGCGGACTCTTTGAAATATTACAAGGATGAGAGAAGCCGCGTGGATGCAGTAACTTCTTTTGTCAAATACGCCAAAGAGGAATTGGAACCCCTGGGCGTCAAGGTTTCCGTCGATATTTTCGGCTATGCCGCCTCTGTTCCCGCTGCGGAAGGAATCGGCCAGGATTTCGTCAAAATCTCGGAAAACGTCGATATCATTTGCCCCATGATCTATCCGAGCCATTATACAAGCGGCTGGTTCAATGCCAAAGATCCGGACACGGCCCCCTATCAAACGATAAAGGGCGCTACCATCGATACCCTTAAGAAGCTGGAGCCGCTTGGCGATAACAAGCCTTTGATCCGTCCATGGATTCAGGATTTTACTGCCAGTTGGCTTGGAAAGGGACATTATGTTAAATACGGTAAACATGAAGTCGAGGAGCAAATTCGCGCGCTCAAAGAATTGAATGTCGATGAATATCTGCTCTGGAATGCGTCCAACAGATATACGTCAGGTGTAGAATACAAATAAGTGCATCCGACACAGCCCGGGCGATTGCCCGGGTTTTAGTCTGGTTGTTCTGAGGAGCAATTACGTGAGAATTACAGTAAATCTTAAACAAAAATACGCTCAATTTATTAAAATACTTATCCCGATCCTAGTAACGCAAATTACGATGTCATTAATGACTTTTTTCGATACAATGATGTCGGGACATGCCAGCCCAGCTGACCTAGCAGGCGTAGCCATCGGCTCCAGCCTGTGGGTACCTGTCCAGACCGGGTTAAGCGGAATTTTGATGGGCCTGATTCCCGTCGTCTCCCAATTGATCGGCGCAGGACAGAAACATAAAGTAGGCTACCATGTCATTCAAGCGCTCTGGCTGTCGGCCGCCATCGCCATTGCTGTAGCAGTTATCGGCGCATTCGTCGTCTCACCACTGCTAAACGGTATGAATTTGGAGCCTAAAGTACATCATATCGCCCTGTATTTTTTAGTCGCGATTTCGGCTGGCATCTTGCCGCTGTTCGGCTATATCGTCATCCGTTCATTTATCGATGCGCTGGGACAAACCAAAGTATCTATGATCATTACGCTCATTTCTTTGCCCCTGAACGTAGGGGCCGGATATGTGCTGATTTTCGGAAAGCTGGGCTTTCCCAAACTGGGAGGGATCGGGTCCGGCATCGCCACAGCCTTCGCCTATTGGTGCATTTTTCTGATCTCGGTGCTGATCGCCCATAAGGCAGAGCCTTTCGCGTCCTATGGTGTTTTCCGCAAATGGTACGGCGTGTCGCTGGCAAAGTGGAAGGAGTTATTGAAGCTTGGCGTACCGATCGGCCTCGCCATCTTCTTCGAAACGGCTGTATTCGCCGCCGTAACGCTGCTGATGAGCCGCTTCGATACGCTGACGATAGCCGCCCACCAGGCCGCATTGAACTTCGCCAGCACCTTGTACATGATTCCGCTCAGCATCTGTATGGCCTTGACGATTCTCGTCGGCTATGAGACAGGGGCTTCCCGATTAAAGGATGCGAAGCAGTATTCCTATATCGGTATTGGAACTGCTGCCGTTCTGTCCGTGGTCACCGCGCTGATCATTATGCTGTTCCGTCAAAATGTCGCTCAAATTTATTCCAGCGAACAGGAAGTCGTCCAGTTGATTATGCATTTCCTGATTTATGCGGTCTTTTTCCAACTCTCAGACGCCATAGCTACACCGATTCAAGGGGCGCTTCGCGGATACAAAGACGTCAATCCGGCCTTCTGGATTACTTTGCTCGCCTTCTGGATTATCGGCCTGCCGCTTGGGCATGTGCTTTCTAACTACACAAACCAGGGAGCCTACGGCTACTGGATCGGCCTTATTTCCGGACTGGCTGTTGCCGCGTTGCTTCTGGTTTGGCGCCTCATCTTCATCCAGCGTAAATTTACCCGGAAACCGCTAGAGCAGAGCGCCGAATAATGCCAATATAGCCGGAGCAAGGTTAGCCGCAAGAACAGCTGGACTTAAGCGTAAAGAAAGGCTTACAGCCCATCTTTATCAAATCGATCTTTTCTCCTGAATGTCTAAATACTGGATCATTTTTATCAAATCAACTTATTACAAGAAAGAGGGAAATTCATTTGGCCATCGCCATCTGAATTTCCCTCTTGTTTTTCATCTTTGCATGTTCTCCACTCTCAAGCCATCCGTTTATGCAGCAGGATTACTGAGATAAACGGGAAGCGAGCTCATAGAGACTCATATCGAACTTCTTCTTCGTGGCAACCACTTTTTCGATATCGGTCAGCAGCATTTCCCCGCCAATCATCCCGCAAGCTTTGTTCGATTCGCCTTCAATCAGCTTGCGTACCGCAAAATCTCCAAGTCGGCTCGCCAGATTGCGGTCGAACGGAGTTGGTGATCCGCCGCGCTGGATATGGCCCAGCACAGTAGCTCTCGGCTCCAAAGACGGCTGGCGCTCTTTAATCGCTTTGACGACTTCTTCTCCAGTGCCAACGCCTTCTGCCACGATAACAATGCTGTGTCTCTTACCGTTGTCAAAATTCGATCTCATCCGGTCAGCAACTTCATTCAGATCAAACGGCACTTCCGGAACGAGTATCGTTTCGGCTCCTGCAGCCAATCCTGCATGCAGGGCGATATCCCCGGAATGGCGTCCCATTACCTCTACGACGGACGCCCGTTCATGAGAAGACATCGTATCACGCAGTTTATTTACAGCGTCTACAACAATGCCTACTGCTGTATCGAAACCGATCGTATAGTCGGTAAAAGAAACGTCGTTATCAATTGTGCCTGGAAGGCCCATCGTTTTTATTCCTAGCTTGCTGAGCTTTTCAGCGCCCCGATAGGAACCATCGCCACCGATGACCACCAAACCATCGATACCGCGATCGCGCAAAATTTGCGCCCCCTTCTGCTGGCCTTCTGGCGTTTTAAATTCCGCGCAGCGTGCAGATTGAAGAATCGTTCCCCCGCGTTGAATAATGTCGCCTACACTTCTAAGATCCATGGAGAAGATATCATTATTGAGCAGTCCCTGATACCCCCGCTGAATTCCGAATACTTCAAGACCGTAGTACAATCCGCTGCGAACGACGGCGCGAACTGCAGCGTTCATGCCTTGGGAGTCACCGCCACTGGTGAGAACTGCGATTTTTTTTACTGCTGACATAATGATTCCTCCTAAAAGTTTTGTGAAGCAAAACTTTACTTCGTAAGCATTCGCTTAGTTTTGTGAAGCAAAACTTTGCTTCGTAAGCATTCATTTCGTTTACATTCAATTCACTATTACTTTAAACGTTTGCGAATCCAGCGGCTGTTTACAAAGAAGAACAATCGCATTAACGGACTTCTTCTCATAAGCCGTTTAGATACCTCTCGAATTTCCTGCTGCTCGCTGACTTTGGGGTCGGATAAATATAAAGCCAGCAGCCCTTCGATTATCATCACATGGAACGAAGAGGCGGGCAGAGCCGCAACATCTTTACGAGCTTCATCAACTATAAAGGCAATTCGGTTTAACATCGTCTCTTTACTATCGTAGTAGCTGCAGAAATTCAAATCTCCGCCAATTTCATCTTCAGCCTGATCAATCAAATAGTCAAGCATAATATGTAGTCCACAAACATAAGGAAAGTAAGCATTATGAATGGTTCGGGCACTCGCCTCATCCAAATGTTCGTCGCTCGCCGACAGAAACAGCATAAATACACCAAGCGTCGAGCCAGTCGCTGCCGCAAACTCATTCCATTTCAATTGTGGTGTCCGTGCCTGGTGAAGCTCCCACCAAGCAAGCAGAGCGGCTTCACGGCGGCTGGGATCAATATGCTTGTACACTTGTAAGTCCGTGTACAGTTGTACCAGATCGGCAATTAGCGGCTGGGCTGAACGATACCCGGGTAATTTGACAATTTGGGCATGGCAGGTCAAAACGAGACGGTGCAAATATCCCCCGTCATTCCGCTCCTCCCGGAGCGCATAGTAATCTTGCAGCTGTGCCTGAGGATTAATCGCATCCAGCATACTTTGATGAAGCAAACGGAAATCCCCTTCATCCATCGACGTACTACGGTCGCAAAGATTATCCAAATAATCGCTGATCGTCTGAAAAGCTACAATTAAAGGTATGATAATATGACGCTGCGGCAAGTTTGCAGCGGCATACACAGCGCCCCCTTGACAATGGAACTCCTTCGTCTTAATGCTGGCAAGCGCTTGTCTTCTTAGCTCAGGATCGGGGATATTGCCCGCATCCTTTCTCCAGCTATCAAGCTCCTTGCGTACCTCAGGTAAGATGAACTTGTATACTCGGCTCATCAGCCTGATGGGCTCTCGGGGAAACTGATTGCGGCTTTGCTTAAGTTCAATCAATGGCCTGCCTCCATAGGTTGTTTAGATAGTTCATGTATACAAAACCAGTCTATATTATAATATGATCCCTCTCTTTGCACAAATTAACTAAATCACAGATGAGTTTTCATTGTAGGCTCATCTTGAGATACCCGGTACCAAATTTGCAGATCGTGAATACGGCTGGCTAACTCCGCAATTTCTCCGTTAATTCGACAGCTTTTTTCAAAATCATTCTCATTGCCCATTTCCAACAGCTTCCGCTCAATCAAACGTTCAAGCGCCATCACTTTCGTTGGAATTTGCCCCCGGATATTTTCCCATTCTTCGATCATCGCCAATCTTTCATTCATATTATAAGTCTCGAAAGGCTGATCCAGGGCCGGCACATGCATATCCAATCTATCATCGTATACAAAACAGGAATGATACACGCTGCTCCTCCTATCGAAAGTATATTAAAGTATATTGTTATATAGTATTATACCGGAAATTTAAAATGTTAAAAATCTTATTAAATCCGAGTTATCCCATACGATCTATTATTGTCGTTGTATGTCAAAATAGATATAATGTACATAAATTTCCCGAACGGAGTCCAGATCGAACAATGAAAATACCTCAGGCGGCCCGCAGTGAAGTATCCTGGCTTAGGGCTCTTATTTTTACGATTTACGGAACAAGCGCGCTGGTGGCATCCTATTTTCCGCTTTTCTATGCGGACCTTGGACTTTCCAGAACAGAGATCGGCTACATCTACGCCGTCGGCCCGATGATCTCATTGATATCCAATCTAATGTGGAGCTATGCGAGCGACCGTTACCGCACCATAAAGAAAATACTGTTTATCCTGCTGGCAGGACAAATGTTGATGTCGTTCTTCCTTTCGATGGCCACGCAGTTTTCGGTCATTATATTTATTATTGCGCTGTACTATTCCTGCTTTTATCCTGTGCTTCCGCTAACCGATTCGATCGCGATTTCAACAGCCAATCGCCATAACAAAAACTTTTTGTCGATCCGTATCTTCGGCTCGATCGGCTTCGCTATTTTTGCCCTGCTAATAGGTTATGTGCTGTCCGCCATCCCTTCTATTACGACGATGGGTTTATCTATGATTATCGCTGGTACGGCGCTGTTTTTTACATTTTTCATTAAAGATCAGGCTGCCAGCGTAGCGAGGGTCAATTTCTCGGGCATCCTATCGATCCTCAAGCAAAAAGAATTGCTCTGGTTTTTGGGCTGCGTATTTTGCCTTGCCCTCGGCATGCGGATGAACGACGCTTTCCTATCCATTACGCTGCATGACCTTGGAGCTGGGAAAGAAATGATCGGCTGGGCCATGCTGCTGTCGGCCTGCTCGGAAATACCGGTCTTTCTGCTGCTGACCCGGTACGGTTCGAACTTCAAAGAGCTTCCGCTGCTGCTGCTGGCCAGCCTGATGTTTGCCTTAAGGTTCATGCTGGTAGGTATGTCCGATTCTGCCACTGGAGTGCTGCTTATTCAACTGATGCATGGCGTCTCCTTCGGCATATTTTATGTCACGGCCATACGGATGCTAACCCGGCTCATCCCCGCGCAATTTCAAGCCACAGGGCTCGCCTTGTTCACCATCATGTGGTCGAGCTTGTCGGGACTGTGCAGCGGAGCGTTTGGCGGCATGCTATTCGAGCATTTCGGCAGGGAAAATTTTTATTTCGCTGCGATGGGTACGTCCTTACTCGCTTTTATCGGCTTTGCCAGCCGCTTTTTATACCGGTCCAAACCTAAGACGCAGAGCAGTACTACTACAACGATGAACGAATAATCCGCCTTCTGTTCAAACGCTATGACATACGTTATAATTAAGAGCAGCTTATAGTACCTAGTGTTAATAGAAACGAAGGTGGGATATTATGGATTTTAGTCAATTCCGGGACATCGTCATCACCCGCCGAAGCATACGGGATTTTAAGAAAGAGCCTGTTGCAATTTCGGATATCGAAGAAATTATCGATTGTGCACGTTATGCACCTAGCGATACGAACTCACAAACTTGGGAATTCATTGCGGTGGTTAATAAAGAGAAGATCAAGCATATTGAAGATTTCACCTGGGAGAAGCTGCATGAAGTTGCCGCGCGTGCCGAAGGCGAGGGGCTGGCCCGGGAAGCCAAACTGCTCGTTAAATCCTTTGGGCCTTATGCTACCGCCTTCTCAGGGGCTCCTGTATTGATCATCTGTCTCTCAACGCCGTACACCTCAAAATTCAGAGAACGTATCTTTGACCCAATTTCTTTCGTAGAGCCTGAGGTTTGGACGGAAGAAGGATTGAAGAGCAGCTGCCTTGCTGCGCAAAACCTCATGCTCGCCGCCCACGCCAAGGGATTGGCAACCTGCCCTATGACAGGTCCGGTGCTGCTGGCAGAGGACAAACTGCGGGATTATCTCGATATACCGGACGACCGCGGAGTGAACATGGTAATTGCGCTTGGACACCCTGCGATTTCGCCGAAAGCTACACCCCGTAAAGAAGTCGCGGAAATTCTCCGTATTGTGGAGTAAACAACCTAAGCGAAGCAAATCTCCAACTAATGGCAAACATTATGAAAGTTATAAAAATAACGGACCGAACAGGGACACGTTCCCTATACAGTCCGTTATTTTAGGTTCTTCATCTATTTTGCGCATTCTCCCTACAGTCGTCCATACGCGCGGAGCGTCAATAGGTGGTTAACCGTGACGTACCCCCGCCATTCCTGCTCCGAGGCTGCACTTACAGCCGGCCAAGCAATCGGCCACCCGCCATCGGCTTGTTGCTGTTTCTGGAGCTCGTCCAAATGCAGCTCCACCTCATCTTTCGTAACAAAGCGATAGGCATAACTTTCAGGCGAGGGAGCATAATCGAGCACCTTCTGTACATACCCGCCAGCAAGTGGATCCCTCTCTATTACGCCCGGAGAGCTAAGCCATTCATCGAGCACAGGATAGAGGCCGGCTGCTCGCTCGGAGTCCGGGGCATTAGCTAAAAACAGCAACCACTGCTCTCCATCATGATAATCGCCAGGACGGCTCCCCTCCAGCGTCTGCCACAGAAAAGCCAGGTGAGATTGGAACCACTCCTGATCACATAATTGCTGCCGAAGCGGACTGTCTAACAGCATGCCGATAATCTTACCGGTGGGGTTCAAGGCAGGTATGTCGTCTGCTTCGGTTTTCCACCAGGGGGCATGCCCATAATGATTGACGGCTGTCGTCGCACGTGGAAAACCTCCGCCGGGAAGCGTCAGTTTTTCTAAATAGGCTAGCAGTGCCGTAACTAGCTCCGAGTCCAAACCGCCAACCTCCTTAAGAAGCGAAATCGCCATTTCTGTAGTGACGGGCTGGCTTTCAGGACAACGCATATCCGGCTCAAGGGCTTGTCCAAATCCGCCGTCCTTATTCTGATATGGCTTCAGAGCCCGAATTACGTCCTCCCTGGAACCATTCTCAAAATGATACGCAAATCGCATCCGATCCAGCAAACGAGCGCTATTATACATAAAGCTCCTAGCCCGTTCCAACGTTTCTTGGCCTTTTACAAGATCACTCATATCCCTTCCCCTCTCCATCGTTTGGATTTGGATAACTTGAATCTCTTCCTTATTCAAAGCCCCTCTTCGTACGGTCTATGCTATTTCAGTTATTTTATCATTCGCTGCTTAAACTCGTCAAAGACGCATATGAGGCGAACACTTCCTCCTCCTATGCTCTGTGGACAACAAAAAAACACAGCCCATAATGAGCTGTGTCTTTCATATTTAAGCCTTCTTGAAACCAAACTTTATAAGTGATCCGCTAATACGGAAAATATCTTATAATTTGATTACGTTAGCGGCTTGAGGACCACGGTTACCGTCAGTGATTTCGAACTCAACGGCTTGGCCTTCTTCTAGTGTTTTGAATCCGTCGCCTTGAATCGCGGAGAAATGCACGAATACGTCTTCGCCGCCTTCAACTTGGATGAAGCCATAGCCTTTTTCTGCGTTAAACCATTTAACTGTACCTTTCAAATGAACAACCTCCTAAAAATAATCGCCATCATTGACGAATATCCATATTATACTCCATGGTTTGATACAATGCAACGTATCATTTGCCCTGCGCGCCAATCAATTTAAAAGGAGCGGCTTGCGCCGTTTTTCATTTGCTTTCAGGCGGGGCGTGAGTTATCATTTTACATAAAAAATATATCCAACATTAAGGCAAGAACGGAGAACGTTTAAGATGATCAAAAAACACGAAATATACAAAAAAGACAAATGGAATATGATGTTTGTAGAAGTTCAGGGCAAATCGCTCGTCCTGCGGGAAATTTCTGACCAATGGGGCGAGGATTCCCACGTTTTTCTTAGCCGGCCCGCACTGATGAGCTGGGCCGAGCAGCGCTTTCCCAAGGAGGAGTTCGCAGGCAGAGAAGATGAATGGAATGACATCATGAACGCATTCAAGCAAGTGTAGTCCTAGTTTATTAACTGTGAAGGAGAACTATCATAACCATGGAAAGTTCAAACCTGATTATTTTTATTATCTCTGCATTCGCTCTGGGGATCGTGCTCATTTTGACCAAAAATCAAGTTCCCCCGAAAATCAGGCGCTGGCTGGCTATCTTCGCTAGTCTAATGATTGCCTTTGCGTTCATTCTCGTCATTTACAGTTTCCTGGCATAAACAGCATAGCAACGATACGGCGACGGTAATGGCGGAAGCACGGCGAAGACAGTAGCGGAAGCAATATTATTTGGGATAAAGGTAATACTAATACAATGCCCCGATTCATCGTAAGGGAGGTTCCATTGTATGAAAAGTATTTCCCTAATCCCTCTCCTGCTGTCCTCTACCCTGCTTATTACGGCTTTGCCCACTGAAGCCGCCAGTGACATTCGTTCACCAGCTCATTCAACTCAAAGGAGGATACCTATGACTACAATACCTAAACGTTCCGAAGTGCTATCAGAGAACAGCTGGCAGTTGGAAGACTTATTTTCGAATCAGCAGGAATGGGACACAACTTATGAAGAGCTGAAAAAGCTTAAGAATAAAGCGGCGAATTTTGAAGGCAAGCTGAACACGCCCGAGAACGTCAAAGCGGTATTCGCTTTGGAAGACGATCTGTCTTTGCGCATTGAACGCCTGTACGTGTACGCCCATCTGAGCCATGACCAGGACACAACCAACCCTACATACCAGGCTCTCGTACAAAAGGCAAAGAAGCTAAGCGTCGAGGTTAGCGAGGCGCTCTCGTTCATCACCCCGGAAATTTTGGCTCTTCCGGAGCAGGAGCTTGACAGCTACATCAACAACCCTGAACTTGCCGATTACAAGTTTACTTTACAGGAAATTAAGCGCGAGAAGGCGCACGTGCTCAGCAAGACTGAAGAAGCTCTGCTCGCCCAAGTCGGCAACTTGTCGCAGGCCCCGCAGCAAATTTTCGGAATGATCAACAATGCTGACATGAAATTTCCTAAAATCAAAGACGAGCATGGCAAGGAAGTGGAATTGACCCACGGCAGCTATATTCAATTTCTGGAAAACCCAAACCGGGAGGTACGGGAGCGGGCGTTCAAGGCCGTCTATGAAACCTACAGCAAGCAGAAAAATACGATCGCCGCAACGCTCAGCGCCAACATTAACAAGAACATGTTCTACTCCCGTGTTCGTAAATACCCTTCCGTGCTTGAAATGTCGCTTTATGGCGATAACATCCCTAAGGAAGTGTATACGAATCTCATCGATACGATTCATGAGAGCCTCCCGCTGCTACAGCGCTATTTGAAGCTCCGGAAAAAGCTGCTCGGTGTAGATGAGCTTCATATGTACGACCTGTTCGCTCCGCTAGTTGAGGAATACAAATGGGATATTTCCTATGATGAAGCGAAAGAAATGCTAATGGAGGGACTGAAGCCGCTTGGAGACAATTATCTCAAAGTGCTTCAGGAGGGCTTGAATAACCGCTGGATTGACGTTTATGAGAATGAGGGCAAGCGTACGGGAGCATACAGCTGGGGAGCCTATGGCACGCATCCTTATGTGCTGCTGAACCACAAGGATAACCTGAACAGCATGTTCACGCTGGCGCACGAAATGGGGCATGCGCTGCACTCCTATTTCTCAGACGAACATTTGAAATACCGGGATGCCCAGTATACGATTTTCCTTGCTGAAGTCGCTTCGACGACAAACGAAGCACTGCTCATGGATTATTTGCTGAAAAAATCGGCGGATCCAAAGCAAAAGCTGTACCTGCTCACCTACTACGCCGATCAGTTCCGGACGACCGTCTTCCGGCAAACGATGTTTGCGGAATTTGAAAAAATTGTGCACGAGCACGCGGAAGCAGGCAATTCTTTGACTCCACAGGAGCTGTCCCAAATATACTACGACCTTAACGTGAAATATCACGGCAAGGAGATGACCGTCGATCAGGATATCGAGATGGAATGGGCGCGGATCCCTCATTTTTATACGAGCTTTTACGTATATAAATACGCAACCGGATTTTCCGCAGCGACAAGCTTCTCCAAACAAATTCTTGATGAGGGGCAGCCTGCAGTCGACCGTTATCTCGGCTTCCTAAGAAGCGGCGGCAGCGACTACTCCATTAATATTTTGAAGAAGGCCGGTGTCGATATGTCTTCGCCTGAGCCGATTCGTAAAGCGATGAGCGTGTTTGAGGAACTCATCGAGCAAATGGAACAATTAACGAAATAGCGTGTAAAACTTTTGGTGATTTGATCCCTTGCCCACACGGGCAAGGGATTTTACACTGTTAGATTTTACACTGTTAATAGAAAGGATGTGTTTGAACCAATGAAACTCCAGTGGTCCCTTATTCTGGCTCTCGTATTTGCCCTTATTACCGCCCTCTTTGCCGTGATCAACGTGGAGCCAGTCCAAGTTAACCTGTTGTTTAATTCCGTGAAAATCCCGCTAATTTTGCTTATTCTCGGCTCCACTCTGCTGGGCGGTATTATCGTCGGCTCCTTCGGCATATACCGCGGATATCGGCTGCAGAAAGAAGTAAAGCTCCTGAGCGCAAAGCTGGCGCAAATTCAGGACGCTACCGGGTATGAATTTCCGGAAAGCGGGAAAGCAGAGACGGAACAGCCGTCTGCTGCGAAAGACATATAGTTACCGCGATTATAGTAAATACAGCATCTTTCCATTTTAGGAGGAACGAGCATGAATATTCAACCGAATGAAACCTACATACTCGATCTGTTGACTAAGCTGCTAAATACACCTAGTCCGAGCGGCTTCACGCAACGCATCATGAAATTGATCGCTACCGAGGCTTCAGCCCTTGGCCTTCCGTTTACGCAAAACGAAAAGGGAGGAGCCCTCATAACCTTGAAAGGTAAGGACTCCTCCCGCCGCATCGCGCTTAGCGCTCATGTTGATACACTTGGCGCCATGGTGCGTTCCGTCACCGAACGGGGAACACTGGCCATTACATCGATAGGCGGCTTTATGATGCAGAGCATCGAGAACGAATATTGCATGATCCATACACGGAGCAGCAAAGTCTACACGGGTACGATTTTGACGACCCGGCCTTCCGTCCATGTCTATAGCGATGCCCGTGATTTCACACGTGAAGAAAGCCATATGGAGATCCGCATCGATGAGCTCGTAAGCACCAAGGAAGACGTACTGAAGCTGGGCATCATGGCCGGTGACTATATTTCCTTCGATGCCCGTCCAGTCATTACGCCAAGCGGCTATGTCAAGTCCCGTCATCTTGACGACAAAGCGAGCGTTGCCGCTTTGTTCGGACTGCTGGAATCCAGCTGCCGCGAAGGATGGCAGCCGGCTCATGATGTTGTGCTGCTCATTTCCAACTACGAGGAGGTTGGGCACGGAGCGTCGTCAATCCCTGGCGGAATCCACGAAATGATTGCGGTCGACATGGGGGCGATCGGCGATGATTTAAACTGTAAGGAGACGGATGTCTCGATCTGTGCCAAAGATTCCACGGGGCCGTATGATTACGATATGACCGGGAAGCTGATTCAGCTTGCCCAGAGGCTGAATATTCCTCATTCGATCGATATTTATCCCCACTATGGTTCGGATGCTTCCGCCGCTTTAAGGGGCGGCAACAATATTCGCGCCGCTCTGCTCGGCCCCGGGGTACACGCTTCACATGCCATGGAACGTACGCATAAACAAGCGATATTTAACACGGCAAAGCTGCTGGCAGCCTATGTTGCAGGCTAACCGCAAGCAATGGGACAAGCGCAGCCTGAGCCGCTGGAGCGTGGCGTTGGCCGCTGCTGGGGCTCTTATGCTTAGTATAGTATTTATGCTGACCCGGGCAGAAGATGAGATGCTCCCGCGTCCATATACTTTTCAGACCGGCAAAGCTGTCAATGGGGTGCAGCTCTATGCGCTTGCCACCCAGCCGGATTCCATCGAGCTGAGACAAACGGACAAAGCATTGGCTGATTCTCCGGTATATGGAATGAATGGCGGTTTCTTCTACGGAAGCGATATTTTATCCGTAGCCGTAAAAGACGATCTCCCTGTTAAAGGTCAACAGGGAGAATATGGATCTGGCTGGTTTAACGTAAAATACCCCCGGGGCACACTCGTTTGGGATGGTACGGCCGGCAGCTTCTCTGTTCAGGTCGTCTCCTCGGCATCAGAGATTAATGTAATGGATCGCAAAAGCTACTGGGCGCAGGGGGGAGTCAGCATGAATCTCAATAACGAGACGACCTGGTACAGCGTGGCCGAACAGGAGCATCTTCCCTTCCCTGATGAGCAGCGTTTGCGATCCGGCCTAGTCTATGACGAGTATGGTCATATATGGCTTATTGTGACGACCACACGCTGTACGGCCACCCAATTTAGAGAAGCCATCCAGCAGCTCATTGCTCCCGGAGCTTATAAAGAGGGAATATTCCTCGATGGCGACGGCTCCTCACAAATGAATGCTGCAGAGGTTACGCTAAAAGGAGATTCCCGGAGTTTGCAGCAAATGATCGTCATTGCTCAGCCATCAAGTTAAACTGCTCAACTATCAATCAAAAAAAGATCAAACAATAAAGATCAATCCAACAGAGATCGACGCATCAATACATTAATCAACAATGTTCAATGTTCAATGTTCAGTCGTTTTAGTTTCGCTGCTGCTCGATTTTCTCAGCCAGCTCGTTTAAGTACGTCCAGCGATCCATCAGCCTCTCCAGGTCTGCCTCGGCTTCCTGCTGCTCCGCTACGAGCTCCTGCAGTCTGGAAGCGTCGCTGGCCGCTGCTTCCATCTCCGCAGCGATATTTGTAAGCCGCTCTTCCGCCGCTTCCACCATACCGTCAATTGCTTCATATTCCCGCTGCTCGTTATAGCTGAACTTCACCCGCTCCACCCGCGCCGAATCCTTGCTATCCGGACCAGCTGCTGCATTCTGCTCTCCTTTGGAGCCCGAATCGTTCGCTGAGGATGCTTTGCCCCTCGCTCCGCCGCTCCCTATCCCTGGCTCCGGCTCAGCACGTTTCATATGCTGCAGCCTCTCTTCATAATCGCTGTAGTCCCCTGCATGAACGGCAACGACACCGTCTCCTTCAAAAGCCATAATTTTATCCACAGTCCGATCAAGAAAATACCGGTCATGAGAAACAACGAACACCGCTCCCGGAAATTCATCCAAGTATGACTCCAGCACCGTTAATGTCTGGATGTCGAGATCATTCGTCGGTTCGTCGAGCAGAAGCACATTTGGCGCCCCCATCAGCACGCGAAGCAAATACAGCCTGCGCTTCTCGCCGCCTGACAGCTTGCTGATCGGGGTCCATTGCATCGTTGGCGAAAACAGAAAGCGTTCTAGCATTTGCGCTGCAGTAATCCGCGAGCCGTCGGAGGTCGTAATGACCTCCGCTTCCTCTTTGATATACTCGATAACCCGCTGCTTCTCATCCATCTCCTGGTGCTCCTGCGTGAAAAAACCGAGCTTCACGGTCGTTCCCAATTCAACATGTCCCTCATCCGGCTCCACTCGGCCGGCTATCATATTCAGCAAAGTTGACTTCCCGCTGCCGTTCGGACCGATAATGCCGACCCGGTCTCCGGGAACCGCCGTATAGGTCAAATCCCGGATCAGAAGGCGATCTGCAGCCGATTTGCTTAACTCAGAAATTTCCACGATTTTTCGCCCTAAGCGTGTGGAGGCCACAGAAATATCGAGCTGGTCGCTCTTATACTCCGTTCTCTCCTGCTGCAGCTTCTCAAACCGTTCAATTCTTGCCTTCTGCTTCGTCGTTCTCGCCCTTGCTCCCCTTTTAATCCATGCCAGCTCGTTGCGAAGCAAATTTTGCCGTTTCTGCTCGGCAGATGCTTCCCGCTCCTCCCGCTCGCTCTTCAGCTCGAGAAAGCGGGTGTAGTTTGCTTCGTAGCGGAACAGCCTGCCATGATCGAGCTCCAGCATGACGTTGCATACCCGGTCAAGGAAATAACGGTCATGTGTAATCAAGAGCAAAGCGCCGCGGCGCCGTTGCAAATAGGCCTCCAGCCAGGCCACGGATTCGTTGTCAATATGGTTCGTCGGCTCGTCCAAAATGAGCAGCTCGGACGGAACGATCAGTGCGGAAGCCAAGGCGATTCGTTTACGCTGCCCGCCGGACAACTGACCGACTTTGGCGCCAAAGTCCGTAATGCCCAGCTTTGACAGCACGCTTTTTGCTTCGCTTTCCAGTCCCCAGGCCTGCAGCCGATCCATCTCCTGGCTCAGTTTCGTAACCGCAGCCTGCTGCTGTTCGTCCGCTGGATTCAGCTCCAACTGCTCAACGGCTTCAATATAGCTTGACACCGTTCGCAGCAATGGATCTTCACCCTGGAACACCTGCCGCAGCACCGTCGTATCCGGATCAAAATCCGGGTTTTGCGGCAAACAGGCGATCCTTACGTCATTGTTTACCGCCACACGACCGGAATCCGGTGCCTCAAGACCGGCAACAATGCGCAAAAAAGTGGATTTCCCTGTCCCATTTACACCGATAATGCCGATTTTGTCGTATTGCTCCATTCCGAAGGACGCATCCTCAAACAAAACCTTGTCCCCGTAACTCTTCGAAATTTGTTCTACTGTTAAAATGTTCATCTTGTTCCCTACTTTACATGAAATACAAGCGCGCAGCTTCTGCAGCGTATCCAAAAAAATAACAATAGCTTATCAAACAACGCCAAACAGCCATTTGCCTAAAGCGAGAGCGATACCGCCTGCCGCAAGTGAACTGATCATATTCACCATATCGTTATTTAACCAAGTAAAGCCCCGCAAAGGGACAGTGGCTTCATTGCAATGCCTCACCGCCTCCACGCTTCGGCCACAGACCGTACAGCGATACATGCTCTGAACTGTAGCTCCCAAATAAGAGTCGATCATTGCCCCAGCAAAGCCGGACAATCCGCCGATGACGATCCATAATAACACAGGCTTGCCCACATCAGCCGCAAGGCCAGCCCATTGCGCAAGCAGCCAGCCAGCTCCTCCGATTATCACGGCGCCGCCTAGAGCGGCTAAACTTCCGAGCAGCGATACCCCTCCGGACGTCCCGGCAGTTATCGGCTTGCCATTCAATATAGACCTCGGAGGCTTCCGGCTGAGACTGCCCCATTCCGTCGCCCACGTATCGGCCGTTACGGAGGCCATAACGCCGATAAAAAACAGCACCCATCCTGAATCCGGCCACAGCGCGTTACCGACACAAGCTGCCATCCCCAGCCCGCCATTAGCCATCACCTGCCCTGCGTCTCTTGTGCCGGATTTGGCGTAGCTCTTCTCCGACTCCGATTTTCGGTCCGCTTTTAGTTTAGAAAACAAGCTCGATGTAATAAAAAACAGCAGCAATATTCCGAACCAGAATACATTCCCGGCGCCAAAATAAATCGTTCCCATCAATGTGGCGGCAATCATGCCCGACAAACTGAGCGACCGTTTCCAATATGCCGCTGCCGATACAACGATCGCGCCGGTAAATCCAATCAGCCAGCCCATCTTAGGAATTGGAACCGGACCCAAGCTGCACCGTGCAGCTGCCAAGAACCCGGCCTCCGTAAGCCAATTCAAGCTTGTCCCCATCAGCTACCGGCCCGACTCCTTCAGGCGTCCCGGTGAAGATCAGGTCCCCTTCGCCCAATCCATATCGCTCCGCGATAAAATCAACAATTTGCTGTAATGAAAAAATCATATTAGCGGTGTTCCCCCGCTGTACAATCTCATCGTTTTTCCGCAGCAGAAAATCTTCGCCAGCCACACCCTCTGTACCGGGAAATGCCATATAAGGCGTCAATGGCGCTGAATTCAGGAATGCTTTAGCCGCTGTCCAGGGATGTCCGATTTCCCTCAGCTCGTTCTGTACATCGCGCAGTGTGAAGTCAATGCCAAAAGCCATCACATCCACCAAATCATCCACCGAAATTCCCGGCTCATAATTCCGTCCAATGCGCAGGACAAGCTCGGCTTCATAATGAACCTCCCCGCGTCCTTCCGGCAAAACCACCTTACTGCCATCCATCGGTACGACCGCATGGGACGGCTTCATGAAAATCATCGGTTCCTTTGGAACGTCATTTCCCAGTTCCTCTACATGCAGCCGGTAATTGCGCCCCACACAATAAATATTTTTAATGAGCTGTTTCATCGTAATTGCGCCTCCTAATAATGCAATTATTGTGTTAGATCATTGCCGTCTGCCACACGTCCGGACGGTTGGTGCAAATAAGGATATCTTCATGCATGGCCGCAATGCGCTTCATCGTTCGCGCGTCATCGATCGTCCAGGCCATGACTGTTATGCCCAGCCTTGCAGCACGCGCAGCCAAATCGGCCGTTAAATAACGGTGGCTGATCGATAGAAAGGAGCAGCGCAGCAACTGCAGCCGTAGCAGTAAATCCTTCGGTTGGCCCTCGATAATGAGACCGGTGCGCACGCCGCGCGTAAGCTCTCTAATTCTGGCCAATATTTTCGGCTCAAAGGAAGTTAAAACGACATCGCGCTCCATCTGCCGCCGCTTGATCGCTGTAATCACTTTCTCTTCAAGACCCGGATACATATCTCCCCGGGCTTTAATTTCAATATTGGCGCGGAGGCGTCCGCATATGGCGCTTAGAAATTCATCCAAGGAGATTAAACGCTCTCCTTTGAATATTTTTGATTTCCAGCTGCCAGCATCGAGCTTTTTCAGTTCTTCCCACGTTTTCTCTTTCACTGGCCCACGCCCGCTCGTCGTCCGGTTCAAAGTATAATCATGAATCAAGACTGGTACGCCATCCTTGGTTAATTGCACATCTACTTCTACCCACTGCACATACGGATTCTGCATAGCCATCCTGATTGCGGCCATCGTATTCTCGGGAGCCTTGCTTGAGAACCCTCGGTGAGCCACGCATAAGTTGTTCATACTAGAGGCCTCCTTCGGTAGGCGGTCAGTTGTTGAAGAGCACTTCTCCGTTTTTGTTAATTTTAACATTTTGGGACAAGTTCTCCACTTTCTTGAACAACCGCTCGCCTTCCTCTCCCTTTAACGGAACCGGCTGACCGATCTCTGTACGGAAAGGCAGCAATTTAAGCCGGCAGTCCCCCTTCTTCGAGCATTTCGCTTCAAACACCGCCGTATCCCAAGTATCTGGCGCGTCAGACTTTTTTGTAAAAATAAAGTTCCCTGTGCTGTAGGCAATCCATTTCCCTTTATATTGCTCGATGCTTTGCAGCACATGAGGATGACCGCCGATAACTAAATCGGCACCCGCATCGATAAAAGAATGGGCGAGTGAGGTCTGATGCTTCTCCAGCACCGTCGTCCTTTCCTTCCCCCAGTGCGTCACGACGACGACCAAATCCGCTTCCTTGCGGGCGGCCTCCACCGTTTTCACAGCTGCCGTGGAATCATAGGCCACCGCAACGCCCGGCTTGTTCTTGCCTGCCGCCCAATCCGCCTGCGGGATAACCCGGCTGAACCCGCACAAAGCGATTTTTATCCCATTTCGCTCCACATAAAGAGGAGAATAGGCTTCAGATTTATTTTTTCCGGCACCAAAATATCGTATGTCGCTATCTTTCAGATGCTTGATCGTATCAAGCAGCCCTTCAACCCCTTGGTCCAGTGTGTGATTGTTAGCTAAATTAACCGCATCTACGCCAGCCTTATGCATCGGCGGAAGGGACTTGGGCGGCGCTTTGAACACGAATGACTTGTCTTCCGCTGGCGTTCCTCCGGCAGTTACAGGCGTTTCCAGGTTAAGTACGCTTAAATCGTCGTTAAGAAACAGATCGCGCACATGTTCATATGGATAATGATACCCTTCTTTTTCAAGCTTCGGGGCAATGCTTCCCGAGAATATCGTATCTCCGGCAAAATGCAAATGAACGACCGCTTCCTGATCCTCCTCCCCCGGCAGCAGCGGTTCTTCCTGTTCTCCAGTCGGGTCGTTCGTGGCCGTCGGGTCATTATGGGCCGCCGCCTCGTCTGCGCCGTCATGCCCGCTAACTTCGCCAGCTTCATCAGCTAGACCGGCGTCGTCACCCCTAACGCGGTCATTTAGCTCCGAATCCGAACTTTGCGTGCTTCCTTCGCCCGCTTTCGATGAATTCGTATTCCCGTCCCGCTCATCATTGCTGTGGCTGGCAGGTTCATCCACAAAAGACGGGTCACTGCTGCCCTTGCTGCCAGCGGGAACTCGTTCTTCGGCTAAATAATAAGCTCCCAAGGCAATGATCGCGATAATTAGCGCTAAATTAAGAGTAAGCCAGAAGCGATTTTGTCTCCGCTGTTTTTCCTGCTTTTTTTTTCGATATTTATTGGATCTTGGTGGATACATCATAAACTCCTTCAGAAATTGTATAATTTCCATTTCATTCTGCGAACACATTCAATCAGCGAACACACATGATTTTATTATATCAGCTAACCTGAAATAAATAGAACCCCTCGCCTATTTTTCAGCGAAAGGGTCCCTTTCTTTAATCAATTATTCATTTGTTTCTGCCGGCAGCTTATCCGCCATCTCCCCGGCCAATTGCTTGGCCTGGCGAATGCAGTCAGGCAGACCGACGCCGTCAAAAGCCGCACCGGTAACATATACGCCCGGCAGGGTCTGGTCAAGCCGAGCTTTGAAATCGGCAATATGCTGCAAATGATGGACAGGATATTGGGGCATCGATTTCGGCAAGCGCGTAATTTCCACAAATAACGGATCTGCGGTAATATTCATCAGCTCACGCAAATCCTTCCTGACAAGCTCAGTAAGCGCCTCGTCTGGAAGGTGCACGTTCTGCTCATCTCCAGAACGCCCGACGTAGCAGCGCAAGAGCATTTTATCCTCTGGACTCGTATGCAGCCACTTTACGCCCGTCCAAGTGCAGGCTGTAATATTGCGTCCCTCCTTGCGAGGAACGAGAAAGCCCGAGCCGTCAAACTGCCCGCTTACGTCTTTCCGGTCAAAGGCCAGCACAACGTTGGCAACCGTGACGTAATTTATCGCATCCAGCGCACTCACATCGACGAGGGGCCGCAGCAAATCAGCCGCAGCGAAAGCCGGTGTTGTGACGACAATGTCGTCGGCCGGGATGACTTCACCAGAAGCCAGAACAACTTCATAGCCCCTTTCTCCTATACGCTCGATGGAACGAACTTCCGTTTCCACCCGCTGTGTGACATCGTCAAGCTCGTGGACAAGGGCATGAATGAGACTTTGCAATCCTTGGCGGAAGGTGAGAAAAGTGCTCTTCTTCGTCCCGGTATGCGTCTCGACAGGCTTCTTGCCTGTCATCATCCCTTTTATCAGGCTGCCGTATTTCCGTTCCATTTCTCCGAACTGGGGAAATGTCGACTGCAGACTAAGACGGTAGGTATCTCCGGCATAAATGCCGGCCAGCAGCGGCTCTGTCATATTGCTAAGCACTTCAGCACCGAGGCGGCGTTCAATGAAATCGCCCAGGGATTCATCCTCCGTACTTTTGCGGGACGGGCGAATAAGGTCAGTCAGCGCCCGCAGCTTGCCGCCCCAGCTGACGAGGCCGGATTTCAGAAACGGTCCCAGTTCGGTAGGTACCCCTAATACAAGACCGGATGGCATGGGATGCAGCCTTCCCTTGTTGACGATATAAGTCTTTCTCGCCTCCGGGTTCGTGCTCACCAATTCATGATCCAGCTCCAGTTCCTTGGCCAGATCGATCATCGCCGTTTTGCGGGCAAGGAATGAATCCGGCCCTTTCTCGATCACAAAGCCGTCTTTGTGCAAGGTCTCAATCTTGCCGCCCAGCATCTTATCTTTCTCAACTAGCGTAATCTCCGGTTTCCATCCTCTCTCCTTATAGAAATTACGGATGTAAAAGGCCGCGCTAAGTCCGGTTAAACCACCGCCAACCACCACTACCTTGCGGGACGCATTGCTCATATGTCCGTTCATTCCTTTGCCATAAGGATGACGTCGCTGAGTGTCTCCATATATAAAGGGTCTGTATTTAAGGAATCGATCCGTTCAAGACGAATGTCCAGCTCTTTGGCTACCGTCTTGGCTTCAATGTCGAGATCATATAGCACTTCCAGGTGGTCGGATACGAATCCAATCGGAGCGACCAGCACATCCTCCACCTGCTCTTGGCTTAAGCTGCGAAGCGTATCCAGTATGTCCGGGCCAAGCCAGGGCTCAGCCGTACGGCCGGCACTTTGCCAGGTAAACTGCCAGGAGACTACCCCTGTTTTCTCGGCAATCGCCGCGGATGTCTCCAGCAACTGATCCTGGTAAGGGTCGCCCATAGCAAGAATTTTCTCAGGCAAGCTGTGAGCGCTAAACAATACTTTTACTTTGCTTCGTTCAGCCCCGGCTTCCTCGAATAAATCAAGCTTACTCGATACTTTATTGGCAAAAGCTTCGATCAGCTTCGGATGGAGATGGTAGCTGCTGACGAATTTCATCCGTACTCCGCATTCCTCAGCCTTTGCCTCAGCCCGCTTAATATAACTGCCGACGCTCATGACGGAATAATGCGGGGCAAGCACGATGCCGACCGCTTCCTTGATACCGTCCTCTGCCATTTGGGCCACCCCGTCTTCGATAAAGGGACGAGCATGCTTCAATCCTTGATAGCACACATATTTCTTATCCTTATCCTGATTCATCCGGTTCAGCGTCTCCTGAAGCGCTGCTACCTGATTGTCCGTATTGGCGCGAAGCGGGAATACCCCGCCAACGATCGCCTCATAGCGTTCCGTAAGCTCCTGCAGTTGTTCTTCCGTTGGCGGATGCCCCCGGCGGATATGAGTATAGTAAGCTTCTACCTGATCCATGCTCTCAGGCGTTCCATAGGACATGACTAATACACCGATTGTAGTTGTCACGATACTTCACCTCTGCTTTGTCGATTAATACTCTCTTTCAGAGAGCAGCAGCTCTCTTACGAGAGTTGCCGCTGTTGACTTGCGATGGCTTCCGCTGAGTATTCGTGAACGAACTCTGTCAGTTCGCGAAGCTTGTCCAGCGAAGCTTCCGGAAATAGTCCATGTCCCAAATTGAACACGAATCCCGGAGATTCGACCCCCTGGTCGATAATTTCCCGGGCATATTCTTTAATCACATCCATTGGCGCAGTTAATACTAATGGATCTAAATTTCCCTGGATCGCATACTTCCCGCCGGTCCGGAGGCGTCCTTCCCGGATCGGAACGCGCCAGTCCAGTCCGATCACGTCTGTCTGAAGCCCGGTAAGCGTTGGGAGCAGTTCACCTGAGCTTACGCCCGGGAAATAAATGTTCGGTACATTCAAATCCTGCAATTCGGCAAAAATGCGCTGGATCGTCGGCAGCACATAAATTTGAAAATCTTTAGCTGACAGCGCGCCCACCCAGCTGTCAAACAATTGGAACGCCTTGCCTCCGTTCTTCATATGGGCACGCAAATAAGTAATGACCATGTCGCCCAGCTTCTCCATCAGCTTGTGCCACAGCTGCGGTTCGCCATACATCAGGCTCTTGGTGTGGATGTAATTTTTCGACGGGCGGCCTTCGATCAAATAGCTGGCAAGCGTAAAAGGAGCTCCCGCAAACGTAATAAGCGGCACATCCAGTTCCTTGTCCAAAATTGAAATCGTCTTCAGTATGTGTGACAAATCCTTTTCGACATCAATTGGCTTCAGCCGGTCAATGTCTTGTTTCGTGCGAATCGGATTATGAATGACAGGCCCTACATCTTTGACAATATCAAAATCAATACCGATAGAAGCAACCGGATTCATAATATCAGAATATAAAATGGCGGCATCGACGCCCAGCTTTCTAACCGGCATAAGCGTTACTTCAGCGGCGAGCTCCGGCTGAAGGCAAATTTCAAGCAAGCTGTACTTCTCCTTGATTTTGCGATACTCCGGATCGTATCTCCCTGCCTGGCGCATATACCAAACAGGAGTGCGATCCACTTCCTGCCTCAGACAGGCACGAATAAACCGATCATTATAACTCATGATAGCAAGCCCCCATTTATTTAAAATTTCCCTAATGTACATTATGCCCTTTTTAAAAGTAAGTAACAACTATCACACCGGAACATCCGATGACAATAGTATGACATCCTTTGTCGGGATACTGCGTATTTAATATTATTAGGGTGTAACGAGTTAAAAGATTCCGCAATCAGAAATAAAGCTAAGGGGGTGTTAATGCCAGTGCTCATGAATATTATGCACTTTATTGGCGCTATTGTGATCGCACTGTTGATTCCTTTCGGTTTGTGGTGGTATGCCAAGGCTCCTGAAGAAGTGAAGAAGAAACCCCATGTGCAGCGTGCAGTCGGCAAGCTGGCTCTTGCTGTAGTTGTTCTCGTCATAACAGCGGTTTGGGTTTTGATTGAGCGGGCTTTGGGTCTGTAACTACTTTTGGTCTATAATTACATATTAGGATGACCATTTTACATACAGGCTGGTTACTTTCGATATATCGGGTTATCCTATTTTCAAAAGTCAGTAAGTTGCTACTGACTTTTTGTTATTGTCATTGTTAAATGGAGTGTTTTTTTTAAACGTTGGATTCAATGCAAATAATTTGAATAACTCATCTCATATTAAGACAACTTGTTGCACAGAAAGGAAGTGAAGGACATAAATACGTGGAAAGTAAATGTCCTTGTGCTTTGGTTCGGTCAATTTCTAGTCAATGCCGGCATGACGATGATTACGCCGTTTCTATCGCTATACTTGGCGAGAGATTTAAATGTTCACGGCGAACAGGCGATCGGCTTATGGGCTGGATCGATATTTGCCGCTAATTTTGCGACGGCTTTTATTTTTCAACCGATATGGGGCAAGCTTGCTGATAAATACGGCCGCAAAATCATGCTCCTTCGCTCCGGCTTCGGCATGGCCATCGTAATTACATTGATGGGCTTCGCGACTCAGCCTTGGCATCTGCTCGCGCTGCGCATGCTAAACGGCACGATCTCCGGGTTCAACCCAGCGGCTGTGGCGCTTGTCTCGGGCACAGCTCCGAAGGAACGCATGGGCTTCGCTATGGGGATCGTTCAATCCGGTATCGTAGCCGGCACG
Organism: Paenibacillus fonticola DSM 21315; assembly: GCF_000381905.1. GTDB lineage: Bacteria > Bacillota > Bacilli > Paenibacillales > Paenibacillaceae > Fontibacillus > Fontibacillus fonticola. The sequence goes on along the minus strand of NZ_KB907263.1, from coordinate 84,688 downwards.
ATTCTCGGCCCGCTGATCGGGGGCCTGCTGGCCGAATGGGTCGGCTTCCGGCCGATCTTCTATATTACCGGCATTCTGCTGTTTATCGCTTCCATGCTGGCCCTGCTGTTCGTGCGTGAAAGCTTCAATCGCGAGGAAGCCGCCCAAGCCCCGCAAATTTCCATCTTGCAAGGGTTCCTTGAGCTGAACAAAACACCGCAGCTTACAGCCCTATTCGCAGTGACCTTCCTGCTGCAATTCGCCATGCTCAGCCCGATGTCGCTTCTGCCGATTTATGTGGAGCATCTGCACGGCATCGCGGCCAACGTCCCTTTCTGGGCTGGAGTCGTCACCGCGGCAACCGGAATTTCCAACATGATTACATCCCCAGTACTCGGCAGGGTTAGTGACAAGTTAGGCGCTCACCGCATTTTGACCTACTGTTTGGTCGGAGCAGCGGCAACCCTTATTCCTCAGGCGTTTGTCCAAAATGTATGGCAGTTGATCATTATCCGTTTCCTGATGGGCATATTTATGGGCGGTCTATTGCCAAGTGTCAACGCGCTAATCCGGCACTATACCCCGGACGGCATGGAAAGCCGTGCCTTCGGCTTCAACAGCAGCACGCTTGCGCTGGGGAATATGCTTGGCGCCTTGATCGGCGGTTTTTTATCCGGGTATATCGGAATCGAGGGGATATTCATCATTTCAGGCGTGCTCCTGCTATTCAATACGGTATGGGTTCGAATGAAGCTGTATGCCAAGCCAATGCTGTCTTCCTCCCGTTGATTAACCGCTGCTTAAAAAGCTTGCAGTAAAATCTGCAAGGCCGTACGCCCCTTGCCTCTAACCGGACTGCGGCCCCTATTTCACTATAGCCAGCGCCAGGCCGTCATAGGCCGGAATAAAGGCGCTGAGCAGCCGCTCGTCCCGCGCTATCATCTCATTGAATTTACGCATGGCCAGTACAGCCGGACCATTTTTGTCCGGATTCAAGGTTCGCCCGCGAAGCAGCGTGTTGTCCCCGGCGATGATAGCTCCCGGATGCGCCAATTTGATCGCATATTCCAGGTATGCAGGGTAGTTCTCTTTATCCGCATCGATAAAAAAGAAATCGAACCGCTCTCCCTGCTCCTCCAGTTGCGCCAAGCTGTCCAGCGCCGGGCCGATCCGGTACTCAACGATCTCCCCGTAACCGGCCTCCGCTATGTTTCTTCGCGCCAGGTCAGCGTTATCTTCCTTCAACTCCAGGGACAGCAGCTTCCCATCCCCGTTCATTCCTCTGGCCATGCAAATTCCGCTGTAGCCACCGAGCGCGCCGATTTCCAGCACGGCTTTAGCCCCTGAGGTTTTTACCAATAACGTTAACAGCCTTCCATATCCGGGAGCTATCGATACATCCCTCATTCCGCAATCTTCAATGCTCTGTTTTACCTTGTTCAACTGTTCATCTTCAGCGTAGATTTCCTCCGCATATTGTTCAGGTGTCAGCATATGTCATTCACGCTCCTCTGATTGAAAAAACCTGTTTGTAACTTTTCTTACATTGTCCTATACTGGATTGTATGGTTTTTGAGCGATTGATACAAGATTAGGCTAACGAAGCTGCCTGATTTGTGATTTGCATCTCATCACGGAACAGACGCATTATTACGCGCATGACCTTATGAAAACTTAAAACGGAGTTGATATACGTATATGCCAGGTCCACTGCAACTTATCGCGACCTCCCCTATGGGCCTCGAAGCTGTCGTAGCCCGGGAATTAAAAGAGCTAGGATATTTAGATACGGTTGTCGAAAACGGACGAGTCACATTCACCGGAGACTTTATCGACATTTGCCGCTGCAACTTGTGGCTGCGCACATCTGACCGCGTGCTGGTCAAAATGGGGGAATTCTCCGCAGTAACATTTGATGAGCTGTTCGAAGGTACGAAAGCTCTGCCTTGGCAGGATTGGATTCCCGCCCACGGCGAATTTCCCGTAGAAGGGCGCTCCCACAAATCCCAACTAAGCAGCGTGCCTGCCTGTCAAGGCATCGTCAAAAAAGCGATTGTCGAAAAGCTGAAGGAAGCCTATCATACCGAGTGGTTCGAGGAGACCGGCCCGCGCTACGTCATCGAGATCAACCTGCTCAATGACAAAGCTCTATTAACGCTGGACACGACCGGCCCCGCCCTGCATAAGCGCGGCTATCGCAAGGTGGCAACGGAAGCCCCGCTTAAAGAGACGATGGCAGCAGCGATGATCCTGCTTAGCCGTTGGAACCAAAACCCGGCCCGGCCATTCTACGATCCGTGCTGTGGATCGGGTACGCTGCCGATTGAAGCTGCGCTAATCGGCTGGAATATCGCGCCGGGCCTGCGCCGCTCCTTCAATTCGGATGCGTGGCCCGTTATTCCGGAATCGCTATGGGAGCAAGCCCGGGAGGAAGCCTTCGATACGGTGAAGGATGATATTCCGCTAAATATCGCCGGCAGCGATATCGATCCGAAAGCGATCGAGGTTGCCACAGCTGCAGCGAAAAGTGCAGGACTCGGCAAGGAAATTGTCTTCCAGGCCATGCCGGCCGTCAAAATCGAGCCGCAGGGCGACTATGGCTGCCTCATTACAAATCCGCCGTACGGTGAACGCATCGGTGAGGAGAAGGAAGTCCGCAAGCTGATTTCCCAGCTTGGCCGCGTCGCGGCGGGGCTGCCAACCTGGTCCTTCTTTGCGCTGACGCCAACCAAACAGTTCGAGCATGACTTCCACCGCAAGGCAGATAAGCGCCGAAAGCTGTTTAACGGACGCATTGAGTGCCAGTATTTGCAGTTTCTCGGCCCCCTTCCTCCGCGGCACTAAAGCTGCTTGTTTTGCTTGGTGTCTCTTGACGTCTCTTGGCGTCTTTTGGCGTCTCTTAGCGTCCCTTGACGTCCCTTGGTTTCACTTGGCTGCACTTGGTTTTACTTGAAAGGAGCTAAGCAATGCCGCTGCACTTCAGCAACAGAGATGGACGAAAAAAACTGGCGCCGCCTCAAATGCGCCGGCTATTCCAGCTGCGCTATTTCGAATATGCGCTGTTTATCCTCGCTCTGTTCCTCAAGCTTCGCTATTTGCATAACAACCTGAAAGTGAGCAACATCGATATGAACCGGCTCGATAATGTCATTGCCGTCGGATCGATTATGCTCGCATCGTTCTGGATATTTTGGCTGTACGGCCGGGCACGCACGATCGCCCTGCTCCTCCTGAACGTCCTGTTGTCAGGACTGATCTTTGCCGACCTGATCTACTACCGGTATTTCCAGGATTTTATTACGATTCCTGTGCTGCTTCAAGCAGGACAGGTCGGCGAGCTGGGCGAGAGCATCATGTCTCTTATCGCCCGCTCCGATCTTTGGCTAGCTGCCGATATCATCACCTGGCTTGTGGTGCTTATCGGGCTTGCGGCAATGCAGCATTTCGCATCGCGCAGACGCAAGGTGCGCACGGCCCCCAGTCCGCAGGATGCAGGCCCGGGGCATGCTTGGATGGCTTTCGACGAGTTGGAAGCCCCTCATGCGCAGCCGAACAGTACGGACGGTCCGGTATTCCCCAAAGCAGGCAAACGCCCGCTTCGCCGCCTCCTGACAGGATTTCTCGCCTTCATCATCGGCTATGTTATGACGATGGGCCCGATCAATCATTACAAGAACACTTGGGCAGGCAATCTTTTCGTTGGCAACTGGTGGAATTTATCTTTGTACAACATTACCGGCCTGCTAGGCTTTCACTATTATGACGGGTATCGCTATGCAAAGGAGCGCTTAAGCAGCAAGCCTGCGCTCACTCGGGAGGAGTCTGCGGAAATCGAAGGGTGGTTTCTGGATGCCGCCGAGAGGCGCAATCAGCCTAACGCTACTTTTGGCGCATATAAAGAGAGCAATATCATTGTGGTTCAAGTTGAAGCTTTCATGAATTTTATGATCGGCAAGAAAATCGGAAATGAGGAGATTACGCCTCATTTTAACCGGCTGATGGAGGAGAGCCTGTACTTCCCTAACTTTTATCATCAGACGGGTCAGGGCCGTACCTCGGACGCTGACTTCTCTTCGAACAGCTCGCTGCATCCTTTGCCGACAGGCTCGGTATTCGTTCGTTATCCTCACCACGAATATGATGTTCTCCCACAAATTCTCGGGCAACACGGCTATAAGACAGCCGCTTTCCATGCTTACGAAGGAAGCTTCTGGAACCGGAACATCATGTATGAAGCGATGGGCTATGACCGGTTCTACAGCAAGAAGCACTATGTTATGGATGAGGCGCTTGGTTGGTCACTTGGGGACAAGTCCTTTTTCCGCCAGTCACTTGAATTCATGACCGGGGACCATGACCAACACCGCAACAAGCCCTTCTATTCCTTTCTTATCACCTTGACGAGCCATCATCCGTACCAGTTGCCTGCCTCAGTTTCCAAACTGGATGCGGGTAAATTCAAAGGCTCGATTTTCGGCAACTATTTGGAATCAGTGCATTATGTGGATGCGGCGCTCGGACAGCTTGTGGAAGGCATGAAGCAAAAGGGGCTTTGGGACAACACGATCTTATACGTCTACGGCGATCATGATAACTCGCTTAGAGACAAACAGGATTATGAACGATTTCTGAAAAAGACTTTATCCGACCTCGATATGCACCAGATCATGAATCAAGTCCCCCTTCTGATCCATTTGCCCAATGGGACAGAGGCCGGAGTATATGATCAGCCTGCTGGGCAGCTGGACATGGCCCCTTCGCTTTTGCATTTGCTGGGTATTTCCACGGAGTCTTACCGGATGATGGGACACAATCTGTTCGGAGACGGCGAACGCTTTGTCGTACTGCGTTCCGGCGCCTTCACAGACGGGCAGGTATACTATATTCCTTCTGCCGACCTGGAGTTCAGCAACGGGCAGTGCTACAGTCTCGATACAAGGGAACTGGTGAATACCGAGATATGCCGCCCGGGATACAACGAAGAAAAGCTGCGCTTGTCTATCTCCGATCGGGTTATTACAAATAACCTCATACCGCAATTTCGCTAGTTGACACTGTCCATGAAAAATAAAGGAGCTGCTCATATCTCTATCATATGAGCAGCTCCTTTAAATTCTCATTTCGGCTTCTTCACAAAAGGAGCCGCCTTCTCCAGTACTTCGTCTTCGGTCGGAGCGCTGACATAGCGCCCGTTAATATAGACGAACGCCCGCTTGCCGCAAGGACCGCAATACGACTTACAGCCAATCTTGATGTCCGCATCCGGTGCCATTTTCTGAAGCTTCTGAATGAACGTCTTCATCCGTATATGATTGCATTTCTCGCATATGCGAATGTCATTAGCCATGCTGAAATCCCTTCTTTTTCAAATGCTAGTGGTCGCCGTGATTTCCTTTGGATGGATTCGTAATGACGAAGCCTTCCTCCGGGAAATATAAATAATCGATCTTTACGCCTTCCAACAGCGGTTCGCTCAGATCAACAATGACGTCGATGTCCTTGTCTGTAGCCACAATGTGATCCTGGCCGGCAGGCTTGACCAAATCTAGGCCATAGTGGGCATGATCACCATGAGCATGGGTGATGAACACTTTAAGCTTAAGTCCTTGGTTCTCTTCTTTATCCAGTTCTTTCTTTATCACCTTCGCCGCATTGCGGGTAATTTTGACGCTCATACGATCACTCCTGTCTTCTTATGACTTTCCAATATTCCTATTGTAAAGAATGTATCCCCGTCACGCAAGCACTGTTCCTTGAAGCATACTGATCATGCAGGCGGATGTCTCCGTTCGGCCCGCGTGACGAACCAGTTCATCAACATCATCGTCACGGCCATATCATCCACCGGGATGAACGGCAAAACGTCGGGCAGCACCCAATACGCCAGGGCAGGCACAACGAGCAGCAGTTTGTCGAGAACAGGAACCTGTGATGAGCCAAGCAATCGGGGGACACGGCGAAATATATGGGACCAGTGCCGCAGCGACCATAATCTTCTCCATTTCATCCCTTTCCCTCCTCTTTACATATAAGTTGAAATTAAAAATGCCATGCAGGCAAAGGAGAAAAATGATTCCGGAGAAATTGAAAGCTTTCTGGGAGAAAGCTGCTTTGAAAGCATAAGCTTGTGGTCTCCTTTGCAAGCGGATTTCTACCTCTTGAAACCTATAACATCCAAGAAGTCTGGAAGCAACAGCAATCGTAGGATCACTTTACGTACTTGCCCCATATCCATTTCCATTGTTCAACTTATATAGTTCTACAATACCCTATTTTGCCATATATAAAAAACTTCTGTCGAAGTATTTTCTAGGAAACAGACAGCCATTAGCGGCAGTTTTTTCTCCGATTATAAATTGTTCCGCTCCGCTGAAAACTTATAACTCCACTTTCGCTGAGAAAAAATAATAACTTGAACTAGGTGTATCATTGGCTTGAAGGTGGGGAGATCAACGGCTTGACGAAAGTTTGCCGGGCAATGAAGCCGGTGCTGCATAGCAGCATCGCCTGGCCGCTGGTGCTGCTATGCAGCAATCGCCTGACCTAAGTAATTTATCACGAAATTTGGCAATAAGCCTTCGGCGTGGATTCAGCGTTAACACCAATTACCGGTCTTCGGATCGCCCCCGCGATACGGTTCAATGAAGCCATACTTAAGAGCAGCAGACCTGTCAGACCAGTGAGCACTTAATCGGGAGAGCGCAGACCAGAGGACTTCGGTTCTGTCCGCTTGGATCAGGCTGCTACGTGTGTGTTTGTGTATGATAATTCATACATATTCCCTGATCAGGATGCTACGAGTGTGGTGTGTATGATATTTCATACACATCTCCCGAATCAGGGCGCTACGAGTGTGTTGTGTATGATAATTCATACACATCTCCCGAATCAGGACGCTGCGCGTGTGTTGTGTATGATAATTCATACACATCTCCCGAATCAGGACGCTGCGCGTGTGTTTATATACGATAATTCATACACAATTCCCGAATCAGGACGCTACGAGTGTGTTGTGTATGATAATTCATACACATCCCCCGAATCAGGACGCTACGAGTGCGTTTATGTACGATAATTCATACACATCTCCCGAATCAGGACGCTACGAGTG
>NZ_KB907263.1:0-77368 GCF_000381905.1 Paenibacillus fonticola DSM 21315 | reverse complement strand
GATAATTCATACACATCTCCCGAATCAGGGCGCTACGAGTGCGTTTGTGTATGATAATTCATACATATTCCCTGATCAGGATGCTACGAGTGTGTTTATATACGATAATTCATACACATTTCCCGAATCAGGGCGCTACGAGTGCGTTTATGTACGATAATTCATACACATCTCCCCAATGATGCCGCTACGTGTATGTTGTGTATGATATTTCATACACCTCCACGCGTGCCTTCACGCCGGGCTGGCCGGCTGCTCAGGAGTAACTGCTCGATCCAGTCAGATGAACCAAATCGTCACAGCGCGCGCTAAGAGCAGAAAATGAGCCTTCAGCATGCTTACAAAGTCAATTCCAGCAACCTATCCCAGCTCCCCAGTTGCATTAAGGTCATTAGAAGATTTCAAGCTGCGAAAGTTGAGTAATAAATTGTGTAATTTTTCAAAAAAACCCGGGCTACCCCCTGATAAACTCCGCCAACAGCGGTGCTATCTCCCCGTATATGCTGTCGAATTGCGCAATCGGCAGCGGATTAACGCCTTCACCCGCCTCTATCGTGAAGCCCGGGCGGTGAAATTCATGAATAAACCAATCTTTATACCCTGCATCGCTGCCTGTTAACTTCACCGCGGTATACCCGCTGGCTTGGGCCAAGCGTTCGGCGAGCACTTCCGCGGAAGCCGGCTCCATATTGCGGTAGTTCCAATATATTTCCCGCCCCTGCGTATGCAAGGACGCTACCCTGGCGAAGCGCTGCCCGTAAGTCAGACCGGCGAGAGCCGCGGCCTCTGGCTCGCTAAGCGGCATCTCTCCGCCATAGTCCTGCGCGGAAGGTCCAGAAATGTTGCGCCTGGCGCGTTCCTCCTCCCAGCCCGCCGGGAACTGATCATTAAGATCCACTCCGCGAATATTCGCCTTCCAGCGGCTGAAGTCCTCGCTGCCTTTGTTCCACTCCAGCAACTGCTCCCTGAAAGGACAACCCGGCCATAATCCGTCCTGGGCCAAGTTCATCCCATCCGGGTTAACCATCGGAACTGCCCATAACGTGATCCGATCATGCGTGATCTGATCAAGCGATACAGCTCCACCCATAGCGCCGCCTGCCGCTTCGCCGGAGTTAGGCTCTCCAGATGCGGCCAGTTGCTCAATAAAGCGAAGCAGAAGCGGTGTCGTAATCCACTCGTTAGCATGAACTGACGCATTAATATGAATGTGCTCATCCCCCTTCCCGATGACAAGGGCATCAATGGATTTGCCCAGGACGCTTTTTCCGATTTCAACCCTCGTTATAAAAGGATAACGCGCAAGCAACTGCCCGATATGGGCTATGCCATCTTCATAACGATATCCGCTTTGTACGCGTACGATAGTCTTTTGGGCTTCATTTTTAGACATCAATACCGATTACCTCCCGATATTAAATTTCCCCCGAAGCAGGCCACTCCTGGTCCTCATTCCATCGCCCTATCTCCTCTTGTCTTGTTGTCTTGTTGTCTTGTTGTCCTATTGATTTATTGATTTATTGTTTTATTATCTTGTTGATCTCCTGTTGATCTCCTGTTGATCTCCTGTTGTTCTCCTGTTGTTCTTCTGTTGTTCTTCTGTTGTTCTTCTGTTGTTCTCCTGTTGTTCTTCTGTTGTTCTTCTGTTAATCTCCTGTTGATATCGTGTTGTTTGCCTGTCCTCGTGTGCTCCTATCCTCCAGTTCAACTGATCAGCCCATCAAGTGGACGATGATCGCCAGGACAGCTAAATGTACCGGATAGAATGCCCTCCAAATCCAGCGTGGCATATTCCAGGACTCCAGCCTTTTCCATAGATCAGGTCCATACACGATAAATATCGTCGGCAAAATGCTGAATAGCTGAATAACCCAGCCGTAAGTAAACAAGGCCGCCAAATTTAATAACAAATGCATCATAATAAGCTGGGGGCCAGACTTCACATAATTGAATATAAGCATGAGAAGCAGTCCATATGCTCCATATTCGAAGGGAAACACCTCAAAAAAGATGCAGCCTGACGCAATTAATAAAAAAGCCGGCCACCCCGGCGACAATCCGTCAAGCACACGCAGCAGTAGTAACCCCATAAACAACGAGGCCACAACATTCAGCTCATTCGTTTCAAAGAGGATCTGGTAGGGAATTTGCGATACGACAGCGATGCCGAGAAGCCGCAGCACATATTTACCATGAGAGGATGTATGCTGGTGTCCTTGCGCCAGTGCGTATACATATAAGGGAAATGCGATTCGGCCAATAATTCTCCAAACAGCTTGATCTGGAAAAAACAACAGGCCGACATGGTCGATCAGCATCGTTAACATGGCGATGAACTGCATCATAATCCTCCTTCAATCCATTTCATGAAGTTTTCTAAAAAACATAGCTCTGCCAAGCGAAGCAAGCGCATACATTTTTGCGGAGTCTTCCCCATCTCCTGCCACTCTATTGAGGGGAGGCATAGAAATTACAAGCAAAATTTCAGGTAAAACACAGGTAAGAAAGACTCAGGTAAGATTGCTGCGGAAGCTCCCGTATGTATCAAACATCCTCCTTTGAAAAGAAAACAGGTACAAAAACAACCTTTGCGGAAAAGACGGTTCCTTCCAGCAAAGGTTGTTCTGATTCCAATCAGGATGGATTGGAAACCTGCCATACGATTGGGGTAAGCTCAATCTGTTCCCCTAACCACTGATGAGCTATTTTGCTGAACATTTCGGAATCTCCGCTGCAGAAGAATTGATGGATCGGGACTTCGTTGCCACGAGCCAACTGCCCTTTTTGATACAGTACCGTACTAATCTCCCGTGCCGTTTCATCTGCAGAGCTGATCAGCTTTACGTCTGGGCCCATTACTTCTTGAATCGGATTCATTAGAAATGGATAATGCGTACATCCCAAAATAAGACAGTCAATCGGGTGCTGCTTCATTTCACTAAGCGACTGCTCCACGACGAGCGTAGCCTTTGGCGTCCCGAACTGCCCCTGCTCGACAAGAGGAACGAATTCAGGACAGGCCTCGCTGACCACATCGATCACCGGATTCAGTTCTTTTAGGGCGGCAGTATAGGCACCGCTATGAATCGTTCCGATCGTTCCGATTACCCCCACTTGACCGGTCTTGGTCGAGCTAATTGCCGCCCTTGCTCCCGGATGAATGACCCCGATGACGGGAACGGTCAGCTTGCGTTTAATATGCTCGAGCGCGGCTGCCGTGGCCGTATTACACGCGATGACAACCATTTTCGGCTTGAATTGAATCAAAAAATCCACGATCTGCTCTGTAAATAAAGTAACTTCTTCTGGAGATCGGGGGCCATAAGGCGTCCGCGCCGTATCTCCGAAGTATATGATTTTCTCCCTGGGCAGTTGTCTCATGACCTCCTTGGCCACAGTGAGACCACCTACACCCGAGTCTAGTATTGCGATGGCTTGCTGCTGCACGAACATACCGCTTCCTTTTATTATAGTTTAGATGCTTTACGTTACTTTATGTCTATTCATCTTAAAGTGTAACTAAATTAAATATTACCCCAATTTATGATGCTGTGACAAGAAACGGTCCCTAAGTGCCTGTCCCACATAGCACGTGAAAAAAGACCCGGGGCAGGGTCTTCTTAAAGAAGCATGCTTATTCAAGACTTGCTCTTGTCATCCTCGCGAATGACCGTCTGCTCAGCGGAAGCGGTAGCAGCGGTAGTAGCGGTGCCATACGCAGACTCCGCTTCCCCGGCAGTTGCACTTACATCACTTGCATTAACATCAATGACGTTTACTTGATTTGAGTTCACTTCATTTGTGCCAGTTGTATTTACTTCATCATTTGCATTTACTTCATTCGTATTTAATTCCTCGATTGCTATAGCTGCGTTAGTGTCAGACATATCGTATTCCGTAGTAATTGCTGAAATTTGCACTTCCTTGTCTTCCTCTTCTTCGCCTTTGCTATCCCGCCAGCCCTGAATGTCCTGGATGATATTTCCGGCCGTCTCCTTTACCTTCTCGGCAATATAAGCGCTCTGCTCACTTACTTTACCTGCAAGTTCACCCGTTTTCTCACCGACCTGGCGGGCGCCATCGGCAATATCCTTGCGAAGCTCCTTGCCCGGCTTTGGTGCGAACAACAGTGCTGTGACAGAACCGACGATCGTACCGATGGCAGCGCCCCAAATCCAACCCTTGCTTCCTTTGCTCACGATTCATCTCTCCTTATGCGGCTTGCCCTTGCAATCCGGGCTAATGCCTATATAGTTAATTTATTATAAGCAGCAGATGATTGTCCCGACACAACAGTTAGATGACATTTATACAATATTTCTTTCAGAGTTCAATTCCCTCTTGATCCAAATATGCGCGAACGCGCCCAGCAAAGGCATCCAGCGCTTCCGCCTCTTTGAGGCGTTTAATAACCGTTGATGCTGCGTCCCGGTCCATATCGAAATATTCCTGCACCAGTGGTTTGCGGAGGCGAACCAGTTCAATCAATATGCTGTGAAGCACAGTATCAATTACATTTTCGTCAAGCATAATATCAACAATGTCCTCATAACTGCTCGCATCCCGCATAATGAAACCATCGATTAAATAGCTCCCGACATCTGTTACAATTTCCAGCGCCAAATGAAGCGCTCTCTCTATGGCATAACGCTCCAGAAGCCCTGCCTGCTGCATCTGAATCGAGTCTGACGCCTGCAAGACTTGTACAATTTCCGGCAGCATATGTAATCTGCGTTCGATTTGTTCCCGGTTTACGTAATACACGAAAGTCTCCTCCTTCAATGTGCTGCGGACTTCCTAATCGGTATCCTTGGCTCGTTCCCGCTTGCTTTCCTCTATTTGCTTTCTCTGTTTGCTTTCTCTGATTGCTTCTCTGTTTGCGCCTGCTTCTGTTTAGGGCGCACCTTCCGCTTCACCAGAATAATAGCATCCGTCATCGAAATCAGAATTCAAAATCAACGGCCACTTGGCTCTCTCTTGCTTCCACCATATGCTCTATCACTTTTTTATGGACAGGATGCACCTGATATCCTTCCAAATCCTCCAGGGAATCAAAAGTAGTGACGAGGGCAATATCGTACGAACGAGGCGATTTCACAACGTCGATGCCAACTTCAATGCTGCGAAGCTGCTCAATTTTCCCCTCCATATTGCGAAGTACGCTGGCTGTTCTTTCAATGCTCTCCGGGGAAGAATCCTTTAATTTAAACAATACGATATGTTTAATCATTACGTGTTCTCTCCTTAAAAATATATTCACTGCATACCATCAAAATATATCATACCGCATATCAGCCGTAAAAGCTTAATCGCTTGCGATGTCTTTTTTAAATAAAACTGTTCCGGTTATAGATGCATGTCCAATCTCTATGAAACTACTGAACATATCATATATTAAGTTCAAACAACAATAGAAACACGGAGGTTAGTCATGTGCAATCTAAGCTGCTTACTGAATCGTTCGAGACGGAAACTGCGAATGCGAATACTTCAAGCGTCGGTAGAGCTGTTAGAGCAGAGAACCGATCATTTGGAGAAATTGCTTGCCACAGCTATATTTCCCAATGCGGAGACGATCGAGCGGTTAAGCCAATCGGTTGGCAAAGATATAATGATTCAAACGAATAGCATAAAAATACCCGGCAATCTGCTTGCCGTTTATAGCGACAGCTTTAAACTGCGTGACAAAAAGGGGCAGCTTGTTATCATTCCCGCCAGCAAAGTAATTTCAATTGCGTTTGATAATACACAGTTGCAGAGTTAGACTGTATATTATAATTTGTTTATTCATGCTTATTAATCCAAATGTTCCCTAAAACCAATTTTCTAAAATTTATTGTTTCATAATTCTATGTTCCCTGATGAGGTGAAAGTAAGTGCCAAGTTTAGTATTGGAAGGTGGTACCCTCCGGCCAATTTTCAGTGCAGGCGTAATGGACGCATTATTGGATCAGCAAATTATGTTTCCTTACTGTATAGGGGTATCCGCTGGAATTAGCAACGGATTTTCTTATATATCGAGACAGAAACGAAGAAATCTTGATATTTTAGAGCAGTATCGCCATGATCCCCGTTATATCGGATATCGGAATTATGTTCGACACCGCAGCTTATTCGGCTTGGACTTCATATTCGGGGAAATTCCTGGACAACTAATTCCATTTGATGTTGAAGCTTTTAAGAGTTATACGGGTAGACTGCTAGTCGGCGTGACCAATGCAATGACAGGGCAGCCTGAATATATAGATGGCATGGAAATCGACGAACAATGGACGATGCTGCGGGCTACTTGTGCCATACCTTTGTTTTTTCCGGCCATTGAAATGAACGGTTCCAAATATTATGACGGGGGTCTCACCGATCCGATTCCTATTCGTAAAGCGGTGAAAGACGGAAATGAGAAGCATTTAATCATTCTGACCCAGCCAAAAGGCTATGTAAAAACGTTTAGCCGGCAAAATGCGATGGTAGGCAGATTATTAAAGCGTAAATACCCTCATCTCGAACATATTTTGCTGACGAGACACGAAATATATAACGAGTCAGTAGCCTACTGCGAGCAATTGGAGCTCGATGGAAAGGCCGTTATCATTCGCCCTCAAATGCCGCTGGATAGCTTCGAGAAGGATCTCGGTAAACTGCGGAGCACTTGTCAGCATGGCTATGATCTTGCGATGGATAAAATAAAGGATATTCACAAGCTGTTTGCTTAAAATTGCGCAAAGGTGGCTGTTGCCGAGTGAAGGCGATCATTATTGGCGCGGGGATTGGCGGATTATGCACGTCGATCGCACTGCGTAAAATCGGCCTGCAAACCGTCGTCTATGATAAAAGAGCTGAATTGGATCTTGGCGGCGCCGGTCTGGGGATCGGGGCTAATGCCGTTCGCGCGCTGCAGCTTTTGGGTGCTGGCGACCAACTATTCCAGGTTGGCAAGACAATGCGAAGTGTACAAATCAAGTCGGAGCGGGGGAAGCTGCTAAGTGATACGAAGACTGCCCCGATTAGCCGTAAATTCGGTGCAGATAACGTGAACATCGATCGCGCCAAATTGCTTGACGTATTGTTATCGGCAGCGGGCCCTGATCACCGCATTCAAGCTAACAAACGATGCGTACGCTTCGAGCAGTCTGCCTGCGGGATTAAGGTCTGGTTCGCGGACGGGACCTCGGAGGAGGGGGATATCCTTATCGCAGCCGACGGTATTCATTCCGTCATTCGCCAAACGCTGCTGCCGCAAACGAAGCCCCGGTATGCAGGCTATACATGCTGGCGCTCGGTCGTGCCCGTCGACTGGTCCCGGTTAAATTACGACCCGGATGTATTTACGGAAACATGGGGGAGAAACGGGCGGTTTGGCCTCGTTCCGCTTGCCAGCGGCCATATTTACTGGTTCGCTTGTTTAAATGCGAAAAAAGCCGATCCCCGGCTTGCTCAATTTACAGCAAAAGACCTCGCAAAACAATTTGGGCATTATCACGAGCCGATTCCCCAATTACTCGAAAACTCCTGCAGCGGGCTGCTGCTCCACCATGATATTCTGTTCCTTCCCCCGCTTCGCCGCTTTACTTTCGGACGGGTCGTGCTGCTTGGCGATGCCGCTCATGCCACGACACCGAATATGGGCCAGGGAGCGGGGCAGGCGATCGAGGATGCCATCATATTGGCCGGGCATATCCGGCATTCCCCGAGCATCGAAACGGCCTTGGAGCGTTATAGCAAACAGCGTGTAAAGCGTACTGCCGCTATAACCAAAATGTCCAACCTCGTCGGGAAAATAGCGCAGCTAAACCTGCCGGCCGCCATTGCGCTCAGAAATGCCCTCATGCCGGCGACCGGCAAGCTGGTGACACGCCAACTGGACTATTTGTACCACATTGATCTGGATGGCCTGCTAAAGTGATGAACTACGGCTATGGCCGGCAGCCATCCAAGCATACCCGGATCCGCATCGTACGTACGGGAACTGTTTATAGCAGTTGTTTATAGCAGCTGTTTATTACAGCTTTTCATTACAGCCTTCCATTACAGCTTTTCATTGCAGCATTCTCACCAATCCATCGTTGCATTTTTCTCCATTACAACTTCGCGTTCCAGTTTACACGATTCATTACGCTGTTTTTTTGTACTAACAGCCGGGTATACAAATAGCTCCTGTTATGTAGATAGGGCTCCTCCGTTGGCGGTGCAAGAAAATACATCCCTGCTATGCAGGCCATATTGTAATCATCCCACCCTGTGTATTTACGCTGGGCAATCTCAGCGATTTCGCGAGCATAGTAACGGTCATCTCTCCGAGTCCTGTATTTCAGGCTTACGCCGGCCTGCGATAGCGCAAGGTAGAGAGCATAATCATATGCAGCAATCCCCTCCGGCCCCAAGTGGTTCATGAACTTGTTTACTGCGGAGTAATTGTTTTTCAAAATGGACAACTCCGGCAAGCTTGCGATGTACTGCTCGCGCATTTCATAGCTCATCGTGGACAGCGTTTGTTTTACTTCATTAAATTTCATTCGATGGCCTTTATACAACAGCCAGTTAAGCCTGTCATGTAAAGTTAAGGAATCCTCTATCCCCCAGCGGAACAGCCAGCTTTGCAGTATTGGCCGCGGGCAGCTGCGAAGATCGCCGCAATGGCGGACGGCCTGATCGTCCAGGGGATTGCCGATAAAGAATACCGCTGTCATCGCTTGATAATATGTCCTTTTTCTCCAGTTTACACCTAGCATTTTGCGGCCTATTCCTTTCCACTATGAATTGAATCCAGCCGTCTGATCCTTCCAAACTCTTTATAAAGGAACAGGAGGCAACGGGTCAAAATAATGACCGCTAATCCGACAAAAACAACGATGCTAATATTAATTGTAATGGTCTTCGGCGGCTTACCTTCATTTATATATTTAGGATAATATCCAACGGGTACTTCGTCATTCGGCATAAGCTCCCGTAAAACGGAGGCCACCGTCCGCCGCAGGCTGGTGGATCTCAGCTCATCGAGAGTCCCGGTCATGGTGAACGGCTGCTGCTCCTCTATAACCGCTTTATCCAATGATTCGCGAGTAAAAAAAATAATGTGCTGATCATGGAATTTCCCCAAATATATATACCTCTTTGGCAGCGGCAACCCGAATTTCCTAAATTTCATATAAACATTGTATCGGCTATCGTATACGGTCTCCACTATCCCGGACTCGTTTTCAAGCTCATATTGTGCCAAGTCAAGATCCGTTACATCGGTCAATGTAATTGAAATGCTGTGGTCGTGATCCGCACGAGCCAGCTGTTCTACACTGGTGATCACCAAAGGCTTCCTTGCCTCTATTCCCTTGGGGATGCTGTTAACAAATCCCACAAGAATCAAAACGAGGAAAAAAACGATCCACAGGGATATGATTGTTTTTGGGCGAATTAATTGTAACCACTTTGTGGTATTATGCCGCTTAACCGCTTGCCGCTGCTGTTCGTACAATTTCTGTACATAATCCGGATGGATATCGGCAAGGCTGTTGAGCGCCTGAATGGCCTCCGGCGAGGCGGGCTCAGTCCGGGTATGGACTTCAATAAAGTAACCTATTGCCTCCTCCCGCTGGCCCAGCTCCAAGGAACATTTGCCGAGCATAAGAACGGCCTCAATGTTAGACGGGAACCGCGCTGCCACTGACTTATATTCCTCGGCCGCCAAGGCAAATTCGCGCTGAGCATACCGGATACGAGCGCGATTCAAATACCCGTCCGCTTCCCCGGGAATTACATCGATCAATTGATCAAAAACGGCAATCGCTTCATCAAAACGGCACATGCGAACGTTATATTCTCCGATCAGGCGCAGTAAATCAGGATCGTCAGCAAATAGCTTCAGAGCCTTATGCAAGGCTGCCGATGCTTTCTCCAAACGATTTTCCATTAATGCTTGATAGCCTTCGTAACGATATTTTAAAAACATATCATAATCGATATCGCCAGCCTGCAGCAGAAATTCGTAACGAAGTCCAGGACTATGCAGCTGTTTTTTGTAATAATCAAGGAAAGAATTAGCTTCTTTCCCCGATTCACCGTCATTGGCCTCGGTCAGCTCATGTTCCCATTTGAAAAAATGGTCAAGCAATTTCCAGATGGGGCCTGGCAAATACTTGCGCTCTTGTAAAAGATCAAGGAATCGCCCGCTAATTTCTTCTTTGTTGTTCATATTCCAGGTGATGCTGGAATTTAACAGTTCCAGCCATGCATCGGATGAAATCCGGGACGGGAAGTGCTCATATATAGCGATGGCCTGCTCTATAAATTCATCTACCGTCTGTATGCCCTCGTCAGTTGCTTCGGCGTCTAGTGTGCCATCCCTCGTCAATCTTGGATACATTATCGAAGTGCTATCCGCAGTTTGATCAACTTCGTCGCTTATTATTTTGTAAACGAACTGAGGTTGTTGTTCTTCTCCTCCGTTAGGTTCATTATGCAGTTCAGTTTGGTGCTCGAGGTGATGCTCATCGTCGTACTGTTCAGCAGACTGTTCGTTATCCTGCTCATCATGCTGTCTAACATACTCCGTGTCCTGCCCGGACCTCTGTTCTTGCTCATCCTGAAGCGGATCATTATAGTTTGAACTTGCAGCTCCTTCTTGCTTAATCCGGTCATTTTGCTGTTTTGCTATTTTTAATGCGTGGTCATACGCTTCACGCAAAGCCTGATAGCCTGCAGCATCCTCCTCCGGATGGTAAACTTGCAGCTGTTTGGCGTAAGCTCGTTTAATTTGCTTTATATCGCTCGTGGGTTCAATGCCCAATCTTTGCCAAATGGTTATATAAAGTCCAGCCATGCTGTCTCTCTCTCCAATAAAAAGTAATGAAAAAAATGATTTCCCATCCTTTTTATCGGATAGCGAGTTGAATTCTGTTAGAAAAACATTAATTTAATATAAAATATATAGTTGATATATTTTTGTAATTAAATATAATTATTATATAATGACCGTAAAAATAAATACAGTTGAAAAGAGGAACTGTCCGATGACAAGCAGCGAGAACAACTACAATAACATTACTAATAACAATAACAAAAACAATATCAACAACAACATCAACAACAACAACAACAACATGATGTGCGATCTTACCACTGGCGTATGCGGTAATATTAGCAATGATGATGAAGGAATCGAACCCATCGACCTGAATCAACCTCAAGAAATGGTTCGTTTATATTATGTTACGGATCCAATTTGCTCCCATTGCTGGGCGCTGGAGCCTGTGCTGCTCCGCTTTCGGGAGCAATACGGCCGTTACGTTGAGTTTCATACCGTGATGGGAGGTTTACTTGAAAGCTGGAACAGTTTTGCCGATGTCAGCAACGGCATTCAAAGTCCGGCGGATGTAGCCGGCCACTGGCGTGAAGTCGGAGAGCAATCCCGCATGCCGATCGACGGCTCATTGTGGCTGGACAATCCCGTGCAATCGTCTTATATCCCCTCCCGCGTATATAAGATTATTCAGCAGCAGAATGAGAAGCTGGCGGACACGTTTTTGCGGCGGGCAAGAGAAGCTCTATTTGCCTTTAATAGAAACATCGGGGCAGACGAGGTTCTGACCGATATCGTTAGCCAGATGGGATTGGATGGAGCCGATATTGTAAACCAAGCCGCAACACCGGCTGCACAGAGCTTGCTGGAGGAGGATTTCGACCTTTCCCGGTCGCTTGGAGTACGGGGCTTCCCAACAATAATTATGGTCAATAAAGACAATAAGGGCGTAAAAATAGTTGGGGCCAGATCGTTAACCGACTATGTGAAAGCTCTGTCGCAAGTGTTGGAAACGGAATCCCTGCAAGCACGCGCCGTTCCGGATATGGCATCCCTCCTGATGAGAGAGCAGCGCTTGTTTTCTAAAGAAATAGAAGTCATGTATGATCTTGAGCAGCATGAGGTAGAGAGGTTTCTGAAAAAATCGCTCCCTGCGGGCGAGTATATGCTTTCGCAAATTATCGGAGAATCGTACGTTGAGTCCAAACACTTATCTTGATATGAATATATTAACGCTGTAATGCAAGATCAAAGACGGCACCGCCATGAACCGCGGTGCCGTTTTTTATCACAATAAATAGGCATCATTATAAGATTTGATAAAGCGGCTGTTCCTCCAGGAAATGAACCGGAACTGCCGGAAACCACGTTTCCAGCCGCTTCGCTAAAGCTCTCATGCCAGGCGCCTCGCTCTCGGCATGGCCGAGCATGATTAAGGCACGAGACCGTCCCTGCTGCCAGCTGTCTCGCACATACTCGGGCGTCTCCCACTCCGGCCCCTCCCCGGCAATGATCAAATCTAAGTGCTCATGGGCAAATAAAGGGATCGCATTTGTGCCGCCGCCGCGATACCCGACCAATATCCCTACCCGCCTGCAGCGCATCGTCATATCCCCAGCAACACGGACGTATGGGACATTCAGCTTCAGCTTCAAATGATCCGCAATCTCGGCTACAGTCATATCCGGCAGGTCAAGAATTGTTGAGGCCGGATAGACGCGATCAATGCAATCCTCCCAGTCCAACGCCTGCACTAAGCCAGCCGTAATTCCGTCCGGCTCGTATTTGTGAATGTAGTCATGCAGCCTGAACATCGCGAGCCCCGAAGCTTCGGTCAATCCCTGCTTCTGTGCAAAGACCGAATCCCCCTGCAGCCAATCCGTCTGGCTATGATGGCTGTAATAAGGGCCTTCATGAGTAATCAATAAATTGATGCCCAAATCGGCGGCTTGCTGAATCACCTGCTGCGTCGGCATAAATGTAATGCCAATGCCTGTTACGGAGGTGCCCGGATCTCCCGTTAGCAGCCTGTCCACCGTATTCTCCAGAGCGGGCGCTGGCGCCGTCAATTGATCCAAAACCTGCTGTATCGTAATCGCCAAGTGGAGTCCTCCTTCCATACATTGCTGGATCTTTCATTCCAACCGATTATAGCATGGCGTTGATCAGGCGGGGAATGTTCTGCAGCGCAGCCTGCTTCTCCACGGCACCCAGCTCGTAGGCAGCCCTGGGCATTCCGTAAACAACTGACGATTCCTCGTTCTGCCCGATCGTCCTCGCTCCTTTTCTGCGCATGGCGAGCATGCCTCTTGCTCCGTCATAACCCATACCGGTCAGAATTACACCAAGCGCCTCTTTTCCGGCTTCCTTGGCGACAGATTCGAACAATACGTCAACTGAGGGACAATGCCCGCTTACCTTTTCCCCTTGAGAACAAACGACTTTATAACCGCTGCCAAACTTCCTGATCCTGATATGACGGTCGCCAGGCGCCATCAATACCTTGCCAGGCTCGATGATATCACCCGTTTCCGCCTCCTTGACCATCCATGCGGTGAACCGGTTCAATCGCTCCGCAAACATCGTGGAGAACACCGGCGGAATATGCTGGACAATGACAAGTCCCGGGTACCGATGCGGCTGCATCAGCTTCAACAGATTATAGATGGCCTCCGTGCCTCCTGTTGAGGCGCCTATGGCAATCAGCTTCTTGTCCGTGCTCATCCTCTCTGCATGAGGAACAGGTTCGATGACCGTTATGTCAGAACTGATAACCATGGCCTTGGCAGCGATATGGATTTTCAGAATCAATTCCTCCACGAACGGCTCAATCCTGCCGAGGGCGCTCATGTCGGGCTTGGTCATGAAATCCACCGCCCCCACGCTCATCGCCTCAAACACCGCTTGGCTCACCGCGCTGACAATAACGACCGGCAGCGGATGCTGAGGCAGGAGGCGGCGCAGAAATTCAATGCCGTTCATCCTCGGCATTTCCACATCGCAGACCATCACATCCGGATTATACCTGATGATTTTATCCCTAGCGTCAAAGGGATCGTTTGCGGTCGCCACCACTTCCAGCGCGGGGTCAGTGGATATTCCTTTGCTTATAAAAGTCCGAAACAACAAAGAATCATCGACGACCAGTACTTTTATCCTGCTTTTCATACGCCTCCTACTGCCTTCCCTCAATTCTTGCGGAACACCGCAGGCATAACATAATGGAATCGGCTCTGCGTCTTGTCAATCGTCTCCGAATGCCCGATAAACAGGTACCCGCCCGGCTCGAGCCAATCATAGAAACGCTGAATAAGCTCCGCTTTTGTGCGGTTATCAAAATAAATCATGACATTTCTACAAAAGATAACGTGAAACTTCCTGCGGAATGGAAACCTCAGCGACATCAGATTAAACCGCCTGAAAATAATCTCCCTGCGGATGCCCTCGGCAATTTGAACCCGGTCCTCGTCCAGCTTAGTAAAATATGTGCTCCTCCAATACTTTGGGAGATTCCCGATCGTTCCCTTCTCGTAAATTCCCTGTCTCGCCAGACTAAGCACCTTGTCCGATATATCTGTGGCCAACAGCTTTGTATCCCACTCCTTCTTACTTATGCCGAAATATTCGTCCATTAGCATAGCGAGGCAGTAAGGCTCCTCTCCCGTTGAGCATCCGGCGCTCCATATGCGCAAATCCCTGCTCGCCACAGTCTGCTTTAAATACGGCAGTACATGGTTTTTAAAATAGTGAAAATGATTCGCTTCCCGCATGAAAAACGTGTGGTTGGTCGTGATTTTATTGATCAGCGTTCCCATCGCGGCTCCGCTCTGATCCGAGACCAGATACTCGTAATAATCGGTAAAATTATCAAGGCCGAGCTGCAGGAGAACCTGATGCAGCCTGCCGAGCACCAGCATTTTTTTCTCCGGCTTCAGATAAATGCCGCTGTTCGAATGAATATAGGAGGCGAGCTGCGCAAATTCTCTATCCGTTATCGTAAACATCGGTTGTCATGATCCTTAATATTTGCCAAAGTCGTGATCCGACAGCATAATTTTACGCGGTGCGGTTCCGGCGGCTGCAGGATCACCGTCTTCGGTAAAGACCTGCATTCTTTTCTTCTCCGACATCGAATCCAGCAGCCTCATCACTTCCGGATTCAGCTGCCCATGCTCCCGGTAAGCTGGCGGGGATTGGCTTTTGATCTTGAATCTGCCAACCTGCTCTCTCAGCAGCTCTGCCTGATCCGACAGCTCTTCGCTCGCTGCCGCGCTCTCTTCCGAGGTCGCCGAGTTCGCCTGCACCACCTGCGATACCTGCATCAGCCCTAGATTAATCTGGTTTACGCCGGAGGCCTGCTCGTTAGAGGCTATAGCAATCTCATTCACCAGCTCGGCCACCTTTGCCACGTCCTCCACGATATGCTGGAGGGCCGATGCCGTTTCGTTGGCGATTTTCGTGCCGTCCTGCACTTTGCGGATGGAGCCCTCAATCATTTCCGTCGTCTCCTTCGCTGCGTTTGCCGAGCGGGCCGCCAAGTTTCGTACCTCCTCAGCAACCACGGCAAAACCTTTGCCGTGCTGTCCTGCTCTTGCTGCCTCTACCGCGGCATTGAGCGCCAGAATGTTCGTTTGGAAGGCAATCTCATCGATGACCTTAATGATTTTGGAAATGCTCTCCGAAGCTTTGTTGATATCGTCCATGGCGCCCAGCATTTCCTTCATCTGCGTATTGCCCTGGACAGCATTCTCTTTAGCTGTCTCAACTAATACATTGGCCTCTGTCGCATTATCGGCATTCTGCTTCGTCTGCGTGGCAATTTCCTCTAGCGAGGCGGTCAGCTGTTCCACAGAGCTCGCCTGCTCGGTAGCCCCTTGAGACAGAGACATGCTCGTCTCAGATACCTGGCGCGAACCGGAGGAAACTTGCTCTGCCGCCGTATTAATATTCGCCAGCACGTCGTTCATGTTATGCACCATAATTCTGAACGCTTCGGACAGGGCTCCGATCTCATCCTTCGAATGTACCTGTACCATAACATCCAGGTTTCCGTCCGCAACCTGTTCAGCTGCCTGCTTCACTTCAAAGATCGGACGCGTGATCAATCTTGTAATGATGAGAGCAATCAACAGCGACAGCACAACGGCTGCAGCAGAACCCGCGATGATCGACGTTTTGGTCATCGACTCTACTCTCTCGGCTTCCAAGCTGCGTTCTAGCAAAAGTTTGGACTCTATGCCCGAGCTTTCCGCAATAATAGCCCTGAATTCATCAAAGGCGGCTTTGCCCTTCGCGGCCTGCTCTTCTTTAACGACATCGTCCATGGAGCCAATGCCTTTAGAAACGTTCCGTCTTAGCTGAATGTTATTCTCGGCGATTTGCAACCATTCCTGGTGCACATTTTGGATTTTGTTCATCAGTTCCTGCTGATAAGGGTTGTCCGAAGTCAGTTCCTTAACGTGATTGAAGCTCTGTTCAAAGCTGGCTTTGCCGCTTACATAAGGTTCAAGAGAATTTTCATTTCCCGTCAGCGCAAAACCGCGCTGCCCGGTTTCCATATTGACCATGCTGTCCAGGACAGTTTGCAATCCCATCAGCACTTCATATGTATGTTTGTTCCAATCCATTGCTTTGCTAGTTTTGCTGAAATTCTGGTAGCTGATGACTGATAATGTCACCAAAACAGCCAACACAGCCATGAATCCGATATTCAATTTTTTGCCAATGCTTAAATTGCGAAATGCTCTAACCAGGGGAACCACTTCCTCTCAGTTGTCTTATGATTTGAACCTTCATTGCCAGAATTATTTTCCGGAATATATCCAGAACCCTGCCAGTTTATGACCGGACGATCTCGCCCAAATCCTCAACCTCTTGCTCGTGAAGCAGCTTCTCGCAGTCTAGAATCAGCTTGACATCCTGCCCGACCTTGCCGATGGCCTTAATGAATTTAGACGTCGATTTATGAAATTCTGGCGGCGGTATCATCTCCTCCTCCGGAATGAACAGCACCTCAGACACACTGTCCACGATAAGACCGATGGAGATTTCCTTAATGTCGACCACAATGACGCAGGTACGGTCCGTGTATTCCCGGAAGCTCTTCTTGAAGCGCAGCCTCACGTCCATGACCGGAATGATCTTGCCCCGCAAATTAATAATCCCCCGTAAGTATTCAGGCATTTCCGGAACTTCGGTAATCTTCTGAATGCCGATAATCTCCGTGACAAACCTGATTTCGATGCCGTAGAACTCCTCCTCCAATTGAAAGGTCAGGAATTTACCTGTCTGCGTGTCCTCGATTTCAATATCATCTTGCTGTATCTGACTCGCCATGCTATGCCTTCCTCCTTCCTTGGATAACTTGCTTAGTCATAACACACAATGCTTTGCTGCTTAAGCTACTTGCCATTCAACAGACCCTGGACGTCCAGGATCAGGCTGATGCTCCCATCGCCCAGCAGCGTACATCCAGAGACGCCTTCAATGCTGGTCAAATTATGGATATATGGCGGCAGCGCCTTTACTACCACCTGCTGCTGGCCAATCAGCTCGTCCGCAAATATGCAAATCTGCCGGTCATTCTGCTCGACCATGATGAGTATCCCCTGTGTCAATCCGGTAACATCGGTCTGAACTTCAAACCGCCGATGCAGCCTTTCGATAGAATAGCATTGTCCGCGCACCATGATCATTTCGCCACCGTCCGGATCGGTGATAATATCGCCGGCCGCCGGACGGAAGGATTCTTTGATTGCCGTTGTCGGCAGTGTATACCTTGACTCTCCTACCCTAACGTTCATACCGTCGATAATCGCCATAGTCAGAGGTATTCTAATCGTAATCACGGTACCTTCATGCAGGGCGCTGTCAACGGTCACGACTCCGCCTACGGATTCGATATTTTTGGTGACCACATCCATCCCGACTCCACGGCCGCTAAACTCCGTAATTTGGTCTTTCGTCGAGAATCCGGGCAAGAAAATGAGGCTGTATATTTCTTTATCCGTCATTTCGCTTTCGTTCTTCACGAGTAAATCATTCTGCCTGGCCCGCTGCAGCAGCTTCTCTTTATCCAAGCCCCGCCCGTCATCCCTGATCCGGATCAGCACCTCTCCGCCAGCATGGCTCGCTTCCAGCGTCAGCGTTCCATACGCCGGCTTCCCTCTCCGTATCCGTTCTTCACCGCTCTCTAACCCATGATCGATGGCATTCCGCACCATGTGCATCATCGGGTCGGCAATATGGTCAATAATGTTCTTGTCTACTTCGGTGTCCTCTCCTACCAGTTGCAGCCGCACATCCTTCCCCAGCTTCTTGCCCATGTCACGGACGATGCGGTGCATGCGCTGAAACGTGCCGGATAATGGGATCATGCGAATCGACATTACCATATCCTGCATTTCTGTCGTTATTTTACGAAGATGGCGCGAAGCCTTCTGAAATTGCTCCAGCTCCAGGCCGAGTCCCTGCAAATCGGGATTTTGCGTGACCATAGCTTCGGCGATGACAAGCTCGCCAACTAAATCCATAAGCTCATCGAGCTTGGCTATATGTACGCTTATAAAGTTGGACTGCTGGGATGAGGCACCCCGCTTTGTTTCCTCCTGCGCCCTCGGCGTTGCTTCTCTCAGCGGAATCACAGGAGAATCGAGCTTATGCTGCTCCTTGACCAGTTCGGACGTGAATTCGCCTACGGACAGAACGCCAGTATCCGGTTGTTTCTCAAGCACGATGCTCCGTACATAGCTGATCTGATGCAGAAGCTGGTAAATTTGGTCATACGTCTTGTCCGTCTGGAACGACAAACGCAGACCTTCGCGGCGGATTTCCGCCACCGCCTTCTCATCTTCCAGCAAATCCTCTGGAACATGGGCGATCGATTGCAGCTCACTCTGCAAGTTCATTACAGCTTGATAGGCGCGAAGGTTCTCCATCTCGCAGCCTTCATCGTAGCGGAGAACGGCCATATATCTGCAATGCCCGCTTTCAAGCGATATACCTGATTCCTTTGACTCGATGAGGGGCTGCCGCTCAGGAGCTCTTATCGGCGTACCGCTTGCTGCATCAGCTGTCCCGTGCAACTGCTTCATTTCCGCCAGCAGCGCCCTGAACTGCTCAATTAAAAAGGAAGCGTCACCGTCCGCCGGGTCGCCGTTTTTGATTTTCAGCATCTCCACCTTCATGAAATCGATGCTGCCCAGCATCAGCTCAGAAACAGCCGAATCATCGGCAAGCTGCAGCTGCCTTTCCCGAATAAACGAAAAAAGATCCTCCGTTACATGCGCCAAGGTAGAAATGTTGTGAAACTCCATCATGGTGGATGAGCCTTTAATCGTGTGCATGATCCGGAAAATCTCATTAACTACGCCTAAGCCGTAATCCTTTGTTTGCTCGCAATCGAGAATGGTCTGCTCAAGCTGCTCCAGCAAAGTCGATGTTTCGAAGATGAACATCTCCAGAAGCGTATCGATTGACGAATAGTCTGTCATGCGGAACGATCACCTTCTATCTCATATGTATGGAATAATGGGCATTTAGTCCTTTGTTATTAGGTATTTTATCACGCTGTATACAAAAACGGAATGAATTTGTGTCGAATTATGATTTATTTTAATTTATCTTGTCGAATTGTGTATTTTCATCCAATTTAGCCTAAATGTTCGAATATGAAGCTGCAGGTTTTATGTTATTCTAAAAAAAGATTGACCTTCCGGTAACTGGAAGCTTTGTTTATCAAGATATTTAGAAAGGATGATTCTGAATGTCCAAGCCTAACCGCATCTCTGCCCTGCATATTACCGCATTGCATGAATTTTATTTTCCCGTCACCAACACTTCAGCTTCTTCCCGCTGGTACCAGCAGCACTTCGGTTTGCAGCTTCAGGAGCTAAATTCAGATCGGGTAAAACTGCGCCTGGCCGAAGGAACCACTTTGACGCTCGTAGAGTGTGGTAAACTGAACAAATACGATACGGTACCTATTAACTTCAAAGCGCATGATGCGCGAAAAGCTTACGACATGCTGGACAAGTCGCAGGTACGGGCCAATCGGCCGGAGGACTGGCTCCACTATGTCGACTTTGACGTTCATGATCCGGACGGCAATCCGTTTAACATCATCAGCGATCCCTCCTGGCCTGATACGCCAAACAATTATTTTCGGATTGATGGCATTTTTATCAGTCTGACCGATTTTGACCGCTCCTTTGAGTGGTATAAGGACATATTTGACGCAGAAATCGAATATTCGTTTGATCACCCCACCGACTCGCTGGAGAACGCCCGCTTCCGCTGCTTCAAGGAAATCCCGGTAAATGTGGTGGAGTCGCCTGTCAGCGTCATTCAGCACAGAGTATGCGAATTTCGCACAAGCAGCGCGGCGGAGGATCATCGCTACCTGCAAAGCAAAGGCGTGAGCGTCACCGCTCTAACAGAACAGGAAGACGGCTTGAAGGCCTTTGCTTTCTGCGACCCGGAGGGCAGAGAGTTCGGGATGCTCGAGTTCTAAGAAAAAAATCAGCCCGAACACCTTCAATCCATGGCGTCGGGCTGTATTTTGTTATGGCCGATCCAGCGCCCAGCGCTGTCTTGTTGATGCAACGGTCTCCCCGGTCAGGATCGCCTTCTCGATCAGCATCCCCAAATAATGATCCTGCGACGCTTCCGCAAGACTATAAAACTCAGGCCCGCCGCGGACATACTCAGCCATGCGCTGCAGGCAGCGGGCAATGGCGATTTCATCATCGTACAGCCTCGCCGGAGCAAACGGATTGTCATAGAGCCATTGGTCGCCGCACAAAATGCCCTGCAGGAAGTAACCCTCCTGATTTTCGAGCTCCCCTTTGTTTATCCGTTTTAGCTCCATTTGCAGCGGTATCGTCGACTCTTGCTGGATTAAAATGCGGCTGTCGAATATTTCTCCGCGTTCCCCGCGAACGGAAAGATGGTTCGAGCGCACCCAGGAACGATGCTGATCCTTCGTAAAATCATAAATCCCGAGCCGGTCTCCAAAATCTAACCAAGCTAAATCCCGCTGCAAAGGAATCATCGCATCTTCGGCTGGCGGGCCTTGGCGCGTCGGGCCTTGCACCCATTCGGACTGGAAACGCATGCCTCGGATTTTAACTTCCTCAAAGGTGATGCCCAGCATTTTGCGGATCAAGCTGACGCCATGATAAAGATGGGAGATAGAAACGGTCGTTTCCGTAATTCTTCCCAGTCTTCCCGAGCGAATGAGAGCGAGACGCGCTTCTTGGATAGGGTGAAAATGATATTGCTCCGCGACTTGAACGCGAGCGCCTATAGCCGTTAGCCGATCATGCAGCAGCTCCAGGCCCTCCAAATCCGGTGCCGGCGGCGTCTCCATCAGTGCCGGTATGCCCGCCTCAGCCAGCTGGAACAAATAATCCATCCCTGCTGCTCCACTGACCGAAACGACGATAAAATCGGGACTTTCGCTCTTCAGAAGCTGTTCAAGCGAACGATAAGTCGTTACACCCCACCGTTCCTCCATTGGTCTTGCTTTGGACTCGTTCCTGACGACTATACCGCTGACCTGAAAAGTCTCCGGCAGAGCCTCCGCAATACGCAAAAAATATTGGGCCCGAAAGCCTGCCCCGCCGATAACGCTGAATTTTACTGGCTTCATCTCGTCTTCCTCCCGACCTATTGCTGTTCACTCGCATTTAATGCTGGCCTCGTTTTGGCGTTAAAACGGGGAGCAAGGGCCAATAAGCCTTCTCGCGTATAAAAGGGATTGTCTTTCGCCAATGGAAGGCTGACGGGCTGCTTCGTTATGGATGCCTCGTAAACGGCCGTAATCAGCTCCAGCACATTTCTTCCGTCCTGACCGTCGATAAGTACCTGATGCGATCCATTCTCGATGGCTGTCAAAATATTATCAACCTGCCCTTCAAACCCGCTATACAGCAGCGGTTCAATCCCACCCCTGTAAGCTTCGATTTCCGTCTCCAAAGCAGGGTTCCGCTCAGGAAACCCATTGTCTTTCGCCGTCGAGGCGTACACTTTCCAGGGAGAAGAAATACGGGCGTGCTCGCCTTGAAATACCATCTGCCGCTCCTCCCCATGATGGATGACGGAACTCGTAATTTGCGCCAGGCTCCCACCCGCATAGGAAAGGATCGCAATGGAGATATCTTCGACCTCCGAATTCGGGTGCGAGGTGTTGCTCATGACAGCCTGTACACTTTGCGGCATTCCCATCATCCACAACAGCATGTCCATGTGGTGAACGCCATGGTTGAGCGTGCAGCCGCCCCCCTCCTGCTCCCAGGTTCCGCGCCACCATAGATCGTAATAACTCTCGCCGCGCCAATGATATGAATTGACCTGGGCGTGGACGATTTTCCCTGGTAAGCCGGAATCTAGGATATGCTTCAAATTCCAATTGGGTTCATGGAAGCGGTTCTGGCCCACGACGGACAGAATGCAACCAGATTCAGCGGCAGCCGCCAGCATTTGATCGCATTCCTCAAGCGACATCGCCATCGGCTTCTCGACAAGCACATGTTTCCCTGCGCGCAGTAAATCACTAGCAATCTCGGCATGCATTTGAGGCGGAGTACAAATGGACACCAAGTCGATCTCCTCCTCATGAAGCAGTTCTTTATAATCCTGCATGACTTTGCAGTCGAATTGAAATTTGTCCCGAAGCAAAATGGCTTTGTCTTCATGACGATTAACTAAAGCAACCACCTTACAGCGCTCTGAAAAAGAGGCATAAGCAGCCGCATGAGAATGTGCAATAGACCCTGTACCGATGATAGCTACGCGTATTATGACGGTTCACTCCCCGATGACAATAAGATAGCGCTTCCAAGTAATTGCTGGCGAGCGCTTCGAAAATTCTCCTATTATATTAGCAATTCAATTAGCTGATTTGTATAAGAACAATGCACAATTTACTTTAATTTCTCCAAATTAAAAGTAAAGACCATCCCAACTGCTGCTGGGAATGGCCTGTTCTTGCTGCCTGCGCAGCGTTATGGCGAAGCGCATGGCGTTCCGTTTGCCCTACTCCGTATTTTCCTTGCGCTTGGTCCATAATTCAAAAGGCTCAGATCCGTTCGCCATCTCGACGTATTGAAAAGGAATATTCGGGTTGCTCCCCGCCGGAACGACCTTTGCCTCCATGGCAACCTCCTTGGGGGATGCGTAGTAGACGGCCTTCAGATCAGCCCGCTGGATCGCGCCCTGGCACATGGGACACGGCTCCCCGCTAGCGTAAATCTCGCAGTCGGACAGCAGCTCGCTTCCCAATACGCAGCTGGCCTCCCGAATCGCTCTCATCTCGGCGTGATCCGTTGGATCCTTCGTTTCCAACACAGTATTGACGCCGGTCGCCACGACCTCTCCATTCCTCACAATGACGGCCCCGAACGGCCGGCCGCCCTTCTCCTTCACGTTGCTGCGGGCTAAATCAATCGCCAGCTGCAGAAATTGTTGAGTATTCATCTGTACAACCCTCCCGACTCTGCAATTATATCATCCGCCTTGTCCTGGCGTTAAGCCCGAGGCACATAACTAAGGCTGCAGCCTTAGTCGATTGCAGCCTCTCCGTCATTCGCTTTGGTCGGCAGTACAGCTTCTCTCACATCGTGTTAATGATAAGCCCGATATGCGTAAAGTAATTCATCGCCCCGAACAGGACGAAGAGGATCCCCGTGACTCTCCAGCATAACCCCATAATACGGGTGACTATTGGATTTCTTGTGGCCAGGGAAAATGGCAGGAGAATCGCCCCGATGCCGGTAACGGCATAAAGACCAGATATAAAAGAAGCCTCCAGCAGCGGATAATCCGCAAACCGTCCGGATATCGGCTCTTCGGGCGGCGCTGCGAATAACTGATAATATACGCCGGCGATAGCAATGGATATCAGCGCCAGCCCCATGGCGGCAGCAAAATAGGACAGAGGCCGAATCATGTCGATGAGCTGTGAAGTCAGCACTCCAGATTGCTGCTTGGCTTCCTTGTCGCTTAGCTCCGCCTTAAGGTTCGATCTGCGCCAAATCAGAATAGCTCCGCCCAGCAGCATAACGCCAAAAGCCAGTGTAGGCTCGCCAAATATGATGTCATCGAACGGAAACCCGATTTTTGACAAAGGCCAGGTAAGCGTCATCGCTCCACCCGTCAAGGTTAAGATAAAACCGGGAACGGCAAAGCCAATTGACCAGCCTTCGAGGCTGATTTTATCTCCGCGGGTGACATGCTGGCTGAAGCGGACCAGCATCAGCAGCGCGATCCCTGTTGCGACGGACATGATAGTATTGTAGACCTGGGTTTGTGACCAATCAATATGCATGCGTTGCCCCCCGTATACGTGAAATTCATGCGTTACG
Source organism: Paenibacillus fonticola DSM 21315 (assembly GCF_000381905.1). GTDB lineage: Bacteria > Bacillota > Bacilli > Paenibacillales > Paenibacillaceae > Fontibacillus > Fontibacillus fonticola. The sequence goes on along the minus strand of NZ_KB907263.1, from coordinate 53,212 downwards.
TCCATTTATTCCCATTAACTAAACCGGCATACTATACGGGTGAGAATCAACACAGGTGAAATTCAGCACTGATGAATTTTAACGCAGGTAAGGCTTGATGAACAGGATCATTTCATTCTATACTTACCTTAGATAAGGTTAATTCCAATATGGAATCGGTCATGAAGCACATGCCGCTTGATACAGTTTCCCTTTCTTAACAAAGAAAGGCGATGCTAGATCAGAGCGGCTTTTTTGCTTCCAGTTGTTACTGATTCACAAATTACGAGAGGGTGTGCACCAATGCAGCGCTTTGAAGAAGAATATGACGAATGGATGCAGAAGCATATTTCGGAGGAAAAGAACCATCGGCGACAGGAGCTTCTTGAAAAGGGACTCGGACATGGGACGACAGCGTTTTTACGGTCAGTTTGGTTTCCTGCGGTTGGCAGTTTAAACAACTTGTATCCCGAATGGGAGGTACGCGATTTCCATAGCGGATATCGTTATTTGGATTTGGCATATATGCCTGGAGATGCGAAAGGCGGAATTGAAATTCAGGGATACGGACCTCATGCGAGGGATTTGGATGTTAGAAGATTCAAGGATCTGTGCCGAAGGCATTGTTTGCTTGCCCTGGATGGTTGGGTTTTTCTGCCGATAGCCTATTTGTCCATCCAAGACGAACCCGAGGAATGCCAGCAGCTCGTTCTATCCTTTATTGGCAAATTTATTTCCATGGACGCCCCTTTCCACTTGTCTTGGCTTGAAGCTGAGACGATGCGTTTTGCCCGCCGGTTATTACGCCCTTTTACACCTTTCGAACTTGCCCATCATTTGCGGATCAGCGACCGTCATGCCAGACGGCTTCTGCATGAGCTAATTGATATGAACATCCTAAGCATAGCTAGCGGAAAGCAGCGAGGCCGAAGTTATAAGCTGAAGTTGTAATTGCAAAGAGAGAAAACAAGGGGGCTAGGAAGGATGAGGTAAGGGAGAGAATAAGTGAGAATAAGTGAGTAATGTGAGTATCTGCGAGTGTCTGCAAGTATCTGTGAGTAATGTGAGTTTCGCTTTGTTTTGCTTCTTAGCCGAGTTGATCGATAAAGTTAACGGACACCTGGTCCGCTATTTCGCATTTTTATCCGTTTTTTTGAGGCTAACGGACTCAGGATCCGCTATTGACCTATAAACCACGTAGTTCTCGCCAAATTATGCCTAATAGCGGAACTACGGTCCGTTAGCTTGAGAATATGTGTTCTTTTCTCAATATAGCGGAACCAGGGTCCGTTAAGCTTGGCCTTCCATTACTTCACACTAATTCACGTTATGATCCGACATCAAGAAACCATGCTCGTGCTTAATACTTCCATTACTTCACACTAATTCACGTTACATTACGCCTACTTCCCATTACTTCACACTAATTCACATTGCTTCACATCACCATTACTTCACACCACTTCATATTACTTTATATTACCACACGCTAATCCACGTTGATCATATTGCCTCACGCCACCTCACGCTACCACACGCTAATCCACGTTGATCATATTGCCTTACGCCACCTCACGCTACCACACGCTAATCCACGTTGATCATATTGCCTCACGCCACCTCACGCTACCACACGCTAATCCACGTTGATCATATTGCCTCGCCACCTCACGCTACCATACGCTAATCCACGTTAATTATATTGCCTCACGCCTACCTCAAGTTACTTATACCTAATCCAGCCTGCCTATACAAAGGCATCAACCTCGTTTCGCTCTGGAATCGATGTCTGTGCGCCTGCCTTAGTGACGACGATAGACGATACTTTCGTCGCGAAGGAAATCGCCTCTGGCACGCTCCGGCCTTCGGATAAGCCGACGGCGAAAGCTGCCACAAACGAGTCGCCAGCGGCTGTCGTGTCAACTGCTTTCACCGCTCGAGCCGGGACATGAAACGACTCATTCGCATTTACGTATAGGGATCCGTTGCTGCCGAGTGTAACGATGAGGCTGCTCACTCCTTTGGCAAGCAGGACTTTGGCTGCATCCTTAGCGGACGCTATAGAATCGACGGTCTGTCCGCTTAGCTTCTGCAGTTCGGTCTCGTTGGGAATCAAATAATCCAATTTACCAAGCACCTCATCAGGGATGGAGTCCGGTGCAGGAGCTGGATTCAATATGACAGTTTTTCCATGCTTTCTTGCCAAATTAACAGCCGCATAAACCGCCTCATGGGGAATTTCCAGCTGCAAAATAACACTGTCCGCTTCCTTGATCAGATTCTCATGCGCTGTCACGTAAGACAGATCGCAAAGATCATTGGCGCCCGATAGCACTACAATGCTGTTATCTCCCTCGTCGTTGACCTGAATGACGGCCAGACCGGAGGATGACGCAGATTCAAGATCGATATGATCTGTATTGACGCCTGCCTGCCTAAGATTATCTATGAGCGGACCCCCGAATTCATCCCCGCCAACCTTGCCCAACATGGAGACATCCGCCCCTAGCTTTGCAGCGGTCACAGCTTGGTTCGCTCCCTTGCCACCTGGTACCCGTTCGACAGAGCTGCCAAGCAAGGTCTCCCCGACCTGCGGAATGTATGGAACTCGAAGCACCAGGTCCATATTGATACTGCCTATTATTAAAATTTTGCTTGCTCCCATAAAGTTACACTCCTCAAATGCAATACCTTTGGAACCTTATTTCCCTAACTCATGTCTAACTCATGCCTGATTTTTCAAGGATTATCACTCAGTCACAGGCCTTCTTCACCATTTCGTGCCTTTCACCACTTCCCGCATGCCTTCTTCACCATTTCGTGCCTTTCACCACTTCCCGCATGCCTTCTTATCCTATTCCGCATGCCCTTTCACCACACTTCTCATTCCTTGATACCGAGATATCAATATAATCCTACTCTATCTTAATATTCTCTCCATTACCAGTTGGTTGAAACGCGCATATTCGGCCTCGGCCGCAATACTGATTGAGGGGGCTGTTCCAAACCCTTATTGGCGTTAAACTATTTTACCGTTCCAGCTTCCATTGCGGGTGCCTCCTATTAATTTTAACATCAGGACTTGTACTTTAAAGACAGCTCATGCTGAGTAGACGTAAAAAGCCGAGGCCTTTTTTTGCTCGGCCCCGGCTTATAAATAAGTAACACGATCATCGCCTTTTTTCTTCCAATACCTTTTCAGCTAAAACAAATCCTCCGACAATCCCCGCGTCATCTCCCAGCTTTGGATGAACCAAATAATGATCTACCTGCGGGATCTCCACATAACTAGCAATGAATTCAGGCAATCGTTTTTTTATTTTCGAAAGGAGAACCGGACTTTTCATCACCCCTCCGCCCAAAATAACAATTTCAGGGCGCAGTGTCATAGAATAGTTAAATACAGCTTGGGCCAAATAATCAGCCAGAAAGTCCCACACTTCATTGTCTTGGCCTATTTCATCGCCTTTTTTACGCAATCTTGCTTCAATCGTAGGCCCGGAAGCCATTCCTTCCAAACAATCCCCGTGATAAGGACATAATCCAGCAAAATGATCCAACGGATGTCTCCGTACCTGAATATGCCCCATTTCGGGATGGCTGAATCCTTCCAAAATCTCTCCTTTAACTATGGCACCGCCACCGATGCCGGTTCCAACCGTTAAATAAAGCACATTATTCAATCCACAGCCCGCACCTTTATTTGCTTCGCCTAAAGCTGCACTGTTTACATCCGTAGTCCAGCCAGCAGGAACATTATAGCGTTTTCTGATTTCTCCTAATAAATTAAAATTTTCCCATGCTAGCTTCGGTGTGTTTTTAATGTAACCATAAGTGGAAGACTTCGGATTCAAATCGATGGGGCCAAAAGACCCCACCCCTATCGCCTTTAAGTCGAATCGATCAAAAAAATCGAATGTTTTCATTAATGTCTCATCCGGTGTAGTTGTAGGAAAAGATACCTTCTCCACAACTTCGAGATCATCGCTTCCTATGGCACATACAAATTTGGTTCCCCCTGCTTCTATTGCACCATACAAAAGAACCACTCCCCGTATAACATAATATTACTTCTCACCAATTACTTCTCATCAGAGACATCATTTTCATCTTCTAAAGTTTGCACTAAACCGAGCTTCGAATCGATATTTTTTTCCATCGTATCCGCTTGTATTTCCCAATCGTCAAACTTTCCATAAGCCGAATATATCGTCGATCCAGTAGGCAGTTCGGGATATTCGTTTTCACCATTTGTCCCCCAATTTACCCAACCGGAATCATTTCTTTGCACGATTTGATAGCGTGATACGACTTCGCTTGTATACCAGACCATGGCATATCCGGTATCATCGTTAAGCTCTGCTGTTTTATTGGCGCTCATTGGGAATATAGTTTGTTCCGGCGAACTATTTACGTCCACAAATTTTTTAAATAATACATTATCATTGCGTTCACTCTGGTGGACCTGTTTGTGAGATTCAGGAATAATTTGCGAAATATGCGCTTTAATTTCCTCTGGCTCGAGAATTCCTTCCTCGATACAGAACAGTCTCCAGAAATAATCCCATGACACTTTGTTAATGTCATCCCCGATCGCGTCTTTATACTTCTTAACATTGGGACCAGTCAGTTCGTCTGATTCCTGAAGCAGCTGATGAACCCCTTCGGATAATATTTTGGCATATAAATCACCTTCACGATAATAGGTTCCGCCATATGAAGCAAAGGACGTGAAAACTCTGTTTCCTTTCCCGCTTTCAAATTCGTCGCCAACCGTAATTTTGTTGACAACAGGAATTTCATCTACAGTGGTTGAGAAATCATCCACCTCGTATTTTCTTCTAAACCACGGGGAGTTGTGAAAAAATTCCCAGGTAATGCTGAAATTTTTCCCTTTCAGATTTTCATCCAACCCGTCCGGTACTCTGCCGTTCATCCGATACCGGCAATAAATTGGACCTTCCTCTTCTACGATGCATTCCACCTTGGTGTGCTCGGGAGGGTTGATCAAACCATTTTTCGGAGTAAAAAATGGGCCGTAAAATCCACCAATCGCATTGGAATAATCTTTAATCAAATTTTTCTTTTCTTCTTTGGCTTCAAAATATCTGATGCCCCATTTTCCGTAAGAAGTGCCGTCCGCTGTGCCCGTGCATAATTCCAGGACATAATAGCCCGTATCCAATCTCCTAAATCCGTCTGCCTGCACTACTTCCAGCTTTTCAATTCCTTTGAACTCATTTTTGTTATTTAACGGCTTATCACTGCCATACAGCCAGTATGAGGCGACTAATTTTGCCATACTCACCACATAGACGATCGACGCTTCCCGGATATATTCTCCCTCGAGAATAACGTCAATAAGCTGAAAGGAAATTGCTTGATCTAAATCATCATATAACGCAAGACTGTCTTTATGAACCTTTAAGTCGGAAAAGTTCAGCTTTGTAATTACGGGCTCGTTTTTTCTAGGTAAATTGTCTGGATTATTTAACATAATTTGAAATTTATATTTAAAGTTTTGTTTAATCGTTCTCAACATCATAACCTCTTTTCGCAATTATTTTGATATTTTCATAAGAAACGGCAATTTTCTGCCTTTTTGCGCATCAATCAGAACCGCAGATAAAATAATCAGACCTTTTACTAGCAGTTGCCAAAATGAGCTTACTCCCAGCAAGTTCAATCCGTTACTGACCACTCCAATAATCATGACGCCAAAAATCGTGCCGCTTATTCTCCCTCTGCCTCCAGCCATGGAGACTCCCCCCAGGACACAGGCGGCAATGGCATCCATCTCATAACCCTGCCCTACCGAAGGCTGACCCGAATACATTCTCGCCGAGAGCACAATGCCAGCCAAAGCTGCCAATAAACCGGCAATAGTATATACGGTGATCTCCACTTTTTTACTTGGTACTCCGGAAAGACGGGCAGCTTCTCTGTTCCCGCCAATGGCATAAATGTTAGTGCCGAATCTAGTTTTATTTAACAAGATGATGAAGATGATAATTAATATAGTCATATAAAGAACCGGCAAGGGAAAGAATCCAAATAACTTTCCCGTCCCGATTTGCGTGTATGCGCTGTTCGTAATGCGTGCAGACCGTCCGCCACTGTAAATATAAGCAATACCTTGAGCAACGTTCATGGTAGCTAAAGTAACAATAAAAGCAGGCAATTTAAATTGAGCAATAATGACTCCATTAAAGAAACCAATTAAAGTTCCAATTACAATGCCCAACATGATTGCGACAGGTATAGGCATTCCATTGTTCACAATAAACCCTACTGTTAATGTCCCGGAAACAGCCACCGTTGCACCCACGGAAAGATCGATCCCGCCCAAAATCATAATTAACGTCATCCCTAGAGCTAAAAAGACGTTATTGGATACCTGTCTTAAGACGGTAATGAGATTGTCTGCAGTCAAAAACACCGGTGATACAATCGATAAAACGATACATAAAATTAACAATACGAAAATAATTCCTGCATTATTTCTAAACATGGTTGTAAAAGCATTGTTTGCTCTTATATTCATAAGCTGATTTAGCCCCCCGTCGCATAGCGCATAATATTCTCTTGAGACAATTCCGATTGACTTAATTGCGCTACCAGCTTCCCGTTCCTCATTACACAAACCGAATCGCACATATTTATAATTTCCGGAAGATCCGAGGAAACCATGATGATCGCCATCCCGTCATTAGCAAGTTGATTGATGATGGAATAAATCTCTGACTTGGCCCCTACATCAACACCTCTTGTTGGCTCATCCAATATTAATAATCGGGGTTTGGTCGCGAGCCATTTCGCTATGACCACCTTTTGCTGATTGCCTCCTGACAAGCTTGAAACTTCTATTTCCGAAGAAGCTGTCTTGATACTCAAATCACTTACATATTTGTTGATTTGATTTTTCCGCTTTTTTTCACTGACCAGAAGCTTGTTTTTCATCAATCTCTTCAAGTTTGATAACGTAATATTAAAGCCAACCGAGTTTTCCAGCACCAGGCCTTGTCCCTTGCGGTCTTCCGGCACCATGGCAATCCCCTGCTCAATGGCCTGACTGCAATTTTTAAAGAATACCTCTTCTCCATTCAAATAAATGCGGCCCCGATCATATGGAGAAGCTCCAAAAATAGTTTGCATCAATTCACTTCTTCCTGCCCCCATGAGACCGGAAAAGCCAAGAATTTCACCTTTATGCACGGTAAAGGAAATATCCTCAAAAACATTGTCACAAGAAAGATTCTCAACCTTCAGAACCTCCTGATCTTGAACGGAATAAGTTCTTGTATAGAAGCTTTCTAACTCTCTTCCCACCATCATCGCTACTAAATCCTCTGAATTAGTTTCGCTCGTTTGCTTAGTTCCGACATAATTGCCATCCCGGATTACGGTAATACGGTCCGACATTTTAAATAATTCTTCCAGTCGATGTGAAATATAAATAATACCTACATTTTTTTCTCTTAATTTCTCCATCGTATGAAAAAGATGATTCACTTCTTCATCAGATAACGAGGAAGTCGGTTCATCCATCACTAAAATTTTGACATTGAAGGAAATCGCCTTAACGATCTCCACTAATTGCTGCTGAGCTACTGTCAGCTCTCCAACAAGGGTATTGACATCAATGTTTAAACCGAGCTGGACAACCATCTCTTGGGCCCGGGAATAAATTTGCTTCTTATCCTTGAATCCCCATTTCGTCACCGGCTCTCTTCCTAAAAAAATATTGTCCGCCACGCTGAGGTAAGGAACCAGTACAATTTCCTGATGAATGATGCCAATTCCATAAGATTGGGCGCTTTGAACATTATCGATATCCGCTATCTTGCCATCGATAATGATCTCACCTTTGTCAGGTTTATGTATGCCTCCCAGAATTTTTATTAAGGTTGATTTTCCTGCACCATTCTCTCCTAATAGAGCATGGATTTCTCCAGCTTTAAGCTCAAAATTGATTCCCTTAAGCGCGTGGGTTCCCCCAAAGGTTTTTGAAATATGATGCATTTCCAGAATCTTGTCTGCCAAGTACGGCTCACCTCCAAAGTGAAAGAAAAGTTTAGAATGCAAGTCTCCTTGCATTCTAAAAAAGGTGAAGGTTAACAACTTACGCTGCTAAGCTTTACTGCCAATTACCTGCTGTTTCTTCTGCCATCTCTTTAGTTACAGCGTGGGAAGGGAGTAGAATTTCTTGTTCAATATCTTTTCCTTCCAGATAATCGACTGCTAAGTGAAACGAAGTTTCAGCAATTTGAATAGGCACCTGAGCCGCTACAGCTGTAAAGGAACCATCCAGTAAAGCTTCTTTGCCGTCCGGAGAAGCATCGATGGAATAGACCCCGATATCATCCCGGTTACTTGCCGCAATAGCAGCTGCCACACCCAAGGCAGAAGGATCATTAATGGCAAAGAAGGCATCTAAATCAGAATGCGCTTGGATAATATCTTCGGCGATCGGCAAGGAGGCATCTAATGAAGCTTTTCCATCCTGTTGGGCAACAATTTCAAATTTGGCGGCATCAGAGCCCAGCCCATTCAAAAAGCCTTCAACACGAAGAACACAGCTTTCATTGGAAGGGAAATCCAATATGGCGATTTTAGCTCCATCCGGGTAATCTTTGACCATTTGCTGCCCCATCAATTGACCTGCCATATATGCGTCGGTTGCAATAATACTTTTTACTAAATCCCTATCTTCCTCTATAACTGCTGTATCTACATTAAATACTGGGATCTGATTATCTTTCATCGCTTCTAATCCTTGGCGGATTCCCGCTGAATCGACAGGAATTACAAACACTGCATCAAATCCCTGGTTGGCGGCATCCGTCATTTGATTGATCTGTTTGTTTAAATCATAATCCGGATCCAACATCGTATATTTATAGCCCTTTTCATTAGCCAATCTTTTAAAAGTATCATTCATCGCAGTTTGGAACGTATTGTTCTGAGTGTTAGTTAAAAAAGCAAAGCTGTATGTATCATCAGCACTATTCACTCCTGCGGTGTTTTTATCATTACTGCATGCTGCAAGCGCTAAAACAGAAAGCGTTAACAACAATAACTTCAAAAAACGATTTCTCATTGTAAATCCCCCCGGAAAAATTTAGTTAAAGAAAACAGGAACCTCGGTCTACCGCGCGCACTTTTTTAATTAAATAAACCGTTTCCAATTTCTTTACGTAAAATTTAACATAGGATATTGTTTGTGTCAACTATTTGACGAAAAATAAAGATAAAAAATAAATATCGAGAAGATTTACGTAAATCTTCTCGATATTGTTTCCTCAATTTCTGGAGGAGCAGGTTCCAATATAATATTTTTCCACGCCTTGAGCAGGTTTTTCGATTCCACTACGTAAGGCTGTACCCCAATATACTTATGCTGATCATGCCCCAGCAATGCTTTTGCAGTAGCTAATCCTACAGCGATTCCCTGTTGGTACGGTCTTTGGGAGGATAATCCCTTAACCATTTCTTCTTTGGCTAAATACGTCGCAATTTCATGGTCCAGATCAAAAGTAAAAATCGCTACATCTTCCCTATTCAACTCTTTAAGCGACTTGATCGCTTCCAGGGCGGGCCTGTCCCAGGAAATATATAAACCTTGTATTTCAGGATGGTCGGTCATCATTTTTTTACATACATCATAAGTCTTTTCGATTTGATGGAAGTATTTTTCATCAACGATTTCAATATTGGGAAAATTGCTTCTGATCATATCATTAGCTACTGCATCCCTTAAATGGGTTCCATAAAAAGGAGCGCCATGTCCTATAAATCCGATCTTTACTTTTTGTTCATTTTTAAAATAATTTCCTAGCAGGATTGCGGTATTCTGTCCATTTTCTCTTTCGTTTACGGAAACACACGAGGAATACTGGTCTTTATTCATGCCTTCTGGAACATTACTCATAAATATTAATTTCGTTTCTTCGGCTATACTTTGAAATTTCTTCGAGGTAACTTCGTCATCGACAGGGATGGCAATAATGGCGTCCGGTTGTTGCATCCTTAATCCTTCTAGTTGTGTTACTTGCAGCAAAGGATCAAAGTTCGCATTTGTAATCGATACGATCGATATGCCGTATTTATCCAAAATGTTCCGGATTCCATTTTCGTAAAGTCTTGTCCATGCCGTTCCGCCATAGTGGAAAGAAATTCCGACCTTATAGTTGCCTTCAAGCAATTGTTCAGCCTCTTCCTTGGAAAGAGTCAATTCTTCAGGGGCTACCGGTTTTTCTCCAAACGGTCCTTTCCCGATAACTTGAGTTGATTTTTGAATAGAGAGCTCCATTGGAATGACAATTTCCTCGGAAGCCTCTGAATAATGATCTATTTTTTGCAGTAACCTGTTTACAGATTGAATGGCCATTTCTTGCGTATTCTGCTTCAAAATCGTTAATGGGGGATTAATAATTTCAGACCATTCTTCATCCCCGAATCCGATGATCGATACATCCGCAGGACATTCAAGATCTAATTTATTCATCACTTTCAGCAGGTTTAAAGTAATTCTATTGCCGCTCGCCAAGAAGGTTGGATTTTTATGCTGGACCCATACCCTCTTGATCTTTTTTTCAAAATCCTCAAAATTGTCCTGATCGATTTCAATTAACAAGTCATCCCTGAAAGGGATCTTATAGGATTCCAAAGCTTCGCGATACCCTTCCAGCCTGTCTTCCAATGTAGAAAACCCGCCATTTTCAACAATTAATGCAATCTCTTCATGTCCGGATTTCAGTAAATGAGTACATCCTTTGAAAATTCCTCCTTTACTGTCCGACAAAACAGAATCGATTCCGTTCATTTTTACCGTCCGGTCCAGAAATAGGAAAGGAATTTTCTGTTGAATCAGTCTGCTGTATTGTTTTTCTTCGGTACTTGCCGGTACGATAATTAATCCTGCAATTTTCTTGTTATTAAGAATATTAGTTATTATATTTTTTTCATGAGTGATGTCGTCATTATGAAAATAGGCTGTTAAGCTATAACCTTTCTCGGCTAAATATACTGAAATACTGGAAGTTAATTTTGCATATAATGTACCCCATAGGCTGGGGACAATCAATGCGATCTCGGAGTTTTTGCCAATTTTAAAGTTCGTATTCAGCTCTTTGATTTTTTTATCATAGCCGATCTTTCTAATAACCTCCTCCACTTTTTGCACAAGCTCTGGACTTACATATCTTGTTTTATTAATCACATGCGAAACCGTGGCAATAGAAACACCGGCTTCCTGGGCTATTTGCTTAATCGTCGCCAAGCTATACCACCTCAAATTAAATTTACGTAAAATTCATAAAAATTGTAGCATTTAATTATGTATCGGTCAATTAATTCTAAAATATCCCTCATTTATCCAATATTTTTCATTAAATTTTAACCTTTTACGTAATAGTCAGCGTTGGAGGGCCGGATTATGGCCAGCGGGATGTTTGGAGGGACTTTAAAATCCGGATCTCCTTATTCCCCCTTTTACGGACGCCAGTTTGGTAGACCACGTTAAGTTTATCCGGATTTTACAAACAAAGAATAACAATAAGGCGGAAGCCATAATGGCCTCCACCTTTATTTATTTTAGCGATTTAGTTTCATGGAATTGACTGCTCGAGCAGAACTGCGTTAATGCCATTCAGAAAAGCAATTGCACTGGCTTTGATAATATCCGTATCCATCGCACGGCCCGAGTACACTTTGCCTTCATATTGAATTCGAATATTCACCCGGCCAACGGCTTCCTTGCCGCGAGACAAGCTGTTGATCTTGTAATCCTCAAGCTGGACATCCAGACCAGCCAGAGACCGGATGACGCTATACAGCGCGTCGATCGGACCGTCTCCAACAGCGCTGCCTTTTAGCGTTTCCGAGCCTCTCTTCAGCTCCACGATGGCCGTGGGATACACATCATTTGTGATCACCTGAAATGAGACGAGCTTATAAAGCTGCTTGCTGTAACCGTCAACTGCCCGGTGATTTGTGACCAGGTAAAATACGTCGTGATCATATACCTCTTTTTTGGCATCGGCTAACTGCAAAAACTTCTTAAAAAACTGCTCGAATTCCGCATCGTCTCCCGTTTCAAAACCCAGCTTCTCTACCGTACTCTTAAAAGCGTGCCTGCCGGAACGAGCTGTCAGAATCAGCTCCATGCTGTCCGCTCCGACCTCCTCCGGCGACATAATCTCATATACCTGCTTATCCTTCAGCAAGCCGTCCTGATGAATCCCGGAGGAATGCGCAAATGCATTTTCACCAGTTATGGCCTTATTCACCTGCACATCCAGTCCCGTCAAATGGCTCACCAGTTTGGAAGTTCGAAACAGCTCCTTCGTTTGGACATCGGTATGACACTGATAGTAATTCTCTCTTACCTTAAGTGCCATAACCACTTCCTCCAGCGAAGCATTTCCCGCGCGTTCTCCGAGCCCATTAATCGTACATTCGATTTTTTCGGCTCCATTTTTAATGGCGCTAAGGGTATTGGCCGTGGCTAGACCGAGATCGTTATGACAGTGTACGCTTAAGATGACTCGGTCATCCAAATTTTTAAGCCGTTCATTGATTCGGCGAATCAGTTCGCCAAACTCCTCGGGTACGGCATAGCCGACCGTATCAGGCACATTGATCATGGTAGCGCCTGCCTTAACGACCGCTTCGATCGTCTTCCATAAGTACTCAAAATCTGATCTCGACGCATCCTCAGTAGAATATTGCACATGGGGAAGCAAGGTCTTTGCGTATTTCACCGCATCAATTCCCATTTGCAGCACCGCTTCTTTCGAACGGCTGAATTTCTTCTCCACATGAATGTTTGACGTACCCAGCACAATATGGATTAGCGGTTCTTGTGCCAACTTTATACTTTCATATACGGCGTCTATATCGCTCTTAACTGCCCGAGCCAGCGCCGTGATGGATACGCTGTCGCCGACGCTTCTGGAAATTTCCTGTACGGCCTGGAAATCTCCCTCTGACGATGCGGGAAAACCCGCTTCGATGATATCGACATTCAGCCGTCTTAGCTGCTGTGCTGTCTCTATTTTCTGCTGCATATTGAGCTTTGCGCCTGGAACCTGCTCTCCGTCACGCAAAGTCGTATCCAGTACGATGATTTTTCGATTCATGAACGTTACCTCCCAGACCATATTAAAAATATATATGTGAAGCGGGGTTGGTTAAACCCGGAATTTAACCAACAAAAAAACCCCGTCTCTACGTATAGAGACGAGGTTTAACCCGCGGTACCACTCTAATTCATTTCCCGTGAAATGAGCTCATTCGATGGCAAACACCATCTATCCCTGTAACGGTGGAATTCCGGCTGGCCCTACATGTCAGGCAGCTGTTCATAGACGAGTTCGAATTGAGTGACGCTGCCGTTTCCCACCAGCCAACGGCTCTCTGCAAGGTCATTTCACTTCTACTATTTCTATTCATCACATTTAGGTTTGAATTTATTGGATATTATAGACCCGGAATTTCTCATTGTCAACCACATCTATCTGAAGAAATTGCATCCGCTAAATCAATGAGCTTGTGCAGCGTCTTGAAGTTGCGGACCGTTGCAGGAACGCCTAATTTATCCAGTCTGCTGGACAGCTTTGAATTCCGCGAGCTATTGCTATACAGCAGATAGATTTCCTTGCCTAGTATAACGTATTTATCTTCACCAAAATCGGTTGCCTGCAGCTTCTCCACCTGCTCGACAGGCAATTCCTCCTGCAAAATAGAGACGTACAGGCTCTCACCAACAGAGGATTCGGCCGCTTTGGCAAGTTCCTCTTCAGTGAAGGGGCAGCGCTCTGCAATACTGCGCAGTTCCGAAGCCATTCTCAGTATGACGCTGACCGAAATTCCGAAGGCAGATTCGATCGCCTGCTCGATCCGCTTGTGCAGTACGGATTTCTCTTCGCCCGATTCGAACAGGACATTTCCACTTTGGATGTACGTTTGTACTCGGGAGAGGCCTGCTTCCTCTTCCAATACGCGCCTGAGCTCCGCCATTTTTATAATATTTTTGCCTCCTACGTTGATCCCTCGCAGTAGAGCAATATACACCATGTTCCGTCACCGCCTTGTCCTATTTTTAGCGAAATTATAACATAGAGAGCCTGCGCCTACATAGTGAGCATTCACCGATAAACCTGACAGATATATTATTTAGCTTCATAATAGCCAAGCATTCCCCCATATAAATAATTGGAAGATTCGTATTTCCGATGTAGTGGAGGGACAACTACTACCATGAATGAGGATAATCCTGGGCATGCCAAATCCCTTAACGTGCCTCAGCCGATTCGAAGCGATGGCTCGGGAGCGCCGGATTATGGCCCGCGGGATGTATGGAGAGACCTTGAAAATCCGGATCTTCTCGTTCCCCCTTCCACGGATGCCGGCTTGGTGCCTAATCTGAAAATGTCTTTTTCCGATACCCATATGCAGTTAAATCACGGAGGCTGGTCCCGCGAAATTACCGTCCGCGATTTGCCGATCGCCACGACGCTGGCCGGCGTGAACATGAGCTTGACTCCCGGTGGAGTCCGGGAATTACATTGGCATCAGCAGGCAGAGTGGGCGTATATGATCTGGGGAAAAGCACGGATTACCGCAGTAGATCAGTGCGGACGCAATTTCATCGCTGACGTCGGCGAAGGCGATCTTTGGTATTTTCCTGCCGGAATTCCACATTCCATTCAGGGTCTAGAGACAGGCTGCGAGTTTCTACTCGTGTTCGATGACGGAAAATTCTCTGACCTGAGTACGCTGTCCATTTCAGACTGGTTTGCCCACACGCCAAAGGACGTACTGGCCGCCAATTTCGGCGTTTCGGAAAACGCTTTTACCTCGATTCCTTCTGAACAGGTATATATTTATCAGGATGAGGTTCCGGGTTCACTGAAAAGCCAGAAGGTCGAATCCCCTTACAGAACCGTCCCGCTGAGCTTCAAGCACCGTCTCTTGGCCCAGCAGCCATACATTACCCCTGGCGGAAGCGTAAGGATCGTGGATTCCTCGAACTTTCCTATCTCGAAGACCGTCGCTGCCGCCCTGGTTGAGATCAAACCCGGAGCTATGCGGGAGCTCCATTGGCATCCCAATAACGACGAGTGGCAATATTACCTTACGGGCCAAGGGCGAATGACCGTGTTTGCTGGAAACGGAATCGCCCGCACCTTCGATTACAGGGCGGGCGATGTCGGCTATGTTCCTTTTGCCTTCGGCCATTATATTCAAAATACCGGCACGGAATCGCTATGGTTTCTGGAAATATTCAAGAGTGACCGGTTCGCCGATATTTCCTTAAATCAGTGGATGGCCCTCACGCCCCGGAGCCTTGTCGCCAGCAACCTGCAGGCCGGCCCTGAACTGCTGGGTGCCCTGCGCAAGAAAAAATGGCCCGTCGTGAAATATCCGTCCAGCTCCGAGGATCTGAAATAACGGAACGTACACCGTTCCTATACCTGTATATTATTTCAAAGGGTATCATTCGTAACAATGTTAAAAACCCCTGGCATCTGATGCCAGGGGTAGCTTTCGTTTATTGCGGCCGCTCAATCTCAAACATCTTACCTAGACTAGCATAGGCGCTGCCGGCGAGCCGGCTGACCGGATTCAGCTTCACAGGATCGATACGGCCCTGTTCATAAATTTCCTCATCCACGATAAATCGCACGACGCGGGCAATGAGCAAGTCTGTCGTCGGTGAATCTTCCGTCCCGCCAAGCGTCACAGATTTATCGAGCACGCATTCCATCCGCACCTTCGCTTCCCGGATGCCTGGTACAGCAATGACCTCGCTCGCGATCGTCGTCAACCCGGTCAAGGCGAGCTCGCTTTCCTCCGGCGGCAGGTTCGCCGCAGTCTCATTGACGGCTGCGGCCATCTTTTCATCGACGATGTGAACGACAAGTTCTCTGCGGTCTATCGCATTTCTAGCTGTGTCCTTCATTCTCCCGTTTCTGCGCTGCACCGCTATGGATAACATCGGAGGCGAGCTCGATACGATGGAGAAGTAACTGAAGGGCGCTGCGTTGAGCACTCCGCTCTCAGACAAAGTCGTCACGAAAGCGATAGGCCTTGGAATGACACTGCCGATCAGCAGCTTATAATTGTCCCGCTCACTCTGCGATGCCGGATCTAAAGATATCACGATGCTTCGCCTCCCCTCTTATTTTTTTGCAAATTAAGCCTTGCCTATCCTTTCACGAAACCAAGCAGCTGCAGCATTGACCTCGCTGTTAGTCAACTGGTGACCAAAATTCTCCCAATGCACGGTTACGTCGGCACCCGCCCCGCTTAACAGTTCCTCAAGTTCTTCCGTTTCACTGGGTGAACAAATCGGATCATTGCTGCCCGCACCGATAAAGATAGGAACCCCGGCTAGATTCGGAAGCTGGATGCCGCGCAGGGGAACCATAGGGTGGTGGAGAATCGCCCCTTTGAAGGCATGTTCATAATGGAACAGCAAGCTGCCGGCAATGTTCGCGCCATTCGAGTAACCGATCGCCACCAGGTTCCCCCGGTCAAATCCATATTCTTTGGCGGATTGATCCAGAAACTCATTTAGTTCCTTCGTGCGGAAGACCAAATCCTCTTCATCGAACACGCCTTCCGCGAGCCGTCTGAAAAACCGCGGCATCCCGTTTTCAAGCACGTTGCCTCTTACCGAAAGAACAGAGGAGTTCGGCGATACCAGCTTGGCCAGCGGCAGTAAATCCCGCTCCGTTCCGCCCGTACCGTGGAACAGCACTAGCGTGGGTGCCTGCGTGTCGATCCCTTTTTCAAAAATATGTCTCATCATTTTTGCCCCTCCTCTAATACCCTAACCTCAATCGGCTCAAGATTAGCCTCGATTTGCGCACGCACCGGTTCGAACCAGGATGGAAGCATCAGCTTCTCACCCAGCGCCTCCGGCTCCTCATCACGGGCAAAGCCTGGAGGGTCGGTTGCTATCTCAAATAGTATGCCGCCTTCTTCCCGGAAGTATATGGCATTGAAGTACTGACGGTCGATAATTTTCGTCGGGTTAAAACCGCTTTGCCCGACCTTTTGCTGCCACTCTTCATGTTCGTCGAAATCCTTTGACCGCCAGGCGATATGGTGGACGGTACCGGCACCGCCGCTGCCCCATTCCATATCCTTCAGCGGCACATCGATAATGTTGCCGATCTCTCCCGAAGCTTGGAACCGGGCGTAGAAATCGTCCTCCGCCACTTTGCTTAATCCGAGGACCTCCTCCAGAACCTGCATCGTTTGCTTGGCATTCACGCTGAACAAAACAGCACCGCCAAAGCCTTTGATCGCTTTATCTGCAGGAATGCCGCCGAACGACCAAGTGCTGTTAACACCAGCCTCGCGTTCTACGAGTTCAATCCACAATCCTTCGTTATCCCGGAAATGCAGGTAATCTTCACCGAAGCGCGAAGTTTTCGTCAATGAAATACCAAAGCCTTTCAGCCGCTCCTCCCAGAAACCGAGCGCTCCTGGAGGCACGACATACGTCGTGATTCCTACTTGGCCCCCTCCGACCTTTCCGCGCCGGGAACCCGACCAAGGAAAAAAGGTAATGATCGTTCCCGGACTGCCGTGTTCATCGCCGAAGTATAGATGATACACTTCGGGAGCATCAAAGTTGATCGTTCTTTTCACCAGCCTTAGTCCGAGAATGCCGGCGTAAAAATCGACGTTCTCCTGCGGACTCCGTGCGAATGCTGTAATATGATGAATTCCTGTTGTTTGCAGTTTCATAGTTATACACCTCTTGTTATATTCACAAATCAGAAGCCGTTATACGTAACGAACTCGCCGACCGGCTTGCGATAACCGCGCAGCCGCTGTCCGGATACATCCTCTTTGCCCAGCGTAATCAGCATCACCGGAACGTATTGATCCGGAATATTCAGTTCCTTCCGCATTTGCTCGGGATCAAAACCAATCATCGGGCAAGTGTCCCAGCCTTTATCCTTGGCAATCAGCATGAAGAGCATCGCCGACAAGCTCGCATTACGAATGGCCTCATCCCGCTTGAAGGAATCGCCGCGCTCCTCATAGAACTGAGTTACCGATTCCACCGTCATATCAAGCTCCTGTTTGTTTATGATGCCCAAATGCAGCATTCCCTCATTAAGCTGCCTCACATTCTCATAAGCATTCAAATCGCCCAGAACGAGAATGGCTGCCGAGGCGGTTTTGAGCTTGTATTGCTTGTTCGCGGCCTCGTACATTTTGTTCTTCTTCTCCGGATCATGCACAACAACGTAGTGAGCATGCTGCAAATTAAAGGCAGACGGCGCATATTTCACGAGACTGAATATTTCCTCCAGCTCTTGCTCGGAAATCCTCGCCTCCGGATGAAACTTCGTTGCAGACCTTCTTTCTTTTAACACATTCGTAAGTTCGCTCATGACATAATCCTCCATTCCATTTCACGTATTATGTTCTATTTATTACAGCAAAGCATCCAGCGAAAAATCACCTGCGCCTGTCAATGCCATGGCGATCGCTACGACGAGCAGTACGAGCGGATATTCATAGCCGTTTGCCGTCACCCACAAGCCGTTCTTGAAGTGCACCTTAACGATCGCTCCCAGCATAGCCAGCGCAATGAGGGCGGCTGCCAGCGGCATAAGAAATCCAAACGTGAAGAGCAGTCCGCCGACAAATTCCATGAGCCCTGCCAACACCGCCATCAATACTCCCGGCTTGATGCCGATCGACTCCATCCATCCACCGGTGCCTTTTGGCCCGTAGCCGCCGAACATCCCGAACAATTTCTGTGCCCCATGGCCAATAAACAATATCCCTACAATTAAACGAATCAACAATAATCCTAAATCCAACATGATTTTTCATCCTCCAAATTTAATTTATTTTGAATTTCATTATCTTTACTTCAAGATATTTGCGAAAAAAAGAAGATTATTCAACTAGATAGCTAGAACAAAACTTTTGAATCACCTCCAGATCGGCGAATTTCAAGTATTTCAAGATACGATGGAAATTCTGCGCCCGGCACCCGATCTGTTTAGTGAACAATTTGACCTTGGCAAGTGTATCGCACCAGCTGAGCTAAAAGCCTTCAGCCCCTTTGCCCAGACGTTTCAACAGTTCGATCGCCTGAAGCTTCTCTTCGTAGTTCAAACCGCTCAATCTCGAATGAACGAACTCGGAATGATCCGGGAAAATATTCTCAAAGAGCTCGGTTCCTTCCGTCGTAATTTCGGCGTAAATCACTCTCCGGTCCTGTTCGCAAGGCACGCGCCGAATGAGTCCTTTCTTAACGAGCTTGTCGATATTGTAGGTCACGCTTCCGCTGGTGATTAGAATTTTATCCCCGATCTGCTGCAAAGGAATCCGCCCTTTGTTAAACAGCACCTCCAAAATGGTAAACTCCGAAGGGGATAAGCCGCGCTGCCTCATGTCCTTGATCGCGTGATCCATGATCGTCTTGTATGCTTTAGAGAGAACCACCAACAATTTCAGCGAAGCAGCATGTTCTTGATCCGGCATTTCAGTCACCCCCATTTATCTCGTGTTCAAATATCTTGAATCAAAGATATCTCTTTTATCGCTGATTGTCAACCCTATTTTTAAAAAGCCAAATTTCCTACTGCTCTCTTCTTCTATACAAATCCATCGACTTATATCCCTGAGCCAAAATATCCTTCATCTGGAGCAAACGCTTCTCCTGCGTTTCGCTTCTTTTTGCACTATATACGTAACGTGCCCAGTCTTTCTGATATCCAATCGTTAAATTGTTGTAATGCTCCAGCAATTCCTTATCGCTGCTCAAATAATCCCGAATGCTGGGAATATACTCCACGTAATCATCAACCCGCTGGCTGCTCTTTGCACTTACCTGCTTGCCCTTCTTTGAAGCCTGCGACTTCAGGCCGACAACGGTGAAGACGTCATCCATGCTAACCATCCGCGAAAATTTCAAAGTACTGCCGGATATGTATCCTTCCTCGTCCACCTGATTTTGTTGAAAGAAGCTGTCCCGGTCAATGTACTCCTCGTATTTACGGTTGTTTTTCTTTGGATAGGCAAAAAATAAATACCCGTTCTCATGAATGGCTTGCTTACGATTGACGAGATCCAAATACGCCTTAAACTGATCCATATTATAAATGAACACAAAAATAAGATCATATTTCTCCTTCGTCATTTCGGTATCGTATTGCAGTTCGTCAAAGTATGTTATATCTTCCGGCTGATGCAAGATCAGCTTCGAAACATATTTATTAAGGTTCAGTTTGGCTACTATGTTATTTTGCGAGTTCATGATTTGCCTCCGTCTCTTGATAGCTATATCCTATTATGCTCTATAAGCATAACATAATGTCCAGAAGCAGGAATATAGCGTCTGCAGGTAGAAAAAAGGGACTAGAACAGATTATCAGATTATCAAACGATGAATCGAGGAGAGATAGAAGACAATGCGATTGGAAAAAGGACAAAAGCTGCTGTTCATTGGAGATTCGATTACAGATTGCGAACGTCAACGACCAGACGGAGAAGGATTATTCGGTGCATTAGGCAAAGGATATGTCGCCCTTATCGACGCCCTGCTGCAGGCAGTTTACCCGGAGCTCGGCATACGTGTCGTAAATAAAGGGAACAGCGGCAACACCGTGCGCGACCTGCAGGAAAGATGGCAAGAGGACGTACTCGCCCAAAAGCCGGACTGGTTATCCATTATGATCGGCATTAACGATGTCTGGCGGCAATATGATACGCCTCTGATTACCGAATGGCATGTCTATGCCGAGGAATATGAAGAGACTCTGCGCAACCTCGTAGACAAGACAAAGCCGCATTTGAAGGGGCTTGTGTTGATGACGCCGTTTTATTTGGAGCCCAATCCGGAGGACAAAATGCGTAAGACGATGGATGAATACGGGGCGATTGTGAAAAAGGTCGCTGCGGATACCGGCGCGGTATTCGTCGATACGCAAGCGGCGTTTAACGCGGTGCTTGAGGAACTGTACCCGGCAACGCTGGCCTGGGATCGCGTTCATCCGACTTATGCAGGGCATATGGTACTGGCCCGGGCATTCTTGAAGGAAGCCGGCTTTGAGTGGAACCGGAATTAGGACTATCAGTTTGGTTTAACAGAGCTTAAGCTTCCACATTAGAAAAGATGACCCTTCTGGATGGTGTTCGATTCGGGGTCATTTTTTCTAATTTCCTCACGAGCACTACTCGCGTTTATGCTCAATTGGAATAGAGCCATTGGTTTCCTCGTACTCCTCAATATACTTTTCAAGAAGATATTCTATTTGCATGGCAGTAGAACGTTTATTTTTATCAGCAATATATTTAATCTTCTTAAAATTTTCTTCTTGGAGACGAAAAGTAAAAACTTTCTTATTTGTTGACATTATTCTACTCCCGTAAAGTGATGTCACTTTGACTGCATACATGTTATTAAATGGATGATACAATAAAAACATCGTCTTGTCACGTTGACTCAGCTCCGCTTACTACCACACCTCTCACTACTCCCTGCAAAACTTACTGTACTTGTACTTAGTATCATGATCATTTGGAGGTCCTATGATGTCTCATTCGTTAGAGGTTTTAATTGAGCCGCTTATCCGGCATCGATTGAAATTGCTGTACAAGGAATTGGCCAATACTGACGCCCAATACAGTGAATTGACTAGGGAATATGAGCAGTACTTACAACAGTTACGTGAAGAGATGCCTGAACAGCTTCGGCAAGCACTATTTCTTTATGAGGATACCCAGGCTTCTTTGCAAGCCATTCAAGCTAAAAGCATCTACTTGCAAGGCTTCAAGGATGCCTTAAACCTTTCCGATGAATTGTATAAATACACTACATAAGATCGAGTCTGATGGCTCAGCAAACAACTTTGGAAGCATAAACTTGTGGTTTCAGTAGTTAAACTTAATATAAATGGATTTATAGTAGTTAGTTTCTACGGTCCAGAAGGGAAAGTACATTTAAATGGATTTCTTGCCGTTAGAAAAAGGGAATTGGGAGATCATGGCTGGATTATTGATTATAGGTACATCAAATCCATCTAATCTCCTGAAACATTCGTTTGGAGCATAATTAGATACATCAATTCCATTTAGTTTAACATTCGCTGTTCCAATTACGCATTCGTTTTACATTACACATTCGCCCTTACAATTACGAATTCGTTTTACCATTACACATTCGCTTTACATTTACGAATCATTGCAAGCAAAGCTAAACGGCCCCTGTCCGATGGAATTCAGGACAAAGGCCGCTTGACTGATTTTTATTATTTGTACTGTCTATTTTACAGGATGCACTTCACTTCACTTAACTTCACTTAACTTAACTTAAATTCACTCTAGGGATAGCCCCTTCTACTTATCCAAACAAGGTTTGAACGGCATTAATTCAATCCCTGCTCTTCCCGAATGACTTGCAGCAGACGCTGGCAGCCCTCGTCCACCATCTCATATACTTCTTGGAAATTGCCCGTATAGTAAGGATCCGGGACATTTCCTCCGGAATGCTTCGGTACGAAATCAAGCATCTTCTTCACTTCAACCTTGCTGTCTTCCGGGAACCACTGCGCCATATCCTTAACGTTCATGTCATCCATGGCAATGATATATTGGAAGTCATGGAAATCATTTTTGCTGACCTGTCTGGCGAACATTCCCGCGTCATCTATGCCGTATTGCTTTAATATTTTTAAGGTTCCTTCATGTGGCGGTTTTCCGATATGCCAATCACCTGTTCCCGCAGAGTCAACTACGATCTGATTCGCTAACCCGGCTTCCTTTACCTGGCTGCGCAATACCGCTTCTGCCATTGGAGATCTGCAAATATTACCCAAACATACAAACAATACTTTAATCATGGCTACAACTTTTCCTCCTATCATCAGTCGTACACATTTTATCTCTATTTATTGAATCACCAGCAAAATACGCTTCTGTTAACTTTACTAATAAACGGGCACTTTTTCAATGCCAACTCTAGTTAGCAGCAATTGTTCGCTGATGGATATCGGAATGAACGCCAGGGCCCATGGCCCAACCTCCTGCCAAATGTTCATCTAAGCTCGTCATAACAGAAGATCGCGGCTTGGCAAATACCAGCTTGGAACCCAGGATTCGAAGCCATTATAATATTCCAGCACTTGCTCCGCTCGCTCCAGCATATAGTTAACTTCCGCTTCACCAAAAGGAATCGCCCAGGGAATCGACGCAATTTGATTACACGCAATATATAGCGCCATCAATTTAAAAAACGTTTCAGGTACCTCACCTTGAAAATACCCATGTATCCGGCCCGAGGCAAATTCCGCGCTCTCGTTCGCACACCAAGTAATCCGATTGAATTCCTCCCAAGGGTCGCCATAATCCATCCTGTTAAAATCGATGATTCCAAGTTCACCAGCTCTTGTCACTATCATATTGCCGATATGGTAGTCGCCATGCTGGAATGTCAGCGGCCGCTGATCCAACAAACATCGATGGCCTTCGATATAGCTTAGAACCTTATCCTCTCCCTTTAAATGAAACCCGCTGGCCCTGTAATTCGCGATATATTTATCGATTTTAGCATTATATCGCTCGGCCCACGACGGGGTTTGGCTTGGCGCCGGAATTTCATGCATCACTCTTAAAATCTCTCCTGCCTTTAAGCCAAGCCGATATTGTTCTGAGGGGGGGAGCTTAGAAATAACTCCTCTCGCATCCTCCCCCTCAACCCAAGTGAACAAGGAATAAACGGAGTGTCCTTCATTGCAAATCCCAAAATCGACAGGTCGGGACATCGGAAGTTCAGCATGTTGTTTTAGCTGCTTTACAGCTTCGAATTCCCGTTTCTTCCGCTCATACTGCGAGATATCCGCCAATCTAAGCAGCATTTCCCGCCCATGCTGATCTTGGATACAGTATTTTTTATCGCTCGACCAGCCGGCTTGAATCTCTCTCAGCGATGTCCACGCCTCAAGACCGGGAATCCCATTGAATATGGCGCTCATCGTGCACCTCTCCCTTCTTCACACTTGGAAAAACGGCCTGAATCTAAGCTAATCTAAAGCTAAACAATTGGGCCCTTTTAGCCCTGATAACCATCGTAACACCTGCTATTAAATTAATGGAACGATAATAAACATGACATGCCCCCTCCTTTGCTAGGTTTGCTGATATGTAGTAGCCGTTATCCGGCAATCCGGGCAGACAAACATGTAATACATTCCTTCTCCATACTCTTCTACATCCTCCCAATCTAGCTGCGCAATAAAAGTCATATGCTGCAAACAGCCAGGACACTGCGGATAATAGGCGTCCTGTATCCAGCACGGAAGGCCGCCCACCTGCGAATTTGTGGCATCCAGCCTCCAATGAGCGGAATGGTAGCAGCTTCTGGGTTCGGCAGCTAGCCCAAAACAAGAATGATCCGGCAAGTTTTCGCCAGCCTCATCATCCCCATCCGGTTCTGGCAAGCAGCCAGGTATTTTGTTATGCTGGCTCCAACTCGGCTCCCCATCTCTATCCACATCCATATATATAACGTCATAGCAGCCGCAGCTTATGCAGGTATCTACCTTAAAGCTTTCTCCTGGCAAAGATAGAAACTGCAGTGACGGATGGTTTAAGTTAAACTCCAGCAAAGTAGTCAGCCTCCTTCCGCACCATGGACAGCGATTTGGACTAGTGCCCAATATTCGCACCGGCTGTTTTTTTACTCCCTGCTGCCGCAATACTGCCTTATCCAGCTCACCCGCCTCAAACGAAACTCTGCCTCCAGTCGGTTTGTCTCCCTTTGGCTGCTTCTGAATGGCATAGCTGATCCGATAAAACAAATCCCTGCGCTCGCCAGCCGCCGTAAGCTCCCACCCCGCTTCTTGAGTATAGGATTCCGGGGGGACATACAGTTCCTCTATCCAAGCAGGCGGGGTATGCCGCCATTCACGAAACCGTAGGGTAACCTGTTCATCTCCGATCCAGGCTAGGGCCAACAGTAGATGATTGCGATTGCTCTTATCGTGCTCTACACGATGAAGCAGCTCGTTCCGTATTTGCTGGGAAGCATCCTTCAACAGAATCCCTAGACCAAATAGTCCATGTGTAACCAAGTCCGGAATGTGCCCGGTGATCACCTTATCCCGAAAACATACTAACGATAACAGGATCTTCACGCACGTATCCTTATCTCCTAACGCCAGCCGCTCCATGGCATAAAGCAATAATCTGTCTTCTTCCTCCGCCGTTAACGATACATAAATCTGTTCCTTGCTCTGTGGATACGGAATATAGCGAATCAAAGGATCATAAGGGCGTGGCGAATACATTATTTTGAGGATTTCTACCGGATCGGATACTCCCTCAAATAAATCCACATCCCTGCTATGCTTCTCAATATAGCGCTGTCGTTCTTGACGCTGCCGCTCCTGTTGACACGGCATACAGTAGCCTCCAGTTTTTGCCGCCGTAGCTGGCAATATAGTTGCTGAACAATCTTTTGTTATACAAGGAATACGCTGCGACAACACACTCTCTCCATTCATGAAAATATTATGGATAGCAAGCCTAAAACTCCGGCGAATATCATAAATCCACCGCCAATTCTTACGGATAATACGTATAAGTCTGAAGGTTCACTTCCGTCTTGGGTAGTCCAACTAGCATTTATTTTCCAAACCACACCTGGTTTTAGCATCATAAATACTCCGAAAGCCAAAAAGCATTATTCAATTTCATGATGATTTAGCTTATAATTAAAGAAAGCCTAATTCCTGGAAGGAGGATTGCTATGAAATTAATAGATTACGTCATTCTTAGTATTTTTGTAATAGCTGCATTAATGATTTTATTTCGGGTTTTATCGGTTCATAGAGCTGAGATATACAGTCCAAACGTATTGGCTGAAAAGTTCTCCAACTTTTTCGGCTATTCCTCTAAGGGGATGAAACAAGTTAGAGGGAATGGATATTTAACTTTAACTAAAGATGCTTTAAATTTCAAAATGTACTTTCCATTAAAAATAGTAGAAATACCCATTAGCCAAATTATAGAAACTGAAATAGGTTACGAACATCTTGGAAAAATAAATTTCTATTTGCTCCGTATTCGGTATAATGCTGATGACTGTGTGGAGACTGTTGCCTGGAGAGTTGCTGATGCTGAAACATGGAGCGATAAAATTAATGAGCTGAAATTTGGCACTTGACCGATTCTAAAAATCCTTATCTTAAATAGCAGCCATTGTTTAAATCGAATGTAGCTCCCGTATAGTGCTTGGATTTATCCGCTAGCAAAAATACAACCGTTTCAGCCACATCCTCGGGCAGCACGGGTGAATCGATGAGCTGGTGGCTAA
This sequence comes from Paenibacillus fonticola DSM 21315, assembly GCF_000381905.1. GTDB lineage: Bacteria > Bacillota > Bacilli > Paenibacillales > Paenibacillaceae > Fontibacillus > Fontibacillus fonticola. Next base: position 26,874 of record NZ_KB907263.1, on the reverse strand, counting down.
GATACTCCTTCTTTCTCCATTCTGGAATGACTTCCATCATGGAAGTGTTAACCATCGTTGGCGCAACTGCATTTACGCGTATGTAGGGAGCGAAATTCATCGCACAGCTCTTGGTCAATCCAAGCAGGGCCGCTTTGGTCAGGCCGTAAATCGCGTCGGAGCTTCCTTCTAATCCCGATACGGAGGAGATGTTTACAATCGTTCCCTTCCGCATGTTCTGCTCTTTTCCGATTAACATCTTTCCGAACATCTGGGAAAAATAAACCGCCCCTTTAACATTGACGTCAATGACCCTGACGATTTCATCTTCCTGGTAATCCAATATACTCTTGGCCAAATAAATCCCCGCGTTGTTAACCAGACCGTCCAAATCACTGTGCTCTTGAGTTAGATAAGCAAAAAATCCGCTGACCCGGCTGTAATTGCTTATATCAAGTTGGTACGTGGTGAGCTTGAAAGGTGCGTCGGTTAAAGATTGTTTTTCATGCAGAGACTCTAATTCATGTAAAGCTTGTTTGTTCACATCACAGGCAATGACCGAGGCGCCTTCGGACAAACAATAACGTACGATTTCCTTTCCGATTCCGGAAGCGGCACCGGTTACGATTATTTTTCTGTTAGACAGCAATGCAATCTCCTCCTGTTAGAGCTGTAACTCCCAGGTTTCCCCGGTAAGCTTTGGTCCAAAGTTGGAATGCTCTTCTTCATATACAAGCTGAAAGCCCTTGTTCCGGTAAATATTTCGGGCAGCAATAAGTACATGATTCGTCCAAAGGACTATTTTTTGATACCCTGCCCGTCTGGCAAAACGGATCGCCTCCTCCACAAGCCGTGATCCTAACCCAACGCCGCGGGCTTTCGGATCGACAATCAGCAGGCCGATTTTAGCTGTAGTGTCGTTCTCTTGCGCAAGTACAATGGAGCCGACGTTCTCCCCGCTCATCTCAGCGATCCAGCAATGTTCTTTCTTCGGTTTGTAGTTATGGATAAAATCATCGGCAATTTGCGAGACGGCGGCTTCAAATCGCTCATCCCAGCCATACTCCCGGGAATACAGCATACCATGCTTGTTTATGATCCAGCCGATATCGCCAGGGGCATGGGAACGCAAAATAAACGGTTCGGAATATTTGAAATCAGGAGTTAGCAGTTGCTCGATCGTTTGCATCGCCTCCAGCAGCCGCAGCTGTTCCCAATCCGGAATTTCTGCCAGCATTTCCGCCACTTCCTCATTTGCCCGCTGATTAAGCGGCGCATAGGCGCTTATGCCTTTTTCCGTTAAATATCATTTTTCGGCCGTCCACCTCCGAACGGATTTTGTCAATGAATCCCTGCTGTTCAAATTTGGCGAGAATCCGGCTTAAATAACCTGCGTCAATACCTAGCCTGTTTAATAAAAAACGCCGATCACTCTAAAGTGTTCAGCGATCTTTTTAGCTCGGCTGTTTGGGTTATTACATAATTAAAGTGATTCCTCTGTTAAATCTTGCTATATATCACTCTTCTATTAAACATTGTTTTTTCAAGGAACGCAATTAGCCCGAAATTCGGATATTCCTGCTTCTTACAAGCTTACAAACACATATACAAATCATGTTATAATATCTTCGATATTTGGGCCAGATCGACGGATGGCAATCTGATTAACATTGAAATGCAGCTTTTTAATAAATATGACATAGAAAAACGCACACTATACTATTGGAGCAAACGATACTCAAGCCAGTTGCACCAAGGTCAAACCTACAAAGAGCTGAAGATGAATGAACCGACACTGAAGAAAGCGATGGACACGCTGGAGTTTTTAAGTCTTGACCGGGAAGCTCGCCGCCTGTAAGAAGAACGGCAGAAATATTTGCTCGATGAGGCTTCCATGATTGAATGGGCTACCGAAAAAGGACTGAAGGAAGGCCGAGCCAAAGGTATAGCTAAAGGTCGAGATGAGGGACGAGTTGAAGGGCGAGTTGAAGGAGAACGCAGCAAGGCCATCGAAATAGCAAAAAATATGTTAGCCCTCGGACTTGAGGTTGCTGTTATCGCCAAAGCAAGCGGCCTGTCCGAAGCCGAGGTTGATTCGTTAAAGTCGGAGAAATGAAGAGCAAGATAAATAATCGCCACACCTCTTTGCGATAAAGGTATGGCGATTTACTGCTGTGGAAAGCTATTCCCACGCAATGCCTGTAGCTTAGCCAGCTAGCTCTCCATTACTATTCTGCTATCCGAATCTATCATTAATCAATCGGCGCCAATTTCGCTTCAATTTCTGCACGTCGTGCTTCTAAGAATGGAGGCAGATCCAAGGCTTGACCAAGCTCCTCAACCGTCGAATCTGCAGTGAATCCCGGGCCGTCTGTCGCGATTTCAAATAAAATACTGTTCAGATCACGGAAATATAAGCTTTGGAAGTAATAACGATCCACAATTCCTGTGGAGTGAAAGCCATGCTCTTTAACCCTCTTGTCCCAATAACGCAATTCTTCCTCGTTCTTTACCCGTATTGCTAAATGATGAATGCTTCCTCTTCCTGGTCGTTCACGAGGTCCTTCTTTTTGTTTAATGATAATCTCTCCAAATGCCTCTACGGCAACAGATTGATAAATGGCTTCTTCATTGGAACGAGACACTTCTGTATAACCGAACATGTCCCTTAAGACTTTCGCTAACCTTTCCAGATTACGCACCGTTATTTCCACTGTACCCATGCCTAAAATACGATGCTTCTGCTCGACATTCGAGCCTGCCCAAGCCGACCAATTTTCAGGGACTTCAGCGCCGTCATTATTTAATAGAAGCAACCGCAGCCCTTCCGGGTCTTTAAAATGCAAAGCATCCCTGCCCGCATATTTCGTAATTTCACCATGTTCTACACTCCATAACTCAAAGCGGTTTTTCCAGAAAATCAAACTTTCATAAGACGGAACAAGCAAACCGATTCGAGTAATCGCATTTGTACCGCGAACTGTCGTTCCTGCATTGGGCATTTCAAAAAACGACAGCTCTGTTCCGGGACTGCCAGTTAAATCCCCATAAAAGAGATGGTACATGCTGGGATCATCCTGATTGACGGTTTTCTTCACTCTGCGCAGCCCCAATACTTGCCGATAAAATTGATTATTGATTTGGGCGTTCTTTGTAATCATTGAAATATGATGATGTCCTGGAATGGTATACATCGCAATTCCTCCTTTTAACTTGGCTAAAGAAGTGATGGTGTAAAAAAATTATTCCGGCGGCAATTCTTTTTTTGGGCTATGTTGTGTACACGCATCATTAATGTATATAGTGTCTTTTATTCCTCTTCGCTTAATACATCGTCAAAAGAGATGACGTTTGAAAGGCAAGCTGCTCAGGCATTACTTGTTGCAAAATAGCTTCGGCTTTCACTGTAAGGCTAATCGTATTTGTCTTCCAATCCTGCTTGCGCACGCACGATATACCTTCCTTCCGAAAATAATATAGTTTTTAGGTGAAAAACAAAACATTTTTCGGTCTACTACTCCTTGCATTCTGATAAAATAAAGGCAAGCAGTAACATTTTTCAGGAACGTAACCAAGGAGGATATTTTATGACGAAACCTGTAAAGCAGAACGAGCCTTTAGTTACCCACATTTATACCGCAGACCCTTCAGCCCACGTATTCGAGGGCAAATTGTATATCTACCCGTCTCATGACCTCGATCATGAAATGGAATCCAATGACAACGGCGACCAGTACGATATGGAGGATTACCACGTTCTATCTATGGAGGATGTAAACTCTCCTTGCGTCGACCACGGCGAAGTGCTGCATCTTCGCGATATTCCATGGGCCAGGCAGCAGTTATGGGCTCCCGATGCCGCCTATAAGAACAATACATACTATTTGTTCTTCCCTGCCAGGGATCATGACGGCATCTTCAGACTCGGCGTAGCTACGAGCTCTTCGCCAGCCGGTCCATTCACGCCGCAGCCGGATTATATGCCTGGAAGCTACAGCATCGATCCTGCCGTTCTCGTTGATGAGGATGATAAGGCGTATATTTATTTCGGCGGACTGTGGGGCGGACAGTTGGAGAAATGGCAAACCGGCAGCTTCAAACCGGACGCGGAAGGACCCGCTGCAAACGCGCCTGCGCTTGGCCCAAGAGTGGCTGAGTTGAGCGAGGATATGCTGACTTTCAAAGAGACGCCTGTGGAAATATCCATCGTGGATGAGGAAGGCAATCCGCTGCTTGCCGGCGATGAGGATAGAAGATTTTTCGAAGGTCCGTGGGTTCATAAACATAACGGATACTACTACCTGTCCTATTCAACCGGTTCTACGCACAAAATCGTATACGCTATGAGCAAAAATCCAATGGGTCCCTACGTTTACAAAGGGACCATTCTGACGCCTGTACTAGGCTGGACAACCCACCATTCCATCGTGCAATTCAAGGATAAGTGGTATCTATTCTACCATGACTGCTCTTTATCCGGGGGTGCTGACAACAAGCGGAGCGTAAAATTCACGGAACTGAAATATAACGAAGATGGGACAATCCAAACGATTGACCCTTATAACAACTAAGACAGGAAACGGAACGGGACCGTGCGGCCAAACTTTCATTGGCGCAGTACGGTTCCCTATGATTACTATTGTTAAATTGTGCCTGATGCACCCTGCCGGCGGATTTCATAATAATATACAGTGTTGTCTTCTCGCCCACGCGCCAAAATCATCCTTTTCTTCACCTATTTATAACATTACTATACCAAAAAAGACCGTACTGTACGGTCTCTAAAAATGAGAATCTGTTGTGAGGATATTTTAAAATGCTGAAAAAGAATTCCCTGTATCTTCTCTTGATCATCACATTTTCCTTTATCATTTACGTCATCTATTACAATTTTGTTCACGATCCGCAAGCGGCCAGCTTTTTAGGACACAAAACAAATCTTAAGCGGCCTCTCCAAATTCCCGTTTGGCTCAATGTCATGTATGTCCACGTCATGTTTGCCTGTTTGGCCATGGGATCGGGCATCGTAAATTTTTCTAGCTACGTCTTCAACCGCTTTCGCAAATTTCATAAAGTCAACGGCTATATCTATATCGTCTCCTTGATTATTGTCGTTATTACGTCGGGTTATATGGCTCCATACGCAACGGGCGGGAAACTGGCCAGCATCCCCTTCAATCTACTGAATATCCTATGGCCTGCCATGACGTTCATCGCGCTGTATCATATCAAGAAGAGAAACATGATTCGCCACCGGAACTGGATGTTCCGCAGCTATGCCTTCTGTTTTACGAATTTGTTCATTCACCTGATTACCTTTATATCCCATAATGCATTTGGAATTACTTATGAGACCAGCTACATTTATGGAGTATACGGCTCGTTCACGCTGCTGCTTGTTTTACCGTCGCTGATATTGGCCCGCAAGAAGAGTTTGTTTGATAAATTTTAATCTGCTGCTAAATTAAATAATAAAGAAGCCCAAGCGGCATTTCCGCTCAGGCTCTGGCAAACTAGAACATCAGCTTTCTTGGATGCATTTATTTTACACTGCCTCAACCTCTCGAGTGCATGGGGCGAAAGTTTATAGATTGCGCTGTGTAATTAGTAAATAAATGCACGAGATACAATAACCAACAGAATGAACAGAACGAGGATTACGCCCGTGCTAGTAAAAATATGAGCACAGCTACAGCTGCCGATTCCACCTATTTCTCCCATCGCCACATCCCCCTTTCGCCGTATATGTTAAATTGTATGAATGTATGGAAATGAAGGATTGGACTCTTAGAGAAAAATCCGCATATATACATCCGTTTACTTGGGTCATTGCCTATGGGAACGGATGTGGATAAGGATTAAGCTCCTGTGGCGTAAGGCCTTGATTGACATACCCCAGCTTCATCGGTACTTCCAACACTCTGTTTAATCCGGTCAAACGGGTAAGATGATGCCCAAACGTCATAGGCAGCATTCCAGGTATAAGCACTTTCACGCAACGCAACCCGTTTTGAAGCGTCTCGCTAGATGATTGGTCTACAACAACGACATCCATCTTAAGCCTGCTGAACCCTTGAATAAGCTGCTTCAAATCATCCGTTAAATCTTCATTTGCCGGTACATCGCGAAACTCTTCAGCAAAAGTTCGGACAGGGCGCCGTTCGTCCAATAAAAACTGCAGCCGTTCCTCCGCCTCCGGCAAGCTATAGAGCAGAGAATGATCTTCCATTTGCTGTACAAGCAGCGAATCATCCAACATAGCTCTGGCTTCCTGTCTTCGCTCCCTAAAACGTTTTTCAGCCATCGGGATCATCCCTGACAGCTCGTGAATGGCGCTCTTAGCCGCCCGGACCGGATCAAGATGAGCTCCTGCAGCACAGATCAGATTCACCCCATGCCCTTTTCGTCCCTTACCCAATGCCCATACGCTTGGAATTCCATTTTCCATCGTCGTATTGAACAAATGCAGCTCAAATCCTGTGACAGCCTGCAAACGATCAATCATCATTTCCAGCTCTGGATCTCCTGCTGAGCTGGGATCAAGCCGCGGTACCGGCAGCCGGGCATACCAGGTCAACAGAAAGGAATCCCGCTCTACTACCTCGAATATGCCATACAAAATAGCCTCCTCTAGGCTTCCTCCTAACGCGCATCCGTTGGAGGTTTCATATACAAAACCCCCTCCGGCACCCAAACTGTAATAAGCCAGCAATTGGGGAACCAGAACTGGACGCTTCTGCAGAAAAGAATAGCCCCAAACCCATTCCATTTCGGAATCCGGATCAAACGGCATAAACGGAAAATCCGGCTGTTCGTACTGCTCCTTCGCATGAAAGCCTACATTTGACGGATCTATCGCATCCGCCTTAAGACGGGAGTAACTGTCGTACACAATTGTTCGTTTGCCTCGGGGAGTTACTCCGCAATACCGTTCCAATCCCTCCAATATAGCTGCAAGCTCGCTATCCGTATAAGAATGCGAACGCCCCCCCGTTACCTCATTGTAATAACCTAAAGGAAGATTTATGGCCACACCTGCGAAGGGGGATAGCAGATCCAACTGCTTGTCATTAAATATTCCGGTACGTTCGTCCCAGTAATCCTTAACCAGAACCGCCTGCAGTTCACCCATCGAACGGCAGCGGTAACTGTCATTTAGTTTGAGGCAGGCCGTTAGCGATATTTCCGCGGCTTCGGGCGAATCATCGGGCAATCCTCCGCATACCGGACAAGTCCCATCCGGCAGAACATAATGGATAGAGCTGCACAAGTCACTTAATTGAATTACATGGACGTGCCCTTCCGTATTTGCAATATCGCCTCGAAGTACCTTAGTTGTTTCTGAAGCGATAATATGGGCTATATAATTAATTGCCGCCGGAGATATTTCAAACGAATAATCGGGGACATAATCAGGTGATACGAGCTGTAGCAGCATCTCCTCGACCTCTTTGCGATTGCTTCCCGCTAAAGAAAGCCGTGTTTCGGCGCACTGGAAGCATCCGGCCATCCCCGGACGGTTCAACGGCCCCACTATTCCTTCTCCTAATGCTACATAAGCACCTAACCAGGGGATGCCGCGGGGGAGCAGTGCATGCTGTGCTTCATGAAAAAAGGCAGAGTTGTCATGCTCCTGAATTACCAGTACGATATCTCCGTCTGGGATCTCTTCACTGAAATCCATTCTGCGGATTATATTATACCCGGACAAACGTTTACATACGGTATCTGCAAGTGCTCCCTCCCCCATGATCACGACAGTATTCAAGAGGCTTCCTCCTCTCCAATCATGACTCCATACACAAGAAACGGACCTTTGCCGAGGAATGATTCACTCTTCATATCAAATACTTCAAGTCGTTTATGATGCTGCTTTAATGTATTCAGGGCCGACAGCAGCAAGGATCTGTCACCTATCGAATCACTAGCGGGTATCATCATCTCCAGCATGTCGTGATCGCTCCAAACTACATCGGAAACGGCAGCGCCTTCAGACTGATTCAACGCCTTCTGCAGGGATTGACGAAGCGCATGCGTAAAACTAAAATCTGCGCTGCCATACCAGGAGGAATTTGAATAAACCCATACGACCGGAAAACCAAGCAAAGGCTCACCGGGTGCAATTAGAGGCTTGTCATCTTTGTTGCTTAAAGCCTTCAAATAATACCGGCAGCGGGAATCTTCAATTTGTGCGCTTGGAGCAAGCGAAACAACGGGTTTCTGAAACTCCGTTCGTTTGTTGAATTGTTTAGCCAAACAAGCTCTAAGCCCACGCCACGCCGCTTCGATACCTGTGCACCCTGCCCCGGCTTCGATGCTATCCTGCAGTTTCGAAGGCAGTCCGGAAAACTGCGTCGATATCAAACGGGCTGCATACGCTTCAATCCCCCTTAATCCAGACTCCCGCCGCGCCTCTTCATGGGTCAGTCCACTGCATACGATAGCTGGCAGCAGCTGCGCAGGTCCCTCCGGATATGGGTCAACAGGTTGAACAAGACACTGGGCCAGCGGAAGCTGAATGAGGCTCGCCTCCCCCCATGCATGAAAAATCCCTGTTACGGTTGAAGTCAATCGGCGGAATGCTGAAAACCATTCCTTCTCGTGCTCCTTTTCCCGTCCATCTGTCAATTCCAAGCTAAACTCCTGATCGTCCACACGGGATGCCCTATCAAAGCCGGACACGAGAGGGTGAGGGAGTATCGAATGCCAGCCGCCAGTCAGCGTGACCGGATCCAGAATAAAACAATGATTTTTGCAATCCGGCTCCTTTTCACCTTTCACAGCTTGCTGCCATTCATGCACTACTAAGTTCGACAAAAGGCCTGCGGCCGCAGTGTCTAAAAACAGAGGATCCCGGTTGTCCGGGAAGACGGACGCGTGGATGCGCCGCCATGCCGATTCCCATCGGCCTTCTCCGTCAGCAAGAAGCAGCGGGCCAATTATCCCCCTGCCTCTGATGACAATAGCCGGGAGCATCTGTTTCCTTTCGGCAATACAAGCACGTTGAAGCTTGCGAAGCTCCTCGATTTCGCCATTCTGCGAAACATACAAAATAAATGAAAAAGGTCTAACGAGCAGCCTCCAGTCCGAATCCTCGTATTCTGTGACGTTAAGCACATTTAGCGGAGCCGCTGAGTCGCTGCAGTGAGAGTACTGCTCCAAGAACTTCCTCAGCTCTACGACGTCTGTTGCCTGCCCGTTCGTTATACGTACCGTCAGCTTGGATAAGCCTGCCTCGTACCAGGATTCAACCAGTGAGAGCAGGATTGGGCCAGATCCGACTGCGAGCGCGCCCTCTTCTTGACAGAACATCCTGCACGACTCCCTCCCCAACTTTTTTGTACCTTAAAACAACGATCAAGCTAATGGGTCCACAGTTCTCCCGAACGACAAAATTCATTTTAAAGATATGTCGTCATCCCTTGTTCTATGACTTCTCTCCCTTATCGATTCAAATATCTTTCATACGCAGCTTGTTGGATTTCCAATGCGCGTTCAATACCCAAATCTTTCATTTGCTCGACGTACTTATCATAGGCCTCTACAGGTTCGTTCCCAAGAATAATTTTTAATTCCGCTTCTTTGACCAATGCATTAATGTCATTCATAATGCTGGCCATTTCATCCGCTTCCTCTGCAGTTGGCGTAATCGCAGGCAGAAGATGCTGCTCATGATTCGTATTTCTCCAAATGTCCAAAGCTTCCGCCGTTTGCGAATACTTTGCCGGCAAGTTATTGTCTCGCTGTATCATCGGGAAGTTCGTTCCATGAGAATACTGCATCATCACCTGATCGCTGCTAAGGCCTTCAGGATTGTTGACAACCAGGTCCGTATATACTGGTGTGCCATTTTGAATCTCGTACGTAACGCCCTCGATACCGAAACTGTTCAGCATGCTGCCTTCCTCGGAATAGGCGTAATCAAGCCAGCGCATGGCGGCTTCGATATGTTCGGATTTAGCGGAAATCGCGGCCGAACTTGTTCCTGCATAAGCATTGTCAAGCTGGCCAAATTCAGGCTTGGTTCCCTTCACCCGCGTCGGATAAGGCGCTGCCACATAACTGGCGTTTGGATCTGTTTCCTGGGCAGCCGCATTGTATTTCTCAATATAGAACTGCCACCCGAACGTTGCCCCACTGACGGAGGAGCTCATTTTCTTATCAACAGTTACTGCATCGATGGCAGCAAAATCCTTGTCGATTAACCCTTCCTTATACCACTGGTTCATCGTTTTAAGATACTCTTTATACTCCGGCTCCAAGTATCCATAGACCACCTTGCCATCGTTGACGTAATAATTTCCCATTACGCCGAATGCACCGGCGAAACCTCCTGTCCGCTCCCCTAGAAACAGCGTTCGGAAAGTGACGGGGGCGGCCGCGTTCTTTTTCTCCTTAAACGCTTTCAGAACGGTATACCATTCATCGATCGTTTCCGGAATTTCCAGGCCCAGCTCGTCCAGCCAATCCTTGCGAATAATTGGGCCGCCATAGACACGTCCTGCCTCTGATCGGATGAATGGGAACGCGTAATAAGTGCCGTTGTCCGTTTTGATCATCTTATCGATATCCGGGTTCTCTTCCAGCGTTCGTTTTAAATTAGGCGCGTATTTATCGATATAATCATTGAGTTTTAAAATGTAGCCCTGCTCTACCGCCTTTTCCGGCCCTCCTGGATACTGCAGCCATGTATTGAGGAAAATATCCGGTAATTCGCCAGTAGCAAGCAATAGGCTGAACTTCTGGTCGGTCATCGGTGTGCCGCCTAGATGCTTAATTGAAATACCCGTTCTCTTCTCGTACTCCTCATCGATCGGCGCTATTTCCGGAATCCCCGTTAACGACTCGTTCATGAACGTCAGCTCAATATTTCCGGGCATAGGATAGGTAAATTCCGCTGTCTTCTCATTGGAGACCGGCTCAGGGGCCGTTTCGCTATTGTTTAAAACGCTATTCGCGCCATCACAGCCCGCAGCAAGCAAAGCTGCCGAAAGCAAAACCATGATTATCCTCGTAAACTTGCTCTTTATAAATTTCATCGTCCCCATCTGACCTCCATTCAATATATCATCAACACAATTGAAACACGCTGATCATGTAAAAAAGGACGATAGACCATTTAAGCCCTATCGTTATTTCTTAATGGCGAATGGATCGATTTATACCGGCCTGGCGTTATGCCTTCATATTTCTTAAACACACGAATAAAAGCACTGCTGCTTAAAAAACCGGCATGAAGCGCGGTCTCATCTATCGATGCGCCTTGTTCCAGCAGGCGCTTTGCTTCTTTGATCCGCGTCTGGCTGATATAATCATGCAGTCCTCCTCCAGCATACTCTTTGAACAGCTTGGATACGTACTGTGGAGTGAAGCCAAAGTGCGTCCCGATCATGGATACGCTGAGATTAACATCAGCATAGTGCGTTTCGACAAATTCAGCGACCTGCTCTGCTACTCTGGATGAGGAAGCCATCAGCAGCTTGGCATTAACCAGCTCACAGACGGTCGACAGTATTTCTAGCAGCTCTTGCCTGAATTCAGCGCGCGAAGAACAGGCCAAGAGGCGCTTTACCGGGCGGCGCTCTTCCCAGAGCGTTGTTTTATGAGTTTCCTGGGGAACTACTTTTATCATCGTGCTCGCCAAATCGATCAACAAGCATTTGACCATCTCAATAGAAGCCTGGTGGCTGAATATATGCGTAATCATACTATCGACCATTTCAGACGCCTTCTGAAAATCACCGCTCTTTATTAAATTGATCAAGATTAACTCTTCATTAATAGAATAAGCATAAACAGTATCGTCAGGCTTAATATCCCCGTACCAGACAAAGGTGTTCTCCTCGAGAATAAGCCGATATTCCTGAGCCTCAAGCGCCTGTAAAAAAGCGGGGTGAATTCCCTCTAATGAAGAGTACATATCGCTGCCGGATACGGCAAAGGAAAGCCGATACCGCTGCTCGATGAATTCATGCGCTTTGGAAACCGCTGCCTCCATATCCTCCTGCCAAGCCTCCAGACGTTCTGGATGAATATTAACTATCGCTGCTAATAATCCATCCATTTCTGTAAACAGAACGTTATGCTGCCGGCCTATCAAATCCTTTACAATGTTGGAAACAATAAAATGAGAGAGGTTCAACGGAAGTTCCGTCTCCTGGTTCGGATTCATATAAAAAAGCAGGACAGCGAAATGCTCCGACAACCATTCCATCCGATGGATTTTGGCCGCCTCCTTCACGGACATTGCCTGTTCTGTCTGTCCCTTCAGCAGCTTCGATAAATAGTAACTTTGCAGCACCCGAAGCTGCTGCATCTGGCTGTTGTTCATATCATCCCGTTCCTGCAATGTGGCCAGCACACTCTCACGGATAAACGTATATTCATCCGTTTCTCCTTTCCGCTCCATTTTCACATTGGGGAATATATTTACCAATTGTTGAATCGGATCATAGTTTTTGCGGGCAAAGTATGTAATTACACCCCCGCCAATCAAACAGCAAATAAGCAAGCCGAGTAAATTTAGTTTATGAATTTCCCTGGCTTTTTCCCAAAACACATCTGTCGGAAACACGCTTACATACCGCCATTTTGTAGTGTCCGATTCCACATAGGTTACCATATTCTCTTTATCGTTTATCAATTGAAGACTGGAGCCTGCAATGCCCTTGCCATCCCGATTTTGAAACAATATCCGGTCGTTGTCGTCAACAATGTATACCTCGCCTTTATTTACCCAGTCGACGTTTTCCAGTAAATGCTGAATCTTGTTTCTATTCAAGGGTAATATGAGTGTTCCGTGCCGGACGCCTGCGGCTTTCCTGGAAAGAGACTCCATAAACACCGCAGTGTTTGCGGATTTTCCGGACTCCACAATCGGCATCCATTGATATTTTTTTAGCTGCTGATTGTGCAGATCCTGCAGCCACTGCTCATAAGTATAGGTGTTGGACTTATGCATCATCGAATAGAACAATTCGCTTTCCGCATATGTTTCGCTGGTCAGCATCTTGTCCAGTTTGCTTGAATAAATGTAAATGCCGCTGATAAAATCGTTAGCCGATTTATATTTGTTTAATTCTTGACCGGTTTTATAAATGGTATAAGATTGGGCAGCCTCTGTTTCATTATCCAGCTCCAAAAACTTCAGCACATCGGTATGAATGGAGAGCTGCGCTGCCAGCTTCTCGGCCTGCTTAAGCTCGCTATCCACGATATATTTGACTTGCTTCAGCATCGCGCTGTTGGCACGCTGGATTTCATATTCGACGATTTGAGTCGTTTGCATATATACTATAGCGCTTACAATAAGTGGAATCAGCAAAATGACTGCATAAGAAATAATCCATTTCAACGTTATGCTTTTCCTGAATTTAAATCGGCTTCGCCACATAAATCCATGCCCCCAAGTCCCTTTTCTTTTAGTTATTCTTTTAGTTATCAAATTTACATTATATCGAATCTATCCCTCACTTTCGGTATGCAATTTAATGATTCAACTGACAATAATGCAACAGCCGCGATCTACAATTTGAAACTGATCAGCAATTTCTAAACTGTCTATGGCTCATTGTATAGTGCAGACAGCATTTCAATCCAATCCATCGTGATGAGCGAAATTTTTTTATAAAAAGAAGGATGTAACAAAAATAGACCTGCTGATCAGCAGATCTACCAACTTGACTGGAAATCATTAAACGGCTGCGCTCATGATAGGAATTTTTACGACAAATGCCTTTCCATCTCCCTCCTCTGAACTAATATGAATGCTGCCTTGATGAATATCTATAATTTTCTGTACGATGGATAAGCCTAGGCCACTGCCTTCCATAGTTCGATCTCTTGCCCGATCCGCTTTGAAAAAACGGCTGAATATCCTCTCTTCATCCTCAACGGTGATAGGAAGGCCATTATCATAAAAAGAGATTACCGTTTCCTTATCGTCCAAGTCCGACTGCAGATTGACAACAATTTTCCCGCCGGAGGGTGTGAACTTAATAGCATTCGACATCAAATTGATCCATACTTGATTTAGAAGTTCTTCATCCGCATAAACTATCGTTCGAACTCCTTTCATCTCCACTTCCAGCTGCTTTTCCGACCAAAGCGGCTCAAAAGTGAGAATCGTGCGCCGGATTTGTTCTGCTAAATCGAAATTGACCGGCGCTATCACATAGCTCTCTGATTCAAGCGAAGCCAAGCGGAGTAAATTGTCGCTCAGCCGCGATAGGCGCTCGCTCTCCTGCATAATAATCCGAAGGGATCTCAAGCGCTCTGATTCTATAAGCGATCCCTCGAGAAGCATCGCCGAAAAGCCTTTAATTAACGTAAGCGGTGACTGGAACTCATGAGAGACGTTAGCAACGAACTCCTGCCGCTCGCGGTCCAATTGACCCAATTCTGCAGCCATATGATTTATAGCTTTGGACAATGTCCCCATTTCGTCGCGCTGATTTTCGGGCAAACTCACCTTAAAATCACCGGTTGCCAGCTGCTTAGCCGCCGCGGTTACGATCTGGATCGGGGTAACCAAGCGCCTCGCAAAAAATAAAATAACAATCCCGCCCACCAGCAGGACGATAACTAGTATTAGTCCGATTTCCGCTAATCCCGAGGATTCGCTGGATGCCGCTTGTGCAAGCTCAATCTGGTAAATACCCTCGTCCAGCTCCCATTGTATTTGGACCGAAATGTCACAATCACAGAAATTATCTTCGTCAGGCCAATTAAACAATTGAATCTCTTTAGAGTCTGGAGCAGTGACTTTCAATCTAACCGCTGACAGCTGAGCAGCACTTTCCAGAAATGCCTGCTTATCCTCCGGTTTGGTTTGACTGTACAATTGAATAAGCTGCTGGCCTTTTCTTGTAAGTTCCTTTTCTGTATAGTGTTCGGAGGAATCTTGAAAAATAAAGATTGCTGCAGCCCAAGCGATTATAACTCCGATGAGTACTGCAGCAAGATAATAGAAGACAATTCGAATATAGAGAGTTCTAAACATGCTTCACCTCTAACCTGTATCCGAGACCCCGGACGGTCACGATTTCAAAGCTGTCTGTCAGCGCAGCGAACCTCTCCCTAAGCCGTTTCACGTGTACGTCTACCGTCCGTTCATCCCCCTCAAAGTCATTGCCCCACACACGCTCAATGATTTGCTCTCGGGTTAAAGTACGATTTGGCTGGGAGGCCAGCCGATACAAGACTTCAAACTCTTTAGGGGGTAAAGATACTTCTTTCCCGTCTACGGATACATGTCTCTCGGTATTCATATATAACTCACCGACTTGAACAGAATATCCCCGGTCAAACCGATATCTCCGCAAAAGCGCCTTTACCCTGTAACTCAGTTCCTTTGGATCAAAAGGCTTGACCACGTAATCATCCGTTCCCGCCTGAAATCCCGATATTTTGTCGATATTCGCTCCCTTTGCAGTCAGCATGAGCACTGGGATATCATAGTACCGTTTGATTTCGCGGCATACTTCAAGCCCATCCTTGCCTGGCATCATAATGTCCACGATGACAAGCTCGAGTCTCTCTTCGCGAATGGCGGCGATGGCTTCTTTCCCATTGTCCGCTTCCAGAATGTCGTAATCATCTGGCCGCAATGCAAGTCTGACCAGTTCGCGAATGAGAGGATCGTCGTCCGCTACCAATATTTTTATCATCCGCTTCTCCTCTGCCATTTCAAGCTTATTCCACTAACTTAACATATTTATCTTTAACATGCTCATCGAAAAACTGCACCAATTGTTCATTCACTTTCGCAAGTAAAGTCAGGTCCCGCTTGCCTAATAAAGGAGAATACAGCGTTACGTCGGAGAAGCTCATATGATCAGCGCCGGGAACAACCCATTCGGTCCCGCCATTTTTCAAAATTCCTTCCTTTCTTTGAACCAGCTCAGCTGCGTCTTTGATGTATTCCTCCTTTGCGTCGAGTCCTGAATATGGACTAGGATCAGGCCAATCTGTCTCTGAAAGCTTCATTTTTGCAAAATCATCGCTATATGTCGTTTGTATATATAAAAACGGGTAGGACAAGCCGTCATTTATCCTTGCGCCATATGGAAATCCGTCCATGTTTACCCCTGCCAGCACCCGCGAATCCTGGTGCATAACCTGTGCTGCAGCCGCGCCCCCAAATGAATGGCCGAGCATACCCAGCCGATGGAGATCCATCATTCCGGTTAATATATGCTGAGGATCTTTTTTATTCAGATCATACAATCTGTCGAGGACAAACTTAACATCCTCCACCCACAGTTGCATATGTTCCTCCATGCTGTCCCAAACTGACGAATGTTCATTGGTGACTACTTTTTCTTTGGTGACCCGTCCATCCGGAAACAACGTCGGGATTTCTGTATAGTATGGATGCTCAATTGCGATTACAATGTATCCGTGGCTCGCCAAATTTTCCGTCATACTCGTGTACATGAAATTAGATGCTCCAAAGCCCGGAGACAAAATAAGAACAGGGTACTCGGCCTTGGCTGATGAGACAGGCAGCTGCAGATAGGAATGCGTCGTCACATTTTTAATACAATCTATGATTGCTTTCACATACAATGGCTGGCCTTCACTTAATGACTTCAACTGCTTTACAGAGTGTGCGTAGGGAGCTGGCTGCGCACGGCCATTAATTTTGGCCGGATACCATACACGGGCCATAACCTCCCGTTGATCGTTTTCTGTACTCGTCAACGTCTCCAAACGCCGGTCATCGACCCACTGATAGTTAGTCACCCCTACTCCGTAAGGGCCAGTTGGATTCGGCAGAACAACTAACGGCAGCACATAAAGAGGAATCAAAAACGCACCTGCCAGCACTACCGTTCCCAGGCTTCCCGCGGTAATTCGTTTCCATATCTTCGGTCTTCCATGCATTTCAATCGTTTTTCTAAATAAGGCCCACAATATGAAACATAAGTATATTACCGCAAAAAGAAAATAGAACAGTATCATTTGCACCCTATAGCCTTCCAGCAGAACATGCAATCCAAAGATCACAACACCTGGTCCCATCACAATTAACATTCTTTTTCCCTTGACTAATACGCCTGATATGTATCCGAAAATAGTGACCAGTACGATCAGAGCCATCCCCATCTCAAACCATTTCATCAGAAACCTCCCCTTTCACATAAGAGGAGGTTAACAGCCAAATATGAACATTGGATGAATGAGATGGGCAGCGGGACTAACTTTTAATAATTTTCTTTGATGTGCTATTTAAGGTACTCAATGCGATTATCTCGTGAATTGAACCGTCCGCTTCTACAGTATCCACCGCACCTAGGCCGTTCTCCGCAACCATTAACGGTTCTCGTTCCTAGATCGATTAAATTAAATAACTACAGTCAACAAATCTTCCTTGTAATTAATGCTCTTCTTCTCGGTCTCGATGACATCCAAATAATTATTTGAGTTGGATACGATGACTGGGGTGGTAAGAATAAAGCCTTCGGCCTTGATCGCCTCCATATCAAATTCCATAATCAAATCGCCTTTTTTGACAACGTCCCCTTGACTTACCTTAGGCGTAAAATATTTGCCCTTTAATTTAACCGTGTCCTTGCCTACATGAATGAGTACTTCAACGCCATGTTTACTCGTAATGCCTATGGCATGACCCGATTTAAACAATGAAGTAAGTACCCCGTCCACTGGAGCGTATACTTTGCCCTCCTTGGGTTCTATCGCAATGCCTTTACCCAGCGCCCCCGTTGAGAATGCTTCATCCTTCACTTCATTCAAAGCGATAATATCGCCCTTTAATGGACTAATTACGGTCTCTTGTTTAACCAAAGTCTCCGGCTTGTCAGCTTTATTGCTGTTATCTTCCTGCACCTCATCATCCTTAAATCCGCCAAAATACATCAGCACGAAGCCTAGTACAAAGCTGACAATGATTCCGATAATGGCTCCGTAAAATCCGCGATCCATGCCTTCCGGACTAATATAAGTGGGTATTCCAAAAATGCCTAACCCGCCGATCATATATCCCTTGGTACCCATGAGGCCAATGATACCGCCGCCGATAGCAGCAGCGATACAGCTTAATACGAACGGTTTTTTCCGCGGCAATGTAATCCCGTAAATCGCCGGCTCCGTTACACCGAAAACTCCCGAGATAAAAGCCGGAATGGAAAGCGATTTCAATTTCGTGCTTTTCGTTTTCAATAAAATAGCAAGAACGACACCGGTTTGCGCAAAGGAAGCTCCGAACATTCCCGCCAGGATCGGATCCGATTTAAGCACGGTTATGTTGTTGATCGCAATTGGCACAAAGCCCCAATGCAGACCGAAGATGACGAACACTTGCCAGAAAGCTCCCATCAGTATGCCTGTAATGACCGGACTCAAGTTAAAGATAAACAAGGTTGCCGCACCCAGCAGCTGACCAGCCCAAGTCGCAACCGGCCCGATAATAATGAGCGCAAGCGGAAGAGTCACTAGTAAGGTACAGAAAGGAACCAGAAATGTACGAACTACGCTCGGAATGACCTTTCTGAAGAAATTCTCAATTTTAGCTCCTACATAGGTAGACAAAATAATCGGGATAACACTGGATGAGTACGTCATCAGAATGACCGGAACTCCCAAGAAGGTTAAGTACACCGGCGACTCGATAATCGTACCGCTAAATAAGGTGTATAGCGGCTCACCCGAGGACATAATGCTTGAAAACGTTGGGTAAACCAACGTTGCCCCGATCGCCATCCCCATGAATGTATTCGCTTTAAACTTCTTGGCCGAGGTATATCCCAGGAATACCGGGAAGAAGTAGAATAAGCAGTCTCCGATCGCATTTAATATTTGATAAGTTCCTGACGCATCGGAGAGCCATCCAAGGGCCAGGAACAGTGCCGTAAAACCCTTAATCATCCCTGTGGCGCACAACACGCCAAGAATAGGTGTAAACACGCCGGAAATTGTGTCGATAAACTTATTGAATAAGCCTACCTTTTCATCCGGTACATCTTCAGACGCCGCTTGAAAACCGCCGATTGCGGCGACCTCTGCATATACCTCAGGCACATGGTTGCCTATCACAACTTGATACTGCCCCCCGCTCTGTACAACGGTAACCACACCGTCCATGCTCTTCAACGCATCCGTATTGGCTTTGCTTTCATCCTTCAATTTGAATCGCAGGCGTGTAATACAGTGGGTTAAGCTGCTTACGTTTTCTTTGCCACCAACGTGTTTGATAATGTCCTTAGCGAGCTGCTCATACTTCATCTTTGTCTCCTCCTATTTTTCATCTACAAAAATAGGCAAGACCGATAGACCGGTACTTTATAAGTACCATCTATCACGGTCTTGCCTGCTTTACCAGTAACAATCCAATGATTTTATTCAATTCCTTTGCGTCACCCGATGAACATGAATCGTTAAATAGAGCTTTTCCTCGTCGGACAACGGGGTGTTTAAATATTTTTCGATTTTCAGCATACATTGATAAGCCTTTTTGTATTTTACTTTAACCTGCTTTAGTAGAAAATCATCCTCTAACAGCGTTTTTTGCCTTTTCTTCAGCCGTTGAAAGAAAAATCTCAAATGGGTAATGAATCTCTCATAGCTGATCGATTCCTCATCCAGCGTAATGTTATAGGTATATTTAATAATATTTAATATATCCTGAATCTTTAAGGCTTGCTCTGCGACATCCGCTACCCGTTGGTAGGAGCTGTTTACTTGAGCGTTGATTAAATGAAGGGCGATATTCGCTGCCTCATCCTCAGACAATTGCTTGCTGACACTATCCTCGATAAATTCTAGCGCCTTTAGGCCGATCCGGAATTCCTTCGGGTAAAATTTTTTAATTTCCCAAATCAACGGGTTGCTGTTCTTGATGCCCTCATCGAACATTTGGAGTGTATTGTTGATATGGTCGGTCAGCGTGACATAAATATAATCACTCAAAGCAACTTCCAGCATATTTTTGGCGTACTCGATAATGTCGTAGCATAACGAGACATAATCGGAAGGAACATCCTCCAGAAGCAATTTGAACTTTTCGGAGGCGTCCTTTTGCTTGAGGATGAACACCTTTTCGACTAGGTTTTCATCCACTTGGCCTCCGATGCTCTGTTTAAAGGCAACTCCGCAGCCCATAACGACAAGCTCTTGCTTTTGCGCATTCTTAGCTACAATGACGTTATTGTTAATAATTTTTTTTATGATCATCCAACTGCCCCCCTTCATCCCGAATTCATTTACAAACTATAGGACTTAGACGCTGGATGAAAAATATCTGACGGAACCGAATGACATGAACCGTTGTTATTCGACTTCAGCCATCACATCCCTTACTTCATCGTTTAATCTTTTTTCAACGAACTAAGCAGCTGCAGGACTGCGGTTACAAAAAAAGGCAAAACCCAAAACATGTACTTTACATGTCCTGGGTTTTGCCTTTTCAGTAACAATCCCAAAGTCAGATTACCATTGATTCCGTATTTTGGCAAGCGGAAAGTATGCGCTTTCTTTAAAATTATTTACATACTTTCTACGGTAAGAAATTTTCAACAGCTTCCTCCATATCAGGCTCCTTAATTTTGATATCCTCAATTTCTCCAATTTTCGACATTATCGCGAGACATTCTGTGACGCTGATTTCTTCTTTTTTAAAGAGGACAGTGATGCTGTTTGCTTGCGAATCCAGCACTTTTAACCTTGGATTATGGATTATGCTATAGTTATTTTTAAAATTTACAGTCAGCCGATGACCCACACTATAGGTATGCTTAAAGAAATCAAGCGAACCGTCGAAGATCTCTCCCCCTTCTCGATCGTAATCACACGACGGCAAATTTGATCAATATCGTCCATATCGTGGGTGGTCAGAATGACCGTTATGTGCGGTTTATTGGAAATTGAAAAAAAAACGCCCAATGGGCGTGGTTGAGTGGATAACGTTGCTGCTTCAACATCGACTTTCATCGTGTGTTACCTTGATGACAACATTGCCTTTCTTATGTCCTTCTTCGACATATCTATGAGCCTCCGCAAGTTCTTCTATGGAATAATATCGATCGATGACTGAATGAATCTTTCTTCGTTCCAAAAGATCTGCAAGGTAGTTTATATCATTCATAAGTACCTTTGCTATTCCTTGCCCATCGACCGTCACGTATGACCCGTTGGAAGCTAGTGCCTGCTTGCAATTTGATTTTGATTTTTTGCCAACTGCATCAAAGATGATATCGTAAGTATTTCCTCGATTTATAAAATCCTCTTTCGTGTAATCAATGACCTGATCAGCCCCCAAAGCTTGAACCATTTCTAAATTTGCTGTACTGCTTACCCCGGTAACCTCAGCTCCAAACTGCTTAGCCAGCTGTACCGCAAAGGTACCCACTGTCCCGGATGCACCATAAATCAATACTTTTTTTCCTTCTTGGATGTTTCCCTTTCTAAGAAAATATAATGCAGTCGTTGCCCCATAGAGCACTGAAGCGGCTTCCTCATAGGACACATTGACCGGTTTGATAGTCATTAATCCATTTTCCGATATACACGTATATTCGGCGTGCGCACCAAGTTTCATTCCGGTTAGTGCAAATATCTGATCCCCCTTCTTAAATCGCTTCACTTTTTTGCCTATTGATACAATTTCCCCAGCTAACTCCACGCCCAATATCGGATTTCTAGGTTTTGTGAATCCTAAGACGATCCGCATAGGAATCCACAGCAGAACAGGGCTGTTAAATGTTCGAACCCGGATGTCTCCTGCAGTTACGGTTGACGCATGCACCTTGACCAGTACTTCATTGTCCTTCGGGGTGGGAATAGAAACTTCTTTGAGCATCAGAACATCCGGTGAACCATATTTTGTGCATATCATTGCCTTCATGGGTTTCCTCCATTGACGAATAAAATATGCTATCAGTATATCTACAATACCGTTACGGGATATAGCTACTTAAGTATGGTTTTTACAACAGATATTTAATATTGCAAGTTACTTAACAGGCCCAGCTCGCGGGCGCGAGCAACAGCTTCGGTGCGTCGTTTCACCTGTAGCTTGTCAAAGATCATGCGGTTATGTCCTTTAACTGTAGCCAATGCAATAAAGAGTTTCTTGCTAATCTCCAAATTGGAATGGCCTTGTGCGATTAAATACAGTACTTCCAATTCTCGCTCACTCAGTGGCTCAATCAAGAGTTTATTAGAATGTGCTTTGCCCTGATTATAATTCGATTCGCGTTTCTCCGCCTCTGTTTTAAATTCGGCCAACAGCTTGTTCAAATAGGTCGTCATTTTCACTTGATTCGCTGCTTCACAGAGCAATTTCCACATGGGCAGGCCCTCGTCCATAAATATCCGGATAAAACCGCCTGGCTCTGCCATGATTAGTACCTCAATAATGATTTGTACCGCTTCAAAAGTTTCCGCCTGTAAATCCAAAGCTATCGCTTGAAGAATTAATACCTTCAGACGTTCATCTTTTAACCCCTTCGCCTCCATCTGTTCTCCTAGGGGTTGGAGCACCGCAATTGAAGAGGTAGCATCCCCCTGTGCCAGATGAACCCGAGCCTGACAGAAATCAAGCTTATACTTCTTTGCAAGATGCCCAGCTAGTCGTAGATGGCCTTGCTGAAGTAACAATTGTACTTGTACCTCAGCAATTTTTGGAATGTGATTCATGAAGTGATGCTGGCGGGCTATATGCTCTGCCTGATCCAGCATTGCTGCCGTGCCCTCGCCCCGCCCTATCCTTATTTTTGCTAGAAAAATCTCTCCTGCAATAACTCTGTCCATGTTCTCAAACTGCTTGGCCAGTTGGATACTGCGTTGTCCGTACAGCATAGCTGCATCCAAGTTGTTCCATTCGTAATGGATCCGGGCTAAACCCAGATTTGCCTCGCAAGTAACCAGCATAGGCGAATCTGTTGCCACTTTTAGAACACGATTGTAGGTTTCAGCCGCCATATAGAGCAGATTCTCCGCTTCCTGTATGTTCCCTAGACCTAGCGTCGACATGATCGTAATCATGACATGTCCGATATTCTGACTGAGCGATAAAGCTTCGGCGTAGGCTTTGCCGGCAGCGGCACGATTTCCCTGAAGCTGGTACGCATATCCCATCGACCAAACGGTAGATGTTCGGACAGGCAGGTTGTCAGGGTGCAGGTATTCTAATGCACGAAGAGACTCGGCAATGATCTTATCCGCCTGATGATTGCTAACCGCCAATGTGGCCCGAATACAGGCAATATGTCCGATAAGATCTTTGGTTACGCTGTCCTGCTCGAGTTCTATTACAGCTGTCTCTACGGCATGCAGTTTCTGCTCGACACCATTCATCTGACCTGACAGCAATAGCGCTGAAGCATACATTACCCATAGTGAAGGCCTCGCATTAAATTCCTTATCCTGCAATGAATCCAGCCATTTCATAACAGGAGCTGCTGCTCCGCGAAACAGCAGCGGCATCCCTTTTCCTTCCATCAGGCGGGCGGCACGGTCGGTATCCTTAGCCGCAGCTGCGTACTGAAAGGCTTCCATCTCCAAGCCATTGTCTTCATGCCACATACTGGCACGAATATACAAATCAGGAACTCCCCTCACATCAGCAGCAAGATTCAAATGGATGTCCCGAGATAACCGATTTCGAAGCAATTCAGCAAAGAGATGGTGATAACGATACCAACGCTTCTCGTTGTCTAGGGGGACGACAAATAGGTTGGCGCGTTCAAGATATTCCAACATTTCTTGCCCGGAAGTAGAAGGCGCATGTTGTTCCCTAGCTTCATTGCCCAAAACGGCATCACAAAGAGGGCCGCACAACCGATCAAGAATCGATGTGCTCAGCAGGAATGTTTGGATGCTTAAAGGCTGCTGCTGCAGCACTTCGTCCACCAGAAAGTCCACGATGTATCTGTGGTTGCCAGTGAAAGATTTAATAAAACTGTCGGGATCATGATGCCCTTGCATGGACAATGCGGCTAGCTGCAGGCCGGCGATCCAGCCTTCCGTTCGAGATTCAATCAGAGCGATGTTTTCGGATGAAAGTTTTAATTCCATGACCTGTCCCAGAAAATCGGCTGCTTCGGCAAGGGTGAAACGCAAGTCAGAAGCGCGCACCTCAGTCAATTGATTTCTGACGCGTAATCGAGCCAATGGCAGACGCGGATCCTCACGCGTGATAAGGATTATGTGCATTTGCGGAGGCATTTGGTCAAGTCATATGACCATGGCATGATCTATCGTTAGGGAATCCAAAACGTGATAATCGTCCAGGACGAGTACGAATGGATATGGAATAGCAGTGATTTCATTAAGCAACGCCTTTATCGTCGATTCGATGGGCGGTGGTTGTGAGGATTGGAGCATACCAAGTAGACTTACTCCAAAATTTTCAGAAATGGTTTGTAAAGCGGCGATGAAGTAGGTCAGAAATCGAGCGGGGTCATGATCCTTCTCTTCTAGTGATAACCAAGCGGCGGGCTGAGAGCAGTGCCTTAACCATTCGCTGATAAGGGTCGTTTTACCATAACCCGCACCCGCAGCAACGAGGGTCAGCTTACGATGCAGCCCTGCGTTAAGACGCTCGGCCAATCGAGGGCGAAGCACGACTTTGGATCGCGATACCAGGGGAAATAGCTTAGTAGATAAAATTGGGGTAGACATGATGACCACCATTCTACGCCGTCATGGGTGAGGATCCATGAGCGCCGTCCCCGTCCATGGGCGTGGTATTATGTATTAAATTTTAAATTCGACGGCTATAGTGCAATTCCTTTTTGCTGGTAAATCAGCATTGGCTTCCTTCATTTCTTCCTCAGGACGAATACTTTTCCCTTAGCTGCGGGTAGGGCGCCCGTCAGTCCCAGATCTGTACTTTGCCCCTGAGGTGACGCCCATGCTAAGCGTTTAAAAAAGAGGCTAATCCTCACCGGATCAACCTCTTAGAATGGACGCTAACATCAATGCTTCTTCATGTAAAACTGACGATGAAGCTCTCGAACTTCCTCCGCGAGCTCAGGTACAGGACCGTCTACGACAGTATCACGAATAACGTCCTGGATGGGAAGATTGCGTACGCGCGATGCGGGAACCCCAAGCTCACCCAGCCATTGCACCAGCTGTTTGGATGAACTCGCATAAACAATGCGGCCTAAACCGGCCCAACCATGGGCTGCAGCGCACATCGGGCAGTGTTCGCCAGACGTATAGACCGTTGCTTTCTCCCGTTCTTCCTTTGTCAGGTTATTCGCTGCCCAGCGAGCCAATGCAAACTCCGGGTGCTGGGTATGGTCTCCGCCGGCGACGTGATTATGGTCTTCCGCAAGCACTTCGCCATCGGATGAGACTAGAATCGAACCGAACGGCTCATCGCCAGCCCCCAGAGCATCCTTTGCAAGTTGAATACAGCGCCGCAAATGCTTCAGATCTGTATCGTTGATCAAGATAGCCTCCTCCTTAGCAATTTATCGAGCCTAACTAACTGATGTTCCTACTCTCGTTTCACGTCTATAAGAACATGTTATCATAAAAGCTGCTGTTGTGTTGTGGCCGTTGATGGATTTGAAATACTCCTGAAACTTTTTGCAGTTTATGCAAAGGAGATAACATCGGAAAACTTCTGGTAAGAGTAATATGAAAAACTGACCTTCTTCATATATGACAAGAGGTGTCGCCATTATCATTTATAATGGAGTTGTCTAAAAAAAGGAGGTATCCATGAGATGGCGAGTTTGCATGGAAAAATTGCTTTAGTAGCTGGGGCTACAAGGGGAGCCGGCCGCGGCATCGCCGTAGAGTTAGGAGCAGCGGGCGCGACGGTATATGTAACGGGAAGATCTACTCGTACCCATCGTTCCGAATACGATCGGCCTGAAAACATAGAAGAAACGGCGGAACTAGTCACCGAGGCAGGCGGTCACGGAATCCCGGTTCAAGTCGATCATTTGGATCCCGCTCAGGTAAAGGCATTGGTAGATCGTATTGAGCAAGAACAAGGCCGGCTCGACATTCTTGTCAATGATATTTGGGGGGGCGAAAAGATAATTGAATTCAATGTCCCCGTGTGGAAACACTCGCTTGAAAACGGTCTGCACATGTTACGGCTCGCTATAGATACACATCTTATTACAAGCCATTTTTCGCTCCCACTCCTAATCAAAAATAAGAATGGCTTGGTCATAGAGATGACTGATGGAATAGCTGAATACAATAATAAAAATTACCGATTGTCCATGTTTTATGATCAGGCTAAAAACTCCGCTATTCGTATGGCGTGGGCTCTAGCCCACGAGATTGAGCCTTATGGATGCACCGCGGTGGCACTCACGCCAGGCTGGATTCGATCGGAAATGATGCTCGAGCATTTTGGCGTGAAGGAAGAAAATTGGCAAGACGCAGCGGCCAAGGATCCTCATTTCATCATCTCGGAATCCCCCCGTTTTGTAGGCCGTGCCGTTGCTGCTCTTGCTCAAGATCCCGAGCTGGCACGATGGAATGGACAATCCCTTTCAAGCGGAGAGCTTGCGAAGGTATACGGGTTTACCGATCTCGACGGCTCACGGCCGGATTGCTGGCGTTATTTGGTTGAGGTCGTTGATGCTGGCAAACCAGCAAATGTTGCAGGTTATCGATAATCGAGTAGGAGGGGGCGACTAACCCCCGTCCTCTCACACCACCGTACATGCGGGTCCGCATACGGCGGTTCCAAAAGGTTAACAAAGTTCCAGATAACGAGAAAGTAAACTTTTCAGCCCTTTCGTTTCCCAGTAGGAAGTCGGGAGGGCGTTATTTGTGTTTCTGGACATTTCCCAAGCACCGCGGCGGGAGTTTCCCATGACATAGCAGGCCCACTCCGGGACTCCAAGGGCCCTCAGTTCACGGATTCGGGTACGTACCCGTTTCCACTGTTTCCACAGA
>NZ_KB907262.1 GCF_000381905.1 Paenibacillus fonticola DSM 21315 | reverse complement strand
CCCGCAGGCCTCCCCAGATAAGAACGTCATCTTTCCGCCCGCGACCACTGGAGTCTACAGGACTAGCCCTTAGCGGCTTTGGATTTCGTTGTGAATTGGCAACTCATCCGACTAATCCTGCCTCAAATCCAGTTCGTGTACCTTGGCCCGTGCTTTTGCCTCTGGCTTCCTTCAGATTCCGCCTCGCGACGGACACCCTTGCCCTTGGCTAACGGTAGGCGCTCGCCAGCCCCCGTTCGGGACTCTCACCCTAGAGATGACGCCCATGCTGGGCGTACAATATAAAAAAGACTCTGCGCATGAAGCGCAGAGTCTTACAGTGGGAAGCGGTTGCTTCATTAACTATGCAATTTACTATGCAGCCATCCACTGGCTAGGGTGCCTTACCAGAGAATAATCGACGAAGTATCGATCTTCTCTTCCTTCTGAGAGAGTACATGGTGAATCAACTACCTTTCGGAATACACAGTATTCTGTCGTTCCGTCTGTTCATTGATTATGACCACTTCCCACTTATTCTTTATTACCCGTCCATCGTAGAATTGAATCAATTTCCCGTAAAAATAAGGATTGCATCGCGAAGAAACTCCGTCGTACCGGGCTGTTCTACGTCATAATAAGCGGTGAACCTCTCGTCGTCCACGTACATTTGCGCCAGCCCGGCATGGGCTTCTGGGCTGTATTCGTTCCAAGAATAGCACAGCCACTGCTTGTGCAGATCCGCCGCCCGCTGAGCGATTTCGCTTGTCGGGTCGCCGGTCTTATAGGCTTCGGCCAACGTCCGCTTAAGCTCCTCCTCTAATCGCGTCATATTTTCATATTGCTCTTCCGTCATCCCGCGCAATTTCATGTTGGACTGGTCAACCTTTTTATCCCCGTATTTTTCACGGATTTCCCTGCCGTATTTCTGCTCGTTTTCGTTGATCAATCCCTGTTTGAATCCTTCAAATTTCTCTTTATCCGTCATGCTTATTCTCCCTTCATGCATAGCAATCGTCTTATCCACATTTCCGATAAGGACATCCAATTGCTTTCTTCTGTCAAGGAGCTGCTCCCGGTGCTGCTTTAGCGCCAAAACACTGTTGAAACCGGGCGAAGTTACGATCGCTTTGATCTGCTCCAGCGAAATGCCCAGCTCGCGATAGAACAAAATTTGCTGCAGCAGGTCTACCTCGGCTTGGCCGTATATCCGGTAACCGGACGAGTTGATTCTAGCCGGCTTAAGAATGTCAATCTCGTCATAGTAGCGAAGCGTTCTAGTGCTTACTCCGGCTAGCCGGGCCAACTTCTGCACGGTATATTCCATGGAATCACCTCCTGACAATTTCACTGTACACCTTGACGTAACGAGAAGGTCAACACTTTTATTTAAAATATATAAAAGACCTGCGAATGACAACAAATGCATGTCATTCGCAGGCTGTAATAGGCTAATACTGCGTATTTCAGGATTGGCTTATATTGCCGGATGAAAAGCAAAGCCTCGTTCGCTCCAAAAAATTTCAAAAGGCCTCATGAATAACTTTTTCCTTCTTTCCGTAATCCTGTTCCAACTCCATTAATCGCGCCTTCATGTCCAGTCCGCCGCGATATCCGGTAAGTGCTCCATTTTTGCCTATGACGCGGTGGCACGGAATGATGATCAATAGTGGATTTGCCCCGATCGCCGCCCCAACGGCGCGTACGGCGGACGGTTTAGAGATTTTGAAGGCTATGTCCGAATAAGATTCCGTGCGGCCATAAGGTATTTCGACGAGCGCTTGCCACACCTCGCGCTGGAATGCGGTTCCGGGTGCATCCATTGGGAGGTTGAAGCACTCAAGCTGCCCCCGCAAATATCGGTTTAATTGCTCAGAATAGGGACGGATTCTTGCTTCGTCCTCAACCAAAGGGCTGCCGGGGAATCTCCGGTTCGCCCAAGCCAATAGCTCTGCAAACGGCTGGCCATGGGAGCCGACATAACACAGTCCCCGGGTTGTAGCGGCAAGATGAATGCTCCAACGATCCATCTGCAGTAATGACCAATACAATGGGGATTCCGTTGACGTTTTCGTCATAATGGGCCTCCTGATCTATTACCGCTTTCGCGGTATTCTGCCGGGGTCTGCCCCGTCACTTTTTTAAAAAGGGTGATAAAATAAGAGGTGCTGCCGATGCCGACTGTCTCGGCGATTTCAGATATTGATTTGTCGGTTGTACGCAAATACTTTGCGGCCATGTTCAATCTTTTCTGCTGCAGGTATAAGGCTGGCGTCATCCCTCTAATTCGCTTAAATGTGCGATGCAGATGATAAGGGCTGCCATGGCACATTTCGGCCAACGTATCCAGTGTGAGCTTCTCCCGATAATGGGCATCCATGTACCCCGCAATCTGCTCCGCCCATTCATCGTCCGGAAGCCGGCCATGAGCAGGCTTGCATCTTTTGCAGGGGCGAAAATTCGCGGATAAAGCTTCTTCTGCATTAGCGAATATGCGGATATGCTCCCTCTTCGGCGGCCGGGATTTGCAGGAAGGCCGGCAGAAAATCCCTGTCGATTGCACGGCGTAAATAAATTGGTTGTCGTAAGACGCTTTATTCCCTACGATCGCTTGCCATAACTCATCGGTTAACGGTCGACCTTGTTTCCTCATAGCTTGCTTCGCCTCCATAAACAAGTATAACTCCAGATTCTCCAATTTGAACGTATATCCGGATGTAAAAGCAAGATATCGAAACTATTAAACCAACTTTCATGTTACAACTAAAATGAGCTCTAATCAGCCGGAATGGAGGAATATATATGGTAGCAAGTACAGAGATGAACTTGATCGTACCCGTACCCGAGCCATTTAGCTTTACGCAAAATTTGGCTTACTTATTGAGGTCACCCAATGAATGTTTATATCAGATCCGGGACGAGCGGATTTGCAGAGCAATAACGATCGGGCAGCATACGCCGATCATTGAGATTAGCGATAATGGGGACAATACCCTGAAAATTTCTATTAAAGGCAGCGCTGCTCCAATCAGCCAATGGCTGCAATCAGAAATCATGAAATATGTCAGAGAATGGTTCGACTTGGACCGCGATCTACTTCCCTTTTATGAGATGGCTAGGAAGGATCGGTTGCTGAAGCAAGCGGTCTCTTCCTTCCATGGACTGCGGATGATCGGTATTCCTGAATTATTCGAAGCGGTAAGCTGGGGAATTCTTGGACAGCAAATCAGCCTGAGTTATGCATATACGTTGAAAAGTCGGCTTGTCGAGCGCTTTGGCAAACAAATAACCTATGAAGGAGTACAATATTGGCTCTTCCCTTCCGCAGAGGATATAGCCGCGTTAACGGTCGAAGATTTAAGCGAGCTGCGAATGACCGTCAAGAAATGCGAGTATCTTATCGGTGTGGCTCAGCTTATCGCCGAAGGGGAATTGACGAAAGACAAACTGCTGAGAGCCGGCAGTCTGAAGGAAGCGGAACAGATGCTTGTTTCCATTCGCGGCATCGGGCCGTGGACCGCGAATTATGTGTTAATGCGCTGTCTGCGGATGCCCTCGGCCTTTCCGATCGATGATGTTGGACTGCATAATGCAATTAAGCATTTAACGGGCAGCGATCGCAAACCGGAGAGGCAAGAAATCCGCAGATTATCCGCAGCGTGGACAAATTGGGAAGCGCATGCGACGTTCTACTTATGGAGATTCCTGTACTAGCCATGCCGCAATTCTGATCAAAACGTGATAAAATAGCGTTGAATAAATAATAAAGGCGGGAAAACATGGTGCATTCGTTTATGATCGAACCGGATACGTATACGTCCTTCACGGACGAGGCGGAGCTTATGGAGATGTGCAAGGAATGGAGCCTGCTATCCGATAAGGCGACGAAGATGAAAACTTTTTATTATAAAGGCCACGGATTAAATGAGGCTTGCCGCATCATTGGCTACATTGACCCGATTACGGCTGTAATTCAGCTGGAGAACAACCAGAAGCACTGCATTCACCCATCTTACCTGAAAGAAATGCAGGCTGCCAACTACGAAGTGAAAGCCGCAGAGCCGGCTGAAGCAGCTGGCAGCCCCCTGCCATCCGCTGCCGTCGCTGAGCCTAAAGCACCTAAAGCGAATAAAGCTGCTGAAATATCAGAAGCAACTGAGACGACTGAAGATGCTAATGCGGCTGAGGCGATTGAAGCACCTAATGCTGCTAAAGCGGCTGAGGCGGCTGAGGTTGCAGAGCCGGCAGCTGCACCGAAGGCTAAGGCCAAGAAAGCGAAAAAAGCCAAGCTGGAGCTTCCGGAGGGCAAAGTGAAGCTGATAGCGACCGTTAAGGAGTTTACTACCGTGCCTAACCATTTCTCCGATAACGATGATGAGGTGATCATTTACGAAAACGTTGCGGCAAGCGAACCCGAGCTCGAAATTGGCGATGCCTGGTCCAGCCATAGCGCGACCATCAAAAAGCTCGAGCTGGAGATCGGCGACACGATCACTTTCGAAGCGAAAATCGTTGCGAAAAAGCTGACGAGGCATCCTGTGCCGTACAAGCTCAACAATGCCGCAAAAATACAAAAGCAAGAAGGCTGAAACCAGCTTACGCTACTAAAAAAGTCGATTCCGCTACGATGCAGGGAATCGACTTTTGACTTCGAGCCAAGGCAACTCGGCGTTATATATACTTGCCCGCTGCTACTCTTTCCTAGATAGACTGCGCACGATATCCTCCAGCGTTTCGTTGGCTAACGTGTTCTCCATCGCTTTTTGCGCTTCTGAAAATATAGGCTCAATCGTCGCTTGAATGTTTCGTCCAACAGGGCAATTCGCATTCGTCTTCTCATGCATTGCGAACAACCCGTTCTCTTCTACGGCATGAACAGCACGATATATATCGAGCAGATTAATTTCGGCTGCTGTCCGGGCCAGCTTTGCCCCGGCGACACCAGGCCTCACCTCAACGAGACCGGCCCTGCTAAGCATGCCCGTAATACGCCGGATCACGACAGGATTAGTATTTACGCTATCAGAAATGTAGTCTGAAGTGTTGACACCCTCCCTGTTCATTTCTAACACAGTCAATATGTGAATCGCGACGGCGAACCTTGAGCTGATCGTCATAGATATCCCTCCCGCCTATTCTGTAACAAGTGTAGTTACACGAGAGCCGGATTGTCAATAGACTGCTATTGACCGCTATTGACTACCTTCGATATCCGCTCATTTGCCGTCAAATAAATTGCCGAGCCCTCCGAGGATGCTGCCTTCATCCTTTCGCCCGGTATACCGTGCCGCCGAGAGCACGCGATCCGCCATCCGGCTGAAAGGCAAGGATTGAACCCATACTTTGCCCGGTCCGCGAAGTGTAGCAAAGAACAGGCCTTCGCCGCCGAATAGGGCCGACTTAACCCCCTTAACGAATTCGATGTTATAGTCGACCCCGGCCGTCATCGCGACCAGGCAGCCCGTATCGAGGCGCAGCACTTCTCCCGGGGCCAGGTTCTTTTCCAGGACGAGTCCTCCGGAATGGACAAAGGCGAGCCCGTCTCCCTCAATTTTTTGCATAATAAATCCTTCGCCGCCGAAGAAGCCCGTGCCGAGACGGCGCTGGAATTCAATGCCTACAGACACGCCTTTGGCGGCGCACAGGAACGAATCCTTCTGGCAGATTATTCTGCCGCCCAGCATCTGCAGATCCAGCGGAATGATTTTGCCTGGATAAGGGGAAGCGAACGTCACGCTTTGTCTGTTGTATCCCATATTTGTAAATATAGTCATGAACAAGCCTTCACCGGTGAGGAGCCGTTTTCCAGCGCCCATCAGCTTGCCCATGATGCCTCCCTCCACTTGGCTTCCGTCGCCAAAAACCGTCTCCATCCGGATGTCCTGATCCATCATCATGAAACTGCCAGCTTCCGCGACTACACTTTCCCCTTGATCCAGTTGGATCTCAACGCATTGCATTTCGCTTCCTAAAATTTCATAATCAATTTCATGGGCGTTCATACGCAGACCTCCTATAATCGACATAATAATTGTTATGTAAACTAAACGAAACTAAATCCAAAATTGCATAAACTTCCTTTTTCATTATACACCGCATCCCCCCGTCGTTTCACTAAAAAAAACGCCTGATCCGTAAGGAACAGGCGGTGCATTAATGATGATGTGATCCGAGCAGAACCTTTAAGGCTTCAAAATAACCTTAATGCAATCTTCTTCTTTTTTGCTAAACACTTCGTACCCGCGTTCTCCTTCCGATAGCGGCAGCCGGTGTGTAATGATATCCGTCGGATCGAATTTTCCGCTGCGTACTTGCTCATAAAGCTCGGGAATAAGGTGAATCACCGGAGCCTGTCCAGGTCTGACGGTGATGTTCCGCTCGAATAAGTCCCCAAAGGGGAACAGATTATATTTTAAGCCATACACGCCTGTAACCTGTATCGTACCGAACTTGCGCACAACTTTCGTGGCGAAATTGAATGCGCTCAGAGAACCGCCCTGCAGCATCAACGCCGTTTCGACCATCTCTGCCACGGACTTTTTCGCATCCAGTCCAACGCAATCTATTACAACGTCAGCTCCGCCGCGGGTAATTTCCTTTAAATGCCCTTCCAGGTTCGGGATTTTCTCGAAATTGAATACTTCTACCTGGTTGGTACGCCTGGCATGCTCGAGCCGATAATCCAGATGATCCACCGCGATTACCCGTTTGGCGCCGAACTGCCAGGCGAATTTTTGCGTCAATAGCCCTACCGGCCCGCAGCCAAGAATAATGACGGTATCGCCGGACTTGACCCCGCCGTTTATGACGCTCCAATATGCCGTTGGTATTATATCCGACAGGAACAAGATTTTCTCGTCTTCCAGTTCATCCTGTTCAGGCACGACAAAAGGCATGAAATTGCCATAAGGTACCCGCATCAATTCCGCCTGTCCTCCCGCATAATCCCCATTACGCGAGGAGTATCCGAAGTAGCCGCCCGTATCCCTGTTTTCATTGGACGAATCGCACTGGCTCTCCATTTGATTTTTGCAGAAAAAGCATTCCCCGCAGGATACCGTAAAAGGAATAATGACGCGATCCCCGCGTTTGACCCTCGTGACATCCGGCCCTACTTCCTCCACTATCCCCATCGGCTCGTGGCCAATTACGTAGTCATCATACATCCCCGGAACTTCGCCGTTATAAATATGCAGGTCTGAACCGCAAATTGCCGTTGAGGTAATTCGCACAAGCACGTCATCCTTCTTCTCCAGCTTGGCGTTGGAGACTTCTTTGACCTTAACGTTCCGTTTTCCCTGATAGGTGATTGCCTTCAAGCCAGCAGCCCCTTTCCTTGAGCAGTTTTTTGTTTTCTTATTATTACCTAACAGGAGCGCTATTATGGCAAAAATAAAAAGGCACCCATCTCTCCGTGAAGGTAAGATGGATGCCCCGTGGAATCGCATTCAATGAAAGTGGCTACTCGTATACTAGAATATCCCGCATCTGCTTGGCCAATTCAATGTAGGGCCCTTCTGACAAAATGTTAAAAGCCAAATGGGTTGCACGCATGCACAGCAGCTTATTGCCCGGATTAAGGCCGAACTGCTGCCATGTTTGGAGCGGTAAAGTAATATAGCGTTCCTGATTCAGAGCCGCCCAGCAAAATACCCGTTCCTTAAAGCTGATCGTTTTGCCTTCAGAGACGGAGTAATTTTGCAGTTCAGGCAAACTGCTAAAAATCGAGGCAAGCGGTGAATTAGGAATTAAATCCTTGCAAACGACGCTAAATCCTCTGCTCGTATTGCGGCCGGTCATTATAATGATGTTGGAATTCAGCTTAATATTGTATTCCTGCAGGGCTTGATCCGGCAGGTAAAAAGATCCGTCAGGAAGTATTGTACTCCATGCGTAGAAGTACTTCCCGCCTTTGGCGGTGACTGCCATACTTATCATCCCCCCGAGAATTATTGTTAGCCTGTTGTTTAATCATCTCGCAATAGACAGGGATGGAGATATGACTTTGATCACCTTAAAGTTGAAATGAGCTTAGGGAAGCACATCCTCCGATGCAGTTGCAGCAGCATTTCCTGCTGTCGTCTCCGCATTCCCATCGTCATCGCCGGGCTCTTGTTTGCTGGCGATGTAGACTTGATAAGCGCGGACAACGATGATTTTAGCTGCCATATAAACGGGAATTGCTAATATCATCCCCAGAATGCCGGCAAAATCGCCTGCAATTAATAACAGGACAATCGTCGTGAGCGGATGGATGTTGATCGTCTTCCCATAAATATAGGGAGAGATCAAATTCCCCTCGATTTGTTGCGATACAACGACGATAACAATGACCCAAACAACCATCGAGGTCGATTCCGTAAAGGCGACGATGACGCACGGAATAGCTCCCAGAAACGGGCCGAAATAAGGGATGAAATTGAACAAAGCCCCAACGATGGCCAGCAGCAGCGGATAAGGCAGCCCGATCAGCCAGAAGCCGAGAAAACCCATAATCGCCAGCAGGACGGCACTGATCATGCGCCCGGCGATAAAGCCTTTCAGTCCGCCATCAATTTCATGGATAACCTGTTGTCCATCACGGCGAAAGCGTTTGGGAAGCATGCGCGTCAATGCGGGTGCAACGCGGTCATCCTGCTTAAGCATGTAATACAGCAAAATCGGCACCGTTCCTACGACGATGAAGAAGTCGTTCAAAAAGGTCACCACGTGAGAGATAGATTTCGTTGCAGCTTCAATGACTGAATTAATGAATTCTGTAATTTTGTCGGAAATTTGCACATTTTCCTCGTTGAACATCGAGAATAGCCTCGATTCGCGCAGTTCGTTAAACTGGGCCTGCAATTCCCGGATTAGGAGCGGGACGTTGCCGACAAACTCCGTGACCTGCCTTTGCAAGGGAGGCCAGACAACGATGAAGAATATCGTAACGACCCCGGCGAACAACACATATATCGTAAGAATCGACAGCATCCGATTCCAGCGCCGCCGTTCCAAAAATTGAACGATCGGGCGAAGCAAATAGTATAGAAATCCCGACAGCATTACCGGAACGATTAATATGTTTACCAGCGTCACTACCGGCACAAAAATAAAACTCACTTTGGACAATAGCAGTATAATAGTCAGCACCATGATGATACCAAGACTAATTTGATAAAATGGCTTTTGCAGCAAGCGATCCTCCTCCTTCTCAATGACCAATTTATGGTCGCCGCCATCCAAGCATGCCCCGGATTCGCACCGTGCGCTCAAGGTAATGGATCCCCTACTCTATCCCCAAATCCGCACCGTGCGCTCAGGGCAATGGATCCCCTACTCTATCGCCAGCGTATCCCAGGCCGCATCCAGCAGTTGGTCAAACCAGGCATCATCCTCCTCGATCCGTGCGTCAACGAGAAGAAATTGCTCCTCATTCCCCGGTTCATTCGCATAATGCAGACTGTAATCCCAATCCTCACCCTTTTTGCTATGGAACGCAATTTCGTAGTCTGCTTTGTGAGAAATGACCCGGAACACCGTTTTACCTATGTATCCGCCATCCTCTTGCCTATGCATTTCTGCTTTTATGATTTGCAGCTCCACTATGAACGACTCCCTTATTCTATAATTTTTGTTGCTCACAACTGTTTATTTGTTCGAAGTTGCACTATAATCGGTATACCTGTAAAAGTAGAAAGGTCTATTACTTTACCTATCGTATCATGTTTTTTGCCAATATCAAGAAGTCAATATTGAGGTGTAAATCAACGTGCCCACTGTTAAAAAAAGCCAATCCGCTATATCTCCTGCCAAAGTATTAACCTTTGGATTTATAGTTATAATTTTGATCGGGACCTTCCTCTTATCTTTAGGGCCGGCATCCGCAAACGGCGAAAACCTAAGCCTGGTCAATGCCTTCTTTATGGCTACTTCGGCGATTTGCGTGACAGGGCTTGTCGTCGTTGATCCCGGAACACAATTCACGCTATTTGGAGAGGTCACACTAATTGTACTTACCCAAATCGGCGGGCTTGGCTTTATGACTATGGGGACATTAATTGCTCTGGCCTTTAATCGCCGCATTTCACTGCGGGATCGCCTGGTGTTACAGGAAGCAATGAAGCATAATTCCCTGGAAGGCCTCGTATCCCTCATCCGCCAGGTTGCTTTATATTCGCTGGTCATTGAATCAGTCGGTGCACTGCTGCTGGCGGCCAGATGGTCTTTCGACATGCCGCTGCAGGATGCGATTTATTATGGCATTTTTCACAGTATTTCGATTTTTAATAATGCAGGATTTGATTTGTTCGGCTCCATCCACGGACCATTCAGCGGCTTTTCGGCGTATGTCAGCGATCCGTTCGTTAATATCGTCGTAATCGTATTGATCATTCTCGGGGGGATCGGCTTTATCGTTATGGCGGATTTGCTTTCCTACCGGACGACCCGGAGGTTGACGCTGCATTCCAAAGTCGTCCTGACTGTATCAGCCATACTCATTGTCGCAGGCTCGTTCCTTATTTTTATTATGGAGGTTTTCAAATCTCCTGCTTTTCAAGAGTTGTCTCTGATCGATCAGATTTTTGCGTCCGTCTTCCATTCCGTCAGCGCCAGATCCGGCGGGGTCTCCACTTTAAGTGTGTCCGAAATGCAGCAGTCTACTCAGTTTCTGCTCATCCTGCTCATGTTCATCGGTGCGGCTCCAGGTTCTACGGGCGGCGGAATTAAAGTGACGATGTTCGCTATCCTCATCGGAGCCATGTATACGATGCTAAGGGGGAAGGAGGATATTGTGTTTTTCCGCAAACGGCTCTCCAAAGAATCCATCCTGCGGGCGATTACGCAAACCTGGCTCGCTCTGTTTCTCGTCATCTTTACGGCGATGATTTTATCGGCGTTGGAGGATCGGGCATTCCTTGCCTTATTGTTCGAGACCACCTCCGCCTTTGCCACCTCTGGACTTAGTCTGGACGTAACGACCCAGCTAACGGAGATCAGCAAGGTGGTGCTTAGCCTGGTGATGTTTCTGGGCAGAATCGGGCCCTTAACGCTGGCATATGCGTTAGCGCCTAAATCCCGCAAAGAGCTGTTTCGTTACCCGGAGGGCGATTTTATTATCGGTTAAAAACTTGGATACACTTTAACTTTAGTAGTAAAATAAACAATAACTGAATTTTCACCACGTATTGGAGGAGTTTCCATGACAGACTTTGAATACAAACTGCAGAAATATGCGGAACTGGCCGTAAAAATCGGCGTCCAAATTCAGAAAGGCCAAAATTTAATCATCAATGCTGCGCTGGATTCAGCTGAACTGGTTCGCCTTATTGTTAAGGAAGCATACAACGAAGGAGCCCGCTTTGTAAAAGTAAACTGGAGCGACGATACGGTAACCCGTTTGCGCTATGACATGGCCGCTGACGAATCCTTTCTCGATGACCCGAAATGGTATGCCGGGGAAATGCTGGAGTACATTGAGAATGGCGCAGCTGTACTGCATGTCATTTCAGCCGATCCAGATTTGCTTAACGGTGTTTCTCCCGAGCGTCTAACCAATCACCAAAAGACCTATTCCAAAGCGATGACCAAATATCGCGAGTATCAGATGGCCAATTACTTCACCTGGTCGATTGTCGCTGCTCCTTCTCCGGCTTGGGCAGCTAAAGTATTTCCCCATTTGCCGGCAGATCAGCAGGTAGACGCCTTATGGGAGGCAATATTCCGCACCGTGCGCATCGATCAGCCGGACCCGATTGCCGCTTGGAGGCAGCATATCGATCAGCTTAGCCAGAAGGCGGACTATTTGAACAGCAAGAAGTTCTCGAAGCTGCATTATGTCGCCCCTGGAACGAATTTAACGATCGAGCTGCCGGAAGGCCATCTATGGGTTGCGGCGGAAAGCGAGAACGGTAAGGGCGTACCCTTCCTGGCCAATTTGCCAACGGAAGAAGTGTTCACCGTTCCAAAGAAAACAGGGGTCAACGGTACCGTCACCAGTACGAAGCCGCTCAGCTATAACGGGAATATCATTAATGATTTCTCCCTTACCTTTGAGAACGGTAAAATTATCGGCTATAAAGCCGAGGTAGGTGAAGCCACCTTGCAGCGGCTGGTCGAAATGGATGATGGCGCGAAATATTTAGGCGAAGTGGCCCTGGTGCCTCACGACTCGCCGATTTCACAGTCCGGACTTCTGTTCTACAATACGTTGTTCGATGAGAATGCCTCCAATCACCTGGCGATCGGCGCAGGGTATGCTTTTACGATCGAGGGCGGGGCCGGCATGTCTAAGGAGCAGATGGAAGCGGCCGGCATAAACCAAAGCACCATTCACGTGGATTTTATGATCGGCTCGGCGGAAATGGATATTTACGGCGTTTCAGCTGACGGACAGCAGGTGCAAATTTTCAACAAGGGCAGCTGGGCGATTTAGTTTGATTTGCAGAAAAAGCAAGAGCCAAGCCAGCGTTTTTCATAACGCTGACTTGGCTCTTGTTTATTTCCCCGCTTAAGGCATCAGTCGAGAACCATCGCCACCAAAACGGAAATAACAATAATCGAGGCGGCATACATCACAGTAAGTCCAACCATATTCCGCTTCGTACGCTTGTCATAATTCGGGTTGCCCGTTCTGTTCTGACGAGATGTTCCCACCAGGAGAGTTCCGACAGCGGCGATGATTACAGTGACAATAATGATGATATACATCCAGCTCATGACCTATTCCCCCTCTTCACCTTTCTCTCATGATTATGGCAAATGTATCAAACTTCGGCAATACGCTTCGAACGAAAACGTTGAATCACGATGGCTGCAATGCTAAGCAGCAGAAGTAAGGCAACGAAGCCGGACAACATCCAGGCCGACGTGTCAGCCCCGGCGATATCCATGCTTTTCCCCATCGCGAGCGGGAGTAATGCACCTCCGGTTCCTCCAGCAGCAATCAGAATGCTCGGCGTAGATTCCTCAGCCCCCGGCAGCAGCTTGCTTGCGAATACAAGCGCGATAGAGAACAGGCCTGACATGAACAATCCGAAGAGCAAAATAAGGACAAACATGAAAGATAGCTTGCCTGTAATAGAAAATAACGAGATCAGCACGAGACTGGCGGCACAGCTCCACAGCACATATCGGCTGTACGAGATGCGCTCGGCAATGATACCGGCGAACACGCGCCCGACCGTCATGGCAATCCAGAATAGAGTCACGCTAAAGGCCGCCGTCGATTTGTCGGTCCCCAGCTTTTCAATGAGCAGAGACGGCAGAAAGTTAACGAAGCTCATCTCCGTTCCGACGTACAGGAAGAAAAAAAATGTAAATACGGCGAGCAGCAGACCGCGAATTCCTTGATACTGTGCCAGCAGCGCCCCTTTCTTCTCCTGCTTCGCTTCCTTGGCGTTCAGCAGTTCGTTTAATTCTCCGAAATCGCTCTTCAACCAAGCCAACAGCATCATCAAGGCAGATAAAGCGATGAACAGAAAGGAGAAGCGCCACATCTCCGTGCGGATAAGCCAGCCGGCAATAAGCGGCATAACGAGCGCGCCTATTCCGAAGAACACTTCCAATTTGCTCATTTCCACGGCCGTCCCTTCCTTGACCGCTACGATAATCAGCGTACCGATGACCGCTTCAATCATGCCGAAGCCAAATCCGGCGACTGTGCCGACCACATACATCCATTCCCAAGGAGGCAGCAGCGTATAGATTGTTTCCGCGACACAGAGCATTCCCGTCGCAATGATGAGGCCCGTTCTTTTTCCAAAGTTGGATATGAGTAAAGGAGAGACCAGCACCCCTACTAAGAAGCCGGCAAATTGAGCAAAGATAAGGCTTCCTCCTGCTGTGTACTCCTTACCGTAATATTCAAGCAGGTT
Organism: Paenibacillus fonticola DSM 21315; assembly: GCF_000381905.1. Taxonomy (GTDB): domain Bacteria; phylum Bacillota; class Bacilli; order Paenibacillales; family Paenibacillaceae; genus Fontibacillus; species Fontibacillus fonticola. The sequence goes on along the minus strand of NZ_KB907262.1, from coordinate 118,697 downwards.
AGGCATAATCGAGCCGACAACGACATGCGCCAATCCGATTAATAAATAAGCCCAGCACCCCATCCAAATTAAGCGTTTCATAATTAAATCATAAGCTCCTCTCCTGATGTTCGTCTATATGTAATTTATAGCTCCAGCTACTCCATTGTAGTTTAAACTTACGATGGCGTCACCTCCCATTGCGAAAGACTAGAAACACTTTCAAATAAGTGTAACATTGTATCTTTAGGTAAAAGATTCCTCTTCGGGCAAAAATCATGTAGAATGCTTAATAGATACTATTGAAATACCGTTATATGGAATTTAGAGAGGAGATAGTCATGCCGGAACGCCTGAAGTGGTTGCTCGTCGCTGATTTTTACGACTTGGCCGAGAACGTTCAGGAAAAAATCTACTACGGTTTCTATGATCTAGTCTATGGAGCTGTCTATTACATCGTTAAAGATCATCAAACCAGTGAAGATATTATCCAAGAAGCTTTTCTGAAAGTGGTATATAATAAGCCTGCTTTTGAAAGTGAAGCTGGAATGAAATCCTGGCTCAAAGTCGTTACACGGAACACCGCAATCAATTATTTAAGAAAAAATAAAAAACACCGTAACCATTTAGATGCGGATAGTGTTTTTATACATATAGATCCGTTTATTCCTCATACCGGCTCAGTGGAGCATACAGTGGAAACGAAATTGATGGAAGAAGCAATTTTGGCATACTTGAAAAAGCTGAAGCCTGAATACCGCTTACTGATTGAATACCGCTGGAAGCTTGGCCTCAGCTACAAGGAAATCGCAGAAAGGCTCGATATTAGTGAAAATGTAGTAAGGCAGCGTCTGCACCGTACCCGTGAAGGAATCAAAAAAATGCTCTTAAAAGACTGGGGTGGCCATATTGAAGCGAAGCAGTCCCCGCAATCCCGTGTATCCGGCGGAGCTTAACACTCTTATTGACGAAGCATTTGTCCAAGCAGCAAAGGAGCTGCCTCCTTATTCCGATCAGTTCAAGAGGCCGTCCTGGAGCAAAATGCAGCCTAAGCTGATAAAGCAAGCGAGGCGCCGCAAAGTCAGGAACCTGTTACGCCGTTATGGAGTGATTGCTGTCATTGCCTTCGTTTTGCTAAGCGCGGTATTGCTTACACCGCCTATCGGAACACAAGCGTTCTCCCCTATTTATCAAGAGCTGAGAAGCTGGGGCAACGGAATGAGCCAAATTGTATTCGGCAACGGACGCCAAGGGGAAGAAACGGTAGTCGCAGCAGGTTCGCTTGACGATAGCAAGGCGGATCCTATGGGGACGTCGTGCCCAAAAGTATTTCCTATGTCGGTGAAAATGCAGCTTAAGGACATTTCGAGCCGTCTCCCTTTTAAGCTTCCCAAAATGACCTATTTGCCTCACGGGTTTAGCTTCCATTCAGCTGAATTAATCCCATCGTCGAGCTTAACGTCCTTATCCGATGAGAACATTACAGCTGACGGGGTATATTTATTGTTTGAGACGGACAGCGGGAAGCAATTAACCCTCACGTATAAAATATTAGAAAAGAATGAAATGATCCGGATGCCGTACGAAGAACATATCGAGGCTATAAAATTGGATAATGGCACCATTGCCTATTACACGCCGGACTCGATCGCACAGATCACTTTTTTGATCGGCGATGTCTACTTTATGGCAGCTGGACAATTAGATAAATCGGAGTTACTGCAAATTGCCAATGGATTAAAGAAAAGAAGCCGCTAAAAAGGGTGCCCTGATTAGGGCACCCTCGTGTATATGCTATGCGCCTGTTCCTTCCAATGGCACTAACTCCTGTTGGATGAGCTTTACGCGCGAAATTCTCTTGTTGTCGGTTTGTTCTACCATATAAATGCAGCCTTCATATTCCACGCTTTGCCCGACCTGGGGCGGCAATACTTGAATTCTCGAATATAGCCATCCACCGATCGTATCATAGTCATCGGAATCAAGCTCAAAGCCGAAACGATCATTCACTGCTTCGATCAGTATAAGCCCATCGATGGAATAAGCTTTCTCTCCTACCTGCTCAATGCCGGGGCGCTCTTCATCGAATTCGTCCTGGATTTCCCCGACGATTTCCTCCACGATATCTTCCAGGGTAACAAGTCCGGAAGTTCCCCCATACTCATCTATCAATATCGCAATTTGCGTTTTATTGCGCTGCATCCGCTTCATTAGATCGCTAATTGGGGTTGATTCAGGCACCGCCATAATCGGACGAAGCAAATCCAAATAGTTCGCTGAATTGGATCGTATCAAATCTTTAACATGAATAAAGCCGATAACGTGATCCTTATCATTCGCGCAAACAGGATAACGTGTGCGTGTACCTTCAAGCGCGATTTCCAAATTTTCATGCAATGTATTCTGGGTGTACAGACAAATCATTTCTGTCCGGGGGATCATAATTTCGCGCGCTGTCGTATCTGCAAATTCAAAAATATTGTCCATCAGTGACATTTCGGTACTATCGATCAAACCGCTCTCGCTGCTCTCCTTCATCATCACCCTGATTTCTTCTTCGGTGTGGGCTGTATCATATTGCTCCTTCAACGGTTCGATGCCGAATATCCGCAGCAGACCGGATGACAAGCTGTTCAGCAGCCAAATTAAAGGATACATGATTTTGAAGAACACTTGCATTGGGCGGGCGGATAACAGCGTTACTTTCTCCGCATTGCGGACGGCGACCGTCTTGGGCGCTAATTCCCCTAGAACAATATGCAGCACGGCGATGAGCAGAAAAGCAGTAGTCAGCGAGATGGCGTAAGCCCCTCGATCCCCTATTCCTGTAAGCTGAAAAAGCGGATTCAGCAAACGCGCCACCACTGGCTCACCGAGCCATCCAAGCCCAAGAGAGCAAAGCGTAATGCCTAATTGGCAAGCGGATAAATAGCCATCCAGCCGGCTCATTAATCCTTTAGCCCTTACGGCGCCCTTCTTTCCCTCTTCAATCAAGGCATCGATACGGCCTGCGCGAACTTTCACAATCGCAAATTCAGCCGACACGAAAAAACCGTTCAGCAGAACTAAAACAATCATAAGTCCTACATGGTAAATACTCGGTAAAGGGTCAGTCAATACGTTTCCTATTCCCGCTTGCCTAGCGGAGAACAGGTGCACCTCCTTCGCGGTATGAATTAATTTTGACTGCACAGGTTCATGACCTTTTACATCTAATTATATTATTATACACTACACAGTCAAACGCCGCGGTATGACTGCAGACAAGAGTGCAGCGCTAATTTATTTGCTTTTGCGCTTAAATAGGATGCGGGTTCAGCCATGGATACGTTTTACTTTGTTTTCCTATCGAATTTAAGTATTTAAACAAGATTTCTTGACAAAAGAAACAAGACTGCCTGGAAGAGAGGCAGCCTGGTCAGGGGCATTTTTATAATTATCTTGCGGATTGAGGATTTCCGATCGTTCCCGGATACGTATACACAAGCGGCTCGTCAAAAGTTGCGTAGTCAAAATTCACCATAAGCAAAATCGTCCGCATGCCAGTCGCCGGGTCGCTAATAATAATGTGGTCCCGTCCAGCGGCTTCGAGAACGCCTTTAAATACTTTAGCGTTCCACTCCGAGTTGTTCTCATAGGTCATATAGAAGGTTCCTACTTTGCCCAAATTCAAACGCAAAATGTTCTCGATGTACGACTGCTCAAATTGGGGAATCGCAGTTGGCACAACCGTGCCTGTCATTGTCATCGGGCTGCCGCTAGGCACCTGCGGCGGATAAACAGTTCCTCCTTGCACCTGATATTGCGATGGATAAGTACTTCCTCCGGCATGTGTCCCGGCATGTGTCCCGGTATGTGTCCCGATATGTGCGCCGGTATGTGCGCCGGCATGACCGCTGCCGATCGTATAGGTAACCGGCCGGTATGTTGGATTATACATGAATAAAGCCTCCTCTAATGTTTATTCAAAAAAAGGGAAATCTCCCCCGTCAATATACACTTGGACAATCTTCAAACGACGGACTGAAGAAGCAGTGCGATTTGAATCTTCCCGTGTTTTGCTGATTGTACCATGTCCCCGGACAGCCTCCAGCCGGCCGGAAAAACCATAAGGCATTGCTGGCAGGCCACACACGTTCCCCATTGACGACACGTTGAGCCAGGCGTATGTCCGAATTCCGCGCTCTTTGATAAAAATATCCTTTCTGTGTCGCTTCAAATCCTCCCGGGGATTGGAAAACCATGCGATTCATATCGCGGATATCTCTAAAATCCAGGCAATTGCCAAGAATCCGGTTGACGCCTACATTTCCTACCATCAGCATCCCCTGCTCGCCTTCACCCTCGGCCTCTGCCCGCATAAGACGTGCCAGCAATCTAACATCCCCGGAGTTTGCTTTGATGACAGCCAACTGGCCTTCCTCCTTTAATCTCTTATGAACGATACATTCTATGTGCATATGCCTATAATTGTGCCAGTTTTTTTATTACTTCTGTTATGTCAATCTTATATTGCCAAGGTTCATGGTGAATACGATTACATTTTTGAACAAATCGTGTCTATTTCTATGGACGCGCTTACATGAATAGCATATACTAAGAGTGAATCCATGCTTCGGACAATACATTGACATCGGAGCAGAACTGTTGCGAGGAGCGCGGACGCTGCGCTTCACAAAACGAATGGGAGGTACGACTAATGAGGATCGCGATTGTTGGCGGTGGGCTTGCCGGGTTGACGGCCGCTGCTTATCTGTCTGACCGTCCGGGTGTACAGGGAACAGTGTTCGAGCGTAGCCCGCAGTTGGGTGGAAGAGCTTTTACTTATGAGAAATCTGGTTTTACGCTAAATTTTGGCGCACATGCAGTTTATGGAATTGACAGACACACTTTGCTGAATATGGAGAACGAACTAAAGCTCCGTTTTCATAGTAAGCAGGTTGACAAACGGAGTGTTGTATATGCTAAGCATGGTCAGCTCACTCCCGCTCCACTCGATTTCGTAAATATTATGAAAACCGGCGTATTGACCACGATGGAGAAATTCAGGTTCGTGGCCGAAATTGCCGCAGTGATTACAAATATTCACCACTTGAAGAACTACCCGACATTAGGTGAATACTTGAATCAATCGAACGCCTCACCTGACGTAAAGGAACTGTGGGAGCATTTAGTCAGCTCCAATTTTTTCATTACACCGGAAGAAGCAAGGAAGGTGTCCGGCGAAGTCATCGCCGAGTACTATCACAATTTGTTCCTTTCGCAGAAACCAGTGAACTACATTCTGGGCAGTTGGTCGACGATCACGAATCAGCTGGCAGATAAAATTTCTCGCAATGAAGACTGGGAAATTGCCGTCAAAGAGCCTGTGGAATCGATATCTATGGAGAATGACAAATTCATCTTGAATACGAAAACACGCGAATCATTAGTATTTGACCAGGTGATCTTTGCCATGCCGGTACAGCAAATCGTCAAGCTCCTGGAGACATCACCGTGGAGCTCGGCTCTGGAGCCTTACAAGAACAATACATCAACCGAAGTTCTTGTATACGATGTCGGTTTCTCCAAAGTCGTCAATCGCCCATTCCACTATATCAGCGATATGAACAACAAGCTGTTTATCAGTGACGTGTCGGCTACAGACCATACTGTTGTTCCCGACGGCGGGCAGCTGCTGCAAGGGATTGCTTATTTGAACGATGACTTTGCAGACGAAAATGAAAAGAAACAATACCTGGAAAGCAAAACGTTGCAAATGGAAGCGCTATTTGATGCGTATTATCCAGATTGGCGCGAACATACTGTAGTGAAGCGCGTCTCGAAGAAAGCGATGGTGGCAAGCGTCAAAAATATCCAATCGAATAAACTGCTGCCTGTCCAGCTTGCTGGGACTCCCTTCTTCTTCTGTGGCGATGGCTGCGAGGGCAAGGGCGAATTAGCAGAACGTGCTTTTTCCAGTGGGCGCAAGGTCGCGCAGACGATTCTGGCCAATACATCGCAGACGAGAGAACTATCTTATTCTTAATATAGACAAAGAGCTGTCCCAATCGGACAGCTCTTTCTATGTTATGCGGAACGAATGGGTCCAGCTTTAACAATTTCTTCGAAACCTATGGTCCGCTCCGTCACCGCTCAAATAGGACTTGCCCAAACGCTCAAACCCCAAATAGCGATTCCCTTTGAAGGACAGTTTACCCTGATCTCCTTCCGCGCATTGCCCATACTCAGAGCCGCTCACCGAAAATTCCAGGCGGTCTCCGCTTTCTACTTCAAACGTAATATAGTATTTACTATCCGATTGGCTCACAGAGCTGTCGATATTATGACGATGGGATACTTCTGTACGTTTGCCGACGATCACTGTTGGAACGATAAGCACCGGCTGCCTGGAGTTGGATAGGTGCTGCAGCACGCCCCGGCCTACTGAAATTAAAATGATCCCTAGGATGATAACGAAGAAAATGGGAAGCGCCGTATTCATAATTCCGAACATTTCCACCCATGCTTGCATTTTTCTTCTCCCTCCTATTCACGCCAGCAGTTGAACCGTTGTCACCTGTCCCCTCTTCATGTTTATGTATATGCGATGTACTGGGAATCTTGTCAAGCTGAGATTGTTAAATTAGTCGCCTTGTCCTATTTTGAATTCATTTGGAATACCAAACGTCTGCCCCTTCGGTAAAAAAATAAAATGACCTTCGGTTCTATATTCTGAACCGAAGGTCAATCGCAAACGATAAAGGATATGGAGTTAAGCATAGTATAACTGCAACAACTCGCGAGTTTCTTCTGCTCCGGCCTCTTCGGCTTCATACAGCCCATTCTCTGCCCAGCAGGCTTTGCACATCTCCTCTGTCGTGCACAAGTGAGCATCTTCACAAGTATAGCAAAATTGAAGCAGGTTGCGAGTTACCGTGTCTTGGTTTGTCTTCATTTCTATCACTCCTATTTGTAAGTTGGAATAACTGTTGCTCTTTATGAGTTAAATATATCACATACTTGATCTATACAATGTGATTATTTTCACATTATCATAAACATTCATAAGTTTATGTTCCAGTTGGGCGGCACTCCAGCATTTGCTGCTGAAAACGAAAAAGCCATTTTTTCAACGCCGTAAAGCAGGATACACGCTAGCCGCCTCAACATTAAAAAAATGACTTTTTGATTGATTGCATATTATAAAACTCGCCAGCTGATGCCCCCATCTACGGTTTGCAGCAGTAAAGAACGTTTCTGATTGCTCTGTGCTACAAGCAGCCAGCCTACCCGGGAGGTTGAGAACCTGAGCTTTACGATTTCAGGATATTCCTCAATAATTTTTGCAAGCACATCACTTTTCGGCAAAGCCGTCCAGCTGTTTCCTTGATCTGTCGTGTGATATACACTGGAGTTGTGTATGAACCATCCTTCTTTGCTGCTAGTAAAAGTAGGAGGAACTAGCTCGTTCAATCCACTCTGCCAGAAAGTGTCATAAGGTACTATTGTCCAAGTGCTTCCTTGATCGGCCGTGTAATAGCCGTTATATTTCGTCGCCTCTTCTTTGACGCAGCCGACCGGGATCCATCCGCCCGATGGCTCATTGGAGAAAAACTGCAATTCACCCGCCGTAAACTGATTACAGGATTTATACTTCTCGGTAGAGAAAAAACCGGTCACCTCTGACCAGCTGATTCCTCCATTGCTCGTCGCATAGAGCTTGGGAATCCCCGAAACAACCATACTCAAGTAACCGTTCATCGTATCGCGGAACATCATCGAAATATCGCTGCTCAGCACAGGAAAAGCATGGTCGAGATTCGCATCCGTACCGGATGGACTGCTCATAATTTTAGACCATGTGGCCCCGCCGTCCTCCGTTTGATAGAGCTTCTTCTCCTCTTTATCCGGATAACTGCTGGCTGTAAGAATCCAGCCATGGTCAACATCCGTAAAATAAATAGCGGCGATGCGGCTGGACCCTGGCAAAGAAGCGATTTTCCATGTCGCCCCCCCATCCCGTGTACGCAGCACAATAGCATCGCTAGTTCCGACCGGATTGCGGACAACCCAGCCATGGGATGGATCGATAAAGAAAATGTCTTTATTATATTTGGGATGATTGGGAAACTGAACCGATGCTGCTGGTGAAATACTTGTCCAGGTTTTTCCGCTGTTCTGCGTAAGATACAACCTGAGTTCACTGCGAGTGGAGCCCCAAGCGATCCCTGAACTTTCGCTAAAAAGATGGAAGTCAGTCAGCCGCGTCTGTATCTGGTATTGCTTCCCGTCCTCCTTGTTAGCCGATGTTTGCTCATTAAGCACTTCCGGGATTTCGATGGTAATCATCTGTCCTTCTTCAGGCTCCTCATCCGCCGGGCCCACCACCGCCTCCGGCGGCGTGGAGCAGGCGGTCAAAAACAAGCTTGCCGCAAGCAGAGCCCCTAACAATTTATAACTTAAACTCAACAATCAGCCACCTCACTAACCGGTTCAACCTGCCGATCCTATTATATCATACACAGTTCAAATAGATTAACAGTCTATAGCTACAAGCGAGAGTCGTTTGCAAAGTTAACAGAAAAATGCCGATCCGGCTTATATACGGCAAACGCATATCCTTTATTCGTCAAATAATCAATAATTTGCGGAAGGGCCTCAACCGTTTGTTTTTTCTCATGGAACAAAATAACTTCAACGTCGCGATGAACTTGCCGCTTAATTTCCTGCAGCACTTTATCCGGCTTGCCGGTGTGCTGCCAATCTTTAGAGTCAACGGTCCAGTCCCACATCTTAAATCCGGACTCGACGATATCGTCGCGAAATTTTTTGTTAATTTGCGGTTTACTGCCATAAGGTGCGCGAATGAGGCTAGGTGAGTGCCCTGTAATTTTCTCCACCATCTTCTGTTCCCGTTTAAATTCCTTGATAAAATATGCGGAGCTCCCGCTTTCGTACAAATTTTTCTTATTATGAGTCATACTGTGCAGCCCGATATAATTGCCGCTTCCCGAAGCGGCCTTAACCGAATCTTCGTATCCTTTAAGCTGGTTTCCGATCACGAAGAAGGTGGCATGAATGCTGTGCTGATTTAATATTTCAACGATTTTATCCGTATATGGGCCCGGACCGTCATCAAAAGTTAAATAGGCTACTTTAGGCGCAGATTTCGCCGCCTTATTTTCCGTAGCGCTTGGCGGCTCTTCACTATGAGCTGGCTTGTCCGCTTCTGGAGAGGCAGTGTTCGTCTCATTATGGCCGTTGTTGTCATTTTCTGAAGCTAATCCTTCTAATATGCGGCTGCTTTCGTTGAATCCAGCCAATTTGGGAGTGACGATCGAGGCTCCATTGCCTTGCGGAGCTGATACACTAAAATAAGAATTCATTGCTGCCCCTGACATAATTAATGCGGTACATGATAATACTATTGCTGAGAAAATAATTCGTTTTTTAAAACGTCCGCCCGATTTTTTTCGGGTTAGGTCCTGCCTGCTGCCTGTACTCGCATTTTCAAATTCCTTTTGCTCAATATTCGACATCTTTAGCCACCAGTTCCCTCTCTCTCTATGTATATTACTAGAATAATATAAAAGAAACATGACGTCCTTACAGAATGGTTACATCGATGGTTACAATGTTCTCATCTGCTAAAAGACTACATTTGCTAAATGTCCGTATTTGCAAAAATTTTCATCTACTAAAGTTCTCTTTATTCAAAATATTGTCGCCTGCACCCACGTTTCCTCAACTTAAATTACAAATATTCCAATTCTATTATTTCAAACTTTAATATTGTGCTTTAAATTTTAAGTGATTCATGTACAATGAAGAGGAGTTAATACATATGTGCGTAGGATGAAGGAGATGATATGTTGACGACACAATTAAGATCAAGCCGGGTTGTTATTATTGGAACGGGCGCTGTAGGAGCAACTACGGCCTATACATTATTGCTGCGGGAACGCGTATCCGAATTAGTGCTTATCGATGCGAATAAAGAAAGAGCCCTCGGAGAAGCGCTGGATATGAATCACGGCCTCCCTTTTACAGGCGGTGTCAAACTATGGGCCGGTGATTACAGCGATTGTAAAGATGCGGATATTATTATTATTGCAGCGGGGGCATCCCAAGCTCCAGGCGAGACTCGTATTGATCTTCTGAAACGCAATGCGGGAATTTTCGACAGTATTATCAAGAACATTGTCCAATACAACAATCACGGGATTATTCTTGTAGCTACGAACCCGGTTGATATTTTATCCTACGTGTCCTTGAAAATAAGCGGCTTCCCTTCCAACCGTGTTATCGGGTCGGGTACTTTGCTCGATAGCGCCCGTTTCCGGTATTTGATCGGGCAAAATAAAGGGATCAATCCGCGCAGTATTCATGCGCATATCATCGGAGAACACGGTGATACTGAAGTGCCGCTTTGGAGTCTGGCCAATGTCGCAGGAATCGGTTTGGAATTTTCGGGGGAAGATCAGGAGGCTATTTTTAACAGCACTAAAAATGCTGCCTATGAAATCATCAACGCCAAGGGAGCTACCTCCTACGCGATTGCCTTGGCCCTAGACCGGATCGTTACTTCTATCCTGCAGGATGAAGGCTCTGTGCTAAACGTATCTACCCTGCTTAACAATTACAATGGCGTATCAGACGTATACCTTGGTGTGCCGAGTATCGTTGATCGGACTGGTGTCCGGAATGTACTTGACTTGCAGCTGGAAAATGAAGAGCTGAAGAAATTCCAGCATTCCGCAGACAAACTCAAAAGCGAGATTGAAAAGCTTGGGCTGTAACTCCAACAAATTTCGGCTTTCGAGCGGTATGAACTGACAATTGCAATTAACGATCAAAGCCGGTTCTCCAATCTGATCAATGGGGCCGGCTTTTGTTCGCTAACGCCTCTAGCACACTATAAATTAATGACATTAACCATTATAATTAATATTATTAATTATAATGGAGGCGTGTCCTCGCCATCCGCTTTTTTTGTCCGTAAACCGTTTGCCTACAGCTTCGGATCCCGACATTTTGCTGTTCTCTTTTAACTTATCTCTTTCAACTTATGGTAGGTGCTAGATAGGCAGTTAGATTGGGTTTGTTAAAGATGTGACAAGATCCGTCAAAAATTGGTTTGTTATTATGAATTTTTCATATAGTGTGTTTTTCGAATTTATACAAGTTCGGTCTTATCGCTGCTGTTTATGTTACAATAATGGCATAACCGTATTAATTCGGAGGTACCGCAGGATGAATGTCCAAAAAACGATCGACCGAAAAAAGTTAGATGAAAAAGTAGTGCACATGCCCTGGTTCGTACAGCAATTTATCGATTATAAGCTGCCCGATCTGTCGCCTTCCACGCTTTTGGAATACGTGCGGGATTATGAAGCTTTTTTTGGCTGGCTCCGGGCTGAAGGCTTGTCGGCGGCTGAAACGAATACGCAAATTTCATTGCTGGATCTGGAAACGCTGCGGATGGAAAATGTCGTTGGATTCAGGCTGCACTTAACGACCCGCGTCGATGGCACAAACTCCAGAGTTACGGTGTCGCGCAAAATGTCCTCCCTTCGTTCGCTATTCCACTATTTGAGCCAAATTGCCGAGGACGAAGACTTCTACCCGCTGCTCAAGCGCAATATTATGGCCAAGGTAGAAATCAAGCGTATCCATAAACCGAAGGACACCGCTGCGAAGCTGAAGGGGAAACTGCTGGAGGATGACGAGCTGCTGGAGTTCATCGGCTATATCCGCGAAGGCTATGCCGCTGATGTTCATAACAACAAACAGGCGTTATATGCCCATGAGCTTAACAAAGAAAGAGATGCCTGTATCGCCAGCCTCATTTTGAATTCCGGGCTTCGCGTCTCTGAGGTCGTAAATCTCAATGTCGATGATCTGGATTTGGCCAACAAAATCATTTATGTATTTCGCAAAGGGAATAATGATGAAACATTCAAAACACCGGTCTACTTCCGTGAACAGTCCAAAGATGAGCTGGTTGAATATTTGCAGCTGCGTCAGAGCCGGTACAATACGCCTAAACGGGAAAAGGGGCTGTTCGTCGCTGTTCCCAACGGCCAAAAGGAAGGCAAGCGCATGACCAAACGGGCCATCCAGGCGATGATCATTAAATATGCTAAACGGTTCGGCAAGCCGTATTTAACCGTTCATAAGCTGCGGCATTCGTTTGCGACCGACTATTATTTGCAAAATGATATTTATAAGACGAAAGAGCAGCTCGGTCACGCTTCTACCGAAACGACGGAAGTCTATGCCCATCTAACCGACAAGACGATGTCTGAAGCTATCGAACGGCGGCTGGATGACAATCTATAACTAGACTATCCGTTACTCAACAATCTATAACTTAACAATCCGCAGCTATAAGTGAGAAATGAACCGCGAGCCGCCATGGATTACCGTTTGTCATAAAAGAAACGACTGAAATGACAAACGGTTCCCTGGCGGCTCGTAAACTTCGGAAAGGTCATAACTGACTTTCTCTAATGCGAGGCATCGTACGAAGAATAATCAGCTTAGCAATTTCCTCCACATCATCAATGCTGTAGCAAGGCAGGCCGGAACCTGCCAGTACACCGCCCGTACCGTCATTGTCCCGGCACTCCTCGGCCTCCTGCCTGAACACAATGGCTTCAATGCCAGTCACTTCGTGCAGCAGCGCAAGATCTTCCGGATTTCGTATTAACACAATTTTAGGATAATGCTCCTGCTTAAATCCCTCTACGATCGTCATATCGTAGTCGGCAAACCGCTGGATAAGATCGCTTAACTGCGTCTCCCGCTCTTCAATGACCGCCGTACGCCAAGGAGAAGTGATCGCTGTTGCAACAGCGCCGGCCCGGCGATGACGAAACGTGTCCGTATTCTCGCGGTCAGCTTCAAAACCGTGAATATCATGTTTGATGACCGCGACTCTTAAGTTCATGGCATTCAGTATTTCCAGCAGTTTGCAGATCAATGTCGTTTTACCGCTATTTTTAAAACCTACGATTTGGATGACCGGCATTTGCATCTTCTCCTTCCCCTCAGTTGCATCCTTAGTTCCATCTTGCTTCCATTTTAGTTCCAGTACAAACTCTAGCTGGTTCCTATAATAAGTTTCTGTTTAGTTCTAGTATAGTTCCTGTATTTATACAAATTCCAGCAACAGGATAGCAAGGAATGTGTAAGCCCAGAATAAAAAATAAACGAGATTAAAGCATCGGCTCCGGCAGCTTTAACACTTGCACAAGTTCGCCTGCCTGCACACCTTCGTTCGTAGGAGGAATGATGATCAGAACGTCGCTGTCCTTAATCGTAATCATAACGCTCGATTCATCCAAGGTGGCTGGAAATACCACTGGGCGGCCGTCCTTCCAAACTAATTTCCCTCTTACAAAGCGGGTAAAGTTGTTGACTTTAGAATACGTTTGTCCCAACTCCGCTTGAAATTCAGGCAAGTACGGCTGACCGATGCCAAGCATGGCGCCAATATAAGGCCGCACGAACAACTCACAGCCGACAAAACACGCCCCGGGGTTCCCGGACAGGGCAAACAGCAGCTTTCCTTCCTTCACCGCTGCGGTGGTAACGCTGCCGGGACGCATAGTAACCTTGTTGAACAGCATTTCCATCGCCGGCCCGCGTACGAGATCGGCCATAATGTCATAATCGCCTACCGATACACCTCCGGTAGTAATTACGACATCGTAATCGGCGAAGGCCTCCTCCACTTTACGCTTTGCACCCGGCAAATCATCCTCAATCGCTTCAAGAATATGAGGCTCTCCGCCAGCCCGGCTGATCTGGCTAGCCAGCATGTAAGTATTGCTGTTGCGAATTTTGCCGTCCTGCAGCGGTTCGTCGATCCGCAGCAGCTCGGAGCCTGTCGAGAAAATAGCTATGCGCGGTCTCTTTATCACCGGCACCTGATGAATACCGAATGTGGCCAGCACCGACAGTTCACCCGTTCCGATCCGGCGTCCCCGCTCCAATATGACGTCTCCCTGCGCCAGTTCGAAGCCTATCGGCGTTATATTTTTTCCGCTCTCCAGCTGGCGTTTGATTGTAATCCACTTTTGGCCGTCCCGTACAAAAGGTTCTGTCATTTCCAGCATAATGACGGCATCAGCCTCATCAGGTACCTTGGCCCCCGTCATAATGCGTGACGCTGTGCCTGATACGAGCGGGACAGCAGGCAAAGAGCCGCAAGGAATATCGTCGATCACCTTCAGCTCTACGGGATTACCGCTGCTGCAGCTCTGCAAATCGCTGCTCATAACCGCAAATCCATCCATACCGGAGCGGCGAAAATGAGGGAACGGATGCGGAGCAGCAATATCTGCGGCCAAAACCCGTCCGTCTGCATGAAGCAAAGGCACCTCCTCTATATGTCCAGGGCGGGCAAAGGCCATAATCCTTGCCTGTGCTTCGGATACCGAAACGGCGGTACGCCGGAATTTCTCATCATTGTCATGCCCTTTGCTATGCATTGTATTCATTGCAATTCCCCCATTTTCCCACTGTTAAGTAAATAATCGCTATCTCCATGTATAGCCTTCTTCACTTAAAAAATCAATCTGCGTACAAAAAAAGGAGCTGCCTTGCCCGGTCTGCTCCCTTTTTATTAACCCATCCTGCCTTGCATTTAAACGGATTCGTCCGCGCATTCCGTTAAATAGTGCTCCATCAAGGTGGTCACTTTTTGACAAATATAGTTGATTTCGGCCCTTGTAAGCTGATCGTAATGTATCCCCATAACGACCGTTACTGTGCATTGCAGCTGTGCCGCCGCACGCAAAGCCAACTGTTCGCATAACTCGTATTCTTTATGTCCAGGGACGGCGCAGCTTTGCACGACAGACTGTCCCTGTTCCCAATAAGCGGTGGAGGAAGCGCCGATATGTCGGTCGCCCCCCGATATAATGAAGAGACGGTCGCGGCCCAGCACAATCGTTTGCAGCGTGAGATCCGCAAATTGCGGATATAAAGCTTCCGTCATCATATTATGCCTCTTATTTCATCCAGCGAGCCTATGCCTTCGCGCCGCATAAACGATTCCACCCCGTCAATCAGCTGTTCGCCTGCCCGTAAATGAACAAAGTTATGCGTCCCAACCTGAACGGCCGCTGCGCCTGCCATAATGTATTCGATGATGTCCTCCGCACTGCTGATTCCGCCCATGCCAACTACAGGTATGGCCACGGCTTTACTTACCTGGTGCACCATTCGCAGCGCTATCGGCTTGATCGCCGGCCCCGATAGCCCCGCGTACAAGTTGTCAAATACGCTGCGCCGCTTGTAAATATCGATTTTCATAGCGGAAAATGTATTGACCAGCGAGACGGCATCCGCGCCTTCTTCCTCGCACATCACGGCCATCGCCACGACATCCTCCGCATTCGGGGACAGCTTGACCATTAGAGGGAGCGTTGTCGTGCGGCGAATTTCCCGTACGACTTCGCGGGCAACCTCCGTCCTGATCCCGTAGGCCATTCCACCTGCCTTGACGTTCGGGCAGGAGATGTTCAATTCAATCATATCCACGGCCTGATTTCCATTCCGCTTGCGGAACAGTGCATCTTCTTCAATCAACCGGGCACCTTCCACATACTCTTCGATCGTATTTCCGCCTAAGTTGGCGATTCTCGCCAGGTTCAAGCTTTCCCAGCGCGGGCATTCATCGCGCAGGAAAGCCTCGATTCCCGGATTTTCCAGCCCTACGCTGTTCAACATTCCAGCCGGCGTCTCAAAGACGCGAATTCCGTCGTTCCCTGCTTTCGCGTGCAGCGTCAGCCCTTTGCCGGAAATGCCTCCCAGCCGGTTAATGTCGTACAAAGCGGCGTATTCCTGCCCGAAGCCAAACGTACCGGAAGCCATGACGACCGGATTTTTAAAATGGACTCCTGCGATCGTATACGCTGTATTAATCATCCAAAAATCACCTCTTCCGCCAGAAACACAGGTCCATCCGTGCAAGCCTTTCGCCGGGTGTCCCGGCATTTCACGCTGCATACAAGACATGCTCCAATGCCGCATGCCATGCGGTTTTCCAACGAAACGTACACTTCCACCCCGCTGCCGGACAACAGCTTCTTCTGCTGAACCGCAGCCAGCATCGGCTCGGGTCCGCAGGCTACGATCAAATCATAAGCGTGTAAATCGACCTCATCCAGCACGAAACCGCCTACATTAACGTTCACTTTCCCTTGTGTGGCAGCTTTAAACTGTTCCGTCAAATACGGTTCTTTACTGAATCCCAAATAGACGTCACAGTCCGGCCAACTGCGGAGCGCATAATACAATGGGGCTATGCCTATCCCTCCACCAACGACGGCAATGCGTCCACCAGGTTTTATTGCCCGGTCTGGAAAACCGTTGCCGAAAGGCCCCTCTAGCTGCAGCTCATCACCAGCCCGTAAATCGCTAAGCAGCTTCGTGCCCTCTCCTTTCACTTGATACAAGAACTCGATCCCCTCTTCACTGCGATTGAAGATGCTGAGGGGTCTGGACAGCAGCGGATAACTGTCCCAGGCCCGAACCATATAAAACTGCCCCATCCGCCCCGGGAACGCTCCCGATGCCTTCAACCTGTATATGTTCGGGGCCACTTCAACGTTTGCGATTACTTCCGCCATATTCCCTCACCTCTCTAGCGAATCACGTCTAACTGCGCTTCATTTAAGATGCTATTTTTGAGCGGGCAAGTCTGTGATATATCGCACACATGAAAGGAATGGCAGCAAGATTTGGAGCACCTAATGGAATATTTTTCTTACCTCAATGATAGCCACGGTCATAATTGTGCCCGATTTGGGGCATACCAGTACATAACAATTAGCGATTAAAGGAGAAGGTCATTCATGTATAAATTGATTCATGCGATGCTGGCGCTGCTTATATGTGCTGCGCTTGCAACGGGGACTGCCGCCGTGTCAGCACAATCCTCGCAACCGCCTGCGGAATCCGCCTCCTCCCAACAATCGGTAAACGCTGATGCCAAACCAATGACATTGGGTGAGTTGCGCCGCAAATATTCGGAAACGTTCAAATTCAGCGGACCTGAAGTCAAGCAAATTGCCTTGACATTCGATGATGTACCCGATCCCCGGTTTACGCCTAAGGTACTGGATGTGCTGAAGCAGCACGGCGTAAAAGCAACCTTTTTCGTCGTGGGCCACCGGGCGAAGAAGCATCCTGAGCTGCTGCAGCGAATTCACCGGGAAGGACATGTCATCGGCAACCACTCCTACTTCCATCCCTTATTCAAAAAAAAATCAGTCGACGAATTTAAAAATGAAATTAAACGCACAGAAAAACTGATCGAAAAGCTTATTGGCTATAAGCCTCGCTTTATCCGTCCTCCCTACGGTGAAATAAATGAGGAGCAATTGAAGTGGGCCAAGAAGAATGGTTACAAAATCGTAAATTGGAACGTGGACTCGCTAGATTGGAAAGCGCTGGACAAAAATAAAGTGAAGCACAACGTGTTAAGCACCGTCGGACCGGGCTCGATTGTGCTGCAGCATGCCGGCGGGGGCAGCGGCTCGGATCTGACCGGGACAATTGAAGCGCTGCCGGACATCATCCGCATTTTGCGAAATCGTGGATATCGCTTCGTTACAATCCCTGAATTGCTGCACGAGCCAAAGTCGCTCTAAGGTGAAGAAGCAAAAAAAAGAACATCCCAAAACCTGCCGTCAGCCGCCGTGTCAAACCGCATAACTTGCGGTTGTTCACCGGCCTTTCGGCAATGAAGGGACGTTCTTTTGACATACAGTCGTTGCTATTCAAGCACGTACAGCTTCACATCCTGGAACCCGAACTGGCTTACCTTTTGCGGGCTGGCAGGAATGAATATATCAATCCGGTTTCCTTTAATCGCGCTGCCCTGGTCCATAGCCGTCGCTACAAACGAATCTTTCGGCAAATCCGGATGGCTGTGGCCGGTTACGAGCACCTTCGTGCCCATTGGAATGACATTCGGATCTACCGCTATCGTTCCCAGCTTCAAAGAGTTGCCGTAATAATCTACCGGTCCCCATCCGTTCTCGCTGGCATCCGCTGAATAAGCCGTTGCCTTCACATTAATCGTCTTACTGTAATTAAAGGTTTTGCCCCACGCTTGTACAACGCGTTCACTTGATAATACTTTTGGCACGGATAGCGCCTGTATCTTGCTGCCTGAAGCAGAAAGCGCCTTTACTGTGCTGCCGCCTGGAATTTTTATTTTTAATCCGCCATAAATATTCGTTGCTTTAATGTCCGGATTAGCTTTCATCAGCTGGTTCATATCGACTCCATACTGTTTAGCCAGAAAGTAAAACGTATCTCCTTCCTTTGCCGTATGTACTGAATCCGCATAAACTGGCACCGTACTCAGCGCCCCTATAAATCCTGCTGCAATTACCGCTGTTTTGATTCCTGTTACCCATTTACGCTTTCTAAGCTGTTTAATCATGCTGCTCCTCCTTTAACAATTGCCTGCGGAGTTAGTTGTCGGATTCGGGAAAAAGGATAGCTCCCTGCGCCTCTGCCGCTGCGCTTCACCCCAAGACAAGCTGCCGGCTTATTGCTTATTTGCACCCGCTTGTCAAAAATCGTCCCCCGCACCTGCCTTCGCAGTGTTTCGGCCGTATTGAATATATCACAATTTTGTAACCTATAGCTTATGCAATTGTTTCCAATACCAAAAAACCCAGCATTTATCAGCTTTACCCGATTTGAATAAGGTAACAAAAAGTTTATTAGAACAATCGGGAAACAACTTATTTTTCTTTTGTGTCATATTCCCTCTTCCTTTCAAATAATCATGACCATCCGTCCAACGGGCGGGGTTTGCTCTTGGCGTATAACCCCCTGTTGCCAAACTGTGCCTAAAGACGCTAGCCTGACCACAAATCTGTTCAAGCTCAGTGTTATTTGTCCCTTTCACTTACCAGTTAAACTGGTTTATTTCTTTCTTGCTGTTGTTGCTGCTGAACGGATCTTCATACTCTTTTACACTCTACACTCAACTTATCTATGGCTTGATCATGTGCTTCTTGTTCACGAATGTATTTCGCTACAGTGGCTTCATTTAAGCCCTGAAATTTTATAACGAAGCTGATGATCGCTATCTGCGTAAAAATAACCCTCCTCAAAATGTAACGAAGCTGGGCAACGTTATTTCAGTCTTTACTGCTCCAAACAGACGATAAACGGCAAAATAGAGTGTCTGAGATTCCTTAGATTTAAAACCATTGCAAATATGTGCAAATAGCGTGGATGATATTCGTTAGAATCAAACAACAGAATCCAATCTTTGGAAGCAATAACATTCTCCAGAACCGAAGTTAACGACGTGGTTTTCCAGCGTGACTGCGTGGCCATTCGTAAATACTTAGTATAGGATGAAGTATAGGATGCAGAAATCTGTAAAGGTTCTGCAGGGTGAAGGACAATATAGGCGGTATTTCCGGGCATGAGGCTTCCACTGTAATTTTCGGGTAATTTCGGGTAATTAAATCATGACCATCCGTCCAACGGGCGGAGTTTGCTCTTGGCGTATAACCCCCTGTTGCCAAACTGCGCCTAAAGACGTTAACCTGACCACAAATCTGTTCAGGCTCAGTGTTATTTGTCACTTTCACTTGCCAGTTAAATATTTCTTTACTACTGAACGGATCTTCATACTCTTTTACACTCTACACTCAGCTTATCTATGGCTTGATTATGTGCTTCTTGTTCACGAATGTATTTCGCTACAGTTTCGCTACAGTGGTTTCATTTAGGTTCACTGTACATTAGATACAGCCCGCTTCCCATCCACCGTCAAGTTGTCTGCTAGCAACAATGTTTAAATATCCTTCTGCCCAAGCGATTCCCATATTTATACTTTAACTGCGCATGCTTCTCAAAGATCATTAACGAACCCTCCCGTATAGCGGGTCGTTTTTTGTTTCGTGCGTTTCACACAACTGCTAAAGCCTAAAAAATAAAAAATCACAAGCATCTGCTTGTGATTGGAATGTAAAGGGGAAAAGACCCAGCCTTATTTAATTTTCGGGCTGTGAGACGCCGGTAGCAAATTAACCTGTCTTTGTGTCTTTTCTGCTTTACAGTACCTTGCTCAGGAAATTTTGCGTCCGTTCGTGCTCGGGCGCACCGAACACCTGCTGCGGTGTCCCTTGTTCAACAACGACGCCTTGATCCATAAACAGAATGCGATCGCCTACTTCGCGTGCAAACCCCATTTCGTGCGTAACGATGACCATCGTCATCCCGCCGACGGCGAGGCTCTTCATAACCTCCAGCACTTCGCCGACCATCTCAGGGTCAAGCGCCGATGTCGGTTCATCGAAGAGCATCACATGCGGCTCCATCGCCAGCGCTCTCGCGATTGCGATCCGCTGCTTCTGCCCGCCGGATAATTGGGCCGGATAAGCATCGCGCTTATCTTCCAGCCCTACCTTTTGCAGCAGCTCCAGCGCTGTTGCCTCCGCCTGGCTCCGGTTTTGCTTCTTCACTTGAATCGGAGCCATCATAATATTGTCCAGCACCGTCTTATGCGGAAACAGATTGAAATGCTGGAATACCATCCCCATCTTTTCGCGGGTCGCGTTAATATTGTGCTTCTTCGCAGTAATGAGTTCTCCTTGGAACATAATTTCTCCGCTCGTCGGCTCCTCCAGCCTGTTCAGGCAGCGCAGGAAAGTGCTTTTCCCTGAACCGCTCGGCCCGATGACTACAACAACCTCGCCCTTATGAATTTCCAGATCGATGCCTTTTAAAATATGCAGTTGACCGAATTTCTTATGCAATCCCTTAACGGTTATCACTAGCTTGCAATCTCCTTTCAAACCGGTTTAACAACCTGGACAGAGTGAATGTAATAATAAAATACATTAATGCAACGATCAAGTAAGGCGTCATCGGGTTATATGAGTCTCCCTGAACTGCGCCCGCCTGGAACATCAATTCCGCCACGCCAATAAACGAAACGATCGACGATTCTTTGACGATGACAACGAACTCATTGCCGATGGCCGGCAGCACATTTTTAATCGCTTGCGGGATAATAATGAACCGCATTGCTTGTCCTTGCGTCATGCCGAGAGAACGGGCAGCTTCACCTTGACCGCGGTCAATAGCTTGAATGCCCGCCCGGAATATTTCGGCTAAATAAGCCGAGCTGTTAACGGACAGCGTAATGGCCCCGGATTCGATCGGGCTGAAATTAATATTAAACATGTAGGATAAGCCGTAGTGCACGATCATCAGCTGCACAAGCATTGGTGTGCCGCGTAAAAATTCAACCCAGACATGCCCGAAGAAACGCACGATTCCCCACGGCGACATCCGGATCAGAGCAATGAACAAGCCGAGAATGAACCCGCAAAAAACGGCAAGCGCTGCGAGCAGCAGCGTATATTGCAGTCCCGTCATAAAATAATTGCGGTATTCCCAGAACATCGTTCCGAACTCCATAAAAAAATCCATAAATTAATCATCCTTCTATTTGTTTATTGTATCCTCTTCAAAAAACAGAAAATAGCGAATACGCTCCGCTATTTTCCGCTGTCATTTATCTTCGCAATCGGCCTGGCAAATCCTTTTTTATTTTATCGACAGATCGCTGGCTTCTTTGACAAATTTTTCGATGCTGCCGTCATTCATCAACCGATCCAATGTGGAATTCACTTGGTCAAGCAGCTCCTGGTTTCCTTTTTTAATGCCGACGACATAGCCGTCATCCTCTACCTCCAGCTTCGCGTCGGTAATTGCGATGCCCTTAACATTTTTAACGAAAGACTCCGCTACCGGCCCTTCGATAATCGCCACATCCACGCGGCCAGAATCGAGCTGCATAATAATGTCGGATATTTTGTCCAGCGAGGTCAGCTTCGCACCGGTAATTTCCTTGGCGATATCTTCTTGTATCGAGCTTTTCTGTACGCCGATCTTTTGCCCTTCCAAAGAGGCAGCGGTAGCATATTTATCTTTATCCGCCTCACGCACTACGACGGCTTGCTCGGCGTTGTAATAAATTTGCGACATATCGATTTCCTTCGCCCGCTTCGGCGTTGGACTTAGCCCGGAAATAACCATATCTACGCGTCCGCTCCGCAGCTCATTCAGCAAAGAAGTAAACACCATATTTTTAATTTCCAGCTCTGCGCCCATATCCTTTGCAATTTCCTTGGCGATTTCCACATCGAATCCGACAATTTCCACTTGACCCTTATCGTTTTTGATCTGGAACTCATATGGCGGGAAATCCGCGCTCAGCCCGAGAACCAGCTTTTTGCTTGCTGTACCGCCTGCTCCCTGCGAGCTGTTCTTCGCTTCCTTATCTTGGCCGCAAGCCGCTAACACGGCAGTTAACATTACGATTGCAACGAATAAGAAACCCCATTTTTTCATTATTGTCTCTCCCTGCTTTTCTAAAAATAATGATCGAATCATCAATTCACTGGGCTAATTATAAAACATAATGTATATATATGCAAAAGAAATTTTCGACAATTCAACACCGATTTTGTTATCTTTATCATACCTCGGTCAATAAGAATTTATCTGACTCCAACATCATAAACAAAATAAAAAAACCATATATTTACATTCAATTCGAACTATCCCCCTCTGCTTCTCCCTACTTGCTCCTGCTTATATCCTGCAAAAATTCATTTATGATATACACAAAACTTTCATATTATGCACTCTTAGTGTGATTTATTTTATTTCTCTTTAGACATAAAGT
Organism: Paenibacillus fonticola DSM 21315; assembly: GCF_000381905.1. Lineage (GTDB taxonomy): Bacteria > Bacillota > Bacilli > Paenibacillales > Paenibacillaceae > Fontibacillus > Fontibacillus fonticola. Next base: position 95,989 of record NZ_KB907262.1, on the reverse strand, counting down.
GATATCTGCCCTGCCATTTATTACACAAATATCGATCCAATGATTCATTTGTATCATGCGCCCATCTAAAAAAGGGAATAATGGTTCATACCAAGCTCCAATTGGTTATTAATTAGCTGTAGTACGATGTTGAAGGAGGTGGCCGCATGCTGCTAGAAGCTTTTTACCATGTTCCCCGCGACAAATGGGCTTATGCTTATGACAAATCAACGATACATCTGCGTGTGCGCACCAAACGGGATGATGTAGAGCAGGTATACGCCATGACGGGCGACAAGTATGACTGGAATAAAACATATCAGGAATTCAAGCTGGAAAAAGCGGCCCATGATGGCATGTTCGATTATTGGGAAGTTGCTGTCAAACCGAAGTTCAAACGGCTTTCGTATGCATTTAAGCTAACATCCGGCAATGAGGCCATATATATGCTGGACAGCGGTATTCAGCACCATCCCCCTACTCCGCCTGGGGATTTGTACGAATTTCCGTACATTCATGAAATCGATGTAATCAAAGTTCCCGAATGGGCCAAGCAGGCTGTATTTTATCAAATTATGCCTGAACGCTTCGCCAATGGCGATCCTGCCAACGACCCGAAGGTTACCGAGCCTTGGGGCGGAACTCCTAAAATCGACAACTATTTCGGCGGGGATCTTCAAGGCGTGCTCGACCATCTTGACGATTTGACCGATCTTGGCATTAATGCGATATATTTCACACCGCTTTTCACTTCCCCTTCCAACCATAAGTACGATACGGTCGATTATAAGCAGGTTGATCCGCATTTTGGCGATAACGCCTTGCTGAAGCGGCTCGTGGAAGCTTGTCATGCCAAGGGAATCCGGGTCGTGCTCGATGCCGTGTTCAATCATTGCAGCGAAGGCTTCCCCCCTTTTCAGGATGTAATGAAGCATGGCGAAGGTTCTAAATACCGCGACTGGTTTCATATTAATGAGTTTCCGGTGACCATCAAGAACGGCATGCCCTCGTACGATACGTTTGGTTTTTTTGGCAATATGCCTAAATTCAACACCGCAAATCCGGAAGTGAAGCAATATTTGCTCGGCGTGGCGGAATATTGGATTAAGGAAATTAATCTCGACGGCTGGCGCCTCGATGTTGCCAACGAAATTGATCACCATTTCTGGCGCGATTTCCGGCAAATTGTCAAGAAAGCGAATCCGGAAGCTTATATTATCGGCGAAGTGTGGAGCGATTCTTTAAACTGGCTGCTCGGAGATCAATTCGATTCCGTAATGAACTACCCTTTTGCCGATAAAGTGCTCAATTTTTTCAATGGCGGTATGGACGGCTATAATTTCGCCAATGAAATGGGCTCGCTAATTATGCGTTATCCGCAGCAGACGAACGAAGTCGTATTTAACATGCTGTGCAGCCACGACACTCCCCGCCTTTTAACCCGGGTGGGAAACGACAAGCGCAAATTGAAGCTGTGTGTCGTATTTCTGTTCACTTATATTGGTACTCCGTGCATTTTTTATGGGGATGAGGTCGGCATTACCGGAGGGGCGGATCCCGATTGCCGCAAATGCATGATTTGGGACCCCAATAAGCAGGATCGCGAGCTGTATGACTTCTACAAATTAATGATCGCCCTCCGTAAAAAGCATAATGCCTTGCGCCAAGGCCGGTTTCGCTTTCTGCATGCCGAACATAACGATCCTTGCATCGTTTATGAGCGTATGGATGACAAAGTTCACTTTACGATTTGGATGAACAATATGGAGAAGCAGCGTACCCTGTCACATCCTATGGACACGAAAGACTGGTATGACGCTTTGACAGGTGAATCCGTCGTCCCGGAGAAGGGGATGATGAATATTACCCTCGATCCGTTTGGATATCGCATATTGTTCCGTAAGCTGAAATAGCAAAGCCTGCTTGGATGACAAATAGCGAACCGCTGCTGGCATACTGCTGCCGGCAGCGGTTTTTTTCTGCTTTGTTTCATATGCGTAAGACGTTTACGCCTCGGAAGTGACCCGTTCATAAATATCGCTATATTGCCGCGCCGATGCCTGCCAGCTGTAATCCCCGGCATACGCATTGCGCAGCAGCTGCTTCCAATGCTCCGGCTGCCTGTAGTACCCGATGCCCCGCCGCAGTGTATGCAGCAAGTCGTGGGCATTGTAATTCGTAAACGTAAACCCATTCCCCTCTCCAGTCTCCGGACGGTAGGATTGCACCGTATCGTTCAGACCGCCCGTTTCGCGGACGACCGGAATGCTGCCGTAGCGTAAAGCAAGCAGCTGGCTAATCCCGCAAGGCTCAAATTTCGAAGGCATCAGAAACAGATCGCTGCCTGCATATATTTTTCGCGACAGCTCATCGCTGAATTTGATTTGCACGGACAGCTTTTGCGGATGGCGAAGGGCCGCTTCACGAAACCACTCCTCATATGAACGGTCGCCGGTTCCAAGAATGACCAGCTGGACATCGTCATAGGCTAGCCATTCATCAGCAATGCGCATGACCAGATCGAGTCCCTTGGATTCAACCAAGCGGGTTACCATCGCGACTAAGGGCACATCCGCCGATTCAGGCAGGCCTAGCTCATGCTGCAGAGCGGTTTTGTTTTCCAGCTTCTTGCTCCAGCTTGTGCGATAGCGGCTGAATAGCGCGGAATCTGTCGCTGGATTGTATAGTTTCGTGTCGATTCCATTCACGATGCCGGACAAACGGTCACCGAGAGAACGAAGCAGCCCATCCAGACCGTAACCGTAATATTCTGTCTTGATTTCCTCTGCATAAGTGGGGCTCACAGTTGTGACATGGTTTGAAAACAGAAGTCCTGCTTTCATAAAACTTACAGCACCGTTATATTCGACGCCTTCCGGCGTATAATAACTGTGCGGCAAACTTAACAGGTCACCGAGTACTTCAGGCGGAAACAGCCCCTGATACAGTAAGTTGTGCACGGTGAATACGGTACGAATGCCAGCATAAAACGGATCGTGGCGGTAATGCTCCTTGAGCAGCAGCGGAATCATCGCAGTATGCCAATCATGGCAATGCAGCACGTCGGGGGCAAAGTCAATCGCGGGCAGCATTTCCAGGACGGCCTGGTTAAAATAAGCGAATCTTTCCCCATCATCCCAATAGCCATACACGCCTTCTCTCCCGAAATAATATTCGTTATCGATGAAATACACCGGGATGCCGTCCCATTGCAATGCTTCGATTCCGCCGTACTGCCGCCGCCATCCCACCGGAACTTCGACTACCCTAACATGTTCAAGGAGGTGAGTGAACGAACCGGGAATATCCCGGTATTTGGGCAGCACTACACGCACGTCGTGTCCGGCCTGCTGCAGCGCTTTAGGCAGTGCACCGATAACATCGGCCAAACCGCCTGTTTTAATGAACGGCGCTGCTTCAGCCGCAGCGAACAATATTTTCATTTATTCGTCCTCCTCTTTGTGGACTTTGCGGAAGAAGCTCTGCGCTTTGCAACCTTCTTCCAAATCGTCATACTAAGCGGCGCAACGGCCATCACTATGCTGTGCGGCCGATCGTGCCATGTTATTTTTGCGGAGGTCAAAATACGCTGCTGATTCACTTCGTCCCTACCTCCATAAGCCAACTCATTACTGTTGAATATTTGCTCGTACTCCCCAGCCCTTGGCACCCCAATGCGATATTCCGGCCGGCTGACGGCCTGAAAGTTAATGACGACCAGAAGGGTGTCGCCAGCTCGCTTGCTTTTGCGTAAATAGCAAATGACACCTTGCCCGCTGTCATGCGGATTAATCCATTCGTATCCGTCAAAGCTATGGTCCAATTCCCATAAAGCGCGTTCCTGCAAATAAAGCCGGTTCAGCTCCGCGGTGTAGTAGTGCATGCTTCGATGCGAATCGTATTCCAGCAAAAACCAGTCCAATTGATCTGTATCCTTCCATTCGATAAACTGGCCAAATTCCGCACCCATAAATAATAGCTTCTTCCCGGGAGATGTCATTTGATACCCCAACAGCACCCGCAATCCGGAAAACTTTTGTTCATAGCTGCCAGGCATTTTATTTAGCAGCGATTTTTTACCATGCACGACTTCATCATGTGACAGCGGGAGCGCAAAATTTTCGGCATAGGCGTAGCAAATCGGAAAAGTGAGTAAGTTATGGTGCTGCGGCCGTTTCGAAAAATCCGTCTCCATATACTGCAGCGTATCGTTCATCCACCCCATGTTCCATTTATAATTGAAGCCAAGTCCGCCAGTTTCTGCGGGAGAAGTGACGAGTGGCCAGGCGCTGGATTCCTCAGCCATCATTAGCGCGTGCGGGTAGTAATGGAATACGGTCTGGTTCAGCTGCCTTAGAAAGGAAACAGCGTCCAAATTTTCAACCCCGCCCTGTTCATTCGGACGGTACTGCCCAGCTTGCTTCTCGAAATCAAGGCGAATCATGCTCGTTACGGCATCGACCCGCAAGCCGTCAAAATGATACACATCCAGCCAATAGAGGGCGTTGGAAATTAGAAAAGCGCGGACCTCCGGCTTTGAAAAATCAAAGCTGAGCGTTCCCCAACCCGGCTTCTCCGCCATTAGTGGATCGGCGTATTCATACAGCGGGGTGCCATCGAACATCCGCAGGCCGTGGGCATCTTTAGTGAAATGGCCGGGAACCCAATCCAGCAGTACGCCAATGCCTGCCTGATGACAGCGGTCAACAAAATACATCAGATCATCCGGCTCGCCATAACGGCTTGTCGGCGCAAAATAACCCGTGGCCTGATACCCCCACGACAAATCATAAGGATGCTCGGCCAGCGGCATAATTTCAAGATGGGTGTACCCCATTTTCACGACATAAGGGATTAACTCGTCCGCCATCTCACGGTAGGAATAATACGATCCATCCGGCTTCCGCCTCCATGTGCCAAAATGGACTTCATAAATGTTAAGCGGCTTGTGAAAGGGCACCCTGTTCCTTCTTCTCCATGAGCCATCTTTCCATGCGTACCCGGCAAGCGACTTGACGACAGATGCCGTAGCCGGGCGCACCTCCGCATGGAAAGCGTAGGGATCTGCCTTCAGAAATGTCTCGCCGTCCGGACCAGTAATTTCATACTTGTAAAAAGTTCCTTCCGTTACCCCGGCAAAAAAGCGAGTCCAAATTCCCGATTCGGGTATCTTATATAATAAATCGTTTTGCCCTCTCCATTCATTCCAGTCTGACGCAATGCCGACGCGAAGCGCATGAGGCGCCCAAACGGTAAATCTGACACCTGTCCGGCCTTCTTCGACCGTCAGATGAGCACCGAACGTCAGATAGCTTCGGTACAGTGTTCCTTCATGAAACAAGTAAATATCGCTCGATGAAATAACGGGCTTGGACAGTTGCTCTGGCAATCGATCACCTGCTTTTTTAAAAGTTCCATCAATTAAATTACCCACATAAGACAAGGATGAATAAGGATATAGCGGCTTGAAAAAAATAATGAAACTTTACATCCAATTTTCTTTTTATTCGTTTCAAGGGCTGCATAACTCGTTTATGTAACTACTACTACTTGAAAATCCACAGGGAGGGAAAACGACATGAATAAAAAAGAATGCATTGCCATGCTGTTGGCCGGAGGAGAAGGCCGAAGATTGTCTCCCCTAACGGCCAAACAGGCTAAACCGGCAGTGCCCTTTGGCAGTAAATACCGTATTATCGATTTTCCTCTCAGCAATTGCGTAAATTCAGGAATCGATACAATCGGTGTTCTGACACAATATGAAGCGGAATCACTCCATCAGCATATCGGCGACGGCGATGCCTGGGGATTGCCGTATACGGATAGAGGTGGAATAGCGCTGCTTCCTTCTTACAACACAGGAGCAACAGGAAATGCTCAATATGTGGGTACCGCCGATGCCATTTATAAAAACATCGAGTATGTAGACCAGTATTCGCCTGAAAATGTGCTCGTTTTGTCTGGAGACCATATTTATCACATGGATTACCGGGAGATGATTCAAACGCATACGAGCCGTAAAGCTTTAGCGACCATATCGGTCATGCCGGTACCCTGGGAGGAAGCTCATCGGTTCGGCGTAATGTCCATAGACCGGGAGCAGCGAATTACCGAGTTTGCCGAGAAGCCGGAACAGCCGGCCAGCAACCTGGCTTCCATGGGCATATACCTGTTCAACTGGGAGTTTCTGAAACAGCATTTAATTGCCGATGCCAACGATCCGGATTCCAGTCATGATTTCGGTAAAGATGTCATTCCAAAAATGCTCTCCGGCTCCTCCCCGCTGCATGCCTATGAATTTAAAGGATATTGGCGCGATGTCGGAACAGTCCAAAGCTTATGGGACGCTCACATGGACCTTCTCTCTGGGGAAAACGGCTGGACGCTGCACAATGACAGTTGGCCGATGTTTACACGGGACAGCCGCACAAAACTCAATTCCGTCAAAGCGCGAAACGCCGGGATGAAAGCCTCCATGATCCATGACTGCTGCACCTTGGAAGGATACGCCGAACGGTCTGTCATTTTCGGAGGCTCTGAGGTGGGGCGCCAAACGAAAATCAAGGACAGCATCATTATGCCGAACGTGCTGGTCGGCCGCAACGTGCTGATCGAACGGGCCATCATTGGCGAAGGCGCGATCATAAAAGACGGTGCGATCATCAAGGGCACAGCCAACGAAATTATTGTCATCGGGCCAAACGAGACGGTGCTGGCAAAACCTGCTGTCCGTACCCAGCCTTCCCGCTTACTCAAAGAAGTATACGACAAAACGGCTCGTTTACGGGCAGAAGGCTTATCCTCCTAATTTCAATTTGCTGCAGGCTTTGTCCATCTTCCATATTATTATATATATAACAAAGAGCGGATCATCATGATCCGCTCTTTAAGATTAATGTGTATTAAATTCATTCCGGTGCGGCTAAAGAATCCGTCGCTGCCTCAGCAGCGTTTGAATCGTTATCTCCAATCATTTCCGGCAATGGCAAGGTGACAGATACGGTCGTACCCGCGCCGAGCTCGCTGTGTATGTCCATTTCGCCATGATGCAGCTCAACGAGCTGCTGGCTGATCGCGAGTCCAAGCCCGGTTCCTCCCCGGTTATGATTCACCTGAAAGAAGCGGTCCCTCACCTTGCCGATATGCTCCTCACTGATTCCAATCCCGCTGTCTACAACCTGAACTAACGCTGTGCTGCTGCCCTTCAAGGAAATGACGAGATGGACCCAGCTGTTCTCGCTGGAGAACTTAACCGCATTATCCACAAGGTTCAGAAACACCTGCTTTAACCGATTGCCGTCACCAAAAATAATTACCGGCCGATCGGTCCGGTCATCGAGCTTTAATTGAATTTTCTTCTGCTCCGCCTTGGCCCATACGTTCAGCATCGTCTCCTGGAGCAATTCCTTCAAATTCACCCGAGCGATGACCAGCTTCATTTCATTTTGCTGCAGCTTGGAGAAGTCCAGCATCTCTTCGACAAGACCGATCAGCCGCTCGGTTTCCTTGGATATAATTTGCATGCCGATCTTGGTCTCTTCCGGATCGAAGCCGCCGGAAGTCAGTGTCTCGCTCCAGCCTTTGATTCCCGTTAATGGCGTCCGGAGCTCATGCGATATGGATGAGATGAAATCGTCTTTGATCTGATTGCTTCTGACGATTTCCTCGGCCATATAGTTCAGTGTTGAGGCCAATTCGCCAAGCTCGTATTTATAATCCCCTTTAATCCGGGCATCAAATTTCCCTTTGGCCATTTGCGCGGACACGGCGCGAATGTTGTTGATCGGCCTTACGATCGAATTCGCCAGCCCGATGCTGAACAAGGTGACAAGCGCCAGCACCGCAGCCCCCACTCCTACCGATAGCAGCGTTAAATTCATCAGTTTGGCATTGACGGCCTCCAGGGAGGTTACATATCTGACAATATAGCGGTTTTCACCGCGAACCTGCAGCGGAGTCGATATGGCCATGACCCATTCTCCTGTAGACTGCCTGCCGACCCATTTCCCGACGCTCCCTGCCACCGCCTGCGGCACATCGCTCGTTTGAATCGCCTTATCCGCCTGGAATTGGGTGCTGCTTGCTTTGACCTCGCCTTTTCGGTTCAAAATCATCAGCTCGGTATTATCGAGTTCAAACGTACGCAGCATTTCCGTAAAATAATCGGGATCCTTCTCCGCATACAGCTTCACGAACTTCTGAAAGTAATCCGAAGCCCATGTGGAATGATTGATCATATGATTTTCAATCGTCTGATAGTAGTAGGCTCTGGCAGCAAAGGCAAAAATAATCTCCACCATAAAGAGCGTAACAAATACTACTATAAAATAGTGCAGGACGATCTGGCGTCCAATTCCTCTTTTGATCATTGACCCTCGCCCTTCCATTTATAACCATGACCCCACACAGTTTGCAGGAAGGTCGGTTCGGAAGGGTTGTTCTCAATTTTTTGGCGAAGGCGCCGGATATTGACGTCAACGATTTTCGGATCTCCCATATATTCCTTGCCCCAAACATGGTCCAGCAGCAGGTCGCGGCTAAGCGGGGTATTCTCCTTCTCCAGGAAATATTGAATCAGCGAAAATTCCGTTGGCGTCAGCTCGATCAGCTGGCCATTTTTCTTGAATTGCTTGCTGATCAGATCCAGGGTGAACGGACCGGAGCTAAACGTCACCTTCGCACTGTTCTCCCTGTACACATTAACGCGCCTTAACAGCGACTGAATGCGGGCGATTAATTCGGTCGGACTGAACGGTTTGCTAATATGGTCGTCCGCACCGACAGACAGCGCATATACTTTATCCTGCTCCTGCACCTTAGCGGTTAGGAAAATAATCCCGATGCGCTCGTTCGTTTCCCTGATTTTGCGGCACACCTCAAACCCGTCCACACCCGGTACCATCACATCCAGCAAAGCGATATCGATATCTGGAATGCTGTGAAAGCGGTCCAGCGCCTCATGGCCATCCGCTGCCTCAATCACTTCAAAGCCGTTGCGCTTCAGGTTGATAACGATAAAGCTGCGAATGGACTCCTCATCTTCCAAAATTAACACTTTACTCAACTTGCCATCCTCCCTTTTTTTATGATCAGCGTTTTATTTCTTTCTCGCCCTTGTTTACCTTTAAATCAGTGTGACTGAGAAACCCGATCACTTTGTCGTTGTCCCGGGCAAACAATTCCCAATTTTCCTGAACCTGCTCCCATTGTGCCAACGAGAAAAAGCGAATTTCGGCAAGCGTGGCGTTCGTATCGATATCAACAAATTTGATGTGCTCATCCTTAATAGACTTAATATCGATCGTCACTTTGCCCCACCATTCCTTAGGGAGATTAAAGTAGAACCTGCCGGCCAAATCCATATACTGCTGCATAACAAAGGTCAGCCCTTTGTCCGGTTCCCATTTATAATAAGAAAACAGCCAGGGAATATCATTAAAAGCGATGTACTCCCATCCTTTCGGCGTCTCCAGCATGCCTATTTCCAAAATGCCGTCATCATTTACATCCCCGCTCATAATCTGATAGTCCTTCAGCGTGGAGCTCCGATCCGGGATAAAGTCCACCAGCTTGCCGTCTTCCATTCCGATCATGATAGAGTACCCCGACAGCTCGCCGGAAACGGCATCGAGGATAATCCCCCGCTGATCCGGCGTAATATCGCCGTGAACGACATTGTAATAGCCGGTTACAGCATCGTCCAGCTGCAATTTATCCAGCTCCTGAAAGGACGCTTGATCATACTGATAGGTCGTTATTGTAGTAAATTGATCCTTCTTCAGGGATACGACCGTAATATCGAGCTGGTCATCAGCATTCAAATCGTCGATAACATAATAATTATATGGAAGCTCCAGCAGCCTTTCGACCGAGGACCCAGTATACGAATACACGATAAGGCCTTTCTGCAGCTGCTTGTCGCCGCTGGAAAATCCCGCGACAATGTTAATTTGGCCATTACCGGTAACATCCTTAAGCTCGAACGATTCGAGCACCTGTCCTTCTCCGTCGAACCTTACCTTCGGGACCCAGGTATCATTCTGGTTTTCCAGTATCAAACCATGGATCTTCACTTTCTCCAGCGGAGTTTCATAGAAAACTACAGCCTCCATAATACCGTCCTTGTTCAGGTCGACAACCCGAATCGAGCTAATATCGTCGGCATCCCGGGGCCGAATCTCCGCCCCCTTCAGTTCGGTGTTGATGACGCTGCGCAGTGTTTCTTTATCCGAGCTTAGCTCCGGCGTTTTCATTAACGATTTGGGATCCATCATGAAGTTGCAGCCGCTTAGAACTAGCAGCAGCACAGCCATCCCAACGACAGAAACCCATCTATTCACATTCAATCCCATCACTCTTTTCATTCCAAATCGATGAGCCGTTTCTCTTCCTTCGTAAGTCTTCTTCCTTTCACATCCAGCTTCAGCTGGCCTTCGAAAATCCCCCATATTCTAGTGCAGAACCGCTCTGCCAGCTCAATAGGCAGCGCGGCAACAACAATTTTGCTTTGCTCGGTGCAGAGGCTTTTCAGCGTGCCCATCACTTTGTCCGCAGAATGGGGATCCAGCCCGAGCACAGGCTCGTCCGCCGCAATAAACCCGGCGCCGTGCACAAGCGCCCGGCAAATCGCCACACGCTGACGCTCTCCGCCGCTTAATTTCCCCGCCTTCAAATGGGCTTTATCGAGCAATCCGAACTTCTCCAGCTCGTCCATGGCGCCCATATAATCGTCCGAACGAACCATTCCTGTCAGCCTTCTGAGCAAGGAAGTCTGTCCGGCTTGTCCGATCAGTACATTTTTTAACGCCGTTTTTTCAGGATTAAGCGACGGATTCTGTTCCAAGTATGCGCATTTGGAACGATATTTCCTCGCCCCTTTGCCGCCGCCGCGAATGACCGTATTCCCGTCCCAGCTGTAATCGCCATCATTCCAGCTTTCCCGGAGGGCGAGGCATTGCAGCAAAATGCTTTTTCCGCTGCCGCTGGGACCAACGACACCGATCATTTCGCCTGCTTCAAACTCCGTACTGATGCCATGCAAAACTTGCAATGTATTGCCTTCCACAGACTTCTTCAAATGATTTACCTTGATCATGACAATTCTCCTTTGGTCGATGCTTCTCTTCCTTTAGTTTATTGGAAATAGCGCGGAAAATCCATTACACCATTTTCATATTTGCTGATTTATTGCCAACATCCGCTTTAAAAGCGAAACCGGACAAGGTAAAAAGCAAATAAGACAAGCCAAGAAATACAAAGAGCAGACCGGCAGAACCGAAATGCATGACGATTCCGCCCAAATTCGGTCCAACAATGCTGCCTAGGTTAAAGTGAAACGACGCGATCACATTCGCTACAGGCAATAGATGACGCGGCAGTATATCAGCAGCATAAGCGAGGCCCAAGGAGAAGAACGAGCCGACCAGTCCGCCGGTAACCATAAAGATGAGCATCAGGCCGAAATAGTGCTGGCCTAACAACGGAACAATCAGGAATAGCAGGCCTCCCAGACTGCCGGCAACCATAAGGATCATTTTACGGCCATAACGGTCGCTTAAATAGCCTAACGGAAGCTGCAGGATGAGCCCGCCGATACCGAAAAAGGGAAGCAGCGTGGAAATTTGCCCCGCAGTCAAACCAGTACGCAGCCCATAAATCGGGAAATTGCTATTCATGGCCGCTTCCATATAGCCGTATAGTAATGAAGGAATTAAAGCAAACCAGGCGATCCGGTAAATTTGCGCTGCTTTACGCTGGCCAGTTTGCTTATTTTGTTCCTCTGTCATAGAATCAGGGACGGTGCTGGGCATTTTCATATAAACTAGTACGAGCACTAAAGCGATAATTACAGACAGCAGCAGAAAAGGCACCAGCTGCCCGTATGGCAGCAGCCGGATCGCCAAAGGTCCGATACTGAATCCGATACCGTATGACATCCCGTAGATCGAAATATTTTTACCCCGTTGGTTCGGGGGAGTAATGAGCAGCATCCAGAGCTGAGAGGCAAAATGAAGGGCACTGTCGCCGATTCCGACTAGCAGCCGGAGCACGAACCACAATTTAAGATCTGAAATGAGAGGGAATAGCGGAAGCGCGGCCATTACGAGAACAAGTCCGCCCATAATTAACTTTTTGAATCCGATTCGTCCCAGCACTTTTACGGCAACGAGCGACATGCCAAACGAGCCGATGTACAGCGCCGCAGCATGCAAGCCATTCACCGAGGAGGAAATCCCCCTCTCTTCCATTAATATCGATAGCACAGGGAGCAGCAGCCCTTGGCTGAGTCCTGCAACGATGACAACCATAATTAATATAAATACAGGCGAGATGATGCTGTTTCGTTGATCTTTCATGTTGTCTTTTATACTCCTTTGTCAAAAAAGAAAGAAAATCGTCAACAGATGACGACTTTCCGTTACCAATTGTAGGATATAATTCATTTATAGCCACGCATGCTATACATAACATAAACATTATAGTAGACAATCTCGTGTCAAACAAGCCATAATGGTTATGGATGCAAAGATGTCTGGGAGGTTTCTTGTCATGGCTTACAATGTCAAAGTCGACGTTTCTCCAATCTATGAGCTGATCAGCAGTTTCATAGTATTTACAACCCGTAAATGGGTGAACAATCTCGATGTAGGACTGGAATGGCTCGACGATATTAGCTCACGATTCAGCCCCGATGCTCGACAACCGTTTATCGAAGCCGCGCAATTTCCTTTTACCGATTACGATGTACTGTATGCCTGGGCTATTGATCGCAGCGACAATACGGATATCGAGGCTTTTCTTGACCATCTTGAGTTTTCGGCTGAAGAAGTTCTTTACCATAGTATTAAATCCTATATTCCCAATATGACTACTGTAGAAATCCAGCGCATTCGCAGCAGCTACATTCCGCTCCTGCGCAAATGGAACGAATTGTACTTCAAGGAGATCACCTTGCAATACGCTTCCCTCCTGGAGGAGGATGCGGCCGAGAAGGCAACATTGCTGCATAAGATGGATTCGGAAGCGCTGGTGGAATATGCATCAGGCGGACTTGTGCTGGAACCGGGGCTGCCAATTGAGCGTGTCGTGCTAGTTCCATCTATTCATTTTCGGCCAATCAATACGTATGGCTTCTATTCCGATGTACTGTTCATACAGTATCCCATCGATATTCCCGAACTGGATGAGGACGAACCGCCGACCTGCCTTCTGCGGCTGACGCGGGCCCTCGTCAGGCCCGAGCGGCTCAGATTGCTTCGATATGTCGCGGATGAGCCGAAGTCGTTGCAGGAGATGGTCGACCATCTGAACGAATCAGAGGACAAGCTGATGCATCATCTTATGCGGCTGCGGGTAGCCGGGCTGCTCCGCGTACATCTTGTGGACAGCAACGATACGGAGAAATTCAGTATTCGCCCGGATGGTGCAGCTGAACTGCAAATGTTTTTGGAGTCGTATATCCGCCTATCGTAAACGTTTTTAGATACAAAGGGGTGACCTGCTGTGAATACACTGCGGCAGCAAATTATTTTTGATTTAGACGATACACTGATCCATTGCAACATATACTTTGAACAAATTTTAGACCAGTTCGCAGCACTGCTGCTGGACTGGCTCGGAACTGAGCGTTTAACGAAGCATGAAATTCTCGCCAAGCAAACGGAAATCGATATTGCCGGAGTGGAAAAAGTAGGTTTTATTAGCAGCCATTTCGCGGAGTCGCTCGTCGATACGTACCGCTACTTCTGTTCTCTGCTGGGACGCTCTGCCCTTCCTGCCGAGGAGGATACATTGTCCCGGCTCGCGATGAGCGTATATGAACAGGAGGTCGAACCGTATCCCGGGATGATGGAGACGCTCGATATATTACTGGAGCAAGGCCATGAACTGAATCTATACACCGGGGGCGACAAAGCGATCCAGCAGCGGAAGATCGACCAATTGAAGCTGTCGGCCTACTTCGAGGATCGCATTTATATCCGCAGGCACAAAAATATTAATGAATTGGAAAAAATACTGCGTTCACGACACTTCGACCGAAAGCGAACCTGGATGATTGGCAACAGTCTGCGCACCGACATCGCTCCAGCGCTCACCGCCGGTATTCATACGATTTATATTAAGCATCCTAATGAATGGTCATTTAATCTAGTCGAACTAAAGGAGAGCACGGATACGTCCATGTATACCGTTTCTTCCTTGGAACAAGTGCCGAACATTATCGCCGAAAGTCTGAAGAACGCTGCACAAGGGATACGAAGTAACGATCTTCGGCCTGCTGCAGCTCGCCGCTTTATATGAATGAACTTCAAGCCAGCTGCTAGCGAATTGCGATAACAAAACACGGTTGCCTGCTTATACTGGCAACCGTGTTTTTGCTGCTACCGTAATCTTCGCCCTTGTCCAGCTACTCTTCTACTTTGGCCAGCCCTAACTTGCCGCTAACCTGATCAGCCAGGACGATTCTGGCTTTGAAATCACCCTCAGGCTGTTTAAATGTTAGCAGCTGTGTCTGCCCCTTGCTGACTAGTGAGGTGAGCATGTTCACGGAAATATTTTTCCCGGCAAATTCCTTCCATATTACAAATCCGCATCCTTGTTTATAATGCGTACAGCCATAGCCTTTGCGCCCTTCGATAAGCTGGCCTCCGCAGCCCTCCCGCGGGCAGGGTGCAAGCGGCTGCAATGAGCCCGGTGTCGACGGCGCCGAGGCGCTTGCGGCCTTGTTCGCCGACGAACCTTGGCTTTTCGCCTTCGATGCACTGCCGCTCTGCCCCGATCCAGATGCATTGCGATGGGATGAGCCTTTCGCTTTCGAGCCTTTGCCGCGGGCGCCCTTCCGCTCTTCCTCCGCCATCTCGAATAAGGAGGCATCCGCCTTCGGCTGAACCCGGACTTTATCGATGATCGATAACGTGAAACGCTTGACGTTATCCATGAATTTCTCCCTGGCCGCCTCGCCCTTGGAAATTTGATACAGTCTGCGCTCCCACTGCCCGGTCATCTCCGGCGAGGTCAGCAGCTCGATGCCCGCATGACGAATGAGCTCGATGGCCGTCCTTCCTTTTTGGGTTACGGTAATGCGCTTGCCCTGCATCGTAATGTAACCGACGTTTTTGAGGCGTTCAATCGTCGCGGCCCGCGTAGCTGGCGTACCGAGTCCTGCGTCCTTCATCGCGTCCCGCAGTTCTTCGTTTTCAAGCTGCTTCCCGGCACTCTCCATCGCTTTCAGCAGAGTGCCTTCTGTATAAGCCTTAGGCGGCTGGGTCGCCTTCTCCTTCGCCTGCGCATCGAGGCATTGAACAGGCTTATCCTTCTCGACGTGGAACGGTTCGCTGACCAGCTCCTCCTGCTCCTCTTCCTCATCCTTCTTCTTCCCGCGGCTGCTGGCCCGCGGATCTTCAGGCTGACATACTTTCCAGCCCAGGGATAGCAGTTCTTTCACGTTCGTCTTGAAGGTTTCACCGGCAACCTCAGTGAGGACAGTATGCTGCTTGTACTCGGCGGGCGGATAGAAATGCGAGAGAAAACGGCGAATGACCAAGTCGTACACGTTCTGCTCTTCCTTGCTGAGCGTTCCCGCCCGCCGCAGCGTCGGCAGGATCGCATGGTGATCCTCAACCCGCGCCGGGTTGCAGACTGATTTATTGCCGACGTGCACGAGCCGCGGATTTGCTCCCTCCACCAGCTGCTGGTAGGGGCCGGATTTGAGCATGTGCAGTGCTTTATGCATGCCATCGATATTTTGTTCCGTTACATAGTTCGAGTTCGTCCTGGGATAAGAGATCACTTTATGCCGTTCATAGAGCGCCTGAGCCAAGTCCAAAGTCTTCTTGGCCGAATAGCCGTATTTTGCGTTCGCGTCACGCTGCAGCAGCGTCAAATCATACAGTTTGAACGGATACTCCTTCGTATCCTTGACCTCATACTCGCTAATTCGGCCTTCCTTGCCCCGCACTTTATCCGCGATGGCTCCCGCCTTCTCTGCATCCGTCAGCCGGTCACCCTGCCATGTCCCCGCATACTTGCGGCCAAGCTGCTCGAACTCTGCCTTAATTTCATAATAGGTCAGCGAGTCAAAGCTCTCGATTTCCTTTTGCCGGTCGTAAATCAGCGCCAAGACCGGAGTCTGGACCCGGCCGACCGACAGCAGCGTACGATGCTTGGTCGTAAAAGCGCGCGACGCGTTCATGCCGATCAGCCAGTCTGCCTCGCTCCGTGCTCTCGCCGCCTGCGTCAAATTGTCGAACTCCGCCTCTTCATGCAGAGTATCGAAGCCTTTCTGGATGCTCTCCGCCGTCAAGTCAGAAATCCACAGCCGCTTTACAGGCTGCGTCAGCTTCAATTGCTGCTGGATCAAAGCGAATATGTACTGGCCTTCCCTCCCGGCATCGCAGGCGTTAACGATGCTATTGCAGCGCTTGGCCACTTCGCCGATCGTCTTCAACTGATCCTTCGTTCTCGGATTAGGCACGATCTTGAATCGCTCGGGCAGGATCGGCAAATCGCCGAAGTTCCAGCGCTTGTATTTCTCATCGTAAGCGTCCGGTTCCGCCAGGCCGAGCAAATGGCCGATCGCCCATGTGATGATGTAGTGCTCGCCTTCCAAATACGATCGGTTATTTTTCGCTCTCGGTTCGATGACGGCAGCGATCGTTCGACCCATGTCCGGTTTCTCTGCGATTACGAGCGTTTTCATCGGTTTAAGCCGCCTTTCTATCACAATTACGTCTTCATTTCCTATCGTAGCCAAAACAAAGAGCTGCGCTCTGCGCAGCTCCGATGCACACTCTATTATATCATATTTTAGAAGATTGCTGGCTTAATTTCTATTTCTTTTAGCCCTTGCGGCGCTCATAGATCATAAACCGGTGATCGTATAAATTTTTCTCGTCCCGCATGCCAGGCATCTCCTCGTCCAAAGCAAACTGCGACCAATCCAGCGGAGGAAAATGAACATCTCCCTCAAATTCCGCGTCGATCCGGGTAACGAATAAACGGTCAGCATGCGGAATAAACTGCCCGTACACACTGCCGCCGCCGATGATCATCAAGTCATCGTTCCTCGCGATATCCAGCACCTCGTCCACGGAATATACCACTTCGGCGCCCTCGGCTTCATACGAACGGTCACCCGTCAGCACGATATTTCGGCGTCCAGGAAGCGGCCGGACTCTTAAGGATTCCCATGTTTTTCGGCCCATGACGACCGTTTTGCCCTTGGTCTGCTGTTTGAAGAAATTCATGTCGTTTGGCAATCTCCAGGGCAAATCATTGCCCTTGCCAACCAAGCCATTTCGATCCATGGCCCAAATTAGCGAAATACCCATATAGCACACCCCTTTTCTCCCCTATTAAACTGCGGCTGCTATACGGCTACCGTCGCTTTGATTGTCGGATGATGCTCATAATCGACGAACTCAAAATCTTCGTATACGTAATCAAAGATCGAATCCGGCTTGCGCTTGATGACCAGTTTAGGCAGTTCGTAAGGCTCCCGCGCCAACTGCGTCTTCACCTGCTCCAAATGGTTGCTATAGATGTGGACGTCCCCGCCGGACCAAACGAACTCGCCAACCTCCAGCCCGCATTGGTGCGCCACCATATGGGTCAAGAGCGCATAGCTGGCAATATTGAAAGGCAAGCCGAGGAACGTGTCGACGGACCGCATCGTCAGCATGCACGACAGCTTCCCATTCGCAACATAAAATTGGAACACAAAATGGCATGGCGGCAGCTTCATGTTGTCGACTTCCGCTACATTCCAGGCACTTACGAGATGGCGGCGTGAATCGGGATTGTTCTTGATCGCTTCGATCACATTGGAGATCTGATCGATCTTTCTGCCGTCCGGCGCTTCCCAGGACCGCCACTGCGAGCCGTATACCGGCCCTAAATCACCGTTCTCATCCGCCCATTCGTCCCAAATACGAACGCCGTTTTCTTTTAAATAAGCTATATTCGTATCCCCTTTAAGGAACCATAGCAGTTCATGAACAACCGATTTCAAATGGATCCGTTTCGTTGTGACGAGCGGAAACCCCTTACTCAGATCAAAGTGAAGCTGGCGGCCGAATACGGACAGCGTGCCCGTGCCCGTGCGGTCTTCCTTGACCGTTCCGTTATCCAGCACATCCTGCAACAAATCTAAATATGCTCTCATATATCGCACCCCGTACTATAGTCTATTATCAATTTCTAAATCATTATAGCAAAGTGTTTCGCAGAATGGGAGCATAGAGGTAAATTCAGAGACGCCAAAATCGGGTTACTTCAACCGGACGCCCTCATCATAATAGGCAACCTCAGCCCCTCGGCGTACGATATCCCTGAGCTTCTCCTTGTAATAGGGCATCAGTTCATCAGCGCGCTCCACTTCGATCCATTCGATGGCAGCAATTTCATCCGGCCTGACAATCTCCATGCGCCCTCCGGTAATCTGTCCGCGAAAAGTCACAAAGACGACATGCTGCCCCGGCTCCGTGAACAGGCCTTCATTGACCGCTGCCACACCGCCAATTTCCACATCCAGCCCGGTCTCTTCCTTCGCTTCGCGGATTGCTGCCGTTTTCAGCGTCTCGCCTTGCTCTACCGTGCCGCCTGGAAGCGTCCAAGTATCCCTGCCGTGGTTTTTTACCATAAGGATCTTCGTCTCGTCTTCATTAAGCAGAAGCGTATATACGACATCAACACGTCTCATTTGTATTTACTTCCCCCTCTATGTTCACGCTAAAATTGCTTTCGGCTCGCAGCTGCTTACAGATGCATCAAGTTGTGGAGCACATCATCCAGCAGCTTCCTTTGGCTCTCAGGAAGGCCCTTCGGCCATTCACCAGGACGTACGAAGCAGATTTTGGAAATTTCAGCACATGGCCTGAACGTGCCTTCAATTAATTTCCCTTTAAAAATAAGCTCCACCCGGTTCGGCTCTGTGCCATAGACGGCCCGCGCAATCCCATCGATTCGCACCTTCAGTCCCGTTTCTTCCCAAATTTCGCGCTGCAGGCCGAGCTCCGGCCTCTCCAGCTCCATCCAGCCGCCCGGCATACCCCACGGCTCGTCCCGATACACGTGATGCAACAACAGGACTTGCCCGGATTCATTGGTAATGATGCCCAGCACGGCAACCAGAAATTTATGCTGCGCTTTGTAGACGATCCAATTTTTCAATCGCATGAAGGGGAATCGTTTATACATGAGCACAAGCCACTTATCAGGCACCATTCTTACCAGCTTCGCTAACACATCGCATACCTTCTTTCCGCTGCACATGCAAGCCGAGCCCTCTTCGGACAACAAACCTGCAAGATTTTTGCTGCCGTAAGCTTACTCGCTCCTTGAACGAACCATTCTAACCGCGAAATACAGGATCAGCACGCCTACAGCGCCGTCCAGCACTTTAAGCACCCCCTGCGGCAAAAATTGCCCGATAAAGCTGCCTGCCAAGGCAATAACCAGCAGGAAGGCTAGCGTCGACAGCACTGTTCCTAAGCCAAAAGCGTAAATCCCCGCTTTGCTTAAGCCCCCTTCTGCGATTTTGGCAGAAAACAATCCAGCCCAAAACAAAATCGTAAGCGGATTGGAGGCCGTGAGCAAAAGACTGGATAGAAAAGGCCTGTCCATTTCGGCACCGCTCGATATACGGAAATGGGACAGCAGCTCCAGGCCGAAAGCCGAGAGTACAAGGTTCGCCCCGAACGCAAGCAGGACGATAAATCCGAATATGCGCAGTCCCCGGTTGATCTTCGGCCGCTCCATAAAGGAAGCTACGCCAAATATGGCCAGCAGGATGAATAATGCATCGACGAACGTCACAGCCGCTACCCCGACAGCAGCCTCCGGAAAGCCGTGCTTGCTAGCCAGGTTAAAAATATAAATGCACACAGGTCCCACGGCGAGCTGCAAAATCATCCCAAACCTGAACCCTCTTAAAACAACCATCATTGCGGTTTTCCCCCGACACCAGAATACAAGAAAACGATGCAAAAAGCATACAGCTTAACAAATGCAGTGTTCAAAATTAAAGACCAGTCTAGTCTCTGATCCAGGTAAGCAAAGGCCAGTCCTGCAGCCAATTTTTCCTGCGAACCCTCTCCAAATAATATAGCCGATCAACAAAAAGAGGGCTCCGTCGCACCACCATTCCAAACAGATCGTCTAGTCCATGCGGCGCGCAAATCTCCAGTTCATCGTCCGCATTCAGGCGAACGCCGACGGCCGTAGCAGTCTCGGGCCATCGGCTCATCGCATCGTATGTAGAAGTATATGGCGCTGCCCCGTTGCGGACATGCATTCGCGCTTGATTTTTGACCGACCACCGTTCATTTCCTGTCTCTTCGATTAATCGCGCTTGCAGCGCCAAGTCCTGGCTCTCGCTGCAATGCCGCTTATCAAAGTAGACGACATCCATATCTTCATGCCGCGAACGATATTCATAACTATGCAGCACATCCCATACATAGCTCCGAATATATCCAGCCGCTATATAACACTCCGGCAAATTCAGCCGCCGTATGGTACGCAAATCGCATAATAACGGCTCGCACTTAACGATCATCTGCTTTAATTGCTCTACGTACATACCCGTCTCCCAATATGAACCTATCAATCTTAACTATCCCTATCATTTCTGTCGATCCTGCTAAACCTATTTACTACAAGTATGGACGAGCCAGTTTCTCCCATTCTGCCAAGGAGAGCTTATCTGTTATATGCTTTAATTCCTTCGGCACCTCGACAAAGCACATCAGTTCCAGGCTGTTCCCATCCGGATCGTCAAAATACACCGAAGCATTGCCTTGATTGGGCCGGACAAAGGGCTCGACCGACGTTCTGCGTCCAAATGGAACGGCTGCAACGTGAATGGATGCCAGCCAGGCTAAAGACTGCTTCAAATCCTCATATGTCACTCGGAAAGCGATGTGGCGCAAGGATGGGTGATAAGGGGTTTCATGCTCCCGGCCTTCCCATAGGCCAAGCCAGCTTAGACCCTCCTCGATCCAAAAAAAAGCCGTATCCTCGTCTCGCCAAGCCAATTTCAGACCTAAATTACTATAGAAGCTCATCGAGATCTCCAAATTTTTGACCGGTAAATGCGCTTCATATAAACCTTGAATCATCTTCTTCCTCCCGAGGTTCTAACACGATTATCGTATAAATCTCATAATTTACCTATGCATTGTGTCACGCATACTTAAATAGTAATAACAAAAAACGTAAAATTGCTATATCTTAAAAAAGCGCGCAGCTCCGCACTTTTCCAATTTTGCTATCCGTTGTGTTACTTTCGTTCTTTAAATACAGTCCCGTCAAACTCAAATGCAGTCATTGTCGTTTCAACCGTTCCGTGAACTGTTTCTGCGTCATCCTCCAGCGGGCTTAACGTCCTCCAAACATACAACACGTTATCCTGAATGCGGTACCCGGCTACAGCCAGTGAATACTCACCCGGCATCATGGCATTCATTTCCTTCACGGTTCCTGCCCAGGCTTCAACTATCCGTCCCTGCTCCAAATACCAGAGGTGTACAATCTCAATGCTAAGTCCAGTGCCCCCGGTGCGTTCAACCGTTTCATATAACAGCTTATCGCCAACCTGATGAGGTTCCGCTAGCTTTAACGATTCTACCTTCCAAGGACTTTCGAAAATTAATTGATAATTTCCAGCCGCATCTCTCTTAAAAATAAAATAATTTCCAAGATGCACGCCCCCGTCGATGGCCGCGACGACTTCCTCTATCCCATCGCCATCGAGGTCGATCATTTCGAAGGACAAGCCATACAAATAATAACCGGTCTTCTTGCCTTGCTGAACAATCCAATCTGCCACCTGCTGTTTTGTAATCCGCGCTGCTGCTGTTTCTCTCTGTACGAGGCTAGCAGCACCGTCTACGATCTCTATCGAATTGCTCTGCCTGTTCCAATTCACTTTATAGCCGAGTTCTGTGGCTAGAGGAAGCAGCGGAGCATACACTTCGCCGCCATTCACTTGAAACCGGGAGTGTAATTGCTGACCATTCAGCGATACGGTTAACGGATGATTCGCCTCAACCGTAGATGTTGCCGTTACGCCTAGAATCAACAAAGCTGCAACAGCTAGGAATCTGGCCTTGTTCTTATTCTGCATCCATCCGTCCCCCTTTAGCGCAAGCGATTTCATTTCTTTCATTTCATTATGCAAGCTTTGTAAACTATAGTTACATCTTAACATTATCAAAACAACTCTTGGTATATTTTTTGTAATTCTTTTAAGTGAAATAGAGTTATAAATGTACACTTAATTATTAATGGTTTCTTTATGGTAAAAAAAAAGAGCTGCCCGCAGGTTTATGCAAACCTGCAGAAGCAGCTCATCCATATGCTTAGGAGTTTGTGTAACTCTTAGGAGTTACGTGAAAATTAACGAGAAATAATGTGGATCGGTTTGCCTTCGACAACCTCTGCCGCTTCCATCGCGATTTCGCCCAGTGTCGGGTGAGCGTGGATCGTCAGGGAGATATCTTCAAGCGTCGCGCCCATTTCAATCGCAAGCGCAATCTCAGTAATGAGGTTGGATGCTTCGATACCTACGATTTGCGCGCCGATGACAAGATTGTTCTCTGCGTTGGCAACAAGCTTCATGAAGCCCTCAGGATGATTCAAGGAAACAGCACGGCCGTTTCCGGCAAACGGGAATTTACCCGATTTTACTTTAATGCCTTTCTCCTTGGCTTCTTTCTCGGTCAAACCTACGCTCGAGCATTCTGGATCGGTGAAAACAACAGCAGGAATCGCTTTGTAATCCACAACAGAAGGCAGTCCCGAGATAGCTTCAGCCGCCACTTTACCTTCGTAAGAAGCTTTGTGAGCGAGTGCCAGACCAGGCACGATATCGCCGATCGCGAAAATTTTCGGATTGGATGTGCGTCCTTGATGGTCAACTTTAACGAGGCCGCGATCGTCCAGCTCAACGCCTGCCAGATCAAGACCAAGCTCACCATCTGTATTTGGACGGCGTCCAACTGTGACAAGCAGGTAATCCGCCGTAATTTCTTTGCTTTCACCGTTAACTGTGTATTTAATCGTAACATCTTTGTCAGTTTGAACTGCACTTTCCGCTTTTGCGTTCGTTACGATCTCGATACCTGTTTTCTCCATGCTCTTCGCCACAAGACGGGTCATGTCTTTGTCAAAGCCAGGGAGAACCGTGTCAAGTCCTTCAATAATCGTTACTTTGGTTCCGAATTTGGACAGCATTTGTCCAAGCTCAGCACCGATATATCCACCACCGATTACAACGAGGCTTCCTGGAAGTTCTTGAAGCTCCAACGCTTCAGTAGAAGACAGGATGCGCCCGCCGAACGGGAATGGCTTGAGTTCGACCGGACGGGAACCCGTTGCCAGGATGCAGTTTTTGAAACGGTAACGAGGTGCTTCGTAATCATTGAATACGCGAGCTTCGTTCTCGTTGATGAACATCACTTCGCCATTGAACACCTCAACTTTGTTGCCTTTCAGCAAACCGCCAACACCTTGGGTCATTTGCTTAACAACGCCGTTTTTGAATTCTTGTGTTTTCGAGAAATCTACTTTTACGTTCTCCACGGAAACCCCGAATACATCTGCATTTTTTGCAGACTCATATTGGTGTGCAGCAGAGATCAAAGCTTTAGAAGGAATACAGCCGCGGTTCAAGCACACGCCGCCGAGTTCCGATTTATCGACAATCAATACCTTTTGTCCGAGCTGGGCAGCGCGAATGGCTGCCACGTAACCGCCGGGACCTGCACCGACTACCAGTGTATCAATATCGAGAGAAGCGTCTCCTACGACCATGTTGTTATACCTCCATTACGAGCAGCTCAGGGTTGGAGAGCAGCTCTTTGATATAGTTCATGAAGTATTGAGCAGTAGCACCATCGATCAGACGGTGGTCAAAGCTAAGGGACAGAGCCATAACCGGAGCTGCGACAACTTCCCCGTTCTTCACAACCGGCTTCTCGCTGATGCGGCCAGTTCCGAGAATAGCTACCTCTGGGTAGTTAATGATCGGAGTAAAGAACATACCGCCGGCAGAACCGATATTCGTAATCGAAATGGTGCTTCCTCTCATTTCGTTAGGAGCCAGTTTGCCTTCGCGTCCGCGGGCAGCCAGATCGCGAATCGCGTCTGCGATCATCCAGATGCTCTTACGATCCGCATCCTTGATCACCGGAACGATCAGGCCGTTGTCCGTATCGGTTGCAATACCGATATCGTAATGCTTTTTGTACACAATTTCGTTGTTCTCTTCGTCGATCGAAGCGTTAAGCGCAGGGAATTGACGTGCAGCCGCAACGAGCGCTTTGACGATAAACGGAAGATAAGTTACTTTCGTGCCTTTCTTCTCGGCGATCGGCTTCATACGCGTGCGGAACGCTACCAGCTCGGTTACGTCAACCTCGTCCATGATCGTAACATGAGGAGCTGTGTATGCAGATTTAACCATTGCATTGGAAATCGCTTTGCGGATGCCTTTGAACGGTACGCGCTCTTCTTCGGCGCTTACGCTTACCGCTGCAGACGCTGTTGCAGCCGGAGCTGTTTCTTCTGCTTTCGCGCTGTCTTGAGCAGGAGCTGGTGCGCCGCCGCCGCTCAGGAATGCTTCCACATCTTCGCGCGTAATTTTGCCCGCTTTGCCGGAGCCTTGAACCTGGCTCAAATCTACGCCCTTCTCGCGAGCGAATTTGCGCACGCTTGGCGTAGCCAGGACTTCACGGTTAGGTGCCGCTGGAGCAGCAGCGCTGTCTTTGCTAGCCGCAGGATTCTCGGTTGCCGGAGAATCTTTCGTTTCCGCTCCGCCTTGAGCTGCATCGGCCTCTTGCGCGCTTTGCTCTTCCGAAGCGCTTTCTTGCTCTGGAATGTCGCCTTCAGCGTCGATAACGGCAACAACTTGACCTACGCGGAACACGGCGCCGTCCTTACCGAACACCTCTTGCACCGTACCATTTACCGGACAAGGAACCTCAACGACCGCCTTGTCGTTTTGCACTTCCATAATAATATCGTCGTCGGTTACTTTGTCACCGACTTTGATATGCATTTTAATAATTTCGCCTTCGTGAAGCCCCTCGCCAAGCTCAGGGAAACGATATTCAAATTTAGCCACCTGGAAGACCTCCTAGTTCATTAAGATTAAAATTCGAGTACTTTATTCACTCCTGCAATAATCGTAGCCGGAGACGGAAGCCATTGATCCTCGATTTGCGCGAACGGATAAACAGTATCCGGCGGAGCTACGCGAAGAACCGGCGCTTCCAAGTGAAGGATCGCTTTCTCGTTAATTTGGGCGATGACCTCTGCAGCGATACCTGCAGATTTTTGAGCTTCTTGAACGATAATCGCGCGGTTCGTTTTCTTCACCGATTCAATGACGGTGTCAATATCAAGAGGCACAAGCGTACGGAGGTCGATTACCTCTGCCTTGATGCCGTTTTTCTCAAGTTCTTCTGCTGCTTTAACCGCCGTGTGAACCATCAGGCCATAGGATACGATCGTTACGTCAGTGCCTTCGCGAACGACTTTCGCTTTACCGATTTCAACCGTGTATTCGCCTTCCGGTACATCTTCACGGTAAGCATGATACAAGTTCAAGTGCTCCATAAAGAACACAGGGTCGTTATCGCGGATTGCGGAAATCATCAAACCTTTAGCGTCGTAAGGGTTCGATGGAATTACTAATTTAATACCCGGAGTTTGCGCGATCAAACCTTCCAATGCATCCGTGTGAAGCTCAGCCGCTTTAACGCCGCCGCCGAACGGTGTACGGAATACGATTGGAGCGTTGTAGCGGCCGCCGGAACGGTAGCGCATGCGGGCTGCCTGAACAACGATTTGATCGAGTGCTTCAAAAATAAAACCTACGAACTGGATTTCTGCAATCGGGCGAAATCCTTGAACACCCAAACCGACCGCCATACCGCCGATAGCGGATTCTGCGAGCGGCGTATCGAATACGCGCTCTTCGCCGAAATCTTTTTGCAAGCCTTCTGTAGCGCGGAATACGCCACCGACATTACCGACGTCCTCGCCAAAAATCAGAACGCTAGGATCACGTTCTAATTCCACGCGCATCGCATCACGAATCGCTTCTTTTAAATTCATTTGTGCCATTAGATTCATATCCTCCTCATTAAGAAACAATCAGACTTTTACTGCCGAGCACTCATTCATTCATTCATTCATGCTCTGTAGGCCCTGCTCTTCGTCTTACTGGAAATCTGCTTTTTGCTCTTCTAAATGTTTAGGTGTAGTTTCGAACATGCTATCGATCAGACCAGGAATGGTCATTTTTTCGGTTTGTTCTGCTTTCTTGATTTGCTCGTTTACAGTCGCTTTTGCTTCTTCTTTGACGCGAGCTGTATCTTCTTCGGTCCACAGGCCTTTTTTCTCCAAATATTTAGCAAGACGGGCAATCGGATCCTTCTCGCTCCACTCGCCTTCCTCTTCCTTCGTACGGTACTTAGAAGTATCGTCGGACAAGGAGTGCGGACGGTATCGATAAGTAACGGCTTCAATCAATGTTGCGCCTTCCCCTTTAAGAGCACGCTCTCTAGCTTCCTCAACAGCACTGATTACAGCGAAGACGTCCATACCGTCGATTTTCACACCGCGGATACCTGCTGCAACCGCTTTGTGCGCGATCGACAGAGCTGCGGTTTGTTTGGAGAACGGAGTAGTAATCGCATAACCGTTGTTTTGCACAAAGAAAATAACCGGCAGTTTATAAACTCCAGCAAAGTTGAGTGCTTCGTAGAAATCGCCCTCGGAGGAACCTCCGTCACCTGTATAGGTGATCGCGACTTGCTGCTGCTTCTTCAATTTATAACCCATGGCGATCCCCATCGCATGGAGAACTTGGGCACCGATAATAATTTGTGGCATAAGTACGTTAACGTCTTCTGGAATTTGGCCGCCATGCTGATGTCCACGGGAATACAGGAACGCTTGGTACAGCGGAAGACCGTGCCATACAAGCTGAGGCATATCGCGGTAGCCCGGGCAAATAAAGTCTTTCTTATCCAATGCGAACTGACTGCCAACCATTGTAGCTTCTTGACCGGATACAGGCGCATAAAATCCAAGACGGCCTTGACGCCCCAGGTTAATCGCTCTTTCATCCCATGTACGGGTAAATACCATACGGTACATTAATTCTTTCAATTGATCATCACTTAAATTAGGAACTTTATCTTTGTTAACGATTTCACCGTCCGGCGATAGCACGGACAAAGCTTCGACTTCCTCTGTGTACACTTCATAAGGAACCCTGCTCTTGCTCATTTTCTTCACCTCGACAAAAAATTTGATTATCATGTGCTGCTGTTATAGAATTATTATACATCTGTTGCACTGAATAAGTCAAAGATAATCCGGTAATTTGTACTTTAAACTTATTTTTGTATGTATAACAGACAAATAGAAATACTATAACAGACAACCATTTTACCGCATGACAAATTTACAGCCACAGTTAAGGTAATCTTATCTTACCAGGTATTCAAAAGCAAAATGCTAAGACAGGAGCGTGTAATAATATGACGGATTCGCGCTATTTAAAACGAACGATCGTCAAGGAGGAAATTACGAGCAAATACTTGGGGGAGAAACGTTCGCTGCGTATTTATTTGCCCCCTGGATACAACGAATTATTAAGCTACCCGGTCATATATTGTCAGGATGGCGAGGAATTTTTCAATTATGGTCGAATCGCGACTCATGCCAACCGCCTCATCCTGGACGAAGATATCGATCCTTTCATTATCGTAGGAGTCGAAGTCGATACATCGGTCCGAACAGAGGAATACGCCCCCTTCGGAAACCGTTTTGACGCCTATATTTCCTGCTTTACTGAAGAAATTATTCCCTTCGTGGAGAACAATTATCCAGTACGCCGCGAACCCGCTGAGCGAATTCTTGCTGGCGATTCCCTGGGGGGTACCATTTCGCTGCATATCGCTATGAAAAATCCTGAACTGTTTTCCAAAGTGATCAGCTTGTCGGGAGCTTTTTACGAGAAAACCCAGCAAATCGTCGAGGCAGAGACGGACTTGTCCTTCCTTTCCTTATATATGATTGTGGGCCTTCAAGAGGATCATTACACGACGGATACAGGTACGTATAATTTTGTGCAACTAAACCGCACGACAAAATCACTATTGGAAGCGCGCGGCGCTCAAGTCCAATATTACGAAAAAAACGGCCAGCATCTTTGGGGATTTTGGCAAAACGAGCTGCCTGATGCTCTAATCCATTTTTTGAAATAATTCAGAAAAAGGGGTTCGCTTCCCGCAGCTCATGATGACGCTTTCATAGTTGATGTCTCTGTCTGCTCCCTCCTCTCCTTTCCGGGATCATTACTGAGTCCATTGTAGTCTGCTCTGGCAAAATTGTGCAAGCATGAAATCTGATTTATACTGGAGATGGGCATGTTCCCATAGGAAAGGAAGTAGAGAGATGACATTACAACGAGTACTTATCTTTGCAGGCGGCAATACGAATACTGCCTATTTGGAAGAGATTCGTCCGGGTGACTTGATCATCGGCGCAGATCGCGGCGCCCTATTTCTGGTGGAACACGGAATCCATCCGCATATGGCCGTTGGTGATTTTGATTCCATTAATGAGGAACAATTCGATCAAGTGAAAAGCGCCAGCGGACAATTGATTAGCTGTGATCCGGTAAATAAAGATTTGACTGATACTGAATTAGCTTATGTGATAGCGATGGATAGGCAACCTGCAGAAATTATAATGATGGGCGTCACCGGCACGAGAATGGATCATACGCTAGCGAACATTCAAATGATGCTAAGGGGATTACAGCATCAAATACCGAGTGCCATATATGATACGCACAACTATATTACGCTTACCGGCTCGAGCAGTGTCATTCAGGAGCGCGGCTTCACTTATGTATCGCTGATTCCGCTTACGCCGGAGGTAACCGGCATCAGCTTGGACGGGTTTATGTACCCGCTGGACAATGCAACGCTCCGCATGGGACAATCCTTGGGCATCAGCAATCGGCTAATACAGCCGGAAGGAACCGTCCGCATAGAAAGCGGTCTGCTGCTGATCATTCAAAGCCGGGATTAACGTTGTTAAGAGACAAAATTGTAACTATTTATTTTTAAGCTAAATTAGCACATAACCCTTGATGCGACAAGGTTTATGTGCTTTTCTCTTTTCATATCAATTGTTCTTTCTTAATTTTTTGTAAACTTTAATAGTTTTTTAATAAACTCTTGCAAAGCCATGGGAGGCAACTTATCCCGCGAGTTTGGCAAATTATAGCTTGTTTTAAACCTGTTATACTTCAAATCGAGCCGGTCAAAAAAAACTTTGGAGGTATAACAACATGAAATTTCATACTTTATCCCAAAAAGTATTGACAGTAGGCATCGTATCAGCTATTGGTTTTGGTACTTTGCTTGCAAGTGGAGCAGGCACAGCACAAGCCGCAGCTGCCACTCAATCCGTAGAGAGCGTAGCTGTTTCTAAAGGAACTCAAGTCGTCAACTTCGGAAAAAAATATATGGGCACACCTTATAAATTCGGTGCTTCCACTTCGACAACTAGCGTCTTCGACTGCTCTTCTTTTATGAAGCATATTTTCAAAAAATATGGAGTTAATCTCCCGCGTACATCTGCAGCTCAATCTAAAGTAGGAGTAGCTGTTTCTAAAAAGAATTTGAAGGCAGGGGATCTTGTATTCTTCTCTAGCGGCAGCCGTTCAACAGGAAAAAATATCACTCACGTAGCTGTCTATGTAGGCAATGGCAAAATTTTGCACACTTACGGCAAGCCTGGCGTTACAATCTCTGATTTGAACTCCGGAACATGGAAAAGAACTTATATTAAAGCTCGCCGTGTGCTCTAGTACAGAATCCCCATTAAGTCTACGAAAATAAGGGGCCTTCCCATAGCAGATATTGTTCTGCTATGGGAAGGTCCCTTTTCCTTGCAACTTTTCCTTACTGCGTACATTTTCCTTACTTATCGCTTACTTATCGCTTACTTATGATATTCCTTACTTCGTGCATCTAGTGCATCATATACCCTGTGCCTCTCACCGTATGAATGAGCTTTCTGGCCTTGCCCCGATCTATTTTCTTACGTAAATGCCGCACATATACATCGACGACATTCGTCCCCGTCGCGAAATCGTAACCCCATACCTCCTGAAGGATATCCTCACGATGGCATACCGTGTTCGCATGTTTACTTAGATATACGAGCAGTTCGTATTCTTTCGGCGTTAATTTGATTAACTGTCCCTCCCGGAATACTTTGCGGCTTTTCGGCTCAATGCGCAAGTCTTCAAATACAATCTCATTCGGCAGTCTATCGTCCATTCTTGCAAACAATTTAACCAGGTTGCCTATACGCGCATCAAGCTCCAAGAACGGTACGGAGCCATCAACGACATCATTCACTCCAGCGGCAAAAGCCGATACGAGCTGCTGTGTATTCCGCTCAAGCAGCACCGCCAAAATCGGATAAGGATATCCCCCTTCACGCTCCTTCAGCATGCTTAGAGCGTCGAGCCCTGACTCCCCTATTTCAATTAGCAAAATATCCGGCTTCTGCTTAGGAAGCTGCCCTTCCGGCAAATCAAGGATGCGAATAACTGACACAGCATAACCGGCCTCTTTTAACTGCCTGTGTAATCGGCTCTTTTGCGGGAACTCCCCTCCGGCCGATAAAATTTGAACCTCCATTGTTTCCCGCCCACCTTCTGCATGAACATCCCAGTTATATTAATTAAGATGGACAAAATGCAA
Source organism: Paenibacillus fonticola DSM 21315 (assembly GCF_000381905.1). Taxonomy (GTDB): domain Bacteria; phylum Bacillota; class Bacilli; order Paenibacillales; family Paenibacillaceae; genus Fontibacillus; species Fontibacillus fonticola. The sequence goes on along the minus strand of NZ_KB907262.1, from coordinate 65,207 downwards.
TCAAACCATTCCGAAAAAATCGAAATGGTTTGAGTTAGGGTCTATTAGCCAAAGTACCGGTCATACAGCACCTTGGCTTCTACGATATCCTTCGTACCATGAACGAGCGCTCTTCCGTCCTTAAACAACACCAGCCTATGTTCGCCAACCGTAAATGAGAGCAGAAATTTATTATATTCTGCAATCCCCTCATGAAGCTTCTTTAAAGCTGCGGCTGTCTCCTCCAAATTCCATTCCCGCGGATGTGCCGGACGGATTTGTACCGTATCTCTGCCGCACAGCACCTCCGTCTTTCGTGAGCCCGAGAAAGATAAATAAGGATATACGGGCTGAGAGCCGCATGAGGGACAGTCCGCACGCTTGGCTGCATTCATTTTGAGGGACGCTTGCTCATTGCGCCACAAGTCAAAAGTCAGCAAAGTACCGCGCAGGCTTTCCCTTTGCCCTGTCAGCAGCTTCAAGGCTTCCGTTGTCTGATGGGCAACAACCGTCTGCACGGCGGGCGGAATAATGCCAGCGGTATCACATGTGTCTCCGCCAAGAGGAATCGAACCGAGCAAGCAGTTCAGGCAAGCGGTATGTCCTGGCAACACGGTGTACGTAATTCCATAGCTGCCTACACAGGCCCCATAAATCCACGGAATGCCCTGCTGTTGAGAAACGTCATTGATAAGCATTCTCGTATCGAAATTGTCCGTTGCGTCCAATATCAACTGTATTCCCGGCAGCAGAGAGTGAATTTCAGCATACGTCACGTCCATGACGTGCGCCTCTATAATCACTTCGCTATTGATTGCTTGCAGCCGCTTTCTGGCAGCAATCGCTTTGGGCAGACGAAGCTCTGCGTCTTCCTCAGCAAATAACTGCTGCCTTTGCAAATTGCTCCATTCCACATAATCACGATCGGCAATGACGATCCGCCCGACGCCGGCCCGCACTAACGTTTCCGCAATTCCGGTTCCCAGTGCGCCGGCTCCGACGATCAGAACGGCGCCCTCGGCCAGCTTGCGCTGTCCTTCCACACCGATCATGGCAAACCGTTCCTGCCTGGAGTAACGGTCTGACCGATCCCGGGTGCCTGTCAATCCTTCCCCTGCAGAGGATACAGCATGAATACCCTGCATTGTGTCGACTCCTTTCGCTCTAGGCGCTTTAATCGGCAAGTTGATTAAGTTCAAACGAACGTATGTCGCTTACCGCATTGACCACTGCTCAACGTCCCACACTTTCGTCACCCAATCCTCATAAAAATCGGGCTCGTGAGAGACGAGCAGCACAGTGCCTTTAAATTCCTTCAACGCCCGCTTCAGCTCTTCTTTAGCCAAAACATCCAGATGGTTTGTTGGCTCATCGAACAATATCCAATTCGTTTCCCGCATCATCAGCTTGCAAAGGCGGACTTTAGCCTGCTCACCGCCGCTAAGCGCTCTTAGCTGGCGGGTAATATGGTCATTCTTCAACCCGCAGCGCGCCAGATGAGCCCGCACTTCATGCTGATTAAGATGGGGAAACTCATTCCACACATCATCGATCGGCGTCGCATTTCCTGCCTTAACCTCTTGCTCAAAATACGCGGGATGCAAAAAATCGCCCTGATACGTTTTTCCGCTGATTGGCGGAATTTTGCCCAAAATCGTTTTTAACAGTGTCGATTTACCGACGCCATTGCAGCCCACGATAGCGATTTTCTCGCCGCGTTCAATCGTCATCGACATTTTCGGCAGCAAAGCATGCGTATATCCGATTTCAAAATCGACGCCTTCAAACACCGTCTTTCCGCTGGCTCGCGCTTCCTTGAACCCGAACACCGGTTTGGCCGCTTCTTCCGGCTTGTCGATCCGATCCAGGCGATCCAATTGCTTTTCACGGCTTTTAGCTCTGCCGGAAGTAGAATACCTGGCTTTATTCCGCTGAATGAAATCCTCTTGCTTCTTAATATACTCCTGCTGTTTCTCATAAGCATCAATATGCTGATTTTTATTGATATCCGCCATTTCCAAAAATTTTTCATAATTCGCAGAATAACGGGTTAACTTGCCGAACTCCAAATGATAAATGACGTTCACAACTTTATTCATGAACTCGGTATCATGGGAGATAAGCATGAACGCATACGGATAGTTCTGTAAATAATTCGTCAGCCACTGGATATGCTCCACATCCAAATAGTTCGTCGGCTCATCCAGCAGCAATACAGTCGGCTTCTCCAGCAGCAGCTTGGCCAAAAGCACCTTCGTCCGCTGGCCGCCGCTTAATGAGGCTACATCGCGGTCGAGACCAATCGCCGACAAACCGAGTCCATTCGCCATTTCCTCCACCTTTACATCGATCAGGTAGAAATCGCCGATATCCAGCTGCTCCTGGATTTCGCCCATCTGCTCGAGCAGCAGTTCCAGCTCTTCCGGAGAGGCATCAGCCATTCGCCCGGTAATTTCCATCATTTCCTTCTCCAGCTCCAGCAGCGGGAGAAAAGCATCCTTTAGTATGTCACGAACCGTTTTTCCGGGAGTCAGCTTCGTATGCTGATCAAGGTATCCGTATCGGAGCTTTGGAGTCCACTCGACCTTGCCCTCATCCTTCAATACTTGTCCGGTCAATATATTCATCAAGGTTGACTTGCCTACTCCATTCGCTCCGACAAGGCCGACATGCTCTCCTGCCAGCAGGCGGAACGAAACATTTTTAAACAATATGCGGTCTCCAAAATTGTGGGAGACATTCTCAACAGTTAATAAACTCATATTGGCTACCTTTACTCCTTCTATATGACATTCAAGAACCTATTTTAGCATAAGAAGGAGAAGGTCTGAAACAGTTTTTATACGAAGGCTTATGGACAAGCTGCTTCATAATAGCCATTTGCCGCAGCGTCCCGCCGATTTGTAAATATTCGTTCCCGATTGTACGTTAGCGGGCACGTATCTTTGAAGAAATATTTAATGCCTGTCGCTTCATCAGTTCCTCCAATCCACGAACGCTTTTGCATGAGGCGTCCTCCCCCAAATGCAAAATTATTATAGTAACGATCACCTACCGGAATGCCCTGCAAAAACGCGATAATTCCGACATCATTTATACTATTATTCCATTGTTCCTGTGCAATGACAGGGAGTGTAAATACATAGTCCACTCCAATTCGCGCCGCGTATTCATTGTGCCGGTTCATATACTCGGCCAGGCTCTCCTCCAAAGCCCGCACTATCGTAGCTCTGCGAACGGCATCAAACAGCTCGGGGTTTTGCAATAATGGAATGGAGGCGGAGTTCTGCAACTCCCTTTGCCTGCCTCTAATCCATTGACCATTGCGGATATCATATGCTGTCACTTCATCATCCAACGTAAATGCGATGCTGTTTCCCAACTGATCCATATACACATACGGCTTCTTCGCTCTAAAGCGATGTGTCCTTTCCTGCGTTAAACTTTTATTATCCGCCTCATCCTCGACGGCATAAACAGAGTACCCATCGTACTCAATGACTACTACCGCCGGGATATACGTCATGAGCATGCCCTTGGCCAGAGGATCGTCCTCAATGCCAAAATTCACAGCTAGCGTAGTCATTAGTGCGGATACAGCCGCCTCTTTATCCGTCCTCATAAATTTCGAAGAACCGTATCCGCTCTCGAACTGCTGCAGCTCATTTAAATTGAGCGAAGCAGCTGCGTCCTGCACCGCAGTATGTAAAGCAGATGTATAACGGAGCTGCAGGCTATGAGCTTCCCGCAAATCCTGGGTATGCAAGTTCAGAGCCCATAGTACAGGCGTAACGATTAACATGAAAACAATCGACCAGTCAGTAATCTTCATTAAGTACCATTCCTCCATAAGTGAAGGCATCCGGGCCGCTACCGCTTGCCGGACCGTACAGCAGTTCATTGAAAATGGTGTACGGGGTCCGGCTTAAGGCTGTAATCGTAACCGTAAAATAATCGCTGACTTCCATTAAATATACCGGCCCCGCCCCCGACTCCAGTTCCCGTTTCCCAACAGGCAACACAGCAGGTTCCGGGAACAGCTGTGACAATATTTCCTGACTGTAATGCGCCTCATAATGAATGCTGAACCGATCCAAAAAGGTGGAAGAATCGGCGGCATCGCCGTACTCAGGATGGAATTTCTTATGCCGGTGTTCGAGGTCAATCCGGTACTCGCTGCCTGATTCCGCAAGCTCATAGACGAAATCATTGTACATCTCCTGCGTTACATACCCTTTATTTCTAACCGCATCAGTAAATCTTACTAACGTATTATAGGCCGCCAGCGCACGGTAATCTTCTTGACGATGCGCGGACTGAACCGCCGGATACAAATAGACTAGAATTACAGCCAATATTGCCGCTGTAATTTTGGATAGAGCATTTGACATCATACAGCTCCTTCATTGAATAAAAAACGAAATGATTCGCATACTGCCATCAGCATTGTATTGGGCATGAACCCGATAGCTTGCCTTCATGACCAAACTCGCCGAAACTCTAGCTGCAACGCTATCTTGGATAGACACGTCGTCGCTGCCCATTCCTTCGAGATCGATCAGGGCACCGTCAATCTCTACAATCGTCCCCTGCCGGCCAAGCTGCCGCAAACTATACATCAATTCCAGCCCAGAATACTGTTCATGCTGCGGTGAGATCCCTATCGTGGAATGTATGCTGTCCTTCTGTCCTTGCGTAAACAGAATCAGCGTGTTCAGCACCTCATCCTGAAGCCTGGCCTGCTCCAATATAACCGATGCCGCCCCGACGCAAAGCACGGAAGAGGCGAATAGCCACAGCATTCTGTTTAAAGCGGCAGACATATTAATAAATGACCGTCGTCTGTGTAAATATAATGCCGCGGACGACATTGGAATTGTCCTTAATGACGCTCGCTTTAAACTTTCCGCTCGGATTTACATATTCGTCAAGAACTTCATTCCAGGCATTGTTAATGTTCCCTATCTTTTCGCTAATGACGGCCCCATAGTCCTCTACCGCCAAATTATCCCCTACCCGCAGCACGTTGCCGTACCATTGTCCCTTGCCATTTTTTCCGGTTTTGACCTGAATGCCAAACTGCTCCCGGTCTTTAAATTTCCGCAGGGCATTCGTTACTTGCGATCCGCTCACCGTTGTATCGTCATACACCGTAAACGAGGCTTGCGATAGCTCGGTTTGAATGTCGGAAAAGTTGTTTTGCGCCGTCTTGGTTGCCTCCTGTGCCGATACAAATAAAATGACTACGATCGTAATAAGCGCAATGGTCAAAAATATGCCCGCTGCTACTTTCAATGCCGATGACGCGTTATTCATTTTTATTTCCTCCCTGATATTTATAATTTTTGAATTTGCTCAAAATACAAGTCCATCTGCTTAAAGCTCATCCATATTAAAGGAGTGACCAAGTAGGCAAACACCAGGCTGTACATCGGCGTAAACCCGATCATGCGCCCAAGCCCGGCCCGAGTATCCAAAGATTTCTCATATTCCAAACGCCGCCGCTCAAAATGGAAGGACATTTCATCCTCCAAATCGTCAAATGCTTTGGCGATTGTAATTTTACCGGCTGCCAGCAGCAGCTTATCTGCCAAACGCTGAAATTCCTCCAAGCCCACCCCCTCTTTCATTTTCTCCAGTGCAGCTTCAGCACCCTGGCTGTAATTCAACAGACATTCTTCAATCGGCGCTTTAAAAATTACGGCATAAACGTACAGCCATTCCAAAATCTCCTCGACCGAAATACGCTCCAATTCCTTAAAGATTCCGATCATCGTCATAAATTGATAAATTTCATGCCGCATATCCATCAGCCTCACTTTTTTGTGAAACCATAGCATCCATAAGGGAACCCAGTATGCGACAGCTCCTGCTGCCAAAGCGAGAATGACTTCCCACCATTTTAAATATTCGTTGTTGCAACGGTTCAATTTATCAATGATCCGATTGGCAAGCAGCTTTATATTTTCCGGGCTCATTGTTTTCCCTTTGAGCAAAAGCGCCTTTTCTGCCGAGTTCAAGGCTGCTTCGTAACTGACCTTTGCCGGCATGTTCAGGCTTTCCATGGCCATCCTTTCTATCTCCAGCGTTTCCCGGGCCTTGTTCTCCTCAGATAAGGTTGCTTTGCCGAAAAACACCGCATGCTCTGGAAGCTCGCTCATGATTCTGTGCTGTGAAATGATATGAAGGGATACCGCTAACGTCAATGTAAGCAGGGAGCTGGCCATAAACAGGCTCAGTCTTCTTAATTGAAACCACTCCACCCTCATCTTAAGATTCGTATCCTTAAACAGCTCGGTGAGGCGATAGTAATCAAAGGACGAGCCCGGCGGGACAAACCAGCGAACAACGATACGTACCGGTGTAAGTTTATAGAACCGCGCTTCCCACGGCATGAGGTCAGGAGCTGCCCGATATAAGGTCTCCTCATCATTTTTTAGTTTTTGCAGCAGGATATATGAGATTAATATAATTACAAATATTAATATTTTTATGATGATGCCTGCTTTGCTCAAATAAAATTGGTCCATTAGCGGAAAGTTTTGTCTTGCCCACATTTCGATCGGCTTCGTAAAAAATAGCGGAATCAGGGCGATGACATGCAAGCCTTTCAGCAAATAATCCAGTTTGTTGCGGCGTATCAGCTCCAAATGAATCTCCTGCGTTAGGCTGGAGATCGCCCGCAAATAGATGGAGCCCTTCTTGTCCGCTGCGCCTTGTTTGCGTGCTCGTCCCGCTTTGTTCTCCATATCCGCTTTATCGCCATAATCCAGCACTAAGCTGGATATACCGGCAAACGCCTTTAAATAACGATTCGGAGCAGTCTCATAATATTGTTCCAAAGTTACTTTCTGCTGCGGAGACAACAGCGCCTCATTGATGCGATAAGCATGGGAGCCGATCTCTTCGCCCAGTCCCTCCGCGGCCTCCTCAATCGCTTCAATTACCATATTGTGCCGATGGTAGGCGTGGCGGACAGAGGCAAAAAATTCGAGCATTTGCTCCAGCAATTTCGTCTCGATTCGATTTACGAGCCCGTCAAGAAACAGTCCTTGCAGTACAGCTGCCGTAATTAATAGAGTAAGAAAAAATATAATATTGGGATTTATTACAGTAAGCACAGCAATTCCGGATCCAAATACGAGAAAGATCGTATACACGAACAGCATCGTCTTCCTGCGCAATTCAAATTCAGCATACATATGCATCAAGGACAATCTGCTGCGGACTTTAAGGACGTAATATCGCAGCGGAGGGATTTTATTGAATACGGCATAGGACCTTAACAGGACGGCAGTGATTAGATTACGGACAAATGCGCGTAAGCTGCGATTACTGCCACTGTTTCCGGGCGCCTCATCCCTTTCATGGCGCATCAGTCTCTGGGATGCCATGTACAAGGCAAGGAAGAATAGCAGGGAAATAAAAAACACACCGATTAATGCGGTTTTAAGCTCCAATTTCTTCCCTCCAATAGGCGTCATGAAATCGTTCAAAGGCGATGCGGTCTTCCTGTGCCATCTCCCGGGCCATCTCTTCCCTCATTTGCCTCGATATCGGCTCTACGGACACATACTCCCCGTTCCGGTATTCCAGAACTACACGTTCGCGGTATCCTTGACCAATACGATCGCATTCCGTAATCTTCTCGATATATCGCTTTCCCGACATATCTCTGCGCAAATGGATATCGAAATCGATCACTGTGATGACCTGTATTTCGGCAACAAGCTCGTCGCGAAACATGCCTGTTTTCAGCAAGGAATTGCGCAGCGACTCTATTAAGTCGCGGAACGTTTTGGCATGATGCGTAAACAAAGTGAACAGACTGGCCACCTGCGCCATTTGAATCATCCACGATGCCACTTCATCGCTAGCTACTTCACCTAGGATATTGACTGTGCCGTCCGTTTTCTTCTGCAAGTCCAGTCCTGCCTGTCCGGATATATACTCCGTTTCCCGAAAGGTCAAAATATTTCTCGTGCTGTACAACTTCCGCAAGTTTAGTTCAAACGACATCTCTTGAACTCTTAACGTATAGGAAGGATAAATATATTTGACCAAGGCCATCAGCAAAGTCGTTTTTCCTGATCCCTGTGAACCGGTTATGGCTGTAATCCGGCTGCCTTTCATTAGAAATTTCAGCAGCTGCACGGGCAGTTTCGCATTTTCTCCTTGGACTAGCTGTTCCAGCGCTACGCTTTTCAAGTCAAACTTCCGCAGAAAGAAAGCCCACGATTCCGCAAACGGCGGGCGAACAACAACCACTCTGGCGCCATCCTTCATTTCATTCACCTTATAGCCATTCGCTTCGGATAACTGCCCCGGCAAATTGTATTTGTAAATGTTCTGGCAGACCCTTTTTAGCTCCGCATCATTACCGAAGGTAAGAAATGACAACCGCATGCTTTTACCTTTATAAAAAATCCATACACTGTCCCAGCACCTGGAAATATCGCGGCCATCCTCATCCCCGTCGGCATCCATATTATTTATCAAATCTGCTCCTGCCCAATATTCGCTATGCAGATCCTCATCGTCCAATACAGATACCCCATTTACACCACCGCTGACTCCATCAATGCGCTGCTCGCGAATTTCATCGATGACCGAAAATCCCTTGTATTGCTGATAGATCCGCTGGGCAAGAATATCCAGCTTCTCCCGGAAATCAAGTCGCCGATATTCCAAATAGAACACTTCCTCAATGTCATCGGCTGTGACTTCATAATGAAACGAAAGATGATCCCCCGCTGACGGCTTCTGTTCATCGAGTTGATACGTCTCAATAAGCATCGCCAATGCTTCGTCACCGTACCGCTGGGTGTACAAATACAATATAATGTCAAAACGATCCTGGGCGGACAACAGCTCCCGCTGATCAAACGGGATATAGTGCCCGATTGTATTGTCATTCATCCCGCAGCCGTTCAATAACAAATCTTTAATGTATGATTTTACATACCGTTTATCATGGCGGTCGCCCCAAGTGCATCCCCGCAGAGCCTGACGCAGCTCCGCCCTGCTCTTCAGCTTGCGGCTCCAGGCTTCTTCGCTGATCCCCCAGTCATTTACCTGCGCCCGGCTCAATTCGTGCAGTTGGGATTTGACATATTGTATTAATGTGTTTATTGACAATAACTCCTCTACCGGTTCAGCCGGATGCCCTTTGGGTCCAACCGTGCGGGCTTTGATCCAAACATATCCGATGCCCAGCAGTATAATGAGTACGATTCCGAGCAGGTTCACGTATGGATTCACGATTAAGCTCCTTTCTCTTTACCGTTCATCACTGGATGATTGCTTTGCTCCTTCTTGCCCAGCACGAAGCGAACCAGCTCTTTACAGCTAAAGAGAAACTGCTCCCGCTCATATCCACGTCCCTTCAACAGCCGGTAGCGCCGAAAAAAAGAAATGATGTCCTGTCCATTCCAGGCGTCGTTGAATTCGGTATGATACGGAATACCGATCATCGGGATTTGACTATGATAACGACGTTTAATATTTTGCAAACTCCACTTGGATAATGCGTCGTATTGATGGATGACAGCGACGATTGGAACAGGATGCAATAACGAGTTGGCTGTATTGATTTTTTTGAAGAATGCATCCATTTCCACCCGGTTTTGCCTCAGTACTGCTACGATCACATCGTCTGGATGCAGCATAGCTGTATAGCTTAACGCACTGCTGCCCGATAGCTGCAGCACTACAAAGTCATACTGTTGTTCAGCCATCTGAATAATCGCAGCAAACTCTTTACTTTGTATCAATTCCCACGGATCGCTGCCGAATTTCGGGCCAAAAGCTATATCCAGCCGCCCCTGCAGCAAAGGATACGTATAATCGGCAATGGCAGCCTTGGAAAGCCGTTCACTTTCTGCCAGCCGCAGCAGTGCTTCCATCCCATGGTCACGAACAGGTGAATGAAAATAATCCTCCATTTCCTCATAACGCGGTGGAAATCCTTCCTCTATTCCCGTTCCGCTCTGTCCGCAATTTGTCAGCAGCAAATGATGGCGGTCGTGCAAACCTGCCGATACGCCAAAAGCAGCAGCAACTTCGGCAGATCCACCGCAGCCTGAATCCCAAAATACAACTTTACTCATGCCCGTCTCCTCTCCGCTATGCGAAATGCTTTTCTTACCGTTTTAAATTCCCAGCCGGCGAGCTGGCTTATCAACTGCGTAATTGCCCGCTTATAAGTCCGGGTGATCCGGTGCATGCGCAAGGTTTGAGCGTGGTCGTTCTCCACTTGAACGACAGCGTTATTTTCGTCCCACGGTATCCGTATATCCGTTATCATCCAATCGATCGGCAAAGGCTCCATGAAACTCATAACATAGGGTTCAGTTACATAACTATCCATCGTTCGCGTAAACACCGGAAGCACCTGCATTCTTTGCAAATGCGGCCACGTCGTAAACAATTTACTGAAAAAATCAAAGCTATGGACGATTTCATAACGATCATAGCTGGACACCCAAACAATCCGCTCAGCACAGTTCCAAATCCATTCATTTGTATTCGCAACGAGGTTTACATCGTATAAACAAAAGTCGTAATTTTCATCTGCATCGACAAGCGCTGGCGCTCCTGCACGAGCGACATCGAAGCCATTAAATTCTGTGATATCCAAGCTTTCCGTTATGCCGCCGATGCAATACCGATATTTTCCCGCCTCCGTCGCGTCGACGAGCAGCACCCGCCGCCCTGAGGAAGCCATTACTTTACATATGTAAAGCAACAAGTCACGCTTATCTGCTGTCCCGGTAAATATCCACCGTATCATCGCATCATCTCCTTTAACTTGAACTGAAACCGGACATAGCCAAACTTCTCTGGATTAGCTTTATGGATGTGCATAAGTAGAACTATTAAACTGGATGTGAGGCAAGTAAATAAAATGTTCCTACGACCGCTGCTGCTCCCAGATTTCTTGGATGGTATAAGTTCATAAGAGGTAGAAATCCCTTGGCTGTATTCCATTTTTTAGTTCACCTTAGTTTGCTTTATGGATCCAGCTTAAAGCTGTCATCAGAGGATGATGCCGAAGCTCTTACCGGCTGATTTGTTTTATGTCCCGCAAATTCAGCTGCGCTCTGCGGAGATACGACTAACAAATCCGCTTCAAGCACCTGACGCGCAGCATTTGATAAGGCAAGCTCGGCGCGCGCGATAATATTAGGGTCCTTCTTAATGAGCTGCAGTACAGATTCATTGGCCGGATATGTCGGTATCGCCTTGGCCTGCAGCTGCGGCTCTACGTAAGCGAGCGCGTAGATCGATGCCTTATGTAAATAAGCGTCTACAATCGCACTGGATAAGGATAAAATTTCGAGCTCATCCAGCATTACCGTCACTGTTCCGCCCGCTAAACGCTCTATTTTCTTTTTTGACAACAGGATGTAATCCTGGCCGGTAGGAAATTGGATGCGCACATCAACGATGTCGTTTTGTTCCAGTACGGCTGGCAGCTGGACGAACCCCATTTCACGCCATCGCAGATCGTGTGTTGTCGGCTCATCCTTATACAGCAGTCCCTCCGTTAACAACGTACGCTTCGATAAAGAAATTTTGGCGCTTTTTCCTGTAATATCTTCCTTCAGCTTAATAAAGTTAGCCGGCACATGATCTGCGGACAGCTCGGACTTTATTACATCTTCTGAACGAATCGGATGTCCTGCCGATATGTCCCTGACCAGCAGCCAGCCTGTAACCGTCTTGCGCGCTTGTTCCTCCTGCAGCTGGCGGATTTGCGCCTCATATTTTTGCGTGATCGCTGTTCTCATCTCATGAGATCGCTTGCTTTGAATAACTGCATAGCCGGCAAACAATACGCCGACAATTGCGGCCCCGGTGACTCCCGCATAAATTAACTGTCTCGTCCGCTGCCTTAGTCTGGCCATTTTAATGACCACTTCCTTTCCATCGTCTTCTCTTAAATACACTTCTGCCCACTGGTGGGGAGAGCTCAGCAATAGAATGAGCACAGGCTTTCTTTATTGCAGTTACTGTCTCTTGCCCGGGATCAAATGGATCGCTCTCCGCAGCGATCATATATACCCGCTCCGTTGCTAAATGTTTGCGCAGTCTTCTTACAGCAGCCGCATTTCCTAACGGAACCAGGCATACCCATTTTCTTCTTACAGCCTCGCCGATCCGCGAACCGAGAACCATCGCCTCTTCCTCTCTCCATTCAGCGCCGGAAGCAACGATAACCGGGAGGTCCGCTCGCGTGAACTCCTCCAGCCATTCTTTGCGGTTAGCCGAACCGATATCGCATACGACGAAGTCATAGCCTGCCGCAAGCAGTTCAATCCACTCCGAGCGTGCCGGCTGGCGGATATAATCGACAGAGTTGATTTGAAAGCAGGGCGGCGACGAGGCTTTGCCTGCCTTTGTCTTCCCCAGGACGATCGATTCAAGCCTGCGGAACGCTGCTGATTTCGGTTCCAATTCAACGATGGCTACTTTTCTTGCATAACCGGCTAGCGTGTGGGCCAGTAAAATAGCTGTATGCGTGGTGCCGACTCCCGGACTGACCCCCATGACGGCGATCACCTGGCAGCGAGCTGTTCGGCTCACTGAATTTGCCATTCCTTCCGGTAATTGATTCCTGTCTATCATCAATCCCGCCGCTAGCACCGACAGCTCGCTGCTTACTTCCGCCGCAGAAGCATATCTGTTCCCTGGATCGCTCCGCAGCAGACGATAAAGAACAGGAAGCAAGGGTTCATAACCATGACGACGCAGCAGCAGGGCCGCTTCCTCTGACCAGGCGGTGTGTATAGTTCCCGTCCCAAGGAACAGCAGCACCGCTCCCAAGGAATACAAATCCGTTCTGCAGTCGCTTTGTTTTCCGCCATACTGCTCGGGGGCTGCAAAGCCTACCGATCCGATGAGCACCGTATCCTCGGCCTGATTTTCCTTGTACCAGCGCGCAATCCCAAAGTCGATAAAACGAATCTCACCGTCGGAATTCACGAGCAAATTTGCAGGCTTCAAATCCCGATGAATAATCGGCGGCTGACGGGAATGCAAGTAGTGCAGCCCTTCGCAAATTTGCAGCCCGAATCCGATGAGCATTTGCAGCGGTAAAGGCTGGCCGTGTTTGGCTGCATAGCGATCCAAATGATCCCCTTCCACATAATCCATTACCAAGTACAAATGTCCTGTCTCAGCATGGGCATAAATATCGATAATTGTTGGCAGCCTGGGATGATCAAGCGCGATCAGCAGCGCTGCCTCTTCTTCAATAGAACGATGAATATGAGGGGAAGCCGCCACTTCCTTCATCGCCCATACTTTGCCTGGGAGCTTCAAATCGGACACGAGATATACCCGGCTCATCCCGCCGGCGCCAATGATGCGCTTCACCTCATATCTTTGGGCTATAACCTCGCCGGCAGCCAGCTCTCGTATAAAGGGCAACCGTAAACCTCCTTTCTGCGCACAAAAAAAGGAAAGTCCCCACACTCTGCGCCCCGGTATGACCGGAGCAGAATGAGGGGATGCTTTCCCTTCACTGGATAATGTATAATTTTGGAATCAGTATAAGATATTGAGAGTCAATTTGTAAAGTGTTTTTTGCAAACAATCATTTAATGTCATTAATACTTAATCATATATAATGTAATTTCATCCCGGTTGTGGAACAGCTGCTTTGCCCTTTGTACCTGCATCCGGGATCGCTCAAAAATAGCGGTGACCTCTTGAATTAGCGCCATAGGCTTCTTGCTGAGCAGCTTTACTGTAACGATCGCCGTTCCGCCACTTTCTAGCGCATACAGCAGTTCACTCACCAGCTTTGCGGTCAGCTTCGGACTCCAGCTCATATCACATACGAACAGATCGAATTGGTTGTCCTTAAATTTTACCTCGCCGGCATTTTTCCTTAGTATGGTCAATTGCGGAGAGGATACTAGGGATGGATGCATTCGCGCCGGATCCACCGCCGTGACATTCAGTCCCCGTTCCAATAAAAATGACGTCCAGCCGCCAGGGGCAGCCCCGATGTCCAGCGCCTGATGAAAAGCCGTGAAGTCGATGCCAAATACCCGCTCCGCTTCAAGCAGCTTGAATTTCGCTCGCGAAATTTGCCCTTCTTCCCGCTGAAAACGGACGGCGCCCCCGTTCCAGTCCGATATGTTATACGCAGGATGGGATACGCCTGCAAAAATGCAATCCTTTGACGCAAACACAGAAATAATGTATTCCGCATCCCGCACGACGAATTCCGCGCTTAATTCCGTTAGCCTGCTCTCCAGCATCTCCTTCAGTTCAGCTGCGCTGCCACTCCAAAGGGCCCCCTCGGATTTTCTGGGCTGAATTGCTATTTTGGAGCCGCGAAGCCGCGGATCAGACGATAGAAAATGGACGAGTTCGCCGATCCAGTCTGCTCCATCCTCATTTTCCTGCGCATTCCACAGCCAATCCACATGAAACAGATGGCGTAAAAAAATGGGAGGATGATCTGCAACGTTAGCGAGAACCTGCTCCGCCTGCTGCGGCAATAGGACATACATCACTTCGCCCGGAACAACAATTGTGCTCTTAACGGCACCGAACATGCGGCGCAGCTCCTCCTGCGCATACGGCGCAAATCCGTGATTGGCCGTGCAAATCCAATGGGTATTCATATGATGGCCAGGATCACCTGGTTCGTTCTCATTCCTGTTCAACGTCACCAACCCCCAGAAGTAATAACCGTATTCGATAACGGCTTAACTCATCTTTTCAGCTTTACTTGCGTGTACTTCTTCTGGTCAAGCTCTCGATTTCATCCAGACGATCAAACGGAATGGGCCCGTTGTGCAGGATGACGCATTCCGGCTTGTTTTGATGCAATATTTCATACATGCTCTTTTTTCCAGCCATACTGGAGGTGTGCAAAAATATCTCCCGTGGATAAAGCCCTTCGCTGGCAATGGCTGCAGCCACTACAGCTCCCGTCTTCTCCCCCGGTCCCATATCGAAATCCAGTGACAAAATATCGACCTCAGTATTTCGCAGCAATTGTATGCATTCATCGACGGTCCTGACTAAAGTAAACCCGGCAGGACAGCGCCGTAAATCATCCATATAAACATGAATCAATGTTCTTCTTCCTTTCCCGCGGAATTTCAGCCTAGGCTTCCACCCAACGCCTCACCTTCTCCATATCTTCTCTATAGGTTCCGGCTGCATCTTTCTCACTCTCAAATATGAACGGTATTCCCTGAACCTCTTCCATCTGCAGCAGCTGGCGAAAACCCTCTTCGCCAATAAAGCCTTCACCTACGCGCGCATGCCGGTCTTTGCGGGAACGAGCGGGATATTTGGAATCATTCAGATGAATGACGCTTAAGCCCTCCCAGAACCCCAGATCTGCCGCTTTAGCGGCAAACGCATGATCCTGTCCGCCAGTCCACATCCCGGAAGCGAACGCATGGCACGTATCGAGACAGAAGCCTATCCGTTCCCTTGAATCGCAGAGCTTGCGAATTTGAACGAGCTCCTCGAGAGTCGTGCCCATATCTCCATGATCGCCAGCCTGATTTTCAATAATCAGTTTAGCACGGCCGCTCCAGCCGGAGAGCACTTCATTTATACATTGTATAATATTTTGATAGCCTTGTAAGGGGTTTCCAGCCTTATATGTTCCAAAATGAACAACAATCCCCAACGAGCCGCAGGCTTCAGCTATTTCCAAATCATTGCGAAGAGAAGCCACTGTTCTGGCAAACTGTTCACGGGCAGCCTTTTGATCAACAGCTAAATTACTCGGGTACGGTGTATGGGCAACAGACTGGATATCATGGTCCTCGCACAGCTTGCGGCAGCGCGCGGCGTCCTGCCGGTCAAAAGCTTTAACGGTCAGGCTTCTCGGGTTTTTAGGGAAATACTGGAACGCTCCGGCCCCCAGCAAAATAGCGGTCCGAGCAGCGCCGGCATATCCATCGCGAATACTAAGATGCCCGCCGATTTTCGGCTCGCTAGCGATCATGCTGACAGCCCGGACTGTAAAACACTTTTTTACCGGCTATTTCTGTTTTGACGATGTTATCACCGCAGCGAAAGCATTTCTCCCCCTCGCGGTCATATACTTGGCAGCGTTCATTAAAACCGCCTGTCAATTGATCATCCTGAGTCATTGGGAGCTCTATGTAGCCGCCAGCTTCTGTAGCGTTCAGCAAGACTTCCCGGGCCGCAGCATACAATCGGGACAGATCCTCCTCGTTGAAATTTTGCAATTTTGCGGAAGGTTTGAGCTCAGCCGCATAGGCGATCTCATCCGCATAGCAGTTGCCGATGCCCGCCACGATTTCCTGATTGACAAGCGCTGTCTTTAGACTGCCGCGGCGTTTGCGAAAAATTGCTTTAAATTTCTCTTCATTCATTCTGCGATCGAGCAGCTCAGGACCTAGATCGGACATTAATTGTTCCGTCTCCTTCGCAGTATGCAGGTGTAAGTAGCCCAGCCTAAGACCAATGAAGTAAAGCACCAATTCGCTTCCAAAGGTAATTTCAATTTGCGTGGTCCGGTTCGGACGGTCTTCAGGTGATCCCAAGTAGAGCAATCCGCCAAGCATCAAATGCAGCAAAAGCCGGCGGCCGTTGTCCAGATGAAACAGAAGATGCTTCCCCCGGCGTTCGATAAAAATAACTTGCCCGCCCATCAAAGCGCTCTTAAATGCATTTGCCTCAATGTTGACGGACTTCTCCCGGTTGATCGCTACATTGGTAATAGGCAGATCCAATATATGTTTAGACAATTGTATTCGATAGTTTTCCATTTCCGGCAATTCCGGCATATCCATCTTTCCCTTCTCTCTCGCATTATGCCTTTGATCTTCAATTCGAGCGATTTAAAATCAATGCCCTCACTTCATCCAAATTTTCGCAAACGATGTCCGGTTCTACACCCGTTTTCCTCGTCAGTTCCTGAAAATTATCGCGATGGGTCACTCCGGTTAACGTTAAAATCGTTCCACAGCCAGCGTGAGCTCCAGCGGAAATATCGGTAAACATATTATCACCAATAACCGCCGTCTCATCAGCAGTTACGCCAAGCCGGTCCATCGCATGCTGCATCAATATTTTGGAAGGCTTACCAATGACAACGGGTTCAGCACCGGTAGCGGCCACAATGGCAGCCGAAATCGTTCCTGCTCCAGGCATTAAGCCTTCCTGTGATGGCAGCAATAAATCCGGATTCGTCAGCACATAACGCGCTCCCTCAGCTATCCAGCGGGCTGTTAGCGTCAGTTTGTCGTAAGTAAACGTACGGTCAATTCCCTGTACGACAAACTGCGGCTGACCGGTATCCAGCGACAAGCCGGCAGCTTTCAACGCTTCCACCAGGCCGTGCTCACCGATCGGAGCTACACTGGCCCCAGGCTGTACCGCGGCGATATACTCGGCAGCGGCAACAGCGGATGTGCATACCTCGTCTTCCTCTGCCGGGATGCCCATCTGTTGCAAATGCAGGGCGACATCTCCGGGTGTCCGTGAAGAATTATTTGTAACGAATAAAAAAGGAATATGATTAAGTTTCATAGCATGAATTAATTCATCGGCCCCTGGCATCATTCGCGAACCGTGATACAGCGTGCCATCCAGGTCAATGAGGTAGGCTTTCCATTTAGACAACAACTTCACTCCTTCTCGCGAACTTGAGCGACGTACTTCTCTACACGCAGCGCATCAGCAAAGGTTGGGGCCAAGCCAGCAAATTCATCACTGCCGTTCAATCTCAGCATAAAGTGATGAAGTGAGGCAAAGTGGGAATCTACAAACAGCCCCATCGTCGCCTTGGCATCAGGCAGCAGGGCGAGTCCGGCAGGTTCGGGGCAGTGGCTTAGCGCCCCGCGCAGCAGCTGAACCTTCGGGTAGCTGTCACGCTCCAAATCCATCACGATGCTTCCTTGGGTCCCGACAATTTGTACCGTGAAGGCGTCGCTTCCCCAGGCGATGCGCGATACTTCCACCATTCCACGGACACCGGAAGCCGTCTCATAATTTACAGCCGCCCAATCATCCACTGCAATATTCACTTTCTGCCCGCTCCCTGGTTCGACATGGCGTTCCTTCACAAAAGTCTCTGTGAATCCGCTGATGTGCGACAGCTCACCGAACCAGTGACAAACCAAATCAAGCGCATGAACCCCGATATCGGTAATTGCCCCGCCTCCGGACAGTTCGCTGCTTACCCGCCAGCTAAAAGGCCGCTCCTGATCGAGATATCCGGAACGCAAGTACGATATTTTACACTGCAGCACTTCGCCGATGCTTTGCTGGTGCAGCAATTCCGTAGTCCGCTGCACAGCAGGATGATAGCGGAACATGAGGGCAACCTGCTCTGTCAGATGATCGGGAAATGCCGCTGCTGCCTTTACGGATTGTTTGTAAGTATCGGCAATCGGTTTCTCGCAGTAAAGGGATTTGCCCGCTTCACCCGCTGCCCGGATACTTTCAGGATGAAAGGCGTTAGGAGTACAAACGCTAACCGCTGCCACCGATTCCCGGTTAGCCGCTTCACATATATCGTTCGTAACATAATCAAAGCCCATCGCATAAGCCTGCTCTTTATGTAAATCCGGATTACGGGTTACAAGCGTATCCAATACCGGTACGAACGGGGTTTTCTTAATAACCGGCAACGTTCGCAGTGCAACTATATGTGTCTTGGCGATTGTCCCAAAACCATGTATGGCAAAAGGAATCTTTTTCACTGGGCACCCTCCCGAAATATTTGCTTATTATATTCTACATAGAAAAACAAAGCGGAGGCAAATTTCTTCCCGCGTCCGGGTCCATAGCAGCAAATTAGAGCCGCTGCAAGTCGAAAGGCATCGAACGAAGGATCTCTCCCCCTTCTTCCTTATCAAACTTTGCAGCGGCCTGTCATTTCCTGCGCTTTCCCGGAAAATATTTTATTGCTCTCTCCGTTCAATCGGATATAATCTATGCTCGCAAGCCAGTCTGGCCATCGGAAAAACCTCTCTTGCTTCTTGTTCCAGCTGCGTTAACTGCTGCTCATACTTATACCGCGAACTAAAGTGCGAAAGGAACAACTGCCCGACACCTGCTTCCCTCGCCGCCTCTGCCGCCTGGCGAGCTGTACTGTGAAAATAAGTACGGGCGGTGTCCTTCAGCTCATGAAGAAACGTCGCTTCATGCACGAGAACATCAGCAGACTGCGCTAATGTGAGCACGGAGCCGCACGGCCGCGTATCGCCCAATATCGTGACGATCCGGCCTTTTTTCGGCTTACCCAGCACTTCAGAAGGTTCGAGAATCCGGCCATCTGGCGTTTGCACGGTCTCGCCTCGTTTTAATTTGCCATATATCGGTCCTGGACGAATACCATAGCTTTCGAGGACGCTGCAATCGAGCTTGCCCGGCAAATCCTTCTCTATAATCCGGTAGCCGTAGCTCGTAACCCGGTGGTCGAGCAGTGAGGCCTCGACCCGGAACGATTCATCCTCAAACAATAGTCCTCCTTCATGCTCCACTATATTGAGCTCATAGCTAATGCGCGACTCGCTCAGCTCAAGCGAAGTATGGATATACTGCTTTAAGCCAACAGGCCCGTATATCGTGAGCGGCTCATCTCCCCCTTGATAGGCCCGGCTTGATATTAGACCTGGCAAACCAAACAGGTGGTCACCATGTAAATGTGTAATAAATATTTTCTCCAGCTTGCTAAGCTTAAGAGGAGAACGAAGAATTTGATGCTGGGTTCCTTCCCCGCAGTCAAACAGCCAGATAGCCCGTCTTTCCTCTAGCATGCGGAGCGCAAGCGATGTTACATTCCGCTCTAACGAAGGGACGCCGGCATTGGTTCCCAAAAAATATAGCTCCATTCTTCTTTCCTCCTTCCATGGCGTGTGGAGTCTCTATTGTCAAAACCCTCCGGAAGCCGGAGGGTTTGTTCATGCACGACTAAGCTTTATCGACATTAAAATATTGAGCCTGCGGATGGGCAAATACCATGGCGGATACGGAAGCTTCCGGCTCCATCATGAAGCCTTCGGTCAGTTCTACGCCGATATCCTCCGGCTTAAGCAGCTCGAACAACGGCCCTTGATACTCCAGGTCTGGACATGCCGGATAACCAAACGACACCCGTATTCCCTGGTAGCGTGCTCCAAGGCGCTGCTTCATCGTCATATCCTGCGGATCAGGGAAGCCCCATGTATCGCGCATCATATGGTGAACACGCTCCGCTAACCCTTCCGCTACTTCCAATGCGACGGACTGCAGCGCATGCGAACGGAGATAGTCGCCCTTCTCCTTTAGCTCTTCAGAACGGCCGCGAATGCCCATTCCCGCGCTCACGACAAGAAAGCCGACGTAGTCCATTACACCGCTGTCTACCGATTTTAAGAAATCGGACAGACACAAGTAGGGCTCTACGCGCTGCCGCGGAAAATCAAACGTCTGAATTATCTTCGAATGATCATGCGGATCGTAAATCATAATTTTATTTCCGGATGATTGGGCCGGGAAAAACTGATACATCGCCTGCGCCTGGATAGTGCCATCCGTTACCGCTTCATATAATATTTCGTCGACCGTTTCTTTAAGCTGCACCGCTTTAGGATCTTCCTTGGCCAGCAGTTGCTCGACAGAACCCCGAAGGCCCAAATGGTGTCCAAGCAGCATTTGCATATTTATATACGGAATAATGTGGCTGATCGGATAGTTGCGCAAAATATGGCGATCCAAATCCGGAGGCAAATAAACGGGAGCATCGGTTGAAATGTTGGAGCGCTGCACGCGCGTCAGCTCGGGCAGCTCTTTGACAGCAACAGCTACCGCCGCATCCGCTTCTTTCTCAGCTTCCATTTGCGCCCGCATTTCTTCCCTTCTTACCGGGTCCATCAGCTTATTTGCCAAATCCAGCCCATCCATCGCATCCTTAGCATAAATGACCATTCCGTCATATTCAGGGCGAATCCGCGTTTTCGTAAACTTGCGGGTTAGAGCAGCCCCCCCGACCAAAATCGGCACTTCGATTCCCGCGGTACGCAAATCCTGAGCGGTTAATACCATTTGCTGCGCGGATTTGACCAGCAGGCCGGATAAGCCGATCGCATCGGGTTTCTCCTCCCGGTAAGCTTCAATAATTCGCTCCGGTGGTACTTTTATACCCAAATTGACGATATGATAACCATTGTTGGACAAAATGATCTCAACGAGGTTTTTCCCTATGTCGTGCACATCCCCTTTAACGGTCGCCAGCAAAATCTTCCCTTTAACCGAAGACTCGTTCTTCTCCATATGCGGCTCCAAATGAGCGACTGAAGCCTTCATTACTTCAGCACTTTGCAGCACTTCTGCCACAATCAATTCATTATTGTTGAACAACCGCCCTACTTCTTCCATGCCAGCCATCAGAGGACCGTTAATGATATCCAAAGCGCTGTATTTCTGCAACGCCTCGTCCAAGTCCGGGATGAGCCCCTCTTTGCTGCCTTCTACAACATAATTGGCCAGCCGTTCCTCTAATGTAAGCTGCTCGTGCTTGACCTTCTTCTCCACCTTCTTGTCGCGGAAAGCGGCGACGAATGCAGCCAAAGTCTCATCATTCGTATTAAAAATGAGCTCTTCAGCTAGGCGGCGGTCTTCATCCGAAATGGATGCATAGCGCTCCAGCTTCTCCGTGTTCACAATCGCATAGTCCAAGCCCGCTTTGGTGCAATGATACAAATAGACGGAGTTCAACACTTCGCGCCCGGCGTCAGGCAGCCCGAAGGAAATGTTGCTCAGACCGAGAATCGTCTTGGCTTTAGGATATTTCTCTTTAATCATGCGTATCCCTTCGATAGTCTCCACAGCAGAGCCGATATATTGCGGGTCGCCTGAGCCTACCGGGAACATATTCGGGTCAAAAATAATATCTTCAGGCTGAAGCCCATATTTATTCACAAGCAGCTCATAGGCACGAGTGGCTACTTCCATCTTGGCTTCACGGGAGACGGCCTGGCCGCGCTCATCGATTAAAATACAGACGACCGCCGCTCCATAACGATGGATAAGCGGAACGATTTGCTTAAACTTCGCCTCTCCATCTTCAAGGTTAATGGAGTTAATTATAGCTTTCCCTTGGGAATATTTTAGCGCCAATTCAATAATATGATCATAAGTGGAATCAATCATGATCGGCGCTTTGATCTTCTTTGTGACCATCGGGTAGAAGTTTTGAACCGCGTAGGCCTCATCGATGTCGGTATCCTGCAGGTTAATATCGATAACCATAGCGCCGCCTTTTACCTGCGAGCGGGCGATTTCAGACGCCTCATCATACTTTTCTTCCTTGATCAGCCGCTTGAATTTCCGCGACCCGGAAATATTCGTCCGTTCCCCGATCATAATCGGGCGGTTGGCATCCTCGATATAAACTGTCTCGACGCCGGATACCGCGTCTGCATGCTCGCCGTTCATTTCACGCGGTTTATACTGACTCATCGTTTCGACCAATGCGGCGATATGCTCCGGAGTCGTGCCGCAGCAGCCCCCGGCAATGTTGAGCCAGCCCTGCTCCGCGAAGGCGCCCATTTTCATCGCCAAGGAGTCCGGCGATTCATGATATTTCCCGTTCTCATCCGGCAATCCGGCATTGGGGTAACAGCTGACGCCGTATTTAGACATATCGGACAATGTGCGAATGTGGTCCCTCATAAACTCCGGGCCTGTTGCGCAGTTAAGTCCAAAGGAGAGCGGCTTCAAATGCTCTAGGGATATATAGAAGGCTTCTATACTTTGACCGGCCAGTGTTGTGCCCATAGGCTCGATTGTCCCCGAAATCATCAACGGCAGCTTTTTCCCGGCAGCTTCAAACGCTTTTGAAATTCCGATACTACCTGCCTTGACATTTAGCGTATCCTGCGACGTCTCCAGCAAAATCACATCGACACCGGCTTCAACCAGTGCAAGCGCCTGTTCCTCGTAGCTGTCAATCAGCTCATCAAAGGTAACGCCCCCCGTAACAGACAGCGTCTTCGTCGTCGGCCCTAATGCACCCACGACATATCTTGGATGTTCAGGCGTACTGTACTTCTCCGCAGCCGCAATGGCCAGGCGGGCAGCAGCCAGATTAAGCTCGCGCGCCTTATCTTGTATATCGTATTCAGCCAGCACGACCGAGGTCGCACCGAACGTATTCGTTGAAATCAGGTCGGCTCCTGCTTCCAGGTATTTCTCATGGATACTCTGGATTACATCAGGACGGGTGAGCACGAGCATCTCATTACAGCCGTCCAGTTCATCACCGCCAAAATCAGCCGGCGTTAAGTCCTCCTGCTGTATCATGGTACCCATCGCACCATCGAGGATCAATATTCGTTCTTTCATTCTGGACTCCAGATTTGGCTTACTCATGATCTAAATCCCTCCCACAAAACATTAACATTTAGTTTAACAGAACAAAGCGCTAAAGAAAAGGTACTGACCGATTTACATGATCGGGCAAACCCTTTTAGTGCCAAGGATATAACTCCTAAATTTAGGGTCGACAACCGGGCTCCCGATCGGATATAATGCAATCATATCAATATGAAAGCGGGGTAATCCCATGGCCGAAATCAGAATAAGAAACACGAACGAAATCATTTCTGGTGACGAGAAAGTTCGGGAATTCCTAAATCAATTCGAAGTTATTTACGAACATTGGGACGTTGGCAAACTGCCTGTTGAACTCCAAAACAACTTCCTGTTATCCGATGAGCAAAAGAGCGAAATATTGAACACTTTCGATACGGAAATTCAGGATTTGGCCGCACGCCGGGGATACCGTACTTGGGATGTCATTACATTAAGCGAAGCAACGCCGAACATCGAAGAGCTGCTGGCCAAGTTTGAGCAAGTTCATACGCATACAGAAGACGAAATCCGTGCGATCATTTCAGGCGCGGGAACGTTTATTATTAAAGGCGATGAAGAAACGGGATACTTTGATGTGAACCTTGTGCCCGGAGATTTGATCTCTGTTCCTGAGAACACAGCGCATTTCTTCACCTTAACCGACGAGCGAAATGTCGTTGCTGTCCGCCTTTTCGTGGAAGAGAACGGATGGATTGCCCATCCTTATGATGATCCTAATTTTCAAAAAGCTTAGCTTGGATCGTATGGCGGGCCTCGGTGCTAAGTTCCAATCCAGACCACCCGCAGAAAAAAATATGCAGAGGACGCAAAGAAGCTGCCCTGATCTCCATTAGAACGGATGTCAGAGGCAGCTTCTTTAATATACGATGTATAAACTTCAGTTCAGCTCCGCAATGATTTGATGAAGCTCGGATAAATGCTTGATTTCATAATCCGGTACGATTTCATCACTGCGAGTATGTCCTTCCCGGTTCACCCATACAGCGGTCATCCCTACACCTAACGAACCGATAATGTCTGTTGTCAGCTTGTCCCCAACCATGATTGCTTCCTGTGCTTCGACACCGAGGCGCTCCAATGCATGCTGGAATATCGTGCTATCCGGTTTCCCTTTGCCAAAAGCACCGGAAATAACAATTTCATCAAAGTAAGGAGTAAGCTCCGGCACACCATCCAGCTTCTCCTGCTGCAATGCCGGGCAGCCGTTCGTCAGCAAAAGCAGCTTTACGTTTCCTTTAAGCTCATTTAATACTTGGAATGTTTCTTCGTAGACATGAGGACGGGAACGGCGTTCTCTGCCGAATTGTTCAGCAAGCTCGCCTGCCAGTTCTTCATTATCCACCCCTAAAGCGAGCAGGCCGCGGCGCCACGATTCCTTGCGGTAGGCTGGAGCCAGCTGCTCCAATTTACGGAACTCCGGCTGCTCCCCTGCCGTAAAATTCGCCCATAAACCTTCAAATGGATTAATGCCGATCATTTTTGTAAAAGGAAACGTCTCATAGGACTCGTACAGCTCCCTCGCTTCTTTGCGTACCGCCTCTTCCAGCTTTACCGGATCTACGCCGGCAGCTTCCTTCGCCTTCAGGCAGGTCACTGCAAAGCTCTCTTTCACACTGCGCTCATCCCATAGTAATGTATCATCTAAATCGAAACAAACCGCTTTGATTGTCATGTATTTTTGTCCTCTTTTCTCCCAATATAACTATTGCTAAACATATCATTTAAAAGATATCTCTTGAAAACCGTTCATCTGTAGTTGTCATCTGTACTTGATAAAATATTAAAATCCGCTTTTATGCCAGCATCTGGCCGCCATCCTTATGCCTGTTCAAAATTAACTTTATGCGTTTTGGCAAAAGCCTCCAGCCGTTCCGCCATAGCTGGCGTGTCGAATAGATTACGTCTGCGGTGGAACACCCAGTCCTGTCCTTTAGCTTTTGGCTTGATGACGATTTTATTTTGATGTACGACAATTTTACTAATTTGCGCGGCCTCCAGCATCCGATCCCGGTTAAACTTGGCGGTGTACAAATAGTTTTTGTTGATTCGCAAAAAAGGCTTATTAAGAAATAGAGCAATCGCCAGAATGACGTAAAGGGCAATCGTAATCCAGAACATCGTCGTGCTGACCTCTGCTCCTCCGCCCGCCAAAGCAACGCCGGAATATAGCCCTGCCAGTAAAACTAGCAGGAGTGGGAGAATGATTTTTCTGCCTTTAAAAATATCTCCGTCTCCTCTTCCTCCCATCGTACTTCCCGAACCCGTTCTTCCGCCGCCTTTTTTATCCAGCGGATTTTTTCCTTTTTTACTTAGTCTGACCTGATTGCGCTCAACTTTTCTGTCAAATGAAGCCATAGCTTTTCCTCCTAGGATTGATCGTATGCAGTGTTAAATGTTTCTGCTGAACTTATTTAGAAAACGAGCGGGATATTCATCAGGCAACGCGCTCACCTCATCAAGGCGCTGCCGCAGTTCCGTTGGCAATTTCCAGCCGACAGCCCCCATGTTTTCCTCAAACTGGGCAAACGTGCTGGCTCCGAAAATAGGAGACGTAATGCAAGGCTGCTCCAGCAGCCAATTTAGCGACACTTGCGCCGGAGTTTTGCCCGTTTCTTCGGCGGCGGCCAATACGGTATCCAATATGGCAAAGTTTTTGTCATCCGCACGATTGAGCCAGCTGCTCTCTCCCGCTTTGGCCGTACCGAGCCGCCCTTCAGTTGGAGTTTCTCCTCTGCGGTATTTTCCGGTCAGAAACCCACCGCCCAGTGGAGCCCACGGAATAATGCCCACCTTCTCTTCAGCGCACAAAGAGACGAGCTCCCGCTCCGCTTCCCGGTTTATGAGGCTATACTGCTGCTGCAAGGATATGTAACGGGAGTACCCTCTCACATCACTTATTCCTAGACTTTTCATTAATTGCCATGACAAATAATTCGAACAGCCGATATAACGCACTTTGCCGGAAGTCACGAGATCATCCAACGCTCTGAGCGTTTCTTCCACCGGTGTATCCGCATCCCAAACATGGATCTGGTACAAATCGATGTAATCGGTGCCAAGCCTTTTTAAGCTGGCATCAATTCCGTCCATAATCCGCTTGCGGGAAGCTCCAAATGCGTTGACATCGGGAGAAGTCCGCATCCGCACTTTTGTCGCAAGGATGACTTCCGAGCGGCGTTCTTTAATATGCCTGCCTACAATTTCCTCGGATCGCCCTTCGGTATACACATCCGCAGTGTCAATAAAGTTGCCGCCCTGATCGAGAAAGGCCGCTATCATTTTAGCGGATTCCGCTTCGTCCGTCTGACCACCGAACGTCATACTGCCCAGGCATAGGCGAGATACAGCTAAACCACTTTTACCAAGATAAGCGTATTCCATCTTTAGAACCTCCTTGCTCATATGTAAAGCCGACCATTGGGCCGGCCTTTATTTATCCACCACTTCGATTGATTCCAACTGCTGGCGGAAGTTTCTTCTTATGTTTTGCAGGTAAGTCTCCCGCAGCTGCGCACGTTCCAGCATTTCGTCTTCCGTCAATCCTTCGGCTTTATTTTTTCGAGCTAATTCGTTAATACGCTGAACCATTGCATCTATATCCATAGTTCCCTCCTGTAATAAGTTCGTGAAGCTTTACAGCATAAGCTAAATCGCCAGAATAAGCATATGAAGCGAAGTTGCAAGGCATTCATATTTACATTGACATGACTGCTAAAGCTTGTCAAGGACTTGATTCTGGTCGGATTTCTATTGAATTAGGGCCAAAAATGCAACATTTTCGACGATAACCGGCGTTCCCGCCAATACGGTATCTTCTTCAAGAATAAGTGTTAAGGCGGCCGGAGTCAAACTGTACAAATTGCTTCCCTGCAGGACACCGTTCATATATAAATTCGAGAAGCTGTTTGGCCCCATTCCAGCAAATGCCGCAGGAGGATGACCGTCATCATCGACAAATTCGGTCGCAGGAATTGTCACCGTCCCTGTCAAGGCCGTTGGCGGAAAATAAAAATAACGAAACGCGCTCGGCAGGATCGCTACCCCCGGCACTTCGCCAGGCGGGCCTTGCGGGCCTTCTGGCCCTGGGGGGCCTGTGGCGCCCTGCTCGCCTGCGGGGCCAGGTGAGCCCGCTGCGCCGGCTGCGCCAGCAGGGCCGGTGGCGCCGCGCTCGCCTGCGGGGCCAGGTGGGCCCGCTGCGCCGGCTGCGCCAGCAGGGCCGGTGGCGCCACGCTCGCCCGGAGGGCCCGGTGGGCCCGCTGCGCCGGCTGCGCCAGCAGGGCCGACTGTGCCGCGCTCGCCTGCAGGGCCAGGTGGGCCCTGCGCACATTTCGCCCTGCGAACAGCTTGCTCTATTTGCCATACAAGCAGCCTGCTGCGCCGT
Source organism: Paenibacillus fonticola DSM 21315 (assembly GCF_000381905.1). GTDB lineage: Bacteria > Bacillota > Bacilli > Paenibacillales > Paenibacillaceae > Fontibacillus > Fontibacillus fonticola. Next base: position 37,474 of record NZ_KB907262.1, on the reverse strand, counting down.
TTTCTAATTAATCCTACTAATTTTCTCGGGCAACGGCAATGACAGTTGCTCTTCCTTCTCTCAGATGACCATTGCTTGCGAAATTTAAAGCAGCCTTTAGTTATTTTTCTCCTTACCGTAACTTTACGTTTTCTCCTCTTCACTTTTCGGCATCTCACTTTAGACTGAACATGAACAATAACAGCGGCCATTTTATACACCTTCCGCTAATGTTTATATTTAATTCTTAAGTATCATATGTCTCTTTACATTGACTGGAAATGGACAGATACCCTTCAAAATAAGTAAAACAATTTTTTATACTGGAGCAAAAAGCCGTCTCGCTTCCTAGTAATGTTTCATCTTATATTATTAATCGAAAGTTAGATAGCTTCCGTTTATTAGCAGACTTTCGGTTCACTTACGGAAAAGGAGGTGATCCTATGCCAGTCGTAAAACCGGTATTTACCGCTACAGCTTCTGCGCCAGTAGCTACGGGAGGAACAATTACAACTACGATTAACCCGGTAACTTCGCGCTTTTTTGCAACGATTACTGCAGACATGATCGGCCCCACAGAGACGACGATCCTTGCGGCAAGCTTTACGGATGACGATGATGGTCCGGTAACTTCGCTGCCCCCCATTGTGCCGGCCAATAATTATTTCAACGTTTATATTAATGGCGTTCTTCAGCAAAACTCCTTATCTACGCTTACTACGGCTAGTTTGGTGCTGGACACGACAGACCTGTTAATCGGCACTCCTGTTTCTTTAGAAATCGCCAGCTTTGCCGCCGCAGCTTCAGATTTAACCACGCCGCCAACCATTTCGGCTCCTGATATAACAATTAATACGTAGTCCGTAGGTACCGTAATATGAATCCACGTGCAAGTAGGGCTGTCCAAGTAGCAAATACTACTTTTCGGACAGCCCTTCAATAATAACGCTGCAGTACATACATTGCTTCTATATACATATTACTTCATTCCATACTATATATCTTTTCATTAATACAATGGTTCTGACTATTATTTCGCAGGCATCACAAGCAGATCTCCCGGCTGAATACTGCCCCCCGTCAATCCATTCGCCTTCATAATCGCTTCAATATAAATTCTTGTATCCATTCTGTCAGGCTTGTGATGAGCAGCGAGCTTCCATAAAGAATCCCCCTGCTTCACTACGACCCGCTTTAGCGGAACATTCTCTTCCGGTGACGAGGCAACAACCGTCATCATGCCGGTACTGGTAATCATCGCGACCAAAATGAAAACTGCAACTTTGAACAATGTCATTTTGGCCATAAAAGTTGAAATGGAGCACCTGACCGAATTAACCAATCTGGAACATAAGGCATATATTGTAACGCTTCTGCGCGAATCCATATTGCGATCATTATAAATACTTTGATATGTAGTGTATTTTAACATTGAATCATCACTCCAAACAAATGTTCTTATTTTCGATAAATTCATAATAACACGAACACTTGTTTGATTCAATAGTTTTTTAGAACAATTGTTCCTATTCTAATAAAATAATAAATTACCTATCACATCAGCATTCAGCCAGAGTTGGATATTCCCATAAATTTAGAACTTATGTTTGTGCGAACGGAAGTTCTGTGGTATAATTTTTCCAAACGTTACTAAAATGGGGTTGATGGATTATGTCGAAGGTTTCCAGCCGTCAGCAAGCTATTCTTGAATTTATACGCTCAGAAGTAAGATTGAAAGGTTACCCGCCTTCCGTTCGCGAAATCGGCGAAGCGGTCGGACTAGCTTCCAGTTCCACTGTGCATGGGCATTTGGACCGGCTGGAGAAGAAAGGATTCATCCGTCGTGATCCAACGAAGCCAAGAGCCATCGAATTGCTCGGACAGGAGGATGGGGATAACCTCGGCCTATTCGCTCACTCCGTAGCTCGGGTTCCTGTAATCGGCAAAGTCACAGCAGGCGTTCCTATTACAGCCACTGAGAACATTGAAGATTATTTCCCTCTTCCTCAGCATTATGCGGGTGAAGGTGAGACCTTTATGTTGTCTGTCGTAGGCGACAGTATGATTGAAGCAGGGATACATAGCGGCGACTATGTTATCGTACGCAAGCAGCAAACGGCGAACAATGGCGATATTGTCGTTGCCATGACCGAGGATGATGAGGCGACCGTGAAGACATTTTATAAGGAGAAGGATCATATTCGCCTTCAGCCTGAGAACGCGACGATGGAGCCGCTTCTTCTGAAGCATGTGACGATATTAGGGAAAGTTGTTGGACTGTTCCGTGATATGCACTAATTTTTAAACAAAGAAAGAGCCTGCCTTACAATATGCTCCCCTTACAGCAGACTGGTGAATTAATAATAACCGTCTCGTGAGGGGAGCATATCACTTAAGGACACGCTCTTTCTTTTCCTTCCTAACTTATCGGCTTTCCAGGCTGCCCCATCCTTCCCGCTTTCAACCGCGCAGAAATTGTACATATGCCTCATTAAAAGCCTCAAGCTCATCGTAGAATACGCCGTGCCCGCTCCGCTCAAACCGGTAAAGCTCCGACTGCCGTATTCCCCGGCGCAAAGCCTCTGCGGAAGCAAAAGGAACGATTTGATCCTGTGCGCCATGGAATATTCCCGTCCGGACAACAATACGGCCCAGATCGGGGCGTAAGTCTTCATCCCTAAGGGAGACCAGGCCTTGAATTGTTCCGTGCCCGGAAGCCTCCAGTCCTAGATCCTGAAACCAATCGCGAAATGCCGGAGTAATTTTACTGTAAAAAAATTTCTCTCCAAACGCTGCCAGCATCTGCGGACGGTTGCTATAGGTTTGATTAATGAGCAGGTTAATATCTTCTACAGGAAGTCCATAAGGATAATTCGGCGATCTGGAAAAGCGAGGGGCTGCGGCTGCAACTAAGGCAAGCTTGCACACGCCGTACCCTTCATACCGAGCCATATAGCGAATGGCAATCGCTCCTCCAATCGAGAAGCCTGTTAGTATAAAATAGTTCAGCCCAAGCGCCGCTACAACAGAACGTACATCAGCAGCCAGCGCGTCGTAGTCATAACCCGTCCATGGACGGTCCGATTTGCCGAAACCGCGCAAATCAAGACCAATGCAGCGGTACCCGTATTTTACAAGGAGGTTCCACTGATATTCGAACATTTTATGATTGACGGGCCAGCCATGAATGAACAAAACCGGCAAGCTGCCAGGGCCAGGATTCACATCTTCTACAAAAATTTTGACCCCTTGCTCCACCTCGATATAGTACATTGTCCCCGCTCCCTTCCAGCCGTGTTAATTTAACGCATAAATTTGCGAAGGCATATTTGAAGGTATGCAGTTGACACATGATTTATATCGGATACATATCAGAACATATCGGATTCGGACTGCCTCTATTTATATCGGATACAGCTCTTGCTTATCCCCTATTTCTTTTCTGCATGCTTTACACAATCCGGCGACATGGCCCCAATCATTGGCATAAAATACGAGCTGCTTCGCTTGGCCGCACCGGGAACATTTCTGATTGCCGGTAGTGATAATATCTGAATTTCCCCTAGAGGTGCGCTTCCTTTTTGCCATAGGGATGACATTGCTCCCCTGACTTCCAAGCTTTCTCTTCTTTATGACTGCGATGGTTGACCCAATAACAGCCATGACGAAAAAAAGCAGTAGTACAAGCGCAGTAATCCATATTTCCATGTACTTGATCTCCTTAACGGCTATTGCTTTGATCATAACGAATAACGCCATTGTCTGTAAACAGCAGCAAACCCCCGAACTAAAAAACCCTGGAACTAAAGCTCCAGGGCCATTTTATACCGAACGAGCGATGCGTTAACGCAGAATACCCCATGCCCTGCTTTGCCTGAGGGTTCTCGCATGGCTGTACCCTCCCTTAACACATCAATGCGCTTTTTCCCCGGTAAAGCTGCCGCCAGTCACATCCGATACGGTCTCAATCGCTATGAAAGCTCCAGGATCAATTTCACGAACAACCGTCTTCAGCATCGACAGCTCTAAGCGGCTGACTACGCAGTAAATAACTTGAGTATCCTGCTTGCTCATGCCGCCCCGTGCATAAAGATACGTCGTGCTGCGGCCCAAGCTTTTCATAATCGCCTCGGATACCTCCTCATAATGCGTCGTAATGACTGTCACGGACTTGGATTCATCGAGACCCTGGACAATAACATCCATCACCTTTGAGGCGATATAGTAGGTAAAGATCGAATACATCGCCGAATCCCAACCGAGCAAAAAGCCAGCAACGATAAAAATCACTACATTAATAATTAGAATGATCTGCCCTACGGAGATGTTGACTTTTTTCGATATGAGAATAGCTACGATTTCCGCCCCATCCGTCGTACCGCCCACCCGCAATACTAATCCGACGCCCAGTCCAAGCAGCAGCGCTCCAAACAAGACGGCCAGCAATTTATCGTGCGTGAAAGCTTCCACAGGGTGCAAATAGGCTGTCGTTAAGGAAAGTACCGCGATACCATACAGTGATGAGAAGGCAAACTTCTTCCCTACCTGCCTAAACCCGACAAAAAGAAAGGGAAGATTGATCGTAAACAAAAATATTCCTAGAGGAATGCCTGTAATATTCGTTAACATTAGCGAAATACCGGTAATCCCCCCGTCAATGATCGCGTTAGGCACGAGAAACAGTTCCAGCGCAACGCCAGCAATTATCGCTCCTAAAGTAATGAGCACGAATTTGGATATAAGTTCCGTTGTCCTGTTTGCTTTCAATTTTTTTACGTTCGATGATGATACAAATTGCTTTTGATCGGCCATCCTTTCAACCCTTTCTGAAAAATTTCATATAAACAATTTAATAAAAATTAAAATAAATTGCAAACTGCTGCGTGATTTTTTTCCAAGAAAAAAAAGACCCCAGATTTATCCAAATTAAGGATAATCCAAGGTCATGATCTTCTTTCAAATACGTTGATTATTTGTATTATCTAGCGCCTTTGCGGCGATTGGAAATATCCAGCCATACGGCGAAAACGAGTATGGATCCTTTCACAACATACTGCCAAAAAGATTCCAGCCCCATTAGTGACATGCCGTTATCAAGCGAGGTCATGACCAGCGCACCGATTAGCGCACCGATGACCGTTCCGGCACCACCCATCAGCGATGTGCCCCCGATAACACAGGCAGCGATTGCGTCCATTTCCGCCATTGTTCCTGCGGTAATCGTGGCCGAAGCGAGACGGGATGTCAATACGATCGCGGCAATCGAGCTTAGCAAGCCGCTAAGCAAAAAGATCAGCATCGTCTTCCGGTGGATGTTAATCCCTGACAGGCGGGCCGCTTCCTTATTCCCGCCAATCGCATAAATATGACGGCCAAAGGTAGTTTTCGTAGACAAGAAGTAAAAAATAACGGCCAGCAAAATTACAAAAATAATCGGGAACGGAATGCCTTTATAATTGTTCATAATGAACACGAATGAAATAATGACCAATGCGACCCCGACAACCTTAATAATATCCACGCCAAGCGGTGAAACCTCAAATCCGTATTTCAGCCGGGAATGGCGCTTTCTGAATGCGCTCCAAACAAACAAGCCTATAGCGATCGCAGCGATTGCTATCCCGAAGCCTCTGGCAAAATACGCGTTTGCCAGCATCCCCAGTACAGGATCAGACACCGGAATCGTCATCGATTTGGTGACGCCCATCAGGACGCCGCGGAACACCATCATCCCACCCAGCGTCACGATAAAGGCCGGAATCATTTTATAAGCTACAAGCCAGCCCTGCATTAAACCTAAAATAGCTCCGGCCGCCAAAGTCAAGACAATGACAATGATCGGCGGCAAGCCAAGCCAGTTGCTAAGAATAGCAGCCAAACCGCCGGTTAACCCGACGATCGAGCCGACTGAAAGATCGATATGTCCTGCGACAATGACGAGTACCATACCAATAGCCAGAATCGAAGTTACCGACATTTGCGTAAAGAGATTAGATAAATTTCGTGCCGTTAAAAAAGTAGGATCCAATATTCCGAACAACGCCCAAATCAGGACCAGTGCCCCGATCATCGTATAGGCGCGAACGTCCATTTTTCCGAACAGACTGCTCCAAAGCGAAGCTTTCGCTACGGGAGCTTCTTGTTTTTGAAGTTCATTTTGTAACTGCATGTTTATTTCCCTCCCGTTGCGGCTTGCATAATGTTTTCTTGCGTCGCTTCGCGCCAATCGAACTCGCGCACGAACTCCCCTTCACTCATAACCAGAATGCGGTCACTCATGCCCAGCACCTCCGGCAGCTCCGAGGAAATCATAATGATGGCTACCCCTTGTTCAACGAGTTGATTCATCAAATGATATATTTCATACTTCGCACCGACGTCAATTCCCCGGGTTGGTTCGTCCATAATCAGAATTTTCGGATCAGACATCAGCCACTTGCCGATGACGACCTTCTGCTGATTCCCCCCCGAGAGTGTGCCTACTTCGGTTTCCAGCGAAGCTGTTTTCGTCTTCAAATCCTGCACGTACCGCATTCCCCAGCGTATCTCTTCATTCTCGTTAATAAATCCGAGCCTCGACACCTTGCCCATCGTGGCCATGGTCGTATTCGTCTTCACGTCCATTCCCATAACAAGCCCCTGGCGCTTGCGGTCTTCACTGACTAGAGCAAAACCCGCTTTGATCGCGTCGGCCACCGACTTTATGCGTACAGGCTTGCCTTCGATCAGCACTTCTCCTTCAGAGCGTCCTTCGTAAGCGCCAAACAGACTGCTGACGAGTTCGGTACGCCCTGCGCCCATCAATCCGGCGATCCCTAATATTTCTCCTTTGCGCAGCGAGAAGTTAACGTTGTCAATCACCTTCTGATTTCGCTTCTCCGGGTGCCACACATCGAAGTTTTTTACCTCCAGCACCGTCTCCCCAGGCGTATGCTCCACTCTAGGATAGCGTTCGGTCAATTCCCTGCCTACCATAAGCGAGACGACGTGGTCATCATCCGTTTCAGAACGATCCAGCGTCGCCACCGTCTGTCCGTCGCGCAGTACCGTAATGGAATCAGCCAGCGCGAAAACTTCCGGCATTTTATGTGAAATGTACACGCATGATACACCTTCACTGCGTAGTTGATTTAATATCCCCATTAGGATATCTACTTCACTTTCCGTTAAAGCTGCTGTCGGTTCATCCAGAATTAATATTTGTGTATTTTTGGACAGCGCCTTGGCGATTTCGACCAGCTGCTGCTGACCGATGCCCAAACTGCCGATCTTTGTATTCGGCGAAATATGCAGACCTACTCTGTTCAGCCAAAGAGCAGCGTTATGGTACAGCTCATCCCAATTTATGAAACCGCGCTTTTGCGGCTCTGAACCTAGAAATATATTTTCACCCACCGTCATCTCTTTGACGAGCGCCAGTTCCTGATGGATGATCGTGATCCCGGCCTTTTCAGCATCGGTTATGTTATGAAATTGCTTCGTCTCGCCGCCGATCACCAGATCGCCGCTATACGTCCCGGCCGGATACAGGCCGCTGAGCACCTTCATCAGCGTCGATTTTCCGGCACCGTTCTCGCCGCACAGGGCGTGAATTTCACCTTCGCGCACTTTGAAATTCACCTGATCCAGCGCCTTGACCCCAGGAAACTCCTTACTGATATTAACCATCTCTAACACGTACATAGGCTTATATCTCCTTCTCGCGCCCAGCCGCCGGCTGTGATGAGCAGCCTGAAGCCCGTTATGCTAATGGGAGCTTCAGGCTGCCGCTCATCTATGCCGGTAGGACTTGGCTTATTGCTGCGGCCATTGATCCTTCGGAACGTTTTTGTATACGTCCTCGAGCTTGTGGAAACCATCCTCGATCAAAATGGAGAGTTCATCCTTGCTGACCGGCATCGGATCAAGCAGCACGGATGGAACGTCGAATTTGCCATTGTATACCGTAGTTTCCGTAGCGATATCTTTACCTTTAGCTGCGGACATCGCCATTTCGGCTGCTTTGGTCGCAATCGACTTAATCGGCTTATACACCGTCATTTGCTGCGTGCCTTCGGCGATCCGCTGAACAGCAGCCAAGTCGGCATCCTGACCGGATACCGGAATCTTACCAGCCATGCCCTGTGCAGTTAGCGCCTGAATCGCTCCGCCAGCCGTACCATCATTCGCCGCAACTACACCCTGTACGTCATTCTTTACCGAGGTCAGAGCATTTTCCATATTTTTCAGAGCCTCTTCCGGCTTCCAGTCTTTGGAGAATTGATCATATACAATTTTGATATCGCCCTTTTCTTCCAGCGGCTTCAAAATGTTCATCGCACCCGTTTTAAACATGTGCGCATTGTTGTCGGTATCAGCGCCGCCGATGTATACGATGTTGCCTTTCGGCGCCTGATCGATTACCGCCTGGGCCTGAAGCTCACCGACACGAACGTTATCAAAGGAAATATAGTAGTCGACTTCCGCATTATTGATCAGGCGGTCATACGCGATAACCTTGATGCCTTCCTTATGTGCCTTTTCAACGATCGGTGCGGTCGCTTCCGCGTTATGCGCCACGACGACGAGTACATCGACGCCTTGCGAAATAAGCTGTTCCGCCTGGCTGAGCTGGACAGCATCATCCCCGTTCGCGGCCAGCACTTTCACTTCACCGCCAAGCTCCTTTACCTTTTCCGAGAAAATATCCCGGTCCTTTTGCCAACGCTCCTCTTTCAGCGTATCCAAGGACAGTCCGATGACGATTTTACCTTCGCCTTTGCCTGCGGCGGCATTTCCGGTGTTATTTTTTGTATTGGTACTGCCGTCTGATACTACTCCGCAGCCTACGAGAGATGATGCCAACAAAATCGTTACTAAACTAGACTTTAAAATCTGACCGTATTTTCTCACTCTTCCTTCGCCCCTTTTCAACATTTGAATAATTGCCGCGATTGTTCGCGCTTACATTTTGATCTTAGCACTGGTTGAGCGGCAATAGGCGGGGAATAACCTGCATTTCTTTGCTCTTCACCTGCAAATGATTGCTGCCTTTTGTAATGAAATTCATCGGCAGCGCTTTCATAGCACTAAGTTGCTATAATAACAAAAAAGTCCTTGTCGATTAACAAGGACTAGCTGGCTGATCTATTTGCTGGCGGTATTCGCTCGGTGTAATTCCCGTCATTTTCTTAAAGACGCGGCTGAAATAGTTCGGGTCCTTATACCCGACCTCAAAGCATATTTCCTTAAGGCTAAGCCGCCGCTCAACTATGAGCTTCTTGGCCTCATCGATACGCAGCCGGGTGACGTAATCAATAAAATTTTCTCCCGTATGCATTTTAAACAGCTTGCTGAAATAATAAGGGCTAAGGTTGACGTATTCCGCGCTCTGCTCCATGGAAATATCCTCTTTGTACATTTTCCCGATGTAGAGCAGCGCCCGCTGCAGTACATGTGACCGGCTGCGCTCCTTCTCCGCCTGCAAACCGTCGATGAGCGTATCCAGCCACATTTTCGCGCCTTGACGAAGCGATTCGCGATCCTCCAGCTTCCCCAGTGCAGCGATTATCTCCGCCCCGTCACCCGATTGTGCGGCCCGGCTTAAATAGACGAGCAGGCCAATCACCTCGCCCCGCAAGCGGGAATAATGCCCCTGCTCGCTTTCCTCCAGCCGTTCCCACAGCCCGTTGAAGCGCTGCGCCGTCTCCTGTTTGTCCTGCCGCAGCAGCGCATCCAGCAGCTTCTTCTCATCATTAAGCGAAATAGTGCCTTGCCCGGAGCTCTGGGTAATATCGTCATAATGCCGAACGCTGACAATATCGTAATCGTCGGCGCATACGCGGACCGCTTCACGGTACGATTGACTCAGCCTGTCCCAGCCTACTTGGATCGAGCCGATGCCAACGGAGAGAGGCAGCCGGAATCTTTCCTCTACATAATCCCTCAAGCGCTCCCCCCATTCCAGCGAAATCACTCGCTGGGAATAGCCCTGCTGGCCTGGGGGAAATGGGATAAACAGCGCCATCTGATGCCCGACAATCGGGCTGACGATGCAAGATAAGTTTGGCTTCGCAAATTGTTTAACGGCATCAAACACATCTTTTTTGACCAGTTGAAAGCTTTCCCATTCCTTTGGCGCAAACCGGGAGAACGAAAGCACCATGGCATACCCTTTCCGCCATTCCAAATTCAACAGCTGGGCAAGCTGCTCCAGTTCCACCTCCTGTACGCATTCCAGCATCAGCATGAGCGACAGTTCATTTTCCGCCAACGGCATAAGCTGGGACAGCTTCTCCTGCATTTCTAGACGCTCGTTTCTCGCACGTCTTGATACCTCCGTCTCGTCAATCAGCATTTTTAGCACATTCATGACCTCTTCGCGTTTCGCCGGCTTAAGTAAATAGTCGCGTACTCCCAAAGCCAAGCTTTCCTTCGCATAAGTAAAATAATCATGTGCTGTAATCATCACAATTTGAGTTTCCGGAAGCTTCGCCATAATTTCGCGAACTGCTTCCAAACCTTGAATGCCTGGCATTTTAATATCCATAAATATAAAATCCGGCCGGCTCTCCTCTGCAAGCTGAATCGCCCGCCGCCCATTTTCCGCATGGAGAAACTTAAACGTGTCCGGCATCATATGCCGGATCATCAGCTCCAGCCCTTCGCGCTCCAGTGCTTCATCGTCCGCAATCAGCAAAGTATACATCCGCTGTTCCCCCGTTCCTGTATTGTCAAATGCGATGAAAGTGGTGCAATTTGCAAACCTATGAAGCCGACATGCGATAAGGCAAAGTAAACAGAACAGCGGTGCCCGTTCCCTCGGCACTTTCGATGTCAATCTGCTCCTGTCCGTCGAAAAATAAATGCAATCTTTTAAACACATTATGCGTGCCCAATCCGGTCGTTTGCCCTTTTCTGCCGCCAAAGCGGGACGATTCCTCGCGTATCGATTCAAGCAGCATTTTCACGGTCTCCGCGTTCATTCCTACGCCATTATCCCGGATCTCCACCTCCACGCCATCCTCCGAATAGCCAATCGCCAGCTTCAGGACCGCTCCGGATTCCATCTGTTCAATCCCGTGCACGAATGCATTCTCCAAAATCGGCTGTAGAGTAAGGCACGGAATCATGCTGTCCAGCGCCCGCTCATCGATATCCATCACAAATTTAATCCGGTCGCGGAATCTCGCCTTTTGAATGTTAATATATTCGGTCACGTTCTCCACCTCTTCGCGAAGCGTTACCGCCTGATCGAGCTTTTGCAAATTGTACCTGAGCAAGCGCGAGACAGATACGGCAAGATCGCTTGTTTTTGTAGCTCCTTCAATATATGCCAGCTTAGAAATCGAATTCAGCGTATTAAATAAAAAGTGCGGATTAATTTGACTTTGCAGTGTTTTCAGCTCCAGCTCTTTAACGAGGCGATCCTTCTCCAAGCTGTTCATATTTTCGGCCATGAGCCGCTGGATATTATCAATCATCCCGTTAAAGGCCCGGCAGAGAATGCTGATTTCATCATTGCTCACGCTTTCGGGCGCCTTCGTATCCATCCGTCCTTTTGATATTTGTTTCGCGGTAGCCACCAGGCGGCGGATCGGCCCAGTAATGCTCTCGGATAGCCATATAGCAAGCAGTATGCTGAGCGCTGCCACCGTAATCACCAGCAAAATTCCTAAATGATTCAAGCGCTCCGACGTAAACATCATCTCCTGATAAATCGGCTTATACTGCCCCAGTTCCAGGTCGACAAGCTCCTGGGCTTCTTCGCGGATGAAACGCTGGGTTTGCATCGCTTCGATATATTCCCCGGCTATCGTATTGGAGTCATGATTGTCGATTTGCGTAATCATCCCTTCAGCCTGTTCGATAAACGTATCGATAATGTTGCGGTAGTTTACGAGCGGCAAATCACTCGGCCCAATTGTCGCCAGGCTGTCGAGCTCCGAACGCAGGCGTTTGACGGCCTCCAGATGCTTGATAATTTCCGGCTTGCTCTCCGTATCCATTTGCACGATATAACGGTTCGTCGAGCGCATGTTCTCGCCCACTTCATAGGAAATTTCCTTATACAACAAAATGCGGTTCATCATCAGATGATAGCTTTCCTGCACCGTTTTACCACTGCGAAACAGGAAGAACGAAACCGAACTCATCAGCAGTACTAACAGCGGAATAAAAATAAACAGTTTTTTGCGAATCGTCACAGGCTCTCCCCCTCCTGTACGTTGCTGCGGTCCAGCACTTTCACTTCTGTATAATATTCAGAATAAAGAGGCTCCCCCTGGAAATGTTCATATAGCAGCTTTACCGCCGTACCGCCAATCAAATAAGGCTGCTGCGCGATTGTCGCTGTGATCTCCCCGTTTGCTATCGCCTCCAGCGTCTCCTTTTGATTATCGAAGCCGATGATCGTCAGCGTATCGCGCTGGAGACTTTGAGCTGCCTGCAGCATGCCCAGCGCATCCGTCGCACTCGTCCCGACCATAATATTGATTTCGGGGTGCTCGCGCAGCATTTGAACTGCCTGTTGAATCGCTTCCATATGTGAAATGTTGGAGCTGCGCACATCGACGATTTCCAGTCCGCTGTACTCTTCTACCACCCGCTGAAGCCCTTCGAGACGCTGCAATTGGTTCGCGGCCACATCGCTGCCGATGATGACCCCGATTTTCCCTGACCCGCCCGAAGTATCCACAACAAGCTGCCCAAGCCGCTTGCCCGCCGCAATGTTATCCGTCCCCACATAGGTCAGGCGCTGGCTCTTTGGCGCGTCCGTGTCAATCGTTACGACCGGTATGCCGCGCTTCACCGCTTTATTGATCACCGGGGTAAACTTCTCTTCGTTCAGCCCCTGCACTATGATTGCATCAACCCGGGCGGCTATCGCTTTCTCCAGTAAATTCAGCTGCTCGTCCATGTTGTTGCGAACCGCCCCGACAAATTCAATGTCAATTCCGTACTGCTGGGCCGCTTGCTCCGCGCCCTTCTCCACCATTTCCCAGTACGGATTATATAGCTCCTGCTCGATCAGCACGATGTGATAACGCTGCGTCCCGTTTCCGTGATGGCCCTGCAGTTCCTTGACGATATGGCTCATTTTGCTGGAATGATGGGCAAACCCGATAAATAAATAAGTAATAATGCCAATCAGAACGGTTACCCCTACCAGCCACTTTTTATCCATTGCTAAGTCACCTCATTGAATATCCTACCCTGCTATGTAAGCGCTGGCAACGGGAACTTTAGGATATTAGATCCACAAAGTGACACTAAAGACAAAAAAACCCTCCGAAGAATGCTGGGTGCTGAAATTCTGGAGGGTGATGGGTGCTGATACTGGAGTACTAGAGCTGCACTGAAGCTGCTCTGGAGCTAACACTGGAGCTGCTCTGAAGCTGTACTAGTACTGCTCTAGAGCTATAATGGAGCTTCACTGAAATTGCACTGAAGCTGCACTGGGGTACTGATTCTGGGGGTGTTAATGCGGGGTGTTAAATCGGGGGGCTGACGAAGAGCTGGCGGGGAGCGAGGAGCTGAATTCTGGATTGATGAATACACGACGTTCTGCTGACTACAGACTATCCTCCTGGACTAACAAAGCTGCAAGTATAAATGACAATAATATAATGACCGCCAAGCTTGCCATTTGCACAATATTATCGTAGGGGGAGGAAATGCTAATATACTGAAAAATAATATCCTTAACAATAAACAACAATATTCTAAATATACTCCAGGCCACAAGAATCGTTACCGTCCATTTTTTTAACTTTAATCGAACAGACTTGCTCATAAAATCATCACCGCTCTTGAAGTACTATTCTACATTGTCCGCACAAATGTTCAATATTCATAGGACCTATACTATCAAAATTGTTTAAATTTAGGAAATAGTTTTGAGCCAAATTTCTAATCTTGCTGAGATGTCCAAACCAATTGTTTCGAAAGAGAATAGTTTGATAGAAAAGGAAAAGGAGGTGCAAGCTATGTCGGAAAGAAGAAAAAAAGTCATCGTCATAAAACTCCGTCCTGGACAAAAAGCAATTGTGATCTGTAAGCATAAAAGACGGCCGGGATGCTAAAGAGGAAAAGAAGACGAAAAGGCGCTCATTCGAGCGTCTTTTTGTTTGCCGCCGGAGGCACCTTGCGTTATCCACGCATTCAGTCAGCGTAGTAAGCAGGCTGTCTGCACTAAATCAGACAACTTAGTTTATGGCTTGATCCCAGTTGTACTTGGCTAGTAAGAAAACGCAACCAAATTGCATGTTATTTTTTAGTAGGAGGTGCTGCTATGACTCAAATACTTGCGTAACGGACCGATGTAGAGGGATTGTATATGAAATATCGTATATAACCACTCTTGCAGCAACCTGATCCAAGTGGAACAGAACTGAAATCCATTGCTGGAGTTGACGCTGTTCTGTGCCGACGGGGTCTACTGGTGCTTCTGCACAACAACTGGCTCGAACTCACCCATCCGGTACTGTGGTACCAAAATTTCTTGCTCTCCGCATTCACTGACCACCGTCTTCTTGCTCTTGCCATTTCGGCTTTGGAGTCATCTTAGCTGTAATCTCATGCTTCTCGTAGCCTAGATGTGTATCGAGTTCTGCTTTCAGCATCTCTTGATGGGTTTCAGCAAACAGTTCTTTCAAGCATTCTGCGCATCTTGTGCCGTTACCAGCTTGTCCTCCCTAACCTTTCTATTATTTTCATAATACTGGATTTTGAGAGTTTACACAGTTTATTTTACAGACTCTTTTTCCTTTTTTAAGCCCCTTCTCTCATCTCCAGCACATTTTATCAGAAATGAGCAGCTAGGTTGATTCATTTTTCTTACAAGCAACATATATTATTGCATCACGAAAGGAGCTGACCCTATGAACATCTCAGAGGCACTTTGTAAACGCCTGGCCAATATCCTTGGGGGAACAGGAACGTCTAATGGCAAAAGCTGCTCGATTATGATTGAAAGAAAATTAAACGCTAAAATTCTTGGAAGAAGTTATGAAACCGAACATGAAGTGACGATTCAATCACTACAAAACGGAACGACACTTAACACTGGGGAAATTACACTACTACAGTCCGAGGTACAGCGCTTTAATAATGCGGTTCGAAAACGAAATATAAAAGTAACCGCAATCCACAACCATTGGTTATTTGAAAAGCCTAGATTAATCTATCTGCATGTTGAATCTGTTGAAAATCCCATCGTATTTGCAAGAAAATTAAGAGCTGCTTTAAATGTTCTAAAAAAATAGATTCGACTAGTCCAGTCAGCTCCCCCTAGCTTCCACAGAGCTAGGGGAATTCTCGATGAAGCCCTAGCAACAATAATCCTATAAAGGCAAACGCCGAGCCAATCATAGAAATGCGAGCTGAATAAAATTGAGGCTTTACAGCGTATAGACTGCAAATACTAAAATGGGTAATTTTTCTTTTTATAGTTACTCAGAGCCCAATATATAATCCACTCGAAGATATGATAGAAGACGGATACAGATAGGGCAGCCCAAAAGCTCTCTATAAATATTCCTTTGAACAAACCCGCAAGCAAATAAATAATAATACTATCTGCAATAATCATTATGGAATTTTTTTGTATAAACAGATATTTGCCTATTCAAAACATATCTCATTACCGCAATAATAAGAGGATTAATCAAGGTCTCAAATAAAAGAAATCCAACGATGACGTAAATAGAAAACACTACCAAATCAGGATATTGCTCAAAATCCATTATGCTGCTTACCTCGGAAAAGGAGTAAAAGAATAGACTGTACAAGAAAGCAAAACCAATGATTGGTGCTAGAATTAGTGAGGCCAGTAACGGTACGAGCCACAGCTTTACTTGCCACGGCGCGGGCTCATCTTTGTCTCTACGATCCAAATATTTTATGATCTCATTCAGGATACAGCATAGCGCTAAAAATAAAATTGCAATAAACAGAAGATTAGTGATCATAATCACGCCTCTCTTATAAAAAGATACATGTTTTACAAATATATAAATAAAGTCCCGCTAAGAAGACAATTATTTTTGCAATTTCATAGTAGGAGGAATTCCGATCGACACGAGTCCCGTAGATTTTTCGAATTTTCGTTTATTTATATATTATATACACAATTTTTAGATATGTTTTTTAGTCAAATACCTTTACTAGTGAATCATAATCGAAAAGCAACAACAAGTCGTTTGATACACCTAGATTCTGTCCCCAATACCTGCCCTACAAACAAAAAAACCCTGAAGCCTGCGGCCCCAGGGATTTCCTCGATTAGTACAGCGTCATATAATGGTCGCGTTCCCACTCGTGGACTTGCGTGCGGTACATGTCCCATTCGATTTCTTTCAGCTCATACAAATGAGTGAGCGCATGCTCGCCAAGCGCGTCGGAAATAACTTCGTTGCGCAGCATTTCGCCGAGCGCCTCTTTCAGGTCGGACGGCAGGCTAGGGATGCCCTCCTCAATCAGCTCCTCCTCAGACATCACATAAATGTTGCGGTCTACCGGAGCAACGAGCGGGATTTCGTTCTTAATGCCATCAAGGCCTGCTCTAAGCATAACAGCCAGCGCCAAATACGGGTTAGCTGCCGGATCCGGGTTGCGCACTTCAACACGGGTGCTCAGACCGCGTGAAGCCGGAATGCGAATCATCGGGCTGCGGTTGCTGGAGGACCAGGCCACATAGCAAGGAGCTTCATATCCCGGAACGAGACGCTTGTAAGAGTTCACCGTTGGATTCGTAACGGCCGCGAATGCGCGGGCATGCTTCAAAATACCGGCCATATAGTGGCGCGCGTCTTTACTGAGGCCGAGCTCATCACTTTCATCATAGAAGGCATTTACGCTGCCTTTGAACAGGGACTGGTGACAGTGCATGCCGGAGCCGCTCACGCCGTACAGCGGTTTAGGCATGAAGGTTGCATGCAAGCCATGCTGACGGGCAATCGTCTTTACAACAAGCTTGAATGTTTGGATTTGGTCAGCCGCCTTGATGGCGTCTGCATATTTGAAATCAATCTCGTGTTGACCTGGAGCTACTTCATGGTGGGATGCTTCAATTTCGAAGCCCATTTCTTCGAGAGTGAGGACAATTTCACGACGGCAATTCTCCCCAAGATCTGTTGGCGCAAGGTCGAAATAACCGCCTTGGTCGTTCAGCTCCATCGTCGGGTTGCCTTTCTCATCGGTTTTGAAGAGGAAAAATTCAGGTTCCGGACCGACGTTCATTGCGGTATATCCCATCGCTTCCGCTTCTTGCAGCGCACGCTTCAGAACGTTCCGCGGGTCTCCGGAGAAGGGCTTGCCATCCGTCATGTAAACATCACAAATCAGCCGGGCCACACGATCCTGAGCCACCCATGGGAAAATAACCCAAGTATCCAGATCCGGGTACAGGTACATATCGGATTCCTCGATACGAACGTATCCTTCAATGGAAGATCCGTCGAACATCATTTTGTTATCAAGCGCTTTTTCCAATTGACTGACAGGAATTTCTAAGTTCTTGATCGTTCCGAGCAAATCGGTAAATTGCAAACGGATAAATCGCACGTTCTCTTCTTTGGCAATGCGTAAAATGTCTTCCTTTGAATAACTCAAGCTCTCTCTCTCCTATCGATTTCTAGATTTTGAAAAAGCGGGATAACTCTCCTTGGATCAGCGAAACCTGACCCCGTCTGTTCCCAGTTACCAGCTCCTGCTTCAGCCGGCGATAAAGCTCTGAATCCGTCAGTTCCTTGGGCTGCTCTTCGTTTTCATCCGTCATGCCTGCTGCCTCCTGAGCCGGTTTGGCAGCGGGTCTAATCACCTGCTTAATTCCCGCCATATTGATGCCTCTATCAATCAATTTCTTAATCTCTAGCAATCGCTCGACATCGTTATACGAAAATAGCCGCTGGTTACCTGAAGTACGGGCTGGCAGTATCAATTCATGCTGCTCATAATAGCGAATCTGCCGAGCCGATAAATCGGTTAACGTCATGACGGTTCCGATCGGAAACAAAGGCATGTTTCTGCGAAGTTCCTCACTCACCGCTCTCAACCTTCCGCATATATTTCACGAAAATATTCTATGTCAGAAAACCTGACATGTCAACTGTCATGTCAGGTTTTCTGACACGGTTTTTTTACAGAAGTCCCCGCTCTTTCATCGTTTGCAATGCAGTGAGCAGCCCAAATTTAACGTGGGAATACGTCAGTCCGCCCTGCATATAGGCGATATAGGGCTCCCGCACCGGCGCGTCAGCAGACAGCTCCAGACTGCCTCCCTGGATGAAGGTGCCTGCGGCCATAATAACGGGATGCTCATAGCCCGGCATTTCCCAAGCCTCCGGCACCACATATCCGTCCACCGCGGCAGCCCGCTGAATGCCCTGTACGAAAGCGATCAGCTGCTCCGGCCCGCTGAATGCGATCGCCTGAATCAAATCGGTACGGACATCGTCCCAGCGGGGACGGCTTTCGAAGCCGGCCCGCTCAAATACTGCTGCAGCGAGAATACTCCCCTTCACAGCTTGTCCGACCGTAGTAGGAGCGAGGAACAGACCCTGGTATATTCCTCTCGTCGTCCCCAGCATCGCGCCAACCTCCCCGCCGATGCCCGGCGCGGTTAGCCGATAGGATGCCAGCTCCACAAGATCGGCACGTCCGCAAATATATCCGCCCGTTTCCGCGAGTCCTCCGCCCGGATTTTTAATTAATGACCCGGCAATCAGATCCGCCCCCACCTCGTTCGGCTCCAGTTCCTCGGCAAATTCACCATAGCAATTGTCAACGAAGACGATGCAGTCCGGCTTTAATTCCTTTACCCTGCGAACCATCTCGCTAATCTGCGCCACTGTAAAAGAATTGCGCCAGTCATAGCCGCGTGATCTTTGAATGCCAATCACCTTGGTGCTGTCGTTGATGGCGGCGCTCACACCTTCCCAATCGATTTCACCGTTATCCAGCAGCGACGTCTCGTTATAGCGAATGCCGAAATCCTGCAACGAGCCGGTGCCGTCCCCTGGCTTGCCGATCACTTTATGGAGCGTGTCATAAGGCGTACCCGAAATGTAAAGCAGCTCATCTCCCGGACGGAGCACACCAAACAGCGCGGTAGCGATTGTATGCGTGCCTGACGCAAAATGCGGCCGAACGAGCGCCGCCTCGGCGCCGAACACATCGGCATACACTAGATCAAGCACTTCACGTCCGCGGTCATTATAGCCATATCCGGTAGAGCCTGCGAAATGATAATCACTTACCTGATGCCGCTGAAAAGCCTCGATCACCTTCCATTGATTACGATCGGCAATGCGATCAATTACCCGGAACTGCTCAGCAACCTGCCGCTCCGCTTCTTCCACCCATGTTACGATTTCTTCTGCAAAAACTGCCATATTAGTCTAATTCTCCTCTACCCATGCTCTCAGTATTCTATAATGTTTCGTTATCCATTTCCCCGCTGCGTACTCCACTGCGCTCACCGCTTGTCCTATTAGGCGCCAATTCTCCATCACGCTCATTGCTCGTCCTATTAGGCACCAATTCCCCATCACGCCCACCTCTTGTCCTGAAAGGTACCGATTCTCCACCACGTTCACTGCTTGTCCTGTAAGGCACCAGTTCTGTGCCATATTTATCGTAATCTTTCTGATGAACAATAACACGGTAAACAATGACTTCTTCCTCAATGCTCCGTTCTATCACATTGCCCACCCGGTATAACATGGACGCCAAATCCCCCCGCAGTGCCGGAATACGAAACGTTATCAGCCCTCCAGACAAATGCTGCTGAACCGCCTCCCGAATGCGCAGCATGTCCCCTTCATTAAAAGCGCTCACCTTCAAATATCCGGATCCAGACGGCAGCATTTGCAGCCGTTCCGCGGAGCACATATCCTTCTTGTTGAACAGCACGATCTGCGGCGTACTGGCCGCCCCAAGCTGCTCCAAAATACGCTGGACAACCTCCATTTGGTCATCCCGCATCGGTGAAGAGGCGTCGACAACGTGCAAAATCAAATCCGCCTCATTGACTTCCTCCAGCGTAGCCCGGAATGCCGCCACCAATTCATGCGGCAAATTTTGTATAAAGCCTACGGTATCCGTCACCACAACCTTCTTGCCGCTCGGCAGCTCGAGTGAGCGGGTCGTTGGATCAAGCGTAGCGAAAAGCTGGTTCTCGATGTACACATCGGCTGACGTAAGTGCTTTAAGCAGGGTCGATTTCCCCGCATTCGTGTAACCGACAAGGGCAAGCTGCACGACTCCGGTCTCCTTGCGCCGTTCCCGGTGCAGCTTGCGATGCCGGGTCACTTCCTCCAGCTGCCGCTTTAGCTCTCCGATACGCCGCCGAATATGCCGCCGGTCTGTCTCCAGCTTGCTCTCGCCGGGGCCGCGCGTGCCGATCCCGCCGCCGAGTCTGGACAGATTTTTGCCGTGACCCGACAATCGCGGCAGCAAATAGCTGAGCTGCGCCAGCTCCACCTGGATAATGCCTTCACGCGTCTTTGCGCGCTGGGCAAAAATATCCAAAATCAATTGCGTCCGATCGATAATTTTAACATCAAGCAGGTCCTCCAAATTACGCACCTGAGCACCTGATAATTCCTGATCAAAGATAATCGTATTTACATCAAAATCCTGGATCGCGATATGCAGCTCATCGAGCTTTCCCTTGCCAATAAACCATTTCGGGTCCGGCTTATCCCGATTTTGGACAAGGGTATCCATCACTTCCACGCCAGCCGTCAGCGCCAGCTGTACCAGTTCATCCATAGAATAGGCGGGATCAATCCCGCCTTTTCTTATTTCCAGCGTCAATAGACTAACCAGTATTGCCCGATCCGGTATTTGCGTTGTCGTCTCATGCAGCGAATTCGTCATCCATCACTTTCTCCTTACGGGCGCCGTTCTTCCTTCAGATCCAGCTTCAAATCCTCCTGCCGGAGCGTCATCAATTCGAGCTTGCCGGGGGAGCCGCCGCTGTACTGCATCAACAAGCGGACGGCCTGGCTGCGAATGGAGCGCTCAATGACGTTACGGACATATCTGGCATTACTGAAGGCGTACTCGCCCTCGCACTTTTCCCGCAGCAAATGCTGCTTTAATTTGAGTATCGCCTGGGGCATTAAAATATAGTCGCGTTCCTTGGCCATTCCTTCGGAAATTTGAATGAGCTGATCGACGGTATAGTCCGGAAAATCAATGACAATCGGAAACCGTGAAGGCATTCCCGGATTGCATTGCAGAAAAAAATCCATCTCATCCGAATACCCGGCAAGAATAAGAATGAACTGATTTTTCTGATCTTCCATCGCTTTGACTAGCGTGTCGATCGCTTCCTTGCCGAAATCCTTTTCTCCGCCGCGGGCAAGGCTGTACGCTTCATCGATGAACAAAATTCCGCCAAGCGCCTTTTTCACCAAATCCCTCGTCTTCTGTGCGGTATGACCAATATATTCCCCAACAAGGTCCGCCCTTTCCACCTCGACAAGGTGACCTTTGCTAAGCACGCCCATTCGCTGAAACATCTTGGCCACGATTCTCGCTACCGTCGTCTTGCCCGTTCCCGGATTTCCTTTGAAGACCATATGATAGACTTGAGGATCCGATAGCAAGCCCACTTCAGAACGCATGCCAGTAATTTGCAGCAATGCATATATTTCATACATTAAATCCTTAATGTGATGAAGCCCAATCAATTGATCTAATTCCTTCTGAATTTCTGTAAAAATGCCTTGCTGAGGGATCGCTTTGGCCGCAGCCTGTAGTTCCGTATCGGGAACGCTTGGCGATACGACGGGGGGCTCGGGATTTCGTAGAATGACATTGATTTGTCTAGCAGGCCTCTCATTAGACGATCCGCTTCTGGCGGCAACACGCCCTGACATCGTACAATCACCTCTTCATATACGGGGTTGGGATCACTTTCTTCTTCCAGTGTATTCTCTCTCCCGCGCCGATATTAGAAGACTTTCAATTGAGTCCCAGAGCGATGCCGGCCTGAACCAGCTTCCATTTCGTATAGGCAAGCACTTCCCGCAGCGTATTCGGAAGCGGCTTTAGCACCTTCGTTTTCGTCAGAGACAGCCGCGGATGCTCATAATTCAGGGCGTTAGCTATTTCCAGCGCACGATTTCCATGATACGTATGGGTGATGATAAGTGCAGTGTTCAAACCTTGCTCCTTCATGATTTGCTGACTGAATTTCAAATTTTCATAAGTACTGGTCGCCTCGTTCTCCAGCAGCATAGCCTCCCGCGGAACCCCATGCTCTTCCAAATAATTCGCCATGCCCTCCGCTTCGGTGTATTTATACCCTTCCTGGTCTAAGCCTCCGGTGAGCAGAAACAGCTTAAATTTACCTGCCCGGTACTGCTCAAGACCGTGCCGCAGCCGCTCCTCCAGCCCCGGGCTCGGCCGATCCCCCCACATCGATGCGCCTAAAATAATCCCCACATCTACAAGGGGCATATCCTTATCAGCCGCAGCAGGATTCCGTTCGATACTGCCGATTTGCGCGATGGCATACAGAAACCAGCCACTGCCAAGAAGAAGCAGGAGCAGTCCCCAGCGCAGCAATCTGATATATAACGGACGTGCTTTGCTCTTGTTCCTGTTCATGCTTAAATACGATCCTTCACTCCAGCTTCCCATATTGTCCTCCTGGCCGGAATGGGTCCGCGTTAACGAAATCATTCCGGAAATGCTCCAGAGACATCTGAAAATAAGGAAACTTCCGGTGATGAATGGCATGCAGCACTTCACGTGCCGTCTCCATCGCCATATCGTAATCTTTCACCGATATATGCCCTCTCGTCAGCGCCTCATCCAACTCGTCCTGATCCATCAAAAACACTTCTCCGTTGTCAAGCACAACGATATCCAAATATAAATCATCAAACCACGGAACCCCTTGATCAGTAATTCCTTGATTTTTACAAATATCAATATACCACTCCACAATATCGCCCCGGTCGTCAAACATGGCCGTAACGACATAACGGCTCCCTTTCGGATAATATTGGAGCCAGGCATATCCTTTGTCCGCTATGCGAAACGTATGGTCTCCATATGTTTTCCAAAGGGGGTCGCGCAATGCATAAATCGTGTACAGTGTAACATAGCCGGTAAAAGCTTCACTTTCCACATATCTGGACTTGAATTGTCGTGAAGTGATACGCCGCCAGTTCGCTCGGTCTCCAAATTTTCGCTTCATGGTATAAACCCTTTCAACACATTGTAATTTCAGCTTACCATATTTAAAAGAGAGTCACAAAACTTAAAATACGGCGCTTTTTCGCTTGCTTGAGTAATCTTTTCACCTTCCCAAGTACTCACTCTACAAAAAAAACCAGCAATCTCCATATACTGGAAACTGCTGGTTTATAATTTTATATAAGCAACAGGGATGGTTCCTGCGGCGACTATTATCCTCCAGCGTTCAATCCCGCCGCTGGATCAAACGACTGATCACTGGTACTTCCTGCACTCTCCCCTTCAATCGGGGGAACTATTTCATTTCCGCTTCCGGGCTGAGTACCTCCTGAGCCGGAATTGTCAGCTCCCCCGGAGCTGCTGTCCCCGTCCCCGGTACCGCCTTGGCCGGGAGGGGTACCCTGGTTACCACCGCCGCCTGGATTGTTCCCTTGGCCTTGGCCGTTGCCATTACCATGCCCTTGACCATTCCCTTGCCCTTGACCGTTCCCTTGGCCTGGGCCGTTCTGACCTGCTCCATCTTGGCCATTGCCGTCATGTTCATGGCCCGCGTTGCCCTCTCCCCCATCGATCGGCGGGAAAGGTATCAAATCGTCAAGGTCCGGATCAATGTCATCCATCGGCTCTTCCCCGGCGATTTCGACAACCGCCATGTTCGACGGCCCACTCTCAGTATCGTTTACCGGATCATATGCAGTAACATAATATTCATAGCTTGAACCTGGAACCACGCTCAAATCTTCGATCTCGGTTGTCGCCGAATCCAAAATATAAGTAAATTCGGGCTCCGTGGCTTCTTTGCGATAAATACGATAGACCGCGCCTTCCTCGTCAACACCATTCCAGTTCAAGGATACCGTTTGAGTATTCTCGCTATATAAAGCTTGAAGTCCGCTTGGCACGCCCAGTTCCTTCTCAGGCTGCTCGATTTCCTGCATATTTTTCGGCACAGGGAAATCTTTGACCGGCACACCTTCCAACGCTTCCTTCATCACGGCCGCAAACAATGCTGCCGTCTGACCACTGCTTCCATTCAGCAGATGATCCTTATCTACGTTGTCGTAGCCCATCCAGACCGCACCCGTCCATTCCGGCGTGTAACCGACGAACCAAACATCACGGTTCTTGCTGCTCTTCAGATTCTTGATGCCGTGCTGTGTCGTGCCCGTCTTACCGGCAACCGGACGATTGATACGGGCCTTTTTCCCCGTTCCTTCATTCACGACGTCCTGAAGAATTTGCGTCATCTGATAAGCGGTCTGCTCTTTAAGCACCTGCTTCTGTTTCGGAGCATCCGCTTTATGAACCTCTTTGCCGCTGTGATCCACGATCGACTTGATCGAATAAGGCTCATTATATTTGCCTTGATTCGCGAACACGCTAAATGCACTAGCCATTTCCAGCGTATTCGTGCCATGCGTCAATCCGCCCAGTGCAATCGCCAGGTTGCGATCATCCTTATCCATCGTGATCCCCATCTCGGTAGCGTATTTCACGCCTGTTCCGACACCGACCTCATTCAACAGCCATACGGCAGGTATATTGATCGATTTCGTCAATGCGGTCTTGAAGCTAATCGTCTTCGAATAGGATCCGCCCAAATTGTTAGGACAATAATTGCCGAAGCATTGTTTCTCATTGCTGACCATCGAATCCGGCGTAAACTTACCTGTGTCCAACGCTGGCGCAAATGATACGATCGGCTTGAACGTCGAGCCCGGCTGTCTACGGCTGTCGAGACGGCTAAAGCCCTTGCGTTGGTAATCGCGTCCGCCTAGCAGCGCCACCAGGCTGCCGTTCTCGTGGTTCATAATGACCATGGAAGCCTGAACCTTCTGATCATCTTTGCTCTTCTCGAAGAAGTCGTCATTATCGAACGCCTTCTCTAGCGCTTTCTGCGCCTTCATATCCATCGTTGTATAAATTTTATACCCGCCGCGGTTCAACTGGTCTTCCGTGATGCCCCACTTACGCTCCGCTTCCTCAAGCACATAATCCTTAAAAGCTTCGAAGCTCTGGTTCCTTGCCGGAGGCTCATAATCGTACACGACCGCCTTGGCATGCTCCATCTCGGCCTGCGTAATATAGCCCTGCTCGTACATCAACTGGAGAACAACGGCTCTGCGCTGCATGGACAGCTCCGGATTACGAAGCGGATTGTATTTGGACGGTCCCTTCGGCATCGCTGCAAGGGTTGCCATTTGCCACAATTCAAGATCATTTAAGTCGCTTTTGCCGAAATAGCGAATCGATGCGGCCTTAATGCCATACACCGTCCCCCCAAAGTTAATCCGGTTCAAATACAAAGTAATAATTTCATCCTTCGTTTTGTCTCGCTCCAAGGCCATCGCAATCGATACCTCGGTCGCCTTCCGGAAAAAAGTCTTGTCAAAATCAAGGAAGATGTTCTTCGCAAGCTGCTGGGTAATCGTACTGCCGCCCTCAACAAGCTTGCGCGCAACGATATCTTTCACAGCGGCCCGGCCGATGGCCCACAGGTCGACTCCATTATGCTCATAGAATCTTTTGTCCTCCGTAGCAATGAATGCATCCTTCAAAAGCTTAGGAATTTGCTCGGAGGTAACCGGCTCGCTTTTCTCGAGCGACAATTCGCCCATCATGTTGCCGTTGCGGTCATATACTTTCGATGTTTCATATACCGTCAGCTTTCCCTCGTTCTCCGCCAATATTTTCTCGCCGTTGATCGTAATGTACAGGTAGCCCGCTAAGGCGCAAAATATAGCAAACGCAATCGTAAAAAACGAAGTCCACACTATCCGTTTGGCCGTTAGCTTCTTCTTTCTTTTGGCCTTCGGCTTAGCCGTCTTCTTATCCGGCTTGCTGCTTCTTTCCAATCTGGAAGGTTTTTTTGTAGACATGGCTTCTCTGACTCCCTTCATACCAGTTAAACACGGAAAGAAAAGAACAACCTCTTGTCAGGTTGCTCCGCTCCATTTCCTATACCATTAAACGTAACAGCTTAAAAAAAGTTTCAATCTGCTCAGACTTCGGTCTGATTTTCCTGCATCAGCGAAACGTTGCGCTGCGGTTGAAACGTTGAAATCGCGTGCTTGTACACCATTTGTTGGCGTCCGTCGCTGTCGATGACAATCGTGAAGTTGTCAAACGCTCTAATTGTTCCTCTAATCTGAAAACCGTTGGTTAAGAAGACAGTAACAGGGATGCTTTCTTTACGTAATTGGTTCAAGAACGTATCTTGGATATTAATGGACTTGTTCATTAGCCGTACCCCCAATAGAAATCATTAGTGTTTTGAATTATATTCAAGATCAGTGGGAAACTTTCCTGCTATTATAGCATGAGCGGCTTTTAAATTCCCGGAAAAATTTTGGCCGTCGCCCACGTCAATCCACGAAATGTCCTTCATCCGCCGAAACCAGGAGAGCTGGCGTTTGGCAAATCGCCGGGTATCTCTCTTTAGCTTCTCAATCGCTTCGTGAAGGGGCACACCATCCTGAAGATGTTCAGCTATCTCTTTATAGCCGAGTCCCTGCATGGATACCATATCCCGGTGATATCCTTTATCCAGCAGTCCCTTTACCTCATCTACCAGTCCGTTAACAATCATTTCGTCGATTCGCTGTTCAATACGGTTATAAAGCATTTGACGGTCCATTGTCAAACCTATAAAGCACAGGTCATATGGAGACTGCTTCGTCTGACCCTCCAATTGAGACGATAAAGTCTCACCCGTCAGGTGATAAATTTCCAGCGCACGGACGACCCGGCGAACGTCATTCGGATGCAGTCTGGCTGCCGTTTTAGGATCAATCAAGGATAGTTTCCGGTGCAGCGCTTCGACTCCCTCTTCTTCGGCCAAGCGTTTATGCGCATCACGGAACGCTTCATCCATCCCCGCTTCCGTAAATTGATACTCATAGCAGACCGATTCGACATACAGGCCTGTCCCTCCGACGATAAACGGCAAATGCCCCCGTCCATCGATTTCCCCAATAAGCGCCTTGCTCCACTCCTGAAACTGGGCGACGGAAAACGGCTCGTCCGGCTCCATCACATCGATCAGATGGTGCGGCACACCCTGCATTTCCGCGGGCGTAATTTTAGCCGTACCGATATCCATCCCCCGGTAGACCTGCATCGAATCGCCGGAAATAATCTCGCAGGAGAATGCTTTGGCTATTTCGATGCTAAGGCGCGTCTTGCCAACCGCTGTCGGTCCGACCAGCACGAGCAATCTCGGTTTATGTTGCCTGTTCAATGGGTAATCACTCCGTACGTTATTTTGGAATGGCTGCGCCCCAAGACACGGAACCCCAGTCTTTCGAACTCGCCGCTTCCTAATTTTTCTTTCAAAATGACTGTTCTGCGGGCTACGCGGCACGCTTCCGCAATCGCCGTCTCCTCCAAACGGCTATTGTTCGCAAAGGCGCGCAGTGGGGAAATGGAGGAGGATTCCAGCACCGGGTCACGGAACATCGGGTCGAAATAGACGACGTCCGCGCTTTGATCCGGCATTTGCTCAAGAAACCGGAGATGATGTCCGTGCCTTGGCTCAATGCGCCGGAGCGCCTCGTCAAAAGCCTGCAGTCCGGATGCGTAGTAGGCTAATCCTTCGTGCAGCAGCGCCCACAGCGGCAGCGATTCCTCCATGGCGATCACTTTGCCTTCCTGCCCGGCGCCGAGCGAGAACATAATGGAATCCGCCCCGAGGCCGGCCGTGCAATCGATGATCGTGTCTCCGGGCCTGACGCCTGCCGCTTCCAGCATCGTATCCTTCTCTCCCTTGAACAGCCGCTTGGCCCGCACGAACGACATGCTGGGGTGGAACGCCATCGGCTGTTCGCCAGGGCGATGCAAGCGCGCTCCTCCTTCGAGCACGACGAGGATGTCCTCGCCGGGATACTGCCCTGCAAGCTTCGCCATCGAGGCCCGGTTTCTCGGGACATACGAGCACCCCGATTTCGCAGCCAAAGCATGGGCGCGCTCTGCCGCTGCCGGCGCGCAGTGCTCTCCGGTCGTAATTATCACTTATTTGTTCCTCCGATCACATCACTCGTTTGAACAGCTTCTCCAAATCGTAGGTCGAGAAGCTGACGACAATTGGCCTTCCATGCGGACACGTGTAAGGCTGTCTGCACGCCGCCAGACGCTGGATCAGCGTGTTTGCCTCTTCCGGCGTCAGCTTCTGGTTCGCTTTAATCGACGCTTTGCAGGAGACGAGTATCGATGATTTCTCCCGCAGCTTCGCCAGGTCAATCTGCCGCTCCTGGAGCACCCATTCAGCCATTTCCTCAATGATGGCTGCTTCTTCCCCGGAAGGGAACCAGTACGGATGGGAAACGACGCGGAACGTGCCGCCGCCGAAATGCTCCAGGATGACCCCAGCGTTTTCGAACCAGTTTAGCCGTTCTTTGAGCTTCTCACTTTCCGCCGACGTAAATTCCAAGGTGATCGGAATGAGCAGCTCCTGGGAAGCGTCCGCAGGGTGGCCAAATTTCTCGTAGAAATATTCATAGTTGACGCGCTCATGAGCGGCATGCTGATCGATAAGATACAGCCCGTCTTCGTTCTGAGCGATCAGGTATGTTCCATGGTGCTGACCGATGAGGGCCAGTTCCGGGAAGGCCGGAAGCTCCGGCGCCGCCTCTGGCAAGCCGTACAGCGCTTCCGGCACGCGGCCGCCTTGCGGGGCCGTGTAGCTGCTGCTGCCATATGGGGCAGCAGCTCCGCCCCGGCCCGCGGGGCGGCCTGGCGGCTGCGGCGATTGCCGCGCAGCCGCGGTGCTCCCCGGCCCGCTGTCGCGGCCGGGGGAGGCGCTGGCCCCGTAGCTTGGCGCCGGGGCCGCCTCGTGCAGCGCAGCGGAGGCTGCAGCCGTCTCCAGACGGCTGTAGCCGCTGTGCGCGCTGCCAGGGCGCTGGGCGCCGCCGTCGGGGCGGTGGTGGCTATCCCCGCCACCGCCATCCTGGCGGCGATCCGCGCCGCCGCCGGCGCTGCCCGCAAAGGCTGTGCCGGCAGTGCCTCTCGCAGCAGCGGCACCCGCGTCGGCGCCAGCTGCAGAGCCACTGCTAACGCCTGTGCCAGCTGCAGGGCCAGCGCTGCCGTCTCCAGCGCCCGCCCCTGCCGCTTCGCCGTCAGCCTCGCCTCGCCCCGGTGCAGGGGGGGATGCTGCGCCTAACGCTGCTCCTGCTGCTCCTGTTGTTCCTACTGTTCCCTCCGCATCCGCTGTTCCCGCCGCTCCCGTTGCTCCACCAGTCCCCGCTGGGCCAGCTGATTCCACTCCCCATGCAACTCCGCTCCGTAAGTCACCCCCGCCGTCCGGGCGGGCAGACGGGAAATGGAACTGCTCCTGAATGACAGAGCGGTTCGCGCCCTTGCCCAGGCTCTGCTTGACCACTTGGGGGATCAGCACCTGGCCTTGCAGCAGCTGGCGAATGCTTTCCTCCACAAAAGCGTTCAGCTCCGGCTCCTTGCTAAATCTCACCTCAAGCTTGGACGGATGCACGTTCACATCGACCAGCGAAGGATGCATTTCCAGTTGAATGACCGTCAGCGGAAAGCGATTGATTGGCAGAAGCGTGTGGTACGCCCGCAGTATCGCCTGGTACAGTCCCTGATTGCGAATGTACCTGCCGTTCACGATCGAAGACATACCGCTGCGATTGGAACGGGTAAGATCCGGCCGTCCAACAAAGCCGGTAATTTTATAGTCCAAATTATCTGCGGCAATAGGCACCATCGCTTTCGAAGCATTAATGCCATATATCGACGCGATAACCTGGAGCAAATCGCCATTCCCTTGCGTTTGCAGCAACGTATTGCCGTTATGGCGTAGTGTGATGGCAATTTCTGGATGAGCAAGCGCCTGGCGATACATGACATCCGAAATATGTCCCAGCTCGGTCTGAATCGTCTTCATATACTTTAGTCTGGCGGGTGTATTGTAAAATAATTCCTTAATCGTAATATCTGTCCCTCTCGGAGCAGCCGTCTCTTCATTTTGCTTCAGGGAGCCGCCTTCTATGACAATAATCCGGCCAAGGCCGCTGTCATCGCTGCTTGTCTGCAGCTGGACTTTAGCAACTGCCGCGATACTGGGAAGAGCCTCACCGCGGAAGCCTAAACTGCGGATTTGGAACAGATCGCGCCCGGAGTGCAGCTTGCTTGTCGCATGGCGGAAAAAAGCGGTCTCGCAGTCCTCCGGCTCGATCCCAGAGCCGTTGTCTGTCACGCGGATCAACTGCAGTCCGCCTTCTTCCACCTGAACGTCAATTTTGCGAGCCCTGGCGTCCACGGCATTTTCCACCAGCTCTTTTACAACCGAAGCAGGACGTTCCACCACTTCTCCTGCGGCAATCTGGTTCGCTATATGTTCATCCAGCACAACAATATGGGCCATCGCACCATTCCCCCTTACTGCTTTCTAAACATTACAAAAAACTACAAGTTTCTCGCCTTCATTTTTAAATCGTTAATGAGCTGCATCGCTTGAAGCGGCGTCATATTCAGCAGATCTGCATTTTTAACCATATTCACGATGCTGCGAAGCTTGGCGTCATCACCAGGGGACCCAGACTTCATTACCGGTTCTTCCTCGCCAAAAATCGACAACTGCACGACTTCCCCCGGTCCGCCCGATACTTCCAATGCCGATTCCTCTGTTGATTTCGATGTCGCCACCGGTACTGCAGCCAATTCTGATCCTGGTGCTGACGCTGCTTCTGATACTGTTCGTGCTGCTGACGGTGGCGTCACTGCCGATGCTGATACCGCTGACGCAGTTGGTGCTGCTGACGCTGCTTGTGCTGCCGTTACCGCCTCGGCACCATCTTGCTTCGAGCCGGCGCTGCCGCTTTCCTTGATTGCTGACTCCACAGCACTCTCAGCGACGGCCTCCACGGCACTCACAGCGACGGCCTCCACGGCACTCACAGCATGAGCTTCCATTGCCGTACCCATGTCTCGGTAGGCTGATTCCCTACTTTTTTGTGCCGCTACCTCTGCTGATGCATTAGACGCAGCTGCTGCTTGTCCTACCCGGGCGCCCGCTTCGCCTGACGCCACTTCTGCGGCAGCCTGCTCAAAGCCCTGAAGCAGCCCGTAAGCCCGATCGATAATATCGCCGGGAAGCCCGGCCAATCTGGCACAATAAATCCCGTAGCTTGTATCTGCAGCTCCTGGTATCAGTTTACGCAGGAAGTGCACCTTGTCTCCGCTTTCCTGCACAGCCATGCAATAGTTTCGCAGCCCGGACAAACTGCTTTCTAAATGAGCCAACTCATGAAAGTGCGTCGATACGAGCGCTTTACAACCGATATGATTATGGACGTATTCAATTACCGCCTGAGCAATCGCCATTCCCTCGCTCGTAGACGTCCCGCGTCCCAGCTCGTCGATGATGATCAGGCTTCGCGAAGTTGCTTTCTCCGTCATTACCTGGATATCCGCCATTTCGACCATAAACGTGCTTTGCCCGCCGATCAAATCGTCCGCTGCGCCAATCCGGGTAAAAATTCTGTCGATCAGCGGTATTTCCGCAGATGCTGCCGGCACGAAGCTGCCGATTTGCGCCAGGATCGAAATGAGGGCGACCTGGCGCATATACGTGCTTTTCCCCGCCATATTTGGCCCGGTAATGAGCAGTATGCTAGCCTCTTCTTGCTGCAGCGCCGTTCCGTTAGCGATGAACGCAGAATCGCTCATGACCGATTCGACAACCGGATGACGCCCTTGCTCGATCATCATATTGTAGCCGTCGGTGAGCACCGGCTTCACAAACCCGCTGTCCGCGGCCACAGCTGCCAGCGAACGGTATACGTCGATCTCTGCGATCTGCTCGGCAAGGCGCTGCAAGCGGGTAATTTCCTGGCTGATCCGCTCGCGCAACTCACTGAACAATGCGTATTCCAGATCAACCATTTTCTCCTCCGCTTCCAGGATGAGCGTCTCTTTCTCCTTCAGCTCCGGCGTGACAAAACGCTCCGCATTCGCCAGCGTCTGCTTCCGCTCGTACCGCCCTTCAGGCAGGGAGGATAAATTCGCTTTCGTGACCTCGATGTAGTAGCCGAACACTTTGTTATATCCGATCTTCAGCGACTTGATTCCCGTCGCCTTACGCTCTGCGGCTTCCAGCTCGGCAATCCAGCGCTTGCCGTTAACGCCCGCTTCCCGCAGCTCGTCCAGCCGTTCATGATAGCCGCTTTTAATAATACCGCCATCCCGTACCGATACGGGTGGCTCGTCCGCAATAGCCGCCTCGATCTGATCCGCTAAATCGGCGCATTCATCCATCTCTCCAGCGACTCTCGATAGCGTTGCCGAAGCCGAAGCTTGACAAAGCGCTTTAATGGCCGGAGTTTGCCGCAGCGACAGCTTCAGTGCGATCAAATCACGGCCATTCGCGTTACCGAAGGCAATCCGCCCTACGAGCCGCTCCAGGTCATAGATTTGTTTCAGAGCTTCTTTTAAATCTTCCCTAAGTATGAAAGCTTCGTGCAAATGGCCCACCGCTTCCAGCCGAGCCTCGATCCCGCTGCGCTGCAGCAGCGGTTTGTCGATCCAGCGGCGCAGCATTCTTGCCCCCATCGACGTCTCCGTCCGGTCCAAAAGCCACAATAAAGAGCCCCGTTTGGAGCGTTCGCGCACTGTCTCTACCAGCTCCAGGTTACGGCGGGTGAACGGATCGAGAATCATATAGTTCTCCGGCTCATAAGACGAAATCTTCGTGAGCTGCCCAAGGGAACGCTTCTGTGTTTCGCTTAAATAGCCGACAAGCAAAGCGATGCAATCACGCCGCTCAGGCTCTAGTCTGGCCCAGACAGCTTCTCCAAACTGCTTCCTGCCCGCTTCATCCTTTTTCTTGTCCCATGGGGTATACACCACCGGTTTGCCCAGCGGGGCACTCGCCCCACGCATCCACTCCAGCAGCTCTTGATCCCCGATAATTTCCGCAGGATCATAAAGTCCGATCTCGTCTCTAAGCCATTCCTTGCTGGAAGGCGAGGAACTGACATATAGCTCGCCGGTTGACAAATCACAGGAAGCTATCGCCATCATGCCCTCTCTTTCGGTCATGCACGATATATAATTGTTAGCCTTGTCTCCAACCGTTTTGCCTTCCATCACCGTGCCTGGCGTTACGACCCTGACGATTTCGCGGCGTACGACGCCTTTAGCCTGCGCAGGGTCTTCCGTCTGCTCGCAAATTGCCACCTTGTAGCCTTTCTCGATCAGCCGGTGAATATAATTTTCCGCGGAATGGTAGGGGACGCCGCACATCGGAATTTTTTCCTCAGGTCCTCCCCCTCTGGCTGTAAGCGTAATTTCCAGCTCTTTAGCGGCAAGAATCGCGTCATCAAAAAACATTTCATAAAAATCGCCCAGTCGAAAAAACAGAAATGCATCCTGCGCCTGGGCCTTCACATTTAAATATTGTTGAATCATCGGCGTATAGTTTGCCATGATCATCCTCCATGCCCATTTCGTAGACTTCTATTATATCAAAAGGCTGGGCAGCTTACGAATGCTTTTCCACTTTCCACAGCCTGCGAATATCCACTGCTTCATCCCAAGTTCTTCCTGACAGTGTCGCCTCGATAAACGGAGCGATATAGTTCTCATATTTTGCATAAGCTTTCAATGAGCCAAGGTCAGCATAGAGGTCCGGAAGCACCTCACGCAGCTGCGCCTGATCCCCTTTATAGAAAGCGGCATAAATCTTCTCCTGTTTTAGAGGCCTGCGCTGCAATTGCTCCTCATGGACTGCAATCAGCGCGGCAATCGCAACGACTCCCTTGGCGACGAGAGGGGAAACAAGGAAACTGGGCAGCGTCCGGTATTCAAATCCCCCGTGCTCCTGAAGGCGAAAATCGCCTAAGCTGCCGTAGCGCGGCCGCCGCGCGGCGGCGCGCCGATCCTCAAGAACGGCGACCGGCAGAGCCAAATAATTATCTAATACTTGCAGCAGCTCAAAGGTTAGTGGAATTCCGCTGAAATGTAAATGTCCCCCTAAAGGGAATCCGCGCTGCGGCATTCCCCCGGCCTGCCAAACGAGAGCCGTATCTTCGATCAATGCATAGGCATGTTGAAACGCCTGAAGCAGATGAACAAGCACCTCCCGCGGCTCCTGCCCCGGCTTCGGCCGCAGCTCGGCCAGTGGAAAACGCCTGACTCCGCGGTATCTTAACGAATCGCACCCTGCCACTCCTGTAAACCCCAAATAACGTGACGCAGGAACTACCTTGCCCGTCGTCCCGTTATAAAGCAGAAATTCCGGATCCATGCCGATGAGTACGGGCGTATCGTTAGCCCCACCGGCATGTTGATTTAAAGCCGAAAGCGTATCCACGATCGCCTGGGCAGCCTGCACCGCTCTTTCTCCCTCATCATAATCCGGCATAGCCGATATACTGGTTATGGTAAATTGGCCATCTTCCCCCGCTGTGATTGTCACTTCCCCCATTTGTAGTCCTAGGGCGTATAGCGCCCGTGCAGCTGTTTTTTCCAATCGGCGACAGAGCTTGGCGTGGCCCATATGCCCTGTATTCTCTAGCGGCTGACTACTTCCCCCGATACCGAGAGAAGCGATATAAGTCGCTTGCAAATGAAATATTTGCACAACAAAGCGGCGCATAAATTTATGCCCTAATGGCTTAATAGGCTGATGCGCATCGGTCACCAACGAGGCGTTAAGCCCGCTTAACGCCAGACGGCTCTGCTGGTTTGATAACGAGGAGGCCCGGAAATGCGGCAAGCTTGCATTCAACTTGTACACTCTACGCACCGATTGCTGCGGCTCAGGATGATCTAACCGCGTCCTAAGGTCATCTAACTGTGTATGATGCTCATCTAAAGGCTGTAGGCTGATCTCCAGCCAATTTCCATTGCCTTTCGTGCGCACTGCCCTTGTTTGAGCTGTTTTACCGGGAATTTTTTCAGCTTGCTTCTTGTACATGACCTCAGCCGGTTTACTATCCATGTTCTCAGCTTGTTCCCTACGAATGTTGCCAGCTGGCTTTCCGCCAATGACCCGGCTAATGACCCGGTACGTTTCAACAGGCAGCAATGATTTCAGAGCCTCTAGCAAGGAATCCGCAGATGATCCCGGTATTACCTGGATCTGCAGTATGCTGTGGCGAAATCGTTCCATCTTCCGGTCCTCCCGACAATTCAATTTATTATTTTTTTATAAAAAGAGGGCAGCCGCCCTCGACGACGCCGCCCCTGCCGCATATATTAGATTATCTTCACCTAGCGCGTGTCCTCCCGAAGTTACAGCTCGTCGTCGAGGAGATCTGGATCCAGGTCTTCGTATTCTCCCGGATCGGAGCCAAAATCGAACTCCTTGTCTTCGTAACCGCCCGGCACAACGAGAACATTGATTTTCGTTTCGGCGATTAGCTCTACAGCAAATTCACGCTCGACACGGATGGTAACACGGCCATCCCCAGATACGCTCGCTTCAACGGTACTCGGCTCCTGCGTTGCCTCCGCAGCTACCTCCACCGTTGAAGAGCGGTGTCTGGAGTCCAAATAGCTGAGCGGCACATTTTCTACATAAGAGATCGTCTCTTTGGCTACCTCGGTCTGAGAGTTTTTGCTAAAGGAATACCAGATGTTCACATCGTAAGTACCAATAACTTCAATTCCGTCGCCTGCGAAGACCGCCTCATACTGGTGGTTTATAATCCACGCGCCAAGTATGCTCGTCGGTTTATGAGGCGGAGTCACGGTATGGGTTACGGTAGAG
Organism: Paenibacillus fonticola DSM 21315; assembly: GCF_000381905.1. GTDB lineage: Bacteria > Bacillota > Bacilli > Paenibacillales > Paenibacillaceae > Fontibacillus > Fontibacillus fonticola. The sequence continues at coordinate 1,572 of NZ_KB907262.1, read as the reverse complement.
AACTTACGACCTTTGCCGCAGATCGCTTTCGTAATAATCTCTCTACTTTGATATTTCGATGACATGTTCGAACCTCCTCCATACATCATTCACTACAATTGTATGCAGGACATAGGCGAATGTTGATTGGACGAAGCAAAATAATAAGAAAAACGTCTATCGGTCAATGATTTAGAACAAAGATTTCCCTTGCTTATCCCCGTTTTGCTGCCTGGCTCAATCACTTTTGCTTTTGCTGTTGCTTTTGCTTTTGCTGTTGCTTTTGCTTTTGCTTTTGTTTTTGCTTTTGTTTTTGCTTTGGGGACACGGGAGCTTTATCTTTTTTAGCGATACTCAAATACATCGCCAGTTCACGGCATAATTGCAGGACAGCAGAGCGGACTTCGAACTCCTCTCTTGTAGCCGGCAGTTCCATCTTCTTAAACTCCTGCTCCCACTCGGTAAGCATTGCTTCCGTTCTTCCCGTATATTCTTCCTTGGTGACATCGAGGCTCAACCGTTCGAATAATAGCGCGGCAATATCGGTTTGCGGCATCCGCTGATAGACTTGGGCAAGCAGTCCCAGCATCGACTCGATCCGCTCCAGCTGCTGCTTTCGCATGTAGAAATACACGCTCCAAGATTCATCCGGAGAGACTAGCTGATTTTCAAGCGCGCGTTGCGCGGTGGACAACCCGTTCTCGATCAGGGCACCTGCATCGATTAATTCCTTCCCGCTCCAAACGTACTGCGGGTGATGAAGCGTAAGAGCAACTTGACTAAATATGTCGGAAAAGAGCACGTCGATTTTTTGCCGGATATCGCTTAATTTTTTTTCCTCTCGCGGCATATAGACGAGATTCACGAGCATCGCTGCACCGAGCCCGATAAGTAACAGCTCTATTTGGGTGAGAAAAATGTGCAGGCTTAAACTCTCGCCGCCAAACACACGAAATACGACAACAGAGCTCGTCACAATCCCATCTTTGAAGTGAGCCCGTGATAGTAATGGGAAAGCAACCAATATGTATAGAACAAGCACCCAAATGTGAAAGCCCAGCATATAGAACAAACCGAAGGCTAGCACCAGGCCTAAGACGGAGGCAAAAAAACGCGACGATACGGTTAGCAGGCTGCGTTTCCGTGTCACGTCTACCCCCAAAATGGCGAGTAATCCCGCGGATAAAGCCCCTTCAATGCCGCATGCATTCGCGACGATGATGGCGATCAGCGTTGCTATCGCTGTTTTTATAACTCGAAAGCCCAAGGCAGCGCACCCTTTCAAATATTACTCGTTGGTCATAAAAAGTATCGTACTATGATTTTACGCTCCGGCACAATGATAATAAAGATTGACGAATTTTTGTTGTGCAATGAAGCCGGTACTACGATGCAGCAACCGCCCGGTCTGAGTAATTTATCACAAAAGCAGGTAACTCGTCACAAAAGCAGGCAGAAGCTCTCAGGAATGGTTTTATATGAATCTTCATATTCAATCAAGGCGTTAGGCCGCTACACGAGTGTTCTGTATGATTTTTCATACACAATCCCGGCCTCAGGCCGCTACACGACCATTCTGTATGATTTTTCATA
>NZ_KB907261.1 GCF_000381905.1 Paenibacillus fonticola DSM 21315 | reverse complement strand
CGTATGTGTCTGTGGAAACAGTGGAAACGGGTACGTACCCGAATCCGTGAACTGAGGGCCCTTGGAGTCCCGGAGTGGGCCTGCTATGTCATGGGAAACTCCCGCCGCGGTGCTTGGGAAATGTCCAGAAACACAAATAACGCCCTCCCGACTTCCTACTGGGAAACGAAAGGGCTGAAAAGTTTACTTTCTCGTTATCTGGAACTTTGTTAACCTTTTGGAACCGCCGTATGCGGACCCGCATGTACGGTGGTGTGAGAGGACGGGGGTTAGTCGCCCCCTCCTACTCGATTGTGCTTCAATTTTTTTTCCTGGGCTAAGGTCCAGTACTTTTCCGGTCTCCAGCCCATGGAATTACAGGGAGAAATGTCTACAATAGAAGAGAACATGACAATTATATCGACGGATAGAGATACATACTAAAAGGAATATTGCGAGGGATGGCGGATGAACAGGAACAGAAGCAAAGGTAGGCTGCAATCCATCACGTTAACTGCTGCTACTTTATCGTTAATCGTACTAGCGGGCTGTACCGGCATACGGGACAAATCAAATGAAGCGATTGGAAAAGCAACGTCTGCCCTGGAGAATTCGGTGATCAATGTAGCCCAAAAATGGGAACAGGACAGTAAGGATGCCGGCTTATCCAGAGATATTACAACGAATGAGCGAATCGGCACGGCAACGAAACTTAGCCTGGATAATACGGTAGGAAATATCAAGATCAGCTCTTATGACGGGGACGAGATTCAGGTCAAAACAACGATTTGGTTTGATAAATTTGCGAAGGAGAAAAGCAGTCAGCTTATTTTGGAGCAGGCGGAAGTGTCTATCGTTGCCAAGGGAGATCAGTTACAGCTTGTAACCCACCCTAAGGAGCGGACAAATGAAAATTTATGGAAATGGTCGCAGAGGGAGCTTGGGCTGTCCGACTTCAGCATTGATTACAAGATCGAGGTACCAGAGCAAATCGTGAGCTATTACATAAACAATGATGTCGGAATGATCGGGCTTCATCATTTGAAAGGAAGCTATGACATTCGCAGTAATGTTGGATCGATTGAGATGGATCAAGTTTATATTGCAGGCAAATCGGCGCTGGAAACGGAAGCGGGAAGCATTATGCTCAATATTGCCGGAATGGATGAACAGAGCCAGTTTGCGGCGAAGACGGACATTGGCAACATTGTAGCGGTGCTGAATGATGATATGAGCTGCACGCTCGTAGCAAATAACGAGCTGGGGAGTATTGTGGGAGCGGAGAAAGGGGAAAGCGCCATCAATGGCGGAGGGCCGCAGATCCTGCTCCAATCCCAAATTGGCACGATTACTGTGGAATGACGAATGCCAGATGACGAATGAAGAATAACGAATGAAGAATAATAAATGTTGAAAACCAGATGGACGAATGTAGAATATGAATGCTGAATGTGAAATTGCGGATTTCCAAATGATAAATTGAAGAATCCGGAACAGGAAATGAGACAGGCAGAGAATGAAAAAAAAAGATGAGTCAGGCCGTTCCCGCATTTGCGGAAACGGCCTGATTAAATTTAAAGTTGAATTGCGGCTGCAGTAGATCAGATAGATGTGTTTGTCCTTCTTGGTTTGGCCGCCGGATTGCGGTAAAATCTTCCCAACAGTTCTCCCATTTTGACTTTATGGCCCGCAGCAAGGTCGCTGAGCGGCTCAAATGTATTATTCTCGACGAGCAGAACGACGGTAGAGCCGAATTCAAAATATGCGATATCATCTCCGCGGTTCCAGTTATTCGCTGTATCATCCGAATATTTGATACTGCTCACATTCATGGCTCCGACTTTAACGACCGCGACTTCGCCGAATTCATGAGCAATATAAGTAATGAGTCGTTCATTCCGGCTTAATACGGTTCTCATATGTCTCATCCCGAAATCGTTGACTGGATAAACTTTTCCTTTAATATGCTCGCTCTCCAGCTTGCGTCCGCTGATCGGCGCATGGATGCGATGATAGTCGGTAGGACTAAGATACAGCACGAAGAAATAACCGTGATTGTATGTCTCCGTACGCGGGGAATAATTGAGCAGCTCCGCCAGGGAATAGTCCTGGCCTTTGACGTTAAGAATCGTACCGGAATCAATTTTTCCCATGGCGGTAATCAATGCGTCGACGGGACTGATTAATCCTTCTGGCAGAGGATGAACCGGACGCATGTCCGGCTTCAGCTTACGAGTAAAAAATTCGTTTAGCGTCCGGTATTCCTTGATCTCCTTCTCCGCCTCATGGAGAGGAATACCGTAGGATTTTGCAAAGGAAGGTATAAGGAGCCGACTTAATTCCGAATGGGAGAAGCGTCCCATAAGCCGGGAGATCCATTTCCGGGATGTAAGCTCTGTCATCCATTTCATCCATTTAGCGGTCAAGTTGTATCCCCCTATTTCAATGCTATGCAGCCATACTACCGTTATACTTCCGACTATATTGACATATAATGAAAACTAAATCAACAACGAAGCTGTAATAATTAAGTTTTACTTGCTAGTATAGCGCTTCTTGTTGTATGGTTATGTCAATCGCATAAGTGATACGGGAGCTTGAGAGAATCAGGCTGAGATTGCAGCAAGGCCCGCTGCTGACCGTTAATCTGATCTGGATAATGCCAGCGTAGAGAATCGATCGTTCAAGGACTTTTTTCCTGTGGACTGTTAAGCCGCCTGTGCATATCCAGCCGGTTTTTTTTATTTTTCAGCCATACTACAAAGTATGGAACAAAGATGAAGGAGAGATGTTAACAATGCAAGAAGCAGCAAAACGAAGAAGCAGCCGGGGATTAAAGCTGAGTGATTTGCTCGTAACGGTGCTTGTGTCTATTATCCTGGGCGTAGTGTACTATTTTTGGGGGAGCGTTTCTAAGTTATTTTCCTTTTTCCCGCAAGCGGATGAGCTTGTTTACGGGATGTGGTTTCTGGCCTCGACGCTTGTCTATCTACTGATTCGTAAACCTGGTGTGGCGTTAATCGCTGAAATTGCCGCAGCGCATGTATCGATTTTGTTTGGCAGTGAATGGGGGATCCAGCTTGTAATGTACAGTGTGTTTCAAGGTCTTGGGGCAGAGCTTGTATTTGCGGCGTTCCGTTATAAAAACTATTCAGCGTCCGTGGCTGCTCTGGCTGGGGTAGCAGCGGCGGCTGGTTCATTGATTCCGGATATTTACTACGGATACGTCCAGGGATATGAGACCTGGTTGTTCATCGCCAAATATGGTATGCGCGCGCTCAGCTCGGCTGTTATTTGCGGCTACTTGGCTTACGGACTTGCTAAAGCTGTGGAGGCTACGGGAGTCACCAATCTGCTGCGGCCAGTAGAAGAAAAAGACTATGCGGCGCTGGATGATTAGAAATGATTAATATACCGACATCTGAGGCCACGGCAAGCGGAAAGGAAGACCAGGCTGTGGCTATAGCAGCGGGTGTAACAGATCTGAGACTCAAGTTCCCGGGTGAAGAGCGCTTCGTGTTCAAGGACCTTACATTTCATGTTCAGCGCGGCGAAAAGGTATTGCTGCTCGGGCCAAGCGGGAGCGGCAAATCAACGCTGTTACAGGTGCTCTCGGGCATTATCCCTTCGCTGGTCGAGGTGCCGATGCGCTGTAAAGAACAGGTTCAGCCTTCAGCCTGGGGCTTTGTTTTTCAAGACCCGGACACGCAATTTTGCATGCCCTATGTTGATGAGGAGCTGGCTTTTGTCCTTGAAAATTTAGCGGTGCCCCAGCAGGAAATGCAGGAGCGGATGGCAACAGTTCTTCAGGCTGTCGGACTGCATTTGCCCGAGCGCCATGTGCTGATCGAATCATTGTCGCAAGGGATGAAGCAGCGATTGGCATTGGCTTCCATCCTGCTTACCGATCCGCAGGTACTGTTTCTGGATGAGCCGTCAGCTTTGCTTGATCCGGAAGGCCGGGTACAAATTTGGGATACGGTGAAACAGATTTCAAAGGATCGGACACTTGTTATCGTGGAACATCGCATTGAAGAAATCGTTACGTTTGTTGACCGCGTCGTGCTTTTTGGACCCGACGGACGATGCCTCGGGCAAGGAACGCCGCGGGAAGTATTCAGTATGTATCAGTCTGAACTGGTGGAGTTTGGAATTTGGTATCCGGGCGTATGGGAGCATTTCTTTGCCTCCCCGGAAGGAGATGAGCTGTTGAAGCCGCTTCCTGTTTTGCCTCTACCGGAAGCGGCTCCATCCGATTTAGCGCCGTTGCTGGAGCTGTCCTGTTTTCGCGGACTGAGATTGGGGAGGCCGGTTATTGAGGTCGAGCACGCGGTAATCGCTCCAGGGGATTTTATCACAATTACCGGACCGAACGGGGCTGGCAAGAGCTCCTTGCTGTTAAGCTTGATGGGCTTGCTGCCTTCCGAAGGAACGTATTTGCTGCAAGGGAAGCGGATGAATGATCACCACGGCGGGAAGAACAAATGGTGGCGCAGCCGCAAGAAGCAAATTATAGAAGCGGCTAGCCATATCAGCTTTGTGTTTCAAAATCCGGAGTTTCAGTTCGTTGCGGAGCAGGTAGCCGAGGAGATCGCGTTCTCTTTACGACAGGAGAAGTGGCCGGAGGAAGCCATTTCCCGGCACGTCCAAGAGGCACTGCTTACTTTCGGTCTGGAAGGGCTGGATCAACGGCATCCTTACCAGCTTTCCCTCGGTCAAAAACGGAGATTAAGCGTGGCTGGGGCAGCAGTGCTGAACAAGTCCGTGCTTCTGCTGGATGAACCGACCTTTGGACAGGATGCTGTAAATACGTTTGCGATCCTGCAAGTGTGCGAGCAGCTGCGCCGTCAGGGGACGGCTATTGTTATGGTAACGCATGAGGAAATGATCGCGGACAAGCTGGCAACGCAAAGATGGGAAGTGCGGGAAGGAAGAATAAGCTCCTTGATGCTCACAAAGCGGGGAAAACAAATGAAGGAGCTCAAGGACAGAGCTTTAGGGGAAGAGGGAGAGCGGTGAAACAATTTCTTACGCCGACGAGACAGACCTGGCTGCATAGGGCTAATCCTGCTGCGAAGCTGGGCCTTATATTGCTGCTGTTTCTACTGACGCTGTTTACGCATAGTTTGGATTATATCGTATATCAGGCGCTGGTCATGTTTATCGTCCTCTTCTTGCTTAGCGGGCATCCTCCTTGGAAAATACTGCTGCTGGTATTGCCCTTAATGCTCGTATTTGTGTCCTCATCCATTACGATGATCCTGTTTGGCAAGGGGGATACGACCTGGTGGAAATGGGGGCTGATCCGGATATCGGAAGAGAGCTTTTACCGCGGAATTCATATTGGATTCAAGTCGATCACTTTTGCTGCCGAAGGATTGCTGTATGTGCTGACGACGTCTTCCGTCGCTCTGTTTTACGCTTTGATGCAGAAGGTGAAGCTTGCGCCGAAATACGCTTACAGCTTTATGGCTTCTGTACGGCTGTTGCCCATGGTATGGGAGGAATTCCAAATCCGGCGAAACGCCTTGCAAATTCGCGGAGTAAGACAGGCCCGGGGAATTCGGGGCTGGGTTGAGCAAATGAAGCTGTACGCCGTGCCGCTGTTGTCTCAAAGCATTCGCCGGGCTCACCGCGTTGCGGTCGCCATGGAATCCAAGGCGTTCCGCAGCGATCGCCGCAGAACATATTATTACCCATCCGTTTTTTCTGGGACGGACTTATGGCTGCCTCTGCTGCTGGCCATCGCTATGGGAGGGGCATATGGATTATCTGTGCTGTATCCGTTCTTTGGGATTGCGGATGTAAGGTATTAAGCAAACAAATAGAAGCCGGTTTCGCGGTAGGGGCGAATTCGGCTTCTATTTTTGTATTATTTATTCTGCTTAGCTTTCGACAATTGATTCAAATTAGCGATGAGATAAGAATGCCGTTATCGTATAAATATCTTGCGAAAGCCATAGGTTTGTTATACGTATCCTGCCAAATCTCACTTAATCCGGCCTTGCGGAATCCGTAGCGCTGGTCTCTTCCATTACACTCGATGAAATAGGGCTTCCCGGACTGTGTCAAACCGATATCCATTCCAAGGTCGGCAAGAAGAGGCAGACGAGACGATAAATAACGGGCAATGGACAGCGACAGGGCTTCAACACGGCAAAGGGCGTCTGCTGCCAGTTTGGAGGGAAAGCACTTGGCCAGCAACTGGGTGGGATAAACGCTCGCACCTTTTGCTATATTGGAAATAAAGCTGTTTTTCGGAGCTACTTTCAGGAACATTCCGGTTACTCCCCATGCCCCTAAAGCGCCACGCTGCACACTAACCCGCAAATCCAGCGGACTTGAATCGTACTCGGCAAGCGGGATTCTCTCCTGAACGAGATATGGGGTATCAAAGATTTGCCGGTGAAGCCAGGCGGGCAGCTTTGCTTGATCGATTCGATCCGTGATCCACGCTTTTTTGGTCTTGGAAGGATAGGTCAGACCCCATCCAAGGCAGTCCCGCTGCAACCTCATAATTCCTTGCCCGACGGATCCGCGAACCGGTTTCAAAATGAGATCGTCATACTGCGCCATCATACAGCTTAGCGATGAAGGAGCAGCTTCAACGGTTGCCGGGAGACAATGGCTTAAGGATGGATTCTCTTGCAGGAGGCGGTGAATGACATCTTTTCCGTAACGGTTGTTTCTATTGAAGATAATAGTTCCTTGTGCTGCGAGGCTGTGGATTTTACGCTGAGCCGACAGCTCCGGATATAAAGCCCGGTTATGAATTACTTTCGGCGTAGGCATGGACACTCTGGCGTAGTCATGACCCTTTCGAATATAGGCAATACTATAGTTTTTTCGAGTATCGATATCTCCTAATCTTAGAAAACAAGGAATGAATCCATTAGTCCGTGCCGCTTTTTCATAATTAGATATCGATTCCTGGCCGGTTTTGCGCTGGGGAATTCCCCGGTACATGCTGGAGTTAAGCAGAATACCGACATGGTCCTGCCCCATGGATTTTCCTCCTTTTTGTTTACGTCTCTTGGTTCAATTTATGTGGAAATACCTAATCGGCGTGGACGACTGTTCCGCAACAGCAGCCTGTTTTGAAATTGAAATGAATCACCTCAAGTCTTACACCCTCCAGAACAATACCGCATAACTTAAAATACATGATTATTATGTGGTGAGAGGGAGCAAAGCCGATGAGAAGACAAAAAGTGGCGATCATTACCCCAGGCACGTTCGTCATTCCTTCGGGACACAGCAGTTCAGTTGAGCGCGTAATTGAGAAGGTAGCACCACTTGCCGCCAATCAATTGGAAGTTCGGGTATTTGGCCTATCCGACGGGCAGCTTCCCGATCTGGGACGGTTAGGGCCTATTCCTTGTTATCGAATGCCGGGAGGCAGACTATATATGGCCTCACTGCTGCGACACTTTAAAAAATGGCATCCGGATATACTCGACGTGCATAACCGGCCTCTACTCGCTTTTCAATTGAAGCATAAGCTCCCTATGACGAAGGTTGTCCTGACCCTGCATTCCACTACTTTCATTTCGTCTGCATTTTCCCCATCCGTACGATTACGTTATCTGCTGGACGGTGTGGATAGAATTATTGTGAACAGCCAGTATTTGAAAGAAGCAATACAGCGCCGCTATCCGTCCGTCAAAGTTCCAATATCGGTAAACCCTCTCGGTGTAAGCCTGGAGGATTTCGCTCCCCGCTGGACTTCGCCAGGGGAATATTTGCGGCAAGCGAGGCTTGCCGACTTCGGATGGAGCAAGCGGAAAATTATTTTGTATATCGGCCGGCTGCTGCCCTCCAAAGGAGTGCATCACTTATTGAAAGCTTTTCCCGCAATTACCGCTCTTGAGCAGGAAGCAATGCTAATGATCGTAGGCAGTGCGTATTATGGTGTGAACCGGGAAAGTCATTACGTCCAGCGGCTGAAAGCGATGGCAGAGCCGTTTGGGGATCGGGTTGTATTCCTCCCTTATACGCCGTATCCGAAGGTGGCAGACTGGTATAATCTCGCTGATGTTGTCGTTGTTCCTTCAGGTGAGGAAGAGGCTTTCGGCCTGGTTAATGTTGAGGCGATGGCCACGGCGGTACCCGTGGTCGCCAGCCGGGTAGGCGGGGTACCGGAGGTAGTTCTTGATGGCGAATCCGGGCTGCTGCTTTCGCCTGCTTCGATGTCAAGCGATCTGGCCACAGGTATCGTGTCATTGCTCGCAAGCGAAGAGAAACGGAAAAGAATGGGGAGAGCAGGCCGGGAACTGGCCCGGCGGAAATTTCGCTGGCATCATACGGCTGAGCGCTGGATCCATCTTATGAGCAGCCAGGAGGCGAAAAAATAGCAACGCCCCCTGAATAAAGAAAGACTACTTTCACAGGTGAGTTACTAGCACAGGTGAGAATAGTCTTTTTTCTATGCGGTTAAAGGAAGGTATCTCTTGCGGAAGATGACCATACGGCCGGATTGTAAAAGGAAAGGGTCTGTACGTTTGCCGTTGCACCGACCCGGGTTCCACATACACTGTATGAGGCAATGCAAAAAGCCCTCTTATGTCAATTTACTCATTCACAATTGAGTCCGGGAGGTGAAGGTATGCCCAGAAAACGCAGGTATGCCAGCCGGCGTAACCGAAAAACTATAGTTTATAAGGGCCCGAGTGGCTATGTCAACAATCATCCAAATCCAGTAGTGTCTATTATTATTCCAGCGATGAATGAACGGGCTACTTTGGCTGACGTTCTCTACCAAGCTAGCAGGATTCATCGTTGTAGCGAGACGATCGTCGTTGCCAATGGCTCGACGGATGGAACGCCGGAGATATCGGCCAAATTAGGGGCACGTGTCATTACCGCTGACAAGCCGCTTGGACACGATGTTGGCCGCCGGGTTGGAGCGGAGGCGGCAAAGGGGCAAGTATTGTTGTTTATAGATGCCGATATGGTTATCCCGGCAGCAGAGCTTCGGCCCTTCGTAAAAGCTGTATTGGAAGGAGTGGACGTGGCTCTGAATGATTATTCCGGGCCTACGGGCGGGCGCGAGGTCCACACGGTCGTCTTAGCCAAACATTCTCTGAATGCCATGCTGGGACGATCCGATTTGAAAGGGGCTTCCCTGACGGCTGTCCCCCATGCTATAAGCCGAAAGGCCGCCGCCGCCATCGGTTTTAGAACGCTTGAAGTTCCGCCAGTAGCGTTAGCTGCAGCGGTGCTTCGAGGATTTAAAGTCCAGGCTGTTCATTCCGTTCAAGTAGGGAGGATAAATCCGGCCAAATACAGAGGCAGGCAGGGGGATCCGTTGACCAGCCTGATCGCAGGCGATCATTTGGATGCTTTGCATTGGTTAATTTATGAACGGGGATCCCGCGGTGGATACAGCGATCTTGGCCGTCAACGAGATAAGGTGAGGTGAGGGCATGTCAAGGAGAAAACTGGGGAGGCCGGTGGGGCGGCAGCACTCTTTGGCAATAACTTATGCCCGAAACGGCTTTAAGCGCCCCGCACGATCACAAAAGTCAGGAAAAGCAGAGAGACAGGGGAAGATCAAATGGGGACAGCTTGAGCACCGTGCCGGTCAGGCAGGTTATTCAGCTGCATCTGGGCAAGCAGAAAGCTCCCATTCATATGAGCATTTGCAATCCTCTTTCGAGGAGTGGTTCAAGGAAGCTGTAAAGGGAAAGCTGTCTTGGCGCAGCATTCTTACCATCTCCAAGGCTTACCGCCGCGGATATAATACGATCGCAAGGCCGCCATTGCCAGGAATTCCATTGCCGTTGCGGGGGACCGTGTCGGCGGTCGTCGCTGCTAGCAATGAGGAGAAGACGATAGCGGCCGTTATTGCGGAATTAAGCCGGCTGCCCATTCAGGAGATTATTGTCATATTAAATGGCTGTAAGGATAGCAGCTTCCATTCCATAGAAAAGAATGATCGTGTAACTGTTATCAGCTATCCTCAGCGTCTGGGGCACGATGTTGCCCGTGGAATCGGCGCTTCTTTGGCTGCCGGGGACGCCGTATTGTTCGTTGATGGCGATATCGTCCTGGCTGCAGAGGATTTAGCCGCTTTCGTGCTTGAAATCGATAAGGGGACGGATGTTGCTCTGAACGACATCTCTCCATATTTGCCCCCGTTTTCTAAGCAGGACGATGTCACGCGCAGCAAGATGTTTCTCAATTATATGCTGGGCCGGCCCGATTTGCAGGCAAACTCCCTGACCGCAATTCCTCATGCATTATCCCGCCGGGCTATAACCGTCCTTGGGGGGAAATCATTGATCGTGCCTCCTAAAGCGCAGGCGCTGGCCATCGTACAGGGACTCACGATCCGGGCACCGCAATCCGTGGATGTCGTAAGAAAAAATCGGATACGCAGCGAGAATGCCGGGGCTGGAAACGAAGTGGCACGGCTCATCCTTGGCGATCATTTCGAAGCTCTTGATGAGGTAATGCGTCTAAAGGGGAGCAGATTGAAAATGACACGGCTGTCGCGCAGCGAGCTGGCGAGGAAGAGGAATCGCCGATGAAGGAAGAAACGAATCTGACCAGCATCATTATCCCGACGCATAATGGTTTGCATTTGTTGACCTCTTGCATAGAAGCGATTCGCCGGCATACTGAGGTACCGTATGAAATCATCGTCGTGGACAACGGTTCTACTGATGGAACCCAGGAATACTGTATTCAAGCCAAGCTGACGATTGTTGCGCTGCCGAGAAACGAAGGCTTCCCGGCGGCCTGCAATAAAGGGCTGTCCATTGCTTCCGGCGAGCAGCTCCTGCTCTTGAACAACGATGTCCTTGTAACGCCGCGCTGGCTGTCCAACATGCTTCGCGCCCTTTACAGCGCAGATGAGGTTGGAATTGTTGGCCCAGTTACGAATTATGCGAGCGGCCGCCAGCAAAAGGATATCGTGTGGAGGACGCTGGAGGAGTTCATGCAAATCGCCGAGCAGCACAACCAAGCCGATCCGGCGAAGTGGCTGGAGGTTCAGCGGCTCGTCGGGCTTTGCTTCCTATTTAAACGAAAGCTGTGGGAGCGCTTAGGCCCACTCGACGAGCGCTTTTCTCCAGGCCACTATGAAGACGATGATTATTGCTACCGGGCTCGCCGGCAAGCATTCCGGCTGCTAATGTGCGGAGATACGCTCGTATATCACGCGGGCAGCGCCAGCTTCGCGGCGGTAAATCCGAAAGGCTGGAACAGTCTTATCGAGCGTAATCGCCGGAAGTTTATCGATAAGTGGGGGATTGATCCGTGGATTTATATGTGAAAAACAGCTTTGGGGGAGGGAGCACATGAAAGGTGTAATTTTAGCCGGTGGGACGGGAACGCGTCTTTACCCCCTGACTCGAATCGTGAATAAGCATCTTCTCCCGGTGGGGAGCTATCCGATGATCAGCTACGGTATTGAACGGTTCCGGCAAGCGGGAATAACGGACATACTCGTCGTGATCGGCAAGCAGTCTGCAGGACTGTATACGAATTATTTGGGGAGCGGAGAGAATTTTGGCGTAAATTTGACATATCGCGTGCAGGAAACGGCGGGCGGTATTGCTGAAGCCTTATATTTGTCTAAAAGCTTTATCGCACGGGGGGAGAAGTTTGTTGCGCTCCTGGCGGACAATTTGTTTCTTGATGATTTGACGCCCTATGTCCAGCAGTTTATGAAGCAGGCTCACGGAAGCGCAAGAGTACTGCTGAAACCGGTTGATGATCCGAGAAGGTATGGAGTTCCAGTGTTTGATCCCTCTCGTCCTGACCTGATTTCTTTTATCGAAGAGAAACCGGAGAAACCGCAATCCAACTATTCGGTGACCGGAATCTATATGTATGACGACGCTGTTTTCGAACGAATAACTACGATAGATCGTTCTGCCCGGGGAGAACTGGAAATTACCGACGTTAACAATTTATATGCCAGAGATGGGAAACTGGAGTACGATGTCCTGCAATTATGGTGGGGGGATGCTGGAACTTTTGAGTCCTTGCTGGAGGCCGGCATGCGGATGAGAGGGGTACTTCCTTAAGAGGAAATTGGCCACGGGAATTGCCTGCTGACTTGAATCGGAACCTTAACAATTGAAAGGAGGGGGGATATGGCGGGCAAACACTACAAACGCATCAGACAGGGCAAGCGAAATTTGACCCAGACGAAAAATCGCATGGGAAAGGCAGGCAAGCCAGCACAGGTTCGTTATCGCATAGGTGCGATAGGTGGGCGGTTTCGCAAAGGCTCTTTGGCAGCTTCTCATCCAGGACAGCGCTCGCGCAGGCATGTTGCAGATGATAAAGCGAATAAGGAGGGGACTTATTCAGAGGAAAGGATGCTCCCCGAGAGGGAGGTCGCCTTTGCTTATGAGGAGGGTTACCGCCAAGGCTTCTATGAAGGCGGCGAAGCGAAGCTGTGTAAGAAGCTCCCCCCCTATACCGTACTCCCGTACATGACCCTAGATGATGTGATCTCCCGCGGAATCGAGCAGGTAACTTCTGCGCTTGTGCCTGTGCTTCCCCCCTCCGAAGTATTCGCGGAAGTCATTCAGGCCCTGGATCAACGGCTTCCGTTATCGGTCATTCGCCTCGGCGACGGCGAGCTGCTCACGCTGGCGCATGATATGACCATCTCCACAGAGCAGGCCAAGCTTTGGGGGCCATTTCTGCCTTATGCGGGGGTGAATCTTCCCGATGCGGCAGCACGCCGATTGTTAGCCCAATCCATTCGTCAAGCGAGCATAGTCGGCATTCCTGAATCGCGGCACCCTACGTTTCAGGGGCTTTTGTTCCCGGCACTGAAGCAACTGGGAATTTCCTATCAGGAGCTGAGAATGACGTCGTCTACGGTAAATTATGCGTTAAATGAACAAGGCCTATTGTTTCCAATGCTTCAAGGGCGGAAATTGCTTCTTATAGGGAATAAAGCTGCCGGACTAGCGGACGTGCTTGGCAGGCAAGGCTTAGAGATTGCCGGAATCATTATGCCGGTCAACGGGGTGCAGGATGTACGGCGCATTATAGAACAGGTGGCGAGGATCGACTTCGATCTTGCTTTGGTAGCGGCAGGCATTGCCGCTGTGATGATTTGTACAGCCATTGCCGGAGAGCTTGGAAAAGTTTCGTTTGATATGGGACATTTGGCGAATCAGTTGGAGAGCGGCGAAGCCCTCCTGCTGCCAGGCTCGGAGGTGAATAAATGAGTGATAGGCATGGATTGCTGCGCCAGGCTGTGCAAAGAGAACGGTCAGAGGCTGTGAGACGTTCCAGGATGACTTCGGCAGCGAAATATGAAAGTGGATATCAATCCGGCTATACCCTTGGCGTAATGGAGGGGCAAAGGGCTTTTGCAGCACAATTTGAAGGCACGAGCATCATTATTCCCACTTATAATCAAAAAGAATTGTTGTTGCGATGTATTTCTGGCATTGAAGCCCATACGGAACTGCCCTACGAGATCATCATCGTTGACGATGGTTCTACGGATGGAACCCGTGAGGCGCTGCGTAAGCGGAGAGGATCTTTTCGCGTTGGATTCCATCAAAAAAATTTAGGCTTTGCCAGTGCAATCAATACCGGTCTAATGATGGCTAAAGGCAGCACGATCGTATTGTTAAATAACGATGTTCTCGTAACTGAACGATGGCTGAGCCAAATGCTGATAGCGCTAAACAACAGCTCGGCGGCAGCGGTCGGCCCGGTTACAAACTATATTAGCGGGGCGCAGCAAATTGATACTGCTTATAATAGTTTGCGAGAGATGGAGAGGTTTGCAGCGAAGCATAATGTATCCGACAGCTTGAAATGGCGGTATACCGACCGGCTCGTTGGCTTTTGTCTTCTATTTCCTCGTGACGTATTCGAAGAGGTCGGTTATTTTGATGAAGGGTATGAAATTGGAAATTTCGAGGACGACGACTGGATTCTCCGGCTGCAATTGCAAGGCAAGCGTCTGATGATCGCCGGGGATACATTTGTGCATCATATCGGAAGTGTGACAATGAAGAGTCTCGGGCAAGAAGGCTTTGCTGCTGTTAACGACAGAAACGAACAATTTTTTTATAAAAAATGGGGAAATCCCTTTGAGCTTCTTCAGGAGGTGAAGCAGCAGAAGGGGGCTCTGCGCAATAAAAGATCTAGCGACTTTTTTCCGACGCATATTTGGGTGGAAGGTGGCTCTGGCAAGCGCTTTTGGCTGGAGAACGGATTAAAGTTTTCATTTTCCGATACGATAAATGAGAAGATGCCCGACAAGCCGGTCAGGCTGTCCGTCATCGATTTAATACAAATACCTACGGGGATACAGCGTCCGAATAACGGCTTTATATACACGGAAGGGGCTCGTCTGCGGGACGGGATGGTCCTTCGAACCAATAACGGCACTTGGTATCAGCTTGACCGGGGGAAATTGCGTAAAATTGCCTCCGATTACGCATGTGAGCTCTGGGGGCTGATGCGGATGGAGCCTAAAATGATAACGTTCAAGGAGATGGAGCAGTATGAGGAAGGACCGCCGATTCTGCCGCCTCCCGTGCTTAGATCGGAAGATCTGTAGTCCTGGATATTGCCAGTAACGACGAACCTGGCTTTCGCATATGCTGGAACAGATGAACCCGGGACCGGATAACAGTTACAGTTATACTGCCGTGCCCGGTACAACTGATTGAAGTAGGAGGAATCCGGGTGGAACAGAAAATCACAGAGATGATAATCCATATGTCCCACTCCCATGGGCAAATCGCGCGCATTATTGATGCGGAGCGGCAGGTTGCGGTGCGTATGGCGCAAATTATTCATTCTATACCTGATGCTGATCCGGACTTTGATGGAACCGATGGGCTGATCGAAAACACGGGGCGTATTAATAAAAGCGTTGTCGCCTACTTGAATTCAATCGCTGATCTTGAGGAGGCCATGGCTGAAAACTTAGAACTCGTAATCAAGGAATTGAAAGTTCAGGATGAAGAATAGGTTGTTACGAGCGAGGATGATACGATGAGCAGAGAACTGTCTTTATTGAATGTGCTGGATGCAGCGGCAAAAGTTCAATGGAATGTTGCTATGATTTTGGAGGCGAAAGCGGTAGAAGCTGAAAAGGTACGCAACTGGATGCTGAATCATGTACAAGGCGGGAGCTTCGAAAGCCACGAGAAGATGCTATCCGAACCGCTGGATATTCATGAGCAGCTTGTTGAAGTAATAGACGGTTTGACTAAACTGCAGAACGGCTTATGCAGCAATTTGAAAGCTATGCTTGTTTCCAAAGAAGAGGCTTCGGGTTCTGAAGACGAGGATGGCTTCGGCGGCATGTTCGGCGGCTCCTTTGATTTTGGGGATTCGGATAAATGATGGCCGGAATCGGCTCTGCCGAGGCAACTAAATTGCGGTTGATCGATTCGATCGCAAAGAGTCAAACCGCGATGGCGAGAATACTGGACAGTTTGGCGGATGTGTCCGATCATTCGGCTGAGACAGCTCGTCATTTGTCGAAAAATATTCAAGTTCTAACCAAGTATCAACAAGCTATAGCTCAAACGGTGTGCGGCATTACCCTGCGCCAAGTATATTATGGAACTCCTTCACCCCCCTGGATTATAGAATCTTGCTATCCGGCAAACACCGCAGCCCGAGGAGAACGGGAGGATAAGTAAATGCTAAAGACAAAAATCCGGCGGAAACGCCGGTCAAGGTTAATTAGGAGAAGAAAAGCAGGCTCAGGCAGCAAGCGTAAGTTGCCGTTAAAGCGAAAACACAGACTTCTAGGCAGAAAAAAAGGCCTCAGAACCAGAACTGGCCGTTTGCGCAGAAGAAAAAAGCGCACTCTGACACGCCGGAGCCCGAGTGCTCCATTGGCAGCGTCTGGACCTGATCAGCCAGCTCCTTTGCCAGGTCCTCCGGCTGATGACCCGGTATTATATCAACAGGCCTACGATGAAGCATACCATGAAGGCTTTAATTCAGGATTCTCGCAAGGCTTTGAAGACGGTCATAAATTAGCTTATAAAAATAGAGTTTGAGCACGCAAGCGGGCTCCTGCCACGGGTTAACCGGGACAGGAGCCCGTTTTTTGGTTGTCAAAAATAAATAGCGTAAGCCTCATATTTATTGTTATGGAAGCAGGTTCGTACTCTATCGAAAGAAAGGCAGCTGTCCTTTCATGGCATTCGCCAATTTATGAAACTTCCGGGTAGTCGTCCATGATGCACATGTCCTTCGCGCATATATTTATACAGACCCTAGGAAATTTAAATATAGATAGGATGAATGCCTTGAAGAATACGAACAAGTGGGATATCGGCGAAAGTTATCGGTCTGGATTCCTTGAAGGCTATCGATTCGGAGGATGCCAGGCTGTACTTGAGCGGATTCCGTTACAAGGACCCTCCAGCCCAAGCAGCTATCGTGTCCTCTATATTCCCCAAAGCTTTGAGGCGATTGATCGCGGGGTAACGGAAGCGTTAAAAGAGCTGACGGTAGAGTGTATCGTGGCTGCTCCAGAATCGGCGCTGACGATGGCCGCTTCCCTCCGTCCCGATCTCGTACTGGTAATGAATGGGCTGCATGTATTTCCTCCCGATCACGAGGAGCAGATATTGGCGATTCGCGGGCTGGGCATTCATACAGCCGTATGGTTTGTAGATGATCCTTATTTCACGGACGATACAGTACGTATTGCCCGGTGCTATGATGAAGTATTTACGCACGAATTGGAGTGCGTCGCACTTTATCGCCGAATGGGCTGCGAGCATGTTCATTACCTTCCGCTTGCCGCAAATCCGCAAATGTTTCGCCCGATACGAGCTTCGGCGGAATACCACTACGATGTTTGCTTTATCGGCAATGCCTTCTGGAATCGGGTAGAGCTCTTTGATCAAATGGCTTCATATCTCCAAGACAAAAAGGTGTTTATCGCCGGCGGGTTTTGGGATCGTCTGGAGAAATACGATCAACTGTCACGATTCATCCACAGCGGCTGGATTCCGGCAGAAGAGACGGTGTCTTATTATAACGGCTCTAAAATCGTCATAAATCTCCACCGTCCTACAACAGCAGGATCGGACAACCGGAACGGCATTAATAGCCCGGGGGGCTCGATTAATCCGAGAACCTATGAAATCGGAGGCTGCGGAACATTGCAAATTACAGATGTCCGCGGCGATTTAGCCGCTCATTATGAACCGGGGTATGACATTGAAACATTTACTGATGCAGCAGAACTGCAGCGAAAAATCGATTATTACTTGAGTCATGATCGGGAGCGTCTTCACATCGCCTGGCGTTCTTTATGGACGACTCGATTAAAGCATACGTTTCATGAACGTATCGGACGCTTGCTTGCTGCCGTGAAAATTCCTTAAGTGCAAGTTCAGCGACTACCATAAGAAGGAGTGACAGTATGTTCGTTCATTCAGAATCAGAGTCAGCGCCTCATGCTGCTTTGGTGAGTGCAGTTAAAGATTCAAGATGGAGAGGGCGGGAAGACGGTTTAAAGGATGGCTTTGAAGAAGGATATATGCGGGGGCGGGCGAAAGCGATCATTGAGACACCGCGCGCCTCTTTTCCCATCCGGCAATTGAATGTGCTGTATGTTTCCTCGGGCAAGGGATATCCTTACTCCCCGATTGATGAAGCGATTATAGCTACACTTCAAACACTGGTAAACCGGGTTAGCGTGGCTGAGCCGGGTCAGGATGTCGCTGGGATGGCTGCAGGCCTATCTCTTGACTTAGTGCTTGTGCTTGATGGAATGGATCTGCCTGTCGAGCACATTGATGCGTTGAGAGCCAAGGGAATACGCACTGCGATATGGCTGACGGATGATCCCTACTATACCGATATGACTGTCAGAACGGCTCCGCATTATGATTATGTGTTTACCCTGGAACGCAATTGCCTCGATTTTTATCGCTCTGCAGGATGCAGGAATGTATATTATTTACCTTTTGCAGCTTATGTAGAGCATTACCGTCCAACGCTGACCCGTTCACCGATTCGCCGTGGAATCAGCTTTATCGGCACCGCTTATTGGAACCGGGTTCAGTTTCTCCAACCGATTATCGGCGGGCTTATGGAAAAAGGCTTGACGATTAATGGCATTTGGTGGGACCGGCTGCCTGAATATTCCTCCTACCCGAATCAAATTGAAATTGGAAAATGGATGGGGCCTGGGGAGACGGCGGAAGCTTATAGCGGCTCGAAAATCGTGCTGAATTTGCATCGGTCCCCTCATGATGTGTCTGTGAATAACAATGCGATTGGCCTCACGGCAGCATCTCCCAATCCCCGAACTTTCGAGATATCGGCCTGCGGCACATTGCAGCTTGCCGATGTGCGGGATGACCTGAGCAGCTTCTATACTCCTGGACAGGAAATCGAAACATTCAGCAGTCCCGATGAGTTGTATGAAAAAGTGACTTACTATTTAACGCATGAGACAGAACGGCGTGAAATCGCCCTGCGTGCCTTAGAGAGAACCTACCGTCAGCATACGTATACCCATCGTCTCCACGAAATGCTTGGATATATATTTGGGTGATCATCACATGAAGAAGTTGATGCTGTTCTCACATGTTTGCAATGCTGCGAGTATAACGGGAGCGGAAAAATTACTGTTATTTTTGGCGAAGAGGCTGTCTGTATTATATGAATGCATCCTTGTCGTGCCGAATGAAGGCAGGCTGAGCCAATTAGCCCGGGATTTGGGTGCGCGCACTTTAGTACGGGATATCCCACTGCTATACAGCATGTACACACCACATGAGCATTTGCGGCAGGAGGTTGATAACCTGATCGACAGCACTTCGGTCAAACATACGGTGCAATTATTGGCGGAGGAGCAGCCGGACCAAATATTTGTAAATACATGCGTTCATATTATCCCGTCTATAGCTGCAAAGTCGCTAGGGATCCCAGTTGTTTGGCAAATTACCGAGGTTATCCGCGACAATGGTTGCAGGGGTATTACAGCCTCCTTAATCGACCTGTACAGCGACTTGATCATCGGTATTTCGGAAGCTTCAATACAGCCGTTTCACGCACTATCAGCCGAGAAGCTATGCCTTCTCTACCCGTCTTGGAATGAAGAGGATTTCCATCCTGCTTCATGGGAAAAGCAGCGGAAACAAAAGAGACGCCAGTGGGGGGTTGCTCCTGAAGAGAAACTGATCGGTTACATTTCTTCTTATCTCATTGCGGAGAAAGGGCCCCATCATTTTATCGAGAGTGCTGCTGAGCTTGGCAGGGATTTTCGCCATATTCGATTCGTGCTGATTGGCGACAAAGCGGATCGTGATTTTTACCGCTCGCTGGAAAGGCTGGTTCAGGAATCCGGATGTGCCGAACGCTTTAAGTTCGTTGACCATGTTTCGAATGTTGAAGCGGCTTATAGCGCTATGGACATCGTTGTTATTCCCAGCATACAGTGCGAAGGCTTTGGCCTGACCGCTATGGAGGGAATGATTGTCGGCAGGCCGGTCGTTGCTTACGCATCAGGGGGGCTTGAGGAAATACTGCGGCATACAGGAAATGAACGGTACCTCGCTGCCGCAGGAAATCGTGGTGAACTGACCGCGAAAATAGCACAGCTCCTCGAGGAGCCTGGACGGATTGAAACGATTGGTAAAGACAATCGGCGGCGGATAGAAGCCAGTTTTGGAAGGGAGGCCTATGAGAGCAGATTACAGCAGGTTATCGAGCGAATGAACCAGCTATCCCGCAGCGTGATCCCGCTTCCGGAGCACTCTGAAGCTGTATCGCAACAAAATGGCACCTCGGTGAGAAGTCCGGAGGAAAGGCTCCCTGAACCGGAACAGCCTCGCGGGCGGCGTTCTTCCTTGCAAACTCAGCGGAGCCGCCGAAGAAGGCTGGTACTGCGCAGCAGATCTCGCATCAGATCTCGCAGCAAGCCACGCGGCAAGCCACGCGGCAAGCTTGGCGGAATTTCTCGCAGCAGGCCACGCGTCAAGACTGGCGGGTTCTCTCGCAGCAGGCCACGTGTCAAGTCTGGCGGGATCTCCCGCAGCAGGCCACGCAGCAGATCCCGCAATGGGACTGCAAGCAGGTTCAGCAGCAAGGCTCGCAGCATCTCCCGCAGCAGATCTCACGGCACGCCTGCCGGCAGGTCCCGCAGCAAGAGCAGAAGAGTTGCTTGAGCGTGTTCACCGGTGTGATGCGTAAAACAGCGAGAACGGATTACACAGCAGGGAGATGAGATAGTGAGAATCATGACGATACTTGGCACACGCCCGGAAATTATTCGGCTAAGTCTAATCATTCCCCTATTGGATCAATATGCCGATAAGCACGTGCTGGTGCATACGGGGCAGAACTTTACTTCCAGCCTGAGCGGGATATTTTTCGAGCAGCTAGGGCTCAGACAGCCTGACTATGTTCTTCAGGATCGCAAGGCCTCACTGGGCCGTCAACTGGCTGCGATGTTCTCGCAAATGGAAACAATTCTGGAGACGGAGCGTCCGGAACGGGTGCTGCTGCTTGGTGATACAAATAGCGCTTTATGCGCAATTTTAGCTGAACGGATGGGAATACCGGTCGTTCATATGGAAGCAGGGAACCGTTGCTTTGATTTGGATGTGCCGGAAGAGAAAAACCGGAGAGTAATTGATGCCATTTCTTCCATTAATATGCCATATACGGAACAGAGCAAACGTCATTTGATCGCCGAAGGTTTTCCAACGGCGCGAATCGTGCTTACGGGAAATCCGATTTACGAGGTCATGAAGCATTATGAGGAACAAATTCTGAACAGCGATGTTTTGGAACGGCTGAAGCTGCGAACTGGAGAGTATTTTCTTGTGACTGTTCATCGGGCAGAAAATGTAGACCATCCTAAGCATTTGCATGAAATTATGCAGGGGCTGAATAAGATTGCTGAAACCTTCGGGAAGCGCCTTATATGCAGCATCCATCCCCGAACCCAATCCCGAATCGACCGTAATTTGCAGCAGAAAATGCATCCGCTCGTTGAATTTCATCAGCCGTTTGGATTCTTTGACTTCGTTAACCTGGAGCGGCATACGCTGTGCGCATTGACCGACAGCGGCACGGTGCAGGAAGAGTGCTGCATCATGCAAGTGCCGACCGTTACGATCCGCAAGTCGACGGAGCGGCCGGAAACGGTGGATTGCGGCAGCAACATTGTATCGGGACTAAATGCGGAGCGCATGTTGGCTGCGGCTGTACTCATGACAGAATTAAACCGGGAATGGGAGTGTCCCAAGGGGTACTTGGCTGACAATGTGGCGGCTACAGTAGTCAAATTTATGTTTGGAGGGAAACGGGATGTTTGAGAACAAACGAATACTGGTTACTGGCGGCACCGGTTCCTGGGGGCATGAATTAATTACTCAACTGCTGCCTCAGCAGCCCCAGGAAATTATAGTTTATTCCCGCAATGAATCTGCTCAAGTCGCGATGAGTCGTCAATTTGAAGAACAGCGTCTTAGCTTCTGTATCGGCGACATTCGCGACAAGGAAGCGCTAAGGACCGCCACACAGGGCATGGATTATGTTTTTCACCTGGCAGCCCTAAAGCATGTTCCCGTCTGTGAGGATCAGCCCTATGAAGCGCTGAAGACGAATGTGATCGGAACACAAAATGTGATTGAAGCCGCGATTGAAAATGAAGTGAAGAAAGTCATTTATATCTCGACCGATAAGGCAGCGAATCCTTCCAATTTCTACGGGATGACCAAGGCGATTGGCGAAAAATTGATCGTCTATGCTAACCTGCTCGGCAGCAATACCCGATTCGTTACCGTACGGGGAGGCAATGTACTTGGTACGAATGGTAGTGTTATTCATTTATTCAAAAACCAAATTAGACAGAAGAGTCAAATACAAATTACGGACATGAATATGACCCGTTTTTTTCTTACTCTGCCAGATGCTATTTCATTGCTGTTTAAAGCGACCATGGAGAGTCTTGGGGGAGAAATTTTTGTCATGACGATGCCGGCCTGCCGTATCGTAGATTTGGCGGAGGTACTCGTTGAAGATGCGGGAGTACCGAATGTGAAGCTGGTAGAGAGCGGGATACGTCCCGGGGAGAAAATTCATGAGATTTTGATGAGTGATTTTGAAAGTCAGACTACCGTTGTCTATGACGAGCAATATTTAGTTATATTGCCGACACTTCATTTTCCCGAGCTGAAAGAGCGTTATAAAGACTATCCTCCCGTAACGTTCAGCAGCTTCAGTTCGAAGTATAATTTGATGAGCAAAGAGGAAATTCGCCAAATATTAGACCGCGGAGGATTCCTGTCATGAAGGTGCTGGTGCTGGGCGGAAGCGGCATGGCGGGCCACATGATTGTCGATTATTTCAAGCGGCAGGGCAGGCACGCGGTTTTTTACACGACCAGGGATCTTGATGATCCCTTAGGTCTTGTCCTGGATGCCTCCGATAGTCATGCGGTAGATCAGGCGATTCACTTGGTTCGTCCGGATGCTATTATTAACGCGATTGGCGTGCTTAATCAGTTTGCAGAAGCCGACAGGATCAATGCCTACTCTATTAACGGGATGCTTCCGCATCGTTTGCGATGTGCCGCTGACGCGATCGGTGCCCGGCTGATTCATATTAGCTCCGATTGTGTATTTTTAGGAACGCGCGGCCGTTACCAGGAGGATGATGAGCCCGATGGTACAACTGCCTATGCGCTGACTAAGGCGCTCGGCGAAGTGAGGGCACCTGGCCATGTCACCATTCGGACGTCCATTATTGGCCCGGAGATCCGTTCGAGAGGCATCGGTTTAATGCACTGGTTTACACAGTGTACAGGTACTGTCCATGGATATCGGAACGTCTATTGGAACGGGGTGACGACGCTTGAATTAGCGAAGGTGATAGATGGGCTGCTGCACTCGTCCATATCGGGCCTTGTTCATCTTGCTTATCCGGAAGCCATCAGCAAGTATGAACTGCTCTTGCTATTTAAGGAAATATGGGGGCTTGAGCACATCAATGTTGATCCGGTGGATGAACCGGTTCAGGATCGCAGCATCATATCTACGCGAAAGGATTGGAATTACGAAGTTCCTCACTATCGTGACATGCTGAAGGAGTTGGCGGTATGGATGGAACAGAATCGCTCCTGAAGGGCACGGTTCTTATTACTGGAGCTTCAGGCTTTACCGGCAGGCATGCCTGCCGGTACTTTACGGGGCTTGGAATGCAAGTAGCCGCCATTGTTCATAAGGAAGGAAGCTGCCCCAAGTACGACGGCGTGTATTATTACACCTGTGATTTGCTTCATAAACAAGAGTTGGCCAGTATCGTTAGCGAGGTAGGTCCTGATTACGTGCTTCATCTCGGGGGCAAAAATTCGGTAGCTGAATCTTGGGAGGCACCGCTCACATATATAGAGTCCAATGTATTAGCGATGACATATCTTCTTGACGCGCTTCGTTCTTTTCCAGCCAGCCGAATACTTATTACAGGATCGCGCCTATCCTCCGAATTATCGGCTTCTTATCGCCCGCTTCATCCGTATGGGTTAAGCAAAAGCATACAAAAAGCAGTCAGCCAATCCTGGCAGAAGCTGTTCGGTCAATTTATTATGCTGGCAGAACCGTCCAACTTGATCGGACCAGGTCCTTCAACAGGATTTTGTTCCCTTCTCGCTCAATATGTTGTTGAGGTGCAGCAAGGCAAGCAAAGAGCAGCTTTCCGGGTATCGTCGCGGGCGTTCAGAAGGGATTTCCTCGACGTTCGGGATGCTGTCCGGGCTTACGGATATTTGCTGGCACAAGGGGAAAAGGGCCGCATATATCCGGTCTGTTCAGGGGTTGAACGCAGCTTGGGGGAGGCAGCTGACCAGCTGTTGTCTATTGCAAATAGCAGTCCGTCCATCGAATGGGGGGAATCCTCAATAGCGGAAACTACGAGCGGGGCGATACGCGCTGAAGAACTGGAGAGCATGGGCTGGAGAGCAGAAATTCCTTTCTCCGTCTCTCTCCGGGATGTCATGCACTATATGCAAGAGATGAAAGGGGGAAGAAGATGAGGCCGCTTGTGACGATCATCATCCCATTTTACAACTGTTCCTATGTCGATCAAGCCGTTCGCAGCGCGCTCGACCAATCCTACAGTCCGATCGAAATCATAGTGATTGATGATGGCTCTGTATCGCAGCAGGAGCGCTTGACCCCATATTTGCCTTATATTTATTATCTCGGTAAAGCCAATGGAGGAACGGCTACCGCGCTGAATCACGGAATTCGCCATGCAAAAGGGGACTATATCGCCTGGCTAAGCTCTGACGATATATTTTATCGGGAGAAAGTTAACCATCAGGTGCAGTTTATGAGAGCGCATAATGCGTATATTTCCCATACGAATTACAATTATATCGATAGCGCAACCCATGTAACCAAATATGATGTGGCCCAGGAGAGCCAGTTTACAAGCAGTGTCGAGTTTTATCGCAGTTTTTTGAATTCCAATCCGGTGAATGGATGCACGGTAATGTTCAGGCGAGAGCTGTTTTCTGCCATCGGCTTATTTAATGAAGGTCTTCCTTATACGCATGATTTGGATATGTGGCATAGGGTGATCCAGAGAGGAGTCCACTTTCCCTATTTAAATGAATCGCTTACCGGCTACCGCTGGCATGACGCGATGGGAACGGTAATTCACCAGGCGAACATTAAACAGGAATATGAATCCACGCAAAGCCGCTGCCGCGGCCCGCTCCTTCAAATATTGTCGAGAATGAATATATGAACATATAAAAGTGATCTATAAATAGAAAAAGAGCTGTTCCCGTAAGCAGATTACTACACCTCCTTCGGGGTCAGCTCTCTCTTTAATCTATATAAGTTGAAACAATTGAAATGGATGTGGGGCAAGTACGTAAAACGTTCCTACGATCGCTGTTGCGCCCAGATTTTCTAAAATGATATAGGTTTATAACAGGCTTAAAGACGGTAGATTTTCATGATAATCTACCGTCTTTAAGCTGATGTTTGTACCAATCAATAGATATTTTCAGCCCCTCGTCAAGAGAGACGACCGGTTCGTAATGAAGAATCCGCCGACCCTTGGAAATATCTGGGACACGAGCGGGCATATCCTCATAACCGGCCCCATAGGCTTTTGAGTATGGGACATAAACGATAGGAGAGGAGGATGCGGATAGTTCACGGATTTTATGGGCCAGGCCGAGAATCGTAATCGGATGTTCTGAACCAATATTAAAGGCCTGCCCATTTGCCTGTTCATTCATCGCCGCGATCGTGCCGTCAACCGAATCCCCGACAAATGTGAAGCAGCGCACTTGGCTTCCGTCACTGTGTATTTCAAGCGGTTGATTGAGCAGAGCAGCCTTGATGAAGCGTGACACAACCCCGCCGTATTGGGATGATGTTTGCCTTGGTCCATATGCATTGAAATAACGTACAATAGATACCGGGAGGCCTTTCTCCGCATAGGCGAAGCACAAATGCTCGTCGATCGCTTTGGCCGTTGCATAGCACCAGCGATGAATCGATGGGGCACCGAGTACCCGTTCTGAATCCTCCCTGAAAGGAAGCTTGGTATTGCGCCCGTATATTTCAGACGTGGAGGAGAATACGACTTTGACATGGTGTTGGTGGGCCAGTTCCAGAATGTTGCGCGTACCATCGATATTGCCTTCAATGACTTTGAGAGGATTCTCCACTGTATTTTTCACACCCAGCACGGCGGCTAAATGGAATACAACCTCGCAGCGCTCAATTAACCCTCGCAATAAATATTTATCTGTCACCGAGCCATGTATAATAGAATGCCGGTTGTTCTCGGTTATTTCGCTCAAAAATTGCATGCGTCCAGTAGACATATCGTCCAGGGACCAAACGAAATGCCCCATTTTCAGCAGCTTCTCTACAAGATGAGAACCTATGAATCCGGCTCCACCTGTAACTAGAATGTTCATGGGAAAACCACCTCACCCCAAATTAGAGTTTAGATCACAATGACATTGTCGCGGCGCTTGGCCTGCTTCGTTGCATTTCGGGTATCGATAATCAGCCCGGCGATTGCGGTCAGGGAATCATAGGGAATGGACGAATGATCGGTCAGAATAAGCACGCAGTCGTGCTGCTGAATGTTCCGTTTAGTGAGCGGAATACCTTCGATTTGCCGTTCTGCTATTTGGATCTGCGGTATAAAGGGATCGTGGAAGTTGATCTTGATTCCTAGATTCAGCAATTTTTCAATGATCGTCAGGGAGGGGGATTCTCGAAGATCATTCAAGTCCTTCTTGTAAGTAACACCGAGAACCAGAACACTGCTGTCCCGCAAAGGCTTCGATTTGACAAGAGATTGACTGACTCTCTCTACGATATAATCCGGCATAGATTTATTTACTTCATGAGCAAGCTGTATAAATTGCAGGTCACTGCCATATTGTCTAGCCTTCCATTGCAAATAGAGAGGATCTGCAGGGATGCAATGGCCTCCGATCCCGGGTCCGGGATAATAGGAAGTGAAGCCGTACGGCTTCGTGCTTGCTGCATCGATAGCTTCCCATAGATCGATGTCCATTTTCTCGCACAGAATTGCTAGTTCATTCATGAAAGAGATGTTCACGAGACGCTGACAGTTTTCCAGCAACTTCGTGAATTCGGCAACACGTGGTGAGGAGACGACGACGATTCGGCGGAAAATACTTTCATATACGCTTTTGGCAAGGGCTGTACACGCTTCGGAAACTCCGCTAAGAACTTTCGGTATATTTTGCAGGGGGAGGTGTTTGGGGCCGGGGTCGATTCTCTCAGGCGAATAAGCGAGAAATATATCCTTACCGACAGCAAGTCCGGTCGATTCCAGCATAGGCTTCAATTCTTCCTCAGTCGTACCCGGATAGGTAGAGCTCTCCAGTACGATCAAATGTCCTTTCTGTACATACGGCAGCATATGGGTGATGGCCTTCTTGATATAAGTCAGGTCGGGATTGCTATTGCCGTCTAATGGGGTAGGGACGCATATTATAATCGCCTTCGTCTTGCCTGCCTCGGAGAAGGAATCGCTAACATGGAAGCGGCCATCCGCGAACAGGGCTCGAATCTCTTTACTAGAAAAATCGGATAAATAGCTTTGACGGTTTTCCAGCTTGAGAATCTTGCTGGAATCTACATCGATGCCATAAACTGTATGTCCCTGGCTTAGGAATAGTCCGGCTAACGGGAGCCCCACGTACCCTAGTCCAATGATGGCTATGCTGGCTTTATCATGATCCATTTGTCTCACTCCTTTTCTATTGTTTGTATATGCTATTCAGCTAGTCTTTCATTGGTATAGATCATAGAACCAGCCATAGAAAAAATAGTAGGGTATCCTGCAGGAGATTTAGAGAAATAAACGATTATCAATTGTTTAATCTACTGAGAGATAAGGTAGTTGATTGGATAGAAGACAAGTCTATAAAGAGCTTCCAATGTGAAATAGTTAGATGTCCCTGACGGTTTACTGGGGCAATACATAGAATAAGATGAGTTCCTAGAAGGAAGGACGGGGAAAATGAACATACTGCTGACCTCCTATTTTTATTTGCCGCATGTCGGCGGAGTGTCTACTTACGTGGATGCCTTGAAGCAAGAACTGTAGCGAATGGGACATTCCGTCGGTATTTTTGCGCATCTCCCTGATATGCAAAATTATTACATGCCAAACAATGGACGAAAGCTGGAGAAGGCTAAAGTAAAGGATCCTATTTATGAGAAAATTTACGGTTATTACGAGCGGGAAATGAGGCATGTGGATCCATGGATCAGATGGAGAGATATCGAGAGATATTGTTTTGAGGTCGCTGCCACTGCTTTTGGACTGCAACAGTATGATTTAATCCACACCCAGGATATCGTCTCAACTAGAGCATTATGGCGTGTCAAACCGATTGTTTGCTCCGATGCGGGCGGGATTCCCGAAATGGTATTGCATGGCACTACAGGCATGATGTCTCCCGCAGGAAATAGTGAGGCGATGTACAGCAATCTGCTGCATATTTTGCAGGATGACGCGCTGCGCAGCCGGATTGATGAAACAGCGAGACAATGGGCTATACAGCGCTGGTCACTGCGAACGATGATCGACAAAAAGATGGATGCCTATCAGTCTGCAGTAACACAACGATCTATATAAGATGAACTAAAAAATGGGCTGCAGGCAAGGGAGAGAAATGATCCGACCGGACTTTTACTTCTTATGAACGTATATCATCCAAGAAATTCGGGCGCAATATCGATCGTAGGAACATTTTATGTACTTGCCACACATTCATTTGATTTGTTCAACTTATATACACTAGGGAGGATATAAGTATGTTTACGGGTTATTCTACAAGTCTGCCTCGTCCCGGTAAGCCCTGGGTTAGACAGGGGATGCGTATCGTACAGTCTGAGAGTACCAATTCGAACAAAGGGCTGGTGTCCGAGAAGAAAGCAGTAAAGAAAACAGTGAAGAAAGCAGTAAATAGACAAGGCCTGAAACAATCAAAGCCAATACTCACGCAAAAGCGCACAAGAATGATTTTGCAAAAAAGAGCGTCCCGGCGCCGTAAATATTATTTTATAAGAAGAAAAGCTCACAGCCGTAAACGTTTATTAATCAGAAGGAGCAGATTGCGGCATCATCCTAACAAAAGAAGATTTGCTGCTTCTTCCCCTCGCCGACAGGGGAGACAGCTTAGAACTCAATTGATTCACCCGCCAACAAGCCAGTCAGTCAATCCCAACCTAGCTGCTCCATTATCCCCGCCCCTTTGGGCCGCTCCAGAGAACACAGTCCATCTCCCCGTTGGTTTTGCAGGGAATCCTGCAGATCAGTTGACTCCGCAATCCGTTGCCGTGCTTTCTCCACCGGGTGACCCTATATTATTATATCCAGGAAACTCAGTACCGGTTGTCGAGCCATTGACGCCTGTGCCTATTGAACTTCTTCATCCTGGTCCTGGGAAAGCCGTTTCCGTATCCCCTGAGCAGCCTGAAACTTTGGAAAATGCTGTTCCAGCGCAAATTCCCCCTTTCGAGAACGCGTTCCCATTTGAAATGTATCCTGATCCTGCCTTCATTCAAATATTGTCATCGGAGAACGGTATTGAAGCGGTTAGTTCCGAAGCAGGCATGGCCGAAACGGATGAATCCGTTTGAACTGTTCTTCCGGCCAATGCGACCTCCTCGTTGGCCGGACAAATTACGGTCGAGCCAGTCTGAGCTTATGAACGATCATTTAAGAGCAAACGGCAGCTTCTTTATAGGGAGGCTGTCTTTTGCTGTTGAATGAATTTAATATAAATGATCGGATGTCCATACCATTCTATTTTACGGAATATACTGTCTATCGTAACCGTTGATATTGCAAGCAAGATTCTAATATTAGTATAAGGAGTTGGATTTAGAATGAGCCAGAACAGAAATAAGCCAGCACTATCTTCCGATTGCTGAGGACGATATTGTCGAGTATGTCCCTGAATATATTTCGGAATACAATGATGATGAGCTGACGGATGAATATGACGACCAGCTTGGTGGAGATGCAGTTAAGGATGAGGATAAGCTTTAATAGGGCTCCTGAAGCTGAACTAAATATGCAACTCTCTTAACCACGAGACGATTGTCTAGTGGTTTTCTCTTTTTATGCAGGAAAATAAGCCAAGCGCATAAAGCAAATCAATTGGCAGCGAATATATTGCTAATATATTCAAAGATTTACTGTCTATGAATTGAGCAGCAGAGTGGGGTGAGACGTTTCATGAGAATATTGCTAGTTACGTACTGGTCCTACCCGCACATTGGTGGTGTTTCAACACACCTGAACATTGTTCGCTCACGCTTGGAAGAAATGGGCCATGAGGTAGATGTGCTTGCTCAGCATCCTAACCTGACTAAGTATTACTTCGTACAAAGCGGTGTTTCCATTCATAAACAGTCCTATCTAAAAACAGCAGAGTCTGCCGTGAAGCTAATTTTCAAACGGGGCGGGATTGAACCTACCCCATGGATTTTATGGAGAGAGACCGAGAAGTACGCTTTTGAATTAGTTTGTAATGAAATTCCATTGGAAGACTATGATTTAATCCATGCACAGGATATTATCTCTTCCTATGTTTGCCGTAAAGCCAAGCCACCGCACGTTCCGCTTGTAACTTCGATTCATAGCTGTCAGGCTACGGAATGGATCGCTAACAACGAGATTCAGGTTCGCTCCAGGCTGGAGCGGGATTACTTGTCGCTCGAGGAATATTTCGGCTCGATGTCGCCCGACTGCCTGATTGTGCCAAGCCGCTGGCTCTCGGCAAACCTGTCCTATTTTCACGTGAACCATCCTAGTGAAAGTATAATCCCTTATGGTCTTAATCAGAAAGCATACCGAGATCTGCTAAAAGAATCCGAGACGAAAGCAAGTTTAGATGAGGCAGTTCAAAAAAATATCGACAAAAGGAAGACAGTTATCGCTTGCCCGGCACGATTTGTAGTGATCAAGGGACAAACTTATCTGCTGCAAGCGATGAGAAAGCTCGCAGATGTTACGGAGAATGTCGTCTGCTGGTTGATCGGCGATGGCGTGATGCGGAGGGAACTGGAGCAGCAGGTAAATAACTTAGGACTTGGAAATCACGTTTTTCTTTTGGGAAATCGGGACGACGTTCCCCAGCTGCTCTCTCAGGCGGACATTGTAGTTTTTCCTTCCCTGCAGGATAATCTCCCCTATTCCATTATTGAAGCACAGAGCCTTGGCAAACCCGTGGTAGCTTCCAGAACAGGCGGCATTGTAGAGATGATTGAGGAAGGGATCAATGGATTGCTTGCTGAGCCTAGAAATGTACAGGAGCTGTATGAAAAGCTGCTGCTGCTGATCCAGGATGAGGAGCTGCGTGCTGAGCTCTCAAGGGAAGCAAGAAAGCGTGCGCTTGCTGTATGGAACGACATGGTGATGCTTGAGCAGATGCTTCACGTATATGAAAAAGCGGTCACTAAGGGCAGTGAGCCCGTACTTTGGGAGCAAGATTTTATAGCCGCGTTGAAGTACTGCTCCAAAAATTATAAAGGGATAAAGGAAGGCGGGATTATCCATGTAACCAGTTTACTGGGTAAAGTGCTTGATACGGCTAGCAGCCGTCCGGTTTCAAATGCCAATATCCATTTGCTGGATATTTCCGGTGTTGTCCTTCGGTCGATTTCGAGTGATGCAGTCGGCAGGTTCAGGTTTCATGACGTTCAGCCCGGAAATTATGAGCTGGGCTGGTCTGTGCCGATGAGCAGCGGGCTGAGAACTAGGAAAATCGTTGTGAGTACTCTTGAACCATTAGATATTGAAGTGACCGTATAAGGAGGTATGAAATTGAGTAATCGGCTGCCGTTTTATTTGTGGAATCGTTTGGGAGGAGAACGCCAGCACGATCGGTTCGGAGACCTTATTGTCACTGCGATATTAATGGGGATGGGCTTGAGGAGTGGATTATTTCCGCGAGCACCGCAACCGATATTGAGGATGAAGATGGCGTTAATCCGATTCCTCATTATTATAAAGGCAAGGTATATGTATTTTCCCATGACTTGAAGCCTCATTTACATTGAGCGGGGAAAATTAAGGCAATTGTTTCGGCTCATCCTTGGCCGTTGGTGATGTCAATGGGGATGGCATACCGGAAATTATCGTTGCTGCATCCCGGGCCAGTGCTGCGGACAAAATAGAGTGCGGAGTCGTTTATGTATTCTCCGGCCAAAACGGGAAGCTGCATCACAAATGGACGGGAGATGAGGATTACGCCAGGTTTGGCACAGCTATGACGGTATTGAGACTGGAACCGGGATAGCGGTCTTATTTTTGCGATGACTGGAAAGCGGGCCTATGACGAATTCGGGAGAAGCTGGCGGTTCATGATATGGATGGAGATGAAATTGCCGACGTAGTTGTCTGTTCGGGCATGCCCTCGCCTGTATTCATTTGGAAGGAGGGGCGCAAATAGCTGTTGGCGCCATTTCGGGCATGAACCATAATAAATTCATGTCAGGCTGCGTATACTTTCTGATTGAGATGGCCGCACGGGGCTGCTGTTTGATGATGCGAATGAAGAACAGTTGGCAGAGCTGATAAACAGAATGATGATGGATGCGGATTTAAGGCAGTCCATTGCAAAGCAAGCATCCGAATGGGCTCCCGCATATTACTTCATTATGCCAGGAATTGTTGCCCGAAATCCCTTTGTTTTGCTTTAATAATTGTTTTGATTCAAATGTATTTGCCTATCGCCAGCCTTCAGCTCCCCCCACAGCACCCATTATCGCTTGGATCGGCCGTATCAAGGACACTAAAAACTGGAAGGGATTTTTGTAACAGGACATTCTTTAAGATTTTATTATCCCGAGCTGCAGTTATGGATGTTTGAATTTTATGCATATGCTGCAAACCATTTAGTTGGAATAACTATTTACCCGGATATGTTTACCTGTATGCCGATCCCCCTATGAGTGCATCCTAACAGATGTTCATCATACATTACTTTAATGACGGGGGATGACTACATGCGAATTGCCAAAGTCGTTAGCTTATCGTTGTCCGCGACGTTAATCGCCAGTTTGGTTGGAGTGACGGGCTGTGGGCCTAGAACGGACAACAATATGCGGTCACAAAGTTTACGGAATGTGAATCAGCGAAATTATAACGTAAATTCGCTGCGTGACGGTAACCGTAATCTTACTCGCAACCTTGGTGATGGCCAAAGCGAGCGCATCAATTCTTTGAAGTACAGTCCGGCTCTAAGCAATAAAGTATCTCAGCTTAGCGAGGTTCAATCCGCGCATGTTGTCGTTACAGACCGTGATGCTTATGTAGCCGTAACGCTTCACGATCAAAGGCATGGGCGGTCGGTTGGCCAAGGACGAGGGATGACTTCAAACTATGGAACGACGAGCCATGGTGCTACAAACATCATGAATACACCAAGCGGTTTAGCAAACTATGGAAGAACTCCCGGTACAGTGAACTACGGGACAACAGGTTATGGAACAGCGAATTATGGAACGGGCTATGGAACAGGTTATGGCTCAGGCTTTGATATGGGGAGCGGGGCAATGAATCCGGGAACCTATGGTAATAATTATGGGCCGCGCGGAACGGGAAATGACGGTTTAGGACGAGGCATTATGGGCAGATCGGGTGTAGCCGGAAGTCTGTTTGATACAACTCGGGGTAACCGAGGGATGACCGGTACCGGCCGAACCGATGGCCTCGGTATGACGACCCGCAATAGAAACACAAACGTTGTGGATGGTACAGGGAATGGATCCGTTGTCGGACTGGGAACGGGAACCGGAGCTGCATTGGTCGATAATGTTCCCCAGACCGTAAAAGATAAAATATCTGCAGCCGTAAAGAAAACAGCGCCTCATATTCGTAATGTGCACGTATCTGGACATCAGGAATTTGTAAACCATGTAAGCAACTATGCGACGCATTCACGCAGCGGAGCAACTTTACAAGGATATGTAACTGACTTTGAACAGCTTGTTAATCGAATTTTTCCTGGCCGTGCCGGAACGATGACTGGACCGAGCGGGTATAGAAACACCAGTGTTCCTAGAGGTACAGGAACAACAGGTACAGGAACGGGGATATCCGGTACTACAGGAACTGGTACGGGTGCCGGAACAGGATTTTCAGGCGGAGTAACCAGGTAAAAAAGTCAGCTTTTCGACAGGTAAAAAGCAGCAGCCAGGAGGAGAATACAAAATCCTAAGCTGCTGCTTTTTCGATAAAACATACAGTTTAAGCTGAATTGAGCTAGTTTCTGTTATTAAGAAACAAGTTATGGGCGAATTGCGCCAGTTTCTTTTTCCCTAAAAACAATCAGGAGTCGAACTTACGCCCCTTCACCCAGGTGGCCTGCAAATTTAATTCCTGATCAACTAGCAGTAAATCAGCTTGCTTCCCTGTCTCAATAGAGCCGGTCAAATGGTCAATGCGGATGAGTTTTGCCGGATTCAAGCTGGCAGCTTCGGAGGCTCTTTCCACCGAAAGACCGACTTCCTTTACTAAATGGCGGAAGCCGCGGATCATCGTTAATGTGCTGCCGGCAAGAGTATTGTCGCTGTCCTTAAGAGTACACACATTATCTTTTACGATTACGGGGAGATCGCCTAGTTTGTATTCGCCGTCCCCAAGCCCCGCTGCCGACATAGCGTCCGTAATCAAGATCAGGTTGCCGCTATTTTTAACTTGGGCGAGCAGACGAATAGCCGCGTGATGGACGTGAATGCCGTCAGCGATAATCTCCGCGCTGATCGCCGGAGTGCTTAGTACAGCACCAGCCGTTCCTGGTTTACGGTGATGAAGCGGAGTCATAGCGTTAAAAGTGTGAACGGCATGATGCAGTCCGACTTCAACGGCTGCTGTAATCTCTTCGTAGGTCGCATCTGTATGTCCTGCTGCTGCGACGATTCCTTCTTTGCGAAGATAGCGGATCAGCTCCAGAGCTCCCTCCCGCTCGGGAGCAAACGTAACCTGTTTGATCAGTCCCGGGTACTTGGTGTTCCAAGCCTCAACCCAAGAGCGGTTTGGCGGCACAATATGCGCGGGGTTTTGAGCCCCCGGCCATTCCGGGCTAATAAATGGCCCCTCCAAATGAACTCCAACCAACTGCGCATATGGCATGTCATTCAGCATATATTCGTGAACTTCCGCCAGCACTTCATCGATGACATCGTATGGCATTGTCATCGTAGTAGCCAGCATGGATGTCGTTCCCTGGCTGCAATGGAGCCTTGTAATCGCATCGAAGGCATCTTTGCCCGGAATGGAGAAATCCTCAAGCATGCCGCCGTGAACATGTACATCGATAAATCCGGGGATCACATAGTTTCCGCCAGCGTCAATCGTTGCAGCAGAAGCCGGAGAATTCGAAGGCAATCCTGATGCTGAGCCCACATAGGCGATAACGCCTTCCTCTACGATCACAGCGCCGTCATGAATGATTCCCCTTGGCGTTACGACCTCGGCGTGTGTAATTTGAAAGCTCCGGTTCTGGCTGGACATCGTTATAACAGCCTCCCGGCGTCCTGATCCACAATAACGACGACATTTGGATGAAGCTGCAGCAAAGAAGCTGGGCATTGCGTCGTGATTGGACCTTTAAGTGCTTTGGCTACAATTTCAGCCTTATCGGCTCCTTTGGCCATTAGTAGAATTTGCTTAGCTTTTAAAATGGAGCCGATCCCCATCGTAATCGCGTGAGTCGGTACTTCGTCAATTGAGCTGAAATAACGCGCATTGGCTTTGCGGGTCACTTCATCCAGCTCCACGACGTGTGTCGTTGCCTTTAACTCTTCAGCAGGCTCATTGAATCCGATATGTCCGTTATGACCGAGGCCGAGAAGCTGTAAATCTATTTGGCCTGCTTGCTCCAAAAGTTCCGTATATTGTTCTGCGGCTTTATGCCCATCGCCGGATACGCCTGATGGCACATGCGTGTTGTTTAAATCTATGTCTACATGATTGAACAGCTTCTCGTTCATAAATCTGCGGTAGCTTTCCGGATGATCCTCCTGCAGGCCAATATATTCATCAAGGTTGTAGCTGCGGGCTTCCTTAAAGCTAACAACCCCTTGTCTATGCAGTTCGATCAGATGTTTGTACACCCCGACAGGAGTGCCCCCGGTTGCTAGGCCTAGCTTGGCACGCGGATTCGTTTGCAGCAGACTGGCAATAATTCCTGCTCCGGTCTCATTGAATTGCTGCTCATTCTCTACTTTAATAATATTGAACATCATTATTAACCTCCTGTAGTCTTGCGATAGATTTGTACGTTCTGATATGAGTTTTTCAGCTTTGGTGTATAATCCGTAAATTCCAGACTTACCATTCCTGTAAATAAAATATCGATCACATGGAGCTGGGCAATTCTTGATGCCATGTCGCCCCGGCGCATACCTTCCTCCAATGACGAGGAGAATAAAGAGATGTCGGCGAGCGATGCAAGGGTGCTGCTCCCATATTGGGTTAAGGATAAGGTAACGGCCCCGCTGTCTTTGGCGCAGCGCAGCGCGTCTATCGTTTCCGGCGTTTCTCCGGAATAGGAGATGGCCAGTGCCGCATCCCCCTCGCTTAAACTGGACGCAGATGTGATTTGCATGTGAGAATC
Organism: Paenibacillus fonticola DSM 21315; assembly: GCF_000381905.1. Taxonomy (GTDB): domain Bacteria; phylum Bacillota; class Bacilli; order Paenibacillales; family Paenibacillaceae; genus Fontibacillus; species Fontibacillus fonticola. Next base: position 106,828 of record NZ_KB907261.1, on the reverse strand, counting down.
CGCAAAGGCGGTACAATTTTTGCCAATTCGAATGAGTTTCTGGTAAAAATCCTGCGCGATGACCGAGGAGGTGGCGACACCATAGAGATCGATCCGTTTTGCCCGGCAAAGGGTCTCTACCGCTTTTTGCAGCTGGGAAATATCCAGTAGGCGCGTCGTGTCGGTAATCGAAGCAAGATGATTCGCCTCCATCGCCTGCACGATTTTGTGCAGATCATTGCCAGCGATAATATCCTGATAGTGGCTTTCCGATGGTTTATGGGCCAACTCGAAAGCTAGCTTCATTTTTAAATCAGGGAAACCTTTAAAATGAAACGACTTGCAAAATCTTGTCACCGTGGAAGGACTAATTCCGCACTTCTCAGCAAGATCGGTAATGCCCATATGGATTACTGATGCAGGAGCATTCAAAATATGTTCTGCCAGGCGTTTTTCTTGTGGTGGCAAGGTGTTCAGCTGAGTAGACAACGCATGCAGAATAGGAGTAAGAATTTAGGTTCACCTTCTTCCTATAGGAGAATACAGTAAGTAAGAAAATAATTTTTGTTATTTTTGCTTAAATGATGAAAACTATTTTAGTACATAATAAAATATTCCACTTTATAATGCAAGGAGTTTTCTTGGTGCTAATGTGACATTTCTGAAACGATGTTCCTTGTAATTTCAGAGGGCACATAATACACTTATATGTGTTAAAAAACTACGTGTTAAACGATAGCTGCTATGTGCTGCATAGCCGTAGCTGGCTTGAAGTAACCCGTATGTTTGCCCGAAGAGGAGGAATAGGAATAGCGTGGATCCGAATCTTGATCAATATATCGACCGCCTTCAATCGAAATATTCTATGGTTATTAAAAAGCTGCGAAATGAAATCATGCAGCACCGCGAGATACAATTAACAGGGCCGCAGTTTCATATGCTATCGCTCATTGCTAAGGAGCAAAGCTGTAATGTCACTTATTTGGCAGAAGCGCTCGTTGTAAAGCCAAGTGCGATCACAGTCATGATCAATCGCCTTGTTCAGAACGGCTATGTGGAACGCAAGCATGATGAACAGGATCGCCGGGCCGTTTTGTTGTCGATTACTCGGCATGGCAAGGAAGTATACGAGCAAGCCCGCAGGAAATCTAGGGAGGTGCTCGCTTATTATTTTGCTTGCCTGGACGAGCACGAGAAGGAAGTACTGGAGCGGATTATAGTCAAATTTGACAAGGCGGGACGCCTCAAGGTGAAGGAAACGGAATTTTGAAACGGAACATGAGCTGGATGACAGCAGTTGGTTGAGCACCTGAAGGTGCTCTTTTTTTATTCATGCTGCTGCTTGTACTTGTTTTTTACTGTGGTTGTTACTCGTGTTGTTGATGTGCTTGGTAATGCTTTTTCATTTGTAACGTAATCGGCTGTCGAGGTAGAATAAGGTTAATATTACTCTAATTCTGAATTTCTAATTTTGAATATTTGCAATTATGTAATTTACATGCTGCTGAAAAGTAAAGATCGAAGAGTGGAGGATGTTTATGGAACAATATATACTTGCCCTAGACCAGGGAACCACGAGCACGCGGGCAATTCTGTTTAATAAGCAGGGAGAGATAGTGCATCTGGCGCAGCGTGAATTTCCCCAGCATTTTCCGAAACCCGGATGGGTGGAACACAACCCCAATGAAATTTGGGGCTCTACGCTCGCGGTGATTGCTTCCTGCTTATCGGAGTCGGGAGTGAAGCCGGGGCAGGTTGCCGGGATCGGTATAACAAACCAGAGGGAAACGACAATCATTTGGGAGAAGGAGACCGGAAATCATATTTACAATGCCGTTGTGTGGCAATCCCGCCAGACGGCGGATATTTGCGAAGAGCTTAAGGCGGCGGGCCATGACCGGGTATTCCAGCAGAAGACGGGGCTGCTGATCGATCCCTATTTCTCGGGAACGAAAGTGAAGTGGATATTGGATCATGTTGAGGGAGCCAGGGAGCGAGCGGAAAAGGGGGAGCTGCTCTTCGGCACGATTGATTCGTGGCTCATTTGGAAGCTGACAGGCGGGAAGGTGCATGTGACCGACTACTCCAATGCATCACGGACCTTGATGTTTAACATCCATGAGCTGTGCTGGGATGAAGAACTGCTTGGATTGCTCAACGTGCCGAAGGCTATGCTCCCCGAAGTCCGCTCATCCTCAGAGATTTATGGGCAAACGGCATCCTATCATTTTTTCGGACATGAGGTACCGATTGCCGGGGCGGCGGGTGACCAGCAGGCAGCTCTTTTTGGACAAAACTGCTTTGAGCAGGGCATGGTGAAAACGACGTACGGCACAGGCTGTTTCATGCTAATGAATACGGGAACAAAGCCAGTCTCGTCGGAGCATGGACTGATTACATCGATTGCTTGGGGGATTAGCGGAAAGGTTGAATACGCGCTCGAAGGGAGTATCTTTGTATCGGGTTCAGCCATACAATGGCTAAGAGACGGTCTAAGAATGTTCCGGGAAGCCGGGGATAGCGAGAGGTATGCCGAACGCGTCCAGTCCACAGAGGGGGTTTATGTGGTACCTGCTTTTGTCGGTCTGGGCAGCCCTTATTGGGACAGCGACGTTCGAGGCGCTGTATTCGGCCTGACGAGGGGAACGAGTAAAGAGCATTTTATCCGCGCAACCCTGGAATCCTTGGCTTATCAGACAAAGGACATTCTCGTGGCAATGGAAAAGGATTGCGGCTACAAGGTAAATACGATGCGAGTGGACGGGGGAGCGGTCTCGAATACGTTCCTGATGGCGTTCCAAAGCGATATACTCGATGTTCCGGTAGAACGTCCAGCTGTACGGGAAACGACCGCACTAGGTGCAGCCTATCTGGCAGGGCTTGCTGTCGGATATTGGCGGGACCTTGATGAAATTCGCCGTATATGGAGCGTGGAACGGCGATTTGTACCAGCGATGAGTCAGAATGAGCGCAAGGCGTTGTATGATGGCTGGAAAAAGGCGGTTCATGCCGCTATGGCGTTCAAATAGGCGAATGGGCTGCTGAGGCAGCCCATTTTTACTTAGTATCGCACCCTTGCTCTGTTTTTTTCATAATATGTTTTGACTGTATCCCTTAACCTTGTTATACCACAAAACCCGAGCAAGGAGGGGTGACGCATTTTGAAGAGCAGCGATCGTAACAGCAAATTTCTGTTGACTCATCGTGAGCGGGAAGTTTTCGAACTCCTCGTGCAGGATAAAACGACGCGCGACATTGCGGGGCAACTATTTATCAGCGAGAAGACCGTACGTAATCATATTTCCAAGGAGATGTGGTTTGAAACACACCGAAGAGGAAGCCGCGGGAAACGTTGATTTAGTTGGTTTTTTGGAGTGAGCTTGAAATATTTTAATGCGGCAGCCTTAACTAAGTACATCGAAGAGATGTTAGTTACACTGGTGGGGAGAATTTTAGGGGATTGGATGAAATAGGAGATGCAAAAGCAGTTGTCGAGTTATACTTGACAACTGCTTTTAGTTAAAATGCTATAATTTTCTGTGAGCGTGTAAGTTCATACGGTAAACAGTAACTGTTCGGAATTTCCGAATAGTTCAAAATGGAGAATAAAATAAGAATTGCAGCTTTATAAAAAATTACTCTTTAGTACTGTTTTGTCTTCTTAAATTTTGAACTGCCAAATCAAGATTTTGTATTTTAACAGATTCGCTCCATTCGTCCCAGAATTTCACTGAACCTGAATTAGGTTGATACTCTGGTTTTTGAATTTTTATTCTGCTGGGAAGTAAACAGGAATCACCCACAACAATTGCTTCTCCGACTCCAAGCGTTGGAAGTTGATCTTGAATCCCCCCCAGATTTTCTGGAAGCAGGTTTGCTACCGCGCTTTTATCTGATTGATTTGATAACCGAAGAGCGACAACATTATTGCACTGACTCATTACAGTAGTATTTAGTTCAGACGGACGCTGACTAATAATAAGTAAGCTAACTCCATATTTACGTCCTTCTTTTGCAATCCGCTCAAAATGGGCTAATGCGCGCGCTTCTGCTGCATCAGCAGCCAAGCGATTAGGCAAATATAAATGTGCTTCATCACAAACCAGTGCAATGGGGTGTCTTGTCGTACTATCAGACCATTGTTGAACCTGAAAGACTAAACGAGCTACTAAGCTTAAAACAATTGGTAATATATCCGAAGGAACCTCACTAAAATCAATAATTTTTATTCCTTGTGAACTTTCTGTATTTGCTCTCATGAGCTTTTCGACCAAGCTATCTAAATAATTAACTGCAAGTTGCTGTTGGCTTAGTGAGAACAAAAATCCATGCCGTCTATCACTGCGCTTTGATTGGAGTCTAGGCAAAAACCGATTAAACTTACCATTAAATGGACCGTTGACAGGTCCTCTTGAACCCTCAACTTTTTGTTCGTTTAGTTCGGTAATTGCTTTTACAACATCATCCAAACTATAGGGGACAGGACTGTCAATTGTAAACGTATCAAGTTCTTTATACATCTTCTCAGTTTCAAGAACAGATTTTTTGGCATTAATTACAGCATTACTAAAAGCCATAGCTTGATTTGGTGCGTTTTCGTCACTTCTATCTAGAATAAGAGCAAGCATATCTTCATAACCGAGCAACCAATACGGGAGAAAAAGAACATCTTCTTTCGGATTATCCAAATCTCCTGGTCCAGCAATTCGATATCGTGTGATATTAGGATGCTTAGCTAAAGGCTCATACTCTCCATGCAAATCAAATACAATCATATTAGAATTTTTAAGACCCGCGACTTGCTCAATTATCTTTGCTACAGTCCATGATTTTCCTGATCCTGTGGAGCCGACAACCATGGCGTGTCTTTGAAAAAAAGCATTTCCATCTAGTAATGCATGAGCATTAGCAGCCATTGTATATGTACCCAACGACAAAGGGAGTTTTGTTTTAGCAGTTTCGTCAGCGATTAGTCCCGTAAATAAAGTAAGATATTCACTGTACAGCAAATAACATTCTGCCCCGATTTCAGGGAGGTTTTCTACTGCCCTCGTAAATGATGGACTTTCTCTACCGGCGCGAGGTCCTTTCAGGGTGCCTAGAGCATTTATGGTAACATCATTATTAACATTGCTACTATTATCAGACGAATCTTCCTCATTTTCATACTCTAGACGAATGACCCGTTCGATGCGACCAACTAAACGAGTATTAGGATCAGCAGTGTTCAAAATGACATAGCCGTTAACATTAACTTTTCGGAGTTGTTCCTCGTTAGATGTTGAAACATTAACACGATAACTATCAACTTTATTAACATACCCTACGAAGTACTCATTACTAATATTAAATAGATCTAGGCGTTGTTGCATATGATACAGCCCCCCATGCTTGATTTAAAAGTTCGGTTAGCGTCCAATGATTTGGTTCCTCTAGAATAAACGGCTCGAATTTATCACTAATAATCTCACTGTATTGGTCTGCTTTTTGAATTGCAATGAAATTTCTGATAAGTTTCCTTTCAATTAAGACTCTAGCAGTACTTGATAATTCCATTGCCAAGATTATTTTTGGAATAGATTCATTTCGTAATAACGGTTCAAAACTACCTTGAATGTGTAGGTCATTAAACCCAAATCCTAAGAACATCAGGGCGTTACATCCACTTAGAACTTGTCTCATTTCTGAGAACACCGTATTATACGGCTCCATGTGTGTCTCAAGATACTTTCCTGTTCCAGGCGTTACAATTGTTGGTGATAGTTGAACTTGTTCTAATAGCGGTAGCAAATGAGTACTGACTCCAGGCACTTTCATCACATCACCATTAGGAATTTTGAACCAGCTTAGTGAACCATGAGGCTTGTAAACTCGCAAGTGAGGCTGTGTTATATTATTAGGAGTTCGACCGTTCCTTATGGTTCGAATCATTTGCTCATTTAATCTGCTTACAGGAAGCGGAGAACCGATTGAACCTTCGTCAAATCCATCCCACACCTTCCAACCTGCTTTTGAAGCCGACCATTCAATAAGGTGGTCATAATTTGTTGTCACTACATGGAGAATTCTGGTGTTGGACGTCATATATTTGGAAAAGTATCGAACAAAACCAGTAGGATCAGAGTTGGTGGATATATCCAGCAATAGTTTTTGCTCATCAGATGATATGCAACACCAAGTCTGTTGAATTATTTGTTTTAATAACGCATCACTAACAGCTTCTCCAGAATTCTGGAGTACTTCTTCAAGCCCCTTTCCTTTAGTCAACTTTGATTTAATATCTTCCCACACGATTTGTTCTTGGATGTTCAGTTTATCTGGGTTTACATGTTTAGTTAAAAATTCAGCTAACTTCCACATGCCAGAAATTCCAGCACCTGCAGAGGTCCCACTTCCAACTACAAGCACAGGATTTAATTTGAATGTTTCTTCAATAAATTCTGAATATTTGTCTCTCATAGAGATTTCCCCTTAAAGTTCGCCAATAAATTTAAGTTGGTTGCATCCATAAGTTACTTGTTTCGACAGCGTTCCTGGAAAAACCTGCTGCTGTATAAGAAGTATTCTAAAAATGGAATTTCGTTTATAACACTCGATGATTCGGTGAATATTTTTTCTGCTCTTGACTCAACGTGCAGAACTTTCTGCAAGATATGGAGGAATAATATGGATACATGTCGAATGACTCTACATGATTCGACTATCATTTATTTAGTAATGCTACTGAACTGTAAGTGAGGGTTATATATGCAGGATAATAGACGATTGTTTACCGATAATGAAAAAATGCTTTTATTTAACGAAGTCGATGGTTACTGTCCTATATGTACGGATGGGCTTACTCATAGAAAAAAGGGCAGGATATACAAGTCCTTTGAGGTGGCACATATCTATCCAGCTAATCCGTTACCTAATGAGGTAGATTTGTTGAAATTTGAGGAGAGGTTGTCTGATGATGTTAACGATTTGAAAAATGTAATTGCAGTTTGTTCAAAATGTCACGGTCGTTTTGACAGTCCACGTACTGTTGAAGAGTATAATAAATGGGTAAAACTAAAAAAAGGTCTTTTGCAAGATGCCCAACTCAGAAGTACGTATTACTTGTTCAATATTGAATCAGAAATCGCTGTTGTATTAGAAAAACTGCAAACTATTGACGGGGATATCACCACTCTAAGTTATGAGTCTTTAAAAATCGATGAGAAAACAAATGATTCGCTTCCTTTCATTCTTAAACGAAAAATAAAAAATGACGCAGTTGATTACTTCGATTTTATCAGAAATATATTTGTGACAATGGATCAAGTTACTCCACATAAGTTTGATACACTTGCATCGCAAGTTAAAAGTTTTTATTGGAAGTGCATGCAAACAGATACCAATCAAGAATACATATATAATGCGCTTGTAAAATGGTTAGATGAAAAGACAGACCATTGTTCTAGAAGAGCATGTGAGATAGTGATTGCTTTTTTTGTTCAAGACTGTGAGGTGTTTTCTTGATACTTCCTAATAAGCTAATACCATTTAAAGATAGCGTCATATCAAAATTAGTTTATATATTGGAGATTCTAAGTGTAGCAGATGACAGTGTGGAAAGTCTGTTTGAAAAAACATCTCACAAGTTTGAAGATGTTAACCAATTTATATTAGCTTTAGACGTTTTATTTGCTCTTGAAAAAATAGAAATTGATGAGGAACTGAAGGTGATTCGATATGTTAAAGCAAATCATTTGTGATAAATTTGTTGAACAGCGCGTGGTTTTTCACAAAGGCTTGAATGTTATAGCTGGTGATGGGATTGCCTCAAACTCCATTGGTAAGTCTACAATGCTAATGATTATAGATTTTGTTTTTGGTGGCGATGATTATATCAAGAAAAACCATGATGCTGTCGACAACTTAGGTCATCACGTATTTAAGTTTTCGTTTATTTTTGATGAGGATGAATACTTCTTTTATCGAACTACTTCTGAGTACAAGTTTGTAACAGTATGCGATGAAAATTTTCAGGCTCAAACTAATATTAAAATTGAAGCATATACCAAATTTCTTCAGGAGAAATATAAGTGTCAAATCGAAGAATTATCATTTCGAAATATTGTTGGAAGATACTTCAGAATCTACGGGAAAGAAAATCTAAATGAAAGAAAACCAATCCAATATTTTGAGAAAGAGCGACAAAAGGACTCTGTTGTTGCATTGGTAAAGCTTTTCAATAAATATAGTGAAATTGCTGGATTTGAAAAACAAATTACCAAGTTATCAGAGGAGAAGACTGTCTTAGCTGCAGCTGCAAAAAAAGAATTAATACCTAATATCAGCAAAAGTCTTTTCGGACAAAACGAGAAAAAAATCGAATTGCTTAATGATGAACTGACAAAATTAAAAGAGAGCATAGTCAGCGCTGCATTAGATATTGAAGCACTTGTCTCAAAGGATATTCTTGACCTTAAAAAGAAAAAAAGCAGCTTAGTTACACAAAAGAATATATTTGAGAGTCGTTTGAAAAGAACGTTAACAAACATTGAGAACAAGAATATAAATGCAAGCTCAGAATTGGAACAGCTGATTGAATATTTTCCCAACTTTAATATTGAGCGTGTGATAATGGTTGATAATTTCCACTCATCAATTACTTCCATTTTGAAAGAGGAGCTGAAAAATACTGCAAAAGAGATTAATACGCAATTATCTATACTGAATAATGAAATCGCAGATATTGATAAACTTATCAAAGAAAAACTTAGCATTAAAAATGCGCCTAAGTATACGGTTGAAAAGGTTGTAGAAGTTGCATCAAAAATAAAACAACTTACTGATGAAAATGGATTTTATACAAAGAAGAAAACTATTGAAATTTCGATGAAAACTGCAAAAGAAAACTTGGATATATACAGAGAGGCAATCTTGACTGAAATATGCAATCAAATTAACGTTCAAATGGGTAAATTAAATAAAGAAATTTATTCAGACAACAGACGCGCTCCAGTGTTATCTATTCAAGGGGAGAGATACTCATTTAATACCTTTGGAGATACTGGAACTGGGACTGCTTTTGCCAATTTAATTACTTTTGATATAGCTCTTTTGGAGCTGACATGCTTGCCTGCACTAGTACACGACTTACCTCTCATGAAAAATATTGAGAATAATGCACTCGAAAATATTGTGGAGATTTATAACAAGAGCAACAAACAAATATTTATAGCGATAGATAAAGTGAATTCCTATAAAAAAGAGACAGGGAAGTTAATTTCAGATAGAACCGTTCTACAACTAGCTAAAAATAAAATACTTTTTATTAAAAACTGGAATAAAGACCTATAAGAAACAATCAATTAAATTTGGAAGCCCTATACCCCATCAGCGGATATAGGGTGTTTTTCTGCTTTTACGTCTAAGTGCAGAAGTTTTTGTGAATAATAAAAGGGAATCATAAAGCAATCTCGAATATTTTTATGATGAGATTTTTCTTTATCTATCTGTGAATGGTGGTGAGTGCATGAACGAACAAATTATTACTACGGCAATGCAAGTGCTGGAAGAACATCATGGCTTCGCACGAACAAAAGATTTTATTACGGCTGGCATATCGCCTTATTACATAAAAAAACTGGAGTCTGTTGGAGAAATTGAACGAGTGAAGCAAGGGGTTTACCGACAGGCTGGTAAAGTTAATGAATCGCCTAATGAAATGGTAGAGGTATCAAAGCTGGTTCCCAAGGGGGTTATCTGTCTTCTCTCTGCCCTCTCCTACTATGAACTGACAACCTACAATCCTTGGGAATATCAAATTGCCATTCATCGGGATAGTAAAAAGCCAAAGCTTCCTGATTACCCTCCTATCAAAGTAATTTATTTGGCAGATGCTCAGTACCACATTGGAATTGATGAAGTTGATATTGACGGCTCAACTGTTAAGATCTATGACCGTGAAAAAACAATCTGTGACATGGTGCGCTATCGTGAGAAAATTGGAATTGACTTGATGAAAGAAGGATTGAGGAATTACCTTCAATCCCGTCATAAAAATATAACAAGGCTTGTCTCTTATGCTGATAAGCTGCGGATTCGAACCGTTTTGCAAAAGTATCTGGAGGTGCTGATTTGATGAGTGAGATTAAGAATATCCCCGCCTCTGTTTCAGAACGCTTGAAAAATATAGCGAAGAAATCAGGAAAATCATTTGATACGTTGCTTCTCCTTTATTTTCAAGAGCGTTTTTTATATCGCTTGTCCATCTCCGATTACAGGGATAAATTTATTTTGAAAGGCGGCTTGTTTCTATTCTCACAAACTCAATTCAAAGCTCGCCCAACCAAAGATGTTGACTTTCTCGCCAGACAGATTGCTAATGAGCTAGCAATATTAAGGGAGTCGTTTGTTACGATTTGCTCAATAGACGTTCCTTCAGATGGCATTATGTTTCAATTGGATGAAATGACAACGGAGAGAATTAAAGAGGATGCTGACTATGAGGGAGTAAGAGTCAAAGTAACAGCTCTAGGACGAATGAAAAAGAGCTTGCAATTTGATATCGGATTTGGAGATGTCGTAGTTCCGAAGCCACAACTAATCGACTACCCTGTTTTGCTTGATATGGCAACTCCACAGGTGCAAGCCTACTCGAAGGAATCCGTCATTTCAGAAAAATTTGAAGCGATGATTACATTGTCGGTAATGAACAGCCGGATGAAGGATTTTTATGATATCTATATCCTGCTAACGACTAATGATTTTGATGGTCGCATTCTTTACGAGGCAGTGTTTGAAACATTCCAGCGACGAGGTACAGTATTGGAAAAAGAGCATCCTTTGTTTATTTGCAGACTTTGTTGAGGATGAGAGTCGGACAAAACAATGGGTGGCTTTTGTACGTCGTTTAGGGATTGAGGAGCAGTTTGTATTTCAGGATATTATGACTTATCTTGTTGATTTTCTTAAGCCTATCTATCAATCAATACTTAATGAGAAAGAGTTTTTTGGTCATTGGAGTTGTATAGACAGAGCTTGGATGATCAAGGGATAATAAAATGAATTAATATTGAAAGGACACACAATTTTGATTGTGTGTCCTTTAATGCAATAATAGGGTACAGAATGTTCATAACAAGAGCCATCTGTCTTAGAAAAATAGGTCACAGAATGTAAAAGGAGATGAGCCGATTGGACTTTACCCTATACCTTAAACAACAAGAGATGCGGCAGAAAACAATTGCTGGCTATACTGCTGTAATAAATGAATTTATACAATGGCGGGATGCTCTTCCTGACCAATCGGAAATCGTTACACAACTGCTCATATTGGAATATAAATCTTATTTGAAAACGATCAGAAAGAACCATCCGAAAAGTATTAATCGAAAGCTTGCCGCTTTAAGGAAATGGATTCAGTATTTACAAGCGACAGGGAAATTAAAGGAAGTCATTGCTGTTAAGGATGAAGCATTGGCAGATATAGAACGCTGGAAAGATCCAAAATTCTTGGATAAAAACGAAATTAGGGATATCCGTAAGGGGTTAGAAAAAGAGCCGAGCGATTTTCTGAGAAATAGGGATAGATGCATGATTTATCTTATGTTGTATCTTGGTCTGCGACAGGAAGAAATGCTGAATTTAGAGCTTGCCGACATTATCCGAACACCAGGCAAGCAAAAGGTTATCATTCGAGAAGGCAAAGGTGGGTTTTACGGGGAGTTAGCGCTTGAAAGTGCTGAGCTACGTGGAGCCATTGACCAATGGATAGTTGAACGTGCCAAAAGCAGATTTGCCGACAGTCCTTATTTATTTGTCAGTCGGAAATCAGCCCATGCTGGTAAGCGAGCTGCTGTTAAAATGATTCAGCGAGTATGCAAAACATCTGGTGTTCAGTTCACCTGTCATCAGTTACGTCACACATTTGCAAAACGCATCATAGACGAAACAGGAAATATTAAAAAAGCGCAGGAACTTCTGCGCCACAAGCATACATCTTCGACAGAAATCTACACGAGGCATCGTAAGGAAGAACTGAACGAGGTACTACGAAAACTCGATGATGTGATGTAAAACAAGCGCAAATAGCCAAGCCGATTGTATGCTGATAGGGATCAGCGCAAAGGCTTGGCTTTTTTTATGTGATTTCCTTTGATTGGCTATCAGTCAGACTATATTCATTGAGTACATTTTATGAAATGGTTCGATTAAACGGAATGGTGGTATGGAATATAGCGGTCATTTCGGTTAGAACGTATTTGTTTGTTGTATTTACAATATCCATTCTTCCCGTTGTATCTATCGTATCTGATAGATAGGATAGGATTACTGATTTTAAAAATGACAAGCAGCTCATCATACTTGGTAGATACCTTTAATGAGAATCAACCTCTCTAGATTGAAACAACCTGTATATGCAATTAAATTCTCTTAATAATATTGGATTACCAAATAAAAAGCAGCATTTTTCAAGAAAAAACAGGCTCATAGCGATAAAAAATAATATGTGAGTGAACAAGCTCATTAATGGCTGAAATGCTGAGTGGCTGATTGTTCGTTGCTTCAAGTAAATCTAAAAAATGCTGAATAGCGTCAGCTTCCTCATCACTTAATCGCTTACGATAAACATAGACAAATAAGCCAAACGCCAGCACGCGATTAATAATAATCTCGTTTTCTAAGATGAACGCACTAGACTTACGTTCGGCATGCAACAGATCTACATATAGCAATACTGCAAGGATGACAGCAGGAACAAACCAATAAATCAAACTAAACTTAATAAATACAAGCCAGCTGGCGACAGCTAGAAGAACAGCAATCGCCAGTAAGAGAGATAATTTTTGACTCGTAAAAAATAACTTTCCATAATATTTCAAATGGCTTCACCAGCTTCTCGTTCATTAATAATAAGCAATGAGACACCATGTTTCAACAACTGCTCCGAGATATTTAAGAACTGGTCATGGTCGATGTGCAAAATGTGATAAGACTGAACGACTAATACATCAACTTTTGTTGAACCATCCAAAATAGACTGGAGACTTGGACGTGGCGCATCCGATTTGACAATATCTTTAAGTACGATAACATCCGCGTAAGCAACCTGATAATCGTAACAGAATTGCTGCAAGGTCAGGTATTGCTTATTAATGGTTCGAGGCGTTTCGCCGCGTATATAAAAGGCTACCGATTGATTGGTCAAGTCCATGGAGGTTATTGTTCTCCTTTCTTGGATGGTACTGTTGCTCGATGTGGCTTTATTTTTTGAAGTTCTATTTTAATTGCGTTCTCATCAAAAAAATGAACATGGCGTGCATCGGATTGGTCACGATATAGTTGCTGATAACGAGAACGAAATCCTTTTCCGATATGTTGAAAAGCTTCGGGTGTTTCATGCATGTCTTGCAATACCTTACGTTCTAAATACTTATATAGCGTAGAAAGCCCAATTAAAAACAGGGCAAATAAAATTGTGTTCTGTGGTGTAACAAAGCCCATTAGTTCATCCTCCCTACCGAAAATCCATTTTTATCCAGATTATCTGTAGCAACCAGTATAGCTGGTTTCCATTCCCTTGCCAAGGCTAGATTTTTAATTGTTTATGTTCCATCTCTTGTTTCTTGCTTAATGATGGTCTGGTTCTTGAAAGAAGAAAAATATAGTCTTGTGTCCCATAAAGATATGTCCCAAACCGTATAAAAAAATAGAAATTTGACTTTGCTTTTTACGCATATATAATGTCTCTACTCATGGCATCTGTTCCGATTTTCACCATCGAGTTAAATCTGCATGGATGCTTATAACTTATAGTTTGAAGGAGATTATGATATATGCTACAAAAGATAGAACAACAAATACAAGCGCAGAAAGAAGCGCTATTACAACAATTAAATAAGCTTGTCATTGGCGAGCGTACACGTTTTATTGAGCAATATGGAGAAGGCGAACAAGCCAGATACTGCACTTCCACTAAAAAGCTTGTTGACAGTACAGTAAAGTCTCATTTGACGGGGAAACGCACCGTTGGTTGCTATTACATTGGACAGGCAAGTAAGTTTCTATGCTTTGACGTTGATGAACATGACCCCTCGATTCCATTGCATTTGTTGCAATTGCTTAAAGCTGCTGGATTCAAGGCAGAAGACCTGCATATTGAATATAGTGGCTCAAAAGGGTGGCATATCTGGATGTTTTTTGAGGAAACCGTCCCCATCTCTAAATTAGTGTCTTTTGGCAAATACATCATTCAGCAGCTTGGTGATAAGGGCAGAAAGATTGAACTGAGACCTGAACAGAAAGAAAATAGTCGTGGCATCAAGCTCCCATTTGCGATACATCGGAAATCAATGGTGCGTACAACCTTCTTACAGCATGATTTGCAGCCAATAGAAGATGCCGTAGCGTATTTCTTGAATATTCAACCGATATCCAAAGAACAAGTTCAATTTTTAAGTAACACAAGATTAGATGATGATGAACGATTGCAAAAAAGTGATTTGACGATAGGACGCTCCAAGCAGAGCATTGAAGTAAGCGCGACTCAACTTGTCCCATCGGCTAAAAAGGCTGATTTGAATAGCACCGCGTTATCCGTTGCAGCTCAGAAATTACTTGAAGATGGTATTCCTCAGTATGATGCTGAACAACAGAAGGGACGTCATTATTATCAGTTTATCATTGCGCTCCATTACAAAGAACAAGGGCTGACAGAGTCAGAGACCATTGAAAAAGTTACCGAGTGGGCGCTCAGAGAAAGGCGAATGAACCGATCCAAAAGCAGTGAGCAAGAAATTAAACGAGATGTTGCAACGGATGTTCATCATATTTACATCAAGGACAAGAAGTTTTTTGCGGCAAGAGCTAGAGAAGTTGTTTTTTATGCAGAGGATATTCGAACAATTCAAGAAATGTATGACCCTGTTTTGCAGCAAGTGGCTTGGGCTATCATCATTTTGGGACGCATGTACCATGAAAATGGGCAAGTGTATTTTTCCATTAGACAATTAGAGGATATGACGGGCATAAGCCGTAATACTGTACACCGAAGAGTGATAGCGTTGCGAGAATCGGGATTTTTAGAGCTGATACAGAACGGGTATTATAAGATGGAAAAATCAATAGCAAGCTTGTATAAGGTCCCCACTCTTCTCAATCAAGATGCTAGCGAGCAGTTCTCAATACTCGTTCAATCGACAAAATGGGATGAGATTTACGAGGAAGCACTTGTTCAGCTTTATAAGCACTATATGATATTTGAAATGCAGCTAGAGAAGGTCCAATGAGAGTCCTTTTTTGCGACCAATCCCTACTCCGCTTTGGTTTTTGCATAGTGAAAATACATCGTGATCATTGCGAAGTTATTGCTTATGGTCTACTCCAATTGAATGGAAAGCAGCATTATATCGAGCGTCTTCAACAAATCCAAAAATGGTTAGCTGGAATGATTGGAGAATATGAAATTGATGAAGTGGTGTGCGAGGAAATTCAGTTTCAGCGAAACGTTCAGACTTTCCGTAAGCTTGCCGTATTGCAATACGTGATAGAAGTGACATGTCATAGCCACTCCATTTGCTTTGGCAAGCCGCTGCAAGTTCATGTCTGGCGAACCAAAGGTGTTAGACAGATTTTACAGCTACCCAACGGGAATAAGCAGACATTGTTTCAATTTTTGAATAGTTATCTCGGCTCTCCTCTGTATTTTGATACAAACCAAGCAGATGCATTAGGTTTGGCAATCTACTGGTGTTATACCAATTACGAAAGTTTACCGTTACATATGCAAGGCGCTGCTCAGCTACTACAAAAGGGCGAAGGAATATGTTAATTCCTAAGCCCTTTGCTCATAAAAATTTGAAATTGCTTGGTAAAGGAAGCTTTCTTGTCTTCTGTGATGACAGCGGTTTGAGTAGCATGCTTAAAACGAATAATGTTTTCATGAATATGTTCAATTTGATGAAGATTAATCAAGCAAGAGCGGTGTGTTAACACGAAATCGTGATACATTAAATAATTTTCGTAGACTTTAATGGGGATTTTCGATTCCATTTCCCCTTTCGCGGTATGAACATAGACCGTTCGATTGATGGATTCAATAAATAAAATATCATTGGGTGTGAATAGTTGAATCTCGTTGGAAACAACAGGAACGAATAAACCGCCGCTAGATATAAACTGATATTGCCTAATGCTCCAACGTTGTTTTTCAACCCCTATTTTAAGTCGTTCAAGTGTAAAGGGGGTCTCTAAAATATCGACAATACCCAAGTCAGCAACATAGCTTGCAGATAATAATTGGTTTGTAATCAGAACTGTCGGAACCATTCTGCCATGTAAACGGAGTTTATGATAGGCTTCAATAGCATTCAATTCCCCATCTATAGTATGACTTAATAAAACGGCATTAATATCAGGTTGATCAATGATACGATCCACGTAATCTTTGGTGGTAGCTACTGCTTCAATAATTTCAACGTTCGGAATATTTGACAGAAGCATCGTTAACATGCTTGACTGCTCATCACTCCCTACAATCAGCATCTTTAGAGTAGGTTCATTCAAATGGATCACCTTACCTGTAACAAATAGCTTAATAAATCAATTCCTTTAGCATGCCTTCCAATTGGCTCATCATATAATTGGACAGCCTTCCCAGTGGTTGCAAAAGTCGAGCTTGCTTATCAATCGTCATAATTTTACTAACATCAACATTCAGCTTGAATGCTCCCTCTGCAGAATAACCCGTTAATTCTTTAACGAATAGCGGATGACTATCAGCAGTTTTTGTAGCCACTATTTGTAATGTCGGGGAGTGCAGATTTCCTACGTTATTTTGAATCACAATTATAGGAGAAATCCACTCTTCATCATGGATTAGTCCATTTAATTGTGCGAGGAACACATCTGCACGTTTAGCAGGAATGCGCCCGCAGGAACATCTCTTTTTAACATTGGCAACGATTTGCCTACAGCTGGAACAAATCATGCTGCATCCTCTCCTTTGTGCTAAAACTGATCAGTTTTAACATGGGAAAGGAAAAAATCCAAATCGGAAACCACTTTTCATTATTTTAACCCAAGATTAGTTGCATCAGATGGGTTGTTGGCATTGACCATATAGCAATGGTCGGAACTGAATGGCTCAGGTCGGTACGAACAAATAGTAGTCGCAACCAATTCAAATGGAACGTTAGGAAGCAGATTCGTTACAATAATGGAGAGGGAGGGGGAATCGTATGGCTGTATTTATTAATCTGGCGTTGTATGTGGTTTTCATAGGATTCATTATATTTGCGGTTATTTTGGGGATAAGAAAAGCTGGAAAGCATGGAGTACAGCACTCTGTGAGACAAGATGAAGCAACAAGACGATTACATAATGAGCAGCATCAACGGATGATGCAGGATCCTTATTTGAATCCAGGCGTAGATGTCGTAGTGGATCGTCATTATCATGGTTTGGATCAGCATCAGTCGGGGAATGACCACAATAACGGAAATGGTGGGTTTAATAACGGGTTATAAATCGTAAAAAGCATGGTGAATGAGGGGCTACATCCTTTCTCCCATGCTTTTTCTATTTTAGGATTAGTTATCGAATGGTCCATAGCTCACGATATTGATGATGTCGTGTTTGACTTGATCTAGGTTGTCGTAGTCAGTAAATAGCTGGATTCCGACAGCGGATGAATCAATGGCAAGAAGTTCGCGCAGATCATCATCATTTCCACTAGTAAGCCAATTCAGCATGAGCAAACCAAAGCGAATATCTTTTTGACCAAAATAAAAGATTCCTTGAATGGTTTCATCCGTTTCTTTGGATAATTGAATGGATGGATAATACTGTTTGGCTAACGGCTGCAAAATTTCTCTTAGCTCGGAGGTAGGCTCTGCTCGCTCAGAATGCTCCATTGCTTTTAGTGACTGCAAAATAGCATAACCTCTCTCCGTAGGCTCAACAAATTGGCTGACATTATTATAATTGTAAATGTGACTTGTATCCTCGTTAATTTGCTCAATAATTTTATCGTAATCGGTTGAGTCTATATTCGCTTTATTAAACAAAGAGGCGCGTGCATCAGAAAAACCTTTGCTCACTTGACTACTTGCTTGGAAAAAGGAAACAGCATTATACCCAACAAGTCCGATTAACACTATTAAAGCAAACACGCCAGTAACTATAAAGCTTGTCCAAGAATTTTTTGCACCTTTTGAAGACTGCTCTACTTCCAAGACAGGCATTCCTGCGTTTCTTGCCGTAATTTTGGCACCGCGGTCATTGGTTAGGAAAAGGATTGCTTTTCCCTGCTTGTATATTTGCAAATAAGCAGCCAGGATACGGTCATCCATTGTATCCGTTAATTTAAGCTCGGTAAGTGTTTTAAAATTGACAGAAGGCAGTATGGTTAACGCTTGCCCCTGCGTTTGTGCATCTTCAATCGCTTTGAAAGCTCGTCTTGCGTTTGTGGCAGTCTCCGTATTCGAATTATTTTTTAATCCGTCTAGCTCTTTCTGAACCTCTCTGCTTATGAAAATATGTTCGTTTTTTAATAGCTCAAAGGTTTCGCTTGGATGATGCATAAGGATATTAGTATCCAAGCCAAAAGCAATTCCTTGTCCTGATTTTTCGACAATTGCCTGTTTGTACTGTTGTAAAAAGGGGTTCTTGGCTAAATGACGAACATTCGTTGTGGTAAGGGAGCGAGAATTAAATGCGATGCGCAATAAAGCTTCCTTGGTTCCAAAAATGTTCTTATAGTACTGGAATAAAAATAGGGTCCTAGCGATTGCAATAAATAGCACGAGTACAACAAGAGAAATAAACAATCTGATAAACGAAGCTGACTTGTCATGCTGTGTTTCAACAATTTGTTGGATGTTCTCACTTGCGAATGCAGTAACACTCCATACAAATAAACCTGTTACAAGCAACAGGCAAATGACTAAACCTTTTTTCATAAACGCTCTAATCTCCTTCTCCTATGATGATGGTATTAGATTTATTTTAAGTTAATAGGGGAAGTCCTGCCTGATAATAGGTCGTGACGAATAAGCTTTGGTTCCGACAAAATCAGAAAAGCGATTGACAATCCATTTTAACCCATGATAATATTCTACCTAAGCTCAATTGAGCGACCACTACAACTTAATCTTTTATAAATGGTACACCCATAGTTTCCGGTGCCTTACAAAGGCACGCGGAGCTGGTATCACCAATAAGTGGTTTTATACACTTGGTGATCGATCGTTTTTTGCTTTACTTGTGTATCTAGTTTCTGGCTATTAGACGGGAGAAATCTGCCCTCTGATAGACAAAGATTAGATGCCAAGAAAAAACGATAACCAGCTCTACAACGGAATACTATGGGTGTTTTTGTTTTGTCCATAGCTCCCTCTAATTGGTTGTTACTCATATAAATCCCCTCTTTGTAGAGGGCGCGGTTATCAGAGTCCGCGTTAGCAAATCTGAAGCGTAGCCTACCCAGTAGAGAGCAAGACGTCTACCGCAGTATTGCGATTAGGGTGGCAGTGGGGCGGAATTTCCTTCGGGGTTCTCGGTTGAAGCAGAACAATACTAACAACCAATTTAGAGTATAACAAAATAACTAAATCAACGGAGGAATTGGAATGGGCAACTATTACACGTTAAAGTACGATAAAAACGAAGATACCTGGAGAGCAATAACAGAAGCGAACCGCAAGTTCTCTATGCACTGTGGGGACATCTTCCATATTAATATGGGAAAGATTCAACTGCCCTGTCGCCTTGAAATGGATAGCGACTGGTATGCAATTTGCGAAAGTGTACGCTTCAGGCTGCATCCGAAAGAAGAATATAAGATCATTCTATATTAAGCACAGGAGATTATAATGCAATTGCTTGTCGGATTCTTGGTTCACTGCGACATTGAATTAAAGTTTGGAAAAAGAACGCATAAAAAGCATCAGCATTCTAATAAGAAGGAGCAATTGTTATGTCAAAACTATTAAATGGACTACAAATAAATCGAATCTACCAACGAGATTGTATAGAAGGTATGAAAATGCTGCCTGACAATAGCATTGACCTGGTTATTGCTGACCCGCCATATAATCTTGGCAATAACGGTACAAAGATCAATATGAAAGAAACATATGGTTTTAATTACTTCAAGGAAGATTGGGACAAAATTGATGATTTTCAGGCATTTAATGAAGCCTGGATTAATGAGTGTCACCGAGTATTGAAACCTGACGGTTCAATGCTTGCATATGGGACCCACCATAACATATTTACAGTCGGCTACTTAATAGAACAGTCATCTTTCACCATTCGTGCTAAATACGAGTGGAAAAAGAAAAATCCACCGCCAAACTTTTCAGGCAATGCTCCGCACTTTGCATCAGAATCAATTATTTGGGCGAGCAAAGGAAAACGACGAACCTATAATTTGGACTATGCTAAAAGGATCAATGACAACAAGAACATTCAAAGTGTATTCGAAACTGCATTGACTCCAAGATTCGAAAAAAGACATGGGAAATTCCCTTGTCAGAAGCCATTGGAAATTTCAATCAAGCTGATTAATCTTCATTCGCATCCAGATCAAATTGTCCTCATACCGTTTTGTGGGAGCGGCAGCGAAGCTGTTGCCACTCAAATGACGAACAGAAACTTTATTGCCTTTGAAAGAGAATCGAAGTACATAGAGCTTACAAATATACGTTTAGAGAATACGAATGAACTGAAAGACAAGCTAATTCACCTGATTTAGCCATTGCAACCTCACTACGAAATACAGCCTGTGTTTGCACAGTTTATATAGATAAATCATATTTAGAAAATTTACGGAACTCGGTTATACTTCAGCGACACATGAAAATAGAGCAAAGCAGCCCACTCCGATTTAATCGGTCATGGTACAAGATCAATAGAACATAAAATAAACATGAGAACGCTCGAGAGGAGAATGCCCGATGTCAAGGGATTTAAATAAAGCTTACCATATTCATATTCAGGCTGGGCAGGGTAATCTGGGTGAAATGATTGATGAACTTGCCAAACAGGTTGTTCATAAAAACATAGATGAGTATCAAGCCAATAATTACCGCGTAAAAAAAATCTCAGCTTTAGGACGTGCCATTTAATCTATAGCTATTCATAAATTTGAACATCCAGCAGTCCCTTTGGCTTGAGCTTGCTTTGCCAGAGGGATTTGCTTTTATATAAGGGGAATGATCAATCATGACGAAAGTAGCTATCTACGTACGGGTAAGTACGACGAAGGAAAGTCAGAAGGATAGCCCAGAGCATCAGCTTGCAGCATGTAAGCATTATGCGGAAGATATGGGCTGGGAAACCAGTGAAGATATTATATATGAGGACAGAGAATCAGGAACGAATATCATTGACAGACAAGCCATACAGCGGGTTGTAAGAGATGCTCAGAACGGTGCCTTTCAGGTTATCATTTTTGCTGCCTTATCTCGTTTTGCTCGTGACATTGGCGACTCTATTAACTTAAAACGTAAAATTGTTGATGCCTTGCACATCCGTTTAATATCTATCGACGATCATTACGATTCCGATTCTGACGGTGAAATGCTCTTCTCCATTATTTCGAGTATTAACCAATCGGTCAGTGAACAGATTAGCCGAAGTTCCCGTCGTGGTAAACGTGAATCAGCCCGTAAAGGGAATTTTATTGGTAGTCGCGCTCCGTATGGCTATAAGAGGGTGGTTCAAAATGGGTTGAAGGTGCTAGTTCCTGATGAGGAAACATTAAGCACTGTCCGTGCGATATTTCAGATGTACACGGCAAATAAAATGGGAGAAAAAGCAATTGTGGCTTATTTGAATGATAAAGGCATCCCCTCTCCCAAAAATGGATTGTGGGGCATTACAACGGTTCAGCGAATACTGCAAAATGAAGCTTACATTGGTAAAAATCGATTTTCCAAATATGAAACAAAAACGGTATACACCAATGTAAACGATATGTCAGAAAGAAAAAAGGTACAGGTGCAGCGCCCCAAAAGCGAATGGCGCTATGCCATTGATGAGCAAACTCATCAGGGCATAATTGATGAGGAAGTTTTCCAGTTAGCACAAGAGTTGCGGCTAGAACGAGGCGGTGGTGAGCGCGGCGGGATAAGGCAGAAAATCAATATATTTGCAGGTATAATCAAATGTGCGCATTGCGGTTCGTCAATGGTGAGTATGAAATCCAAAAGCAAGAAAACAGACCGTGATGGCAGAGAATACCGCTATCTAGTCTGCTCCAAAAGACGACGACAAGGCGATGCTGGATGTAATAACGATTTTTGGCTCCCCTACTATCCTTTTCGCGATGACCTTATTCATTCACTATCTCATGCTCTGAGACATATAACCTCAGCAGAGGAATTATTAGAAAAGCATAAAGGACTCATTCAAATTAATCAGTCAGACCTTGAAGGTGAGTTGAAGAAGCTCCATAAGCGAATTGCAGATAATCGCAAATGTCTGTTTGAATTGCGTCGTGAGAAGCTGTCAGGCGGGTTCCATGATGAACAGCAGTATAACATGGAGAAGGCTATCTATGAGCAGGAAATCGTTCAACTGGAGAAGAGGCTGACAGAGGTTAATGAGGAGAAACAGAAAAAGTCAGATTTAACCGAGCTATACGAGCAAGTAATGGATATGCTGGATGAGCTGCTGGATCTGGACTTGGATTCATTTGATGAGATGCAGTTGATACTGAAAAAGCTGTTATCCGAAATTAAAGTTAGCCGTGATGGTGAGATTCAGGTAGTGACGACCTTTGGGTTGTCGTTGCAGGAGTTGGAGACTGCTAGCAAAGAACAACATGAATAAGTTAAAAAGCGATAAATAAAGCTTGGTTTATTGTTTAATGTATAGAGGAGAATTAGCTTCTATTCCATTAGCAATAGTCAAGCTTATTGCTCGTCTAAAAACAATAAATATAAATTGCACATGCATCGTTTTCAAAAAACATGTCTGTCCACTATAGAGTATGCTTTTAGCATCAGTAAAAATGTACTCGGGTCAATTCTTTAATTTTAAGCGATGCTTAATAGTTTTATTCTCCTAATCCCCTGTTTCTTATAACTCGTACTAACAGGAAAGAGAACGTAAGCAAGTGCGAAGGTTGTAATTATATGGTATAATCTAGTTCTAAAGTCGTGTAACATCTACTGAAAACGTAGAGGTCTATCCTAGGGGGGATTAACTTTAATGATAAGGTACATGAAAATCTCTAAGATGTATGGTTGGAAAGATATTAAAGTAGACTTTAATGAGGATTTAACTTTATTGGTCGGAGCAAATGGATCTGGCAAAACAACTCTATTAAATATTATTTCTTCCTTAGCTTCGAAAAATCTTGATTTTTTAAATAAATATAGATTTCAAGAACTTTTATTAGAATATGAAGTGGATGAAGAAATTCGTAGAATTAATATTGATAACTCTGAGGGTTTGTGTGTATTAAGATGGAACAATTATGATATTCCTGTTGGCTTTACTACCAGGGATGAAGGGTATATTAGAATTAACAATCGAGAGGATTCTGAACCAAACTTAGATGCAATATTAAGCCAAATATCCAAAGAATTGAACATTCTATACCTACCATTATCTAGGGATAATAGGTTTCTTGAAGGTAATGACCTTGATGACCATAGAAAAAGAATTATGAGAGAAAAACAAAGAAGAATGTATATTGAAGAATGGAATGAAGGTGACAATCGTCCGATTGGAGGAATTGATGATTCATTAAGAAATATCAATAGAATGGTTAAAGAGTATCAGAGAAAAACAGGATTTGAACTAGAACAACTTAACGAGCGTATGCGAAGGGAAATATTTCAATCTTCGTTTCAATATTATGATGACAAAACATTTTTGACGGATATCAGCAAGTTAATAGGGATATTAAATGAAGCGAAAATTAATGAATTAAAGTTGGCTTTTAAAGATATGCGATTGCTTACCCCGAAATTTGAAAGACAAATGGATGCTTTCATATCTAATTTGTTTGATGGTTATAAGATCTATGAACAATGGAGAAAATCAGGTGGGCAAAGGGAATTTGATACAAATATTTTATCTTTTATGGGCAACTTACCACAACTTAATCGTATCATGCAGTGGCAAAAAACTATCCAAGATACAAATCAAAAAAAATCAGAACTGCAAAGAAATATGAATCTTTTTCTTGAAACTGTTAACGGTTTTTTGAGTGAGAGTAATAAAGAATTAATATTAAATGACCGTGAAGGAAATGTACTGTTCAAACAAAAGCACGGAAAAGAAAAAATGGGTCTTGAAAAACTTTCGTCAGGAGAAAAGCAGATTGTAATATTTTTTGCATATTTAATCTTTGAAGTTAGCTCTAATAAACGTGGAATATACATAATTGACGAACCAGAATTATCATTACATATTTCATGGCAAAGAAAGTTTGCTCAATCAATTTTAAACGTTTCTCCCTCATTGCAATTAATTTTTGCTACTCATTCTCCTGAAATAGTCGGAGTTTTCAGGGATCATTGTGTGCTGTTAAGGAGCGATAGATAACTAATGGATAGTAACGAAATTCCAACGTATAGTAATGATGGTTATTTAGGATTTTCAGTTCTTCTAACTCAAACTACTGATGTTTTAATATATATTGAAGATGAAAAAGGAGTTCATATTTACGAAACTTTGATGCAGAGGTTATTTTCAGATACCTCAATTGAAATACGAGTTGAAGCAGTTTCTGGCAAAAAGAATCTTAAAGATATCCATAGAAAAAATGAAGCTGAAGAACATAGGGAACATTTAGTCCCCTGTTTCTTTATAGCTGATTTAGATTTTGACGATATTAAAGGAGAAAATAAAGTTAGAGACGATAATTTTATATATTTGGAAAGATACTCGATTGAAAATTATTTGGTTGATGAAGAAGTTGGGATTAATTTTGTTAAAGGCAGAACTAATGAAAACAAGAGATTATGCAAGCATAAAATTGAATTTGATAAGTGGATTGAAAATATTTCAAAGCAGACAAGAAAATTAGTTACAATTTTTATTACAGTTCAAAAATTAAGACTTCCAGTTGATAATGCGAAACTACCAATAGCTAGATTCACAAATGAAAAAAAACCATATGAAATTGATGAAAGAAAAGTAGGTAACTATCTTTTAGAAAAGGTGTTTAAAGACTATAAAAGAAATAAGATGTACGGATTTACAAAACATTATTTAAGTATAGATAGAAGAATTACTACAATGTATGGATCTGAGTTCAAGAAAGTAATACCTGGAAAACAATTGTTGCAATTATTCATATCTTACCTTTCAACCTATACAGATGGAAAAGGTGTTAATCGAGTTGATTTTGAAAATATCGCTTGTCACTGTTGTGATTTATCAACCTTATATTATTTAAAGGACGCCATTAATAATTATTTAACTAGTTATCGTGCTGCTCTCGCAGGATAACGGTTACGTAGTTGGATGTACTTCAAAACACATCTCCAATGTCATGCAGAAATTGAACGTAAAAGGTCGTGCGCAGGCGGTTGTCGAGCTTATCAAGCTTGGGGAACTAAAAATTTGACGGTTTTGCCATGGCACGTCATAAAACCGTAAGCCTTCTATAACCTTTATCCGCTCTGCGAAGAGGAAATAGAAGGTTTTTTGTTGCCTAGAACCATTGGCTGTACATTAAAATTTAGTGAGCAAATCAGCTTTAGTTTATGGGGCGTTATTAGAAAACTTTCTTGAGAGGAAACTAAATGGCGGCATAGTGCCTCTTAGTTTTTGAGAAAAGGGTTGCCACTTCCTTCTTTTCCATATATTATGTATAGGTGAATTGAATACACGGGAGCTTGGGTCAACCAGGCTGAGAGGACAGCTAATGCGCTGTTGACCGTATAACCTGATCTGGGTAATGCCAGCGGAGGAAACGTCCAAGCCTTTGTGTATACAAAGACCGCTTCTTTCGTTGCGGTCTTTTTTTGTTGCACTTGGCAGCAGCAGCTCCGCTTGAACCCATTCATTCTAAGGAGGAATAGAAATGGCAAGCGAAATTAACAACAACACCGTCACCCCTAATGTTTCAGCTTTTTCAGGCAGTCGCAAGGTATATCTTCAAGGCTCTCGGCCGGATATACAGGTGCCTATGAGAGAAATTGCACTTACGCCGACCGTCCGCGGAGAAGCGGTAGAGGAGAATCAACCCGTTCGGGTATATGATTGCAGTGGTCCTTACACAGATTCCAACCACCATGCAGATATAAGGACAGGTCTTCCAATGAATCGCAAAAATTGGATTCTGGAGCGGGGGGACGTGGAGGAATATGAGGGCAGGAGCACGAAACCCGAGGATAACGGGTATAAAGCAGAAAAGCATATAGAACAAGCGGAGACTTTCCCCGGCTTGAAGCGAAAGCCGCTGCGCGCCAAAGCCGGCTGCAATGTGACGCAAATGCATTATGCAAGAAAGGGAGTCATCACTCCTGAAATGGAGTATATTTCGATCCGGGAAAACGTAGATCCGGAATTTGTTCGCAAAGAAGTTGCCGAAGGCAGAGCGATTATTCCATCGAATATTAATCATCCCGAAAGCGAGCCGATGATCATAGGCCGTAATTTTTTGGTTAAGATCAATGCAAACATCGGCAACTCGGCCGTCGCCTCCTCCATTGAGGAGGAAGTGGAGAAGATGAGATGGGCTACCCGTTGGGGCGCCGACACGATTATGGATCTTTCCACGGGGAAAAACATTCACACGACGCGGGAATGGATCATCCGCAATTCGCCAGTGCCTGTAGGCACGGTTCCGCTCTATCAGGCTTTGGAAAAGGTAGGCGGAAAGGCCGAGGAATTGAGCTGGGAGGTTTACCGCGATACTTTGATCGAACAGGCGGAGCAGGGCGTTGATTATTTTACGATCCATGCCGGCGTGCTCCTGCGGTATATTCCGATGACGGCTAAGCGAGTCACGGGCATAGTGTCCCGCGGCGGTTCTATTATGGCTGCCTGGTGCCTCGCTCATCATCAAGAGAATTTTCTCTATACCCATTTCGAAGAAATTTGTGAAATCATGAAAAGCTATGATATCGCCTTTTCGCTTGGTGATGGCCTGCGGCCGGGCTCGATTGCGGATGCCAATGATGAGGCCCAGTTTGCTGAGCTTGAGACGCTCGGCGAGCTGACCAAAATCGCTTGGAAGCATGACGTTCAGGTGATGATTGAAGGGCCGGGCCACGTTCCAATGCATCTGATTAAAGAAAATGTGGATAAGCAAATGGAGATTTGCCAGGAAGCTCCTTTCTATACGCTAGGCCCGCTAACGACCGATATTGCCCCGGGCTACGATCATATTACTTCCGCTATTGGAGCCGCGATGATCGGCTGGTTTGGAACCGCTATGCTATGTTACGTGACGCCTAAGGAACATCTCGGACTGCCTAACAAAGATGATGTTCGCGAGGGAGTTATCGCTTATAAAATAGCTGCGCATGCAGCCGATCTGGCGAAAGGACACCCCGGAGCCCAGGAAAGAGATAACGCGTTGTCCAAGGCACGGTTCGAATTCCGCTGGCGAGACCAATTCAACCTCTCGCTCGATCCGGAGAGGGCGATGGAGTATCATGATGAAACGCTGCCCGCGGAAGGGGCCAAGACCGCTCACTTCTGTTCCATGTGCGGTCCCAAATTTTGCAGCATGCGAATTACTCAAGACATCCGCGATTATGCTAAGCAGCATGGACTTGAAGATGAGGAGGCTATTACCAAAGGCCTCAAGGAAAAGTCGCAGCAGTTCAAAGAAGAGGGAAATGTTATTTATCGGTAAAGCGTATTGAGCAATCACATGACGAATGATCGGTCTGGATTTGACGAATCAAGCGATGGCGGCTACAGAGGTTAAAGCGCAATGTCATTTACTAAACTCGCTATGCCTGACTTTTGAAAGTTAAAATCCTGCGATTGATTGAGCATTCGTGAGATAATCCCTAAAATACGAGGGGATGGAATTCATGCATCTAATCGCGCTCTAAGCGAATGGAACAGGGGTTTAGATGGATTTTACGCACCTAAAGTCAAGCGTCAGCCCATGATTGGCAATTGCCCTACTTCTAACGACATCAAATCCATTTAAATCTATTTTTCCTTCCATGCCGCAGAAATTAACTGCTATAAATCCATTTATTATAAGTTGAATTTCTCAGTTCATCTTATATGGAAAAATACAGCTAAAGAACCTTCTAGCTCCTCCGCTGTATGGAGGGTGCTAGAAGGTTCTTTTGTCATCGTGCTAGAGCGACTTCAGATAGTCTACGATCGTTAACAGCCCTTTATCGAAATTTTCCAGATTGAAGTGCTCGTTCGGAGCATGGAGGTTCTCGTCGGGAAGCCCGAAGCCCATCATGACGGCCGGAGCATTCAGGACGCGTGATAACGTTTCGACAATCGGAATGGAGCCGCCGTCATTTGTGAACAGGGCACGGGTACCGTATACGCGTTCGTAGGCATCCGCCGCTTTCTGCAGCATCGGATTGGCAGGATTGATGGTGAACGCACGGGCCTTCTCGACTTGGAAGATGTTCAATTTGGCGCCAGGCTGTATGTGCTGTTTTAAGTGCGCTTCGATTTTGTCCAAAATATCCTGCGGATCCTGATTGCCGACTAAGCGGCACGTAATTTTGGCGTGAGCCTCTTTCGGAATGACGGTCTTGGTGCCTTCGCCCTGAAATCCGCCGTATACCCCGTTCAGCTCAAGCGTTGGGCGGGCACCGATCCGCTCCACGAAATTATAGCCTTCCTCGCCATAGAGCGTGTCTAGTCCGAGATCAGCTTTGAGTTTGTCCTCGTTGAACTGCTGTTTGGCGAATTCCTCGCGGATGGCGGGGGTCAGTTCCGGCACTCCTTCATAGAAGCCTTCCACAGTTACTCTTCCCTTGTCGTCATGGAGCGAGGCGAGCAAGGAAACGATCGCGTGCAGCGCATTTGGTACGCCGCCTCCGAAGGTTCCCGAGTGCAGATCCGTATTGGCAGTATGTACCGTAACCTCTAAGGAGCACAGACCTCGAAGCCCGATGCAGATGGCCGGCTTGCCCGGCTCCAGCAGAGCCGTATCAGAGATGAGCACCACATCGGAGGCCAGCATTTCCTTGTGCTCATCCAAGTAAGGAGGGAGGTTAGGGCTGGCGATCTCCTCTTCGCCCTCAATGCAAAATTTAATGTTGACCGGAAGCTGCTTCTCTTCTTTTAAAATGGCTTCTACGGCTTTAATGTGCAGAAACAGTTGACCTTTGTCGTCCGTTGCTCCGCGAGCGTATAGCTTGCCGTCCCGGATGCTAGGCTCGAATGGAGGGGTCTCCCATAAATGCAGCGGATCTACCGGTTGAACGTCATAGTGCCCGTAGACGAGCACGGTTGGTTTACCTGGAGCATGCAGATGGTCTGCGTAAATAATCGGATGCCCCTTGGTCGGAATGATTTCCACATTCTCCAGACCTGCGCTCGATAACGAGCTGGAAATCCAATCCGCTGCTTTGGCGATATCCGGCTTATGCTCGGATAGTGCGGAAATGCTTGGTATTGTTAGCAATTGCTTTAGTTCGTTCAGATGCTGTTCCCTGTGTTTTTGAAAATAGGATTCATAGCTCATCATTGATCAAATCCTCCCAGCTTTATTGTGACTCTTATAGTTTACTACGTTTTATGCGCTAACACGAATACAAAGAGAATACAAAGAGACGGCAAAATTGACATGGTTATTGTAACCGCTAGACTGGTTTGTAATGTGAATTAAGCAGATTTTAATAAAAGTCGGTTTAAATTTATATTTATTTAATGTTTGCTTCCGTTAATTCTGTTAATCTCTTTATTGGGAGTTCAAATTTGAGGGCTCAAGTCGTTAGGGATGATGAAGGGAGTTATTTGGTAAATGGTTGATAAAGATAAGAAAGATGAAGAATCATTAGAAGAAATAGAGAACGGTTCAGAGCAGGAGAGCAGTGTAAAGCAGCCTGAAGCGCCGGAGGTATCGGAAGGTACGAAATCTTCGGAAAATGTGCAATCCGAGAATCCACAGGCGGCCGATGAAGTCCATACAGACGATTCCGATGCGGTGGAGACCGTAACTACCGAAGAGCTTTCGGAGAGTGCTTCGGCTGAAGATGAGCCCGGTTCTGCATTATCTGAAGACACCGAGGCTCTTACTGAGGGCGTTGGACAAGCTGCTGATGCATCGGAGCTGACACTGGCTTCTGGCGATGTTCAAGGGAATGATGAATCGGGAAGCGGTCATGAACCGTCCTCTCCAGCATCTGCTTCAGGAAAAGTATGGCCTGTTATATCGCTTATTTTGGCGGTTGCACTTGTCGCTGTACTGGTAGCTCCGCTTGTAGGAAGCAACAAGAAAAATGTGGCTACGGTAAACGGGGCTGCGATTACGAAAGATGATCTTTTCAACAAACTGTTGAAAGTAAATAACGGAGAACAGGTGAAGCAGCTGCTTGACCTAATGATTACGGAAACGCTGATCAACCAGGAAGCGAAGAAGGCGAATGTTGTCGTTTCCGAGGAGGACTACAATGCGCTTTTCGATAATTACGTGAAATCATATGGCAGCCTTGAGATATTGGAGCAAATGCTCCCGCAGCATGGAATGACGATGGAGGATTTAAGACAGAACATTGAACTGGAAATCAAGATCAACAAGCTGCTTGAAAATAAAACGAAAGTAACGGATGAAGAGGTAAAGGAAACGTACGAGCAGTATAAAGACATCTATAAGAGCCCAGAACGCGTCCGGACGTCTGTCATCCTGGTAAAAACGGAAGCAGAGGCAAACGATGTTATTCAACAGCTTAAAGAGGGTCAAAACTTTTCCGAGCTTGCCAAGAGTAAATCACTGGACGATGCTACAAAAGAATATGGCGGAGATACCGGTTATTTCGAACGGGGCCAAGGAGATCCCGCTGTAGAAGAAGCTGCCTTTAAGCTTCAAAAGGATGAAATTAGCGGAGCGATTCAAACAAGTGATGGCTACAAGGTAATTAAGCTGACCGACCGTGAGGAAGCGAACGAAGGGACTTTCGATGAGAACAAAGAAAGAGTCAGGAAAAACTTGGTTTCCCAGCAAATATATGGAATGATTGAATCGTGGCTTGATGAACTGAAGAGCAAATCTAAAATCGTCAACACACTGGACAATCAAGTTGAGGATGAAGCTGCAGAGGATACCCCAGCCCAGGCAGAATAATAAGCTCAAACGAATTGCTAGCCGAGTTAAAGCAAATATAAGCAAAATAAGCCAATACAAGCCAATACAGCGGGAGGCCATTTACAGCCTCTCGTTTTTTTTACTCTACTCTTTATTTGAACGGTGCTTGGTTTATCGTAGAGCGTAATATTTTTCATGTAACAATTTATATTTTGCGTTTGGCTAAGGCTGGCGTACAATATGAAGCATGGGGTTGCAGAAATAGTCGGGGAGTAATAGGCAACTAAGGAGGAACAGTACGATGGTTGAGTGGTATGAACGTAGCTTTGGTGAGGATTATTTGCTTGTATATAAGCACCGCGACGTGCAGGGAGCGAAGCGTGAAGTACATACGATGATTTCCTGGCTGGGATTGTCCGATGGAGCGAAGATACTCGATCTATGTTGCGGAATGGGGCGGCACTCCATGGCACTCGTGGAAGCGGGCTACGATGTTACCGGTGTCGATTTGTCGGATGTTTTGTTACGGGAAGCGAGAAAAAATGATCCTGACGGTCTTGTTACATGGTTAAAAGGAGATATGCGTCAACTGCCGCTAGAAGGTGGTTTTGATGCAGTTGTAAATTTATTTTCTTCGTTTGGCTATTTTGAGCAGGATGCGGAACACATTAAAGTATTGAAAGAAATACGCAGAGTACTTAAACCTGGGGGGAAATTTATTATCGATTTCCTGAATCCGTCGTATACGATGAATCATTTGGTTCCTCGTTCCGAGCGGGTAGATGAGGGGCAGCACATTACTGAAGAACGCAGTATTCAGGACGGATATGTAAAGAAGCACATTACGATTAGTAATATAGAGAACGGCTCATCGGACGAGCCTAGGTATTATTTAGAGCGGATTAAACTGTATAATCGCGAGGATTTTTCCGAAATGCTGAAGCAGAGCGGCCTTCAACTGGAGCATGTCTATGGGGGATACGGCGATATTTCCTATGATTCAGCAACATCCCCCCGCATGATTATGGTTGGAAGCTCCTTATGATAACCATAGATATTCAGGAGTGGAAGGAAGCAGGAATTGTTCAAGTCCCGATTTCGATGGCTCCGCCGCTGCGGCAGGTTAACAGTTATTTGCTTCGCGGTCCTGAAGGAATCACAATTGTAGACCCGGGGCCGCGTACAGAAGTGACGGAGAATGAATGGGAAGCCGTATGGAAAAAGCTGCGGATTCATCCCGATGATATTATTTCGATCGTCCTGACACATCATCATCCGGATCATTATGGACTTGCCGGATATATGCAATCTTTGACAGGGGCTGCAGTCTTAATGTCGAGAAGAGCTTTTGAGGAGGCAGAGCGTATATGGGGGACGGGCAGTACGATGGATGTAGCGCTGCCCTGCCTGTTCCGGCAGCATGGAATGCCCGAGGAATGGCTGCAGCAGCTGCCCGGGCATATGAACAGTTTTATACAGCAAGTGACACCTTCCCCTAGGGTTACATTCGTGTCGGAAGAGGCTCCCGTCATCATGGGAGGAAGAAGCTGGGAAGCCGTTATGAGTGGAGGACATGCACCTGGACATTTGTCTTTTTATGATAGGAAGGGAAAAACAATGCTCTGTGGGGATGCTGTTCTGCCGCAAATTTCCCCGAATATCAGTTTGATTCCGGACAGCGAGCCCGAGCCGCTTCATGCTTTTATAACTGCATTAAAACAGTTCGAGCAATATGATGTTGCCATGGCATTTCCCGGGCATCGAAATCCTTTTGATTATTTTAATGAACGCACTCGTATACTGATACAGCATCATGAGCAGAGGCTGCTGCACATAGAGCAGCTGCTGGAGCAGCAGGCGCTGACGGGATTCCAGGCTTGTGAAGCTCTCTTTGGCACTAGGCTGAGCATTCATCAAATGCGCTTTGCGATGTCGGAGACGCTGGCCCATCTGCTTGAACTCGTCCGCCAAGGCCGGGCAGCGAAGGAAGGGGACGAAGGGGCGGAAATTCGCTTTAGAGCCTTCCAGCCCTTGTATAAATTGTTGTAGTCTGAAAAAGAAAGAAAACAAGCCGAGCGACGGGAAGCTTGGCTTGTTTTTTGTGCTGAATTCGGCGGGGCAAGGCCAGAGCCCCCCAAGATTCCATAGGAAGCTTGGAGGTTTATTATAGCACCAGTCCTCACTTCCAGTCCTTTTTACCGGTCCGAATCCGTCGTATCTTCACCGTGCTGTTTTTCGCGTTCCGCCTGTTTGCGATGGGCAATCCGGCTGCTTGCCGAAGCGGCAATTGCCCCGACAATATCGTCAAGGAATGTATTGCAAGGACCCAAACTTTTATCATTCAATCGTTCCAGTACTCCAGGCTTAAGCTTATCTACATAACCATAATTTGTAAATCCAATACTTCCATAAACGTTAACGATGGAGAAGGCCAATATTTCGTCTACACCATATAACCCCTCATCATTGGATATCATATCTTGAAGCTCAGGGATTAACAGCTCTTGTTCTGCTAAAATATCCAACTGAATTCCTGTGAGAACGGCGTTCTGTACTTCTCGTTTACTGAGTACTTGCTCCACATTGTGAATGCATTCCTCCATGGTCAGGCTCGGGTAATACTTCTGCTGCAGCAGCATGACCAGCTCGGCGATTTCAGTTAAAGTTACTCCGCGTTTTTGCAGCCATTTCATTGTGGCATCGGCGACCTTTTTACTATTTAAGCTATAAGGCACTTTCGCTTTCGGTTGTTCCATTCCCAATCACCTCTATCCCTTTAGTGTATGCTTTTCTGGTTTTGGCTGACTTGGCTAAGATGCAGTTTGTCCACTTATCGGAAAATTTAGTTATTTTTCAAACAAGGGGCTCGTATATATAGTAATACAAACCTAAGAAAAATGTTAGGGAGGAACCCAGGTGATGAAATGGAACGGATCATTACGCAATGCTGCTGTAGCGGGTGTACTCGTGCTCCCGTTAATGTTAACAGCCTGCAATCCTTTTGCAGCAAAAACATCGTCTCAAGTTGACCCTCCGCCTGCAGACGTTGAACTCCAAATGCTTGCGGACCTTGAGGCTGCAGAACAGACAAGCTTAAGCGCGGGAGGTCAGTTGTCCACGGTTTATTTAGAGAATGAGCATGGCTTGCTCGCCCCGGTTGCTCTGTCATTGCCAGAACACGAAAATACAACCCAATTGACTCGCGCTTTGGAAATGCTAGTTAAGGATGGAGTTTATGCTGAGCGGATTCCATCCGGCTTTAGAGGCGTGTTGCCTGTAGGGACTGAAGTTACCGCGGTTACCTTGCAAAAAGAGGAGCAACTGGCTGTTGTTGAATTTTCTAAATCATTTCGGGATTATGAAGCCCGGGATGAACGAAAAATAATGGAGGCAATTACCTGGACGTTAACCGAAAGTCCGGACATTCAGCGCGTTCAATTGTGGGTGGATGGAGAAAAGTTAAATGAAATGCCGGTAGATGGCACACCATTGGATCGCGCTTTGACTCGTGCTGTAGGAATTAACCTGGAAATCAGCAGTGGAACGAGCTTATCTCTCACCAGCCCTGTTACGGTGTACTTCTCCGCGGCAACGCCAGAAGGAATCCAATATTACGTGCCGGTCACCCGTTTTGTCAACAGCGGTTCGGATCGAGTGCAATCAGCGCTGCATGAGCTTATAAAAGGGCCGATACGCGGTGATGGCCTTGAGCGGGTAGTTACCGATAATACTATCGTAGATCATGTAGATGAGTCGCAGGATGGAGTTGTTACCGTTTCGATCAGTGATGATATGTTTGAGTCTGGTGAGAAAGTGCCAGCGCAAATGCTGGAATCCGTTGTGCTTACCGTTACGGAGAATACGGCTGCAGATCAAGTGCGTATTTGGCTAAACGGAGAGAAAAATGTCGTTGGACTCGATAATCAAAATTACAGTGAGCCGGTCTCAAGGCCACAGAGCATCAATGAAATTCCTTTGTAGTTATTTTTTATTCAGATTTTGCTCATATTTGGGCATATTAAGGTCAACTGAGGGCTTGCTGTGGCAAGCCTTTTGTTATAAGGAAATCATGTTAATGCAGTCAGGATGACTCAGAATGACAATTCATTGAACTGATCATCACTAGGCAGAATGGAATGGTGATTTTATGCTTACACTTTGGTAGAATAGGGAAAGCGTAAAGACATCGTAAGTTCATTTGTAAGCAAAAGTTCGAGTTGTAAGGCAAGCTTAAGAAAAGAACTTAAGAAAAGAACTCAAAGATCTCAAGTAAAGATCCAAGAAAAGATCATTTGAGAAGAACCTAAGGAAAAATCTTCAGGAAAAGCGTAAGGGCAAGGACAGCATGACAGTAGGAGGCGGGTTACGATGAGAATAAACGGGCGTGAGGCAAATGAGCGGCGGCCAATGAACTTAACAGTGAACGTTAACAAATATGCAGAGGGATCTGTACAGATTGAAGTTGGTGACACAAAGGTGATTTGTACCGCTACGGTTGAAGAGAAGGTACCGATGTTTATGAAAGGTCAAGGAAAAGGCTGGGTTACCGCGGAGTATTCTATGCTCCCCCGGGCAACGCATTCCCGTAACCAGCGCGAATCCGCACGTGGCAAACAAAGCGGACGCACAATGGAAATTCAACGTTTGATCGGCAGAGCTCTGCGTTCCGTCGTTGATTTACAAGCCCTTGGCGAACGTTCTATAACGATTGACTGTGATGTGCTGCAAGCGGACGGGGGAACTCGTACAACTTCGATTACTGGTGCTTTTGTTGCTTTGGCATTGGCGGTGAACAAGATCGTTCAGAAACATTCATTGCCTGTGTTCCCTATTACGGATTATTTGGCATCAGTTAGCGTTGGCATCGTCGGCCAGGAGACACTGCTTGATCTGAACTATGAGGAAGATTCAAAAGCAAAAGTCGATATGAATGTCGTTATGACCGGACAAGGCCAGTTTGTTGAGGTACAAGGAACTGGAGAGGAAAATCCGTTTTCCCGGGAAGAGTTAAACAGCATGCTGGAACTGGCTGAGCAAGGAATTCATGAAATGATTCAAATTCAGCGTGAAGCACTCGGGCCTGTATCGCTTAAAATCGGCAGCAGGCAGCCAGAGGCAGGTGTCTGATGAATAGGCAGGAAACGGCTATTATTGTAGCTACCCGCAACCAAGGGAAAGTTAGGGAATTTGCTCATGGACTTGCTTTTTTGGAGAAGCCTGTGAAGAGTATGTATGATTATCCTGACGTTCCTGAAGTGATAGAGGATGGTAACACATTTGCTGAAAATGCCCGGAAAAAGGCCAAGGAAGTGGGTGATTTCCTCGGTCAGCCTGTACTTGCCGATGACTCTGGGCTCTGTGTGGACAAGCTGGACGGTGCACCGGGAGTATATTCGGCCCGGTATGCTGGAGAAGGCGCTGCGGATGAGGCGAACAATGAAAAGCTGCTTAGAGAGCTAGGGCGATTTCGATCGGGAGAGGACACAGATCAGCCATTGCTCAGTACGGCACGTTTTGTATGCCATCTAGCACTGTACGATCCTGCAACCGGACAATTTACAGAGGCTGCCGGAACAGTGGAAGGATGGATTACAGCGGAACCTGCTGGGGACGGCGGCTTTGGCTATGACCCGCTTTTTTATTTGCCTGATTATGAAAAGACGCTGGCAGAGCTGACAGTGTCAGAGAAGCAGGCCATAAGTCACCGTGGTGCGGCTTTACGGCAGTTAGTTGCCAAGCTTAACGGTAAGAAGTAGGAGTTTTCCGCAAGCAGGAGTTTCCCGCGAGTTTTTTAGGACTACCTAACAATTTCGGGACCTCATGAATATAAATCCCCCCTTTTAGTTGGCAGCGTAATAGCCTACACTTCGCAGTGGGCTTGCCGCCCATACTCGAAGGGGTTTTTAGTATAGTAATCAGGTAAATCAGACAAATAAAACAAACCAGCATGCTTCCTTCGCTGTAGAAACATACTGGCATTACCAATTTTATTGAAATTGACTTGATTCATTATTATTCCGGC
Source organism: Paenibacillus fonticola DSM 21315 (assembly GCF_000381905.1). Classification (GTDB taxonomy): domain Bacteria; phylum Bacillota; class Bacilli; order Paenibacillales; family Paenibacillaceae; genus Fontibacillus; species Fontibacillus fonticola. The sequence continues at coordinate 69,644 of NZ_KB907261.1, read as the reverse complement.
GGCTGTAGTAAAAAAACCAACAATCGTTAAGTAGTCGAATTTGGCGCCGATCCTTTTTATGAAATGCTCGCATCATTTGATTGCTAAGCCAATTGGGCAACACGATCTCCTCCCCGGTATTTCCCTATGTACGTTAACATATGGGGAGGAGCCAAAAAGTGTGCAGGTCCATTTGACTTAAAGCCCTTCTTCCTCGTACCATTGCTCTAGCTGGGCTTGTAAAGCGCGAATTTCCGTGAGCAAGGAGATGAGCGGGTAATTCTCTTCCCGGATTGCCGAGAAAGCAGCCTCCAGCTCATTAATGTACGACAAACCACTAGTAATTTGCAGTGATTCCTGCAGCAGGTCCAACTGATCACATTCAGCGATAGCCTGCGGCAGGGCAGGGATTTGGGGTGCCGTCAATTTATCGATTTCTTTGTTCAAGCGCAGATTGAGAGCGCTAAGCTGATAAGCGTAATCAGAAGGCATTTCTACAAATCGCAAATCACTGCCTTGTTGCAGAATGACATATCTCATTAAGGCCATTTGTTATTGTCTCCTTTTCATCATTGCTACTTGACAGTGTAGCCTAAGGCGAAGTTAAAATTCAAGTATAAATCATCGTTTGGCTGCCGACAGAAATGCCTTTCACGGCACAAGCAAGGAGGGTGTTTCTTTGAATAATACACAATTGCAGGCATGGGTGGAGCAAATTTCAATGAATAGCTTTGGCTTGCCCTTTCGACACGAGGCCCGGTTCAATTCTCGCTTACGGACAACGGGTGGACGGTATTTTATGAAATCTCATCATATTGAAATAAATCCTGCACAGCTTGAAGCCTTCGGAACAGCAGAAGTAGAAAAAATCATCAAGCATGAACTATGTCACTATCATCTTCACTTAATGGGAAAAGGCTATAGACATCGAGACTCCGACTTTAAGACTTTACTTCGTAAGGTTGGAGGGAGCAGATTTTGTCAATCATTACCCGGAGCGCAGGACAGAAAAACGCTGCCTTATCGTTATAAGCTGAAATGTACAAGCTGTGGAACGGAATATTTGCGCAAGCGTCGTGTTGATCCGAATCGTTACCGATGTGGAAAGTGTTCGGGAAATCTGAGCTTATTTAATTATCAGGAGTAATTTGTATATGATGCGTGCAGATGGGTGGCAGTGAGGTCAAATATTGTACTTGAATATGGGGAGGGGAGCAGCCAAACCTCAATTGAATTATGTTATACTGGCAACAAATAAAATCATAAGGAAGTGAACCCTATATGGCAAAATCCAAGGCCAAAAAAATGCGTGAGAAATTAACACGTGAAGGCAAACGTAATCCTGAGCTAAGCCGGAGTCCATTTGCTGCACTTGATATGAGCACGAGAAAAACAAAGACGAAGCAAGACCAACTGAATCAAAATAAACACAAGCATAAGAACCTGATCTCTTTTTACGGAGATGATGGTTCTTTTTTTTTGGTAGCCGTAGGATGAATGCCATGATCGACCGTTGGCCGGGGTCCGTTGTTCAACATCCGCCAACTTGCCTTGGTGCCCATGCGGCATTATTTGGAGGATCCGTAGTATATGAAGGGAATCTAATATGAAGGAAATTTAATAGATGAAATAAAAAGGAATGAAGCAGATGCAAGAATGAAGCAAATACATGATATATGGAATAAATCGGATCCATGGAATACGGGACAAAGCGGATACGTGGAATATGGAGTAAAGTGGTTACATGGAATATGGAATAAATCGAATACATCGAGTATGAGATAAATCGAACACATGGAATATAGAATAAATTGGATACCTGGAATATGGAGTAAAGAGGATAAATGGAATCGAATTTAATATATTGAATGGAATACATTGAATTAAATATACGATAAATAGGCAAGTAACAATAAAGCCTGTCATATACATGAGAGGGGGGCGTAAGGAATCCTTTGGGAGAGGAGCTACCGGTTTCGAAGGAGCAATTTACGAATGGAGGCGAGGCATATGACTGTAGAGTTGCTCATTCAGCTGCTTGTACTCATCGTAATGCTAATCGAACTGGCGCGATATCGTAAGGATTCCTGAGCTTTCGCTGGATCTGACAGCAATGTCAGATCCGCCCTTTTATAGTGACACTATCTCGGAATAGTTATAGGGTAATATGATCACAGAACAACGATATCCCAACCATGATCGCGTTAACACCTCATGATCAGGTTTCTTGACTTTGGCTTAGAATCATGATAAATTATACCGTAATCTGTTGTATGTCGTTCCCTGATAGCTCAGTCGGTAGAGCACTCGACTGTTAATCGAGTTGTCACAGGTTCGAGTCCTGTTCGGGGAGCCATTTTTGGAGAGATACCCAAGTGGCTATAAGGGGACCCTCTGCTAAGGGGTTAGACTGCGTAAGCGGTGCGAGGGTTCGAATCCCTCTCTCTCCGCCACCATAGTTTGAGAACCCTCTGTAGGTTCGTCGGAGCATAGACTACGATAGCATAAACTTCGCAGTCTCGATACGATAGCATAAACTTCGCAGTCTCGAATGGAATGAGAGTATCCCTCTCTCTCCGCCACCATAGCTTGAGAACTCTCTGTAGGTTCGTCGGAGCATGAGCTTCGTTAGAAGTTTAATCAAAGTCCGGATGGACTTTTTTTATTTCTTTAAAATAGGGTTGTCACCTCTCATTTATTTTGATATAATCTTTCCTGTCGTCACTTTTGATAAATGTATAACAAATATCTGCATGGCCCGTTGGTCAAGGGGTTAAGACACCTCCCTTTCACGGAGGTAACAGGGGTTCGAATCCCCTACGGGTCACCACTTTCTTTATTGCTTCAGGGGTGAGAATCCCTTGGGGGTTCGTCGGAGCATCCGCTTCGATAGGAATACAATAATTTAATATGCGGTCGTGGTGGAATGGCAGACACGCTATCTTGAGGGGGTAGTGGGTGTATACCCGTGGAGGTTCGAGTCCTCTCGACCGCATCGAAAACTTTGAAAAGAACCTTGCTGAGAGCAGGGTTCTTTTTGAAATTATAAAATTAACAGCTTTTCTGGTACTAAAAATGTATTGTCAGAATGAAATACAGAGTGTAACTGGATTTAATGTATTTAAAGCGAACGTTTTGGGACATAAGGAAGGAAAATCCGGGTTTAGATACCTGAAATCCATCTATTTCACCCGATCTCGAGTTAACCCATAAATTTAATACATAAAATACACTTAAATGCACGAAATCACAGTTCAGCCGCATCTATCCATCTATCCATCTATTCATTTATTCATCTACATTGTCTAGCATCCATGGTCTAGCATCCTTTGGCTCGGTTCCATATTCCCGCAGTGCGCTAGTGAATACAAGCCTGCCAAACGATCCTGACCTAACAGAATACAAGCTATCAGTACGTTCGCAATCATTACCATACATGTACTCAAAACGAGTTCGGGGGGCCTGCACCAAAGGTCTACCAGTCTGGAGTCATGTACCAAAGGTCTACCAGTCAGGAGTCATGTACCAAAGATCTACCAGTCTGGAGTCATGTACCAAAGGTCTACCAGTCGGGGGTCCTGCGTCAAAGGTTTACCGGTCAGGAGCCACGCTTCAAAGGTTTATCGCATCGCTTTATACCTCTAAAGCTCAAGCAGTTTCTTCAGTGCATATGCGACACCGTGATCGTTATTGCTGCGTGTCGATAAGGTGCTGAGCTGCTTGATTTCTTCAACAGCATTGCCCATGGCGACGCTTGTTCCGGCTACTTGAAACATAGATATATCGTTATAACTGTCCCCGATTACAATCGTGTCCACCATGTCGACGTTGTAATACGAGGCAAGGAACTGCAGGGCGCTTCCTTTGTCTGTATCTGTTGAAATGATTTCAAGTGTATGTCTGGCTGCGGCTGTAGTATGGATGGAATTTTGCTGGGAAAAATGCTCGTTTAAGAGGCTCAGCTTGGACTCGTCATACGTAAATATTAACAGTTTATAAATGGGGATCCCTTTGGCAAGGACTTCCCGGGGATCATTGATTTGGCAAATACCAAATTGTTTAAATTGAATTACGGCGCCCCTCCATAGCGTAACTTTATCCATGTGTGGATTTGCGCTAGTTAGAATGTCCAATTCGGCCTGAAGCTTGCTTTCTCCGCCAAAAGAAGTGTAAATTTCCTCAGGACAAAATATTTCGAAGTAAACATTTTGCTTCATTAAATAGTTTATCGCTTCAGCAGCGACCTGGTGAGGAATCGGTGTCTCTCGTAACAATTGTCCATTTTCATCGTGGACAGCCGCACCATTGGAAGAAATAATAGGTATGTTTATTTCATCGCCAATAATGCCGCGAACATCGAAGCGGGCCCTGCCTGTGCAAATCGTTACTTTATGACGGTTAGCTGATAAAATATTCTGAATTGTATCAAGCCCTTCCTTACTGGGGTTGCTTTCAGCGGTAAGTAAAGTCCCGTCCAGATCGATAGCGATTAACTTCATAAATAACATCCTCCCTATAGCTAGTTCAGCGGTAGTTATCAAGAGTATAAAATATGAAAATGATTTCAGGTCAAGGCCGAAGAATATCAGGTGAGGATCAGGATAATATGATACTATTTATAGTAGGGTTATCCTAGCGGAAAAGGTGAAATTGTTGCAGCCTATATATAATAATGATTACAAAGAACAGGGATGAGTGAATGGAGTCACAACTTTTGATTATTCTGCTTATTGGAGCCGGCACTTATTTGCTGCGCGCAGGCTCGCTGGTACTTGGGAGCCGAATTAAATGGTCGCATCAGTCAAAGGAATGGCTATCCTATGTTTCGCCGGCCGTACTCGGAGCCTTACTTGGGCCGCTGCTTTTATTGAACGAAGGACAGTGGGTTCCAATGAAAGACAATATGATATTAGTCGCGGCAATTCCTACGATTGCAGTAGCGTGGCTGACCCGAAGGCTGCTATTAACTGTATTGGCGGGCATTTTATTTTTTGCATTGGCTAATTATTTTATGTGAACAAGGTGGTACGAGCATGAGTCGACAAGATAAAATAGCGTTAGCATTACGGGATGCGCTGCCTATTGTTTTGGCGTATTTTCCCCTTTCCATTACATTTGGAGTGTTGGCTGCAGCTAGCGGCATGCCGTGGAATATGTCCATCTTTAGCTCTATTTGGATTTACTCTGGAGGAGCGCAATTTATGGTAATCAGCATGCTGGAAACAGCCACGGCTCCGGCAACGATTGTAGTAACAATCCTGCTAGTAAATATGCGTCACGTCCTTTACGGTGCAACGATGGGGCCCCATTTGGCGCATTGGCGGGAACCGTTGAAATGGTTGGCAGCTCTTGGATTAACGGACGAGAGCTTTGTAGTTACTTCTAATCGTGCGGCTGCTGGTGAAAGATTAACGCCTTCTTATTATCTTACATTTGCATTAGCGGCATACGGATCTTGGATTGCTGGAACGATAGTTGGCGCAGGAATAGGTGGAATTGTCACGTCAGAAACTGCTTCAGTGCTTAGCTTTGCACTTCCTGCACTGTTCTTGGCATTGCTGTTCGGGGGGGAACGAAGTTTTCCTCATCTGTTGTCAGCCTGTACTGGGGCTGCTTTAGCTACGTTGGCTGGATTAATGCATCTAGGCGGGGTCGGACTTATCATTGGCGGACTTGCCGGTGCAACAGTAGGGCAAATGCTGGGTAGAAGGAGCAAGCGTATTAGAGGTTGAACCACGAAACAGGTATAAGCAGTCAAATGTCATCAGAATCAGGGTCAAGGATAGATGAATACTTAGGATACAAAACTCGGATACAATCCGGGCAAATATCATGAGTGAATTCGGCATGGGTATTTCTGATTAAATAGCTTTCAATGTCCTCCCAATGATTAACCTTGTCTTTAATTCGCTTGCACACCGCACAGATAGGCAGCAATCCGCGCAATGTGCGAATTTGAGAAATGACTTCAACGAGCTGGAGCTCGTATTTTTTGAATCGGGTCATTTCAGAACAGCTGAGAACTGTACCTTTAATATGAGAGTCCTGTTGTTCGATTAACGGAATAACCTCCAGTTGGAACCATCTGGTCTCCCCGGACATGGACAAATGGAGGTGGAACTCCTTTCTGTAATAAGCACAGTCTCCATGCAGGATATTGTTGAGCTGGGCTAAAAACATGGGGGCTTGAGGGCAGAGTGTACGATTTTCCGGATTGTTCAGGAACTCCACAAGATTGAGCCCGGGACGATCCCACTGTGGGGACAGGCCCATTTCCACAGCTGTTAAAGCCCATGTAGTATTAATGTGGCGAATGGTACCTTGTGTATCGGTTATCGCAAGACATTGATTCAAAGCCAGAGCAGCTGTTATCCACAAACTTGTGTCATGATTCATCATGAACCTCCTATCCACTTAAATTATTGTTAACAGTATGAATACTCGCAGTGAAGAGCAGTAGCTGCCTATGATATAATAAGGATGGATGGAACAACTAGTACATAAAAGTGAATTTATTCAAATTATACACGCAATTAAGTAACTTTACAACAATAATTACTTAAATGCGTAAATGCGCATTTTGAAGGAAGGTAGGAGACGTTGTCAATATACGAAAGAATCGAATGGCTTATCAAAAATAACGCTATGACCAATAAGGAGTTTTGCCAGACGCTGGGAATCAGCACCGGAAATTTAGGGGATTGGAAACGCGGCAAATCAACGCCCGGAACAAATAAGCTGATCGATATTTCCTCATACTTCGATGTAAGTCTGGATTGGTTGATGACCGGGAGCGAACGGAACCAGGGACAGATCATGGAAAGAAAAGAGCTTTATGCGGTGAAAACTCCAGATTGGGACGATGTGGATAAGCAGCTGACTGACCAAGAGAAGGCTTTTATACAGGAGTATATTGAGTTTACTCGGTATCGAAAGTTAAAAGGAAACCTTGAATGAAAATAATTACGCTTTACTTTTAGTGTCTGCGGAGATATAATATAAAATGTTCGTTTCGAACACACTACGCGGTCGTGGTGGAATGGCAGACACGCTATCTTGAGGGGGTAGTGGGTGTATACCCGTGGAGGTTCGAGTCCTCTCGACCGCATATTCACAGCTATGAAGGGCTGTCTTACTAGTGGATTAAATCTGCTGGTGAGACAGCTTTTTTTGTTGTTCTTTTAATTGTAAAAGCTTTTTCTGGCAGTCCTTGAATCGCCCCGGCTCCTAACCGAAGTCTTATGTTCCACTCAACCTGCCTTGCTCACCAACTGCTCTTACTTTTCTTCCTCGCCTACTGATCTAACTTGCCAACCTATTATTACTCACCTCTATGTACCGTAATTGCTTTGTCTTATCTTGCTTTGTCCTGTCTTAATGCCAGAATTACTTGCCCACATCCATTTTAATTTTTTTAACTTATTTGGAAGGAACTTTAATCAAAAGTGAACACTCCCCTGACATTTCCCAAATATATCTTATTTAAACTGAGCGTATAACGAATTTTTTTGAGAGGGGAATATAATGGATGAGTAAATTTTGGAAAACTTTAGCGATTAGCGGTTTGGCATTTTCCGTTATTTTTGCAGGAAGTCTGGCTGCAGCGAAAGAGGGGCCTGCGACAAGCGGTGCGGCGAAAGGCGAGTCCCGCAATTTGATCGTACTGATTGGAGACGGAATGGGACCAGCCCAGGTTTCCGCAGCTCGTTACTTCCAGCAGTATCAACATGGCGTCAAGAGCCTGAATCTGGATCCGTATTATGTCGGACAGGCAACGACTTTTGCCGATCGCGGTGAAGACGGGGGACAGGTTGTATCGGGCATCGTAACCGATTCGGCTTCAGCAGGTACCGCGTTTGCCACAGGTAATAAAACATACAATGCGGCGATCAGCGTTTCAAACGAAGACGTATCGAGACCATTTGCTTCTGTACTCGAAGCGGCGGAACTTAGCGGAAAAGCTACAGGCTTGGTGACGACAGCGCGCATTACACATGCCACGCCGGCTGTCTATGCCTCTCATGTACGGAGTCGTGATAACGAGAATGCCATAGCCTCCCAGTATCTTGACAGCGGAGTTGACGTGCTGTTTGGCGGAGGGGAGTCTTTCTTTGTAACGAAGGATGAGAAAGGCAAGCGGACCGATAAAAATTTGCTGCCGGAATTCGAAGCCAAAGGCTATAAAGTTGTAAAAACGGGGCAAAGCCTGAGCGGTTTAACAGCCAAAGATTCCAAGGTGCTCGGTTTGTTCGGCGGTTCTCATGTCGCTTACGTGCCGGACCGCACCGCTGCAATTCCGAGCCTCGCTGAGATGACCTCCAAGGCCCTGGAAATACTGGCTGCAAATGAAAACGGATTTGCCATCATGATTGAGGGCGGCCGTATTGACCATGCCGGACACGCTAACGATTTTCCGACGATGATTCAAGAAACGCTTGATTTTGATGAAGCTTTTAAAGTGGCAATTGAATTCGCTAAGAAGGATGGGAATACGTCAGTAGTGGTGACGGCAGACCATGAAACGGGCGGTCTCTCCTTGTCCCGTGACAATATTTATGAGCTGAATGTGGATCTCTGGGATACACAGAAAATTTCTTCCGAAAGCCTGGTAACAGCATTGAATGAGGCCAACACGATTGCTGATATCAAAAAAATCGTTGCGAATAACACAGGGTTTACGGATCTGACCGATGAAGAAGCGCAGTATATCCTTGATGGGGACGGCTCCTCTTACAAACGTGAGGGCAGTTATAATGCGGTTGTTTCCAAGCGTTTGCTCGTCGGCTGGTCTGGCCATGGGCATTCCGCGGTGGATGTAGGAGTATGGGCTTATGGGCCGATTACAGACAAAGTAAGAGGGCAAATCGATAATACTAGAATCGCTACTGCAAGCGCCGAGGTACTCGGTGTTGACCTGCAAAAAGCAACCGCTGATCTCCAGGCCAAGCATCTGTATCCGAAGTTCAAAATCAATCGGAATAATGAAGTGCTCTACCCGGCCAAAGCATTGGCTGAAGCGCTGGGAGGAAGCTACAAGGAAACGAACGGAACCGCTAAAATCAGCGGCAAAGGCGGTACGCTAAGCGTGGATCTGACTGCCAAGACAGCCCAATTGGGCGGGAAATCCGCTGCAATTTCCGTTGATGTAGATAATGGAGTGCTGTATCTCCCCTTGACGGCATTCAGCCAACTGACAGGACAAACGTTAAAATGGGATGCCCTCTCGGAACGTATCATACTGAAATAAGGTTGTTATAGGGATATTAATGATCTAAGCGAGGAAACAGGGGAATATCATTCTCCTGTTTCCTGTATTTTATTACGGGAGGTAAGGATGTGCTGCACATTCATGGTCTGACAAAAGGATTTCATGTCGGCGGGAGCTATATTCCCATTCTGGATATTCCGCAGTGGCATGTAAATCAAGGAGAGAAATTGGCGATCATCGGTCCAAGCGGGTCCGGAAAAAGCACCTTGCTTCATATCATTAGTGGAATTTTGCGGGCAGATGAAGGGGAACTGCAGGTCGGAGGGGAACTGCTTCATCGCATGAAGGAGTCAGCCCGAGACAAGTTTCGTGCGAAGCAGATCGGTTACATCCTGCAGGACTTTCATTTAATCCCTTCGCTTACAGCAAGGCAAAATGTTGAGATTGTCATGCCCGGCCAGCTTGGAACAGCAGAACGGCGGGAGCGGATCGATCATTGGCTTGAGAAAGTGGGGTTAAGCGACCGCGGCCGGCATTTACCGGCACAATTGTCCAGAGGACAGCAGCAGAGAGTGGCTATTATCCGGGCGCTGATTAATGAACCGCCGCTCGTGCTGGCCGACGAGCCCACGGGAAGTCTGGATTGGGAAACTGCGGACGGAATAACCGGGCTATTGCTTGATTTGTGCCGCAGTGAGCAGCACACCTTAATCGTCGTTACTCATGATCTGAATATGGCTGACCGGTTTCCAGACCGTCTGCACATTCATGAAATAAATAAGATCAACGGTTCGAAGCGCTTCACAGGTGTTAAGGAGGAGCGGGCGATATGAGCTTTTTTCATTTTATCATCAGAAATATACTGCACCGGAAATTCCTCTCCCTGCTGACTATGCTCTCCGTAACAGCGACGGTGGCGTTTGTATTGCTGCTCTCATTATCGAGAGCAAGCGTCGAGCAGGGAGCTCAGAAAGGATACGGTCCCTTTGACGTCGTGGTTGGAGCCCAGGGCAGCCAGACTCAGCTTGTGCTAAATACGTTTTACCATATTGGGGCACCCGTTGGAAATATTCCAGCACATACAATGGAAGCTGTTCTTGAGGACAGCAATGTAGATAAGGCTTATGCTATGACGACAGGTGATAATTATAACGGTTTTCCGATTGTCGGCATCGATCCGCAATATTTCCTGACCCGTTATGGTGATCAGAAGCTAAAGAATGGCAGTTTGTATCGCAGCACGGGAGAAGTGGTTGTTGGCGCATATGTGGCGCGAACGCTCGGGCTGCAGGTCGGAGACACCTTTACTGGGGCGCACGGTTTAGTGGAAGGGGCGCATCATACAGGCGAGGCGGGCGAGGATGGAAATAAAGAAGCGTCACTGCATGGGGATGAAGAGCTTGACGAATTAGGCACTGATGCGGGCCATGGCGATGAAAGGCCTGAAGTGCACCCTGCTGAACATGATGAACATCATGATGAGCATGAAAGTTTTACGTATACGATAACAGGAATTCTTCCGGATTTGCATACGCCGGATGACCGGGCGGTTTTTACTACCCTGGATTACGCATGGGCTGTACATGGCGAGACTTCAGGGGACAGAGAAATTACCGCCATATTGGTTAAACCGGCTACATTACTGGGCGCACATGGCCTGAAAACCAAATTGGATGAGATGAATCAGGTCCAAGCAGTATATACGAGCAAGGCTGTTGCGGACGTCGTTAATCTGGTCGATCGCGGCTCCGAAATCATTGAATTCGTAACGCTGCTCTGCGTGATTTTGGCGGCCGTATCGATACTGTTATCGCTGGTAGCCGCCGTAAACGAGCGGACTAAGGATGTGGGGCTTCTCCGTTTGCTCGGCAAATCGAAGGGCTATGTCTTGATGACGCTTGTCGGGGAAGGGTTTTTGGTGACCGTAGCTGGATTGCTGCTTGGTATTGTGGCCGGGCATGTTACAGCATATTTTTTGAAAGACGCGTTATTCAGCTATGCAGGAATCCAAATTGATCCGTTCCAGTGGAGCGGCGATCACTTGTACATTGCATTCGGTGCGGTGGCTATTGGTCTTCTTGCAGCTCTGGGTCCGGCTCTTCGCTTATACAGAATGGATTCATTATCATTATTTAAAGCGTAAGGAGGTTGTCAGGTTGAAAAAAACAGCATTCATGCTTTCTCTTCTTGCTGCTGCCGGCATGCTGCTTCAGGCGTGCGGCCACCAGAAACAGTACAGTGGAGAGCAGGCAGGTTCATTTGCGTCCGCTGCCGATAATCGCAGCAAGGCTGATTTTTCACAGCAATTGCCTGCCAGCGGAGGGGAGGAAGCTCCTACTTTTGCCGTAGGGGCAGAGCGGCTGTCAGAAGAGGGATCAAGTTTGCCTCCTCAACAGGAAACAACGGCTAATGAATCAACGGCCAATGAATCGGCCGAAGTGGCGGCAGCCAAAGAGATGGACGCCAAAGAGATGGAAGTCATAGAGACAGAGGCCAAGGATCCGTCGAATGCCCGGGAGCCTTCGCAGCAGAAGGCAAATGACTCTAACAAGGCAGGTACGGACAAGGAAAAAGTCTCTACTAATAATAACTCCAATAGTAATCCCAATAGTAACTCTAAAACCAACTCCAACACGTCCGAGATCGCAACGAATGGTCCCAGCAACTCGGAAACGTCTGCTGCCGCAGGAAAGCCGTCCATAAACATGGCTTCAGGTGAAGCTGAGAAGAAGGCTGATAAGCAAGCAGCAGATAGTTCGAATAAAAAAGCTGAAGCTTCAGCGAAAACTACTCATTCGCCAACAGCTGCCGCGGACAAAAAAACAGGCCCGCAGCCCATCGGCTGGTCAGAATTTTTTGATGGGGAGGACCAGACGACGCCTTCTGAACGATTCTGGGATCTTAGCGGCTCGACAGTTACGATCAAGGGGTTTATGGGCGAAGTGTTATCCTTTGAGAAAAACTGGTTTCTGCTCATTCCCGAGCCGGGGGCGGAATGTCCGTTCGATAACGGCGATGAGACATATTGGAACAAAATTATGATTGTGTTCGTCCCGGATGATGTGAAATTGAGATGTAAGCCGGAGCCGCTGCAAATAACAGGCCGTCTTGACGTTGGCATAAAAATCGATGAATCCGGTTATAAAACGATGTTTCGCCTGTATGATGCCTCCTTCAAAGAAATAAAATCATAGCAATGATTTTAAAAGACTTCTCATGGGTAATACTGGTCGGGAGGAGTCTTTTTTTATCGGAACAGGCTATACCAGGAGGGATCTCGAGCTGAAAATGGATTTAATTGTTAGCGAATTCCAAGTTGACACGTTTCAAAAAAAAAATTATTATGTCTAAGTACAAAAAACAGGACTTAAATTTGATAATACGGGTGATGACTATGTCTTACAGACCGAGTGTTGAGAACATGACCAAGGCGAGCAGCAACGAGAAGGAAGGGCTATACGAGTTTATCGTTAAGATGACTGACGGTACGGCGTGCCGGGTGTTTTTTCGCCGGGATCCGGAATGGCGGCTTACGGACATCAGCCGGCTGCAGAAAACTCCCTGTCCGGTCTGCCGCAAAGATTTTATTTGCAAATGCATGGACAGATTCAGCAGTGAAATCAGACGGCAAATTGAGGATGGTCAGTGGATCGATAAAGCGCTGGCTCAGTAAGATAATAGTCAACCAACGTTAGAAATAGTGTCATAAAAGGCAAAGCGGGCCGATCAAGGGACTTCCTTCTGATCGGCCCGCTTGCTATTTATATTGCCGGGCCTGTAAATAGCTGCCGCTGCTTCCCTAGAGCGGAAATGATATAATCACTCTGAAGCGAGGTGGTACGATTTGTCTAAACATACGGAGCAGGAACAGCCGCAAAATGTAATTTTGTTCGATGGGGTCTGTCATCTTTGTCAGGGAGCCGTCAAATTTATTATTAAACGTGATCCGCAGTACCGCTTTCACTTTGTCTCGCTGCAATCGGAAGCCGGGAAGAAAATATTGCAGGAAAGCCAGAGCGGGGAGCTTTCCTCCAAGCGGATAGATACGATCGTACTGTATCAGAATGGCGCTTATTATACCCGCTCAACCGCTGCGCTTCGCATCGCGAAGGGATTGCGTTTTCCCTGGCCGCTGGCCTATGGATTTATCGTTGTACCGCGATTTATACGGGATGCCGCATACCGCATAGTCGCTGCCAACCGTTATCGGTGGTTTGGCAAGGACGAGACCTGCTTGATTCCCACACCGGAGAACAAGGCGAGGTTTTTAAAGGACGGATGATCACCCGGGCTACCGGCACATGGCGAATAGCAAAAAAAACCTTGCACGAGTTCCATAACTATGATATTCTAACTGTAAATTTCAGGAATGAACGGCGGAAGCACCGTCCAACAACCGGAGACCGGTTATTGGATGGTGCTTTTTTTGCGTTCAAAAAGGTTGGTGATATCAATGGTTCCCGTTCGGCTTGTCCTGTCTGTGGAGGATGAGCAATATATTGAGCCTTTTCTCCACTATGTCCGTCAGAGCGAATTCGACCGCCGTCTCTCCGTAACGGTATTCAGTCGACCGGAAGCCTTCCTGCGCTATATGGAGACGAGCGAGCAGTTGGTAGACGTTGTTTTGGCCGAGAATAAGTTTTTGGATATGCTGCTGAATGCCGGCGCCCCCCGGGTACCGGTGATCTGCCTTGATGAAGGCGGGGAGATCAGTGAGAAGGTGAAGCGTATGTCCAAATATCAGCCGCTGCATCAACTTTTATCGGCAGTGCTGGAATATGTTCGCGGAGGCGCGGGGGGAAGAGATGCAGCAGATGGGAAATCTCTTGTTATCGGAGTGTACTCAGCCGTTGGAGGCTGCGGGAAGACGACCGTGGCGATTCATCTGGTAAAGCAGCTTGCCCGGAAGGACTGCAAAGTGTTTTATCTTAATTTGGAGACGGTATGCAGCGGCAGCTTATTTGAGGGCCAGTCGCTATATGAAAGTCGGTCGCTGTATGAAGGCCAGACGGCTGCCGGGGGCCGGGGGCTGGCCAGGCTGCTTTACGATTTAAAGGCGGCAAGTGAGCGGGGGGAAGCTTTGCAGCAGCCGATGTCCTCCTATGCGTATGGGCATCCTTTCTTGGAGGGAGATACCTTTGGACCGCTCGACAATATTAAAGAAATGCTGGAAATGGGGCGGAACGATACGAAAGGACTTATTGACTTCATCGTGGACAGCGGGCTTTACGATGCTGTTGTTGTGGATGTCGATTCGTATCCGAATGACAGGACGGAAATGGTGGCGGAGCGTGCCGATAAGCTGATCTGGCTTCTGGCCGATGACTGGAATGTCATGCGCAAAACCGGGATTTGGATGTCTCATTTAGAGAAAGCAGATCCTGTTGCATTTGGCCAGAGGATGGGAAAGTCCCTATTTGTGGTCAATAAATGTATGGGGGAAATCTCCAATTCATTACCGAGGCCAGGAATGACGGCAGAGATTGCGTTATCGCATATTCCATCTTGGAATGAGGGAAACCGGCCGGGGGCCCTTCAGCATTCTCCGATGTTTCAGAAGGATATGCTGAAGCTGTGCCGCAGTGTATACACCCGGAACTATACCTACGGAACAGGGGGAAGCGCAGGATGACAGAGGACCTTTTTGCCTCATTGCGTTCAAGTATTCGTTCCGGTCTGGATATGACTTCCACTTTAACGGATGAACAGTTGATGGACTATATCGAACATCGGGTGCTGGAGGAGGAGGCACTATACAAATTAACTGCTGCGGAGAAAAGAAAATGGGTGCGCAGGCTATATGACTCTTTTCGAGGATTGGACGTGCTGCAGCCCCTTGTTGATGATATATCGGTGTCTGAAATTATGATCAACAGTCATGAGGAGGTTTTCGTTGAGCAAGATGGTCAAGTGAGCCGTATTGGGGTTCGCTTCGAATCCAAAGAAAAGCTGGAGGACATCATTCAGAATATCGTTTCGAGCGTGAACCGGATCGTCAATGATTCTTCACCGATCGTGGATGCCAGGCTCGCCAACGGGTCGCGGGTAAATATCGTCCTTCCGCCTATCGCGCTTAAGGGGCCGACGATAACGATCAGGAAGTTTCCAGACCAGCCCGTAACGATGGAGCGGCTTGTGGAGTGGGGCTCGTTGAGTGAGGAGGCGGCCTTGTTTTTGCAAAGCCTGGTTAAGGGGAAATACAACATATTTATTAGCGGAGGAACGGGTTCGGGAAAGACGACGTTTCTAAACGCGCTGTCCCAATATATTCCGTCCGATGAGCGGGTCATTACGATCGAGGATTCGGCAGAATTGCAAATCGTGACCGTGCCTAATCTGGTTTCATTGGAGACGCGTAACGCCAATACGGAAGGGAAGGGCGAGATCTCTGTGCGGGACTTGATCCGGGCATCCTTGCGTATGAGGCCAAACCGGATTGTCGTCGGCGAGGTACGGGGAAGTGAAGCGCTGGACATGCTTCAGGCGATGAATACCGGGCATGACGGCAGCTTATCCACCGGGCATGCGAACAGCACCAAGGACATGCTTAGCCGTTTGGAAACGATGGTTCTGAGCGGTGCGGATCTGCCCATTCCGGTGGTGCGCCAGCAAATCGGCTCGGCCATCGATATTTTTGTTCACCTGTCTAGGCTTCGCGACCGCTCGCGGCGGGTGATGGAAATAACGGAAGTGTGCGGCTTATTCGATGGGGAGGTGGTGCTGAATCCGCTTTACGTATTTGAGGAAACGGAAGAGCGGGCCGGGAAAATACTCGGGCGACTGGCCAGACGGGGGAGCTTGCTCCATACCGATAAGCTGCGCATGGCCGGCATAATGCCGAACGAGGAGCGCGCGGAGAGAGTAAATGCGAAAGGAGAGCAGGCATGAAAATATTTTCGCCTCCAAGCAAGCTTGCAAATGTTTCCGGCGATCAGACAGCTTTGCTTCCAGATTACCGGAGTTATACCCTCTCGGGAAGACAAACGGTACTTTGTTTGACAGCAGGCGGCTTGCTGCTTTTTGCAGTCGGTTATATTTTTTTCCATTCCTGGCTGTTGGCGCTTTTTGTTACCATGGGTGCTGTATTCGTTCCAAAGCCGTGGAGCCGGTATTTGCTGCGCAGAAGAAGAGAGGCGCTGAGTCTGAACTTCAAACAGGCGCTGTATTCCTTATCTTCTTCCATGGCGGCAGGGCGCTCCGTTGAGAACGGATTTCGCGAAGCCATTCAGGATTTGCAGCTGTTATATCCCGATGGCGGTAATGATCTCATGAATGAGCTGAGGATCATATGTACCCGAATGGAATACGGAGAGCCGGTGGAGGTTGCGCTGCAGGACTTTAGCAGAAGAGCGGGGATGGAGGACATCAGCAATTTCGCCGACGTATTTACGACTTGCAAACGCTCCGGCGGAGATTTGGTGGAGGTCGTGCGGAGAACTTCAGCAATCATTAGCGAGAAGCTGGAGATTAGCCAGGAGATCAGTGTCATGATTGCGCAGAAGCGCTTTGAAGCTAAAGCGATGCTTGCTTCCCCTGTTTTGTTTCTACTGTTTATGGACCTGTCCTCGCCAGATTATATGCAGCCGCTGCATCAGGGGATCGGCCTGATCATTTCTGCCGCAGCTCTTATTCTCTTTGCTCTGTGCTCTTGGATCATGATGAAAATAATGGATATCCGCGTGTAAGGGGGATGGAAGTGAAGCTGCTTTGGGGGGCCCTTTTGGTCATTATGCTGCTTGCTTGGGCATTGCTGTACGGGAAATCCTTCCGGCAATACCCTCGCACTGCGACAATGCAAATGGAAGGATTAAGGCTGCAGCGCATCGCCCCGCCGATGCTTTATTTGCTCGAACAATGCAAAGTGTCACAGCGATTCCCGCTTTTTTTCTTCAAAATCCAGCGCTCGATCCAGCGGATAAGCGGCCAGCAGCGCGGCGGGGAATATACGATGCTGTTTCTAGCGGAAATGCTCTCATATAGCTGCTTGCTGCTTTCAGGAGGCTGTCTCCTATCCTTGTTAATGGACGGAGAGGCCAGCGGATTCATTATGGGAGGCGTATTGGCCGTATTGCTTCCTGTCGCCCTGATTCGGGATCTTCAAAGTAAGGTAAAACGGCGGGAGCAGCAGATTATCCTTGAGCTGCCTGAGCTGCTAAACAAAATCGTACTGCTGGTTGGCGCCGGATCAACCGTACAGCAGGCGATTAAGCAATGCCTGGAACGGAAGCGTGGCGAAGAGGAACATCCTTTGTATCGGGAGCTGTTTCAAATGCAAAGAGAATGTGAAGGGGGATATTCCTTCCCGCAGGCGCTTGAGAGCTTCAGCAAGCGTTGCGGTATTCAGGAGGTTTCCGCCTTTACGACTGCTGTGCTGCTGAATTTTCGCCGGGGCGGCAGCGATTTCGTTTTGGCGCTTCGCGATTTGTCCCATACGTTATGGGAGAAGCGGAAAGCTGTCGGCAAAATACTGGGGGAGCAGGCTTCATCCAAGCTTGTATTTCCAATGGTGTTGTTATTTATTATCGTAGTCATCCTGGTAGGGACTCCAGCATTTATGATGATGGATTTATAAGCTGAACTATTTTAAGGAGGAGTTAACGATGTTGAAGGCGATGCGGATGAAGGCGGGGGAGCTTTGGCGGAATGAGGCAGGGCTTGGCATGCTGGAAATGATTTTGATTATTGCGGTCATTGTCATCATTGCCATCTTGTTCCGGGAAGAGCTGTATAAAATAGTAGAGAATTTGCTGTCCAAGGCCGGAAAGAAAACAGACACTTTCATGGATGGAAAATAGTGAACGTATTCCGGGATAGAGAAGGGAATTTTACGATTGAAGCCTCACTCGTCTTTCCGGTCATCTTTTTCGCGGTATTGCTGCTCCTGTTTTTCTGCATGTATTTGTATCAAAACGTTGTGCTCGGCCATACGGCGGCTGTCGCGGCCGAGCGCAGCGCTTATACATGGGATAACAGCTACCGTGATCCGCGGACGGGAGCTTATGAGGAGGGCCAGCAGGATTCCCTTTACTGGCGTCTGCATGACGATGGCATACTGCAGGCTTTGTTCGGCTGGGCCGGGGGGAGTTCATCCGCTGTGTTTGAACTGCCAAACGGGGATCAAACCGGCGGATCCCTTTCATTAAAGAAGCTTGGAAATACGGGGAGTGAGATTCCGGGGGAAATTGAAGGGGACATGCGGTACGATAACAAGCTGCTGTTTCGCAAAGTTTCCGTTTCTTTGAACAGGCTTGTTCCCCTCGCCCCGCTTGAAGCTTTCATGGAAGATGTTATGCAATCGGGTCATTCCACAGCGTATGTCGTGGAGCCGGTCGAATGGATTCGGACCGTGGAGCTTGCGCGTTATTACGGTGCGAAATTCAAAGGGAAGGGAAAGGATCGCGTAGATCAGGCTGAAGCAGGTAATGCATTGAAAATACATGCAAAATAGGAGGTTGTTCATGTTTGACAAGCGCCGTTCAGAACAGGGGGCAGTGACGGTATTTCTGATCGTTATTTTTGCGGCTGTCTTCGCTTTTGTGGCCATTTTTATCGATTTTGCCAGAATGTCTGCGCTGCAGGCGAAGACAGAGGCGCTTGCTCATGCTGCAGCCCGTTCGGTAATGTCCGCGTATGATAAGCAGTTGCTGGAGGAATACGGCTTGTTTGCATTTGGCGAAACGGATGAAAGTTATATTATGTCCAAGGTGCTTCAGGACAATTTTGCTCTAGCGATCCGGAGCGATGATTTGCCGATCATGGGAGCGAGGCTGGATTCCTCATCGGTAGAATTGCTGAGTCCTTTGGGGACTTATTCTGTATTCAGTCAGCAGATTAGAGAAGAAATGAAATATAAGGCGCCGATTGATTTAACGATAGAGGTGATCAACCGTTTCAAACCGTTGTCCCAGGTTATGAAGGAAGCTTCCAATACGGTAGATTTGCTTGGCAAGCTGCACAAGCTGTACGACAAGCGAGAGGATAAGCTGGATGAACTTCTTGGCAAACAGAGAAAGGCTGCGGCCACAGTAAGCAAATATGCAAAACGATTGCCGCGCGGAAATGCTTCCTATATTCCAGACAGCTATCTTGGGGGCTATATTCAACTCCTTTCTGAGGCGGCAGCCCAGTACGAGGATTACGTATCGAAATGGGAAGAGGATCAGGAAAGAAATGTAGTGCTGCGAATTTATACCGAGCTGCTGTCCAATTACCGGAATTATACGATGCTTGCTTTCAGCGATCTTTATCAAATAAACGAGGCTGCGGAGAAGGAGCATGTGCGATTGCTGCCGGAAGCTAGGGCGTTGCTTGAAGAAGTGCGGCAAATTAACGAGCAGATGCGTCAGGTGATTAAAGAGTCCGAGGCACGTCCGGCTCAAAATGGATATAATGCGGTATCCCAAGGTCCAAGCACAGGCGGGAGCGAAGCCATCGCTGGAGACGATGAAATCGCGGCAATTCGCAGTAAAAGTCAATCCTTGTTGCTGCCCGAGTCCCTTTTCACCGATTTGGAAGCCGGGATTGAGAAGCAAGAATCCGCCTTTAACGATGTTCATCAGCAAGCAAACTCTTTAATGTCTCTAAGTTCCGATGTAATCTCCGCCAGTGAGGATTCAGTTACTTTTAAAATGGCGGTTGCTCGCGCAAGCCAGACAAGCGATCAGTACTTGCGGAAATATGCAGACTCCGGAAACGAGAATGCGCTTGGGCAAATGGAAAAGTTATTACAGGCTTACCGTTCCAATGACGTTGAACGTAAAGAAACGGAAAAAAATGCGGCAGCCGAGCTAAAAGAAGCGTCTAATTTGCTGCAAAAAATTGAAGAGTTGAAAAACAAGCTTGGTGAGCATCAGAAACAATTCGATCGGCTGGAAACTTATTATAACGATAACCGGAGCCTGAATCAGAATGAGGCGGAAGAGGGGCGAAATAGAAATGATCGCATAGATGATCCTTATGAGACTGGCAAGCGGGCGATGGGAAATATGGACGGGTTGTATGATTTTTTGGCGGGGATGCTGTCGAGTATGACCGATCATGCTTACCAGACAGAATATATTGTCAGTTATTATGATTTTTTCGATGTGAGTACTCTTGATGAAATGATGAAAGGAAGCTCAGACAAGCTGGATACGATCGTGCAGCAATTTGCACCGGAACGGCAGCAAGTAGAGTATATTTTGTACGGATTCCACAATCCGGTCGGCAATGTTGCAGCAGCTTACGGTGAAATATTTATAATGCGGCTAGCAATTCGCACGATGGAAGGGCTGATCAAAAACGCTTATAAGGCCGAACCGCTCTTTATCCTGGCTTCTGCTCTGCTCCATGGGGTGAGGGAAGCCGCCAAAGATATGATCATGCTTTGCCAGAAGGGCAGTTTGCAGCTTAGCAGTTTTTTGAAACTCGATTTAACTTACAGGGATCACCTGCGCTTATTTTTACTGCTGCATGGGGGGAGCGAACAACGGTTCTCGAGAATGCTGGGTCTCATTCGCTTCAATACGGGAATTAACCCGGATGAACGCCCTACTTATATTAAGGGAGAAGTTACGGTCGCTTTACCGTTATGGTTTTTGCCGGGGGTGTCCAAAGCGATTGGAGATGCCGGAGCTTTAAATGGTCGAGTGGAAGGAAGCAGATATTATGCTGTCAAGCAAGCGCACTACTCCTATTAACGCCGGCGGCAGCAGTTCACAGGGGAGTATCGTACTGGAAGCTGCCCTCGTAATGCCTGTTTTTATTATTGTAATGTTCTTTTTCATATATATGGTTCAAATGACGCTCTACTCAGTGCAAATGAATACGCTGGCTTCGAGCGCGGTAAAACAAGTGTCAGCGCATATATACCCTGTCGCTTTAGCTGTGGAGCAGCATTCACAGCAAGGCTCTGTGTCCAGTGATAGCGGACGGGAGAGTGCGTTTGAATGGACTATGCCGAAGCTGTCGCTAGCGGATTGGGCCGGCCAGTATACTGAAGGTCTTCCAGAGCCGTTGGCACAATGGATAACAGATGCGGTAGCCAAAGGGGAAGAGCCGCTGCATGATTTGAAGAACAGTGCGGTAGAGGCAGTTCTTGATCCTGTAGTCAAGCCGCTGTTGCGGCCGTTTCTGCAAGATACAATGTTGAATGATGAGCGCCTGCATGTCAGCGGAATTATCGTTCCAAATTTAAAAACAGGAAAAAACCCGTATTTTGCCCTCGAAATCAGTTACGAGCTGCCGGTGAAAGTGCCATTTTCCAACCGCCGGGTAGTACTTCAGGCGAAGGCTCAGGAACGGCTTTGGATCGGGGATACCGGAGAGTTGAACGATAATGCCGATAGCGAGGAGCAGACCGAGGGACAAGCCCCGATTATTTTATCAAAGCCTGAGCCGGCTTATGCCGGCAGTAGGACGCGGATCACTGCGCGTATTCCCGAGGGAACGGTCGCCAACTTGACGGTTTACTATAAAAGCGGCGTCAGTCAAGCGAAATTTTTGGGCGAGGCTTCCGTCAATGACGACGGAATCGTAGAGTGGCAATGGCTTGTCGGGGGGAATACGACGCCAGGTACCTGGACTTTCGTTGTGGAGACGCCGGACGGATTGCGTACAACTGGTGAATTTGTTGTGGAGAGTCCAAGTAAAAAATAAGGAGATTTGACCAAGTATGCCTTTGGAAATTTGGGGATGTTTTATTTTGTTGATTGCTGCATTCATTACAGATATACGCACAATGAAGATTCCTAATGTGATTACGGTTACGGGGCTGGCAGCAGGGATCGTGTTCCATACGATAACTAACGGCGGATCAGGATTTCTTTTTGCAGTGAAGGGAGCTGCCGTCGGGTTTGGACTAATGATCATACTGTACGTAGTGCGGGCAGTTGGAGGCGGAGATGTGAAATTGTTCGCTGGAATTGGGGCCTGGGTAGGCGTATCACTTACCTTATCTATGCTGATGTACTCGATTTTGACCGCGGGGGGTATCGGAATCCTTATTTTGATATGTAGAAGGGAGATGCTGGCTCGGTTAGGCGGTATGCTTCGCCGTGTACTGGGGATCGCCATGCTGCGTAAAACTCATTCGGGGCAATCATTTGCAACGATGGATGAACCGCTCACCTTCCCTTTTATGCTGGCCGTGCTGCCTGGTGCTATATTGGCTGTCTATTATTTTTAGAAGGGGGGGGACCGTTTGATGACGGCATTTGTAACCGATTTTGTCAGGAACGGTGGAACATATATGATTATTAATACAAGCGAAGGGCTTCGCACCGGCCAATTGAACCGGGTTCAAAGAAATATGCTCGCTGCGGTATCCGTACCTCATTTGCTAAGGCTGGATGTAAGGGAGATTGATTTTGAGATTACGCTGCACTATGAAATTACAGGCAAAAAAATGTTGTCCCAATGTCTAAAGAGCGACTGGATAACGATGACTGAATTTTATAGCCTTCTGCTGCAAATCGTTACAGTGCTTGATGACAGCAAGGAGTACATGCTCTCAACCGGAAACTACCTGCTCGATGAGGAGCATATTTTTGTAGAAGATCCATTGCCCAGCGGCACCGTTTATTTGGTTTATTTGCCACTGCTCCATATGCCGCAGGATCATTCCACAGCCCAATCTATGCTGAATCTCGTCAATCGGCTAATGACAAAGGTTAAGAATATAGAGGGGAGCGGCATCCAGAAAATTATCGGTTTATGCGGAGGAGAGCAGTTCTCCGTCGCCGGGTTAAAGGATTTGCTGATATCATTGCTGCTTGATGAAAATTCAACGGGAGGGCAAGGATCAAACGTACATATCGCTGATTCCGGGAGAAGTCGGCGAGAGTTAGATGCCCCTGGAATGCCGATGCCGCCGCAGTCCAAAGACGAGCCACTACAAATTCCGTTTTCCGCCCGTGAACCAAGCCGAAGATCAACTCCGAGCTCGAACTCACATTCAAACTCACACTCACACCTAAACACAAACCTAAATCTAAACCCAAGTCCAAGTCCAAGTCCAAGCCCAAACCCAAACCCAAACCCAAACCCAAACCCAAACTCAAACTCAAATCCAAGCGGGATAAATGCATGGTCCAGTTCTGCCAGCATTCATGCAGGGACTTTGATGGAGGGAGAGGAAGGCAGACATGAGGAGGAGGCAGGGAGCCGGACAGAAATTAAACCTACTTACATATGGCTAGGCGCTGCGTTACTGGTTGCGCTCATCTGGAAGTTTGCGTATTTGGATGGGCCTTCTGGCAGTGGATTTTACATTAGTGCGGGAGCATCACTGGCTGTATTATTTATCGTGCTGCTAATAAATAGCGGCAAGTTCGACCTGTTTAGTTATTTTAGGAACAAGGGCAGCAGTGAGGAAGGGGATTTACAAATTGACAATCATGTTCGTTTAGCTGGGGAGGAGGATCATGAAGAATCTAGGTTCACCAAGCGCCGCAAGCTGGACCGCTATGAGGAAAAATGGAGATGGAATAACCTATCCCCATCTATAGCGCCTTCCCCAAAGCAGTCATCCGAATTCTATGAACCGATTCGGACACCGGTATTCGAGCCGTACCGCGAGCTAGTTGAGGCACGTCCAGTTGAAGCACAGCCGCCCGCCACGGCGTTCCCGGCAACCGTATTGTTGAAGGATTTATCGAAGTCAGAGCAAGGACAGGCTGACAGCATAAACTATTTGGAGAAAATAACTTCTTTAGGTGCTGGATCCGAACGAATCCCTCTATCCAAAGGGAGCTTTATTATTGGCCGCTCCGAGGAATTAGCACAATATGTGGAGAAGGAGGCCGGGGTATCCCGTGCCCACGTCGAGCTCATGATTCTGGAAAGTGTCTGCCGCATCAAGGATTTAGGCTCCAGAAACGGCACCAAGTTAAACGGCGAATTGCTCGCGCCATATAAAGACTATCAGCTCGAGCCGGGAGATTCGTTTTCCATTGCCGAGGTTACGTTTCGTTACGGCAGGGAGATTCAAAATTCTGCATGACGAAAGGAAGAAGTGACTTGTAAGAAATGTGTATGCACAGCCCGCTGTCTCTGTATGGATGACGGGCTTATTGGCGTTTCTTCAAATCCGCTGCGGCTAATTCCAGCTCCGGATACTGAAAACGGAAACCGTGCTGCATCGCCGTTTGGGGCAAAACCTTTTGTCCTTCCAGCAGCAGAGCAGACATTTCGCCAAGCATCGTCTTTAATGCGAAGGCTGGGAGCGGAAGCCAGTACGGCCTGCTGTGTACCCGGCTAACGATTCTGCCGAATTCATCGTTAGTGACGGGATTTGGGCTTACTGCATTGATGGGGCCTTCTATCTCCAATTTTTTGACGCAAAAGTCAATTAACTCTACGATATCTTGGATATGAATCCAGGGCACCCACTGCCGGCCGGTTCCGATTTTTCCGCCCGCTCCAAGCAAAATCGGAAGACGCATGAGTGGATAGGCTCCGCCTTTATTTCCGAGCACTACGCCCGTCCGCAGCTTTACGAGCCGAATGCCCTGAAAGCCATCCTCTGCTGCGGCTTCCCAGCGACGGGTCACATTTGCGAGAAAGTCATCCGCTTCAGGCCGGGAGCTCTCGTCAAATGTATCCGTAAAGGAAGTTCCGTATATTCCGACGGCTGAGCCTTGAATAACTACCTCAGGTTTGGTGTCCAGGGACTGTACCCATTTGGCGGTTAAATCCGTCGCTTGCAGCCTGGATTGCATAATGCTGTCTTTGGCTTTACCGGTCCAGCGCTGATTCAGGGTGGTGCCGGCCAAATTGACGACCGTATCCACCTCGATGCCGCGCGAAAAAGGCTGAGCAAGCTGCTCCCAGGTCAGAAAGGCAACAGGGGCGGCGCCCTCCCTAGCCTGAGGTTTGGAATCGCCTTGACCGTACTGCTCGGGCTGGCGGCGCGTGATGACCGTAACATCATGTCCCTGCTGCTGCCAGAAGGAGGCTAAGGCGCTCCCGATAAATCCTGTTCCCCCGGTAATACAGATTTTCAAAGCGCTCCCTCCTAGAATATATATTCGCGATAGCTATAACAAAAACATCCGGCTATGGCGTTATTCAGACGTCGCGACCGGATGTTTAACCTGTGTTATTTATTGATCAAATGCTGATAGGGACGGTAGTCGATATTACTCTTTTCCAGAAAGTTCATCAGGAATTTGTAATCCCGTTTAGGCGTAGCAATAATATAACCTTTGATGCAGTGCTCCTGGGTTACCTCGCTCGCCTCCTCCTGCAAAGCGATTTTACCGATCTCTGCTGCAATCGAATGCTTGGCGATATCGCGGAATGGGGATGGCACCGGCTGTACAAGCTGATCCAGAAAAGCCTTAGCTTCATCGGTCCACAGATGCCTGCTCGTCTCAACCCAGTGATTTTGCCAGTCCAGCTTGGACATGCCGTCCGCTTTGGGCAGCACCTTCAGAAATTTACGAAACATAAAAAATCCGCCAATGCACATGACCCCAAGCATGACAAATCCCCAAAACGCTACCGAGTTCATAAACCAGCGATTAGGCTGAGATGAAGCCAGTGACAACAGAGTTATGTTCAGATGCAGCATCTATTCATTCACCTCAATTTATTAATCCTCTAACCCTTTAATCTTTAAGAATTATACCTTATTTGTGGATTTAAATCGATATTCAAGATAAAATAGGTTTGTTCAAAGATCGTTGTCCATAAGGGGGATAAAGGAAATGTTAAAAATTGGTTCGCATGTCTCATTCTCGGACAAGGGGCTATTAAGCGCTACTGAGGAGGCCGCATCCTACGGCTCCAGCTCGTTTATGATATATACCGGCGCACCGCAAAATACGCGCCGGAAACCGATTGAAGCGATGAATATAGAGGATGGCAGGGCGGCGATGGCCGTCGCCGGGATCGATGAAATTGTCGTTCATGCACCGTATATTATTAATCTTGGTTCATATAAGTCGAATACCTATCAGCTTGCCGTAGATTTTCTGCAGGAAGAAATCCGGAGGACCCATGCACTGGGCGTACGAAATATCGTACTTCACCCTGGTGCGTTTACGGATATGGATGCGGAATACGGAATAAACCGCATCGCTGAAGGGCTGAACGAAGTATTGAATGGAACGAATGAGACGGAAGTCAACATCGCGCTTGAGACGATGGCGGGCAAAGGTACGGAGATGGGGCGCAGCTTTGAGGAAATTGCCGCCATTATCGATAAAGTACAGCATAACGAGCGTCTGACGATTTGCCTGGACACCTGTCATATCCATGATGCCGGTTATGATATTGTGAATGATGTGGATGGCGTGCTTCAAAAATTTGATGAGCTGATCGGTCTGAACCGAATTGCTGTTGTTCATGTCAATGACAGTAAAAACCCCGTCGGCGCCGGGAAAGACCGCCATACGCCGATTGGAACAGGCTGGATCGGGTTTGAGGCGTTGAACAGAGTCGTACATCACGAGAAGCTGCAGGGACGCCCATTCATTCTGGAGACGCCGTGGATCGGTAAAGAAGCGAAAACCCAGCGTCCGATGTACGAAGTGGAAATCGCTTTGCTCCGCGGCGATCTTGCGGGAAGATTCGGGGAATCCTTCCTGTCCGAGCTTGAGCAGTTGAACAGCTTTTTTGCGAAGCGCGAAATTGATCAGCGGGCCTTTGTTCTGGATACGTGGACATTGCTTAAAAACGATGCCAAAGCGAGAAAGGCCGATCCGCGAGAGCCGCTTGAAAGGCTGTATGATCTCGTATGGGAAGCAAATCTGTTCCCGGATTATACTGAAGAGCAAATTAACTTCAGGCTCATTGGCTGGCTCGCCGCCAAGGATTTGTCCGTCATAGTATAATAGATGTTTACAATAGTTAGCGGGAGGACTTGAGAGAAAGATGGATCTACATGTCAAGACAGGCGTTAAACCTGTAAAATCTTATGAAAATCATCGTGCGCGGATGCTGATTTCGTGTCCGGACGGACCTGGCATCGTCGCGGCGGTTTCGGACTTTCTGTATCAGCACGGGGCAAATATCGTGCAGTCGGATCAGTATACGATGAACCCCGAAGGCGGCATGTTCTTCATGCGCGTCGAGTTTGATTTGGAACGGCTTCAGGATCGTCTGGGCAGTTTGCAAGAGGATTTCGCCGTCATTGCCGAAAAGTTCGAGATGAAGTGGGAAATTTTCCCGCTGAGCCATAAGAAGAAGCTGGCTATTTTCGTTTCGAAGGAAGATCATTGTCTCGTGGAATTGCTCTGGCAATGGCAAGCCGGGGATTTGGATGCCGACATTTCCATGGTCATCAGCAATCATCCCGACAATAAAGAATACGTCGAATCGTTCGGTATTCCGTTTCATCACATTCCGGTTACCCCGGACACGAAGAAGGAAGCGGAGCAGAAGCAGCTTGAATTGGTCAATGGCAAAGTCGATCTAATCGTTCTGGCCAGATATATGCAAATTTTGTCGCCTGCATTGATCGATCCTTACCGCAACCGGATTATTAATATTCACCATTCTTTCCTGCCTGCTTTTGTCGGCGGGAAGCCCTATGCGCAAGCCTATGACCGCGGCGTGAAAATCATCGGCGCAACCGCTCATTACGTCACCGAAGAACTGGACGGCGGACCGATTATCGAGCAGGATGTCCAGCGCGTTAGCCACAGCGATGACGTTGGCGAGCTCAAGCGGATCGGCCGTACGATTGAAAGAGTCGTATTAGCGCGCGCTGTGAAATGGCATATCGAGGATCGTATTCTCGTGCATCAGAATAAAACTGTCGTATTCAGCTAATAGCGACAAGGATATTAAATTACCTTAACAACTAGAAAGCCGTCTCAGTTGGCATGCCTGTCATACTGGACGGCTTTAGTTGTATGTTTTTGGCGGATACTTGTAAGTTGCTGCCGGTTTTTGCAGAGAAATAGAAGCCGGCTTGTAAACATTTTACGCATTGAATACGTCCTAATATATAGGATCATTTTCATGATGAGAGGAGAGAAGCATTTGTTTTTACATGACAAGAAAAGGGGAACCTTGGCCATGCTGTGGCTCTTAACCGCCATAATTACGCTGCTGCCGGGGGTTGTAAGTCCTCAAGCTGTATACGCGGCAGAGCCGTCGATCAGTATTAAGACGGAAGTCGGCCACGACGGCCATTACAAAATCGGAGAATGGACACAGCTAAAAATTACGCTGACCAGCGACACGGATATTTCCGGGGATATTGTTGTCCAAACAGAGTACCCGTACAATTCAAATCGGGCTTCGTACGCGGCAAGGGTCGATTTGCCGGCGGGAACCCCAAAGGAAGTTACTTTCGGCATCTTGGGAACTTCCTTTCATAAAGATAACAACTCCATTCGTTTTTATAAAGATTCGGCAGAAACGGGGAAATACATCCCATTTAAAGCCTCGACCCCGTATTTGAATACCAGCGGGGACACGGGCACCTTGATTGGCGTACTCGCTTCGGATCCGGACAGCATGAATTTTCTAAACGTGCTGAACGGCAAAGGGAAGGATGTGAAGGTTATTCCGCTCAAACCGGAGCAGTTGCCGGAGGACGGCGTGCTGCTGGAGGGGCTGGATATTCTTGTCATCAATAACTATCCGGCGGGCAATCTCGGGGATAAGCGAACGGAAGCAATTAAAGCGTGGGTGAAGTCAGGGGGAACGCTCGTACTGGGCGGAGGGGCAGGTTATGCGAAAACGGTCCAGGGGCTCGAGGATTTATCGCCCGTAGACTATTCGGGACTTGCCGATGTCACCTCGCTGCAGGAACTTGAGAAAGCGGCAGGCAAGCTGATATCCCTGGATGGGGCCTTTCCAGTCTCGGCCGCTAAGCTGAAGGAGGGCGCACGAACACTCGTAAAAGGCGAGCAGCCGCTATTTGCCTCCTGGAACGTGAGCGGGGGCGGCGTCATCTATGCGGCCTACGATGTTTCCATGGAGCCTTTGCAATCGTGGTCCGGCCATGCTGAGGTATGGAATACGGTGCTTCAGCAGCATTCCCCTTTGGCCTCAGCTTCGCAAGGCAATATTCCTGGGAGAGGGGATTTGGCACAAAGAATCAACTATTTGCTGGACTATTTTCCGAGCCTGACACTGCCTCCTTATTCCTTGCTGCTCTGGCTGCTGCTGGGATATGCGCTCGTCGTTGCACCGGGACTCTATTTCGTATTGAAAAAGCTCGATAAGCGCGAGTGGGCCTGGCTGCTCATTCCGGTTATTGCCGTATTGGCCAGCGGAGGCATCTATGTGGCTGGCACGACAGGGAAAAGCACCCTGCGAACGAACACGCTCAGTATCGTCGAATTGGATGGCCATGGGCATGCCGAGCGAAGCACGTCCACGGGATTATTTATCCCGCGAAGCGGCGATTACAAACTAAGCTTTCCGGCTGGCACGCACATCACAGTGCAGCGTGAAGACGGACTTATTTCCGGCGGACAGGCGGCTGGCTCGGAGCGGCAGCTGATTCGGTTCGGTGACAGCGGTACGGCTGTCGATTTAAAAGGAATGACGCATCGCTCCCTCGCCAAGCTTACCGTGAAGCAGCTGGAAGAACGTCAGCTGGGCCAGGTGGAGTTCGACATCTCCATTAATGACCGGGGCGTTCCTGAAGGGACAGTGACCAACAAGACTATTGCGGATTTAACGGACACAGCGATCATTTTGAACGATAAAATGTATCTGCTTGGCGATATTGCCAGAAATCAGACGGCAGCGATTACCTCCTTGCCGTTGACCATTAACCACTATGATTACGGCTACCTAATGTTTCCTTCCCAGGGCAATCGTTTGGAGGATATGAAGCTGGAGCGGCCCCGCGGTCTCGTTAACGCCTATTTCAGCCAGAACAATATGATGGATAACTATGCCTTTATCGGCTGGAGCAAGGATGAACTGCTGAATTATGAGGTGAATGGTAAAAAAGTAGCCGCCGACCCGCTGAACATGTGGGTTCAGCGCGTTGAGCCGGAATTCCACAAAGAGGGGCAATGGAACATACCTTACGGTTATATCGCGCCTGCCGTCAGCAAGGCGACTACTACGGACTGGGGATATGAAACAAGCCGCAGCATTCATATGTCCGCGGGTGAAATGGAGCTCGAATACATTTTGCCAAGCCATGTGAATTATTCAGAGCTTGCTATGCGCCAGAACAATCGGGGGCACAACATGTCC
The DNA here is from genome assembly GCF_000381905.1 of Paenibacillus fonticola DSM 21315. GTDB lineage: Bacteria > Bacillota > Bacilli > Paenibacillales > Paenibacillaceae > Fontibacillus > Fontibacillus fonticola. The sequence goes on along the minus strand of NZ_KB907261.1, from coordinate 39,304 downwards.
GTGGCGGTATGGAATGCGTCCAAGGGAGAGGCTGAGCCGATCCAATGGAATCAAGGGACAGCGCAGCTTCCCCAGCCGATCGAGCAATACCTGATTGGGGGAACGACGCTGCGTGTTGTCGTCACGGCGCAGGATTGGAGCAGTTTCGACCTGCCCGAAATCTCTGTAAAGGGGAGCAGCAGCCAATGATCGAGATACGTAATTTAACTAAAACTTACGGCGGCTTCGAAGCGCTGAAGTCGGTGAATATTTCCATTTCCAAAGGCACCGTATTCGGCTTTGTCGGGCCGAACGGAGCAGGCAAATCAACGACGATGTCGATCCTGGCAACGCTGCTGCTGCCGACCTCCGGCACGGCATCGGTAGGCGGTTTCGAGGTGACTGAGCAGCCGCATGAGGTACGCAAGAGAATAGGCTATATGCCGGATTTCTTCGGGGTATACGACCAATTCAGAACGACGGAATACCTTCATTTCTACGGAGCCAGTTACGGCATTCCGCGGCCTGATCGCGAGAAGCTTATTCCGCAGCTGCTGGACTTGGTTAATTTAAGCGATAAACGGGATGCCTACGTGGACAGCTTGTCCCGCGGCATGAAGCAGCGGCTGTGCCTGGCTCGCTGCCTCGTGCATGACCCGGACGTGCTGATTCTTGATGAGCCGGCATCCGGCCTTGATCCGCGGGCGCGGATCGAAATGAGAGAGATTTTGAAAGAGCTGAAGCTGATGGGCAAGACGATTATCATTTCATCGCATATTCTGCCCGAGCTTGCGGAGATGGTGGATGAGATCGGTGTCATTGAGCACGGCGAGATGGTTGCTCAAGGCAAGGTGGCTGACATTCAAAATCGCCTGCGCGTTAAGCGGGTGCTGCATATTCGCGTCATGGACCGCGGAGATGAGCTCGCCGCCATGCTGCGGGATGAGCGTCATGTCAGCCAGGTGCTGAGCGACGAAACAGGGGTTCATGTGCACTTCGGCGGTGGGGACGCCGAGCAGGCCCAACTGTTGAACAAAGTCATCGGCGCAGGTTATGGGGTCGTATCTTTCCATGAAGCACAGACGAATCTCGAGGATGTATTCCTGGAGATCACGAAGGGGGGCGCGGCAGATGGATTGGCGTAGAGTTCTAATCAATCCCGTGATGGATAAGGAGTTCAGACTGCGAATGCGCACCTCTCGTTCCGCGGTGACGGTGTTTGCATACGTACTGGTCATGGGGCTTCTGGCGATGGGCATCATCTATGTCATGATGAGCAGCGGAGCCGGATTGTCAGGGCGGATCGATCCAAGCACCAGCCGCGTCATGTTCTACGCGCTCAGCATCGCCCAGCTTGTTCTTATCGCATTTATGACGCCTGCGTTAACGGCGGGAGTCATAAGCGGGGAGCGGGAGAAGCAGACCCTGAACATGCTGCTGACGACACAGCAGAGTTCGTCGACGATTATTTTGAGCAAACTGGTATCTTCCTTGAGTTTCATGACGCTGGTCATTTTGGCGACGCTGCCCGTATATAGCATTGCGTTTCTTTACGGCGGGGTTGCCCCGAAGCAGCTCATATTCGTTTTCTTGTTTTATTTGTTCATCATGCTGCTGCTTGGCTCGCTTGGGGTGCTTTTCTCTACACTGTTCAAGCGGACGATCGTTGCGGTCATTATGACTTATGGTGTAGGGCTTGTTATATTCCTCCTTACCGGGATCATTTACTTGCTTGCCATGGGCGTTGTCCAAGCTAATTACTATGCTGCGGGGACGGTGACGGCCCCGGACTATTCGTGGGTTGGATTCATTCTCGGGCTTAATCCCGCTGGAGCATTGATCAGCATTTTTGAACCTTCGTTCTCGGATTCTGTCTTTCTGACGCGGTGGAGCAGCCAGCAAGCCGGCGCGCCGATCCAACTGTGGCAGCAGTTCCTGCTTGTATATAGTGTTGTCATTGTATTGGCGCTATGGCTGGCCATCCGCTATATTCGTCCGGTCAGACGAACCCGGGTCAAGAAGCGGCTGCAGACAGACTGGGAGCCGCAGGAGCAGGAGCAGGAACAGGAACAGGAACATGAGCATGGCAGGCAGCGAAATAAACAATAACTGTTCCAAGCAGAGGGTTGCAGATTGATTGAGGAAGGGAGGCCGGCAGCATGAAAGAAATTCACGAGCAGCTTAATGTAGTCCGGCGCCGCATGCAGCAGCTCAGAGCCTGGAAAGGGACCCGCTACGGACTGCTTGCCGGGCTTGGAGCCGCATTGTTATGGTTCACCGCCGGGCGTGTGTGGCCTATAGATGGCTTGCTCTGGCAAGGAGCGGTGTTAGTCGTGCTCTGCGCGCTGTGCGGGCTGCTATGGGGATACTTTGCCAAACGAGTGTCTCTGCAGGAGGCAGCTCGTATGATGGATCGGGCGGTTGCCGGTGAAGAGCGCCGCGACGACATGGCGACGGCCCTGGCGTATGGCGAATCCGACGCGTTAGCGGCCAAATGGCAGCGGGCGCAGGCCATTCAGTACGGTTCAGCCTACATTAGGGAAATCAAGCGGCGTCTACCCTTCCCGATTCGCCGTAAATTTTGGCTCTCGGCCGTCAGCTTGTTTATGGCGCTGGTCATTTTGGCCATCCTGCCGAACCCGATGCAGCAGGAGATTGCCAAGCGCAAGGAGCAGAGGGAATGGGTGAACGCTCAGCAGCAGGAAACGGAGGGAAAGCTGAAGGAGCTGGAGGCGCGCAAGCTTGAGCCGATCGCGAAGGAGGCGCTGGCGAAGGAAATCGCCGAGCTGCGGCGGGCGCTGGAGCTCAGCAAAGAACCGGAAGAGGCGCTGGATAGCGTAGAGCATGCGATGAAGAGCCTGAAGGAAATGTCCGACAAAATGGAGCTGAAGCAGCAGGAGATGGAGAAATGGCTGGAGGACTGGAAGGCCAATCCGCTTTCCCAGAGCCTGGCGGAGTCGCTGAAGCAGCAAAATCAGCAATCTCTGAGCGAGAAAATGGAGGAATTCCGTAAAAAGGCTGCTTCCATGTCCACCGAGGAGCGCAAGCGTCTGGCTGAGGATTTGCAGCAAATCGCAGAAGCCGCTCCTCAGGATAACGAGAAGGCTCAGCGTCTCGCCGAAGCTCTAAAAAAAGCAGCCGAAGCGCTTGAGAAGGGAAATCCGCAAGAAATAGAGCAGGCTCTGGAGCTGCTTGAGCAAGCGATCCAAGAGAGTATGGCTGGCCTGAAATCCGACCTTAACCAAGCTGAGGCTGCCGCGGCTTTAGCGGCGGCGCTGGCCAAGCAAGGGATGGGGCTGGCAGAGCAGATGGCCGCCTCCGGGTTCGCCGTATCCGATACGTGGAGCATGGGTGGAATCGCCGAGCAGTGGACCGGCGAAGCTATGCTGGCCGGCGGGGAACCGGGAAGCGGAGCATCTGGCGAAGGCGGAGCGGGCGGCAGTTCGGGACAGGGTCAAGGTCAGGGTAGTGGCCAGGGGAGCGGCCAGGGCTCAGGATCCGGGGCTGGCAGCGGTAACGGTAGCGGCGGGCAGGGAGCCGGGAACGGCCAGGGCGCTGGACTCGGCAGCGGTGGACGCGAGCTCGTGACGACACCGCGTGATCTGAAGGGCAGTGGAAACGTGGAGCGGGACAGCGGCGAAATCCACGGCGGCGGCGGAGATGTGCAAAAGGGCGGCAAATCGCCCGTATTTGACGGTGTGAGCCGGCCCTATGACGAGGTGTACAGCGACTACGCTGCCGAAGCCAAGCGCTCTCTGGAGCGGAGCGAGCTTCCGCAGAGCGTGCAGAGCCTGGTGGAGAGCTATTTTACAGAAATTGATCCGGGATATTGAGTTGAGGATGAAGGAGAAGGGGGACATATGATGTTGGAAGCAAATGCGCAGGTAGAGTCGTGGAAAAATACGATATCCGGCGTGCGGGAGCAGATCGGGAAAGTCATCGTTGGCCAGGAGGAGATCGTAGAGCAGCTGCTCTGGTGCGTCTTTGCCGGCGGGCATGCGCTGCTTGAGGGCATTCCGGGACTCGGAAAGACGATGCTCGTCCGGACGATTTCCGATACGCTTGACCTGTCATTCTCGCGGATTCAGTTTACGCCCGACCTGATGCCAAGCGATATTACCGGAACGAATGTCATTCGCTTCGGCCCGCAGGGCAGCGCGGATACCGTTTTTCAGCCGGGGCCCGTATTCAGCAGCATCGTGCTAGCGGACGAGATTAACCGCGCGACACCAAAGACGCAGAGCGCCATGCTTGAGGCGATGCAGGAGCAGACGGTCACCGTCGGCGGGGAGACGCACAGGCTGCCGCAGCCTTTTTTTGTCCTGGCGACCCAAAATCCGCTGGAGAACGAGGGGACGTATCCTTTGCCGGAGGCGCAGCTGGATCGCTTCCTGCTGAAGATCCATGTCAGCTATCCCTCGCCAGACGAGTTGAAGGAAATCGTTCGCCGGACGACCTCCAGCAGCCAGCCGACGGCCGACAAGCTGGCTTCGGCTAGCGAGCTGCTGGAAATCAGGCAGGCAGCGAAGGAGGTTCTGCTTGCCGATGATGTGCTGGATTACGGAGTGCGCCTGCTGATGATGACGCATCCCGAGGAGACCTCGGCACCGGATTCCGTCCGCAAATATTTGCGATTCGGATCAGGACCGCGAGGAATCCAGTCGATCGTATCGGTGGCGAAGGTAAGAGCGATCTCCAAAGGAAGGATGCATGTATCCACGGGAGATATTGCTGCGGTTGCTGTTCCTGCGCTGCGCCACCGTCTGTTTCTGAATTTCGAGGGGCAAGCGCTGGGGATCTCCACGGATTCGCTGATCCAGGATATTCTGTCCGCGCTTGAGGGGGAAAGAAGATGATCGAGCCTCTTCTTTCGCCGTCGCTTCTACCCCGCCTCGAGCGTCTGTCGATTGCGTCTAAGCGCCGGGTGCGCGGAACGATGCAGGGCAAGAGGCGCTCCAGCCGTTTTGGCTCGTCCCTGGAATTTGCCGATTACCGCGAATATGCGCCCGGGGACGACATTCGCCGCTTCGACTGGGGCGTCTATTCGCGGACAGGCCGGCCCTTCGTGCGCCAGTATTGGGATGAGCAGGAGCTGCAGGTGAGTCTGTTTGTAGACGTATCCGCCTCGATGGATTTTGGGGGCGGGGGGGCGCCGGGCCTGACGGATGGGCTAGCGTCTGATGGGAGCAAGTCTAATGGGAACAAGTCCGACGGCAAGAAACACGGGGGGAACAAGACCGACCGGAACAAGCTGATTTACGCGAAGCGGCTTGCCGCCTCGGTTGGCTATATGGCGCTAGCGTCCTATGACCGCGTGCAGGCAGCCGTATTCGACTCGGAGGTAACGAGGCAACTGCTGCCTGTACGGGGGAAGGCCTCCGCGGCTCGGTTGTTTTCGTTTCTGCAGTCGGCGGAGCCGGGCGGCGAGGGCAGGTTGTCTCAGGCACTGCGGCAGCCCAAAGCGCTTTCGAAGCAGCCGGGAATGACCTGGATTTTTTCCGATTTCTGGCTGGATGGCGGCATGGATGAACTGGCGGAGGCATTGTCTTTTTACCTTGCTGCGGGGCAGGAAATCGTCCTGGTCCACGTATTATCGCCGGAGGAAATCTCGCCTGTCTTAAGCGGAGATTTGCGGCTGGTGGACAGCGAGCTCGGGACGGGCAAGGAGATAGCTCTGACCGGAAAGGTGCTGGAGGAATATGGGCGGACGCTGCAGGCATATCAAGCGGAAATTGCGCGATTCTGCAGCGAGCGGGCTATTTTTTATATACAGGTGAACACGGGCGTTCCGCTAGAGACAGGAATCTTCGAGACGCTGCGCGGAGCGGGTGTGCTCGGCTAGCATGCAAGGGTTATGCAACAAGAAGGGGGTGAAAGGATGGGAATTGCCTCTTGGTCCGGACTGTGGTTCGCTTTAGCGATCCCGTTGATCATACTGATGTATCTGTTTAAGCGGAAGTATGTGGATACGCTGGTTCCCAGCCATATGCTGTGGAATCGGGTTCTGCGCAATATCGAGGCCAACCGTCCATGGCAAAAGCTGCAAAACCGGCTGCTGCTGTGGCTGCAGCTTCTGGCCGCGGCGCTGCTCGTGCTCGCCCTGATGACGCCATTCATTTGGGTCAAAGGCGGCCTGTCGGGACATACCGTCATTGTTGTCGATGCTTCGGCGAGCATGAGCGGGCAGCGGAACGGAGAACCGGGAAAGGATACTCCTTCATCCTCTACGGCGATGGATGACCTCAAAATCAAGGTTCATGAATATATCGACGCGATGGGCGCGGATGGCGAGGTTACTTTGCTCAAGCTGGGGACGGAGCCGGAAGTGCTGCTCACTCGTGAGACAGATCAGAAGGCTATCCGCGATCAGGTAGACAAGCTGGAGGCCGAATTCGGCAAGGCCGCCTACCGGGAAACGATATCCCTTGCAGCGGCCATGACGCGGGACGATCCCGATGCGAGAGTGCTCGTATTTACCGATGAACAGTGGAGTGAGCGGGCGGACGATATTTCGTTTGCTGCTCCGGTGGAGATTGTATCCCTGAAAGGCGAAGGGACAAGCAATGCCGCAGTAGAGCAGTTTGGGGTAAAACATGACGGTGATCTCGGCACAGGGGTGGCGGTCATCCGGAATTACGGCGAAAGGCCGTTTGAGACCGGCTTGAATTTGTTTGGGGACGGCCAGCTTCTGGCTTCGAAGTCCGTGAAGGTGGAGGGCGGCAAGGCCGTGACCGTTACCTTCGATGAGCTCCCCTCCTCGGACGTTTATAAAATAAAACTGGAGCGGGACGACGATTATGCGGCGGATAACGAGGCTTTCGCTTTTCGTGAGAGAGGCGGCGCTCCCCATGTGCTGCTTATATCAGAGGGAAATCTGTTCCTGGAAAAAGCGCTCCAGTTGTCCGGCGCGAGGGTGACCCGAATGGAACCGGGGACAAGCACGCCATCAAACGAGTCGGATAGGGAAGGGGATAAGGGACCGGCTCTTCCCAAGGATACGCCGGATATGATGATCATCGATGGCGCCCCTCCTGCCTATCTTAAATCCGGCGAATGGAGCCGCCTGGTTAAGGAGACGCCATCCTGGATGCTAGGCGGAGACGGCGAGAAGATTCAGCCGGAAAGCGGAAGAACCACCGCCGCCAATCATCCGGTAACTCGCTATATATCGCTGAATGATCCGCCGACCGCAGCCCTGCTTGCAGGAGACATCCCTTCATGGAGCAAACCGCTCTTGGAAATCGGTTCTAAACCGGCGGCCTATGCTGGTACGGAGAATGGGGTTAACCGGCTCGTCTTTCTATTCTCGTTAAGTGACGGCGATTTGCCGCTTCGTCCGGAGTTCCCGGTCCTGGTCAATAACGCCGTCCAGTGGCTGCAGGAAGGCAGAACGACAGGACTCGGCCGCCTGGTTGCCGGCGCGGAGCTGGAGATACCCTTGAACGTGGAGGCGGTGCAGGCTTCGTGGGTTGCTGCGGACGGTTATGCTTTGGACATGAGCGCTGCTCCGATTCCGGCGGCTGCTAAGGAGCACAGCGTGGCAGCGGTACAAACCGTACCGCAGCTTCCCGGTTTATGGCGTTTTGAGATGAAAGGCGCGGATGGCAGTGTATTGCCTGGATATAACCTAGAGGTGATCGCCCATCCGTCCGAATCCGCGATCGGTCAGGCGAAGCCGCTTGGTTTTGGCGGCGGTGGGGGTGCGTCCGCAGGCGCAGGCGGAGAAAATGGTACAGAGAACAGCACAGAGAACAGTACAGAGAACAGCACAGAGAACAGTACAGAGAACGCGGGGGCAGGACAGACTTCAGGAGATGCTCGTACTAGTCCGGATGCTTCCGGCAAGGCTTCGGGCGGCGCAGGCCCTAACCCTGAGCCGAGTTCCAAGCGTTCCTTTACGTATTTGGCCGCATTGCTGGCTCTGATCGTCATTATTGCAGAATGGGGGGTGTACCAGCGTGGGCGTTCAATTTAATCATCCGTGGGTATTGCTGCTGCTGATTCCCGCCGCTGCTGGTGCATTTTACGCGTATCGCTCGGATTTCCGCCTGCATGGCGGGAGAAAGAAATGGGCCGTTGGCCTGAGGGCAACGATTGTTATTTTGCTTATATTGGCTTTGGCTGGTTTTCAGACTTTTACATTGGTTAAAAATAAAGAAGTCGTGTTTCTGATCGACCGTTCCGCCAGCATGGAGGATACCGATGCCGCGTTGGCCTGGGCCGCGCAGGCAGCGGGAGCCAAGGGGGAGCAGGACAGCATTGCTGTCGTATCGGCGGGGCTGGACGGCGCCATCGAGAAGAACCTTGATCCCCTGCCCTTGTCTAATGGCGGAGCCCGGGCCGAGGTGAATGCGTCTTTTACCCATCTGGAGAAGGGGCTTCAACTGGCTGGCAGTCTGTTCGGGGGCAAAGGGAATCAGCGGATCATCGTCATCTCGGACGGTGAAGAAAATGTTGGAGATTCGTTCTCTGCAGCAAGAACGCTGAAGGAGAGAGGCATCAGCGTTGACGTACTCCAGGCTCCGACTATAGAGCGGAAGGATGCCGCCATCGAGTCGCTGCATCTTCCGGAGAAGCTGTACAGAGCAGAGTCTTTTACGTTCGAGGTAGCGATACGCAGTACTTTTTCCGGCAGTGCCGAGCTTCGCTTGTATGAGGACAACCGGGAGATCGGGCGCAAAACGGTTGCGCTGGAGCGGGGGGAGAACCGCTTCGCACTGCAAGGCCTGGCCAAGGAACCGGGGCTTCATCGCTACAAGGCGGAAATATTCATGGACGGAGACGAGCAGGCGGCGAACAATGAAAGTTATGCCTTTACCCGCGTCACAGGCAGCCCTAGGGTGCTGATCGTGGAAGGCAAGCCGGGAACGTCCTCCAACCTGGAGAATGCGCTGAAATCAGGATTGATTCAATATGCAGTCACCGAGCCGGGCATGCTCCCGGTGGAGATGGCGAAGTATGCCGGCTATGACAGCATTATTTTCAATAATGTGTCCGGCGAGCAGGTCGGCGGCAAGCAGATGGAGCTCATCGAGCAGGCGGTACGTTCCTATGGCATCGGTTTTATGATGGTCGGCGGAGAAGAGAGCTTTGGCATGGGCGGATATTTCAAGACCCCGATCGAGAAGCTGCTTCCGGTATCGATGGAGCTGCAGGGCAAACGCGAAATACCGTCTCTGGGGCTTATCCTCGTCATTGACCGGTCGGGCAGTATGGAAGGAGACAAGATCAGGCTGGCCAAGGAATCGGCGATGCGGACGGTAGAGATGCTGCGTTCCAAGGATACGGTCGGGGTCGTTGCATTCGATGACAGGCCGTGGTGGGTCGTTGAGCCGACGAAGCTCGGCGATCAGAAGGACGATGTCCTCGCCAAGATTAACAGCATACCGAGTGCGGGCGGGACGGATATTTACCCTGCCGTAGCGGATGCTACGGATAAACTGCTCGGCATCGAGGCCCAGCGGAAGCATATCATTCTGCTGACGGATGGACAGTCGGCGATCAACTCCGGGTATAATGAGCTGTTAAACACGATGAATGACAACCACATGACGATGTCGACCGTGGCTGTCGGCGACGGGGCGGACACACAGCTGCTGGAATCGCTCGCCCGGGGAGCCAAGGGGCGTTATTATTTCGTTAAAGACGCAACAACGCTGCCTACGATATTTAGCCGAGAAGCCGCTGTGATCGCCAGAACTTATATTGTGGACAAACCTTTCGTTCCGGCGCTCGTGCAGCCTGGGGACTGGCGCGAATCGTTATCCGGCGGACTGCCGACCATCTACGGGTATGTAGCCGCATCAGCCAAATCGACGGCACAGACGGTGCTGGCAAGCCCGGAGCCCGATCCGCTGCTCGCCCGCTGGCAGTATGGCTCTGGACGAACTGTCGCCTGGACGAGCGATCTGACGGGAAAATGGTCGCGGGATTGGGTGAATTGGCCAGGATTCCCGAATGCGTTTGCGGATATGGTGAAATGGACTTTTCCCCAATTTTCGGCGGCTCCATTTGAAGTGAGTACGACGATGAAGGGGAACGAGGTTTATTTTGAAGTGGCCGCATCGGAAGGTGTAGCACCGCCCGATGAGCTGGAAGCGGTCATTTCCGGCGAGGATTTGAATGATGCTGCCGTGCCGCTTATCCAGACGTCACCTGGGATATATAGCGGTGTGACGGCGGTAAGGGAGCCGGGCTCCTTTCTGCTGCATTTGCAGGGCAAGCGCGGGGATGAAGTCGTGGAAGGCGGGGGAACGGGCACCGGGTTCGTGATCCCCTATTCTCCGGAGTATCGGATCGTGACGGAGGACGCCGGGGAGAAGCTGGCCAAGCTGGCCGATTTAACGGGCGGACGCGTGCTGGCTTGGGAGGCACCGGGCGCGGCGTTCGACTTCCCGGTGCAGCCGCACAAGTCGCTGCGCAGCTGGGAGCGCGCGCTGCTGATCGCCGCGCTGCTGCTCTGGCTCGCCGACATCGCCGTGCGCCGTCTGGCGCTGCCCTGGGGCCGCATGGCGGAGCGGCTTGCTGCCGCCGCCATGCCTTGGCGCCGCCGCGGCGGTACGCCTGCGGCGGCAGAAGCCGGCGCCGCCCCTGCGGGAGCGGACGCTAGGCTGGCCCGGCTGGCCGTGCGCAAGTCGCGAACGGCCAGCTTCTACGGCGCAGAGGGCGGGGGCGATACGATCGCCCCCGGGGAGCCTGCGCCGCGTACGGCCCGTCCGCCTGCTGGCGGGACGGGCGGCGAGCCCGCGGGGCCAGCGCCGCGGGCCAAGCCGGCTTCCCCTCCGCAGGAGGAAGCCGGAGGCACGGGGCCCGGCGCGGCCGAGGCGCCGGGCGAGGGCACGCTTGGCCGGCTGCTGGAGGCCAAGCGGCGGGGGCGGCGCTAGCCCAGGCGGCAGGGGCATGCGCGTGGCCGCATGCGCAATGCCTTTGCCGGGAGCCGGCCTAGCCCGATTTTCTCCGCAATCGAGGCAAATGCATAAAAAAGTCACCATCCAGGGCAGGGTATGACAAAAAGGGATATGGAAAGGTGCTTAACAACGTGTTACAATATATAAAGTCAAAATGATTTTTTCAAAGTGATTGTTTTGTAACCAAAACGTAATTTCTTCATTACTAAGGAGGAAGCTAGAATGCCACTTTCAGACAACAAGGTCATCGAAAATTTGTCGATCACTACGATTCGTACTCTTGCTATAGATGCGATCGAGAAAGCTAAGTCGGGTCATCCAGGCATGCCTATGGGCGCAGCGCCAATGGGTTATCAGCTGTTCGCCAAGACGATGACGCACAACCCTGACCAACCAACCTGGGTCAACCGCGACCGTTTCGTATTGTCCGCCGGACACGGCTCCATGCTGCTCTACAGCTTGCTGCACCTGAGCGGTTATGATCTTTCCCTTGACGATCTCAAGCAATTCCGTCAATGGGGCAGTAAAACGCCGGGTCACCCTGAATTCGGACATACCGCAGGGGTAGACGCGACGACAGGTCCGCTTGGACAAGGTCTCGCGATGGCTGTGGGTATGGCTATGGCTGAAACTCAGCTGGCTGCTACTTACAACAAAGGCGACTATAAAGTCATTGACCACTATACTTACGGTATTTGCGGTGACGGAGACCTGATGGAAGGCGTAGCTAGTGAAGCGGCTTCTCTCGCAGGCCATCTGAAGCTTGGCAAGCTGATCTTCCTGTATGATTCCAACGACATTACGCTCGATGGTAAATTGAACCTGAGCTTCTCTGAGAATGTCAGACAGCGCTTTGATGCATATGGCTGGCAAACGCTGCTTGTAGAAGACGGCAATGATTTAGATGCGATCGAAAAAGCTATCGCCGAAGCCAAAGCGGATACCGAGCGTCCTACACTGATCGAAGTGAAGACGATTATCGGTTACGGCAGCCCGAACAAGCAAGGTAAAGGCGGATCCGGCGGGACGCACGGTTCACCGCTCGGCGCGGATGAAGCGAAGCTGACGAAAGAATATTACAAATGGGTATACGAAGAGGACTTCTACGTACCTGAAGAAGTGCGCGAGCATTTTGCAAAAGTAAAAGAACAAGGCATCGCCGCAAACAAAGCTTGGGATGAGCTGTTTGCGAAATATAAAGCAGAATACCCAGAGCTGGCAGCTCAATTCGAGCTTGCTATTGCGGGCGATCTTCCAGAGGGCTGGGATGCTGATCTTCCTAAATACAGTGCAGATGACAAACCAGTATCTACTCGCGTGGCTTCCGGTAATGCCCTTAACGGCTTGACTGGCGGCGTTCCTCAGCTTCTTGGCGGATCCGCTGACCTTGAGAGCTCGACGATGACTCACCTGAAAGGCTTGCCGCTCTACACACCTGAATCCCGCGAGGGACGCAACCTGTATTTTGGTGTTCGCGAGTTTGCTATGGCTGCTGCGATGAACGGTATTGCCCTGCATAGCGGTCTTAAAATTTTCGGCGGTACGTTCTTTGTCTTTACAGACTACTTGCGTCCGGCAGTGCGTCTGTCTGCGCTGATGGGACTTCCGGTTACGTATGTTCTGACGCATGACAGTATCGCAGTCGGCGAAGACGGACCTACGCATGAGCCGATTGAACAGCTTGCTTCCCTGCGCATCATTCCTAACCTGACGGTCATTCGCCCGGCTGATGCCAACGAGACATCTGCGGCTTGGGCTTATGCAGTTGAGAACAAAGGCAATCCGGTAGCATTGGTGCTGACTCGTCAAAACTTGCCTGTGCTCGAAGGTACGGCCGAGAAAGCCCGCGAAGGTGTAAAACGCGGCGGATACGTTGTTTCCGAAGCGAAGGACGGCAAGGCGGTTGCTCAGCTGATTGCTTCCGGTTCCGAGGTGCAATTGGCAGTTAAAGCGCAAGCGGCGCTTGCTGAAGAAGGCATCCATGTTCGTGTTGTCAGCCTGTCCAGCTGGGATCTGTTCGACAAACAGGATCAAGCGTACAAAGATTCTGTTATTCTCCCGGACGTTAAAGCACGCGTAGCTATTGAAATGGCACATCCATTCGGATGGGAGCGTTACGTTGGCGAGAGAGGCTCCATTATCGGCATCAGCACGTTCGGCGCATCTGCACCTGGCGATAAAGTCATTGCAGAGTACGGCTTTACGGTCGAGAACGTTGTGAAGCATGTAAAAGAGCAGTTGAAATAGTTTTCACTTAACATGAAAAAGGCAGGCACTGCGCGCAACGCAAGAGCCTGCCTTTTCTGCCTTCGTGGGGCAGGGTTTGGTAATGGTAACGGACCGTGGGTCCGCTATTTCGCTGAAATGGTGTAAATTGCGGTGCTTACGGACACAGAAGCCGTTATTTAGCGGAATTCTCGGAAAATGCGACGGCTGGACCCATGGTAGCGAACTGAGGGTCCGTTAGGTACTCGAAAATGCTGAAAAGTCACAAATAGCGGATCTGTTGTCCCTTAGCCTGCAGCGGTTTGGTAGAGTAGGGCAGGGCAGTATGTATCCTGTTGCGCCTTTGTTGGCTCCGCTATCTCGTGTAGGCGCTTCCGCCATCAGCCCGCGCCCTGGGCCGGCTACATCCCATCCAGGCAATCCGCCGGTTTCTCACCAGGCGGGTCAACCGGGCTTGCCATATCGGCCGACACTCGGTCTCAGGCCTAACCCCGGCGCTCGAGCGCGGCCAACCGGGCTTGCCATATCGGTCGACACTCGGCCTCAAGCCTAACCCCGGCGCTCGAGCGCGGCCAACCGGGCTTGCCGTATCGGCCGACACTCGGTCTCAGGCCTAACCCCGGCGCTCGAGCGCGGCCAACCGGGCTTGCCATATCGGCCGACACTCGGCCTTAGGCCTAACCCCGGCGCTCGAGCGCGGCCAACCGGGCTTGCCGTATCGGCCGACACTCGGCCTCAGGCCTAACCCCGGCGCTTGAGCCCGGCCAACCGGGCTTGCCGTATCGGCCGACACTCGGCCTCAGGCCTAACCCCGGTGCTTGAGCGCGGCCAACCGGGCTTGCCGTATCGGCCGACACTCGGCCTCAGGCCTAACCCCGGTGCTTGAGCGCGGCCAACCGGGCTTGCCGTATCGGCCGACACTCGGCCTCAAGCCTAACCCCGGTGCTTGAGCGCGGCCAACCGGGCTTGCCGTATCGGCCGACACTCGGCCTCAGGCCTAACCCTGGCGCTCGAGCGCGGCCAACCGGGCTTGCCGTATCGGCCGACACTCGGTCTCAGGCCTAACCCCGGCGCTCGAGCGCGGCCAACCGGGCTGGACGCCTGCGCAGCCAAAGCCAGACGGTCGGCTACAGCTCTTCGCCGCCGACCGTTCGGCCGATCCAGGCCTCGTAGAGCTTGACGACGGAGGAGAGGTCCTCGTCGCCGAAGCCCTCGGTCTGGCCGGCCTGGAACAGGCTTTTGGCCGCGTTCAGCATCGGGGCGGGGATGCCGGCGCTATCCGTCAGCGAGGAGGCGAGCTTCAGATCTTTGAGCATTAGCGAGAGGGAGAATTGGTTAGTAAAGTCATGCTCGATGATTTTACGTCCCTTCAATTCCGCTTGCTTGCTGCCAGCCGAGCCGTTCTGGACGAGCTCAAGGAAGAGGTCGGCAGGCAGTCCCGATTTGGCGGCGATGGCAAAGCCCTCGGCCAGAGCGAGGTTGTTGATGCCGACGATCGTGTTGTGCGCCAGCTTGGCGACGGCTCCGCTTCCGTTAGGGCCCATATGGAGTATTTTCTGACCCATCGTCTCGAAAATATCCCGCTGCCCGGCCAGCGCCTCGGCTGATCCGCCGATCATGAATACGAGCGTGCCGGCATGAGCGGCCGGGGAACTGCCAGTAACGGGAGCGTCGAGGAACTGTCCGCCGAGCCGGGCAATGTCGCTGGCCAATCTATGAACAAGCGCGGGAGAGATTGTGCTGCAGTCAATGACGGTGCTGCCTGGTCGCAGTCCCTGCAGAAGGCCTTCCTCACCGTCGTAAACAGCGGCAATTGAGGCGTCGTCGCTGACCATTGTAATTACGGTGTCGGCAGCCTGAGCCGCCTCCTTCGGAGTGGCTGCGAGAGCAGCTCCTTGCTGTATGAGCGGTTGAGCCTTCTCCGCCGTACGGTTAAACACGGTAACCTGGTATCCTTGTTTCAACAAATTTGCAGCCATGGGAGCTCCCATCGTTCCAAGGCCGATAAATCCGACTTTTTTCATTATGATCACCTTCTATAATGAATTGAACAGCATTTAATTATTTTAACACGACTATAGGAATACTGCATATTATGCCTTGTCTTCACTGGGAATTTACAGTATCCTAGGTGTAAGTTAATTGTGGATAGGGCAGTGAGATAGAAACAATATTGTATAGACGGAGGAATGATTTACCATGTCTAAAAAAGTCACTTTTGATTACAGCAAAGCTCTGGAGTTCGTAGGGCAGCACGAAATCGATTATTTGACGGAGTCAGTGCGTTTAGCTCATGAACAGTTACATAACGGTACAGGAGCAGGTTCGGACTATCTCGGGTGGATCAATCTGCCTTCAGAGTATGATAAAGAAGAATTTAGCCGCATTCAGAAAGCTGCTGCCAAAATTCAGAGCGATTCCGACGTGCTCATCGTTATTGGAATCGGCGGTTCCTATCTTGGCGCACGCGCAGCGATTGAATCGTTGTCACACTCTTTTTACAATTTGCTTCCGAAAGATAAACGCAAAACTCCGGAAATTTATTTTGCCGGTAACAATATTAGCTCCACATATGTAAATCATCTGCTTGACCTGATTGAAGGCAAGGATTTCTCGGTTAACGTCATTTCCAAATCGGGTACAACGACGGAGCCGGCGATTGCATTCCGCATTTTCCGTGCAGCGCTTGAGAAGAAATACGGCAAGGAAGAAGCTCGTAAACGCATTTACGCTACAACCGACCGCGAGAAAGGCGCTCTTAAGAAGCTCGCCACAGAGGAAGGCTACGAGAGCTTTGTTATTCCGGACGACGTCGGCGGACGTTATTCCGTACTTACAGCTGTAGGCCTTCTGCCAATTGCTGCGGCAGGCATCAACATTGAGGAAATGATGCAGGGCGCTGCCGAGGCTGCCAAGGAATTCAGCAATCCTAACTTGGCTGAGAACGCCAGCTATCAATATGCGGCAGTGCGCAACGCATTGTACCGCAAGGGTAAAGTGACAGAAATTCTCGTGAATTATGAGCCGTCTCTGCACTATGTGTCCGAATGGTGGAAGCAACTGTTCGGCGAGAGCGAAGGGAAAGACTATAAAGGCATTTACCCGGCATCGGTAGATTTCAGTACAGACCTTCACTCGATGGGGCAGTTTATTCA
Organism: Paenibacillus fonticola DSM 21315; assembly: GCF_000381905.1. Taxonomy (GTDB): domain Bacteria; phylum Bacillota; class Bacilli; order Paenibacillales; family Paenibacillaceae; genus Fontibacillus; species Fontibacillus fonticola. The sequence goes on along the minus strand of NZ_KB907261.1, from coordinate 23,037 downwards.
AGAGGGGAACCGGAACATTTTCGAAACGGTTATTCAGGTAACAGAGGTACCTAGCCATATTACGATTGAATCCGATCCTGCCGACCTGGACGGCTTGAACTTCCTTGCCGGCAAGACGCTGGATTTCGTGAATAAGAAGGCGTTTCAAGGTACGCTGCTCGCTCATACGGACGGGCAAGTTCCTAACTTGATCGTTAACGTACCGGATTTGACGCCGTATTCCTTCGGCTACCTCGTTTATTTCTTTGAAAAAGCTTGTGGCATCAGCGGCTATTTACTCGGAGTAAACCCGTTTGACCAGCCGGGTGTTGAAGCCTACAAGAAAAATATGTTTGCATTGCTCGGCAAGCCTGGCTTCGAGAAAGAAAAAGCAGAACTGGAAGCAAGATTGTCCGAATAACACCTTAAGTAATTTCCAAGGACAAGAATCAGCAGCGTTTAAGACAGAAGATATCAGCGCCAGGGAAGCAGTTCGCCGGATTATCCCCGGTTGAGCTGCTTCTTGGCACATTCCATAAGGATGATGTAATATGCTAGAGCGTTATAAGACGGTTCGCGGAGCCGGAGAGAAGGAAATCGTCATTAAGAAATCGCGATTTATCGGACATATCAAGCCGGTAGAAAGTGATTCTGAGGCGATAGAGTTTATTGAAGAAATCAAGAAAAAACACTGGAACGCTACTCACAACTGTTCCGCCTATATGATCGGGGAGCGGGATGAAATTCAAAAGCAGTCGGATGACGGAGAACCGAGCGGAACGGCCGGCAAACCAATTCTGGAAGTGATTAGACAGCAGGGCCTCAAAAATGTAGCTATCGTAGTGACGCGATATTTCGGGGGCATTATGCTTGGGGCGGGCGGATTGATCCGGGCTTATACAGACGGTGCGGTTGCGGCGACCGAGGCAGGGGAAGTCATCACCCGCGTGCTTCATCGCGAAGTATTTGCCGAGCTTGACTATACGTGGCTGGGCAAGGTCGAAAATGAGTTGAGAAACCGGGAAATCCGGACGGGGGAGACCGCTTTTGCGGATAACGTCACATTGTTATGTTTGCCGCTGGAGAGCGAGGCTGAAGCTTTTAAGGCTTGGCTGATCGATTTAACTCAAGGGCAGGTCGTATTAACGGAAGGTAATAAGGTTTACTTTATTGAAGGGGAATAATGCCTATGGCAAGAAGAGCAGTAGAGCAGGAGTTGTCGAGAGAAAGAATAATGGATGCAGCCAGACATTTGTTCATTACCAAGGGCTACCGGGGAATTTCGATGAGGAGTATCGGCCAGCATTTGGGATATAGTCATGGTTCCCTTTACTATCATTTCAAAGAAAAAGCGGAACTGTTCTACGCGATTGTGGTACAGGACTTCAATCATCTGATCCAGTTGTGCACCCAGGTAACGAAATCTCCAGCTGTAGAAGGGCTGACCAAAATTGAGCAGCTGATGCTTGAATTTATCAAATTTGGTCTTGAGCATCCGCATCAATATGAGATTATGTTTATGCTTCGGGATGAAGAAATATTGGCCTATTGCCGCAGTGAGCAGGCGAAATGCTTCGATATATTCGAATCGATCGTCAGAAAATTTCTGAAGCAAGAAAGACATCCGATGGAAGATAACCAGGCATTTCCACTAAGCTTGTTTTTGGGAATTCATGGGTTCATATCATTCTATATTCAAGATCGGTTGACATTCGAGGAAATTATGCCTGCTGCCATTGCTCATGTAAAAATGCTAAGTCAGAGCAATTATCGCTTGACGTCGTAGGACGTTTTTGTTTTATATCTGCACTTTACTCGTTTACATTGTTATAGCTGTACTCCTTTATTACATTACTTTAATAACGTAACGAACTTGCAAATGGTTAATACAGCAGAAGAACAAGCGACGAAGCGATCGATTTCCTGGTTCCAGGGATCGGTCGCTTTTTAACTCCTACCTACTATGATATCGTTTTGATGTTGCTCTTTCTATACAAAAATTCATAGGCGCTTTATATTCCTCACTCTGGCGGATACAATATCATAAAGTACAGAATAAAGGAGAGTGCAGAGAATGAACATTCAGCAATTAAGACAGCATCGGCAGTTTCCTGATCAGACTGGATATGAGACCAATCGGGCGACTTTTGAGCGTGATTATTCCCGTCTCATTCACTCTCCAACCTTTCGGCGGCTGCAGGGGAAATCGCAGGTTTTTGGAGCGGGCACCGGTGATTATTATCGGACAAGGCTGACACACTCCCTGGAGGTCGCTCAAATTGCCCGTGAAGCGGCACGCAGTCTTCTTCGGACCTATCCGGCTGTCGCTACGGAGAATGCGGAGCACCCCGGGCTCATCATTGATCCTGAAGTTGTGGAATGCGCCGCGATCTGTCATGACTTCGGTCACCCGCCCTTCGGCCATAAGGGGGAAGAGGTGCTGGACGGCATTTTGGAAAACTTGATCGAGGACAAGACGAGAGAAGCGCTAAAAGGGCAGACTGCTTCGGCTGATCAGACGGAGAAAGTACGGGCGGCCTTGCGGGACAAATATGAGCATTTTGAAGGCAATGCGCACAACTTTCGGCTTATGTTGTTTTTAGAGAAGCGAGAGAACCTCGACGGCCTGAACTTATCTGATGCGGTTCTGCTCGGAACGAATAAATATCCTTTTCCGGGAACGGTGAACAAAAAAGGACTATACCGGCATGAATGGGAATACATTTCCGAGATTCGCAGCCGTTGGAGCATACCGCCGGGCAAAAGAACGTTTGAAGCGCAGCTCATGGATTTATGCGATGACATTGCTTATTCGGCGCACGATTTAGAGGATGGGATCAAAGCCGGAAAAATTGAGGTTCATGAGCATTTTCTGTTTGATTCGAACATCCAGCGGTTGATTGTCGATAAGGTTCTGACGCTGGAGGATGCATTCTGGAAGTATTGGACTCCAGAGCAGATTCAGATCAAAGTAGAGGAAGTACTGACTTCCTTTTTGAACATTTGGAAAACCAAACTGCCGATCTGCGATTATGACCCATCCCGTACTCGAAGAGAGGTCAAAGCCCATTGGGTCAGCCTGTTTGTCGGCAGTCTGGGCGTGATTGAAGAAGAAGGCTGGCAGAAGGTAACGTTCGTTCAGGAGGAGCGTGAGGATGAGGATATGCTGCGTACGGTAAGCGTGCTGAAAAGCTTTGCCTGGGTAACGATGATCCGTGATCTCAGAGTACAGCGGCTGCAAAAACGCAGCGCATGGGTGATTAAGCGATTGTGGGACGCTTTTGTTGATCCGGTCACCTCCAAATCGATCATACCGGGAGATTGGCTGCGCCGTTTCGACCGTGACCAGCAGCAGCAGCAGCCGATCTGGACGTGGGAGCACATGATCATTGACTATATTGCCGGTATGACGGATGCGTACGCCGAGAAAATTTACAACGAGCTTTATGGACTTAAAGTCGGTACGATCTATGACATGGATTAAAGCGGGATTCATCCCAATCAAGAGTAGAAGACAGAGGCGAGCTAAAGCTCGTCTTTTTCCCGTTGTTCTTATAGGATAACGGGCGAGGTCTTGTTGTCTTGTCTGTTATTAATGACTGAGTCTAGGTTCCTGAGTCATCAAATAGATACGAGTATAATAACTAAAATGACAAATATACCTTTAACTTTGACCAATATACTTGTCAAAATAATAAATATACTTTACAATAAGTTCATAAGGAGGTGGGGATGTTGAAAAGTCGTCTGAAGGAGCTTCGTGCGCGTGATGGATTGAACCAGACTGAACTTGCCAAATTGGCCAAAGTATCCAGACAAACCATTAGTTTAATTGAACGGGAAGAATTTATTCCTTCGTTACTTATAGCTGTCCGGATTGCACGGATTTTTCAAGAACCTGTCGAGGATATATTTATTATTGAGGAGGATGAATAAAGGGATGAAGATTTTTAGAAGCTTATGGTTCGGAGGGGTCACGGGATTAATATCAGTGCTGCTGATTTACAATACGGACCGGCTTAATTCCGAGTATGCCCAAGTTATCATCATCGGGATGCTGGCCATTATTGCATTGATGTTTGTATTAAGCGGAGCTATGTATAGTCAAGTGAAGAAGTTGAATAACAAAGAAGTTACAGGCGATGAAGAGGATGAGATCGACTCTATTAAATACAAGAAATTTACAGACTATTCTATTTTCATTCAGATCAGCCTGACGCTCTCTATTATGTCGCTATGCATCTCAATCATTATGACAGGGAACATGGTGCTCATTATTTTGTCTGTCGTCTCCCTACTGATCACCTTCTTATTTTCAGGCGGTTTGATGAATTTAATGAGACTGGTATATCCCCACCGCAGCATTCCAGATGCAACAGATGCTAATTACTCGGAGATGCTGTTAGAAATAGCAGATGACGGTGAGAAGCATATTATGCTGCAAGGACTGTATAAAGCTTACCATTTTATAAACTGGGTAATTATATTAGCTATTGGGTTGGCAACTGTATATTCCTTGCTTTCAGATCATTCTCAGTTGTTCTCTATCATTGTAATGAGTCTGGTACTGGTTTCAGTGAATTTAACATATCTGCTGTATATTCGAAAAAAGAATTAGAATGGTATTACTTTAATTGCGGTTTGTTTGCTCCGTTATCGTCTGTATCCGCTGCTGCCGCGCCTAAGGAGTCGATGAAAGTAAGCGGAATACCCGTGATGGTGAAAGGAGAGAAGGCAAAGTGTTAAAATGACCGTTTTGTCAAGTCTGAAGCCGTGACGACGATCGGTCATCATTGTTTGCGAAGTAATCAGATATGCTAGCTATTAAAATCCCCTCCGATCCGCAGTAATTAATCCATGCCCATGGACGTTGTTACTGTAGATCGTGAGGGGATTTCTTCTAATCTACTTGATTTCTATCCATTCCTTACGAAGCGGATGATAGAATTTGCCTGATCCTTCTGTGATTCCGTCAGCCGTGTAGGCTGTGAAGCTTACTTGTTCCCAATCGATATGGTCCGTCGTCAGCGCAGCCTCTACATGCGGGATCGCAGCGCCAGCCCGAACGAGCATAATGATCGGAATTTGACCGGCCTGGATCGTTAACCATTGCTGTCCTTCATATACCGCTCCAGTCTGATAATCCACCCATTGTCCTTGCGGCAAGTAGACGGTGCGATGATCGGTTTCTTCGAACAATGGCGCGACGAGAATGTCGGAGCCGAAGAGATATTGATCCTCGATCATCCAGCAGGTCGGGTCCTCCGGAAACTCCAGGAACATCGCTCTCAGCAGCGGATGGCCAGCCTCTGAACTCAAATAGGCCTGCGTATAAATGTAAGGCATCAGCTTGTATTTCATTTCGGCCGCAGCGCGGAAATCGTTCATGAACGATTCGCTGTAAGCCCAAGGCTCCTTCGGAGGGGCACCATGGCAGCGGCTGTGGGAGGTCAGCATGCCAAAAGGCATCCAGCGGCGATATAGAGCTTCAGGGCTTTCCTTCACGAATCCGCCGATATCATGGCTCCAATAAGTGAAGCCGCTCAGACCGATCGAAAGGGCTGCTCTCAAGCAAGCCAGCATGGCGGAATCGGTGTTCTCCGTATCGCCGCCCCAATGGATCGGGTAGCGCTGGCTGCCGGCCCAGGCGCTGCGTGCCCAAATGATACTCTCTCCGTTGACGCGCTCGGTCACATCGGCAACGGCTTTGTTGTAGCGGAGCGGGTACAAATTATGCTCCAATCGGCCGCTTTGGCCGGAATGGAACCGTCCAAAGATTGGTGCGCCTTCGCCAAAGTCCGCTTTAATGGCGCTTACGCCCATTTCAAGCAGCTCGGCGATTTTTTCCTGATACCAGGCTACGGTTTCCGGATTACTGAAGTCCAGAATTGCATCCTCTGTCGGCAGGTTTCCGTCTGGATCGGTAACGACAAGCCCTCTATCGATCAGCTCCTGGAAGTAGCGGTTCGTCGGTGTGAAATAAGGAATTTGCCATAGGCTGACGCGAAGTCCCTGCTTGCGCAAATCTTCGATCATTTTCCGCGGATCGTCGAACCGGGTATGGGAAAATTCGTAATCACAGCGCCAATCCTCTTCAAACCACCCTGTATCGAGATGAATGACGTCGCATGGGATTTGGTGCTCCTGCAGCTTCTGAGCAACTTCCCGGGTCTGTGCCTCCGAATCATACGTAATCCGGCTCATCCACAGGCCAAAGGACCATAATGGCGGTACCGGGCTTTTGCCGGTCAATGCCGTATATTCGCTCAGCACTTCTTTCGGATCGCCGAAGAAGAAGAAGAGATCCATACTGTCGTCATCCATGTAAATCGTATTGGCCGCATCGTACTCTTTGCCGATATCGAGCGTGATTGGCGCTGTGGAATGGATAAACATGCCGTACTGCCTGCTGCTCAGGAAGAAAGGAATCGGCTTGTACATATCGCCAGTCTGTACGCTGAGCGAGTCGCGGGTCCACAGGTCGATGCGCTGGCCGCGCTTATTTAATCCGGTGAAGGATTCGCCGGTACCATAAATTTTCTCGCCTGGCGCCAGGCTGAAGGTAGCTGCGATTTTATGGGACATATCTTGAATCGAACGGGCAAATGAGAATGGGACAGGGTACATATTTTGCAAACTGAAGGTATCTTGATGATGCCAGGTTTGCGTCAGCACTTTTCCGTTCGCGTCTTTAAAAGTCAGGTGGAAAGGATGAAGCCCAAGCTCGACCTTTCCGTATTGGCTTTCCCATACATAGCCATCATCGGTCTTTGCAGCCGATGTCCATGTCGAATCCTCGTTAATTTCTCCTGATATCATGAGAGAAGGCTGTTCTTTGGCAACTTTTCTCCGAGTTTGTATGCGAATACGCGCTGTTCTTGGTGTAACAAAAGAAATATCAAAAGGCATTTCAGGAGACTCCGGATACTCTACCGGGAACTCCCAAGATTGAGTAGGTTCAATAAAGAAATCGTATTGGTTGAACGCAAGCCTCGGCTTGCGGGTAGAGCGCAGCCATTTGATCCGGCCGTTTCTCGTTTGCGGATCAAAGCCGGTGACCTGATCGCCCATAAAGTTCAGTGTATCGGACTGATGAAAGGGAATGCTAACATCGATAGCTTCATTGAGTCTGCTAGTTTGATAATGCTTCATGGTTTTCCCCACCTATATCTATATTATTTAACCGCTCCGTTAGTAAGTCCGCTGATGATATAACGTTGTAATACGATGAACATAGCAAGTACCGGAAGAACGGTTATTGTGGCAAAGGATAATAGATTGTTCCATTGAATGCCGTATTTACCCATGGAATTGTATACGCCGGCAGTTAACGGCCACATTGCGGAATTACTAATGAAGGTCATGCTGTAAATCAAATCGCCCCAGGCAAAGAGGAACGAGAATGTAGCCGATACGATAATTCCTGGATAAGAAATCGGAATCATGATTCTTAGGAATGCGGTGAACCGGTTGCAGCCATCGATCATCGCCGCATCCTCGAGCTCTTTAGGCGCGTTCAGGAAATAGGTTCTGAGAATGAGCACCGAGAACGGAATCCCTAGCGTTGCCGTAGCGAGAATAGGTGCAGCCAAGCTGTTGAGCAGTGCCATCTTTTTGAACAAAATAAACAACGGCGTAAGCACTACGGTTACCGGCAGCATTTGTGTAACTAGGAAGAAGAGAATCATCCACTTCTTGCCGGGCACCGGATATCTCGCAAGTCCGTAGGAAGCGGGAATGGCGAGCACAACGACGATGGCCATCGAACTGATAGCTACAATTAAACTGTTAATAAAGCTTCTTCCGAGAGCGCCGCTGAGCTGTGAGGTGTAGCCTTCCACATACCAGTCATTCGGAATAAGCGTCGGCGGCATCTGGAATATTTCTCCCTGTACTTTGAACGAGCTGACGATCATCCAATAAATAGGGAACAGGAGGGCACCTACAATGATGATCCCAACAATGCTTAATATGAGCTCTTTTGATCTTCCCATTTTTACATCACCTCATCGCTGCGAACCATGCGCAAGTAAATCAGACTGACTATGAACAGAATCAAGAAGAGAATGTTGGACGCCGCTGCGCCTTGAGAGAAATTGAATTGATCAAAGGACAGCTTGTAGGCCAAGGTCGACAGCACTTCCGTCGCATTTACCGGTCCGCCGGCGGTCATGACGAAGATCAGGTCGAACACTTTAAACGTAAAGATGAAGCCCATCATGATGACGATCATAATGACCGGACGAAGCATCGGCAGGGTCATATACATGAACTGCTTGAATTTATTCGCGCCGTCGATGGAAGCCGCTTCGTAAATATCGTCAGGCAGCGAGGAGAGTCCCGTAGAGAGCAGCATCATGTTAAATGGTGCTCCAACCCAGACGTTGGCGATTATGACGCTCCACATAGCGAGCTCCGGATGCGTCAGCCACTCGATCGGCTGATCCACAAAACCGATGGAGAGCAGGATATAGTTGATAATCCCGACGCTTTGGTTGAACATGAATTTGAACAACAGCGACGTAATAACGATTGGAACTAGATAGGAGACCAGCGTCAAGCCTCTTAGAAACCCAGCCAAACGGAATTTCATATTGAAGAACAAGGCGAGCGCAAAGCCGATCGTAAATTGCAGGAAGATACTCCAAAATGTAAAGAAGAAAGTGTTTTTAAATGCGATATGAAAAGAGTCCAGACCGATGACTTTCCGATAATTTTCTAGACCTGCAAACGCGATATCGGGATTGTTCAGCGACATTAGATCCAGATGCTGAAAGCTGATTTTGACGTTGTAAAAGAGCGGATAACCGATCAATACGAGCATGAAAATTAGCGCTGGAACAACATAGGCCAGACTAATCAGCAGATTTCTTTTATTTAATTCCACAAGAACTGCCCCTCTCTAAGGGATTGTCCTTCTCCATGACCTTTAAATAAAGGTCTTGGAGAAGGGAAAATAGAGTCTAAATTGCCTTTTTGCGCAAGTGCGCGATGGCTATGGATTGATAATGTCTTTGATTTTTTGTCCGGCTTCTGCTGCCGCAGCGGCTGGGTCCATCGCCATGGAGAACGATTTTTGATATGCTTCCTGCAGGATGGACGAAATTTCAGGCCATTTTGGATGCGGACCGCGCGGTTGTGCGGATTGCATTTGCTCCAGGAATCCGCTTAAATGTGCGTCGCTTTTCCAGTGATCGGACTTTTCGGCCACGTCTTTGCGAGGCGAGAAGTAACCGGTTTGTACGAGGTAGGATTCCATTTGCTCAGCTTCGGACATCCATCTCAAGAAATCCCAAGCCCCATCTACGTTATTGCCTTTAATTACGGCGATATTCTCTCCGCCGAGTACGGAAGCTTCCTGCTTGTCGATCGGCAGTTTGGCAATGGCGAAATTCATATTAGGAGCATCCGCTTTTACGCCGGCAATGTTCCATGGACCATTCACCATCATGGCCAGCTTGCCGGAGGAAAATTGTTTTAAAGTATCGCTGTTAGACAGGTTGATGACTTCTTTGCTGACGGAGCCGTCTTTGATGAGATCCGTCAAGAAAGTGAATGCGCGGGCAGCTTCAGGAGAATCGATGCTGTCGTAATTTGCGCCGGTGGAAAGGAGCCATGGAAGGAAGTCGAAAGCGCCTTCTTCGGATTTAACGGCAGCAAACCCAAGGCCGTAACGATCACCGACGGTTAATTTTTTTGCTGTTTCGCGAAGCTCGTCCCAAGTTTTTGGCGGCTCGGCGATACCGGCATCTTTAAACATATCGGTGTTATAGAAGAGGGCAAGCGTGTTGCTTGTAAACGGCAAGCCATACAGTTTGCCTTCGTATTTGGCGGATTCCAACGGGCCTTCAAGGTATTGACTGCCTTGGCCCCATTCGTTTACACGTTCCGTAATATCCTCGAAGATACCGGCAGCGGCAAAGGAGGCATGGTCAGGGTTGTCAACGGTTACGATATCTGGTAATTCTTCACCCATCAGGCCTACGGACAATCTTTTTTTCATATCGCCGAACGGTACGTATTGTCCAATAACCTCATATTGATCCTGCGAGCTGTTGTATTTTTGAATTGCTTCTTTAAGTGCAGTTTCTTCATTGCCGCCAAAATAATACCAGAAAGAAACTTGTTTTTTGTCTCCGCCGTTACTGGCATCGTTTTGGCCGGCGCTTTTTTGTTCCCCTCCGCATGCGGTAAGTATGAGACTGAAGATCATCGTGGCAATGAGAATAAGTGATGCCTTTTTTTTCATATATTCGAGCCCCTTTGTTTGATAAAATGAGTTGAAATATGATTGGAATGTTTTAGAAATGATGTACGTTGATCATTTTGTTGCAAAAAGTACTGTACTGATAATATAGCGCAAAAAAATCACAAAAAGAAATTGGCGTTTTCGCTTAAAGCGACTTCAAGCTTGCTTAAGTTAAGAGATGGAATGAACTCGGTTGGGCGAGTCAAATGATCAAACAACAGTTTAACAGCGGTATAGCCTTGATTATGCGGATCCTGGCAAATCGTCGCTGTAATGATATCTTTCTGCAAATAATCATGCACTTCTGGAGTCATGTCATGACCGATCAGAGCTGCGTCCAGCCCCCAACTTTCGATATATTGGGCCATGGCGGCAAGTTGTCCGGTAGCCAAATAAATGCCGTCTACATCCGAAAGCTGGTCTTTTATTAAGTGTTCCAAAGAGCCCTCGATATTATTCCTATCCAGTTTGAGGGGGCCGATCATTTGCACGTTGTCGTAACGTCCGATGACCTCGCGAAAGCCCAGGATCTTTTGCTGGAACTGGAACATATTTTCCGTCTCGAGGATGAAGGCTGTTTTCCCTTTGCGGCCGATAAATTTGCACAGCAGTTCCGCGGCTAATTTACCGGCATCCCGATAATCGCAGCCGACGTAAAATAAGCGCTTACTAATAGGAGAGTCAGTGTTGAAGGTGCAGGTAGCAATGCCTCTGTTAACAGCTTTGTCAATCAGCTCCGCGATCTCGAAGGAACCGTCAGAGGAGATGGCGATACCGTCGTATTTCCCGCTGTCGACGACTTCGTTGATCTTTTCGATCTGCTCTTCAATGTTAGTATTCATAGTACGGATAATATCCACTTGAAGACCGAAATGCGACAGCTCTTGAAGGGCGTTGTTTACGCCAATCTCAATTTGCTCCCAGAAATAGATGGGATATGTTTGAAAAATAACTGCGATAGATATCATTCTGTTTCTGGATAGATAGCTTGCCGACTTGTTAGGTGAATAGTTCAGCTCCTCGACAGCTTGCATAATTCTGTCGTAAGTAGCCTTTTTGACATTCCCCCTCTGGTTTAATGCTCGATCGATCGTAGCTACTGACAAACCGAGTTTTTCCGCTAGCGTTTTGACGGTTACCTTGTTGTAAGACTCTTTTGACATGTTCATCACCTTTCACATCCCTGCTCTCGAAACTAATCATAAAATATAATGTGAGGATATGTCAACGTTTTCACAGAAAAAATGATCAACGTTAATCATTTCGGAATTCATCATCCTTATGAATGCGATATGGGAGTAGGAATTGAATGGAATAAGGATCATGAGGGTAATCTCTTTGAAACGCTAAAAAATTTATGAACCGTAATGGATTGACGGTAAAGGCAGGGTTTGGTAAAGTGTTTTTAAGATTATAATGCCGAGTAAGTTCATAAGAATAATATACGAAACGGTCGGGTAAGGATTCAACGAAAGGGTGTGGCCTGGAATGCATGTTGAGGTTAAAAATTTGGAAAAACATTTTGGAAGTTTTCATGCGGTGAAGGATGTCAGCTTCGGAATTGAAAAGGGGCAGCTCATCGGCTTGCTCGGTCCAAGCGGCGGCGGAAAAACTTCTATTTTACGCATTTTGGCAGGGCTGGAACAGCCTGATTCCGGTGAAATATTGTTTCATGGGCAGCGGGTGAACGGACTTGCTCCGCAGGAGCGGGGGATCGGTTTTGTATTCCAGAGCTACGCACTATTCAAGCATATGACCGTTTTTGATAATATCGCTTTCGGTCTTCAGGTGAAGAAAGAGGCGAAGTCCAAGATCAAGGAACGGGTAATGGAGCTTGTTGAACTAACCGGATTGAAAGGCTTTGAACACCGCTATCCTCACCAGTTATCTGGAGGGCAGCGCCAGCGTGTTGCTTTTGCCCGCGCTTTAGCGCCAGAGCCCCAGCTGCTGCTGCTGGATGAGCCGTTTGCTGCCATTGATGCCAAGATTCGTCAGGAGCTTCGTTCCTGGCTTCGCGAGCTGATTGAGCGCGTGGGAATTACTTCAATCTTCGTAACACATGACCAGGATGAGGCGATTGAAGTAGCCGATGAAATTATGATCATTAACCAGGGACGTCTGGAGCAAAAGGGAACGCCTTGGGATATTTATAAGGATCCATATACCCCGTTCGTGGCGTCGTTTGTCGGTCAGTCAACGCTTGTAGAGAAAGCGTCCGACCTGAAAGGCTTTGAGACGGAGGCGGAGGACCCGGGCATTCGCGCACTCATTCGTCCCGAGTATATTGAGGTAGGAACCGAGCAGGAGTTCGTCCTTAAATCAGCTACAGCAGCCGGGGTCGTTAAGCACCTGCACTTCCGGGGCAGCGAATGGCTCGTCGAGGTCGAGGTGGGTGGACATAAATTAACTACTTTCCGGTCCTTGGAAAAGGAGACCCTCCAGGCCGGACAAGAGGTACGAGTGCTTGTACACCGCGCGTATCTGTTTAATGATGAGAAGAGCTGGATTGTAGAAAATCCGCTAAAAGGCGATCCGTTAACCGTAGTGATTTAAGCTTGATGAATGTCAAATCATTATTTTTGTGAAGTAAACCAACATAAATAAATAACCGTCTTGGGAAATCCGGGACGGTTATTTTTCGTGGAAGCAGGAGATATCTTAAAGTGAGAAAAACTGTTTTAAGGTATTTGCATCCTAGTTTAGGGAAACGGCGGTGCTATTCTGTGAATTGTATGAACGAATGCACCATGCGATCTTTTGGGGTCGAATTAATCGTGTCAATAAATTCAATATCCAAGAACTTTAATTTATTTTTCCAAGCGAACTCTTCAGAATCTGCATTAAATTCCGCGTATCTATCAAAAATATAACTCAAATAAAGCAGATTAATGAATACACGTCCATCCTCGAACTTAAACCAGCCGCTTGGTACTACAACTTCATTGTCTTGTTCTGGGTAAGAAGCGGATAGAGCAAACACAAGCTCTTGTCCATTGTTGCTTATTTTGGCTATTTTAGCTTGATGATCCCATGTAATTTTATCCACGTTCGATGCAAAAATATCGCGTACTGCCACATCATTTCCTTTTACGGTAAAGGTGCTGGCTTCTTTTGTCCCCTGTCTAACGATAACTTCAGTGGCTTCATTATTCGTGGGATAAATACTCACTATCCTCTCTTGAAACGGGATGAGCTCGGCATAGGTTCTTAATGGGTCAGCAAAAAGTATGAAAATAAAACAAATCCATATTTTTCTCAATGTTATCAACTCCTTATAGGCAACATAATATAATGCCATTATATTACTTTTTCCTTTTTTGAGAATACTGATGCTATGATGGATTGGACAGTATGCAGGAGCTAGAGCTGGAGCTGGAGCTGGAGCTGGAGCTGGAGCTAGTGTATCTTTCAGAAGTGATAAATCTTCCAGGATGGGACATCTTCAGCTAGCCATCGATAGATATGCATTTACGAGATTCTGCTGACAACGGGGTGACTAGGAAAGTGAGCAAAAGAGTACAGGGCAAGGCCGGACAAATTACGGATCAACTACACGGGCGATTGGATGAACAAATAGCTAATCCGATAGTTAAACACATAAATGATGAAACCGGGGATCGATTAACGTTTTGGGGAACGGGAGACGCAATGGGCGTACCCAGAGTATACTGCGAATGCGGGGTATGCCAGGATGCGAGAGAGCAGGGCGTCAATCGGCGGTACCGTTCATCCGTACTGCTGGAAAGCAAGGAAGGGTCATTTCTAATCGACTGCGGTCCGGATTGGCGTACGGCGATGGAGCGCCATCGTGTGCGTTTTGCTGAACAAATTTTGGTGACGCATGCTCATTTTGACCATATCGGCGGGCTTCCGGAATGGGCCGATTCCTGCCGGTGGTTGAATCGCCGGGGCCAGCTTTACGCCCCACAGGAAGTAATCGACATAATTATACGTCAATATCCATGGCTGCCGGGGCAGCTTGATATGCATCCCATCGGCCAAGGGTTGGAATTAGCAGGATGGCATATTGAAGGCTGGAAAGTATTCCATGGCAAAAACGGCTACTCCTATGCCTATCGCCTCACCAAGCGGGGATATGTCTGGGCGTATTGCTCCGACGCGATCGCGCTTTCCGAGGAACAGAAGGCGCCGCTTCACGGCTTGGACCTGCTCATTCTCGGAACGAGCTTCTACGAGGAGAAGGCCGAATTCTCGACCCGGTCTGTTTATGACATCAAGGAAGCGCTAGAGCTCCTTCAGGAAATTCAGCCGAAGCGCTCGCTATTCACTCATTTATCTCATGATATCGACTTGCGCCGTGACTATGGACTGCCTGACAATGTCGCCTTAGCCTATACAGGAAAAACCGTTCTGCTGAAGTAGCAGGATGGTTTTTTCGTATGCGGCCAGTATGGGATCACCCTACGATGCAAGCCTGTCTTCTAGGGACAGTGACCTATGTTGGAGGAAGAGAATAGTTAAGTGGGGGTATACCCTGTTCGGCGAATATGTTACCATAAGGCCCAAGTGGAATATATATCCTTATAATGATAAATTTTAAATGGAAGCGTTTCCCCTTGGAGATGCTTATTCGTTTTGTTTAATTATGATCGGGGTGTGAGACATGAAAAGGTGGCTGGGAAAATCTCTTAAACATAAGTTATCAATCTTAATCATTATAGCAACACTAGTTCCCCTGCTGTTTCTTGGATTGTTCTCTTATAACTTAGCGTCAGACCTTACAGAGGAGAAGGCCAAAATATCGGGGATGAATACGCTGCGCCAGCTGGAAGCTTATTTGGCGACGATGGTCAAGGATGTAGAGAACATGTCCTTATTTCTAATCGGACACAATGGGGTGCAGAATTATTTAAAGTCGCCTGAGGGCGACTTTGTCCAGCAAACGTCGATCATCAATTTCTTGACGAATCTGGCATTCTCCAAAGATTACATTGCGAATATTATTATTGAACCCTTGGGCGCCAAACCGCCTATTTCACATAAGTCATTAACCGGATCTGATTTCATTGATATTACCGAATCCGTTCCTGATTATTATGATGAGCAGCCCAAATGGTGGTCGGGTGTACACCAGCAGTGGTCCTTCGATGGAGTCCGCAAGGTCATTACGCTCTCCAGGCCGATTCGCAGTACAGACAAGTACAAATTGATTGGCAAAGAGCAAATTAATCTCGATCAAGCTGTTATTGCAGGGGAAATCAGGCAAGCGGTTTTGGAGAAAAGCGGATTTGTACTGCTTCTCGATGAGCAGAATCGGATTCTGGCTGGACCGCCTGAATGGGAAACAAACTTTTTAATCTCGGATTATTATCCGGACATTGGACCGTTCGAAGGCGTGAGCGGGTTTCTGGACTACGGGGAAGGAGCTGAGAAGAAAACGATTCTCTACAAAACGATGTCCAGTGGAAATTGGAAGCTGGTTGGAATTATTCCATCTGAAGAATATCGTTCGCAAAACCGCTATTTCCTTACTTTGACGGCCGTAGCCGTCTCGGCCGCAATCCTGTTTGTTATCATTTTCGTGCTCTTTATTATCCAGAAAATAACGAATCCGTTGTCCCAGCTAACTAGCTTTCTTAAGCATAAGAGCCCAGAGGAGTCTTTGCCTGCCATTCCTGTGAAATCCATCGATGAAGTGGGCCAGCTGATTATAAGCTATAACAAGCTCAGCTCCCGGATTGTCAAATTAACGGACGAAGTGAAGCGGAATGAATCGCTTAAAAAAGAAGCGGATATGCATGCCCTGCAAATTCAGATGAATCCGCACTTTCTGTACAATACGCTATCTTCAATTCATTGGCTGGCTCTTATGAACCACGATAATAAAATAGCGGAAATGGTAGGCTCATTGAGCGACTTTTTAAGGTTTAGTCTGAATAACGGTCAAGAATATTGCTCCATCGAGCAAGAAATCATCCATGTCAAAAATTATGTAAGCATTCAATCCATTCGGTATCCGAATAAATTTTTATTTCAGGTCAATGTAAGTGCAGCTATACAGGAGCAGCTCACATTGAAGCTTCTGCTTCAGCCATTGGTAGAGAATGCCATGCTTCACGGCATATTGAAGCGGGAAGAACAAGGCTGTATTACGATCTCAGCCGAGTGCGATGAGCAAGGCATTCATTTTACCGTTACAGACGATGGCATCGGGATAACGCCTGAGCGTTTGAAATGGCTTCGCACTCAATTGTCGGAGCATCCGGATCATAAGAAAGAGCATTCCGTTCATGGCGGGTATGGGCTGCGTAACGTTCATAACCGGCTGGTGCTTCATTACGGCAAGGAAGCAGGGCTGCATATCGATAGTAGAGAAGGAAAGGGAACTCGCGTCATGTTTACGATCCCCTGCACAGAGAGCGCAAACAACTAACGGGCGGTGTTCAAGAAGTCTTCCTCTGAACACGAAATAATCAAGGGGCAGAACGCGTTTTCTACAGCAAACAAGCAATGCTGCAAAGGAGATGATGACAATGAAAGTACTGATTGTGGACGATGAAGTGATCATTCGCACTGGATTAAGCAGCGTAATCAATTGGGAAGCTAATGGATTTACGGTACTGGAGCCGGCCGCCTCGGCGGAGGAGGCTTTATTGCGCATACCTGCGGAACGCCCGGAAATTATTTTTACAGACATTCGGATGACTGGGAAAAACGGTCTGGAGATGGCTCATGAAGTTAAGAAGGAATACCCTGACACTGAAATGATTGTCATCTCTGGATTTGATGAGTTTGTATATGCCCAGCAGGCCTTGCGGGAAGGAGTCAGTGATTATCTGCTCAAAACAAGCCGTCCTGATGAGATCATTCAAGCTGCTCTACGGGCAAAAGGGCGGCTTGAGCAGCGAAGACAAGTGGATGAACTGGGAAGGGCGAAGGAAGCTGTTGTGAACCGCAGCTTTTTAAGAGAACTAATGACTTCTGCTTCAAACCCAGATGAGCAAATGGCAGTGGAGCTATGGAACAGATATCCGCATCTGCGGACGATCAAAGGCCAGCAGCAGCTGCAGATCTGGATTATCTCAGCGCAAACTGAGGATCTGGGGGAAGTCAACAATCTCGAGGTTCTGCATAGCAAGCTTGGTGAAATGTTAACCGGACTGCTGCCTAGCGAGTGGCTGCCTTGGAATGAATCTTTACTGCTGCTCGTAAAAATCGAAGTGAATCATCAAGGATGGAACCCGGTTGAGCAAGCGATTCAAAAAGCTGGACAAGTGCTCCAATGTGAGACATTCGCCGCTTGCGGCCGGAGTGTTGAGGATGTGCGCCAACTGCGTGAAGCTGTTGATACAGCTGTACAAGCTAGCTCCTATGCCTGGCTATTAAGTCATGAGCGGTGTATACGCTATGACGAACTTGGTGAACGCAAAGGGCTGCGCATGGTCTGCACGCAGGAAGAAGAAGCTGCCCTTTCCTCCTTGCTGCGGGCAGGCAGCACAGAAGACTTACGGACGGAGATCGGAAATATTTTAGAACGGATCAAGCAAAATGATCAGGCGACGCCCGGTTCGATGCAGGCTTACTTGCATTCCTTACTTATCACGGGTTATCGGTGGCTGGAACGCACCGCATCTTCAATCGGATATTTAAATCCGCTGCCTCATGGGGAGCAAATAGATAAGTTGGCGTTGGCGAACAGGCCGGAAGAGACGCTTATGGTTCACCTTGAATCAGTGATGAAGCAGTACAGCCTGATGGTTTCTGGAATAAGTCCGGTTCAGCGGGCCCTTGCCTACATTCACGATCATCTGGACCAAAGCCTTTCACTGAGTCAGGTAGCCAGGCATGTACATATGAACCCAAACTATTTTAGCGAAGTATTTAAGCGGGAGACAGGACAGAACTATATTGAATTCGTTACGCAGGCCAAGCTGCGCAAAGCGATGGCACTGTTAAGGGAGACGCCTGCTAAAATCAGCGAAGTCGCAAATCAAATTGGATATGAAGATATTAAGTATTTTAATCGTTTATTCAAAAAATTTACGGGTCAAACCCCTTCAGAGTATCGCAGCAAAAGCTGAATTAAGTCCCTCTATCAACTGAATTATATCCCCTATGAGCCGGTTTCCCTCCTCACTATACTTTAAGAAGGAGGTTCAAAAAGTTATCTTTTACGAAGTATCCAGAGGCATATTCGCCGTTGAGTCTTCATTCTGCCGGGAGCTTACGCAGGTGTTGCAAGCGTATTCTTTTGAAGTCGTTTCTGCATAAACATGCAGCACCACTCCCCGGCCTCCAGCTTCATTCAACCTTCTGAAGGATTTGGAGGAGTCGCTGCATCGTAAGTCATAAACTCTGGTACAGAAGAAGCTGACTTTTTGAACCCTGCCTAAGGTATTCATTATTACTGGATGAACCAAGGCTGTTCTTTGGTTCGCTCCGCATAACTAAGGGGGATTAAATATGAAATCAATCAGAAGAATGAGTCTTTTGCTGTTGATTATGGCGATGTTCCTCGCAGCCTGTGGGAACAGCGGCAGTGGCAGTAACAAGGCGGACGGAACCAAGAAAGAAGAGAAAATAAAGCTGTCTATCTGGCATAACTTTGCCGGTGATGACCTGCGGGCCAAGACGGTAAGGGATCTCATCGATAAGTTTGCTCAGGAACATCCTGAGGTGGAACTCGATGCACAAGCAATTCCGCCTGATGGCTACCGCCAACGTTTAAGCACAGTCGCTGCTGGAAACGAGCTCCCGGATTTATTTTTCGTCTATGCGGGAAGTCATTCTGCGGAATTATACAATGCCGGACTATTACAACCGATTACAGAAGTTACTGATCAATATCCCGAGTGGAGAGACAAGTTCCTTCCAGGTGCATTTGATCCGTATACATTTGAACCGGACAAAATTTACTCAGCTCCTATAGGGATGTCGGCAACTTCCATCCTTTACTACAACAAATCCTTGTTTGAGCAATATAATGTTAAAGTCCCAACAACATGGGATGAAATGATGATAGCCATCGATATTTTCAACGAAAATAAAATAACTCCGATTGCATTAGGGAATAAGGCGCCATGGGTGGCACAGTCGACCATCATTGGTTCGCTCGCCGATCGTGTAACCGGAACAGAATGGTTTATGAATGCTGTTGCCCAAAACGGCGCGGAATTTACAGACCCTGAATTCATCGAAGCGCTGGGTTACTTTAAACAGCTTGTTGACAAAAAGGTTTTCCAAGAGGGAGCAAACAGTATCGACAATACGCAAGCAGAGCAATATTTCATCCAAGGCAATGCGGCTATGATGATTAGCGGCGCCTGGAGTCTTACCAATATGGCAGCTTCAGCAAGTGAGGAGCAAATGAATGTCGTTGATGTTACCGTACTTCCAGCTATTCCAGGAGGCAAAGGAAATGCGAATTCGATTTCCGGCGGTGCAGGCGGCGGTCTGGCTTTAAGTACACGAACTGAAGGCGCAGTGAAAGACGCGGCCCTCGAGCTTATTTATGCCGTTAGCGGCCCGGAAGCACAGAAGGCGATTGCAGAGAGCAATTCTATGGTGATGTATGATACGGATATTGATGAATCCAAAGTAAGCTCACTTTACTATAAAGCTTTCAATTTGGTTAAGCAGAGTAATATTACACCGGTCTATGATGCATATTTATCTGCTGAAGCGGCAGAAGTGATCAACAACGGACTCCAAGAAATTATGGTAGGCGGTACTCCAGAAAGTGTCGCGAAGAAGCTTCAAGAAGCACAGGCAAGGTCAAAAAACCAATAATAGGCTATCTTGAGTCAACATAAGGAGGTAGACTTCTCATGCCTACCGCTCTGCGGAGTAAAGGATTTATTGCACTAGCCCTGCTTCCGGCGCTGCTTCTATTCGTGGTCTTTGTTATCGTTCCTATTTTTTGGTCCGCTTATTATGGAGTATTCGAGTGGAAAGGAATCGGAGCATCTAAATTTATTGGTGCAGGTAACTATCGTGAAATTTTACAGGACCCTATTTTCTGGAGAGCGCTAAAAAACAACTTGATTCTAGTTATATCGGCAATCATAGGGCAGATTCCTATTGCGCTTCTCTTAGCTTTAGTTCTCGTCAAGAACTCGTTTTTCTCCCGCTTTATACGTTCGGCAGTATTTATGCCTATGGTTCTTTCAACTGTTGTAGTAGGGCTGATTTGGGGATATATCTATCATCCGCAGTTCGGATTGGTCAACACCATTTTGGAGGCCGTCGGGCTGGAGTCTTGGACACGGGCTTGGCTATCCGTACCTCATGTGAACATATTCGCGATCACAATTCCGATTAACTGGAGCAATATTGGGCCCTACATGATCATCTTTATTGCAGCGTTGCAAAATATATCGTCAGAAATTTACGACGCGGCTCATATCGATGGAGCATACGGGAGAAAAAGGCTGTTTTACGTAACACTGCCTATGATCTGGAGTACTGTGGTTGTTACCATGGTACTCTGTATCTCGGGAAGCTTGAAGGCGTTCGATCATGTAATGGTGATGACGCAAGGAGGACCGGCACAATCGACAGAGTTGCTAGCCACTTATATGTATAATAACACGTTCCGTGTTTATCGCTATGGATACGGTTCTGCCGTGTCTACCATCATCATGATCATAAGCGCCTTACTGATCGGGATTAATTATATCCTGACTCGAAGGAAAGAGAGATAACGAGGAGGGGAAGGAGAGTGGAACTTAGAACAACTACAGCTGCCAATATTGCCATAGATTCCACCGGTAAAAAGCTTGCATTAAAGGGATTATCCGTTCTCGGGAAATTGATATTAATCGGATATGCGGTTCTTACGCTGTATCCCTTGTATTGGTTGTTTATTAGTGCATTTAAGACAAATGAAGATTTTTTTAAGAACCCTTACTCGCTGCCACACGCCTGGATGATAGAGAACATCACCCGGGCGTGGAAGTTAGGAAACATGGGAAGGGCGATGCTGAATTCTACATTTGTGACGATAACAGCTGTCATCCTCACGCTTGTTCTTGGCATTCTTGCCGGATACGTGCTCTCACGATTTGAATTCCGGTTTAAGAAAGTAGCTGTAACCTTATTCCTGGCAGGTCTGCTTATTCCGATTCATAGTACGCTTGTGCCTTTATTTCTAATGATGAATAAGATCCACCTGCTGGATACTTACTGGGCGCTAATTTTACCTTACACGGCATTTGAGCTTCCACTCGCTGTATTTTTAGCTATAGGCTATATGGCCTCTATTCCGCGGGAAATTGAGGAAGCGGCCATGATCGATGGTAATGGCTGGTGGGGAGTTTTTGGCCGGGTGATCTTCCCGCTGTGCAGTCCAATCGTCGCGACCATTTCAATTTTAGCGTTTCTGCGGTTCTGGAATGACTTTTCTTTTGCCCTTGTATTCATTAACTCACAGGTGCTGAAGACACTACCGCTAAGTTTATCCTTATTCTCGGATGGCTTTGGTACGGATTATAGCCTGACGATGGGGGCAATGGCTATCGCCGTCATACCTACCATTGCTGTGTATTTGATCTTGCAAGATCAAATTATGAAGGGAATGGTGGCAGGCTCGGTTAAGGGCTAAGAAGGCTAAAGGTGCTAAGGAGCGCGCTAAAAGCTGTTCGCTAAGAAGTGCCTAGAGGCGCTAAGAAAGGTTAAGAAGTGTGGCAAGAAGTGCTTAGAGTTGCTAAGAAGTGCTCTGAAAAGAGCTCGCAAGAAGTGCTTAGAGGTGCTAAGAAGGGCTAGGATAGGAAGTGCTAAAAAGTGTGCTCAGAAGTGTTCGCAAGAAGCGCTCAGAAGTACCAGGTAGGCTAAGATAGTACTAGAAAGTGCTAGGAAGTGCTAGAAAGTTCTAGAAAGTGCTAGGGGTTCTAGGGATTTATGGAAGTGCTAGGAAGAACTCAGAAGGGCTAAGTAACGGCTAAGAGCGACTAAGTAACGACTAAGTAACGACTAAGTAACGACTAAGTAACGGCTAGAGCGACTACAGACGATAAAGCTAGAGAGAGGGGCTGTCTAATAAGCCCCCAAATAAAAAGTTGGGTGGAAAAATACAATGTTTTCCATCCAGCTTTTTTATGGTTTTGCTTTTTGATGTGATCCGCCCTTATTTAATGGATTCATAGTAGTTATTTTCGGCAGCAAAGAAGAGAATGTAAATTTAAGTGGATTTCATGTCATTAGTAGGGGGAAGAGGGTCATCCTGGACTGGATTTTTGATTTTTGGTGCATCAAATCCATCTAATCCCCTGAAATATTCGTTTCGAGCATAATTAGATACACGATTTCCATTTAGTCTAAGTCCCTGCTTCGTGTCCGACAGTTTTATAGAGGAGCTAAAGATGGAGATGGGTGCCCTCAGTCACCTATCACTTTTGAGACAGCCCCTTTTGCTTTAATTACCCGAAAGTTACAGTGAAAGCCCCAGGCCTGAAAATAAAGGCTATATTGTCCTGCACCCTGCAGAATATTTACAGATTTCTGCATCCTATACTAAGTATTTACGAATGGCCACGCAGTCACGCTTATCAGCCTCTGTTGTTTGATTCTAGCTATGATGAACGATAAACAGACAGCCCTCCACATTGCTACATCTCGTAGGTTAAAATGGAAAGTGGAAAGACCAACCATTTCAGAGCTACATAGCAAAGGAGAGCTGATACTATGCAGTCTATCACAAAATTCGTCGGTTTAGATGTATCCAAAGCAAAAATTTCGGTGGCCATTGCGGATTCAACCGGGGAAGCCCCTCGCTATTACGGGAGCATTCCACATTCGGCGGCGGCACTTCGTAAACTCATCAAAGAACTGGGGCCAGCCGATCCCCTTTC